>NZ_WINH01000018.1 GCF_010993985.1 Paraferrimonas sp. SM1919 | reverse complement strand
CTACTAAACTTGTTTTATAGCGAGTTGTTGGAGGTAGTCATGCCTAGACCCCGTAGTACGTTAATTTCCAGCACACATATAGACAGCCATAATTAATTGCTCGTGATGACAAGCGTGGTGCTATAAGTAAAAACAGTAAAGGCATACTTGAACGGCTCAATATCCCAGCAGAGAATTGGGCAAAAATCGTCAATGATTTTGGTAAGGTATTCCATGGCCCCGTGGGTACCTTGCAAGAGTATGATAAATACTGTGAGCACTTAGAAAGGCGACGAAAGCATTTCAAACAAAGTTGCCAATTCTTCGAGTAAACACACCACTTATCTATTCAAATTTTGCACTGCACCCGCGGTGTCACAGTGTTGCGTGATTTTTGATGAATAGATGCTTAAAGTAACCAAACCAAGCCAACAAAGCTCAACCTTACTTCCAAGCACCACAGAGTATGGCCAACATGAATGAAGCTTGATTGAAGTTCAAGATTTTGTGTTGTAAGTTATTGATTAATAATGGGTGGCTATAGTTAATCATATTGAAAGGCTAAAAGCTGTTGAAACAGTTATCTCTGGAAGTATAACTTATAGTATTAGTAAGGATGTTTACGGTACGATAGAAAGTGGTAATGAGCTGGATTTAACAAAAACTGCTACAAATGTGTTGCTTGATAAGGTTGGTAATAAACTGCCAACGAGCAACCTCCCAGTCTTAAAGCAAGTGACTGAATTTGGTAGGGATGCTGCAAAGGACTTCACGAAAGCATATGTGAATAGTCAGTTTGCAGGGGAGGTGGCGCCCTCCTTGGGGAGCTCTGTTACAGGGACGTTGGAACGTAAGGTAAAAATGGCCCCTTCAACCGTACTTAACCCAATTTTGACAGGTTTGGAGTATGATGATTTCACCCCAATAGTGACTGAGGTGAATAAGTTAGCTAATCAAAAAATCTATAACTCAGAAGAAGATAAAAAATAATGTTTAATATTAGTCGTTCTACACTATTTGCTGTTTGCTCTTTATTACTTATACAAGCTAATGCAGGAGAGGTTGATAGCTTAGACGGATGTAAATCGAAATTTCCTAATCTACATAAAAGCAACGAGTCTGAGCTGGCTGATGAAATCGTTGAAAGTACAGAGCGTGGTACCGATAAGTTCTTATGTTCCGTTGGTATGCTATCTGAGCTGGCTATCAATAAGGGGGATAATAAGTCGCTTGTTAAACTGTTAGAGATCCCCTTCATCTATAAGGTTCCTATAGGAGATCAGAATCAGCTTGATTATCTGGTTGGTCTCGCAATTGAGCGAGGTTTAGATATAGGGAAATACTCTCAAGCATTACTCCACTATTATGCGGGAGAATATAGCAAGTCAGAAGAGCTTTTGGTGGGAATGAGAGGAGAAGAGTACTCTGATAGATTCAATCTTCTCGCACATATGAATTTGAAAGGCTTAGTCGGAAAGTCAAGCCGAAAAAGGGCTATGAACTTCTTGAGAAAAGGCGTACAACTTGGGAATTTAAAAAGTATTTACTTGTTGGCTGCTGAACTTACTTCAAATGTTTTACCAAACAACAAACTGGCTATTGAAGAGATCGACTCACTATTGAACATGGCGGGTGAGCGCGGAGATGGTAGAGCGTTTCTTGTTTTAGGAAGTATCTACCACAGTGATGATTATGGGTTAAAAAACTCTCAAAAAGCGATAGAGTATTATCTTAAAGCTGCAAACTTGGGCATAGTGAAAAGTACACAGTATGATTTTAATATCTATGAAGTTATTGCAGTCATGTATTTTTATGGTGATGGTGTTGAAAAAAATATCGCAAAATCCTATCAATTGGTTTGGCTATCAAAGCTACTGAAAGAGAATGAATATAACAAGTTGGTTTACGATACGATACGTAAAGGAGTAGAGCAAAACTTGAAAGAGCAAGATATTTTAAAGGTTGAAAGCTTTATGAAGAAGTGTGCATTAGATAACGGGGCTAAACTTTGTGTTAATCAAATTATTCCCTAATTCAATTAATATGGAATTAACGGAGTGGATTAACGGTGCCACCCAATAGAAACAATAGACAGCTATAATTAATAGCTGCTTTTTCAGCCTCCTACTAAACTTGTTTAATAGCGAGTTGTAGGAGGTTGTTATGCCTAGACCCCGTAGTACGTTAATTTCCAGCACACATATAGACAGCCATAATTAATTGCTCGCGATGACAAGCGTGGTGCTATAAGTAAAGACAGTAAAGGCATACTTGAACGGCTTAATATCCCAGCAGAGAATTGGGCAAAAATCGTCAATGATTTTGGTAAGGTATTCCATGGCCCCGTGGGTACCTTGCAAGAGTATGATAAATACTGTGAGCACTTGGAAAGGCGACGAAAGCATTTCAAACAAATTTGCCAATTCCTCGAGTAAACACACCACTTATCTATTCAAATTTTGCACTGCACCCGCGGTGTCACAGTGTTGCGTATTTTTTGATGAATAGATGCTTAAAGTAACCAAACCAAGCCAATAAAGCTCAACCTTACTTCCAAGCACCATAGAGTATGGCCAACATGAATGAAGCTTGATTGAAGCTCAAGATTTTGTGTTGTAAGTTATTGATTAATAATGGGGGCTATAGTTAATTGTGCCGAAGGTTTTATCGATTATTATAATTTAGCAAAAGGGAAGCAGTAATGCCGATTAGAAAAATATTGATATTTATACTGGCAGTGGTTGTCAGCAAGGTAACTTATGCTGATGTATTAAAAACGACTACTTCTTATAAAAATCCTAAACGCCTCCAGCTTAATCCAGATATGAAGCTACGGAAACAGCTTGAGAACAATCAGATTGAAGTATATGGCATGAGTACCCCTATTATCGAACAATCATCTAAATGGCTGCACTTTAAGCAAGGTGACCAAGATATGGCAGTAT
The DNA here is from genome assembly GCF_010993985.1 of Paraferrimonas sp. SM1919. Classification (GTDB taxonomy): domain Bacteria; phylum Pseudomonadota; class Gammaproteobacteria; order Enterobacterales; family Shewanellaceae; genus SM1919. Next base: position 92,617 of record NZ_WINH01000018.1, on the reverse strand, counting down.
CATTAGTTTATATGAGTACAGATAATATTGACTGGGTCGAGCCAAGATCTTCAGGGATATCATTGGCGGTAAGGTCGGGTAAAGGAAAAGATGAAATAGTAGCAATACGTGATTTAGGATCTGCTTATGACGATGATCGTCCGGCTGAAATTAAAATTGTAGATTTAAACAAAGACGGTACCAATGAGATTTTATTAATTGGACATTATGATGAAGGTCAAGGGCAATATTGGCGTTTGTTTAGTGTTAAAGACGATGGCTATGTACTGCATGTAAAGGAAATCAATAAACGAAAAATATTCTCATCAACCGGGAATGTTGGTTTGTTTCCAGGGGAACTTCAACTCTATACCGATAAAGTTGATGAGAATGGTAAAAGGGTCATGGATGATGGCTACTATGTTGTAGAGGTTGAGAAAGTCAAAATTGAAGATGCATTTGACTTTTCTGACTAAAGGTCATGAACGACATAATTAACAAGAATAGCCATTGTTGATGCGCATTTTATAAACCATAAAAGTTAAACCTTAAAAACAGGGCCACCTACTGGCCCTGTTTTCATAGTTATTGTGTCTCCATCTCAGGCTCATTTGCCTCCGCAGCGTCGAACAAGCTTGTAGGTAATAAGGACTATAAATTCAGTTGGGCGAATATTGCGTCAGCCGCAGGTGCCAGCTACTTAGGTGGGGAGTTGGGATTAGATGATGGTTCATTCACTGACACAATATAACAAGGACTGCCGCCGCTAATCTTTAATTAGCGAGCTGAAGACAATAAAAAACCGAGCCCATAATTATTGAGCTCGGTTTTTTGTGTTTGAAGATTGATTACCGATTACCGATTACCGATTACCGATTACCGATTACCGATTACCGATTACCGATTACCGATTACCGATTACCGATTACTGATTTTCCGTATTCTGTATTCGTTGATCAGTATTCTAAATAGCCTTAAAGCGTATGAACATTCCCTTGCTGGTTAAAGCCCATCTTAACCAGGTAACTACTAAAATCTGGAATATCATTGTGGCAGCTTAGGGTCTTCACATTCAGCTTAGTTTTCAAGCCTTGCTGTTGGTATAGGAACTCACCTGTTTTAAAGTCGCGGTATTCTTTAAAAGCGTATTCAGCCACAATTTCAGCATTGTCAGCCTCAGTATTAGCTAGCACAAAGCCACACACTTGGTTGTTACGCATAATTAGCATCGCCTGAGTGTTATCACTCAGTTGCTTCTGGTATGTAGGAAAGTAGTTTTGGATGTCCCCTTTATAGCTGCCTAACCAATGCTGTAGTGTTTCACTTTCAACATCAATATTGACTAAATCAAATTGATTAGTCGAGGTGTAAATTTGTCTTAAGTAATAAATATTGGCTAAAACAATAAAACCGTTTAGCGACCATACAGGCAGGGCATCAATTTGGAAGCCGTAAACGGTAAACATAGTTGCACCAACTAGGTTTAACCAACGTAACTTTACGATAGAACTCATGGTCAATGAAATGGCTACTACTACAGAAGCAGATAAACCAAAAATTTCTACAGGGCTCATTTTTTTGCCTTTATATGTTTGAATTGATGTATTAATTTTAACCTGAGCCGAACCATTAACAAGGGGGAAACTCGGTTATTGTTAGAGTTTGTGAAGCTGATCTAAAAAAGCCCAAAGTTATCAATAACTTTGGGCTTATCTATAACGATTAAATATTTACGATAGGGTAAAGAAAATACCCGCTAGACACGCACTCATTAGGTTAGCAATGGTGCCTGATAACACGGCTTTAAGACCTAATTGAGCCACTTCGCTTCTACGCTCAGGGGCAAGAATACTAACCGCACCTAATAAAATCGCAATCGAACCAATGTTAGCAAAACCGCATAGGGCGAAAATAACGATAACTTTGGTTTGTTCGCTTAGGGTGGCTTGGTAGTTTACAAAGTCAATGAAAGCCACAAATTCGTTCATTACAATCTTTTGACCGATGAAAGAACCTGCAAGCATTGCTTCGTTCCATTCGACACCAATTAACCAAGCAATTGGTGCAAAAACGTAACCTAGTAGTTCTTGTAAGCTAATGCCTTCACCGCCAAAGATTGAGGTTAGACCCTGTAGACCTTCGTTCACCATCGCCATAACCGTGATGAATGCCAGTAGCATAGAACCTACAGCAGCTGCCATTTTCATGCCGCTCAGAGCACCCGCCGCTAATGCATCAAAAATGTTTTGGTGATCTGAACGTTCCATCTCGATGTTTTCAAGATTTTTAACTTCATCACTCTCGGGTACTACGATTTTAGCGATCATTAGCGCACCAGGTGCCGCCATAAAGCTAGCAGCGATTAGGTATTTCATTTCAACACCTAGGCCAGCATAGCCACCGAGTACCGAGCCTGCTACAGATGCCATACCACAAGCCATCATAACAAATAGCTCTGAACGGCTTAGGTTGTTAATGAACGGGCGGATAAGCAGTGGTGATTCAGATTGACCTAAAAAGATGTTACCTGTCGCTACAAAGGATTCAGGCTTAGAGGTACCTAGTACTTTTTGCAAGGCACCACCAAGCACTTTAATCACAAACTGCATCACACCTAAGTAGTAAAGGCCACTTACAATAGCGCTAAAAGCAATAATGATTGGCAGTACTTTAAGGGCAAACACAAAACCGGCATCTGGACCGGTCAGTGGGCCAAATAAAAAGTTAATACCATTGTTGGCATAGCCAAGGACGCCAGATACAGCGTTACTCATGCCAGCAAGCACTTGTTGACCCACAGGTACGTATAATACAAATGCTGCTAAACCTGCTTGTAACGCAAAAGCTTTGATTACAAGTGGCCAGTTAATTGCTGAGCGATTTTCTGAGAATAATACAGCAATGCTTACCAGCACTGCCAATCCTACTAAAGACATTAACATAATGTAATCCTACAGTTGGTAGCAGCTAAGCGCGCTGTTTGGGGGCATAAATTGTTGGGTATAAATGTTTTGTTCAGTCGTAAATGACAAAAAGTTAGACTGTTTTTTAAATTGTAAAAACATCAGCTTTTCCATACATGTTGCTGGCCGCTATGGCCATGAAGACTGTCGGTCCAGTTCCTTGGGGTCATTCACATTCCGTGGTGACAACATGTAATTTTTCGGGGCGAATTTTATAAGAGAAAACTGATACTTTCTAGCGCTTCAGGGGGAAACTGGACTTAAGGTCACGTTTTTGGTGGTTTAGCATGTCATGCTGGACGAATGGACGAATGGACGAATGGACGAATGGACGAATGGACGAATGGACGAATGGACGAATGGACGAATGGACTAGATATCTCTATCTAGTCGGTTAGCCAAATCATTAGAGTCAAAAAGCCAATGATGATGCCGCTAATGCTAAATATGTAATAAAAGCCTTTTTTACCCTTTTCTAAGGAGTGGTTGTTAGATTTTAAGTATAACGCCCAAAATATACTCAGTATGAGGGGGATCAGTAGAAATCGAGCCACATGTATTTCCTTATAGTTAACAATCAATTACTACTATAGATGAATTAACCTAGAAATAAAACTAAGGTCCAATAGTTGGACCTTAGTTAAATGTGATTAGCTTTTTATCGCTTCTGCCTCTTCGGCGCTATCGTACACATTGGTGTCTACCAATCCTTCTGACTTGCCGACTACAACCGCAGTTGCTAAATCGCCAGTGACATTGGTGGCGGTTCGCATCATATCAATAATCCGGTCAATCGCCGCAATGAAGGCGATACCTTCTAATGGCAGACCAACGGCATTTAACGTTACCGTTAGCATCACCATGGCAGAGCCGGGAACCCCAGCGGTACCGATAGAGGCAATAGTCGCAGTAAAGGTGATCAGCAGGTAATCAACCATTTCTAATTCAATGCCATACAACTTAGCAATAAAAATGGCTGAAATAGCAGGGTAGATTCCGCCACAACCATCCATGTTCATTGTTGCGCCCATGGGTAACACAAAAGAACTGTATTTCTTGTCAACCCCTAGGGTTTCGTTGGCGACTTTGGTCGAAGCCGGTAGGCTGCCGTAACTAGACGCTGTAGTGAATGCAACTAATTGTGCTGGCACAATTTTTTTGAAAAAAGTAAATGGGTTGAGTTTGGCTACAAAGGCCACTAAGCCACCATATACAAACGCAATGTGAATAATACATGCTAAATAAATGGCCCCAATAAATTTAGCCAGTGGTAATAAAGTTTCCAGGCCATATGTGCCGACAACCCAAGCCATAAGCCCTAACACACCAACAGGAGTTAATTTAAGCACCATACGGGTTAAGGTAAACATCACCTCTGACGCAGAAGTTATGACGGATTTTAACGGTTGAGCTTTTTCACCGGTTAAATTAATGGCAACACCAATCAAAAGCGCAAATACAATGATTTGCAGTACTTTGCCTTCGGCTAATGAGGCAAAGGGGTTTATTGGCACCATATCGAGCAGTACTTGGGCAAAGCCTGGGACTATTTTTTCGTTTACCTCTGTACTTTGCAAGGTCATGCTGGCACCCAGATCAATGCTGGAACCAATAGCGAGACCGATTAATGACGCAATTGTAGCAGTAAAAGCAAACATCAAGATGGTTTTAAAGCCTAAACGAGCGAGGTTATTACCTTCGTTCAATGAGGTGGTGGCAACCACAATGGCACAAAAGACCAATGGGGCAACTAACATCTTAATGGCACTAATAAATAGGTCACCAAGGGGCTTTAATTCAACAGCGAATTGAGGTGCGATAATACCTAGGCCAGTACCTATAATAAATGCAGCGACAACTTGCTTCCAAAAAGCAATCGCCGCTAAAGACTGAATTATTTTCATTTTTTATGGCATCATGTGAGCAGAATAAACCTAGTGTATCTAGATTTAGGGTCTAAAGTAAAAATAAATTACTAATAAGATATTTTGTTTTCAGTGGTTTTGTTAATTCTACTGGTGATATGTAAATTTTTGAGGTGTGGATAACAATGTCTGTTTTTAAATCTGTAGCAATATCTGAATTTGGTGCAGCATCGGTATTAACGATACAACAAAACCCAATTACCGATTTACCCGCTAATGAAGTCCGGGTAGAGGTAGCGTTTGCTTCGATTAACCCTATCGATCTGAAAACAAGGGCAGGTTTGGGCTGGGCTGCCCAAGCTAATAAAGATAATTTACCTTGGGTGCCGGGCTATGATATTGCCGGTACAGTCATTGAGGTTGGTACTGCCGTTGACTCTATCAAAGTAGGAGACAGAGTCGCTGGTATGATTGGTTTTCCAACCCAAGCTGGAGCCTATAGCCAAATTTGGCAGGGCAGTACTGAGGCATTAGTGACACTGGACGTCGCTATCGATCTTGAGCAAGCCGCCGCATTTCCTTTAGCGGGGTTAACAGCGTATCAGGGCTTATTTAAATTTGGGGCGCTTGGCCCAGGGCAGAAAGTGTTAATTGTTGGCGCAGCAGGTGGCGTTGGCCACTTAGCCGTGCAATTTGCAGCCTTTGCAGGTTGTGAGGTGATAGCCAGTTGTGGCCCTAAGGATATTGAAACCGTCAAAGCACTTGGTGCCACTAAAGCCATAAGCTATGAGGATGGTCATTTAATTGCTGCAGAAAAAAATATTGATTTAGTTTTTGATTTAGTTGGTGGGGTGGCCACCCTGACGTTACTCGAGCTGGGATTAAGGGCTGAAAAATTAGTTACCGTGCCGACAGTCACTGCGGATGTTATCAATGATAATTGTTTTGCAAAGGGGATCGCATCAAGTGGAATGCTGGTGGAGAGCGATCCGCAATTATTAGCGCATTTATTTACCAGTTTTGAACACGGATTACAGGTGATTATTAACCAGATTTACCCATTAACCCAAGCTAATCAAGCTCATGCTGATCTTGAGTCTGGTAAAGTAAAAGGTAAAACTTTACTTAAGTGTAATTAATGGCTGTTCTGCTGAGTATGTTTATGGCGGCTTTTTTGGCCGCCACTTTATTGCCTGGGGGATCTGAAGCGGTATTTGTTGGTTTGCTTAAGACTCACCCTCAATTGACTTGGGGATTATTGCTGATGGCATCGGTTGGAAACACTCTAGGGGGCGCCAGTAGCTACCTGCTTGGTTACCTTGGGCGTCATCAGTGGCAGGCTAAAGTTTTACAATCGAAAAGCTATAAAAAATCTGAGCGGCTGCTTAGCCGTTACGGTGCTTGGTCACTGCTCTTATCTTGGTTACCCTTAATTGGTGATATATTGTGCCTATTGGCAGGTTACTTGAAGCTACCTATACAAAAGAGTATGGTAGCCATGTTTATAGGTAAATTGTGCCGCTACAGTTTGTTATTAGTCATATTCCAATGGATAGGATAAAACATGAAAAAAAACCTCATAAGTTTAAGTTTGGTAAGCTTGTTAATTGCCTGCCAACCGAATACTCATTCTACTCTTCCTCAATCTGTTACCTTGGTAGAGCAAGTCGAACAAACTCCTGAACGTCTTGCTATCCCCTATAAGAAATATCGATTGGATAATGGCTTGACCGTTATACTTGCTCCTGATCATTCAGATCCATTAGTCCATCTAGATGTGACCTATCATGTGGGCTCCGCCAGAGAAGAAATTGGCCGCAGCGGTTTTGCACACTTATTTGAGCATATGATGTTTCAAGGGTCGAAAAATGTCGCTGATGAGCAACATTTTAAAATCGTCACTGAATCTGGTGGCAGTATGAACGGTACCACCAATACTGACCGTACTAATTATTACCAAACGGTTCCCAAAAATCAGCTCGAGAAAGTGCTGTGGTTGGAGGCTGATCGCATGGGCTATTTACTACCTGCGATTACTGAGAAAAAGTTTGAAAACCAACGTGAGACGGTTAAGAACGAGCGTGGTCAACGTATTGATAATGTTCCTTATGGGCGCGTAGGGGAGCGTGTTGCGCAAGCTCTATATCCCGTAGGTCACCCCTATTCATGGCCTATAATTGGTTGGATGGACGACCTAAATGCTGCAACAGTCGATGATGTGCGAGCATTCTTTAATCGTTGGTATGGCCCTAACAATGCAACCCTTACCTTAGGTGGTGATTTTGATGAAGCTCAAGCTTTAGCATTAATTGATAAATACTTTGCCCCTATTAGTAGAGGACCAGAAGTCAAAGATCTTGAAGTGCCTTTGGTTACCTTAGATGCTGATAGGTATATTTCAATGGAAGATAAAGTACATTTACCGTTACTTTATATGTCAATGCCAACGGTTAAAGTTCGACATCAAGATGAAGCCCCCTTAGATCTTCTGGCGCAAATCTTAGGTGGCGGCGATACTTCTATTCTTTATAAAAATTTAGTCAAAAATGGCTATGCGGTACAGGTAGGGGCGCAACAGCCTTGTTCTGAGCTTAGTTGTACGTTTAGTATTTATGCTTTAGCCAATCCTGCCAAAGCAAAAGGCTTGGCCACTATTGAAGATATTATCCGTGATAGCATTAAAGAGTTTGAAAATCGTGGCGTCAATGATGACGACTTGACTAAAGTAAAAGTTGGATATAAAGCGAATACAATTTTCAGTCTGCAATCCGTAGCAGGCAAAGTTTCCACGCTAGCATTAAATGAGACATTATTTGGTAACCCAGATCTGATCCAAAGTGATCTCGATCGCTATGCTAATGTCACCAAAGAGCAGGTCATGGCGGTCTTTAATCAATATGTTAAAGATAAACCTATGGTGATCATGAGCGTAGTGCCCCAAGGGCAGCAGGCGCTAATTGCCAAAGCTGACAACTTTACACCGACAGCAGCACCGGTGGTTGAGCTTTCAAAAAGTGATGGCACTGAGCGTCAGCATAAAGCGGATAGCTTTGACCGCAGTAAAGTACCCCCAGCAGCTGCAAATCCAACTTTTGAGCTGCCCGTTTTACATCAGGCCAAGCTAGCAAACACATTACAAGTGCTAAGCACACAATCCAGTGAGACCCCAACAACGGATATCACCATTCACTTTGATGGTGGCAATCTGTTAGTCGATAAATCTAAAGCGGGTTTGGCTAATTTAACTGCCGCGATGTTGCAAGAGTCTTCGCAATTACGCAGCACTGAAGAATTAGCGACGGCTTTAGAGTTATTGGGAGCAAGTGTCAGTTTTAGCGGTTCTAGAGCGGGTTCGACACTCACTATCAGTGCCCTTACTGAGTATTTGGATGAAACCATTGCTATCGCAATAGAAAGGCTGATACAACCCGCCTTTAATGAAGCGGATTTCGCGAAAGTAAAAGGACAGTTAGTACAAAGCCTAGCCCAGCAAAGTCAAACTCCAGATTGGATGGCTCGCACTGCTTTTGATGGGCTTATTTATCCCCAAAGCGCCCTTGGCCAGCCCAGTAGCGGTAGCGCCGAAAGCGTCAGTCAATTATCTTTGGCGGATGTTAAAAATTTTTATAACGTTCAATATCAAGTTGCCAAAGCACAGTTGGTAGCGGTGAGTTCATTATCAAGTGCAGATTTGATGGCTAAATTAAAGGCATTCGAAGTACTCAGTGGTGACAACGGTTTCACAGCGCCTAATACTCACATTCAAGCTTCTCAGGCAGGTGTTATTTATTTGGTTGATAAGCCTGCAAGTGCCCAGTCAGTGATCCGTATCGGTCGTCAAGCAATGCCTTACGATGCGACCGGAGAGTATTTTAAAGCTTATCTGATGAATTATCCTTTAGGCGGTGCTTTTAATAGTAGAATTAATCTTAATCTCAGGGAAGACAAAGGTTATACCTATGGTGCTGGTTCAGGCTTTAATGGGGGCAAGCTTACAGGAGTATTCGTTGCCACTGCCAATGTCCGTAGTGATGTCACCGCCGCGTCTTTAAAAGAGTTTGAGAATGAAATCCGTGGCTTTGCGTTAAATGGAATGACCGTTGAAGAATTAAACTTTTTGAAAGCTTCGATTGGCCAATCAAGCGCACTAAAATTTGAAACGCCAAGTAAAAAGTCTGGTTTCATTCGTCAAATTCAGATGCATAATCTACCCCATGACTATTTATTAAGCCAAAATCAGTTGATAGAGCAAATAACCCTTCAAGAGTTAAACTCGGTTGCTAAGCAACAGCTTAATTTCGACGATATGGTTATCGTTATTGTTGGCGATGCAGTCACGGTGAAACCTGAACTGGAAAAGTTAGGCTATCAAGTAAAACTGCATGAGCTTTAATTAGTTACAGTATTGTTGCTTTTAGACAAGCCCAAAAGGTTAAATTAATCCTTTTGGGCTTTTGCTATTTTACCGGTCAACCATTAAAATAATGGCAAATGCCCATTGGCAGAAAATAGAGAAACATTATTAGATGTCATTAACTCAAACCTTGGCGAGTTTAACCGCTGACAATAAAGCCCACCTTCTTTCTCAATTAAATCGTGGCCTAGAAAGGGAAACTTTAAGGATAGATGCTGATGCTAAATTAGCTCAGAGTCCGCACCCTGTGGCATTAGGAAGTGCTTTAACCCATGACTGCATTACCACGGATTATTCTGAGTCATTACTAGAATTTATCACAGGTGTTGAAACAGATATCGAGACCCTACTTGGTAAATTACAGGATACTCAAAAATACACTTTAGAGAATATCAATAGCGAAAGGTTGTGGCCGATCAGCATGCCCTGCGATATTGGCGCCGAGGTAAACATTCCTATTGCCCAATATGGCTCATCCAATATTGGCAAAATGAAGACTTTGTATCGAAAAGGGTTAACCCACAGATACGGAGCTAAGATGCAAGTTATTGCGGGGTTGCATTTTAACTTTTCTGTTTCTACTGAATTAATGCAATATTTACATGAAAATACAAAGTCACAGAAGAACCTGCAAGATTTCCAATCAGAGGCATATTTCGCCTTGATTAGGAATTATTTAGCTAAGGTGTGGTTTTTACCATATTTGTTCGGAGCCTCACCAGTACTGTGTAATAGTTTTTTAGACAATAATCCTACTCAAGTCCCGCTAGAGCCATTCACCGCAGGCAGTTCTTATTTGCCTTTTGGTACCTCGTTGCGTATGAGTGATCTTGGCTACACCAACAAAGAGCAGAATGCTTTAGGGATCAGTTACAATAGTCTGCAGCAATATGTCGATTCAGTGATTAAAGCCATCGTTCAACCTTCTGCTGCTTTTGCGGGTATTGGGGTCAAAGTAGAGGGTGAATATCGCCAGCTAAACGATCGTATATTACAAATTGAAAATGAATTATATTCTTCAATTCGTCCTAAAAAGGTCGCCCAAACAGGAGAAACGCCATCCCATGCATTAAAGCGTGGTGGGGTAGAGTATATTGAAGTACGTGCTTTAGATATTAACCCTTTTAGTCCTCTAGGGATCACTGCAGACCAGATCAGGATATTAGATTTATTTTTGCTTCACTGTTTATTGTCACCGGCAAAATTACTCGATACAGAGCAGCAGCAAAGAAACGCAGAAAATTTATCTAAGGTCATTCTTAATGGTCGTCAGCCCGATCTTGAACTGGACCGGGCAGGCAATATCGTTACTTTGAGAAGTTGGTTAAGAGATATTTTTGCAGCGATGACGGAAATTGCTGAAGCGATGGGACCACAAAAGCAAGAATACCTCAACGCATTAGAGCAATGGCGGCCTTGTATTGAAGACCCAAGTGCGACCTTATCGGCTCAAGTGATCAGTGCCGTTAAGCAAGCACAAGAGCATTCTATTTGGGCTTCAAAACTGGCAGATGACTATCAACAACAATTGCTGGATGGGCAATATCAATACCTAGATGAAAATTACTTTAGGGAAATGGCTGAGCTATCGGTGAGTAAACAAGCTCTGTTAGAACAGCAAGACAGCTTGTCATTTGATGAATATTTAGATGATTACTTCAGCTACCTTAAAAGCTAGTTTAGTGATGGTGCTGCTTGCCCTTTTGCAGGGGTGTAGCAGCTCTGATCATCATTTAGCTGTAGATTGTGGCTATATATCGCTGCAATCTAAAACCCAACAGCATCGCTATCCGGTGATATTAACCCATATCAACGGACAAGCGGTGATCTCTAAAAACACTTCAAAATTACCCGTTGGTACTTATCAACTCACTTTATATGAGTTTATCGATTCACCTAAAATCCACATAAATCCACAACTCAGAACCGTGTTGGATGTATCAGTGACGTTAGCTAAAAATAGCCAAGTGCAATTGTGGGCTGAAATGGTGGGAGATGGTTACTCGCTTCCTTATTGGCAAATTAAAACGCAAACGGCAGCTAAGCTGTGTGAGCTCAAACAAGCCGCAGCTCAAGCCGATTAGCTATTTATTGAAAAAATTATTCTTTATTAATGGTTTAATGGGTTGTTTTTGACAGAAAAATACCAGTAAACTGGCACTATTGTTTTGTTAGTTTTGTTATTATGTCTACTAACCTAAAGTTCGTTATCATTAGCATTAGTCTGATTGCATTAGCAGGCTGTGCCACGCCCCCGCCTCGGGACCCAGAAAATATTTGTGCCATTTTCACTGAAAACCGTGACTGGTATGAAGCCGCGAAAGATACTCGCGAAAAATGGGGGGTCCCAGTTCATGTCCCCATCGCCATGATGTATCAAGAAAGTTCATTTAAGCACGATGCTGCCCCACCGATGAAATACTTTCTAGGTTTTATCCCAATAGGAAGGGTCAGTTCGGCTTATGGGTATGCTCAGGCAAAGACAATCACCTGGGATCAATATGTCAAAGAAACGGGTAATTCATGGTCGAGCCGTGAAGATTTTGCTGATGCCATTGATTTTATGGGCTGGTTTATTTACAAGTCGAATAAAGTAAACAAGGTTTCAAAGTGGGATGCCTATGGGCAGTACCTTAATTACCATGAAGGTTGGGGAGGCTATAAGCGTAAAACCTACAATCAAAAAGGGTGGTTGATTGGTGTTGCTAAAAAAGTTGATGCAAGATCGAAGCGTTATTCCCAGCAATACTGGGGCTGTAAAGATGATCTGGAAAAAGGCTGGCTATGGCGATTATTCTTCGGTTAAACAATTATTATTACTAAGATTTGTTGAGCTTTGCTGTTGGCATCGAAAGCCGTTTGTTGGTCTTACATTCGCCTATAAAGCCAACATCAAAGATAGCAGATCCTAAAAAGGCGCCCAAAGGCGCCTTTATATATTTTGCAATTCAGCGTTAGATCTTAATCCAAACACTCTTAGTTTCTAGGAAGTAAGCTAACTGCTCTGGACCTAAATCTTTACCAATACCTGACTGCTTAAAGCCGCCGAATGGCATCGCTGGATCACCTGGATCGTGGATGTTAACCCAAACGGCACCGGCATCAATTTGTGGGATCAGACGATTAGCGCGAGATAAGTCTTTAGTCCAAATACTAGAAGCTAAACCGTAAATGTTATCATTAGCCAGCTCAACGGCTTCTTCTTCTGTATCGAAAGGAATTACGACTAATACAGGGCCGAAAATTTCTTCCTGTACGATAGTCATATCATTGGTACAGTCAGCAAATAGGGTCGGACGTACAAAGGTACCATCAGAAGCAAGGGCTTCACCACCGGTAACAAGGGTTGCGCCTTGGGCTTTACCTTGCTCAATAAAACCTAAAATGGAATCCTGTTGAGTTTTGTTGATCACTGGACCCATAACGGTTTCTGGATCTAAACAAGGACCAAGCTTGATGCCTTCTGCAATGGCTTTAATTTTAGCTACAGCTTCATCGTAACGTGAACGGTGCACGTATAAACGAGAGCCCGCAGAACAAACCTGACCGGCGTTGAAGTAAACTGAGCCTAGGGTGTTTTTGGCTAGGGCATCAATGTCAGCGTCTTCGAAAGCGATCATTGGCGATTTACCGCCAAGTTCTAGGGTAGCATGGGCAACACGGCTGATAGCCGCTTGACCAACAATCTTACCGGTGTTGGTTGAGCCAGTGAAAGAGATCTTAGATACGTCTTTATGCTCAACAATGGCATTACCTACCACTGAACCTTTACCGGTAACAATGTTAATCGCACCTTTAGGGAAGCCCGCTTTCTCAGCAAGTTCCATCAGGTAAAGCATACTCAGAGAAGTAATTTCTGCAGGTTTAAGGACAATTGAACAGCCAACCGCTAGTGGTGCTGCCATTTTCCATACCGCCATGCCTAGTGGCCAGTTCCAAGGTACAATCGCACCAACAACGCCAACAGGCTGTTTGCGAGTATAGGTGACACAATCAACAGGGAATGAAGTATCACGGGTTGAGCCTTCAATCTTGGTTGCCCAACCAGCGTAGTATTCAAAAGTATTTGCAGCAACATTGAGGTCAACAGCTTTACAACCCGAAATGGCTTTACCGCTATCTAGTGACTCAATTTCAGCAATCGTTTGAGCGTTTTCACGGATCAGTTCCGCTAATTTGCGTAGGGCTTGCTCACGGTCACGAGGAGAGAATTTAGACCACTCACCTTTGTACATAGCATGTTTAGCTGCTTTAACTGCAGTATCAACATCTGCCGCGGTACCTAGAGGGATCTCTGTGATCTTGCCACCGGTACATGGGTTGATCGCAGCAATCGTTGGGCGGTCTAAATCCGATTGAAATTGACCATCGATATACATGTATTTAGGTTTCGCTAGGAATTCACGAGTTTGTTCTGTAATACCAAACTGCTCAATTAGCGATTGTACTTTTACGTCCATTTTGTGCCTCTTATTATGTGATGGCTAAAATATTGTGACCATTGTCTCAGAGTGACAGGAAATAGCATTACCCTTGCAAGGTTACATTGGGCCATGGTTACTGGAAATGGATCTCTAACTGGTTATTTTAGCTAGATATGTAGAGATTTTATCTTGGTAACTAATGCCTGATTAATCGGCGCAATGATTCCATGTTTGGCAGCACAAGCACAAATGTATTGATTAATGTAATCAATTTCGGTTGGTCGCCCTAGTAAGATATCCTGCCTCATTGATGAACTATTACTGGCGGTAAGTTCAATCACTTTTTGTACCCTGGTCACCAACTCATTAGTCGTGAGCTTGATCCCTTCACGTTGCGCCACTTGGCAAACTTCATAACAAATATGCTCGATTTGCTCATAAAATTGCGGAGCCGATAATTGACCATTGTTAAGATTAAAAATAGCGGTTAATGGGTTGATGCAGCAATTAATAGCCAACTTATTCCAGAGGTTTTGTTGGATATTTTCAGTCCAGTTGGCATCGAGCTGTTGACATAAGCTGTGTTTGTAATGAGTTGGCACTTGGGGGCCACAATAGTGGCCAATATAAGTATCACCCACACCAGTGTGATGAACATCGCCATCGACTATCATCGCGCCTTGATTGGTGGTACCCAGTAATAAGGTTTGCTGTTGTGTGAGTTTGTTGGCAATTTCTAAGTGAGTCCCCATGCCATTATGCAGCAACAGAATTTTAGCGTCATGCTTAAGCTGGCCTAATAAGGGCAACAATGTTGGCAATACTTGATAAGCCTTTAGGGTGACTATGAGTAAATCTATTTTGCTGACGTCAGCTAAAAATATACAAGTCTGCTGTTTTGTATGACCATCTAGTGTGTGTAACGTACTAATATTGATGCTTTTATTTCTGAGATCGATAAATGGCCATAAATGTAGGGGGTTGGCTTTATGGTTAATAAGTCTACCAATGGCACCCGCGCCAATAATCGCTATTTTATCCATGTTTGTTCGGGGAAATAAAGTAATGCAAAATCATATAAGTCATCGCGCCGGCCATATCGGCAGCAAAATCAGCCCATTCAGCACTGCGGTATGGCAGAAAATATTGAACAAACTCAATTAAACAAGCATAGCTTGCCATAATCAACAGTACCCCAAAATTTGACAGCTTTGGAAAGCTGTTTGCAGTTAATAATGCTAGGGCAAAAAAAGCGGAAAAATGGCCAATTTTATCAAAATGATCAATATCGACTTTAGGGTAACTGGGTTTAGAGAAGACGAGGTAACTAATGGCGATAAAGGCAAAAATTAATGCAAATTGGATATATTTCGTTGGTATGGTCACTTTGGGCTCAAACTTAATGAAAATCAGACTAATCATAAAGCTAGCATGACAAAAAGTCACTCTCAAATGAGTATGATATGGTTACAGTATATGCTAGTTGGTCAAAATCGTATCTATTTTATGCAAGCTGCTCATTGCAATTGCAGTCGAAAGGAGGGATCCCTAAAGCATGCTGCTTTATAAAGGGTAACCATTTGTCAGTCTTGTTTGGTTTCAAATTAAAATGGTAATACTAATTCAATGATTTATTAAGGAGAGACTCGATCATTATTTAAATTACCTTATAATAATGAGCAAATTTAGAATGATAAGGGTTAAATTATGCCGTCTTTCGATGTTGTGTCAGAAGTGAATTTAGATGAAATGCGTCATGCGACTGAAAACTCAACACGTGAATTGAGCACGCGTTTTGATTTTCGAGGTGTCGAAGCGAGTTTCGAATGGAAATCACCTACGGTAACTGTTAAAACTCAGAGTGAGTACCAAGTTAACCAAATGGTTGATATTTTACGTGGCCAATTAGTTAAAAGAAAAATTGATCCCCAAGCAATGGAAATTTCAAAGCCAGAACTATCGGGGAAAACCTGCCTAAAAAAAGTCACCATTAAAGAAGGCATCGAAAAGGATGTGGCTAAAAAGTTGGTTAAGTTAATTAAAGACAAAAAAATGAAAGTGCAAGTGGCGATTCAAGGTGAAGAGCTAAGAGTGACGGGTAAAAAGCGTGATGACTTACAAGCGGTTATGCAAGTCATTCGTGAAGCTGATCTAGGTCAGCCATTCCAGTTCAAAAACTTTAAAGACTAACGTTAACAGCTTCAGTTTTTAGGCTTGTAACTAAAAAGGGATGCCATATTGGCATCCCTTTTTCGATTTCTACAGACCATTAAAGTTCAAAGTATGCTTTGATGGTATTGGTTACGCCTGTCGCATCAAGACCCAGTTCGGCTTGTACCAGTGGCGTGTCACCATGGGCAATAAAGCTATCAGGCAAGCCAATATTCAGTACTGGCAACCACTGTTTAGATTGCTGCAGGTATTCATTCACAGCAGAACCAGCACCACCAGCAATGGCATTTTCTTCAAGGGTAATAATACCATCGTGATTTTTAGCGATTTCATCAATCATGGCCTTATCGATAGGCTTTACAAAGCGCATATCCACCAAGGTTAAATCCAACTCGTCAGCGGCCGCTTGTGCTGAAGCCATGAGATGGCCAAAGTTAAGCAGCGCATACTTTTTACCTTGGCGTTTTAGCACAGCCTTGCCGATTTCAAGTTCCGTCATTTGCTCATTTGCCGTGACTTTTAGGCCACTGCCACGAGGATACCTTACAGCACAAGGTTGCCCTAATTTATAGCCGGTGTAGAGCATTTGACGACATTCGTTTTCATCAGAAGGTGTCATGACTATCATGTTAGGAATACAACGTAGGTAACTTAAATCGAATGCGCCTTGGTGAGTGGCACCATCTTGGCCAACAATGCCGGCACGGTCGATGGCGAACATGACTGGTAATTTTTGTAATGCCACATCATGAATGAGCTGATCATAGCCACGTTGCAGGAAGGTCGAATAAATTGCGACAACAGTCGGGTGCCCCATGGCGGCGAAACCGGCACCTAGAGTAACAGCATGCTGTTCAGCGATGGCGGCATCAAAATACTGCTCAGGGTATAGTTTGGAAAATTCCACCATACCTGAACCTTCTCGCATCGCCGGTGTGATGGCGATAAGTTGTTTGTCGGTGGCAGCAACATCACATAACCACTGACCGAAAATTTGCGAATAGGTTGGGGCTGATTTGGGCGCTGCTGGTTTTTTGAATTCATCAACATTAAATTTAGGTACCGCATGCCAACCAATAGGATCGGCTTCTGCAGGGGCATAGCCTTTACCTTTCTTAGTCATGACATGGAGGATTTGTGGCCCTTTTAAATGTTTCATGTTTTCTAAGGTGTCGGCCATAGACTCAACATTATGACCATCAATTGGACCAATATAATTAAAGCCCAGCTCCTCGAATAAAGTCCCAGGAACCACCATGCCTTTTAAGTGCTCTTCAGTACGGCGGGCTAATTCTTTGATGGTAGGTAATCCTTGTAGGGCTTTTTTGCCTCCTTCTCTAATGGAAGAGTAGAATTTACCTGATAACAGTCGAGCAAGGTGATTGTTTAGGGCGCCTACGTTCTCAGAAATCGACATTTCATTATCATTGATAATAACCAAAAGGTCTTTGTCGATATCACCTGCATGGTTTAATGCTTCAAACGCCATACCACCAGTTAATGCACCATCACCAATGACAGCAACCACTTTGCGGCCTAATCCTTCTTTGTCTGCCGCGACTGCCATGCCCAAAGCGGCACTGATCGAGGTGCCAGAATGACCGACACTGAAACTGTCGTACTCTGATTCTTCACGCCAAGGGAAGGGGTGTAAGCCACCTTTTTGGCGAATGGTCGACATTTGGTCGCGGCGGCCAGTCAAAATTTTATGGGGGTAAGCTTGATGGCCAACATCCCAAATTAACTGATCAAAAGGGGTGTTGAAAACATAATGCAGAGCAACGGTTAATTCAACGCTGCCTAAGCCTGAAGCAAAGTGGCCGGAGGATTGGCTTACTGAAGAAAGTAAATATTTTCTTAATTCATCGGCAAACTGAGGCAATTGGGCCTTGTTTAGTTTTCTAAGCTGATCAGGAAAATTTGCTTCAGCTAGTAAGGGAAATTGTGATAAATCCAAACTCATTTTATCTATGCCGTGGGTAAAAGTTATTGCTGACGTTCAATAATGTAGTAGGCAAATTGGCTTAACAGTGCCTTATCAGGAAATATTGATAATGACTCAATTGCTTCATCCACTAACTGTTTTGCTTGTGCTTGCGCTTGTGGCAGCCCCAGCAGTTTTGGATAAGTGCTTTTATCGGCTTCTAAATCAGAGCCTTGAGGTTTACCAATAAGTTCTGTATTACCTATTACATCTAATACGTCATCTTGTATTTGAAAGGCTAAACCAATGCACCTAGCATAATTTCTTAATGCTTGTTGTTGCTCTGATGTGGCATTAGCAGCGATCAAAGTTAATTCTATGGCGCATTCTAGCAAGGCACCAGTTTTTAAGCTATGGATCTTAACCAATTCTTGGTAACTAGTGTGACTGTTGGTTGCGGCCAAATCAAGTGCCTGGCCGCCACACATTCCAGCTTGTCCAGATGCTATCGCTAGGGCTTTAACCATTTTGATTTGTTGTTCTGGCTGGAGTTGACCGTCTTCTGCCAATAATTCAAAAGCTAAAGATTGCAAGGCGTCACCGGCTAGAATAGCGGTGGCTTCATCATAGGCGATATGAACGGTTGGCTGACCACGTCGTAATTCATCGTCATCCATTGCCGGCAAATCATCGTGTATCAAAGAATAAGCATGGATGCATTCTAAGGCAGCCGCGGCATTGTCGACTTTGGCTGCGTTTACACCTAGCAGTTCGGCAGCACTATAGACCAAAAATGGGCGCACCCTTTTACCCCCAAGGAGTAATCCATGAGCCATAGCGGATTTAAGAGGGTTGGCCAGTTGCGGCAGTAATTCTACTTTTTGTTTAAGGATTGTATTGATGCGGTCGCAGTAAAACTGTTGCTTGCGTTGTAAATTATGCATTGAGTTACTCATCGCTTGCTAGCGGGGTAGGAGCTTTAGCACCTTCTAGTAAAATAGACACTTTTTGTTCTGCTTCGGTCAGTTTGGATTGAGTCGCACGCACTAAAGTGATGCCACGCTCGAACTGCTTTAAGGCATCATCTAATGAAGTCTCACCTTGCTCTAGGGCATTTACGATTTGCTCTAATTCATTTAGTGATTCTTCAAATGATAAGTTTTCTGGCTTTTTTACCATGACCAAAGCTCCGTTTTTAATAATGCTGTCACGGTATAGCACCAAAACGTTTTGGTCAAACTTGTTTGAACTTTATTTAAGCAAAAAGTCATGATTTAACTGAGTAAATTTAATTTTTTTCTAAACTTGTTGGCGAACCAACCGATAACCAGTAGAGTTTAGGAGAAGTCCTAGTTAGCGATATATTTTTTTTCAATGGAGTGATTGTGGATTTAGCTACTCTAATCGGCCTTATTGGTGCCTTTGCATTCGTTACATTTTCCATGTTCAATGGTGGCGATATCGACATGTACATGAACGTGCCAGCCTTTTTCATCGTTGCAGTTGGCAGTTTATTCGTGGTGATGATGAAATATAATTTAGGGCAATTTTTTACCTCGATTAATATTGCCAGCAAAGCTTTCATGTTCAAGCTCGATAAAGCAGAAGATCTTATTGAACAAGCGGTGTTGATGGCGGACTCCGCCCGAAAAGGCGGCTTTTTAGCCTTAGAAGACACTGATATTAAAAACCCTTTCTTTCAAAAAGCTATTGATATGCTGGTGGATGGTCACGATGCCCAGACCGTTGCCGCAACACTTAATAAAGATATTGATTTAACCCGAGAAAGACATCAAACCGGTATTGGTATTTTCCGTTCTTTGGGGGATGTGGCTCCAGCAATGGGGATGATTGGTACCCTGATAGGCTTGGTCGGCATGTTATCGAATATGAATGACCCTAAAACCATTGGCCCAGCCATGGCCGTGGCATTATTAACGACGTTATACGGTGCTATGCTAGCCAATATGCTGGCTATTCCTATTGCCGATAAACTTGAGTTAAGGATGAATGAGGAAATGCTCAATCGACGTTTGGTCATTGATGCGGCGTTAGCTATTCAGGATGGCCAAAACCCTAAAGTTATAGATAGCTATTTGAAAAACTATCTGCACGAACGCAAGCGCTCAATTGATACCACCTCAGGGGTGTAGCGATGAAGAGGAACTCGCCAGGGTGGATGGCAACCTTTGCTGATCTGATGGCACTGCTGATGTGCTTCTTTGTACTTCTTTTAGCGTTTTCAGAAATGGATGTGTTGAAATTCAAACAGCTTGCTGGTTCTATGAAGTATGCCTTTGGTGTTCAAAATGAAATCAATGTTAAGGATATCCCCAAGGGAACGTCAGTGATCGCGCAGGAATTTAGACCTGGTAGACCTGAACCCACACCGCTTGAAATAATTAAACAAAATACCACCGATGTCACCAAGCAAGAACTGGATTTTCAACAGGGCGAAGACCCAACGGCTGGCGGTTCTGATGAGCTTTCTGGTACGGGCAATAAGGACATTATTGGACTAGAACAGGCTAATAATACTAGACAAAGGCAAATGGAATCGAGCCAGCAAAAGGTCAATGCACAGGCTAAAAATCTAGCCTCATTACTGCGGAATGAAATTATTGACGGCAATATTGAAATAGAGTCATATGGCCAGCAAATTATCATTAGGATCCGGGAAAAAGGCGCGTTTGCTGCCGGCTCTGGCTATTTGCAGCCAAGATTTAAAGGCGTTATCAAAAAAATAGCGCAAACCCTCAATGATGTACCTGGCATTATTACTGTGTCTGGGCACACAGACGATGGTCAAATTGCCAATGAGTTGTATGCTTCGAATTGGGCGCTTTCTTCCCAGCGCGCATTAAGCGTTGTACATGAAATGCTACGAGTGCCTAAATTTGAACAACATCGGCTTAAGTTAGAGGCCCATGCAGACAATCGCCCCTTAGCCAGTAATGAAGAACCAGCCAACCGAGCGAGAAATCGTCGTGTTGAAATATCAATCATGCAAGGCAAACCCTATTTGTCAGATGAAGTGAGTATTCAAAACTAACTTTGACATGGGAACTGTGATTAATGCTGCATGGAAATGCGGCGGGACTATACTGAAAGTCTAGCTTGATTTATAATCCGCCCCATTTTCAATTATCTGAGTTCGTCATGAAATTTGTCGTAAAGCTTTACCCCGAGATCACCATCAAAAGTAAGTCAGTTCGCTTACGCTTCATTAAATTACTGGAAACCAGTATCCGCAACGTCTTAAGACGTATCGATGAAGGGGTACGTGTCAAACGCAATTGGGATTCACTGGAAGTTAACTTGGCTTCAGAAGATAGCAGTATCAGAGATGAGTTGGCCGAAAAGCTGCAGTGCATACCGGGTATTCAGGCGATACTAGAGGTAAAAGTATTTGAATTTGAAACCTTAGATGATATTTATCAACTGGCACAGCAACACTTTGCAGATACTATTAAAGATAAAACTTTTTGTGTTCGTGTAAAACGTAAAGGTAAGCATGAGTTTAACTCTTTGCAGGTGGAACAATATGTGGGTGGTGGCTTAAATCAATTTACTGAAGCTAAAGGGGTTAAATTAAAGAATCCAGATGTGCTATTAACCCTAGAAATTAAAGAAAATAAGCTTTATCTGGTAACGAACCAATACCCTGGGTTAAAAGGTTTCCCAATTGCCAGCCAGGAAGATGTTTTGTCACTGATGTCGGGTGGGTTTGATTCTGGTGTAGCCAGCTTCCAAATGATTAATAAAGGCTGTCGTACCCATTATTGTTTCTTTAATTTAGGCGGTAATGCCCACGAAATTGGTGTTAAACAGGTGGCTTATTATTTGTGGAAGCGTTATGGCGAATCACATAAAGTAAAATTTGTTTCAGTACCTTTTGAGGCGGTGGTGCAAGAAATTTTAGAAAAAGTCGATAATGGCCAAATGGGCGTGGTTCTAAAGCGTGTCATGATGCGTGCTGCGACTCGAGTTGCTGAGCGTCTAAACATTAATGCTTTAGTGACTGGGGAGTCATTAGGGCAAGTGTCCAGCCAAACTCTTACAAACCTTAATGTCATTGATAGATCGACTGATATGCTTATCTTACGCCCTCTGGCTGCGATGGATAAACAAGACATCATTGATACGGCGCGGGAAATTGGTACCTATGAATTTGCTGAAACCATGCCTGAATACTGTGGTGTGATTTCTAAAAGCCCAACCATCAAGGCGGACCTTAAAAAGATAGAAATCGAAGAAGCAAAATTCTCAGAAGATCTTATCGACAATATTATTGCCCAATCAAAAACCATTGATATTCGTGAAATTGCTGAAATGGCAGAGGAACAAGTTGTCGATGCTGAGACTGTGCAAGATGTGAATAATCATGATGTTATTTTAGATATTCGTTCATCAGAAGAGCAAGAAGCGAAACCCCTAGTCGTAGAGGGACATGAAGTTCAGTGGATCCCATTCTTTAAGCTAGGCAGTAAATTTTCCGAGCTCGATCAATCTAAAACATACCTTTTATATTGTGACAGGGGAGTGATGAGTAAATTACAAGCCCTTTATTTACAAGACCAAGGCTATCAAAACGTGAAAGTTTACCGCCCATAATTCATTATTACTGAAAACCTCCATTTGGAGGTTTTTTTACATGAATAATTTGCTTTATTATGCAAATCTATTGAAGCCTTTCTAAAATCACTATATAAATTAAAGAACCTAAAAAATACTGTCGCCTGATAATATGATAGCCATAATTATCTATTTAATTCAGCGAAATAAAAACAAAAGGGTCCACATGGAAAGGTATCAAGTAAAACGTGTTCTCATGCAATCAATGGAAAATTTAGGATGGAATGCGCAGCATCTTGCTCGAGCAATCTTATCTCAGAAGTCCACAGAAATTGATGTTGTTGAATTAGAAGCACTAGAATCACAAATCAGAAAAGACATTCATTGGTTTACAACTAAGCCTGTCGTATTTGAAAGATATTTGAGCCAATTAAAAGCCCATGATGAGTATAAAATTTGGCTTAAAAAGCAAGAATTATTAAAACAAACCGCTGTTGAGGACTCTAAAGTTCAGATGGCTTAATCGATATTCGATTTCAATTATCTAAGCAGCGTATTTACGCTGTTTTTTTATTTCAATATGGGTGTTTAAAATTAACAATGGGTGGATTGGCTTAACTGGGTCTATCAAATACGGCATATTATTGCGATGTGGCCTCCCCACGAGGAATATTTTTCGAGATTGATGTAAATCGACAAAGTTGTACCTAGTTGAATTAGCGCTTTTAAAATAATCACTTAGATTCATTTTCGCCATTTTCTTCTGTACAAAAATATTTCTTCATTGATAGAGTTAGTCCCAACATTGACCACGGAGTGACCACCGTTGAGGTCGATGTTTTAATCTATCAGAGGAATGAAATGATTATACGTTCTAAAGAAAAACTCGAGCAGGATAAGCCAGAGATTAAGTTCAAACGAGACTATCTTGTACAAGCTAAGCCAAAGGCTACTCGTTACACGATTAGTGATGAAGGCACAACTAAGAGTGTTCAAGGTTTGATGCTTGAAGTGCTGCCTTCAAGGAAAAAAGTGTTTAGGTTTCGTAAGCTTGTTAATGGCGAGCGTCCTAATCTTCATATTGGTGACTTTCCGATGATCACTATTGAAAAAGCTCGTGAGATCGCAGCGACTAAGTACCATGAATTACTAAAAGGCGTAAACCCGAATACTGCAAAGAAGGAGCAGAAAGAAGCTTCAGTGTTGGAGTGTCAAGATAGCCAAACCGTTCAGGATTGAGTTGACATTCATACCGCCGAGATGAAAATGATGGTCCAAGCTGGAACTCGCCGTCAGAAGTCACTTGATGATTTCGAAGGTAACTGGAAAAACCACCTCGCTCCTCGGGTTGCTTCAATGGAGGCATGTAATATCACAGTTGATTCGGCTAATAAGTTGATGAGCGATATCTTTAAAGATTCAACACCCTCTGTTAGAGATAAATGCCTAACAATAATGAAAGCAGTATTTGCTCACCACCCGACAAACCCATTCCAAGCGATCAAAAAATGTAATACTAAAAGCCGTGAACGAGTGTTGACGCTTGAAGAGTTGAAACGCTTTTTTGATGCTATGGAAGCCGAAGCTCAAATTTATCAAGATGTGGTGATGCTACTGCTAATCACCGCTCAACGTAAAATGTGTGTTCTGTCGATGGAATGGTCAGAGCTGCATCTTTCAAGCTACTTGTGGCTCATTCCACAGTCTAAAATGAAGGGTAAGAATATCCACGGTGTGCCTCTAGTCAGTCAGGCTGTTGAAATTCTTCACCGACGTTATCAAGAAGCGCCAGATGGAGCGAAATATGTGTTTCCATCGGACAGGTCGAAATCTGGTCATATTGTTGATAAATCAGGTGAGAGCGGCTTTTGGAAGCGCATCACTAAGAAGGCGAACTTATTTAGTGACGACCTGATCGTAATCTAACAATACATGATTTAAGGCGCACCACTGCGAGCCATAACGTAATTTTAGGTGCATCAATTCAGTCTACCAGTAAGTTGCTTGGGCATCGCAATATCGAGGTGACCAACAGCACCTATGCTCACCTTGATACGACTACTGTCAGAGATGACTTAGCTCGTACAGTAAATGTTATGCTTGGCGATGTGAACTATACGGAAAAAGTGACCGAACTTGTGAACCTGTTTAATGCGTTGCCTTCGCAAGAACAACAACAGGTCAGGGCTTTGATTTAAGTACAGTCCCTAACCTACTCTAAAAACAACCAGAATATTAGAGTAGGTTAGGGTTTATTCAAAGCAATGATGACAGTTATTATTTTGAGGGGTGTCATTTTACGCTCAATTTACTTTGTTGTTTGAATTTATTCAAATCCAATCCTTTAAGGTTCAAGGTGTCAAGTTTTGCATTAGACCCGTTTAACTTCATATTGGAGATATACACGTTGCCGTAACGGATTGTTTCAATCTTAAAAACTTTACTGGATTCAGTTTCATTTAGTAGGGTTGTTATGTCTTCTTTTCCACCAAACTTAATTAGGATATCTGAATTATTGATTGATAAGTTTATTTCTTGTGCAGAATCAAAACCGGGTTGAGACACCATGGCCAATAAGTCTCTTTCAAAACTCTCAACATCAAAGTTTTCGTCTAGGTTGGATATGTGCTTTAAATAATCATTTACTTCTTTCCCATCAAATGAACCACCACCAGCTACCAAAACAGCAGTATAATAAATTGCACCTAAACCCTTGCACATAGATTCTTTAAAATAACTCTTTTGTATGCAGCTTTCATACATTGTATTTCTAAAATCCACGTCACAGACTTTCTTCCTAGCTTTCCTATTGTGTGTCTCATCACAAATGCCTTCATTAAACCATTTTCCGCCCTCTAGGCAACGGCTATAGCAGTTATCATGTGCCGCACAGGCTTTAGTAAAATCTAAATTTAAAGAGGAAATTGTTTCAGGAACCAAGTGCTCGTTCCAATCGGTACCGCAACCATTGTTGAAATCTACTTCTTGTGTATTTCCACTGAATGATAAGAACATGAACATAAAAATAAACATACTAGATTTCATCTTTAGCTTTCCTTTCTCTAAGCTGCCTACTAACTAGGCGGTTATATCTATTTTGTAAATTTGCAATTTGTTGTTCTAAAGTCATTTCCCTTTCCTCTAGTTGGGTTACGCTCTAAAGATAGCAGTGCATTTTGCTTTAACAAATAAATAATCATTTGGTCTGATATTCGTTGGATTCAAAGGGTAATCAAATCGAAAAGTATTATAATGAACCAAAGCCAGCCTTCATGCAGAAAATGAGAGTTTAGTAAATAAGCATTAACAGGTAGCATGGAGCATCGGTTGAGGGAGTAAATAATATTAATATTTAAAAGTGCGTAATTTCTCCTTTTCTCATGATATTTTTTATCTAGTTTTAGTAAACCTAAACTTTCCCTCTATATATCCAAACTCATACTCGAACATTGGCCCAGATGTAGCAGAGTGGCGGCATTTGGTATTCTCTATGCTTACTACAGTCTTTTGATTTGTACTTTCAAGTTTGTTCTTTTTGGCAATCAGAACATTGTCGATAGCTCTAGCAATTTCTGAGTGGCCACGGTAGCTCTTTTCTGACTTGTCAGTGTGGTGCAAAACCAAGATGGCCTTATTTTCTGCCCTGAGCTTATCTAAGCATGAGTTGTAAAAGTTCCAGTCGTTCTGGTTCAGCTCTTCGGCTGAACGGTAGATGGATGAAATATTATCGAGAATGATGACATCAGCGCTATCAAAAGCATCTGCTAACTGTGAGTAACCCTCTTGATAGGTGAGATCGGGTATCCCTTTTTTAAATGATTTTTTATGGATGATAGTGAGGTTGTTATCATCAGGTTGGCAGCCAAGGCTACTAAATATGAGCTTAAACCTTTCTTGGATTTGGTATGGACTTAACTCAGCATCAATATAAAGCACCTTCAATTCTTTTACCGTTGGAAAGCCAAAGCAATGGCTACCAGTTGATAAGCAAGCAGCGAGGTATTGACTTGTAAATGTCTTACTAGCACCTGCCGCACTGCACAGCATGGTGCTTTCACCTTGAGTTAGAAAATGGGGGGCTATTGTGACAGGTTGAGGGATGTCTGCTTCTATTAGTTCGTTAATGCATTGACCAATTGATGAGGTGTGCTCAGAGTTATCAGTGTTTAATTCTAGTGCTAATTGTTTCATTGTGTTTTTCCCTAATGAATGAAGTATTGAGCTATTACTTAAGGGAATGGGCTGCAAACTTTTTCAGTTTGTATGAAAGCACTAAATAAATTTATCTGATTGAAAACCTATGTAGCCGCATGGCCCTTTAAGGGGCTATGCGGCTATGTAGTCTGCTTATCTGAACTTAAGCCTTAATCAGCACATGATTCATCTTTAGGGTAAAGCTTCGGAAGCAACTTGATGTAAATCATAGAAAATGGAAAATCTTTAATAGCTTCAAAATACTTAGGTTTTTCAGTCTTTAGGTAATTTAATGCAACTAAAAATTCATCTTTGAGCATTATGAAAGTTTTATCTTCAGTGCTGCTGTTACAGTAGTCTTTGTCATTATAATTTAGTTTAAGTTCAGTAACATTTACACCAGAAATAAAGCCTGAAAAGTACGCTTCACAAAACTCTTTATTTGATTCGCATATTTTCATAATCGATTCTACTGAGGTTTGGCTAGCTTCAGTGGAATTACAAATTGGAGATAGTAATACCATAAGCACTAATAATGTTTTTCTCATTAAAATTTCCCTAATTGTTAATTTCAATTTCACATAAAACACTTTTGACGGAAACGATGAATGATTTAAGTCAAATGGGCGAGCAAAGCTCGCAACAAAAGGCGGAGCAGTAAAATAACGAAGTTGATTTTGCTGTGGAGCGTTGCACAGCAACAAAAAGGGCGCATCTCCAGAAGCTCGCAGAGGTGGCGGAACAACATGGCTTGCCTCACCTTGGGCTTCTTCCAAGGCGGGTTGCTCCGCAACCGAAGGGTAGTGGAGATGCGCCATATTGAGAATGTTTTTGCAGTATGCAAAAGCGCCAGTGGAGCATGACGCGTCATGTGTAGCCAGCAATACTCAATATATCATCGCTAAGCGATGACGTTCTTAAGCGCAAAGCGCTTGTCTTTCCCCCATTGCCTGCTGGTACAGCAGCAATTCCCCATGTCTTAAGGATTTTTTCTGTCTTTGGGCTTATGTATCTAAACACTAAGGGGAATTTTATGAGCAACAACAAATCAATTGTCTATTCTGAACGTGGTATTTTGGCACGCTATATCTCATCTACATCGACCCATCAAAGGCATCAAGCCAAAGTCTTAAGTTTACTTGACTGGATTTACCGCTTTGGGTTTACGTCAACAGCTGTACTGGAAGATCTGTGGGAGTTAGACCGTTCGGTGATTAACCGACTACTAAGGCGCTACTGCAAAGAAGAAGTGATAGAGGAAATGGCAACCTTTGCCTGTCGTGATAAGCGCATATTTTTGCTAAAGCCAAAGGGCATAAGAATGCTTGAAGCGTTTCATAATGAAAGCCTGAAGTATAAAGTTAAGCGTTCAACCATAAACTTTAAAACCATCACCCATGATCTCATGGTGCAATCCATTGTTGCCACAGGGGTAAATTCAGGCCGTTATGCTTTCTTTTACACAGAGTCAGAACAAGACAAAGATGCAATGGGGAATCGTCGCCGATTTGATGCGCTTGTTTTTGATGGTAGCCAAATGCTAGGGGTAGAAGTTGAAGCGAGTTCCAAAACAATTCCAAGCCGAAAAGATATTCTAAAACGTTACCAACAAGCAATTGAAAGTAAAAAAGTAGACAGCATTTTGTTATTCAGTCATAGGCGAAGGTTTATCGCTGATGCTGAAAGAATTCACAATAAGCTTTACGATAAATCCGAGAATCAGCTAGATAGAACATTTTTTGAGAAGCATATTCGCTACGTTTATTCGAAAGAAACAATAGCTCATCTGTACGGAAAATTCTGGGCGCATTAGCCCAACTGTTGGGATGAGAGCTGAATACACGAAAAGCGCTCTAATCAGCGCTTTTCGTGTGTTTATAGCTTTTAAATAATCTTATGTCTTAGTACAACATGGCGGTTAATCAACATTCTGCCGGTTAACCAAGCTCTTAGAAAGAGCGACTGAGGGCTTGCATACCCAGCCTTGTTCTATGTTTGCTGAACAAACAAAGTAGTCGAGTCATGCGCTGCAAGTGGCATGAAGTAGTTGTACAAATGTATGTAGGGTTGATGCTAGCAAATTAACTCGTTTTTGCTCATTCCGAGTTACGATAAGCTTGAATGAGCTGCGTACTTAAAGAGGTGAGTGGATTTTCTCTTTGTATACTCTCATAGGATAAGTCTATGTAATATCGATAGATTGCTCATCTCGATTAAGAATCATGAGACTGCAATAAGTGGAAAACCTGGTTTGAAATTTAGTCTTGGTATTGATACTGTAATTTATCAATTAAATTAGAGGTTTTACTCAGTATTCGACAAATATCGGGGCAGCCCAAGTTGAATACCTTTATAAAATGTTAAGCGTCTACTCAGGAATCAACAAATGAATGATGATGAATACATAACGTCGAGGGTTGATAATCAAATAGGGTGGTATGATAAAAAAAGTCAGAGCGCGCAATGTTGGTTTAAATGGCTTAGAGGTGCTGAAATAATTGCTGCAGCTTCAATCCCGCTAATAGCTGGCTTTGCTACCGAGCCATTCCCAGTAACTTTGGTTGTAGGACTTTTAGGGGCATCAATTGCTGTCATTTCAGCACTAATTAGTTTAAACCAGTTTCAAGAAAATTGGACCGAATACCGAACAACTTGCGAGTCCATAAAGCATGAGAAGTTTCTGTACATGACGAAGGCAGAGCCTTATCACGAAGGTGAGCCGTTTCCCCGCTTTGTTCAGCGAGTAGAAAGTTTAATCTCTAAAGAGAATAGCGCTTGGGCGCAATATACTCAGGCCAACCTCGAAAATATTAAACCAAATAATGAAAAAGGATAGGTAAGATGGATACCGGACTACTATCGAGGGTTGGTAAAATAAAAAGAAAAGTATTTGTTAGTTACCATCACGGTAATGACAAAGCTTATTACGATGCATTTATCAATACGTTCTCAAACAGCTATGATGTTATACACGATAACTCTATTGAGCGCTCGGTAGATAGTTCTAATGCAGACTATGTAATTCGCAGAATTAGAGAGAACTATATTACAGGTAGTTCGTGTACCATAGTGCTCTGCGGACCAAAAACTCCATGGAGAAAGTTTGTAGACTGGGAAATCAAAGCAACGCTAGATAAACAGCATGGCCTAATTGGTGTAAACCTTCCTACAAATACAATGAACGCGAATAATCTCTATACCGTTCCAGATAGACTCCACGACAACATTCAGTCAGGATTTGCAGTATGGACAGACTGGAATACTTTTACACAAAGTAGCCAAAGCGTACAGCAATATATTGAGTTGGCAAACTCGAGGTCACAAGCATTAATTGATAATAGTCGTCAACTATTGAAACGAAATGGTTAGAGAGTCATAAAATGGATAAACCTACAATTTTCTTTAGCCACTCTTCGCTTGACAAGGAATATATTTCTTTATTGAAGGGTAAGCTTTCAAAGAAAACTGCAAAGACAATCGAGATATTTCAATCTAGCGATGGTGAAAGTATTCCCTTTGGTAATAACTGGGTACATAAAGTTGAAGAAAGTTTAAATAATGCAAGGATTATGCTTGTATTTGTCTCGCCGCTCTCTATGGCGTCAAGCTGGATATATTTTGAGGCTGGCTATTCGTACTCAAAAGACGTTCGAGTAATTCCAATAGGTATATGTGGGATCGATGTTGGTCAGTTAAGGCCACCATTAAACCTTTTACAAGGGTTTAATATTTCAAACTCTGAAGGGCTAAATAATTTAATTACGGTTATAAATAGAGAGTTTGGTTGTGACTTTGAGGAAGGATTTACAGAACAAGATTACATGGATTTTTCAATTTTAGAAGGCGAGAATTCATCAGAATCTGTTCAAGCTTTTGAGGCTATTGACTATATATATTTCGAGTTTCCCAAGAAAATTAAAACTACGGAAAAAGACAGTAGTTTTTCAATTAAAAGCGAGCCACTGAAAATTGTTGAGCAATGCTTAAATGATTTAGATATTTCAAATAAATACAGTGATATAAATAAAATCCATGCTCCTGGAATTATCTTTTCTGCTCACAGTGAAGCTGGAAATCTCTCCGCGATAAAAATGAAAATTGATCCATACAGTCTTCTTAAGTGCAATGACATTATTAATTCGCTTTGTCTCGAGTTATATGAAAAAGAGAACCTCAAGAAGTTCTGGTGTAATGTTATTTTTAACAATGGTTTTCCTCTAGAAACAACTGATTTTAAAGTTTCATCTAGGCTACATAAATTTGGGTTGCAAATGTCAGATCTTCATGGGGGTTTCTTTAAGTATGATGAAATAGACTTTACTCTTTCACCGAAGCCTGAAAGAAATGACCTCTTTGGACCTGATGAAGATAGCTTAAGAGTTGTATTCGATGCAGGAAGTTTTCAATCGCAGGTCGTTATTGATCTGGTTGCTCAATTAATGAACGCAAAAGTAATCGGGTAGCAGCTATTTTGTCATGTTTAGAGTAGCTTAACATGACAAAGCATTCTGACGCTGTAAAGCTCATCAGTGCTTTAGACGTTACCTTAAAATCATAAAACGGTTTTGGCCAAAAATCTGCCATAAAAAGCGAGCCATTCGGCTCGCGTGTGGTGCACTACAACAAATTTAATGATTGTTGCCAAGCAGCTTTTGCATAGTCGCTGAAAAAAGTGTTTTGGTTACTCAGAAAAATGGATTGGAACTCTGTGATAACAACATGGTTACGACAATAGGCTTCAATCTCTTCACAAAAGCTTGCTAGAACAATGTGTGCGTATTTTGCTTCTAAATATTGCTTTTGAAAATTTTCTGGTAGTTGTTGCTGTAATTTTTCGCTGATAGCAAAGCCGTTGAACCCCGAATCCCCGATATGTAAGTAAATACCAGCCTTCGTTTCAGGATCAAACATCATTACCACCCTAGCCGAATCATCCCAAGGGGATCTAGATTGGCGAGTGTATTTCTTGTAAAACTGGATATGTGTACTCATGATAGTTACCGTTAGTTGTGTTCTTCTTAGTAACTAGAGCCAATAGGCGGGAATTATAAAAAGCCCACTTCAACTTATGATTTAAAAGTGGGCTTTCATATTAACAAACTCCATTTTGTTAATAGTGCATTTTAAAATGCTTATTCAAAATCGTAAGCGGCACTGGTACTTAGGTAGCGACGATCATTAATGAAATTGTTGATGTCATTGAGATCGTATTGGATACGGCCTCCGATTTTGATAAATGGTAGATTATATCTACCCGAAGTTCGCCAAGCCGCGAGGGTTTGGACTTCTAAATTCAGCTTTTTTGCGGCTTCCTTAGGTGAAATAAGCTGTGGGTTCAAGGTGTTACTCCTTAGTTGTTGAAGATATTTATAACTTTATATGGTAATTTTGGGTGCTGCAACTGGATTAATTCAGGTTAATGTAAGTCTTAAGAGCTAACAAAAATTAACTAGAATTGTCTCTGGTTTTATGAATCAATTTGCAGTTATTTTCTGTATAAATATCATCCTAACAAGCAACTCGTTAAGGAAACTCTCAAAGTTGTCTATTGCCAATCTTCGATTAAGATCGTAAATTACTCCATTTTTTATTTGGTTGTTTTTTATTCAAAAGTTGGTTGTTAACATTTCTATGACTTAACTTGAATAAAACTCATGTTTTCTTGTGTGAAAAGCTGAAGTAAATAATGGAGCGCGGATAAAACAGGAACAGCCTTTTTTACAGGCGTGGGCACATAGTGGGCACAGAATAAGTTGAATTGGTGAAAAGCTTGATATATCTGGGGTAGCTGAGAGTTATGGCCTCCCCACGAGGACTCGAACCTCGATCATCCGCTTAGGAGGCGGGTGCTCTATCCTGTTGAGCTATGGGGAGGCAATTTGTATACCCAGTATAAAAACAGTTACCCTTAAAAAGAAACCCCTTAAATAACTGTTTGCTTATTCGCTGAGCAATTTTAGTCGTTACAAGTGAACAATATCGCCAATAGCAAAATTATTGAGTAGGTGATCCTCATTGATAACGGCAATACTCTGAATTTGAGACACTTGTTTCAGCTGTGCTGTGGATGACGTTAGCTGCATTTTGGGGCTGACATTAAATTGCCGACTGTCGATATCTTTTTTGTAAGCTAATTTAATGTACTCACCGTTTTTTAGTCCATGTTGTCTGCCTAAATTGATATGGATTTCATTATTATTGATAGCAATAATTTGCCCTAAAACGGCGCGGCAATTTAATTGACGATCGATCTGTAATACGGCTTGCTGGATTTGTTCAATGGCAAGCTGACCATAATCGGACTGCCATAATAGTGCGCTATTATTGGTTAATATTGTACCGCGCTTGAAATCCCACTGTTGTTGTTCTTTATATTCTTGCTGCCAGATCAATTCACCAGATATCGCGTGATATAAATTCGCGCGCCAATGTAAATATTTATCAGGAGAGGTTTCAAATAGACCACCGAAAGTGGAGCGACTGGGTTCAGAGCTTAAATCAATAATTTCAGGGATTAAAATATACTGGCTGTTGGCGCTGTTAACTTGCTCAGATTCAAATAAGCCAAATTTAGGCACTAGCATATTGACAAAATTAGGGCTGGCTACAAAAGAAAACTCACTGTTATTGTTCAATTGCGTTACCACTTGCTGACTGAAGTTTGAGCCAAAATCATAGATACGACCCTGATTTAACTGCTGTCTGTCTCTTATGTGTGCCTGTGTCACCATGATGTTAGATTTTAATTTGGGGCCTTGGCACTGTTCACGGTTGCCATTGCTGATCACCAATAGTTGAATTTCGATTCGATTATCAACAATTTGTTCAGAGATGATTTCTATTTGCTGCAAATGACTTTGTTGATCAATTAACCCTTGTAAATGTGCACGCTGGATTGCAGAGTTAATCGCTACCTGCCTAGCTTTGTTGACATCACTATGCTTAATAACGGCACTTGATGCTAACGTGTATTCATTAGCTAATGTGGCCATTGAAAACAGGGAAAATAGACCTGCGATGACTTTTTTTGACATCATGTTATTACCTAATCTTTAGAACTTGGCTTAGATGAATCAAGAAGCAATAATCATGCCCTAAATTCTATTAAAGAATCTTAAGCAAGTGTCGATATATAACTATTGCATGTTTAGGGATGAATTATGAAATTAAGATTACTCGCTATTTTGCCAATTTGTCTTATTGGCGCTTGTTCTCACACGGTACCCAAGCAGCCTCTGGTTGAGATAGCCAAACCCTTAGAAGTTAAAAAGCAACAGCCACAACAATTATCTACAGAGTTCGCTAAGGAACTGGTTCAAAATTTAAAATTGAGCTGCCGCTCTAAAGACTGCTTTGCACCTGTGATAGTCACTACCCCCGTAAGCAGCCAGGACTTAAACAGCAGCAACCACTTTGGGTTGATGTTGCAACAGGGATTGTTGTCTGAGATGTTCGCTCAAGGGTTTGATGTCATTGATATTAATGCGGCAGAGCAAATTCAGATAGGCGTGAATGGTGAACGTTGGCTGAGTCGTGATTGGCAGTTGCTTTCTGCTAATGTACCGCAAGCCCAAGTGTTGGTCACCACAATGAGCCGCAGCCAAGATGCTCTGCACTTAGATTTACGTTTGTTGGACTCTCAGTCAAAACGTGTGCTTGCTAGCAGTAGCGGCTTATATACCGTGGATGAACTGGCAAATTATATTCATCAGTCCCGCAGGGTATCACTTAATAACGGCGTTCTAGAAAGATCGGCAAGTAACAGTGCTGAATTACAATTTTATGGAGAAAACAATGAATAAATGGATTTTACTGTTAACCAGTTTTCTTATTATTGGTGGCTGTTCGAGTAGTAATGATAGATATGTTCAGTGGCAAAGAGTAACCCCTGAACAGTTTCCTAAATTAACTGCCGTTGGTTATGCATCCATTGATTCTCAAATGGGTACTACTGAGCAGCAAAAAGTATTAGCCGCGATTAAAGCCTCTAAGTTGGAGGCATATCGTGAGTTGGCTGAACAAATTTATGGTCAATCAATCAGTTCAAGCAGCAAAGTGAGCGATAAAATTTTGCAGTCAGATTCTTTTACTGCCCAAGTAAATGGGGTAGTTAGCGGTGCTGAAATTGATAAAGCTTACCGCCTTGGTGATAACTATATTACTGAGTTAAGTCTGGACTTTGAAAAGGTTTGGTATTTGTACCAGAATAAACACCCAGATCGTCAAGTTCGAGACGTGGTTTATTTTTAAGGTATTTCTTACTAAAAAAGCGCTAACAATTTAAGTATTGGTTAGCGCTTTTTCATGGGGTATCAGAGAATTTCAGTGTACTAGGGGCTGCTTGCCGATCCGCTTGCAAGCCCTGGGAAATCGCGAGTCTAAGCGGTAATATCATCACCCAAAAACGGACTGGTATGAGTTTGTCCTTTATCGTTATAGGTCATTGAGTTGGCATTTCTGCTCGATTGCAGAGCATGATTGAGCCTTTTTAAGGCCGCCATGTTTAAATCAATGATTTTCTTGTTATTAAGGTTGATGCGCTTAACTTGATCCATTTTTTGTTGAACTTGAGCGACCACCGCTTGGAATGCCGGGTTCTGCTTTTGTTGGTTCAATTGAGGATGGTTTTGCAATTGTTGGTCGGCTTGGTTCAGTAACACTAAAATATCTAGCTTAGACTTTGCCAGCTCACTAATGCGGTTGGCATCTTGGTCTTGAAGGGCCTGGGTTTCTTGTTGCAAAAGTACGATCAGCTTATCAATTGAAGATAGCTGATCGGTAACAAATTCAAAGGCTGTTGCCATTGGGGTAAACTTCCTATAGCTCTTGCTCAAGTTTCAGCATGTTTGAAGCAAGTTTTTGGGTATCAATTTTGTACTGTCCCTCGGCAATGGCTTGTTTAATTTGATCTACTTTAGCTTGATCAATACCACTACTATTGGCAATTTTACTCTCTAATGAGTGCATTTGCTTGCCTTCTTCTGTGAGCTCAACAGAGTTAGCCTTTACTTGAGCCACTTCAGCGCTTTCACTTGAATTAGCTTGCTTTTTAAGTGTATTAATATTGGCTTGATGGCCAAGTTGACTAATGTTTATTGTCATAATTTATTTCCAACAATAGGTGTTACTGAGTTTATCGGCTTAACCATCGCTTTCTTTAATTTATTTTTAAAGAAAAACTTGAACCAATCCTACTTGGGTAACTTTTGCTTCAATAATACGGCCGCTATGCATATTTTTGACTTTAATTATGTCACCAACATTGCCATCTTCAATAGCGCTACCGCTAGTTCTCAAGCTGAGGGCGGAACCTGTCGCTTGAATGATCACTTGATCGTTCTGACAAACAAAACAAGTGTCGTTGGTAGTAATGACACTGTTATGTGTTAAGCGACGTTTCATCTTAACACCAATAAGCGTATTTGCATCTTGATAATAGCCCCCGCGTAACTTTGCCAAGGGCATTTTTTTTACCAGCAAATGAGATTGTTCAAGTTGATCACCAATATCAAGCGGACGGCTATTGATTACCACATGAGTGTATGGCTCAACTCGAACGTTGATATAACGTTGCCATGTTGTTTCATTGTTATTGATGCAGGAAACTTTTACGGTATTATGTTTTGTAATTGGCCGGTCGTTATTTAAGGTGGCAATAAGTTGCCCCTGGCAGGTGCTAGGAGCTTGGCCTATAAAAGGTAAGACCTTGATAGAATTGAAATTGGCCGGGTTGTCAGGTAGTTTAGCTAAAATCAGATCGTATGCTGCCTGCTCCATGTTTGATAAAGGCTGAGCACTGAGCTGGTTAGCTAAAGTTAATAAAATGAGATAAAAATAACGCATAGACTTGATAGGTTTTTATTTAACAGTATGCCTATGGCGGGTAAATGTTGCAATCAGAGGGAATAATAAATGTCGCAATTAATAGACTCAGTAAACAGTCGTACTCAGTTGGTAGGCCAAAACCGTTTGGAATTACTGTTATTTAATTTGGGGGGACGTCAGCTTTACGGTATTAACGTTTTTAAAGTACGAGAAGTATTGCGCACTCCTAAATTGGTAAAAATGCCTAGGACTAAAGAGTGTGTTATTGGTGTGGCCCATGTTCGCGGCCAAAGTATCTCTGTGATCGATTTAAGTCTGGCAACTAAAGGTCGTCCTATTAAAGATGTCGATAACGCCTTTGTGATCATATCTGAATATAATGGTTCGGTGCAGGGATTTTTAGTCTCTAACGTTGAACGGATCATTAATTTAAATTGGGATCAGGTTACGGCACCACCGGAAGGAATGGGGCAAGCAAATTATCTTACTGCTGTGACACAACATGAAGATAAATTAGTGGAGATCATCGATGTTGAACAAATACTGTCACGATTGATGGCTATTGAAAATCAGTTAAGCGCTGATGTTCAAGACAAAATAAATCAACAGGGTGCTCTCGATTTTTCCCATGTGATGGTGGTTGATGATTCTTCTGTCGCACGAAAACAAGTTTGTCGTGCCTTAAGTGGATTCGATTTTGAAATAATTCTTGCTAACAATGGTCAGCAAGCTTGGCAAAAGTTACAGTTATTGGCTGAGCAGAACGAGAACTTATCGAGTACCCTTCCTCTGGTCATTTCAGATATTGAAATGCCTGAAATGGATGGATATACCTTAACCTCTAAGATAAAACAGCATGAGTCTCTTAAGCATTTAAAAGTGATCTTGCATACTTCATTATCAGGGGTGTTTAACCATGCATTGGTTGGACAGGTTGGTGCAGATAATTTTATCGCAAAGTTTGATCCCGATACTTTAGCGAATGCCGTTACTGAAGTTTTACAGGAAAATTAATGTTGCAAAGCAGTACCCAGATCGATTTACCTCGCTATCGTGAGTTTTGCCAATATTTAAAACTAAAAACAGGCATCGATCTTAGTGATAATAAGCAATACTTATTAAACAGTCGTTTAAAGACTTTAGTTGACTTTTATGGCCTAAAAGATCTTAACCATCTAATTTCAGCAGTGATATCGGAATCGAATAGCAGTTTATGTAAAGCTACTCTAGATGCGATGACCACGAATGAAACCTTATGGTTTAGAGATGAATATCCATTTGAATTATTAAAGCGTGAACTTTTACCTAAGTTAAATAAAGAGGGTAAAACCATAAGAATATGGTCTGCTGCTTGTTCTTCAGGGCAGGAACCTTATTCAATTGCAATCACTTTGGACGAGTACAAGAGGCAAAGTTTTGCCTATCGCCTTGACGCTCAAATCATGGCCACTGATATTTCCCACACCATGTTAGAGTTTGCCGCTAGGGGGCAATATGATGCCTTGGCGATGTCTAGGGGCATGTCAGCCCAAAGACGTAAATTGTATTTTGATACAGTATCTGGCGCGGATAAGATCAAGCCAGAATATGCAAAAAACATTGAATTTAGGCAACAGAATTTACTCGATAGTTATTGGCTACTAGGTAAATTCGATATTATTTTTTGTCGTAATGTGCTGATATATTTTGATTCAGCGGATAAACAGAGGGTAATTAAACAAATGGCTCAGGCGCTGCAACCTGGGGGTATACTTATCCTAGGCGCTGCTGAAGCGATTGGCAGTATTATGCCTGAATTCGAAATGATTAAATCACCTATCGGTATTTACTATAGAAAAAAGGGTGGATAACCCCTTAACAAGGCCACTCGGCCGCGAACTCACCAACTGGGCCATGCCCCACCAGAGCAGCTCTTAAAAGGGGCTGCTTGCGACTTCCAATTTCTCGCCACCCGCCATCCGTTAGCTTGTTTTGAATAATTGGCACGTCCTTTGCTTCGATAAATCGAGTAAAGAGAGGAACTTATGGCCATTAATTTCAAAAATGCATTAGGAATACATCAACATGCTTTGGGCTTACGGGCTGAACGTGCGGAGGTATTAGCAACCAATATTACTAATGCTGATACTCCTAAGTACAAGGCAAAGGATATTGATTTTGCTAAAGAGCTAGCCAGCGCCGCTAAGCTTAAGGGTAAAGTCCATATGAATAATACCCATGAGAATCATTTTGAATTTGGTGGTCATGTTCAGGGGCAACTAAAGTACCGTATACCTACCCATATGGATACCGGTGATGGTAACTCGGTTGATATGGAACAAGAACGTAATGCGTTTTATAAAAATGCCGTTGAGTACCAGTCTTCATTTACTTTTCTCAATGGCAAATTCTCCGGTTTAAGAAAAGCTATTAAAGGGAGTTGATAATGAGTTTATATAACATTTTTGGCATTTCAGGCTCTGGCTCAAATGCACAGAACATTCGCTTAAACACCACCGCTTCTAACATTGCAAACGCCGACACGGTAGCAAGCTCTGCAGCAGAAGCTTATAAGGCGCGTCAGCCAATTTTTGGTGTGGAACTCAATCAAGCTTTGAACCGTAATCACCAACAGCCTGGTTCCAAAGTGGAAGTGTTAGGGATTGTTGAGAGTGATCGTCCAGCAATTAGAGAATATAAACCAGGACACCCGTTAGCGGATAATGAAGGTTATATCTGGAAATCTAATGTCAATGTTGTTGAAGAAATGGCAAACATGATTTCAGCTTCGCGTTCTTATTCAATGAATGTGCAACTTGCTGATACGGCTAAAAATATGTTGCTACAAACCCTTAAACTAGGAAAGTAAGGCAAGCTAGATGAGTACAATTAACCCTTTAGATAGTAGTCTTTACTGGCAAGAGCCATCAAACCAAATTAGTGATAGCTCTAAAGATCAATCATTAAAGCAAGAAGACTTTTTTGCATTATTGTCACAACAGTTATCGATGCAGGATCCCTTTAAACCTGTCGATAATGATCAAATGATTTCGCAAATGGCCTCGTTTGCATCGGTAGATGGCATTAATAGCTTAAACAGTGAAATTGGTAACCTCAATGCCACCATGACGTCATCGCAAGCGCTGCAAGCTTCGTCCTTGGTTGGCAAACAAGTGTTGATTCCATCAGGTAGCAGCTATTTAGCCGCAGGCAAGTCAATGGGTGGTGTCGTTACGGTTCCTGAGGGCGCCACCGTCAATAAGGTTCGAGTCGAGGATGCACAGGGGCAACTTGTTGCCTATGTTGACTTGCCAGGGGGGCAAAGCGGCAACCTTGATTTTCAATGGGATGGCACAGATGCCAA
This sequence comes from Paraferrimonas sp. SM1919, assembly GCF_010993985.1. Lineage (GTDB taxonomy): Bacteria > Pseudomonadota > Gammaproteobacteria > Enterobacterales > Shewanellaceae > SM1919. Next base: position 52,939 of record NZ_WINH01000018.1, on the reverse strand, counting down.
TGGTAATCCGACAGCTGAAGGGGTGTATACCTTTAAAGCAGAAGCAACCTTAGCAGGAGAAAGTCAGGAGTTGGCCGTTTCAACCTATGCCCATGTAAATTCGGTTTCTCTGGGTAATGGTGCCTCAGGAGCAGTATTAAACCTCAATGGTTTAGGTGGAATTTTACTTAGTGATGTCCTAGCGGTGACAGAAGCTTAATAATTTAAGGATAAATAATTATGTCATTTAATATTGCCCTAAGCGGCATTGCAGCAAGTCAAAAAGATTTAGATTCAACGGCAAATAATATTGCTAACGTTAACACTTATGGTTTTAAGGGATCACGAGCTGAGTTTACTGATGTTTATGCCAGTTCTGTTTTTACTAACAGTAAAACCAATGTTGGTGGTGGTGTATCGACCAGTCAAGTGGCCCAGCAATTTCATCAAGGCTCGTTATTAAGAACCAATAACGCACTTGATATGGCCATTAATGGTAATGGTTATTTTGTGATGTCTGGTGGTAACACTAATGGCAATAGCATGGACTTTTCTTACACTCGCTCAGGGGCTTTTAAGCTTAACAGTGATAACTATATTGTTGATTCTCAGGATAACTTTTTACAAGCTTTTCCGGTTGATGCCGACGGTAACTCTACCAGTGTCAGTTTGAGTACCACTCAACCTATTAGGATCCCTGATACTGCAGGTAACCCTAAATTCACAGAGAATGTCACTTTAAGTATGAATTTAAATGCAGGCGAACTTGACATGGATCCAGCTTTATTCGATCCAACCGATGCCACAACTTTTAATAATTCAACTTCAGTGACGATTTATGACTCTGTTGGTAACCCACATATATTAACCACTTATTTTGTAAAAATTGCTGGCGGTTCAAGCACGACTGAAAATAATTGGGCATCGTTTTATGCGGTTGATGGTCAGCAGGTGAATGTTTGGGATACGGCAACGGATACTGCTTTAGCTGGTACCTATGATCAAGATATTGATGCCGATGGAACTCCCGATGTGTTTGGGGTGCCAGTTCAAACGGCAGGTGGCTGGACGGGTTCTGTGATGAAGTTTGATTCAGCAGGTAACTTTTTAACCTCGGTACCAGCAACCATCGAAACTCAAACCTTAGGTTTAACGGGGACGGGGGCGGGAGTATTGTCTGCAGGAACCGATGGCACCCAAAATCTAACGATTAATATGGGCAATCCAACTCAGTTTGCGTCTGTTTTCGAGGTTACTGAACTTAGACAAGACGGCCAAACAGTAGGGCGTTTAACCAATGTTGAAGTGGGCGCCGATGGGCTAGTGAGTGCCTCTTATTCCAATGGTACTCAAAAGCCACTAGGTCGAGTTGCTTTAGCGCGATTCAACAACGATCAAGGCTTAACTCAAATCGGTAATACCTCTTGGAAACAGAGCCTTGCTTCGGGTGAAGCGTTAGCAGGTGAAGCGAATTTCGGTACTTTTGGTAGTGTTAATTCCGCTTCATTAGAGCAATCCAATGTGGATTTGACCACTGAGCTTACGGATCTGATCACTGCACAACGTAACTTCCAGGCCAATTCACGTACCCTAGAGGTGAATTCAACCTTACAACAGACGATTTTGCAAATTCGTTAATTTGTAAAAGTAGCAAAGCCCATCAATGATAATTGCTGGGCTTTAATTTATCCCACCTTTTCTGCGCTCACCAATAGCGCTGGGTTTTGCTTTAGCATTTACGTTAGCAAGGCGTCGCGAGCGTGCACTCTTTAGCCCCAATATAAAACTTTGGCATTGTTTTTGCTTTTAAAATAACAATAAAAAACATAAGTTTGGAAAGCACACATGGATGAGTTTTTATACATTGCAATGAGTGGCGCTAAAAACAGTATGCAACAGTTAAGTGTGCGTGCTAACAACCTAGCCAATGCCTCAACGGACGCTTTTAAAGCAGAGATCACCCAAGCCCGTTCAATGCCGGCCTATGGTAGTGGTCATCCCAGCCGTGTGTTTGCCATGGCTGAAAACCCATCGGCTAATTTTGCCCCAGGAGCCATTAAAACCACGGGCAGAGCGCTAGATGTTGCCATAGATGGCAATGGCTTTTTTGCGGTTAACGATGCCAACGGCAACCAAGCTTATAGCCGTAATGGTGCTTTTAGATTTGATCAGAATGGCATGCTACTTAATGGTAAAGGACAAGCAGTGCTAGGTGATGATGATGCGCCAATATTTGTGCCTCTACCAATTCAAAAAGTAGAAATTTCACAAGATGGTATTGTCAGTGTCCGTCCCCGTGGTGCACCAGCAAACGCCCTAGAACAGATAGGCCGACTTAAAACCGTCAATCCACAATTTGATCAGTTAATGAAACTTGAGGATGGTTTGTTCCGTTTGAAAAGTGGTGCAAATGCTGGCCATCAAATTAACGTCAAAATGGTCAGTGGTGCCATCGAAGGCAGTAATGTTAATGCGGTGAGTGAAATGGTGTCATTGATTGATTTACAACGTCAATTCGAAATGCAAATTCAAATGATGAAGATCGCTGAAGAAAATGATTCGAGCGCAGAAAAACTAATGAGATTAGGCTAAGGAGAAGCAGATGCACCCAGCTTTATGGATAAGTAAAACCGGCCTTGATGCCCAGCAAACTAATATTGCCGTCGTTTCAAACAATGTCGCGAATGCTTCGACAGTTGGATTTAAAAAGAGTCGTGCGGTATTTGAAGACCTTTTATATCAAACCGTGAATCAAGCGGGTGGGATCAGTGCCCAAAACTCCGAATTGCCTAATGGTTTAGCTTTAGGCGCGGGTACTAAAGTGGTGGCCACCCAGAAAATGTTTAGCCAAGGCAATATGCTAACAACTAATAATTCATTGGACGTGATGATTGATGGTGCAGGCTTTTTTGAAGTGGAAATGCCAGATGGTTCCATTTCTTATACCCGTAACGGCCAGTTCTCGTTAGATTCTGAGGGGCAAATTGTTACTCCAGGTTCTGGTTACATTATTCAACCTGGGATCACTATTCCAGAAAATACCCAGACCATTTCAGTATCGGCTGAAGGCGAAGTGTCGGTAAAGTTGCCTGGCCAAGCTGAAAATCAAATTGTTGGTCAATTTACTTTAGTTGATTTTGTTAATCCATCGGGTCTGGAACCCATGGGGCAAAACCTATTTGCTGAAACAGGCGCAAGTGGCGCGCCTATCCAAGGGATCGCTTCACTTGATGGGATGGGAGCGATCCGCCAAGGGGCTTTGGAAACTTCAAACGTCAATGTGACCGAAGAGCTGGTTAATTTGATTGAAGCGCAGCGAGTGTATGAGATGAATTCGAAAGTCATTTCATCGGTTGATCAGATGCTTTCTTATGTGAATCAAACTCTATAGGTCTCTTTGATGCGTTTATTGCTTAGTATATTGTTTTTAGGATTAACGGCCTGTTCAAGTCAATATAATACGCCGATTGCAAACGATCCAAGGTTTGCTCCTGTCTACCCTGATCCAAAACCACAGAAAATGGTTCCGACAGGTTCTATTTTCCAGAAGGCTCATGCGAATGAGCTTTATTCTGACCTAAAGGCGCATAAACTTGGTGACATAATTACTATCGTGTTAACCGAACAAACTCAGGCTAAAAAGCGTGCCAATAATGATATTTCAACAGAAAATGATGTTGGCATAGGGGCGTTAACGGTTGGCGGAACACCGATAACCATTGCTGGTCGAAGTACCGAAATTGGCTATGGTGATAACTATGACACTTCTAGGCAAGCGGGTGCCGATCAATCTAATAGCCTATCAGGAAGTATCACAGCTTCGGTGGTGCAAGTACTATCCAATGGCAATCTCGTGGTTCGTGGTGAAAAGTGGATTACCATCAATAACGGCGAAGAGTTTATCCGCCTAAGTGGCTTGATCCGTCCTCAAGATATTGAAACGGATAACACTATAGTGTCAACTCGAGTTGCCGATGCCCGTATTCAATACAGCGGTACAGGTGCCTTTGCTGACTCTCAACAACCAGGCTGGTTAAGTCGCTTCTTCTTAAGCTGGTGGCCAATTTAGGTGTTTATGATGCGTTTATTAATTTTATTATTTGCTCTATTTAGCAGTTGCAGTAACGCCGCTAGAATTAAAGATATTGTTGATGTTGAAGGGGTGCGCTCTAACCAATTAGTCGGTTATGGTCTAGTCGTTGGTTTACCGGGCACTGGTGAAAAAACGCGCTACACGGAACAGACTTTTCGAACCATGCTGAAAAACTTCGATATTAACCTACCGGCAAATGTTCGCCCCAAGGTGAAAAATATTGCCGTTGTTGCCGTTCATGCGACCATGCCAGCCTTTATAAAACCGGGGCAAACAGTCGATGTAACGGTATCGTCAATCGGTGAAGCAAAAAGTTTGCGCGGTGGTTCGTTGTTACAGACCTTTTTAAAGGGCGTCGATGGCCAGACATATGCTGTTGCCCAGGGCTCACTGATTGTTAGCGGCTTTAGTGCTGAAGGGCTTGATGGTTCCTCTGTCATTCAAAATACACCTACCGTTGGCCGTATCCCAAGTGGTGCCATGATCGAGCGTATTGTGGAGACCCCCTTTAATCATGGTGATAGCTTAACATTAAATCTAAAACTGAGTGACTTCGCCACCGCCCAAAGAACCGCCGCCGCCATTAATCAATTTTTAGGTCCAGGCATGGCTAAAGCCCAAGATGCAACATCAATTATTGTACGAGCCCCAAGGGACCCAAACCAAAGGGTGAGTTTTTTAGCGGCATTGCATGAATTGGAAGTAGAGCCTGGGCGTCAAGCCGCCAGGGTTATCGTCAACTCAAGAACCGGTACTATAGTGGTAGGCGCCCAAGTAAAACTGCTACCCGCAGCAGTGACCCATGGTGGCTTAACGGTCACCATTTCTGAAAACCAAAGAGTGTCGCAACCGAGCCCTTTTAGTGGTGGTAACACTGTGGTAACCACGAATAGTGTTATTGATGCGAATCAAGTACCCAGCCGCATGTTTGTTTTTGATCCTGGCACGACTCTTGATCAACTTGTTCAGGCGGTAAACAAAGTGGGGGCCGCTCCAAGCGATGTGATGGCTATTTTAGAAGCGTTAAAGCAAGCCGGTGCATTACATGGTGAGCTCATTATTATTTAAGGTTTAGGGATGAAACTGGATAATCAAGTTGCGGGTGCTTTTGATATCGCTGGCTTAGATAAGCTCAGAGCGTCAGCACAAAAGGATGAACAAGGCAGCTTGCAACAGGTTGCAGAACAGTTTGAAGGTATTTTTACTTCAATGCTATTGAAGTCTATGCGTCAGGCTAACAGCGCCTTTAAAAGTGAAGATAGCCCCCTATCGAGTCGTACTACTGAATTTTATGAGCAGATGCATGATTCCCAATTGTCGTTAGAGCTATCAGCACAGGGGGCTCTAGGGCTGGCGGATCTCATTGTGCAGCAGCTTTCCCCGGAAAAACATAACTTAATGCCTGCAACGGCGTTAAGGGGGCCAATTAAGTCAACCAATGTTAGCAAAACGGCGCTAAATGTCGAACAAACTGAACTTGCCAACCCTCAACAATTTGTTAATAAACTTAAGCCCTTGGCACAAAAAGCCAGTAAGGCTTTAGGGGTAGAGGCAGAAGTACTATTAGCGCAGGCGGCATTAGAAACGGGCTGGGGGCAAAAAGTCATTCAAACTTCCCAAGGCAGCAGTTTTAACTTGTTCAACATTAAAGCCGATCAACGTTGGGCAGGGCGGCGCCAGCAGGTTAATACCCTTGAGTTTGAACAGGGGGTTGCCAAGCAAACCCAAGCCCATTTCAGAACTTATCAAAATTTTGAACAAAGCTTTAATGATTATGTCGCTTTTATTAAAGATTCTCCCCGTTATGCCGATGCACTTAAACAGGGACAAAATTCTGAACAATACCTGCGTCAATTGCACACCGCTGGCTATGCGACCGATCCTAATTATAGCGATAAAGCCATAGGTATTTTACAGCGCATCAAGTCAGGTAAGTTTTAAGGGGTAAGTAATGAGTTTATTTGATATTGGCCGCTCAGGTTTGATGGCCGCCCAGTCACGATTAAATGTGACGGGGCATAATATTGCTAATGTCAATACTGATGGATATTCACGTCAAGTCGTTGAACAGCGCTCCCAAGATGGTATTTATATTGGCAATTTTAATTATGGTTCAGGTACTTACGTTTCAGATGTAAAGCGAGTATACAACGAATACGCCCATCGAGAATTAAGATTAAACCAGTCCACTTTAAGCTATGCGCAAACGGCGTTGGCCAAACAAAATGAGCTCGACGAAATCTTTTCTACCGTTGGTCAAGGGGTGCCGAGTTCATTGACCGATTTCTATACCGCCTTAAATGCGGTAGCTGATATTCCTAATGATATTGGCATGCGTACCAATTTAATTTTGAGTGCAGAGCAGTTAACCGATAATTTTAATGCCCTGCATAATAATTTGGACAGGCAAATTACCCAAGTTAACTCGCAATTATCAGGCACCGTCAATCATATCAATGATATTGCTATTGAACTGGCGCATATTAATCAAGAATTACAAAAGGGAGTCGAGCAAAACTTTACCCTTTTAGATCGTCAGACTGCATTATTACAAGAGCTCACTCAGTACGGTGATGTCAGTGTTATTGCCCTTGAAGAAGGTGGCAGTTCGGTTATGTTTGGTGGTTCAGTGATGTTGGTTTCATCTACTTTTCCTGCAGAACTATCGATGGTCAATGGTGAACCTGATCCTAAGCAAACTCGCCTACAAGCGGATCTCCATGGCAATAAAATTAGTCTTGATGGTAGCCGTTTCAATGGTGAACTGGGGGCATTACATGATTATCGGGATAACAACCTTATCCCGGCTATGGATGAACTGGGTTTAATGGCTCTAGGCATTATGGATGCGTTCAATACTGCTCAAGCTCAGGGCCTAGATCTTAATGGTGATATTGGCAGTAATTTGTTTACTGATATCAATGAAAAAGCGCTGACTGAACGTCGATCTTTTGCTTATGACAAGAATCAAGGCAGTGCCTATGTGACGGTTGAAATTAATGATGTTTCAGCCTTAGCGGCGGACAGTTATCAATTACACTATGATGCGAGTGTTGGTTACCAGTTAAAAAATCATAGAACCGGACAAGTTGAGTTATTAACAATCGATGCTGCCGATCCTAATCGTCTTAATTCTGCTCAGGGTTTTAGTATTCAAACCGATGCCTTAGCTAATCTACAAGATGGTGATAAATTTGATATTCGTCCCAGCATTGATGCTGCCCATGAAATCAAAAGCTTGATTAAGCAACCACAGCAGATTGCCGCGACGGCGGGTGTCTTTGCTAATTCACAGCCTGAACAAGGGGTGATGTTAACCAACATTGATAGAACCGATCCTAACTTTGCCGCAAATTTCTCATCTGATGTCACCATTGATATTACTAATGGTACCTTCAGTGCATTGGATGATTTAGGTAACCCTGTTGTCGGCACACTCAGCGGAGAGCCGCTCTCTGGTAGCGTTTTTGGGGTGAGTTTTAGCCTAAAACAACCCCTGCTCGATGGCGCAAGTTTTACTATCGATGTGACTGGCGGCAGCGGCGATAACCGCAATATTAAAAGGATGACAGATGTCAGTGGCGCCAAAATAATGCGCGATGGTCAATCCAGTATCATGGATATTTACCAGGAGGCAAAATCAACGGTCGGTTCAAATACCTATAGTGCGGCGATTGCAGTGGATACTGCTCAGTCGATGTTTGATCAAGCCTATGCGCGAGTGGAATCGGAATCAGGGGTCAATTTAGATGAAGAAGCCGCTGATTTAATGCGTTTTCAACAAGCCTATCAAGCTTCTGCCAGAGTCATGACAACGGCTTCGGAATTGTTTGATACTTTATTTATGTCTTTAAGGTAGGGAACAATTATGCGCGTTTCTACAAATCAATTGTACTATCAAAATACTAATAATATCTCCCAATCGCAAAATAAGGTAACCCAATCACTGGAGCAAATTTCATCGGGTAAACGTGTCGTGACCGCTGGCGATGACCCGGTTGCTATGGTGGCTATTGATAACTTGAATCATCAAAATGCACAATTAGACCAGTACCTTAGTAATATTATTTATGCGCAAAATCGTTTGGCTTCTACCGAAGATTTGATCCAAGGTGCCCAAGACTATATTGGTATGGCTAATGAAAGGTTGCTGTATGCTAACTCAGGTGCATTATCTGATCTTGATAAACAAGCAATCAGTAATGAATTAGACCAGATTAAACAAGGGCTGCTTGAATTGGCCAACTCAAAAGATGAGTCTGGAAACTATATTTTTGCCGGCAGTCAGACCGATACCATTCCATTTGTGGATGACGGCACTGGCGTGATCATTTATCAAGGGGATGATTTAAATCGCCAGCTTAATGTTGCCGATGGCGTGACAGTGACGACGAATGTGAGCGGTTCGGATGCATTTCTTAGCCCAATTAACGGCGGCTTGGATGTATTTGCAGCCATAACCAGAGCCCAAGAGTTAATGACCACCCCAGGTGGGATAGCTCAGCTCGATCAAGCAGAATACGCCACTTTACTTGATGACTTGACTGGAACCATGGATGCTTTAGATGTCAACCGTTCAAAAATAGGCAGCCAATTACAGCGTCTTGATTATTACCAACCGGCTCATCAAGAAAATCAATTATTGAATGCCAGAGCCATCGCCCCATTACAGGACATTGATTTCGCACAAGCTATTAGTGAATTTGAGCGGCAATCCCTTGCCATGCAAGCGGCAACCCAAAGCTTTGCCAAAATAAATTCAACCACTTTGTTTGATTATATTTAAATCGTTTTCGTTGCTCTAAGTTATTTTACTTAGAGCTTGGTGCAATATCGTCCAACTCAAGCCTTGATATAAGGGCTTTTAAAGCACTAACTTCACGTTTAATAAAGAATTTTCTATTTTTCGTTAAAAACTCCTAAAGTATTTTTGTTCCTAGCCGAAAACCTGTTACAGAGGCAGTAATCATCCTCTACTGTGCTTGTGATTACAGGCTTTTAATAGATTTAATAAGGAAATCAAATTATGGCTATTACGGTAAATACTAATGTGACCTCAATGCAGGCACAGGGTAACCTAAACAAAGCAAACTTCGGCGTGCAAGGCTCAATGGAGCGTTTGTCTTCTGGTCTTCGCATTAACTCAGCTAAAGACGATGCCGCGGGTCTGCAAATCTCGAACCGACTAACATCTCAAATTAACGGTCTTGATGTTGCAATGCGTAACGCTAACGATGGTATCTCGATTGCGCAAACCGCGGAAGGCGCAATGCAAGAGTCAACCAATATTCTTCAACGTATGCGTGACTTGTCTGTACAGGCTGCTAACGGTTCAAACTCTAGCGACGAACGTACTGCTATGCAAAAAGAAATTTCTGCACTACAAAAAGAAATTACTCGTATTGCAGATACTACTTCTTTCGGTAGTCAAAAACTACTAGACGGTACTTACGGTACTCAGTCTTTCCAAGTGGGTGCGAAAGGCGGTGAAACTATTTCATTGTCACTAAACGATGTATCTGCAGACCAAATTGGTTTTACTTCTATGAAGAGTGTATCTGGTGGTAGTGTTTCAGCTGCAGATATTGATGCGCTAACGAATGCGGGTGCGGCAACAAACGATGGTGTACTTGAATTTACTTATACTCCAGCTGATGGTTCTGGTGCGCAAGTATTAGCCATTGACCTTTCTCGTGTATCAGATTCTGATACCTTAGCTGCTGAGATTAACTCTACTTTTGAAGGTGCTGGTCTAGAAGTCCGTGCTTTTGCTGAAAACGGTAATGTAGGTTTCGCTGGTGCTTTAGAAAATGATGGTGCGGTTGCTTCTAACTTAGCCATTACTACTCAAACTGCGGATACAACATGGACAGCGGCAGGTGGTGCAGCAACAGCCATCGTTGATAACACCATTGGTGCGGATAACTCTGGTATGTCGGTAGCGGATGTAGATGTGACTTCAGTTACTGGTGCACAGTCTGCGATTGCTGTGATTGATGAAGCGATTGCTAATATCGACTCTAACCGTGCGGACTTAGGTGCGGTACAAAACCGTATGAGCTTCACCATTAATAACTTAAGCAATATTGCAACTAACGTATCTGATGCTCGCTCACGTATTCAAGATGTTGATTTTGCGAAAGAAACGGCAGAAATGACTAAGCAACAGATCCTGTCTCAGTCTTCATCTGCAATGCTTGCGCAAGCGAACCAGTTACCACAGGTAGCGTTATCTCTACTTTAATCGGTAGGTTAGGCAAGTGATTGATAAGGGGAGGCAAGCTTTTGCCTCCTTTTTTGCCTATAAATCAATAAGGGTTACCCATTCGGAAATAAGCCATAAAAGAGGATTTAATCATGGATGCATTAAAATCAGCGGCAGTACTTCCTAATATTAGCAATGAAAATCAGGCGCATTTGGTTAAAGAGCAGTTAAAAAATAACGGGCTCGAAAAAAAACAAAGTGTTGGCACAGAACCTGCTGAATTAAAGGCGACAGACAATAATCAAGCTGTGTTAAAAGTTGAAGACTTACAAAGCATTACTGAGGCGATGAATCAATTGATGAGTCAAACTCAAAAAGGCTTGAATTTTAGTGTTGATACTGAAACCCAGACCGCCGTTGTTAAAGTTATCGATGAAACAACCGGTGAAGTGATCCGCCAAATTCCATCCCAAGACGCCCTGGAATTGGCAAGCAGGATGGCGGAAATAGCCGGCATGCTACTTTCTGACAAAGTTTAGTTAACGAATTATTTGAGGTTTTACCATGGGTTTAACGGCAGCAGGGATCGGCTCTGGTCTCGATATTAATGGTATTGTAGAGTCTTTAGTCAACGTTGAAAAAGCGCCTAAAGTGGCTTTGTTTGATAAGCAACAAGGAGAGTTGACTACCGAAATTTCTGCCATTGGTGCTTTAAAGGCTGCGATGGAGAGTTTCCAGGAGAAATTGCAAGCCTTACAAGATGAGGTGACCTATAACTCGTCGAAGGTGACTCAAAGTAATAAGGACTATTTAACGGCAACCGTTGCAGAAGGGGTGGCTGCTTCAAGTTATTCTATCGAAGTTAATCAACTGGCAACGGCCCATAAACTTGCGAGTGTGCCATTAACCAGCGCTGAGTCAATCCCAGGTGCAGGTTTTCTAAAAATTTCCTCAGGTGAAGAAACGTTTCAAGTTGATTTAACTTGGAGTGATAGTCTCCAGGATGCTGCCGACCTCATTAATAATTCCGAACAAAACTCAACCGTAACCGCCGCGGTAATTAGCAGTGATGATGGGGCGCGCTTAGTCCTAACCAGTAAAGAAACCGGTACTGCTAATAATATTACTGTTATTCCAAGGGGCAGTGATAATCTAAAAGCCGCATTTGATGCGATTAACATGACCGATATTGCAGCCCAGGACGCCCAACTGCTCATCGATGGTTTTGCTGTCACTTCAAGTTCAAATACGGTAGAGAATGCCATCAATGGCGTGACGCTGGATCTTAAACAAGCAGCCTTGGGAGAGGCGACCAAGGTTACCATTAGTGCCGATAACGGTAAAACAACAACAGCAGTCAAAGAGTTTGTTGACAGTTATAATGAATTAATTAGCACTATGTCTTCTATGTCAGGCTATGACAGCGAAACTGGCGATGCAGGTGTGTTACAAGGTGACTCATTAATACGCACTTTCCAATCGCAAGTACGCAATAGTTTATTCAAGTCATTTTCTGATGGTGGCGAAGATAAAATCTTAAGCCATTATGGCATTAGCTTAGATGAGTTTGGCAAAATGAGTCTTGATACCGCTAAGTTAAATGACACTTTAGAAACCTCGCCGAATAAAGTACAACACTTTTTTGCTGCTGAAGATAGCGGCTTTGCGGCCCATTTGCATAGTGTTGTTGATGTTTACACCCAAACCGGTGGATTACTGGATTCCCGCGATCAAACTTTAGATATACAAATGGAGCGCATTGAGGATTCTAGGGTAGCTTTAGACCGTAAAATGGTCTCCTATGAGGCGAGACTTTATGCCCAGTATTCGGCAATGGACTTATTGGTTGCACAATTAAATACCCAAGGCTCTTTCTTGGCGAGTCGTTTTGATTCTTTACCTGGTATGGTTAAGAGTAACTAATTAGATGGAATTATTAGCCGTTAACCAAGCAATTGAGAGGGAACTTACATTGCTGAGCAAGCTTGATTTAACAGACATTGAGCAAAGTGATGTCTGCTTATCTACTATTGCAAATAAAATTAATTTAAGGGATAAGCTATTACAGCAACTGCCATTAAGCGAATTACAAGCCGAGCAACAATTTGCACTCACCACAAAGTTTATTGAGCAGATCCAACAATTACAGTTACACAGAACCAAGCAAATTCAACAACAACAGCTTGGAAATAAGAAAATACAACAATATAAAAACAACAAATAAGGAAGTAATATTATTATGCGTGGTTCATTACAGTCTTATCGTAAAGTATCAGTTGAAGCTCAAGTTCAGGATGCCTCTCCTCATCGGGTGATCCAATTATTATTTGCTTCTTGTCTAGAGCGGTTGGCAAAAGCTAAGTATGGTATTGAAAATAATGATCTTGCTCTTAAAAGTGATAATCTGACTAAGGCAGTTCAAATTATTCAAAGCCTAAATCAATCTTTAGTGATGGATGAAGATAATGACGTCGCTGAGAATCTACAAAATTTATATGACTATATTTTGACAAACTTATCAAGTGCTATTTTAGAGAATAATACTGATGCGATTGAGGTGGCCAGTGATTTAGTTCGTACTTTAAAAGAAGGCTGGGACGCCATTGACAGTGCAGAACATCACACCACCTCATTAACCGCTGAAACTATTTAATACAGTCAACCAATACAGGTACGGTTCAGCTTTAGTAGTATAATCATAACTCTATGATAAACATTGAAATTTATAGAGCCATTAACAGTATAAATGTTATACAATCGGCGCATTATTACTTGATTAAGGTATTTTTTTACCTTAGTGTAACCCTATAAAACAATAATGAATAATAAACATGCACTTGGGAAATGAAAGGTTTCAAATTGGGAATGAGATGACCGCTTCTAGTTCTGCATCGGTGATGCCTTTGTGGCTGCAAGGTAGCAGTCAGTCAATCCAAGAATTAAGGGCTGCTATTACAAAATTAGCCAATTCAACATTATCTGCTGTGCTGATAAGTGAAGCTGGTTGTTTTCGTGAAAAAGTGGCAGCTTGCTTACATGAACTGAGTCATGTTGATGCGCCATTGTTTAGTTTTGATTGCGCAGGATTAAATCACGATTCGATTTTAAATCAGCTTTTTGGGGTTGAAGACAAAATCAACAATATTGAACACCAAGGACTCATAGCAAAAGCCAATGGGGCAACATTATTTATCGATAATTTTTGCCAACTGCCTTTGCCTGTTCAAAGTAAGTTTATTCGCCTTATTAAATACGGCAGCTATTCACCTGTTGGTTGCTTTAATGAGTATAAATCTCAAATTAGAATTATTTTGGGTAGTGATGATGTAATAAATGATGCGTTACATCAAGGTCGGTTATTACCAGAGTTTTATTATTTAGCAGCAACTATTCCCCTTAGGATCCCAAGCCTAAGGGAAAGAAAAGATGATTTTACCTTCCTAGTAAAAAAAGTATTGCTTGAGATAACTGACCACAACATAGACGTTTCCCAAGAACTGATTGATCATATCTCAATGCTACCTTGGTATGGTAATTATCAAGAACTACAGAATCTATTAAACAGATTAGTATTGTTGACCAATAAGCCAATAATTAGTTTGCAGGACTTACCAAGGGAGTACATGCTAAAAACCTTAGTATCTTGCAGTAACGATACTGCTGATTTTCTAAATAATGAGGATTTAGATTTACTCCCTAGTGTGCAAAATCACACCAATAATAATATTGTTAGCTTGTTACCCGATGATGGCGTTAATTTAAAAGATATGCTTGCCGAAATGGAAATTGAGCTGATAAAACAAGCCCTTGATAAGCAAGATTCGGTAGTTTCTCGAGCCGCCGATATGCTCGGTGTCCGCAGAACGACTTTAGTTGAGAAAATGCGAAAATATGGTTTAGGGAAGTAGGCGTCATTTTTCCGCTTTTTGAATTTTAGTTACTCAAATTTAAAAAAATTGTTGTTCAAATTGTTGCTCACTTGTGTGATTATGTAGTTATAAGAATAATTAGTGTATTGCACAGGTTAGGTTTTGCAGTTTATCTCTCCTTTACAACAGACATCAGGATTAGATGTGGATTCGATGTCTGCCAGAATTGTATTTGACAGTATTCCCCATGCCATTATTTTATTAGCTCCTTCGGGGGTGATCCAGTATGCCAATAGTGCCGCTGAAAACTTGTTCAATCAACCTTTGCTCAATAAAAGCTGGGCTTTGATCTTAAGTCAGAATTTTCAACCACGAGCCGATGATGGCCATGAAATTTCATTGAAAAATGGTCGACGTGTTAAAGTTGAGATCAATGCCTTGCCTAATGGTTATGCAACCTTAATTACATTAACCGATTTAACCGAAACCAGAGCGTTGCAGCAAAACGTTGCCCAGTTGCAAAAGCTTTCCTCGCTAGGCACCATGATGGCGTCAATGGCCCATCAAATTCGTACCCCATTGAGTGCGGCATTGCTGTATGCCAGTAATCTTGCCAACACCCATTTAAAGCCTGAGATGCAACACAAATTTCAAACTAAATTACTGAGCAGGCTAATGGAATTAGAGCGCCAGGTTGAAGATATGTTATTGTTTTCAAAGGGCAAGAATAAAAGCCCAGAAAGCTTTACTAATGACCAATTGTTAGCCAGTTTAGAGCAACAAGTTGACGCTGTAGTACAGCAATCACAGATACGATTTACTGTTTTAAATGATACAGAATGGTCTTTATTAGGTGACTTAGGTGGTTTAAGTTCGGCTTTAGCCAATGCAGTTATTAATGCTATCGAAGCTAAGGCAACGGCAGTTGAGTGTCGCTTTGCTATTGAGCAGGGTAATTTGTGTATCACCATCACCGATAATGGGGAAGGCATGGCCAAGGAAAAGCTCGCTAATGCTTTTGATCCATTTGAAACTAACAAGCCTCAAGGCACTGGATTAGGTTTGGCGGTTTTATTTAGTGTCGTCAAGAATCACCATGGTGCGATCAGCTTGTGGTCAGAACCTCAGCAAGGTTTTCAAGTTAAAATAATAATGCCAATAACGGGTGCACTCCATGACTAAAACTATTTTATTGGTAGAAGACGATATTAATTTAGCAGAAGCGTTAGTCGATACTTTAGAGTTGGCCAACATGGATTGTGTATGGGTTGATTGTGCTGAAGCGGCAATAGCGAAATTAAAAGCACAACCATTCGCACTGATCATTTCAGATGTCCAAATGTCTGGTATTGGTGGCTTTGGTTTACTTGATTATGTAGCCAGCCATTTCAATCATATCCCCATACTATTAATGACGGCATTTAGTCAAGTTGAGCATGCCGTTAAAGCCATTAAGCTAGGGGCGAAAGACTATTTAGCCAAACCCTTCACCCCTCAAGTACTATTGGCCCAAGTTGAACGCTATATGATGAGTCAACCCTCACAGCAGGCCATTGTTGCAGACCCACAGTCCCAACAGCTCTACAGCCTCGCTGCTAAGGTGGCAAAATCCGATGCAACTGTGCTGATCAATGGCCCAAGTGGTGCAGGTAAAGAAGTGTTAGCACAATATTTACACAACCATTCAGCCCGTGCGGATGGCCCTTTTGTGGCGATAAATTGTGCTGCAATTCCTGAGAGTATGCTCGAATCTACTCTGTTTGGTTACGAAAAAGGCGCTTTTACCGGTGCCCATCAAGCTTGCCCAGGTAAATTCGAGCAAGCTCAACAAGGCACGTTGTTGCTTGATGAAATTACAGAAATGGCACTAGAATTGCAGGCCAAACTGCTTAGGGTATTGCAAGAAAAAGAAGTTGAAAGACTTGGTTCGAAGAAAACGATAACCCTAGATGTCAGGATCATAGCAACTAGCAACAGAGATTTACTGAAAGCGGTAAAAGCCGGAGAGTTTCGGGAAGATCTCTATTATCGTTTGAATGTATTTCCTTTACAGGCGCTTGCATTATGTCAACGGCCAAAGGATATTGTGCCTTTAGCTGAGAGTTTTATTCAAAAATACTCCACTTCTGGTGCTGCTTTAAACTTGACTGACGCTGCTAAAGATAAGCTCGAAGGCTATTGCTGGCCGGGTAATGTTAGGGAGTTAGAAAATGTGATTCAGCGGGCTTTGATTTTAGCTAGTGACAATATTTCAGAAGATGATATTTTATTAGAAGCAATTGATTTAAATAATAAAGTTTTAGAACCGCAAGCCCCAGACTTAAAATCTGAAGTGGTTGCTCAGGAGCATCAAATTATTTTACAAAGGCTTGAGCAATTTCGCGGTAATAGGGCGCAAGTGGCACAGGAACTAGGTATTAGTCCACGAACTTTGCGTTATAAATTAGCCAAAATGCGCGATTTAGGCATTGAAGTGTAAGAACAATAAAACTAAGGATTGGTATGCAATTAAAAGAAAATCCGCTATTGCAACAAATGATGCAACAGCGTCTTGAAGTTCAACCACAACAAAGCAACCAAGTGTTACCGAGTCATGCTCCTGTTAAAGGGAGTGATTTTGGTGAGCTGCTCTCTGTTGCGGTAAATACCGTTAATGGTTTACAAAAAACATCCGCAGACATGACTACTCGAAAAGAATTAGGGGATGATTCCATTACTCTTGCCGATACCGTTATTGCTCGAGAAAAAGCATCTGTTGCTTTTGAAGCAACGGTAGAAGTACGTAATAAGCTAGTAGAAGCTTATAAAACTATTATATCCATGCCGATTTAAGTAAGGTGTCTTAGGTGAGTGAAGCATCAACCGACGTGGTAGTGAGTTCCGATAGTGCTAAATTTCCTGCTAGCCAATCACAGCCAGAAGAAAATACCAGTGTAGTCAAAAAGCTAGCCGACGTAGATATGTTACGTCAGGTAACCTTGATATTAGCTTTACTGATTGCCTTGGCAATGACTATTTTTATTTTAATTTGGGCTAATGAGCCAGATATGCGGCCATTAGCGAAAATGGAAACAGAGCAGCTTATCCCTGTTTTAGATTCATTAGATAAAAATAATATTGATTACGAGCTGCTAAATAATACTATTTCGGTCACCGTTGATGATTACCAGAAAGTAAAGCTATTGCTGGCTCGTGAAGGGCTGGGCCTTGCGGCACAAACCGAAGATTATTTACAGCAAGATTCTGGTTTTGGGGTATCTCAAAGACTAGAGCAAGCGCGCTTAAAATTTTCCCAAGAGCAGAATCTCGCTAAAGCGATTGAGCAACTGCAAACCGTATCGCGGGCAAAAGTTATTCTAGCCCTGCCCAAAGAAAACGTGTTCGCCCGTAAGCAACAAGAAGCCAGCGCCACGGTGGTTGTTACCATTGCCCGCAGGATGACCCTAGCTCAAGAAGAAATTGATGCGATTGTCGACATCGTGGCTTCGGCGGTACATGGCTTAAACCCCAAAAGGGTAACTGTAACAGACCAAACGGGGCGTTTATTAAATTCTGGCTCACAAGATGGGGTATCAGCCAAAGCCAGACGAGAACTGGAAATTACCAAAGCCAAAGAAAGTGAATACTTACAGAAAATCGAAACCATTTTGATGCCAATCTTGGGGCTGGATAATTTCAGTTCCCAAGTGGATGTGGCCATGGATTTTACCGCCGTAGAGCAGACCAATAAGACATTCAATAGTCAAGATCCCGCGATTCGGTCTGAAATGTTATTAGAAAGTAATAACAAAGGCGGCTTTATTGGTGGCATACCTGGTGCTTTAAGTAATCAACCCCCAATAGAAGCAAATATTCCACAGGGGCAAGAGTCGCAGCAACAGGGCAGTCAACAAGGACCAAACTCCAGTCATAAAGAGCAAACACGAAATTATGAATTAGATTCGCAAATAAGCTATACCCGTTCTCAAGTTGGGGTGGTGCAACGAGTCACCATATCCGTTGCGGTTAATTATCGCAATGCCACCGCGAGTGAATTGCAATCGAATCCGGAATTAAGTAAACGACCCATTTCTGATAATCAAATGGCCAATATTCGTCGCTTACTTGAAGGTGCAGTTGGCTTTTCTGCGTCTCGTGGAGATGTGATTGAAGTGGTTAATGTACCATTTCAGGACTCTTTGGTTGCTGATGGTGTGGCCGTAAATTGGTTTGAGCAACCTGTGGTGCAATGGTGGGTGCGGCTCGGGGCTGCGCTGTTGGTCATTATAGTGATCATTATGGCCATTATTAAGCCACTGGTACAACGACTTATTTACGGTAAGGACTACCAAGATGAAGAGGGCAATAGTAATTTTGAACTTGCAGAAATTGAAGATCAGTTAGCCCAGGATACCCTTGGCATGCTAGAAAATTCACCGATGGCATATAGACAAGGTGAAGATGGTTCAATCATTATACCGAACATTAATAAAGAGGATGACATGCTTAAAGCCATTCGTTCTCTGGTGGCCAATGAGCCGGAATTATCAATACAAGTTATTAAGAGTTGGATAGCTGAAGATGCCTAAAACAGAAAATACTGCAGAAGTTTTAGAAACTGCAAGTTTTGATATCAGTACCCTTTCTGGCATTGAAAAGTCTGCAATATTACTGCTTAGTTTAAGTGAGGGAGATGCGGCGGTATTGCTTAAACATCTTGAGCCTAAACAGGTTCAAAAGGTGGGTGCCGCAATGGCTGAAATGAGAGATTTCAGTTCTGAAAAAGTGGCCAGTGTACATCGATTATTTCTGACAGAATTACAGCATTTTTCTTCTATTGGTTTTAATAATGAAGAGTTTGTCCGTAAGGCATTAACGGCAGCGCTAGGTGAAGATAAAGCGAGTAACTTTATTGAACAAATAGTGTTGGGTAAAGGGGCAAGTGGTTTAGATTCATTGAAATGGATGGATGGCCGCCAGGTGGCATCCATCATTAATAATGAACACCCACAGATACAAACTATTGTTCTATCGTATTTAGAACCCGATCAAGCCGCCGAAATATTAAGTCAATTTCCAGAGCGTATGCGTAATGAACTGTTGTTAAGGGTGGCGAACTTAGAAGAAGTTCAACCGGCAGCATTGCAAGAATTGAATGATATTATGGAAAAACAATTTGCCGGCCAAGCAGGTACCCAAGCCGCCAAGATGGGCGGGCTTAAAGCCGCAGCAGATATTATGAACTACCTAGATACTGCGATGGAATCGCAGATGATGGATGCGATTCGTCATCAAGATGAAGAAATGGCTCAACAAATCCAAGACTTGATGTTTGTGTTTGATAATCTCAATGATATTGATGATAGAGGTATGCAGACATTACTCAGAGAGATTCAACAAGATGTGCTGCTTAAGTCCCTAAAAGGCGCTGACGAGCAATTACAAGAAAAAATCCTGGGTAATATGTCTAAGCGGGCATCTGAAATGATGCGTGATGATCTTGAAGCGATGGCGCCAATCAGGTTAAGCGAAGTGGAAGCGGCTCAAAAAGAAATATTATCCATTGCCAGAAGATTATCGGACAGTGGAGAAATCGTTTTTGGTAATAATAATCAAGAAGAGTTCTTGTAATGAATCAACCTTCGGCAACTGAAGCGACCCTTTGGCACTATCCTGATTTTGAACAAGAAGATAATACCATTGAACAACAGGGTGTCTTTGTTAGAAATGAAGCTGTAGCTGAAGAGGTTATCGATGTACCAACGCCGGAACAAATTGAGCAGATCCGCCTTCAGGCCCAGCAGCAGGGCCATCAACAAGGATTTGAAGAAGGCCGGCAGCAGGGCTATGAACAAGGGCAACAGTTAGGGCAACAACAAGGTTTTGAAGTCGGTCAACAGCAAGGGCTTGCACAGGGGTTAGAGCAAGGCCAGCAACAGATTGAACGGCGTCTAGAACAATTGCAAGGGCTAATCGATTCACTCCAACATCCCCTAGAGCACATCGATTCATATGTGCTTAACAGCATAAATGAAGTGATAAATGACACTTGCACGCAGATCTTACAGCAAGAGCTGCAACCCCAATCTAAAGTGATTATTGCACAGATTAAAAAGGCATTATCCAAGCTAGATGTGGCCCATAATGATATTAATATCCATTGCAGTGAAGAGGATTTTGAGCCTTTAACCTTGCAGTTAGAAACGGTTTTGAAAAATACCACCATTAAATTGGTTATCGATACCAGCTTGCACCCTGGCCAATATCAAATTAAACAGGATTTCTCATTAATTGATATTGATGTCGAACAATTAATACATCAAGCCCAGTCACAATTAAAAAGCAAATAGATGAATGTTCGTACTGAAAAACTGATTAGCGCACTTAGCAAGCGACCTAAACTCAAGCCTATTAACATTCCAAGCAGTGGTGTTTTACTTAGGGTAGTCGGGTTAACCTTAGAAGCTAAAGGCGTTAATGCAGCCCTTGGTGCTCAGTGCTCTATTGAATACCAAGGGCAAATCACCTTAGCTGAAATTGTCGGCTTTGATCAGCAATTAGTGTATTTAATGCCATTGCAGCAAATATCTAGATTAGCGCCAGGTGCCAAAGTGACCCCCATTGATGCTTTGCAGAGTTTACCTTTTTCAGAGCAACTTCTGGGGCGAATTTTAGCGGGCAATGGAGAGTTTATCGACGAACTACCGGTGCCTGAGCACATCGACCTAAGTTACCAGCCACAACAGGTCAACCCATTATCAAGGCAGCCTGTTGAACAGGCTTTAGATGTCGGTATTAGGTCTATAAACAGTTTGCTGACGGTGGGTAAAGGTCAACGAATGGGACTTTTTGCTGGCTCTGGTGTTGGTAAATCGGTGTTGTTAGGAATGATGACCAAAGGCACTGCTGCAGAGGTGATTGTCGTGGGTTTGGTAGGGGAGCGTGGCAGAGAAGTCAGGGAGTTTATCGATGAGATCCTTGGGCCTGAAGCCAGAAAAAAGGCCGTGGTGGTGGTCGCCCCTGCAGATGCCTCACCTTTGATGCGTTTACGGGCCTGTGAAACGGCCACAGCCATTGCTGAGTATTTTCGAGATAAAGGTAAAGATACCCTATTGTTGTTGGATAGTTTAACTCGATATGCGCAAGCACAAAGGGAAATCGCCCTCGCGATTGGTGAACCACCTGCCACTAAAGGCTATCCGCCTTCGGTATTTGCTAAATTACCGGCTTTGGTAGAACGAGCTGGCAACAGCACTAACGAACAAGGCAGCCTTACCGCTTTTTATACGGTATTAACAGAGGGCGACGACCCTCAAGATCCTATTGCAGATGCTGCTAGAGCCATTCTCGATGGTCATATTATGTTGTCTCGCGACCTAGCAGAAAGCGGTCATTATCCTGCCATCGATATTGAATCATCCATTTCTAGGGTGATGCCAAGCATAGTGTCAGCGGAACAATTAAAACAAAGTTTAAAAGTAAAAAAAAGCTATAGCCTTTATCAACAAAATAAGGAATTAATTGCCATTGGTGCTTACCAACAAGGCAGTGAACCTAATATTGATAAAGCCATCTTGATTCAACCGACTTTAACGGCATTTTTACAGCAATCTATGAATGAAAAGATCAATATTACTGATTCGCAAATGTTGTTGGCTGAAGTAGCACAGCAGTGCCCAGAGTTAAATTGATGGCAAAAACAAATTCATTAATGCCAGTAATTAACTTATTGGCCAAGCAAAAAGATCAATTACTGTTGCAATTACGACAGTATAATGTGCAGATAAGCAACCATCAGCAGCAAATAAAAAAGATAGAAAGGTATCGTCTAGATTACGTTGCGCAACTCAATGAAGCCAAGAGTAAGCAACAGGAAGCTCATTATATTCAGCAGTATTATCGGTTTATTAGACAGCTTGATAATGCTACCGAAAAGGAATACTCCTCCCTTAATAACGTGCAATCATCAAAGCAGCAAGTGACCCAGCAATACCAGCAAATTGAGTCCAAATTAAAGGGCTTAAATTTTATTCAAGATAAAAAAGTTCTAAAACAAAAGCAGCTGCTTGCAAAGCAAGAGCAAAATCTGCTTGATGAGCTGAGCCTTCTACAAGTGTTAAAACGATAAATGTTTTTGATGGCACATTATTTGCTTTGTTTTAGACAACAATAATATTGACTAGGCCATCAAAAATGGAAACTATGCAAGGTTTTACAGGTAATTTAGGATGAGTGTATCGTTAGATAACGTCGACATGCTCGCTCCATTATTTGATGCAGCAAGTGTCGACTTAGATCCCCAAACACAAGTCAATTTTTCTGAGTTGTTGGCGAATGTGAGCGATGCCATAGAAACCGATCCCATTCAACTACAAGGTCAACAACAACTATTAGCGAGTGCAGCAACGGAACCTAAGTCAGACACACTTGCAATAAATCAACGGCACACTGATTTTAGTGAAGTGGACACACAACAATTACTGCAACAAATTGAATACAGTAATGTGCTGAGCGGCAAACAATTGCCGTTCGAAGACCAACCATTGCCAGAGGCCGAAAGTCTAGAATTTTCATCCGAACACAGCTTAAGCCGCAGTGAATATAAGCTGCAACAGCCTCAAGTTTTAGAAAATGATGTTACATTAGAGGCGCAATCACCAGTAACATTGGCATTATTGCCAGATGAGCAACCTGAACCACAATCCCTTGACATGGAAAGGGCCGATTTAATCAGTGCAAGCAGCATTGAGGGCATACAGCTGCAACCAACACAGTCCCTTCAAAATGGCCATGTTGCCATTGAAAAGGCACCATTAGATGTGGCTTTAAGAGCGGATTTAGTTGTCAGTGATGGTGTCAAATTAGCGCCAGAGTTTACCCCAGAGGGCAAACAATTTGTGTCGATTGCGACGAACAAATATGAGCAGCAATTGGTTAAATCTGACGCTTTGGATGTAATGGTTAAACAAGCTGAAGGCGAGAGCCGCAGCGCCAAATCAGCAATCATCAATGAAAACGTTAGCGTAAAAACTTCGGCTTTAGACGGCTTAGCAATGACTTCTAAGCTATCCCAGTTACCTCAACAGCCAATAGAAGAAGTGAAAGTCGCGGCAAATCCGCCAATCTCCACCAGTACACTGAGTAGCTTGAACAGTAACAATATGATTCAAGCCAGTGCTCAAATTGGCGCCGATGCTGTGTCATCATCTTTGCCATTAAAAGAAGCGGCTGCCAATTCAATGATTGGCAATCAATTGGTGCAGCAACGGTTGTTGGAAACGACTCAAAATCAAATAAAACTGATGATCCAACAAGCCACAAATCAGGCCGAGATCAAGCTTGATCCCCCTGAGTTAGGCTCTATGGTTATCCGTTTGCAGGTTCAAGGGGATCAAACTCAAGTGCAATTTCAGGTTCAGCATCAACACACCAAAGAATTGTTAGAGCAATCTTTAGAAAGATTAAAAGGCATGCTTGAACAACAAGGATTGTCTTTAGCAGATACACATGTTGGCCGTGATCAAGGCTCAGATGAGGGTCGTACATTTGCACAGCATGGCAGCGATGAAGTGACGCAAACGGATGAAATAACAGCGAATACAAGTACAGCTATTGGTAAATTAGGTTTAATTGATTACTATGCGTAACAATCGGAAAAATAACTACATTGGAAGTGTCTATGGCTAATTCATTCTTAAAATTTGATGGTAATAGCAGCCCCATTAATCAAAATAAAGCAGTCGTATTTATTGTTGTGATGTTCTGTGTTTCAGTGTTGAGTTCATTAATATATTGGACGTTACCTAGCAGTGACAGTGGCGCTTCAGTTAACCCCAATATTGAGCACATTACCGGTGATGCGACGTATGTGCCTATGCCCAGACCTTTCACTTTTAATTTACAAGATGGCTCAAGGGATAGAGTGGTACAAATCAAAGTGCAGTTACTGATCCGTGGCACAGATAATCAAATAAATGTACGTAAACATATTCCACTGATTGAAGACACTCTATTAAAAAACTTCAGTCAAAGCAGTGCTAGCCAATTAAAAACAGCCGAAGGCAAAGCCCAACTTCGCCAACAAGCTTTATTAGCCGTTCAACAAACTTTGCAACAAAACCTTGGTAGCCCTAGTGTAGAACGGGTGCTATTTACAGGTTTTATTATGCAATAGGGCCCAGCTGTGACTGATTTATTAAGCCAAGATGAAATTGATGCCCTATTGCATGGGGTAGAAAATATTGAAGAAGAAAATGTTCATCAATCCAATGTTGTAACCTATGACTTTTCTTCACAAGATCGAATCGTTCGTGGACGGATGCCGACACTGGAAATCGTGAATGAACGCTTTGCAAGACACATGCGCATCAGTTTATTTAATATGATGCGTCGCACTGCAGAAGTCTCGATCAATTCAGTGCAAATGCTTAAGTTTGGTGAATATGTGCATTCTTTGTTCGTTCCAACGAGTTTAAATATGGTGCGTTTTCGTCCACTCAAAGGAACAGCATTAATTACCATGGAAGCACGCTTAGTGTTTATCCTCGTCGATAACTTTTTTGGTGGAGATGGCCGTTTTCATGCCAAAATTGAAGGGCGTGAGTTCACCCCGACCGAAAGACGCATCATTCAATTAATGTTAAAAACGGTTTTTGAAGATTACAAGGATGCTTGGGCCCCGGTAATGAACGTGGAGTTTGAGTATCTTGACTCAGAAGTTAACCCCGCAATGGCTAATATTGTAAGCCCGACGGAAGTGGTGGTGGTTTCTTCTTTCCATATTGAGTTAGATGGTGGCGGTGGTGATTTTCATATTACGATGCCATATTCAATGATTGAGCCTATTAGGGAATTGCTTGATGCCGGTGTCCAAAGTGATAAGCAAGATACTGATCTTCGTTGGTCATCTGCATTGAAAGAGGAAATCATGGAGGTACCGGTTGAGCTATCAACTCATTTACTTGAAAAGCAACTCAGCCTTCAAGAAATCATCAATTTAAAAGCTGGGGATATCATACCTATTGAAATGCCTGAGCACTTATTGGTTAAAGTTGAAGATTTGCCAAGCTTTAGGGGCAAGCTTGGCAGAAGTAACGAAAATATTGCCGTTAAGATCAGTGAACGAATTGAAAGGCCAGATGGTAATTCTCATGAGTTGCCGCTGCTCGATGATAAGAATTATTTTCCAAAAAATAAAAAATTAGATTAATACAAGGAAAGCATATGTCCGATCCAACTTTAGAGAATGAACAGGCAACAGCCGTTGCCCTTGAAGACATAGAATCGGTATCTGAAGAAATAACCCAAGAGCAGCAACAGCGATTGGATTCGATTTTGGATATTCCAGTGACGATTTCCATGGAAGTTGGTCGTTCAAATATCAGTATTAGAAATTTACTTCAATTAAACCAAGGGTCGGTTGTCGAACTCGATAGAGTTGCAGGCGAGCCATTAGATGTCATGGTAAACGGAACATTGATTGCCCATGGTGAAGTCGTCGTGGTAAATGATAAGTTTGGGATTCGTCTGACTGATGTGATAAGCCAAACCGAAAGAATTAAGAAGTTAAAATGATAAAAAAATTTAGTTTAGTTTGTGCCTTGATATACACACCTAGCTTGTTTGCATCGGATAAAGTAACCAGCCCAACTGAACAGCTTGTCAGTATGCTGTTTGGCCTAATTATGGTGGTCGGCTTAATATTCGCCTTAGCATTTATTGTTAAAAGATTAAATTTAGGGCAAATGGCTTCAGGGCCAATTAAAACCCTAGCGATTGCTAATTTAGGTCAAAAAGAAAAAGTTGCCGTTATCGAAGTTGCTAATAAGCAATATTTAATCGGAGTGACTGCTGGTCAAATTAACCTTATCGATACGTTGGAAGAACCATTAGCAGTGAATAAACCCGATTTCGCATCAATACTTAAAAAGCAAAAAAAATAAAAATATGAAAAAGTGGTGGTGGTTAGTACTGCTGGTGTTATTACCAGCATTGGGGCATGCCGATAATGGTTTCCCAGCGGTAACGATGACGCCTGCCGATGATGGCAGTGAAGAATATTCGGTATCCTTACAGATATTGTTATTAATGACGGCGCTGAGCTTTCTACCAGCACTGCTGATCATGGTGACTTCTTTTACCCGAATAATCGTTGTATTGGCTATTTTGCGACAAGCCATTGGTTTACAACAGACACCTTCTAATCAGATTTTGGTTGGAATCGCTCTGTTTTTGACCTTTTTTATTATGTCTCCAGTGATTGAACAGACATACGAACAGGCTGTAAAACCCTATATTGATGAACAAATTACCTTGCAGCAAGCCTATGATATCGGCGAAAAACCTTTCAAAGATTTTATGCTATCGCAAACTCGTATCAAAGACATTGATATGTTTGCCTCTATCGCTGGCATTGATTCTATCGATTCGATTGAACAAACACCAATGCGGATATTGATCCCGGCATTCATTACCAGTGAATTAAAAACCGCCTTTCAAATCGGTTTTATGTTGTTTTTGCCATTTTTGGTGCTTGATCTGGTGGTGGCGAGTATCTTGATGGCGATGGGGATGATGATGTTGTCGCCTATGATTGTATCGTTACCGTTTAAAATAATGCTATTTGTACTCGTCGATGGTTGGAACCTAGTGATGGGGACATTAGCCACAAGCTTCGGAGTGGGGACATGAGCCCAGAAGCTTTTGTTGATATATTTCGGCAAGCCTTATCGGTAGTGGTGTTGCTAACGTCAGCAATTATTTTACCAGGCTTGGCTATAGGCCTGATCGTGGCGGTTTTTCAGGCGGCGACTTCAATTAACGAACAGACATTAAGCTTTTTGCCTAGGCTACTTGTGACCTTGGTGGCTATGATGTTGCTGGGTCATTGGTTGGTGCGCACCATGATGGATTTTACCTTGCAACTTATTGAACAGATCCCGATGGTTATTGGTTGATGCAGTGGTTACAGGAATTTGTAAGTGGTTCTATAGCTGCCTATGTATGGCCATTTATGCGGATCAGTGCCATGTTTATGGTACTCACTACAATCGGATCTAATTCTACTCCACAAAGGGTTAGACTGTTGTTAAGTGCCACTATCACATTTGCAGTAGCACCCGCCCTTGGGCCTATGCCAGAAATTCCACTGTTTAGTTTAAGCTCTTTTATTATTATTTTACAGCAGCTGTTAATTGGTATTGTGATTGGTTTTTGTTCGCTGCTGTTTATGCAAACTTTTGTGGTGGGTGGCCAGTTAATTGGTATGCAAACCTCATTGGGTTTTGCCTCTATGGTCGATCCGGCAAATGGTCAACAGGTGCCGATAGTTGGTCAATTCTATTTATTGTTAGTGACTTTATTGTTTTTTATTTTGGATGGTCATTTAACCTTTATTCTGATGTTAATCCAAAGTTTTGAAACGATTCCAGTTGCCACCACCGGCTTAACAAGTGTGGCTTTTAAACAAGTGGTAGATTGGGGAGCTTGGATGTTTGCCGGGGCACTGACTTTAGCCTTGTCAGCGATCACTGCGTTATTATTGATTAATCTTAGCTTTGGGGTGATGACTCGAGCGGCCCCGCAATTGAATATTTTCGCTATAGGTTTTCCTATCACCATGCTTTCAGGGCTTTTTATCCTGTGGTTGACTTTAGATGGAATACTTTTGCATTACCAAACGCTATGGTTAGAAATACAAAAGTTGATATGTCAGGTAGTTCAATTAGAGTGCACTTTTTAATATGAGTGAATCTCAATCTTCCCAAGAAAAAACCGAACAACCCACCCCAAAAAAACTGCAGCAAGCGAAAGAGAAGGGGCAAGTTGCCCGTTCTAAAGAATTAGGTACGGCCTTTGTTTTAATCGGAGCCGCTATTGCTTTATTATGGTTCGGTCGAGACTTAGCCCATGCATTGGCCAACATTATGGCTGATCTTTATCAGATTGAACGGCAGAGCTTGCTCAACCAAGAGGCGATGCTAAGCGCTGGTCACATTATCTTTAGTCATATCGCTAGCCCACTTGCGAGTATTTTAATATTTGTCTTTATTGCCGCGATAGTCGGCAATGTGCTACTTGGAGGGGTAAGCTTTTCTACATCGGCGATGGCACCCACCCTCAATAAAATGTCACCGTTAAAGGGCTTTGCAAGAATGTTCGGTATTCAGGCTTTGGTTGAATTAACCAAAGCCATTGCCAAATTCGCAGTAGTCGCTGGGTTTGCCTATGTATTATTGACGTCACAATTTGAACATATTTTACAGCTTTCTCTTATTGAGTTAGGGCTGGCCGTAGAAGAGGCTTTGGTCATCCTTGCACTGATGTTTTTAGGTTTGTGCTGTGGATTATTGTTTATTGTGATGATCGATGCACCATATCAACTGTGGGATCACAATCGTAAACTCAAAATGACTAAGCAAGAAGTCAAGGATGAGCATAAGGATACCGAAGGTAAACCTGAAGTTAAAAGTAGAATAAAGCAGCTTCAAAGGGAAATATCTCAGCGAAAAATGATGGCAGAAGTGCCGACTGCTGATGTGGTTATCGTCAACCCTGAGCATTATGCTGTGGCACTAAAATATGAAGTGGCTAAAGCCAAGGCTCCCTTTGTAGTTGCCAAAGGTACAGATGAGATAGCCTTCAAAATCAGACAAATAGCCAAAGAGCATGAGGTTGTTATTGTCCCTTCTGCTGCCTTAGCTCGGGCGGTTTATTACACCACAAAACTCAATCAGCAAATCCCAGAAGGTCTATTCACTGCTGTGGCACAAGTATTGGCTTATGTGATGCAGTTACAGCAGTATCAAGCTGGGGTAGGTGAACGCCCCAGTGAACCACCAAGCAACCCTAAGCTAGATGATGAGTTTGTTTTTTAAGCGAAGCTGGCTATTTGTTTAATTTTGGTTCGCAAACTGTTAATAAATTTATCTTTTTGGGTTTATTCTGGCGTTTATTCAATGCTATATTGGCAGTTGTAAAGGAATAATAATAAGACCCATAAAAGGGCGGAGTTGTCGTTGAAGTTAGCTGCTTTAGATAAGTTAAGTCGCTTTGATCCTAGATATTTACAAGCGCTGGGTGCTCCACTTGTGGTGGTGGCCGCTTTGGCTATGGTTGTGTTACCCATGCCTGCTCTGCTGCTTGATATCCTCTTTTCTTTTAATATTGCCCTAGCATTAGTGGTATTACTGGTGAGTGTCTACACACTTAGGCCGCTAGATTTTGCGGCTTTTCCAACGGTACTGCTTATTGCAACGCTATTGAGATTGGCACTTAATGTTGCCTCAACCCGTGTGGTGTTGTTGGAAGGCCATAATGGCGGCGATGCAGCCGGCAGCGTTATTGAAGCATTTGGTAGTGTGGTCATTGGCGGCAATTATGCCGTTGGTTTAATTGTCTTTTTAATCCTTATCATTATCAACTTTGTTGTTGTAACCAAGGGCGCTGGTCGAATTTCGGAAGTTAGCGCACGCTTTACCTTAGATGCTATGCCAGGCAAGCAAATGGCCATTGATGCCGATCTCAATGCAGGCATCATCAATCAAGAACAAGCCAAATTAAGACGGGAAGAAGTGACTAAGGAAGCGGATTTCTATGGTGCGATGGATGGTGCTTCTAAGTTTGTAAAAGGTGACGCGATTGCTGGGATCTTAATTCTTATTATTAATATCTTGGGCGGGTTTGTCATTGGTATGGCACAACATGACTTGAGCCTGAATGATGCCGTAGAAATTTATACGCTGTTGACCATTGGCGATGGGCTAGTGGCTCAGATCCCTGGATTACTCCTCTCAATTGCCGCCGCATTAATGGTTACTCGTCAAAATGAATCAGGTCAAATGGGGCAGATGGTTTTTAGCCAGATGTTCAGTGATCCCAAAGCTTTATATATTGCAGCGGCGGTGATGGCCTTAATGGGATTAGTTCCAGGAATGCCGCACTTTGCATTCTTATTTCTGGCATTGCTAGCCGTCGCTTGTGGTTATTGGATTACCAAGAAAAATCAGCAACAACAAACTATTGAACAAGAACAGCAAAAGCAACTTCCCGCCAATAATCCAGCCAGTAGCAAAGAATTAAGTTGGGACGATGTTCGCCATATCGAAACCATAGGCTTAGAAGTTGGCTATCGTCTGATCCCTTTAGTGGATAAAGCACAACAAGGGGAATTACTCGCCCGTATTAAGGGCGTGCGAAAAAAGTTATCCCAAGAGTTAGGTTTCCTAGTACCCGCTGTGCATATTCGCGATAACCTCGATTTGGCCCCTAATCATTATCGCATCAACTTAATGGGAGTGGCGGTCGGTGAAGCAGAAATTCGCCATGACTGTGAATTGGCCATAAATCCAGGGCAAGTATTTGGTTCGGTCGAGGGCCAGGTTACCACGGATCCGGCATTTGGCTTAGAAGCGGTTTGGATTGCCCCTGAATTAAAAGAGCGAGCCAGTTCACTTGGCTACACCGTGGTGGATGCGGCAACGGTTGTGGCTACCCATATTTCTCAAGTATTAACCAATAATGCCTCGCAATTATTAGGTTATGAAGAAGTTCAACAATTACTGGATATGCTAAAGGAAAAATCGCCGAAACTTGTGGAAGGTTTGGTTCCGGATCTTCTCAGTTTGGGGGTGGTTGTTAAGGTGATGCAGAATCTGTTGTTTGAAGGGGTATCTGTAAGAGACGTCCGAACAATAGTACAAACCCTGCTTGAATACGGGCATAAAAGTCAAGATCCAGAAGTACTGACTGCAGCAGTGCGGATTGCGTTGAAACGCATGATAGTGCAAGAGCTTGGCGGACCTGAGCTGGAAATCCCTGTGATTACCTTAGCACCGGAGTTGGAACAAATTCTGCATCAGTCGATGCAAGCCAATGGTTCTGAAGGGCCCAATATTGAGCCTAGCTTAGCTGAGCACATACAAAAAACTTTGGCTAATGCCACTTCGCAGCAGGAGTTAGCAGGTCAGCCGGCAATTTTGCTGACTTCAGGGATGTTACGTGCCACTTTATCAAGGTTTGTGAAGCATACCATAACCAGTTTGCGGGTTATTTCTTATCAGGAAGTTCCTGATGATAAACAAATAAAAATTGTCGCTGTTGTTGGACAATAGGAGCAATCGTGAAGATCAAACGTTTTTTTGCTAAGGATATGCGTAGTGCATTAGAGCAGGTGAAAGAGGCTTTAGGCAATGATGCCGTGATCATGTCAAATAAAAAAGTGACTGGGGGAGTTGAAATCCTTGCCGCTATTGACTTTGATGATGTCGATTTGCAGCAACACTCCCAAGGTCCCAGTTCACCTATTGAAACTGCCCAGATCGATAAGGCCTCAGCTTTATCAGAGGATAAAGTGGCACTATCTAGCAAAGCCCAAGCTCATTATCAACGTGCCCGCACTGAAGCAGAGCATAAACCTGCAGAATCCTTAGAACAATTATTACAAAGACAACATTCTCCAGCAGCCAAAGTTAAATTTAATCCTTTCGAGAAACCCGAGCCAGCTAAGGATACAGGGGTATCCAGAGATGAAATTTTAGCGATTAAAAGTGAGCTCAGAACGGTGCGTGAACTTTTACAGTCCCAAGTTTCAAGTTTGATAAAGGATGATAAACATAGGCAAAATCCCATTGCTTCAATGTATTTCGATAAGCTTAAAGAACTGGATTTTTCTAATGCGGTAGCGGAGCATTTGGTATCACAATTAGACGTTGATGGTGATATTCAGGCACAGTTAATTGACGAACTGGCTGGGCTGTTAAAAACCGAGCGCAGCGACCTTAGTGTGAATGGTGGTGTGATTGCGTTGGTTGGGCCAACGGGTGTCGGCAAAACCACCACCTTGGCTAAGTTGGCTGCTCGATATGTTCAGAAATTTGGTGCAGAGCAAGTGGCGCTGATCACGACTGATCATTACCGCATTGGTGCATACGAACAATTAGCAACCTATGGCAGAATTTTAGGCTGTAACGTTAAGTGCGCAGACGATTATAACCAACTCGAACAAGCGTTATACCAATTTAGAAATTGTCGTTTGGTATTGATTGATACTGCCGGTATGAGTCAAAAAGACTTAAGACTGACTCAACAGCTTGATAATTTGACCGCAAATAATAATGTGCCGATCAAAAGTTACCTGCTGATTAATTCAACCACTCAGCGTGGAGGTTTAGCGGAAGTTTATAAGCAATTTAGTCGAATCCCATTAAGTGGCTGCATTATTTCCAAAACAGATGAAGCTTTTGCCCTTGGAGGGGCCTTGTCTATTGCCATAGAACAGCAATTGAAGATCAGTTATATCACCAATGGACAGAGGGTGCCTGAGGATCTGAACTTGGCTAATTGTTATGACTTAGCGAAATCGGCATTAAAGGATTTTGAGCAACAAGTACCAGCACAATCAGTGGCCTTAACCGCTGGAGGTCTTTGATATGGAGATTGAAGATCAAGCGACAGGTTTAAGGAAATTACATCAGTATTCAAATCATACCAAAATCATTACAGTGACCGGTGGTAAAGGTGGGGTTGGCAAGACGAATGTGACCATTAATACTGCAGTAGCCTTAGCAAAATTAGGCTTAAAAGTGTTGGTTATTGATACCGACTTAGGGCTGGCTAATGTTGATGTGATGTTGGGATTAAGAGCGAATAAGAACTTATCCCATGTGATTGCCGGCATCTGCGATATTGAGCAAACGATAGTTAAAGGCCCACAAGGCATTGAGGTAATAGCTGCGACCTCCGGTACACGGGCTATGGTGTCTTTGTCTGCCAGTCAAGAACAGCTGCTAATGCGTGCAATTGGCACTATTGAAGCTCGCTATGATGTCGTCCTTATTGATACTGCTGCGGGAATTTCAGATATGGTGATGCGTTTTAGTAGAGCCGCCCATGAAGTATTTGTTGTTGTCTGTGATGAGCCCTCCTCAATTACTGATGCCTACGCGCTTATTAAGGTGATGACTCGTGAACATCGAGTTCATCGTTTTAAAATTATTCCCAATATGGTGAAAAATGCGAAAGAAGGAATGGAGTTATTCCATAAGCTAAACACCGTTGCTCAAAAGTTTTTAAATATAGAGTTACAACTGTTGTCAATTATTCCTTTTGATGACACATTAAGAGTATGTATTAAAAAGCAAAAATTAGTCGTTGAAAGTTATCCACTGGCGAGCAGTGCTATTGCTTATAGAGGCTTAGCAAACAAAGTACAGTCCATGGAGCGACCCAACAACCAAGGTAAAGATCTTGGTTTTTTTGCTGAAAAAATGCTGGTTAATACTGCAAATTTAAGGGAAGTGAAAAGTGAATAAACTTGCAGCCTATACCCAGTTTGTCCCGAAAGAATCAATCGCTCAACAGTATGCGCCGTTAGTCAAGAGAATTGCGCTGCATCTTATGGCTAGATTGCCTGCGAGTGTGCAACTGGACGACTTGTTACAAGCGGGCATGCTTGGCCTGTTAGAAGCTGCAGGGCGCTTTGATGGTTCTAAAGGGGCCAGTTTTGAGACTTTTGCTGGCATAAGGATCCGCGGTGCTATGTTAGATGAAGTCAGAAAAGGTGACTGGGCGCCAAGATCCGTCCATAGAAATCAAAGAGCGATTGTCGAGGCGGCTACCGTACTAGAACAATCTCTAGGAAGGGAAGCTTCTGAGCTTGAAATCGCTCAACATCTTGAGGTTGATTTAGCGACCTACCGCCATATGGTGCAAGACTCAAACAACACCAAAGTGGTTGGGTTTGATGATGTGACAGGTGGTGAAGAAATAATCGAAGTTGAACAGCCTATTACTTGTTTGTTTAAAGAGTTGGCTGATGAAAAGTTTAAAGAGGCACTCGCCCAAGCAATTAGCTCACTTCCTGAGCGGGAAGTACTCGTTTTATCATTATATTACGATGAAGAGCTTAATTTGAAAGAAATTGGTGCCGTTATAGATGTTAGTGAGTCCCGTGTCAGTCAAATATTGAGTCAGTCGATTAAAAAATTAAAAGGTAAACTGACCCAATGGAATCAAAATTAGTATACAGATAGCAAATGGAGAACTGCTTTGGATAAAAATATGAAGATCTTAATTGTGGATGATTTTTCTACAATGCGCAGGATCATTAAAAACTTGTTGCGTGACTTGGGGTTTAATAATACTCAAGAGGCCGATGATGGCACTACGGCTTTGCCGATGTTACAAAATGGAGATTTCGATTTTGTGGTGACCGATTGGAATATGCCTGGAATGCAAGGGATAGATTTACTTAAAGCTATCCGTAGTGATGATAAATTGAAATCAATTCCAGTGTTAATGGTTACCGCTGAAGCAAA
The DNA here is from genome assembly GCF_010993985.1 of Paraferrimonas sp. SM1919. Classification (GTDB taxonomy): domain Bacteria; phylum Pseudomonadota; class Gammaproteobacteria; order Enterobacterales; family Shewanellaceae; genus SM1919. Next base: position 18,499 of record NZ_WINH01000018.1, on the reverse strand, counting down.
GCGCGAACAAATTATTACCGCAGCTCAAGCTGGAGTTAATGGTTACGTTGTTAAACCTTTTACCGCCGCCACTTTAAAAGAAAAACTAGACAAGATCTTTGAGCGTTTAGGCTAATTTAGGAAAATTTCATGGAAGTAGTTGAGACTCCGATTAGCTTAGATAAAGCGAAGGAACTCGTTGAGCTTTTAGAAGAAGGTCAAGAGCAACTGGCAAACCAGTTGTTTAATGAATTGGCTCATCAAGCGCATAGAGACTTATTTGTAGAAGTGGGCAAATTAACCCGCCAGTTACATGATGCATTGCAGAATTTTCATATAGACAATCGTCTAATTGAACTAACCAGTAATGATTTACCAGACGCGGAAGAGCGTTTGAGTTATGTGATGAGAATGACCGAACAGGCGGCCAATAAAACCATGGATGCCGTTGAGGAAAGTCTTCCTTTAGCGGATAACATCCACAGTGGCTTACAACAAATCTTACCAAGTTGGCAAAATTTAATGGATAAAAATATCCAATTAGATGAGTTCAAAAAGTTATGTTTTAGCCTAGATGATTTACTTAAAAGCAGTTCAACAGATTCAGCACAAATAAGAAACTTATTGAATGAAGTGCTGATGGCGCAGGATTTTCAAGATCTTACCGGCCAAACAATTACTCGAGTTATTGATTTGGTTAAAGAAGTTGAGTTATCTCTGGTCGGCATGCTGAAAGTGTTTGGTAATCAAGTAAAAGTCAAACAAGTGATCACAGATAATATTGCTGCTGAAGGACCGATAGTCAATCCAGCGATGCGTGGTGATGTGGTTAACTCACAAAACGATGTCGATGATTTATTGTCTTCATTAGGATTTTAAACGGAATTAAACTATGAGCTTTGAGTTAGATGAAGAGATCTTGCAGGACTTTTTAGTTGAAGCAGGGGAAATCTTAGAGGCACTTCAAGAGCAGTTAGTAGATTTAGAAAAGTCACCATCAGACAGTGACTTATTAAATGCTATTTTTAGAGGATTTCACACGGTTAAAGGTGGTGCTGGATTCCTTTCACTGACACCTATGGTGGATGCTTGTCATCGAGCGGAAAACGTGTTTGATGCTCTAAGAAATGACCAATGTTCTCTTAATGCCGAAGTGATGGATGCTATCTTGATGATCACTGATAGCATTAATGAAATGTTTGCAAATCTAAAACAGAATCAACCATTGCAACAAGCTGATGAAAACATATTAGCTTATCTGGATGCTTTTTTAGTTAACGATACTGACGCTTCTTTGTCATCATCTCAAAGCCAAAGCCAAAGCCAAAGCCAAAGCCAAAGCCAAAGCCAAAGCTCATCTCCCCAAGGAATTGACCATTTGCAGGCTGATGAATTTGAGCAAATGTTGGCAGTTTTAGGTGAGGGTAGCAGTGATTTAGCCAGTCAAGATCTCACCGATGACGAATTCGATGAGATGTTGGCAAAATTAAAATCAGCGCCATCCAAAGCAACTGCCTCGACAGCAACAATGGCAGCCCAGTTAACATCAGCAACGAATAATGATATTGAAGAAGCCGAGTTTGAAGCACTTTTAGATGAACTTCATGGTGCAGGCAAATTTAGTAGCCTCACTCAATCACAGCAATCGGAAGATATATCCGAAGATGAATTTGAAGCGTTACTCGATCAACTTCATGGACAGGGCAAGTTTAAAGACCAACAATTGCAGCAAGAAGTGGCTTTAATTGAGTCAGCAAAGCCGGCTCCAGCTAAATTGCTGAAAAAAGAAGAAGAAATCAGTAAACCCGTTGTTCAAGAGTCAACTATTCGTGTTGATACCGCTTTACTTGATAATATAATGAATATGGTCGGCGAGCTGGTTTTGGTTCGTAATCGATTGATTTCAATAGGCAATCAAGTTGAGCTTGAGGAGATGACACAGCCTTTATCTAATTTAGATTTAGTGACTGCTGACCTACAGGGCGCGGTAATGAAAACCCGCATGCAACCCATTAAAAAAGTATTTGGACGTTTTCCCCGGGTAGTAAGGGATCTCTCTAGGCAGTTAGGTAAACAAATTAATTTAACCCTAGAAGGGGAAGATACTGATTTAGATAAAAACTTAGTAGAAGCCCTGGCAGACCCATTAATCCATATCGTGCGTAATTCGGTTGACCATGGTATTGAAATGCCTGACGTTCGAGTTCAATCCGGCAAGCAAGCCATGGGTAATATTCACTTAAGTGCCGCTCAAGAAGGCGATCATATCTTGTTGACCATTGAAGATGATGGTGCAGGGATGAACGCTGAGAAGTTAAAAGAAATCGCCATATCTCGGGGCGTTATCGAAGCTGATGAAGCACAGAGAATGACCGACCAAGAAGCTTTCAATTTAATTTTTGCGCCTGGTTTCTCCACTAAACAAGAAATTTCAGACATTTCAGGCCGTGGTGTAGGCATGGATGTAGTGAAAACTCGAATTGCTCAGCTCAACGGTAGTGTCGCGATAGATTCGAATTTAGGTAAGGGCACAAGCTTAACCATCAAAGTACCACTTACTTTGGCGATTATGCCAACTCTAATGGTGAAAGTGAATGAACAAGCATTCGCCTTACCGTTATCAAATGTAAATGAAATCATTAATTTGGAAAAAAATAAGACGAATGTGGTTGATGGTCAATTGAGCATGATGGTCCGAGAGCGAGCAATACCCTTATTTTATTTAAGTGATTGGTTAACATCTGAACAAAATGACCTTAAGCGTCAAGGACAACATGTCGTTATTTTATCAGTAAGTAATCTCGTCGTCGGTTTTGTGGTCGATAAGTTGATTGGTCAAGAAGAGGTTGTCATTAAACCCCTTGGCAGTATGCTGCACGGCACGCCAGGAATGGCCGGTGCGACCATCACCTCAGATGGCGGCATCGCGTTAATTTTAGATGCGGCGGCATTACTTGCTCATTATGCCAATTACAAAGGACTGAGAATCTCTCAATAGGGTGTTAAATGAAAGTCAAGGTTTTAGTTGTAGATGATTCCAGTTTTTTCAGAAGAAGATTAACGGAAATCTTAAACCAAGATCCACTCATTGAAGTGGTCGCGACGGCAGAAGATGGCCTGCAGGCATTAGCAATGGTGAAACAGTACCAACCTGATGTGGTTACTATGGACATTGAAATGCCTAAACTCAATGGTATCGATGCTGTCAGACACATCAGGCAAGATTCCAATGTACCGGTGTTAATGTTTTCTTCATTAACCCATGAGGGTGCAAAAGCGACAATTGAAGCTTTAGAGGCGGGGGCAAGTGATTTTTTACCAAAACGATTTGAAGATATTGCCTTAGATAAACATACGGCCATAAAAACCTTACTCGATAGAGTAAAAGGCTTGGCCACTGCCGCTATCAGTGCACGCTCAAGGAAGGTTGTTGGTAACTCAATGATGGCTGGGGCATTAAAGCCTGAGTCTGTAGTAACCAAAGTTAATAAAAGCAAACAATCGCGCCCCAAAGTGTTACTTATTGGTTCTTCAACTGGCGGACCTGTGGCTTTGCAAAAAGTGTTAACACAATTACCACAGGATTTTCCTGCGCCAATATTGTTGATTCAACATATGCCCAGTGCCTTTACTCCCACTTTTGCGGAGCGACTTAATGGATTATGCAAGGTCAATGTGGTCCATGCTGAAAATGGGATGAAATTAGAGCCTGGGGTAGCTTATTTGGCACCAGGTGGCATGCAAATGCTACTGCAGCAAAGGGCCGATGAAGTTTATTTAAAAATTATCGAATCGGCGCAAGATATTAGTTACAAACCCTCTGTTGATATTACTTTTGGTTCAGCTTCCAGAGTTTATCAACAGGATGCCTTGGCATTAGTATTGACGGGCATGGGAGCGGATGGTTGTGAAGGTGCCCGCTTATTGCAACAAGCGGGTGCCGATATCTGGGCCCAAGATGAACAAAGTTGTGTTGTTTATGGTATGCCTAGAGCAGTAGTCAAAGCAGGATTGGTTGACAAAGTTTTTGCCATTGATGATTTTTCGCACAGTTTGTTGAAGGAATTTCAATGTCAGTAGCCAACAAGGGGCTTTCCAGTTTCTTAGTACTGATATTAATTTTATTTAATATCAGTAGTGCAGGTTATATCTGGTTTTTAAGTACTGAGCTCAAAAGCGCCAATAACTTGTTAAATAAGCCCTTAAAAAGACTGATAATGGTCACCCCCAATGAGCAGGGGCCGGCACTTGAAGCTTGGCTTAAAAAAGATACAGATAAATACTACTCCTATCTAGAAAACCTAGAAGGAGAAGTGAAACTTCATTTTCATATTACCCGGCCGACAAAGGATTTAGACAATAAACCAGTGTTAGCAAAAACCCAATTACTGGAAGAAGATGAAAATGGCGTAAAGGTTTTTCAACTGCCCCATGGTGGGGTACAAATCACTACTCGCGATAGGGAAATGCGATGAATATTTGGGCAATTGCGAATCAAAAAGGAGGGGTTGGCAAAACGACAACCGCTGTCAGTTTAGCTGGTATTATTGCTAAACGTCGTAGCCGTATTTTACTTATTGATATGGATCCCCATGGTTCTTTGGGGCTGTACTTAGGGGTGAAAGCAGAAGAGCTAAACTTGACTGCCTTTGACTTATTAAAACACCAACAAAGTTACAGTCGTGAAATGGTTTTAGAGCATATTGTCTCAACGCCAATAGAAGGCATCGATTTAATGCCTTCTTCAATGGCATTAGCAACATTAGATCGCTCCCAGGGTAATGATTTTGGTATGGGTCTTAAGTTAAAACAAAGCTTACAAGCGATTGAAAATGACTATGACTACGTGTTAATTGATTGCCCTCCAGTTTTAGGGGTATTAATGATCAATGCCTTGGCGGCTGCACAAAAGTTGGTCATCCCTGTGCAAACGGAATTCCTTGCTCTCAAAGGACTTGAAAGAATGCTTGCAACCTTAAAAATGGTTGAAAAGTCACTTGGCAAAACACTTGATTACAATATTATTGCGACCATGTTTGATCGCCGCACTCGTGCAGCGGTCATTGCAATCGAGGAATTAGCTTCTCGATATGGCAGTCATTTTTGTAGCGGCTATATTCCCGTAGACACAAAATTTAGAGACGCCAGTTTAGCTTTAACACCTATCAGTCACTACGCGCCCAATAGTCGTGGCTATGACGCTTATAAGAAGGTGTTTAAAGAGATCATTGAGGAACCAAGTTATGTCTAAGCATGCTCAAGAGGCGATTGAAGAATACTTTAGCCATTTGCTGCAGCCACAACAATGCTTTGCTGAAGATTGTATCAACCCACAATCTGTACAGTTGCAAAAGCAACTGGACTTGGCTCAACAACAATTTGTCGAACCAAGCCCATCAGACACCGATAACTTACCCCAAGCTGCTAGCCCATTAGCATCGTCAGCAGCACTGGTTGATGAGGTATTTATTGGCCTTGATGAAACTCTTGATGATCGCTTTCAAGCACTATTCTTTAAGGTTGGTGGGCTAACGATTGCGATTCCCTTGTTACATTTAGGCGGCATCGTCAATCGTCAACTCATTAGTCAATTACCGGGTATGCCTAATTGGCACTTGGGGGTTCAGAATCACCGAGGAAAGTCTTTAAATGTTGTTGATACTTACGCTTGGGTTACCCATAATAACGATATAAAAGCTGAAGAATATCAATACTTAATACAATTAGAAGAGTCAGATTGGTGCCTCGCAGCCGAGTCTCTGGTTGAGACCAAAACATTGAGTAAAGCAGATGTTAAGTGGCGCTCTCAGTCTGGTAAGCGACCTTGGCTAGCAGGAATAGTTAAAGAACAGATGTGTGCAATTGTTTATCCTCAAAAATTACAACAAATGTGTGCACTAGGACTAAACGAACAGGATCAATTAGGAAAATAACAATGGAACTTGCAACTCACTCCAAACAAAAGCAATTAAACGATGAAGTATTACAATGGGTGACTTTCACTCTTGATGATGAAATCTATGGTGTAAATGTAATGCAAGTACAGGAAGTCTTAAGGGTCAGTGAAATAGCACCAGTGCCCGGCACTCCTGATTATGTACTTGGTATTATTAACTTGCGTGGTAATGTGGTTACCGTGCTCGATACCCGTACTCGTTTTGGTTTGGCTGACAAAGCCATCGATGAGTCAGCAAGAATTATTATCATTGAAGCTGAACATCAAGTCATCGGTATTCTAGTTGATAGCGTGGCAGAGGTGGTGTACTTAAATCGTTCTGAGATTGAGCAGGCTCCCAATGTAGGTACTGACGATAGTTCTAAATTTATTTCTGGTGTGTGCCATAAAGATAATAAATTACTTATACTGGTTGATCTTAATAGTTTATTAACTGATGATGAATGGGATGAGTTGGCCCAATATTAACATGTCTTTAGAAATCATTAGTTTAATAAGTGGTTTGTTTTTGTTGCTGTTATGCATAGCCTTTATGCAATTTCGAAAAATAAAGCAATCATCAAAAAATATAAAAATGTTACAAACCCAAGTTGATCATCTTGAAGATCAACTTCATAGCCATGCTTTGCAATTGAGTGAATTGCATCAAATTAGTCAAGGTTTGGGTAAGCAGTTGCGTGATTTGCATAGTCAGCAGATAGAACAATCCAGTCAAATCACCCAAGCGATTGAGCAGGAACCACAAGCTAGGCTATACAACAGAGCTTCTAAAATGTTGGAGTTAGGGGCTGATGTTGAAGAAATTATGCGTGAATGTGAGTTGCCTAAAGCTGAAGCAGAGTTAATGCGACATCTTTATCACAGTAAATAGCGATTAAGTTTGCCAAATTAATTCTAATTGGGTCGGTTTCTCATAACAAAATGAAATGTAGTGACTGATCCCCTGAATGAGTTGAAGACTGGAAGGTTTAGTGCTTATAAGGGGGAATTCTTGTCTTGTGATAGAGCTGTGTTTGCCCCATAAACAATGAAGACTGCCTTTGACAGTATCGACTAATAGGTAACTAAAATCGCTGTTACTACTGATTAAATTCAGTGGTTCGCTGAGTTCTTTCTCAAGGTGACTCAAAAGATAACTAATGGGTAATTTGAAGGTTTCAATACGCCTTTTAATTAACCATTTAGCAACTTGAGAAAAATAGATTGTATGCTCCCCCTGGCTTGCCCAATCCGCTAAAAACACCAATTTGAATCGTTCACCGATGGTAAAAGCATCATAAAAAAACTGTCGGTTAGGGTTTATTTGCCTGATAGATAATGGCTCAGGCATGACTGGTGGCTGTGTTAAGTACATCGCTACATTTGTCGTTGCTTGTTGTGTTTTTATTGAACTGAGGTTTTTTAAAATGTGTTGATAATGATGGCTTGTTGAGGTTTCTAAATTATCTATTAGTTGCAATAAATCACTAAATTCGTCTAAGGGATTTTCAATACAATCTAAGGTGCCTAATTTAAGTAGCTCTGTAAGTGTCTGATAATCATATATATTACCGGTTACAACCACATTAGAATCAATAGCGGTTCGGTTTATCCAAGTCAAAAGCTCAAATGCATCAGCGCCAGGTAAATGGTGATCGTAAATGATGAGATCAACCTGATGTTGCTCTAGTTGCTGCAAGCAGATAGTGTAATTATGTGCTTCCAATATCCTATGCTGTTTTTGTTTTAAGCGCTTGCTTAAATCATAACGGATAACAGGATCATCATTAGCAATCAGTATGATTAGATTATCAGTGTTGGTCATATACCTTAGTCTAGTTCATCCATGAAATCCTCAAGTGCTTCATCGTCTTCGTTTACTTGAGGTAACTGTCCATCTAAAACACTGTAATTAACGTGCTGAAGGTAGGATTCTCTAACAAATAAGTAGGGATCTAACGCCCCGTCAATCAGCTGGTCTTGCTCAAGAGCCATTGCTCTTTTGTGAAGGTTTTTAATTCCCCATTTTGCTGCCGAGACCCATAACGTCATCTCTGATAAGGGAAAGTATAGACCATCGACAAAATCTGTGGCTTCTCGCGTCACATAGGGGCCTAAAACGGGCATCATGATATAGGGGCCATCTGGTACCCCCCAATAGCCTAAAACCTCGCTAAATTGATCCTGCTTTCTTTCTAGACCAATCTGCCCGGCGACATCAAAAATTCCCAGGATCCCAAATGTTGAGTTGATCAAAAATCTGCCTGTGGCGTTAGCGGCATATTCGGGTTTCCACTGTAATAAGTTATTTACCACCGAAGACGGCTCTTCTAGGTTAAGTGTTATGTTATACAGTCCGCTTTGTATAGGTGCAGGAACATAGTTAGCGTAACCTGTTGCAGCTGGTCTTAATAAATACTTATCTAAATACAGATAATTGAAGTCCCACATGGCACGATTGAAACCTTCAAAGGGATCTGGGTTGGCTTGCTCTTGATTGTCCTGAGCTTGGACACTAACACTTAGCGTCAATAATAAGCTTAACAGCAGGGATGAATATGCTTTCATTTAAATTTAATTTAATTCCATATATAGACACAGTTAATGTTAGCTGTATGTTTGTTATTTTGAAAGTGACGTAGGCATTTGTTGTGCATATATTAAACAATACTATCGGTAAAACCAATAACTTAACAATAAACAAAGTTATTTCTGGACAGTGGCAAAATGGTTTAAGTTCCGCTCAAATGCAAAAATTTAATTTAGCCGCTACTGAACAAACGCTTTTTAATCGTGACAGCAGTCAATGGCGACTTAAAACTAGCACTGGATTGGAGCGACTGTTAAGGCTAGGTGAGGGAAGAGTGATGTCTTTACCATTGGCTGTGCAAAGAAATATTCTGTCATTGTTAAACTCAAATAATAATGAGCAATTAAATGCATTCTTGGGGGTGCAAAAGTTACAAAATGGTTCCCTCAGCATAAATGGTCAAAAGATCATGTTGTTACCCCACGCAAAAACGACCTTAGGGAATCCGTCATTATTTGTTGATTTAGTTAAACAAGGGCACAAAATTTTTTTAAAAGTTTCAAATATTGAAGCCAGCTTTCAGCGCCAGTTTGCAGGTGTCAGTGTCGCAAAATCCACGACAGAGCAGCTTTTATGGCAACAAATGCTACGTCCTACTACGAGCAATCCAAGTATAAGCAAACTGTTTCAGTTTTCAGGAATTGAAAACTTATTGCAACATTCAACCATTCAACGGGCTTTACCTATTCTAAATTTGCAGGAATTAGGCCAAATTGGCATGTCACAGTTGATTAAGGTGTACTTCCCTAATTTAGCGAACCCAGTATCGAGTCCATTAACGTTGATGTTATGGCTGTGGCTTGCAGGTAGGTCAAGGGAGCAAGAGATTAACGCATGGCAGCAACTCTGGCCAACTAAGTATTTGGTCGATGAGTTAAGTGGACAACAGTTATTGCAATGGGCTAAACAAGTCTCTAAGGAACAGCAACAAATTGTTATTGGCCATGATCAGTGGTGTTTTTCATTACCTTATTTGGAAGAGGATGAAGTGAAAACACTACAGGTAAAGATAACTAAAAAAGAATTTTGGCAGGTAAATTTAAGATTACATATTGCTGATGGACTGGCTGTATATCAGCTTAAATATTGGCCAGAAACAAAAGAATCAACATTAACAGTGAAAAGTGATTCAAGCGCCCTATTAAGGTTGCTCTCTAGAAGTAAAGAAACTTTGGTGGCTAAAGTCGCAGAGCATGGTGTTGAACTAAAGAGCCAATTTCAATTCGCTCAAGAGTTACCTGAGTTATTAGAGCAACAAGAGGTTTATCATGGCTATCGATGATTTTAAAACGGCCACAGCACTTTTTTATGATCAGCTAAGCGCCCCTAAAGTGGTGGCTCAAGGAAGCGGTGAAGTCGCACAACAGATAATCGAAATTGCCAAACGTGAAGGTGTTGTTATCCATCAAGATCCGATGTTATCTGAGTTTTTATCTCGATTAGAGACAGGAGATGAAATTCCAAAAGAATTGTATTTCATAATTGCAGAAATTTTAGCGCATATATATTTAGTTAAAGGAAAATACCCAAAAGGATTTAAAGGGGTTACTGATCAATATGTTTAATGGGCTACAGATATGGTCTGATAAATTTGCAGTCAAGGTAATAGCAATATCGTTAACGTAGGTTGAATGCGATGACAATAGGGTAGGAATGAGTTAACTGCGGTAGCGCCCCTTTTGGGGTGAGCCAGTGACATATGGGTTAGGGTTGACCTGTCGTCCACCGTTGCTTTTATGACACTCTTTAAAGTGGCTCCCCCTGCTGGACTTGAACCAGCGACATATGGATTAACAGTCCACCGTTCTACCGACTGAACTAAGGGGGAACAAATTGTAATGCTTAGGGTTAACTAAGACTTTTAAAGTGGCTCCCCCTGCTGGACTTGAACCAGCGACATATGGATTAACAGTCCACCGTTCTACCGACTGAACTAAGGGGGAACAAATTGTAATGCTTAGGGTTAACTAAGACTTTTAAAGTGGCTCCCCCTGCTGGACTTGAACCAGCGACATATGGATTAACAGTCCACCGTTCTACCGACTGAACTAAGGGGGAACAAATTGTAATGCTTAGGGTTAACTAAGACTTTTAAAGTGGCTCCCCCTGCTGGACTTGAACCAGCGACATATGGATTAACAGTCCACCGTTCTACCGACTGAACTAAGGGGGAATTACTCTGTCCTTGAGGACGAAGCGAATATTAAAGTGACCATGGCTTAGAGTCAACTTAAACGAAGAAAAAAAAAGAGATTTTGTGCCGTTTGCTTAAGGCTTGTTCAAAAAACTAAATCCAGCTCAAATTATCGACTAATAATGGTTAAATATTCATAAACAAAGATTTAATTCTGTTTCTCGCTTTATGTTGATTTATTCCTCTTTATTCATTAGCACTCGAAAACCCTTAGTGGCACTGGGGTCGTGAGAGTTACCCACAGAAACTGTGGATAACTATGTGTGTAGTTTGTTTGAATGGTCGCTAAAGCCTTAATAGTACTGGCTAGTTAAGAAAATGTAACATTTTTGTTGACTTATTATTTTTTAGTAAAAACAATGGTTTAATATTTTTATGGGGGTTGTGGCATGGGTTTAGTTTATTTTGTTGATGACAAAATAAACGTATTAATTGAAATGAATAACTTTTAACAGGCTAACATTGAATTGCTGTTGTGGCTGACGCAGCAAACTAATCGCTAAGTGCTTATTATTATCAAAAAAAAGTTTCCATATATCGATAATGTTAAAAAGTTAGTTATTACTAACCTCGTGTTAAATGCTTATTTTGCATGAATGACTTGTTTTTTACTTTATCTCGCTTACATAAAGGCACTTTTATATAGGTAAGAATATTCGGGGCTGGATTATTGAAGCATTAATTTGAAGGAGTTGTGTTATGGTATGCTGATATGTACCAAGTTCATCATTATTCGTAGGCGTAGGTAGAATTATGACAGAAAAAAAACTTCATTTAGTCTCTAAGTATCAACCCGCTGGGGATCAGCCTACAGCCATTAAGCAATTGGTTGAAGGGTTAGAAGATGGACTTGCGTATCAGACCTTACTGGGGGTAACGGGCTCAGGTAAAACTTATACCATGGCTAACGTGGTTGCGACGTTGAATCGACCAGCCATTATTCTTGCCCATAACAAAACTTTGGCTGCGCAGTTATATGCTGAAATGAAGGAGTTTTTTCCTAATAATGCGGTCGAGTATTTTGTTTCTTATTATGACTACTATCAACCAGAAGCTTATGTGCCCAGTACCGATACTTTTATTGAAAAAGATGCGTCGATAAATGATCATATTGAACAGATGCGTTTATCGGCCACCAAAGCCCTGTTAGAGCGTAAAGACGTTATTTTAGTGGCGTCGGTATCGGCTATCTATGGTTTGGGCTCTCCTGAGCATTATATGAGCATGCTGTTGCATCTATCTATTGGCGATACCATGGGGCAAAGGGATATTTTAAATCGCTTAGCAGAAATGCAATATACCCGTAATGATATCGAATTCTCTCGCGGTACCTTCAGGGTCAGGGGAGAGGTGATAGATATCTTTCCGGCAGACTCTGAACAAGACGGCTTTCGAATCGAGCTGTTTGATGATGAAGTGGAGGACATCGCCCGCCTGGACCCATTAACCGGTGCCGTTAAAGAGCGTCTCAATCGTGTGACCATTTACCCTAAAACCCACTATGTTACTCCTAGGGAAACGGTCATTGCGGCAACGGATAAGATTAAGGATGAGCTTAGGGAGCGCAAAGCACAGTTACTCGAACTTAATAAGTTATTGGAAGAGCAACGCATCACCGAGCGTACCCGCTATGATATTGAAATGATGCTCGAGCTGGGGTATTGCTCGGGCATTGAAAACTATTCCCGCTATTTATCGGGCCGGGCACCGGGTTCGCCGCCGCCTACCTTATTGGATTACTTACCGGATGATGGGGTATTAATCATTGATGAGAGTCATGTGACCGTGCCTCAGGTAGGAGCGATGTATAAAGGCGATCGTTCCCGTAAAGAAAACTTAGTGGAATACGGCTTTAGATTACCTTCGGCTTTAGATAACCGCCCATTAAAGTTTGAAGAATTCGAAGCGATTATGCCACAAACCATCTTTGTATCTGCGACTCCTGGCGCCTATGAATTAGAGAAGTGCCCGGCCGATGCTATTGCCGAGCAGGTTGTCAGGCCTACGGGTCTGTTAGACCCAATTATTGAGGTGAGACCGGTTAATGTGCAGGTGGATGATTTGCTCTCAGAAGCCATGGCCCGTACTAAAAAAGGCGAGCGTATTTTAGTGACCACTTTGACCAAGCGAATGGCGGAAGACTTAACTGAGTATCTGGTCGAGCATGGCGTTAAGACCCGTTATTTACATTCAGATATTGATACCGTAGAACGAGTTGAAATCATCCGTGATTTGCGCCTGGGGGAATTTGATGTGCTAGTAGGCATTAACTTATTACGTGAGGGGCTAGATATTCCTGAGGTATCGTTGGTGGCGATTTTAGATGCCGATAAAGAAGGTTTCTTACGTTCAGAGCGCTCACTTATTCAGACGATAGGCCGTGCTGCCCGCAACCTTGAAGGTAAAGCTATTCTCTATGCTGATAAAATCACTAAGTCGATGAAGGTCGCTATTGATGAAACTAAGCGACGTCGTCAATTGCAGCAAGACTTTAATGAAAAGCATGGCATTACTCCTAAGGGCGTCTCTAAGAAGATCACCGACTTGATGGCCCCTGGCGCGGGCAAGGGTAAAGCGCCTAAATCTAAAGCGGTTAAGTTACAGGATGTACGTAAACAACAAGATATGTCACCGGCAGAAATTGCGGTGCAGATAGAGCAACTCGAAAAGCAGATGCACCAGCATGCTAAAAACCTAGAGTTTGAGCAAGCAGCAGCCCTTAGGGATCAGGTGCATCAATTAAGGGAAGCGTTTACACGTTTGTAGCACGAGTCGTTTTTGCCAATCTAAACAGTGGCAGTACCACAAGTGCTGCCACTACCCCAAGCAAATGCGATTCTGTCGCCACCCTGGCATCAATTAAGCTTTCGACGGAGGTAGTCGAACCCCAAAACTGCTCATAAATAACTTTGATAATTACCCCCGCAAACAATAAATAGCCGGTAATCATTTTCTTTTGGCTATCTATAAATGCGCCGATCAGTACGAGTCCATGTAAAGCCCCACTGAGGCCTACATAATGGCTGGTATCAGGGTAAAAGGCGTATAAACCAATCGAAACGGCCAACACTAAATAAATTAATAATAAATGCAGCTGATTTGGCCTAAAGTAATGGCCGTGCAAAAACGCCAATACTACTAGTGCAGCGCCATTAAACAAAAGGTGATAACCATTAGTATGGGCAATGCCTGCACTGAACAAACGCCATAGTTGACCTTGGGAGACCTCATAGCGTAAATAACTGACCCAAGTGTCAGGCACTAGCGCCACGATTAATATCGCCCATAACCAAATTCCATAGGCGAAATATGGCTGCGCAAGAGTGTCCTTTATCTTGGGCATATTAATACTGCTCTTTGTTGTTTAGGTATTGCTCAAGGCCTTTGGCGCGTAAATCACAGGATGGGCAGTGACCGCAACCATCACCAATAATGCCGTTATAGCAGGTAAGCGATTCATTTTTAACAAGTTCAAGGGCGCCTAATTTATCTGCCAATGCCCAGGTTTGGGCTTTATCTAACCACATTAATGGTGTTTGAATTTCAAGTTTTCTGTCCATACCGGCAACCAGTGCCGTATTCATCGCCTTAACAAACTCATCGCGACAATCAGGGTAGCCTGAAAAATCGGTCTCACATACTCCTGTGATCACCGTATCAGCTCCGACTTGGTAGGCATAAATGCCCGCGAGTGTTAAAAATAATATATTGCGACCGGGCACAAAACTATTTGGGAGGCCATTGTCATCGAGCTCATGGCTTACTGGAATATCGTCTCGAGTTAAAGAGGAGGGGGAAAGTTCATTCAATAATGACACATCCATAATCTTGTGGCTGGTTACCCCAAGTTTTTTTGCGAGCTTTTGTGCCACTTCAATTTCTAAGGAGTGACGTTGGCCATAGTCAAAGGTAATGGCATGAACGCTATCAAATTCTTGTAAGGCCTGAACCAAACAGGTGGTGCTGTCTTGACCACCACTAAACACGACAATTGCACAGGACATATGTTTCTCTTATTTGAAATGATTTGTTTTATATAGATTGATTGTAACTAAACCCAGCTCAAAAGAATACTTGCAGATGTGACAGTGATCACTTATAAATGTGCCGCAATTAAGAAGGAAATCCATGAAATATCCAATCAACGAAGTATTTGAAACCATTCAAGGGGAGGGCAGCCATACCGGTGTCCCTGCGATTTTTGTACGCCTACAGGGCTGTGATGTGGGTTGCAGTTGGTGTGATACTAAACAAACTTGGGCGCTAGAGCCTCAAAATCAAGTGGCTATGGATGAAGTCATTCAGGTTGATGGCACTATAGGTCGTTGGTCGATGCTCACCCCAAGTGAGTTAATTAGTCGAATCGCTAAGTTTAATGCCAAGTTAGTGGTGGTCACTGGTGGCGAGCCTGCTATGTATGACTTGATGGCGCTATCATTAGAGCTTGAGAGGGCAGGTTATCAAGTACAGCTGGAAACCTCGGGTACTTACCCGATCAGTATCAGTGACAATGCTTTTGTAACGGTGTCACCTAAAGTCAATATGCAAGGTAAAAAGACCGTTTTAAAAAGTGCCCTTGAGCGTGCGAACGAAATTAAACATCCAGTGGCGACAGCAGCGCACATCGATGATTTAAATGAGTTGCTCGCACAAATAGATAGCAATGGCAAAGCGATCTGCTTGCAACCTATCAGCCAAAAGCCAAGGGCAACAGAGCTGGCTATCGCAACCTGTATTGCCAATAATTGGCGATTATCCATTCAAACTCACAAATACATTAATATTGATTAATTAATCATAATGCCGTTTAAATGGATAAAAAATTAGCGCCTTAGAGGCGCTAATTTTTTAGATTAGAACATTGGCTTATATTCGCCAGTTTTGCTCTCTTGAGGATCTGCAACCGTTTCTGTAGCTGAAATACTAAAGAGATTTGAGTCGAGATCTTGCTTTGTTTGAGATTCAATTTTTTCAATCTGTTCAAAACAAATCTGATTTAAGGCTTGCTCTAACTTATTGTATTTATGCCAACTGCCACCTAACCAAGTGTTCGGATAGCCGAGTATCATGAAGGAGGCAATGAAACCTACAATAAAGCCACCAATACCACCAGGTGTTCCCCAATTGAATGATTCTGCGAAAATAAAACCTAGCCCAATACTCAAAGCTATTACTAAACCGAGAAAAATACCATCTATGGTTCTGGCAAAAAGACGACGGATAAGCCCCCAGCCGCTCAACGCTCTGCGGGCATTCTTTTTGCGAGAATCTCCGAGGCTGTATAGCATTTCAGTATCATGCACATAGAAGTTAAACGGGTAGAGATAATCATCTTTGGGGTAATAAAATACGGTGATATCGCCACTTGGAATATTAGCGGTGCCAACTTTAGTGAAGGTAGTAACTTTACCATCTTGAGTACGGATATTAATGGTTTGGTAACGAGTTGTGTTGACTTCAGTTCGGCCATTACTCGTTGTGGTGGTGGTACTAGTTTCAACCTGACCACCTATGTATTGACCGGTAATATAACCAAAATTACCCTTAAAATTTTCACCGTGAAAGGTGAGATCATAGTTAAACTTTTCCATAATTATCCTAGTTACCTTCCTTGTTTTCTAACGCTGTGGCAGCACCAGCTAGAGCTGCTGGAGCTGGGTCTTTAAGTTGCAGTGAAGAGAGTGAGCGACTTTGTTGATTGAGCTCATTAATTTGAGAGGTAGCAAGCAAATCAGCTTCAGTGTTAACATTAGCGATAGTTTGTCTTGAGGCTAAATACCCCTTTAAGTCATTAGTAATCGCCAAAAGCTCATTATCATTACTATGCAGGGCCATAATATGCCGAGGTTGTTCTAGATTTTTACTACCAACACCTGCAAAAGTCGAAGTTACCAGTTTAGAGACTACCACCCATGGGGTCATTGATGAACGAACAATAACATTTTCAGATTGAGTAGAGTCATAAATGCCTTTACCTGTAGCGATGGTGCTTTCCGTAAAAGTACCTTCACATTTAAAGTAAATAAGCTGTGATTCAAACTGAAATTCACTCCAGAATACATGACTGAAATTGCCTAATAATCTTCCGAAACATGCCAGTATAGCTAAACCAATAACAGAGTTAATTATAATGGCTAACTCAGAACCAAACATTTGTGTGTTGGCTAAGGCTTGTTCTAAAGTGGGAGACGATTCAGCTATTTCGGTGAATTTATTTATCAAGGTGAAGATGATTTCATAATTGATAAACAGCAGTAACGAGCCGCCAAGTAATAAACTTTGACCAATAACCGTGGCTGCTTTACGTATTTGATCTTCAACACCAACAACCGCAACAGGTCTTACACTCGGTTGCGTCTCTTGAATGGTTTCCCCATAAAAAGCACCTTTGCCATTAGTTTGTTCTTGTAACATTGGCTTCATGCTACGGTAAACACGGTTAGGTACCTCTTTGTAACGACGGTTTGCCATGACCATTGAATCGAGATTGATAAAAATTTCACGGGGGTGCACAGACTCTTGCCAATTCTCTCTTAATTCAGATACTTCGGTAATTGGAGAGGTTTTTTCACAGCGTTTTGCAATCAAAAAAGCAATCAAAGCAAATGAGCCGATACCAAGAGCAGCCACAATCATAATCCAACTTGGAATACTGACATTGTTATAAATGCCTTGGACTAATCCAACCAATTCCATGTCTCCCCTGACAGTAATAGTTTCTATCGGCTGAAGCCATTGTGGGGCTCGGTGTTGACTGACAGAATCCAAGAACATATCAACCAAGTAACTTGCAGCAATCGGGAACGTGATGGCTGCAATAATGGTTCTGCTAATACCGGCAGCGCCTTTGGAGATGACCGAGTGTGTGGCCTGCCGAGAAATAGGCCTTCCTGCAGCAATCCAAATAAACACTAGGTTTATTAAAAAAAGGCTGGAGACTAAAGGTTGAATGAATGGTCCATTTGGACCTATAAGTCCGCTGGAGATTACGAATGACGCCAGTAAATAAGCTACGATAGCCAATATGGTTTTAGCAATGGCATCACTTAATTGGGCCGCCATGTTTCTTATTGGGTATGGTGCTAAGGTAAGCTTAGGGAAAAGGGTATGGATTAATCGATTGATTAGCCCCTGTGGCTCAGTAAAAGTCAGGTTTTTGCGACCAATTAGCATTTGTTCTAACTGATCAGCATCATAAGCGACATCGGCCCTTTCTCGATTGGCGCTGTCTGCTTCAGATTTTGCTTGGTTATAAGCAAGGGATGTTGGTACTGAGCGGCCGACAAAAAAGCGTAAACATTGCATGAGGCCTTTACCAAGGACCCATAGACCATTACTCAATAAAATGAATGCGACAGTGGTAGCGATCCAGCCGAATATTTTACTGACGGTTGTTTGCTCTTGAATTAACTCGGGTACACTTAAAAGTACCAATAACCCCATAACCGTGGTTATTAAGCCCCTTGCCGCTTTTAAGGTTCCCTCAAAACGAAAGGGGTTACGAATCCCTAAATCTAACGATCCGTGTTCAAATGCCATATTTTAGTTCCTTTAAAATATTAAAATATTTTAAATGTTAACATACTAATTATTGATATCTATAGCGAGTATTGCAGGCATAAATAATGGTTTTTAGTGATTGCGAGTTGAATTTAATTCACATTGCTGGCGGGGGGGATTAGAAATGAAAAAGGCACCCGTTTGGGTGCCTTTTTCTACAATGGTGGTGGTGGGAGATGGATTCGAACCATCGAAGGCTGAGCCGTCAGATTTACAGTCTGATCCCTTTGGCCACTCGGGA
>NZ_WINH01000146.1 GCF_010993985.1 Paraferrimonas sp. SM1919 | reverse complement strand
GACGATAACGACGGGGTTTATGACAATGATGATGTGTTCCCATTAGACCCATCTGAAACGCTAGATAGCGATAACGACGGCATTGGCAATAACAGTGATGACGATGACGATAACGACGGTGTGCTTGATGAACAAGATTTGGCCCCAGAGGACGATACCATTGGTGCTGCCTTAGCGCTCGATGCCAGCGTGCTCGCCGATGATTACATACAAGTACTCGACAGCGCGGTTGATGACCCTAATGTACGTTTTGGCAGCAGCGGCGTGCGTTATTTGTTTGCCGATGACGGTAGTGGTTATCGCTATGGTGCCACAGTGCGCAACAGTCTGACTTGGGAAATTGTCGATAACGCCGTTCAGTTTTCTCTGGTCGATGCGGAAGGTTATTACTCTTACCCTATGATCAGTGCCTTGGACGATTATGGCATTGCCAGCCCTGAAGCGGTGCAAAGCTTTATCGACCAATATGGTGATTATCAAGTTGAGGTGTTGATCACCCC
>NZ_WINH01000145.1 GCF_010993985.1 Paraferrimonas sp. SM1919 | reverse complement strand
CTGATGCATGATAAAAACAAAGAGCTTTTAAACAAATGATCCACATGTGATGGTCTCCTGCTGCAACTCTCTAGTGGTACTGTCTTCCCAGGGAGGACACCACCACGGTCAGGAACTTCTGAAAAGCTGCCTGGACCTCACCGGTGAAGCATTTACCCATCTTAGAGGCGATCACAATGGTCAGGCAGTCAGACAGCAGCCTGAAATTGTCAGGGTCCACGTGCAGTTTCTCGGAGTGCAGCACGCTCAGCTCTGCATAGGTCTCCTTGATGTTGTCCATGTTCTTCAGGGCCCGGTCCAGGCCGTGCAGCACCTTGGTGCCGTGGGCCGCGATTTTCTGGTTGGACTTGATGGCCTCGGCATTGTAGAGGTTGCCGAAGGCGCCGAAGTACCTCTGAGTCCAGGGGTAAACGATCAGACACCTGGAAAGAGCTGCAGGGCCGACGACCTCATAGTCCAACTTGGCGAAGATGTCCTGGATGGTGGCGCGCTCGAAGTCTG
>NZ_WINH01000144.1 GCF_010993985.1 Paraferrimonas sp. SM1919 | reverse complement strand
ATTTGAATTGTCCATACTCCTTCCAAGCGTGTGTTTTGAACAGATGGTAGTGTTTCATATGGACTTAAGCCTCAGTCTGTGAGGGTTCCTCACTGTTGAAGGGGAAATGGAAGATCTATTTCAAGCCTTCCATCACTAACTTTCATGTAGATTTGAGCCTCCTCTGAAGCTTGTTGCAGAACACCATAAACAATGCCATTGAACTGGTCGACTACATAAATGAACCTATCCATAATTACCTCAAATACATTGCTGAAGGACTCCATATCTAGGGCAGAGATAGAGGCAACAACATTTTTCATGGCTGTGATAAGGTCACGATAAACGACATTGATGTTGAGGAACACTGCATCTAAATAGTCAGACTTGACAGAGTCAACAAACTCCTGAGATTTCTCAACAACAGCCTTAAGGGTCTCACCTATCTTCACTAACATTGTGTCAAGACTCTCCATATTTTTCACAAAGTCCACCAGTTCATCAAAGATGTTCTTTAAACCTGT
>NZ_WINH01000143.1 GCF_010993985.1 Paraferrimonas sp. SM1919 | reverse complement strand
GGTTGAATAGCCTCACAGCTTCATTAACAGACTTTAGACCTTCAGGGCTGTTGAGTGGGATCAGCGTGGGACAGTCAGGGCACATCTTCACCATTTCCATATTTGTATTTACTTGTCGCGTGTCACACTTGTACTTGGTGACCTCGGCGGCACTATTTTCTACAGTCATCATTACGGTGCAGTTGGCCATCACCATCTGTTCTGCCTGTCCACGGATCTCACATTCCTCAAAGTGTTTGGGGTTGACAGTGTGGCACTTTGTCTCCAGAAGGTCCAACTCTTGCTCGATGTTACAGCCTCCGTCAACCTTTTTCACTTTGCTGCTTTGGATCTCACTCAGTCTGAACTTGTAGCCGTGGTCATGGTGCTCATTGATGTGATGCAATGCCAGACGTGCCGCTGCAGCACCACTCTCCTCACTGCATGTTACAGGCAGTAAAGCTGGAGCGGCGCTGCAAAGCTGCACTGCCGAGGACAGCAGCACCAGTATGGGTAACCCCTTC
>NZ_WINH01000142.1 GCF_010993985.1 Paraferrimonas sp. SM1919 | reverse complement strand
GACGGCATTCCTGGCAAGCACGGCGTTCGCCCAGGTGAAGGTCGGCGTCACGGTGTCGGCCACCGGGCCGGGGGCATCGCTGGGGATTCCGGAGAAGAACACGGTGTCGCTGCTGCCCAAGGAGATCGCCGGCAAGAAGATCGAATACATCGTGCTGGACGATGCCTCCGACACCACCACTGCCGTCAAGAACACGCGCAAGCTGATCACCGAAGACAAGGTCGATCTCGTGATCGGCTCCACCATCACGCCGACCTCGCTGGCGATGGTGGACGTGGCGGCCGAGAGCGAGACGCCGATGATCTCGCTGGCGGCGTCCGCGCGCATCGTCGAGCCGATGGACGCCAAGCGCGCGTGGGTCTTCAAGACCCCGCAGAACGATTCGCACATGGCGACCGCTATTGCCGAGCACATGGCCAACCATGGCGTGAAGACGGTCGCACTGATCGGCTTTGCCGATGCCTACGGCGACTCGTGGGCACAGGAGTTCGACAAGGTGGCGAC
>NZ_WINH01000141.1 GCF_010993985.1 Paraferrimonas sp. SM1919 | reverse complement strand
TCCGAACCGCTCACATTTTAGAATACATCAAGTAGAACATGCCTGTAAAAAATCAAGTTAATCAGATATCGTTTACCCATTCATCCACTCACATTCATATTCATTTTAATACTTATTTTTGTAGACAGAAATGTGAGTGGATGAATGGGTAAACGATATCCGATTAACCTGATTTTTTACAGGTATGTTCTACTTGATGTATTCTAAAATGTGAACGGTTCGGATTATCGAAATGGGCCCCGAAAAGGGCCCAATTGGCTGCACAGCAGTGGCTGCTGTGCACTCAAAAACTCTCTCCGTCCTTCTCGAACGTTCTCTGTTTTGTTCTTGTAACTAATTAGCTTTGGCAAAATATAGTTTCACTGGCTTAAGTGGCCACGGTTAGCTCGAAACTAATCTTGCTTAGCCTTCTCGAGCATTCCCTATTTCGTTCTTGTATTGGTGTGGCTGCAGTGCGGGGTGCACAGCAGCCACTGCTGTGCATCAATTGGGGCCTTTTCGGGGTT
>NZ_WINH01000140.1 GCF_010993985.1 Paraferrimonas sp. SM1919 | reverse complement strand
CGTAAAGATCTTCTTGATGGCAGCGATCATCGCTTCCGGCTGACCGCCCAGGAACCAGTTGTAAGGGACGTTGGAGCCGGTCGGCGAGGCTTCCCACTCGCTATTGTTCGTGACCACGGTGGAGCCATCCTGACCGTAGGTCCGGAGCGGATTCCCGTCGTTGTTGGCATCAATGAAGCCGCCGTACTTGGCCGCCAGGAAGAACTGGCTGTTGCGCTGATTGTCACCCACCGTGCCATTGCCGTTTTCGTTCACGTCGATGACGAACGTGGTGACGCGCGCATTGGGCATGTCGGGGCGGAAGCCGTAGGTGTGTGCCCAGTAGGCAGTACCGGCCAGATAGTAGGACGCGAAATGGGCAGACCTGTGATCGACATCACCCAAGGTGCTGGTGATCGGGCTGGTGGCCCCGGCGAGGGGAGGGTTGTAGGTGGTTTCGAGCGCACCGACCTTGTTCGTCCAGTCGCGCACATTGAAGCCGCTGTA
>NZ_WINH01000139.1 GCF_010993985.1 Paraferrimonas sp. SM1919 | reverse complement strand
CAGCATCATAGATGCGTTTTGCCCACACAGGCCCGACATAGGGGATGGTGCGCAATTTCTGTCGATCATCGGCCAGTATGTCATTAATTGTGCGCAAATTCGTATGGGAAATAATGTCCTCGAGTTTTCGCTCTGGTAGTGGCAATTCTGTTAGAGATAGGCGAAGAACCTCTGCATAGATACTTCCGTCGCGCAACTCGGTGCCGCATTTCATACAGTACCTTTGATCTGAAAATGCTCGTTGTGTTCCACATTTCGGACATTGCGAAAAGCTCAGCTTGCAACGGCCTTCGTAATCGCTTCCTAGCAAAGTGGAGGCCTTTGCGCGAACTAATGATTGGGAGCCTCCTGCAGATAGCCCATCACAAACGGTACGTAGGGAAAAACTTCTACCGAGCGAAAGCGCATTGTCAGTTGCCACAAGTGCGTGATGAAACATATACCTTCGGTAGGATCCCTTTCCGCGGCTTTGGCTACCAACATCCCGAACAACGCCGGAGTATTCAAGC
>NZ_WINH01000017.1 GCF_010993985.1 Paraferrimonas sp. SM1919 | reverse complement strand
GAGGTCACGAGTTCGAACCTCGTTACTCGCTCCAATTCTTATCTTAAAAATCAAATTTTTATTGCGTCAAGATAAATAGCCTTTAACATTACAGGGTCCTTTTGTTCCTTAATGTTTTCGTGGGTGATCTTTTGTCTATTTCTATTACACCTATTCAAAATAAAGATAATCAGTCTATGGCGATGATCATTCGTCAGGTGCTAACCGAATTTGGCGCGAATAAACCCGGATTTGCTTGGCAAGATCCTGAATTGGATAATTTAACTGAGGCTTATCAACATCCTAAAATGATGTATTTAGTGGTCCATGACGGTGATAAGCTAATCGGTGGTGCTGGTATTGGCTTTTTGCCTTTAGATGGTTATTGTGAATTGCAAAAAATGTATTTTTTAGAGCACTACCGGGGCCGTGGAATAGCTTCAGCGTTACTGGATAAATTGCTGAGTTTTGCAAAAGCTCAAGGTTATCGTTTTTGTTATCTAGAAACCCTCGCATCTATGCAGGCTGCAGGTAAGTTATATCGAAAAGTAGGCTTTCAAGAATTACCTCAACCTTTATTAGATACTGGCCACAATGGCTGTGATACATTTATGAAAAAGTCATTATGAAAGAAATAATTATGCAGCAATTACAGATTCAACTTATCGATGAGCAAGCGACTGTAGAGTTAGGTCATAAATTAGCTAAGGTGGTTGCCGCACCCGCAGTTATTTATTTACAAGGGGAACTTGGTGCAGGTAAAACGACTCTAAGTCGTGGCATTATTCGTGGCTTTGGTCATCAAGGTAATGTGAAAAGTCCAACCTATACTTTAGTTGAGCCTTATGAGCTAGCGGATAAGCAAATTTTTCATTTCGATTTATATCGCTTAGCTGACCCTGAAGAACTTGAGTATATGGGGATCCGTGACTACTTCAATGAACAAAGTATTTGTTTGATTGAATGGCCGAGCCAAGGTGAGGGTTTCATTAATGATGCCGACTTAAAAATACAGCTCAATTATCATGATAAACAGAGAGTTGCAGTTATTAATGGGCTAACTGAGCGTGGACAAAAGTTTTTACAGCAATTAAATGATGATGCTTAATAGATTATTTTTATTGATGGTTGTTGGTGCTGCTTTGTTATTCCATAGTGAATTAGCAGCCAATCAAGTTGATGGCATTAGGGTGTGGGGTGGTCCAGATTCTACCCGAGTGGTGATCGATCTAAAAGAAAAGCCTTCTTTTAATTATTTTCAATTGCACAAGCCAGAACGTCTTGTGGTTGACTTGATTGCCACTAAAAATTTAGTTGCCCTAGACAAAATTGAACATGAAAGTAAGCATATTTCTAAAATTAGAACCAGTAAGCCGAAAGTTAGTGAAGATTTTCGCTTGGTATTTGAATTGGCATTAACTGCTAATACCAAGATATTTACCCTACCACCTACAGC
This sequence comes from Paraferrimonas sp. SM1919, assembly GCF_010993985.1. Taxonomy (GTDB): domain Bacteria; phylum Pseudomonadota; class Gammaproteobacteria; order Enterobacterales; family Shewanellaceae; genus SM1919. Next base: position 101,111 of record NZ_WINH01000017.1, on the reverse strand, counting down.
GCCATATGGGCACAGACTCGTCATTGATATTGGCAGCGTAACAAGCAGCAATAAAGTGGTGGCGGCGTCGGCACCTGATGAAAACCGCGATATTGTCATTGCGGTTGATGCGGGTCATGGCGGAGAAGACCCTGGCTCCATTGGTCCTAGCGGGCTTTATGAAAAGCGAGTCACGCTCGGGATTGCCAAAAACTTAGTGAGTTTGTTTAACCAAACCAAAGGGTTAAAAGGTGTACTGATTCGCAGTGGAGATTACTATATTGACCTAAATGGTCGAAGTGTTAGGGCTAGAAAACAGAAAGCAGATTTATTGCTGTCGATTCATGCGGATGCGTTTACCTCCCCGAAACCTAGGGGAGCATCAGTTTGGCTTTTGTCCAGTCGCAGAGCTAATACCGAATTGGGACGTTTATTTGAAGACAAAGAAAAGCACTCAGAGTTGCTAGGGGGAGCTGCAGAAGTCATAGAAAGTTCAGATTCAGAAGGCTATTTATTGCAAACCATTTTAGATATGAATATGAACAATTCTAGGGCGGTAAGTGCCGAGGTTGGCCAAAGACTGCATAATGCTATGGCGAAAGTCGCTAAAATGCATAAGAAAAAGCCTCAATACGCTTCTTTTGGGGTTTTAAAGTCATCAGATATACCGAGTATTTTAGTGGAAACTGGGTTCATTTCTAACCCTAATGAAGAAAAGCTTTTGAAATCTGGTTGGTATCAGAAAAAGTTAGCCAAAGCACTGCATGGTGCGGTGGTGGGCTATTACAGGGAGTTTCCTCCAGCGGGCACTTATTTGGCGAATAACACTAGTCTTATCCATAAGGTGGCTCGAGGAGAATCATTGAGTGTGATCGCCAGTCGTTATGGTGTTAGTGTGGCGCAAATCAAGAAGGCCAATAACCTTAAATCTAACCTGGTTAAAATAAACCAGAGTTTGCAAATCCCAAGGAAAGCTTCTTAATGATCCGTATTTTGTCACAACAATTAGCCAATCAAATTGCTGCTGGTGAGGTAGTAGAGCGGCCGGCATCAATTGTTAAAGAGTTAGTTGAAAATAGTATTGATGCAGGCGCAACACGGATCGATATTGATATTGCCCGGGGAGGCTCGAAAAGAATAAGAGTCAAGGATAATGGCAAAGGGATCCCTGAAGATCAGTTGCAGCTTGCTTTAGCTCGGCATGCAACGAGTAAGATTAATGCACTTGATGACTTAGACAAAATTGCCAGCTTTGGGTTTCGAGGTGAGGCTTTAGCCAGTATTAGCTCAGTATCTCGATTAACATTAAGTTCTAGGACTGCTGAACAGACTCAAGCATGGCAGGCGATAGCCGAAGGCCGAGATATGCAGGTTAAAATTCAGCCTTGTGCCCATCCAGTCGGAACCACTATTGACGTTGTTGACTTGTTTTTTAATACGCCAGCGAGAAGACGCTTTTTAAAAAGTGAAAAAACAGAATTTACCCATATTGATGATTGGTTAAAGCGGGCAGCATTTGCTAAGCAAGATGTTCATTTCACCCTGCGCCATAATGATAAAATTATTCGTCAATATCGGCCGGCTTTGGACCCCAAACAGCAACTACAAAGATTGACCCAAGTATGCGGTAAAGCTTTTGCAGATAATGCTTTAGCGATTGATTGCGATCACCATGATTTACATCTGAGTGGCTTTGTGGAAGCAACACCTTCAAGCACAAGCGTTAATCAGTTTTTTTATGTTAATGGCCGAGTTGTGCGTGATAAATTGCTCAATCATGGAATTAAACAAGCATTCAGTCAACGGGGCATTGAGGCCGCCTGTGGTTATGTTTTAGCTTTGCGTTTGCCGGCAGCTGAAGTTGACGTAAATGTTCATCCTGCTAAACATGAAGTGCGTTTTCATCAAGCTCGCATTGTGCATGATTTTATTGTTCAAGCACTCGTCTCAGTGTTAGAGCAACAGTCACAATTACCATCACCTGCAGAGCAATTTGATCCCGAAACAGGTGAGGTCTGGCAAGCTCCTGAAGCTGAGATATTGACACCGAGCTATATCACCCCTTTACAAACAAATTCGCCATCTGTCTCTGAAGATTTGACAACGGCTTATTCGGGGGGCCATAGAGAGCGAAATCCATATGCTGTTTCCCCAAGGGCCAAAGTAGAGCAATTAGATGTTGCTAAAGCTGAGGGATACCAGCAATTGATGCAGGCAAGCTATCAGGCTGAGATCCCCCAACCAAGTGTGCCGGTGTTAGCTAATCGTTTTTTTGTATTGGTGGATGAGGCAAAATTAAATTTATTAGCCATTGCTGATGTTGCAACTTGTGTTCATTATTATCAGTTACAACAACAATGGCCACAAGGAATTATTGGGCAACCATTATTGCTGCCTGTAAGAATGGTGGCAGAGCAAGCTTGGCTTGAGTTACTCGAGCAACATTCAAGCCTGTTAACTCAAGCAGGACTTGAAATGAGTCTCCATAATAACCATATCATCGTCAAGAAAGTGCCAAAGCTAATGAAATCAACCGATATAGTCCACGCTATAACTGAGTTGTTTGAACAGTTAGTTGAGCAACCTAAATTTGATTTCTGTCTGTGGTTAGCGAAGCTTAGCGTTACTATCGCAGACCCAGGACAACTTTGGCAACAATATAAAAATCTGCCAGAATCGATTCAACATGAGTGTGTGGCTAAGGCCAAACCATTACCTTGGCAACAATTAATTTTTGAGGCAGAGCATTGAATTCCAAGCCACAAGTTATTTGCTTAATGGGGCCAACAGCCTCAGGAAAAACAGCACTAGCCATTGAGTTAGCGCAGCAGTTTCCGTGCGATATTATTTCAGTCGATTCGGCATTGATATACAAAGAGATGGATATTGGCACAGCAAAACCTGATGCCCAGGAGTTGCAATTGGCGCCCCATGCATTGATTGATATTTTGGATCCAAAGGAAAGTTATTCAGCGGCAGATTTTCGCAAAGATGCTATTGAGTTGATTGAAAAAAGTCACGCAAAAGGCAGGATCCCTGTACTGGTCGGCGGCACAATGATGTATTTTAAGGCATTAATTGAAGGATTATCACCTTTGCCCGCAGCCGATGAGGAGATACGTCTACAAATAGCGAAAGAAGCAGAAAAGTTAGGTTGGGAAGTATTACATGGACATTTGTCCGAGATCGATCCAACAAGTGCTGCCAGAATACATCCTAATGACCCACAAAGACTTTCTCGAGCATTGGAAGTTTATCGAATATCGGGTAAAAGCCTGACAGAGTTGACAGCAACCAAGTCCGAGCCTTTACCCTATGAGTTCTTGCAATTTGCGATTGTGCCAGAAGACAGAAAAATTCTGCACCAGCGAATCGCTGAACGGTTTCAGTTAATGCTGGATCAGGGCTTTGTTGATGAGGTCAGAGCGCTAATGGCCAGAGGAGATCTTAATTTAGATATGCCATCTATGCGCTGTGTGGGTTATAGGCAGTGTTGGCAGTACTTAGAGGGTGAATTTGATGAGCAGCAGATGTTTGACAAGGGCGTCGCTGCTACTCGTCAATTAGCAAAAAGACAAATCACTTGGTTGCGTAGTTGGCCTGATTTAACTTGGTTAAATACTGGTGATAAGAAAAACTTATATCAAATAGTTAAATCAATTAACTAGCAAAATATTGACTGCTGTATAATACTTGTAATTGCAGCATTAAAAGTCTTTGTTATTAATACTAAAAATAAGGAATACAAGTTATGGCTAAGGGGCAATCTTTACAAGACCCATTTTTAAATGCATTACGCAGGGAACGTGTACCTGTGTCTATTTACCTCGTTAATGGTATTAAGCTACAGGGCCAGATTGAGTCTTTTGATCAGTTCGTGATCTTATTAAAAAATACCGTATCCCAGATGGTGTATAAACATGCTATCTCAACCGTTGTTCCATCACGTCCATTGCAAGTGGGTACTGCTCAGCCAAGTTCTGGACAGGCTTCATCACAACCGGTGGGTTATGGTTCACCAATGATGGATCCGGAATCAGGAAATCAATAATCTTTGTAAGATTTCCCTTTCTAGGAGAAAATTAATTGTTTGATCGTTATGAGGCAGGCGAAAGAGCTGTACTTGTCCATATCGATTTTCCCGATGAAACCAATCGTGAAGATCTACTTGAACTAGAGTTACTTGTGAGCTCTGCTGGTGCAAATGCATTAGAAGTGATTACTGCTAGCAGAAAAGCTCCGCATCCCAAATATTTTGTTGGTTCCGGCAAGGCAGCAGAGATTGCAGCAGTTGTTAGTGCTGTTGAAGCTGATGTAGTGATTTTTAATCATGCCTTATCCCCTGGACAAGAGCGTAATCTTGAAGCGTTATTCCATTGTCGAGTGTTAGACAGGACAACTTTGATTTTGGATATTTTTGCGCAAAGAGCCCGTACCCATGAAGGTAAATTGCAAGTTGAGCTTGCTCAGTTAAAGCACCTGTCAACGCGCTTAATTAGAGGTTGGACTCACCTTGAGCGTCAGAAAGGCGGTATTGGCCTAAGGGGACCTGGTGAAACTCAGCTTGAAACGGATAGAAGGCTTTTAAGAGAAAGAATAAAAAGTATTCAGGGTCGATTAACGAAAGTGTCGAAACAGCGACAACAAAGTCGACGCGCAAGAATGCGTAAAGAAGTGCCCACTTTGTCTTTAGTTGGTTATACCAATGCCGGTAAATCGACATTATTTAATCAAATTACAAATTCAGAAGTTTATGCTGCCGACCAGTTATTTGCCACGCTTGATCCGACCTTAAGAAGAGTCAAAATTAAAGATGTTGGTCCTTGTGTTTTAGCCGATACAGTAGGGTTTATTAGACATTTACCTCATGACCTTGTGGCTGCTTTTAAGTCCACTCTTCAAGAAACTCAAGAAGCAGATATTTTGTTGCATGTAGTCGATTGTGCTGACGACAATATGGGTGACAATATCGCTGCGGTAAATATCGTTCTTGATGAACTTGGTGCTGACCAACAACAATTGCTAATATGCAATAAGATTGACTTACATCCTGATACTCAGCCTAGAATTGACTATGATGATAAAGGTCAACCAATCAGGGTGTGGATATCGGCTCAGAAAAATCAAGGTTTAGAGCTGATAGAGCTAGCACTGAGCAAGTTACTTGGAAAATTAGTTTCAGAATTAACCCTGGTGCTGCCTCCTGAAAAAGGCAACTATCTGTCTTGGTTATTTGAATTAGAAGTGGTTGAACACCATAGCTACGATGAATTGGGCCAATGCGTCGTCGCAATACGTATAAACGATATTGATTGGCAGAGACTGCTAAAGCAGTCTGATGGCGAACTAGAACACTTTATCCAGGCAATGTAGACTGGTAAAGTAGTGAACATAATTCTTAATTAACTCGATGGAGTGTTAAATGGCTTGGAATGAGCCCGGTAATAAGGGCAATGACCCTTGGGGAAACGGTGGTAATGGTAAAAACCAAGGACCACCAGATATTGATGAAATTCTAAAGAATGTCGGTCAAAAATTTGGCGGTGGCAACAACGTCAGCGGCTTTGGCTTAATCGTAGGGCTGGTAGTTGCTCTGCTTATTTGGGTGATTTCTGGTTTTTATACTATCAATGAAGCCGAAAGAGGGGTCAGATTAACCTTCGGCCAATATAGTGGTCTAGTTGAGCCCGGTTTAAGCTGGAAAATGACTTTTGTAGAAGAAATTATTCCAGTAAACATTAACAACGTTTATTCAAAGCGCGCCCAAGGGCAGATGTTGACTGAAGATGAAAACGTAGTTGATGTTGAAATGGAAGTTCAATACAAGATCACTGACCCACGCCAGTACTTGTTCAGTGCAACCGATGCTAATGAAAGCCTTAGCGAAGCCATGGACAGTGCACTCCGTTATGTCATCGGTCATACCAAAATGGATGATATTTTGACTACGGGGCGTGAAAAAGTACGCCAAGATACGCGCGTGGAATTAGAGCGTATCATCGAACCTTATAACCTCGGCCTGATGATTTCTGATATCAACTTCTTACCAGCACGACCACCTGAGCAAGTTAAACAAGCTTTCGATGATGCGATTGCCGCTCAAGAAGATGAAGAGCGTTATGTTCAAGAGGCACAAGCCTACGCCCGTGAACGTGAGCCTATTGCTCGTGGCCAAGTAAAGCGTATGGAGCAAGAGGCGAATGCTTATAAAGAGCGTATTATCTTAGAAGCTATGGGTAAAGTTGCTAAGTTTGAGCAATTATTGCCTCAGTATAGAGCTGCCCCTGAGGTTACTCGTGAACGCCTATACATTGAAGCCATGGCTGAAGTTTTTGGTAATACTTCAAAGGTACTTATTGATAACAACAATAGTAACAACATGATGTACCTTCCTCTGGATAAATTAATCAATAAAGCTAACCCTAGTCAGTCTGTGGCGTCGCCTAGAGTCAACTACCCTGTACAAAATTCAGTAGCTGATCCGGTCAACCCTTATTCACAATCGCGTGAGTCTCGTACAGCTCGTCAAGGGAGAGATTAATAATGAATGTATTTAGATTAGTTATCCTTGGTGCGGTGCTTTTGCTCGCCATGAATAGTGTCTTTGTGGTTAATGAAGGTGAGCGTGCGGTTGTATCTCGCTTCAGTCAATTAGTGAAAGAAGGCGACCAAGTAAAGGTTTATGAGCCGGGTTTGCAGCTTAAAGCGCCTTTGGTAGATAAAGTGCGTTTTATGGATGCTCGAATTCAATCTTTGGATGGCAATCCTGATCGCTTTGTGACATCTGAGAAGAAAGATTTGATTGTTGATTCATATGTTAAATGGCGCATTTTAGACTTTGAAAAGTTTTATTTAACTACCAACGGTGGCAACCGTCTGATGGCTGCTTCACTACTTGAGTCAAAAATCAACAACGGCCTTCGCAGTGAGTTTGGTACCCGTACGATTAAAGAAATTGTATCGGGCAGTCGTGATGAGTTGCAACAAGAAGCACTGACAAGTGTTTCTGACAGTGCTTCTAGTTTGGGTATTGAAATTATTGATGTTCGAGTTAAGCAAATCAACTTACCTCGTGAAGTATCTGATTCAATTTTCCAGCGTATGCGAGCTGAACGTCAAGCCGTTGCCAAAGAGCACCGCTCAGAAGGTAAGGAAAAAGCTGAGGTCATTAAGGCCAATATTGATGCAACCATCACGGTAATGATTGCAGATGCACAGCGAAAAGCCTTAACGACTCGAGGTGATGGCGATGCCCAAGCTGCCAAAATCTATGCAGAAAGTTATACTAAAGATGCAGAGTTCTTTGCCTTCTTGCGTTCACTGGATGCTTATCAAAGCTCATTTGCATCCAAAGATGATGTACTTATTTTAGGTCCTGACAGTGAATTCTTCCGTTTCATGAAGGATAAGCAAGGTAAATAAATCTAAAATGTTTTAACAAAGCCCACCATTGGTGGGCTTTTTTATAGGTTGTTATTGGCTTTTTCTGTATAACTTTAAGGGCATGATAAACGTTCATAGCGTGTTGATTTGGCTATCAGCTGCAAGCTTTAAAAGTGAATTTAATGCACATTTTTTCATAAAGATTATGAAGATCTTGCAGAGATCTGCTAAACTCGCGCTTTAATATCGCAACAGAAAGCTGATCATGGGTAAAAATGTAGTTGTTCTCGGCACCCAGTGGGGTGACGAAGGTAAAGGTAAGGTTGTTGACCTTCTAACTGAAAACGCACAATACGTTGTTCGCTATCAAGGTGGCCACAATGCTGGACACACACTGGTTATTGATGGCGAGAAAACTGTTCTTCACCTGATCCCATCAGGTATCCTTCGTGATAACGTAAAATGCGTTATCGGAAATGGTGTTGTGCTAGCACCAGATGCACTGATGAAAGAGATGAACATGCTTAAAGAGCGTGGCATCCCAGTGGAAGAGCGTCTATTTATTTCTGAAGCTTGTCCGCTAATTTTACCATTCCATGTGGCTGTTGATATGGCTCGTGAGGCGGCTCGAGGTAAGAAAGCGATTGGCACAACTGGTCGTGGTATCGGCCCAGCTTATGAAGATAAAGTTGCTCGACGCGGTTTGCGTGTTGGTGATTTATTTAACCCTGAACTGTTCGCAGAGAAATTAAAAGAAGTTATGAAATATCATAACTTTATGCTGACAGAGTATTTTGGTGCTGAAGCGGTTGATTATCAGCAAACCCTTGATGATGCGCTAGCCTTAGCAGACACTTTAAAAGCCATGGTCATTGATGTGACTGAGACGCTGGATCAAGCTCGTAAAAATGGTGATTCAATTCTGTTTGAAGGCGCTCAAGGTACTCTTTTAGATATTGACCACGGAACCTACCCATATGTGACCTCTTCAAACACCACTGCTGGTGGCGTTGCAACAGGTTCTGGTTTTGGCCCATGCCACCTAGATTATGTATTGGGTATTACCAAAGCATATACGACTCGTGTTGGGGCGGGTCCATTCCCAACTGAATTAGATGATGAAATTGGTGAGCATCTTGGTGTTAAAGGCCATGAATTTGGTGCGACTACAGGCCGTAAGCGTCGTCCTGGTTGGTTAGATGCGGTAGCAATGCGTAGAGCGGTACAAATCAACTCTATTACGGGCCTATGTTTGACTAAGCTTGACGTACTTGATGGCCTTGAGAAAGTGGGTATCTGCGTGGGTTACAAATACCCAGATGGTCGTATTGAAGAAGTGCCACCAATGGCAGCAGAAGGTTACGAACAAGTTGAACCGGTATTTGAGTATATGCCTGGTTGGCAAGAAGAAACCTTTGGTGCCAAATCAATGGATGCGCTTCCACAAGCGGCATTAGACTACATCAAACGAGTAGAAGAATTATTAGGCACTCCAATTGATATTGTGTCGACTGGCCCAGACCGTAACGAAACAATGATTTTACGTCATCCTTTTGCGTAATCATTTCAGTTAATAAAAAGGCTGCTGGCTATAGCAGCCTTTTTTTTACCTTGATTTTTCCTAAAGATTATTCTTACCCTTGCCGATAATAAATAGTAATACCCGCAAAGGACCCTGCGAACATGCGCATCATATTTGTATTTCTGGCTATTTTTAGTTGTTACTCTTTTGCAGAAATGCGTCCAATTGAGATTTATAGTCATTCTCAACTGCTGCAATTAATAAGATCCGGTAAGGAGTTGCAGCAGGTACGCTTAGATGATTGTCAGCTAACTCGTGATATTGAGGCTAGGGCAAAGGTGATGCAACGTCCGCCATTTCAATATTTATACTCAAGAATGCTGTTAACAGGCACCTGCACCAATAAAAATGTTTTAATGGGTATAAAATTGATGAGTTCAGCAGCTGAGCAGGGTTTGCCAGAGGCAATGATCAAACTCGCCCACTATTATCGAGATAGTGATTTTGTCAGTAAAGATCCTTCTAAGAGTCGTATTTACATACGCTTGGCTTCTTCTTCAGGGTCGCTTGAGGCGCAATTGTTGTGGGCAAAATGGAGTTTACAAGACCAAGGCAAAGGCTGGCAGCAAGATTACCTCAATATTTATAAACTATTGAACCAACGCGTATTTAATTCGCAATCAGAAAAGCAGCAAGTTGACGCAGTGTTAAAGCAATTACGCCAAAATATCCCTACAGCTTTAGTTAGCGGCGGCTAGTAAGCTGAGATAGAAAAACATAAATTAATTAAAACAGTTATACTAAGGTTTAATTGGCTTTACAGATAACTTGTGAGGCTATTGCCTTTTAAAAATTAACTTCGGCCACTTGAATGAGCAAAGATCCCCACTTAGAACGTGAACAACAAAAATACGACAACCCTATCGCTTCTCGAGAGTACATTCTCGAATATTTACAATCCCAACCAGCGCCTTTATCCCGAGAACAAATTGGTGAGTTCTTCAAAATAGCAGATGAAGAACAGTGGGAGGGCCTGCGCCGCCGTCTAAGGGCGATGGAGCGAGACGGGCAGCTTGTTTATACCCGCAATCATAGCTATGGCCTGCCGGAGCGCATGGATTTAATTAAGGGTACCATTATTGGTCATCGGGATGGCTTCGGGTTTTTAAAGCAAGACAGTGGTGAAAAAGATCTTTTTATTAACCAGCGCCATATGCAAAAGTATTTCCATGGTGACAGAGTTTTGGCTCAAGCGGTTGGCTTTGCGAATAAAGGACGACAAGAATGCCGTATCATCAGACTTATTGATGAGCGTAAAGCCGCAATTGTCGGACGCTTCATGCTTGATGGGAAAATAGGCTTTGTTAAGGCTGATGATAAGCGTATTACACAAGATATCTTAATTGAGTCTGATCAGCGTAATGGTGCCCGCCATAATGATATTGTGGTCATTGAGCTGCTCCAAAGACCAACCCAATTTATGAGCGCTAAAGCTAAGGTTGTGGAGATCTTGGGTGAGCAACATGCTCCAGGTATGGAAATTGAAATCGCCCTTAGAAATCACGATTTACCCCATAACTGGAATGCCAGAATTGCCAAGTTATTGCGTCGTATTGGTTCTGAGGTCAGTGAACAAGATAAAGTCGGCAGAATAGATCTTCGACATTTACCATTAGTGACGATTGATGGTGAGGATGCCAGAGATTTTGATGATGCTGTTTACTGTGAACCTAATAAAAGTGGTGGTTGGCAACTTTGGGTAGCAATTGCTGATGTCAGTCATTATGTCAAAAAAGGATCAGCACTTGACGAGGAAGCCCTAGCGCGTGGAAATTCTGTTTATTTTCCCTCTCAGGTGATCCCGATGCTGCCGGAACAATTGTCTAATGGTTTATGCTCATTAAACCCTTTGGTTGATCGCTTATGCATGGTGGCAGAAATGACCGTTTCTGGCTCTGGAAAACTTACTGATTATAGGTTTTATCCAGCTCTGATGCACTCCCATGCTCGCCTCACTTATACTCAAGTTCATCAAGCATTAGAAGTGGGTCAATCTATAGATTTTGATAATGCTTTAATGCCCCACTTACAGGCATTGCAATCTTTATATTTAACCCTAGATCAGGCTCGAACTCAGCGTGGTGCTATTGGTTTTGAAACTGAGGAAACGATGTTTTTGTTTAATGAGCAAAAACGCATTGAATCAATCGTGCCTAGGACACGCAATCAGGCCCATAAGATTATTGAAGAGTGCATGATCATGGCTAACGTGGCGGCGGCCCAATTTGTCGAAAATCATAAAGCGGAAACGTTATATCGAGTTCATGACAGCCCATCCGAAGAGAAACTAACTAGCTATAAATCGTTTTTGGCAGAGCGAGGGTTAGTGCTAAATGGCGGTCTTGACCCCGCACCTAAGGACTATGCCGAGCTACTGGAAAAAGTAAAAGAGCGAGATGATGCTGAACTTATACAAGTGATGTTACTCCGTTCAATGCGTCAGGCGGTCTACAGTCCAGATAATGATGGTCATTTTGGATTAGCTTTAGACAGATACGCACACTTTACATCACCAATTAGACGCTATCCGGATTTGCAGCTTCATCGTACCATTCGGTATTTGTATGAAAAGCAGTTAGCACAGCAAAATGGGGCTGAACTTAGTGCCAATTGGACCAGCAGCGGAGGTTATTTATATGACGCAGATGAGCTCGATGAATTAGGCATTCAATGTTCGATGACAGAGCGTCGCGCTGATGAGGCCACACGTGATGTCAGCGATTGGCTAAAGTGTGAATACATGCAGGATCACGTAGGCCAAGATTTTGAAGCCAATATTGCTTCTATTACCAGTTTTGGTTTTTTTGCGAGATTAAAAGAATTATTCATTGATGGTTTGATTCATGTTTCTTCGCTAGCGGGTGATTATTATCACTTTGATGGTGCTAAACAAACCTTGCGTGGTGAAAACTCTAATCGTGTTTTCCGAATTGGTGATAAAATTATGGTAAGAGTGTTAGCGGTTAACTTGGATGATAGGCAAATCGATTTGGGGTTAGTCAATGAGGCTACAGGAGAGTTGGCTTCTAAATCCGTACCAAGAAAAGCTCAATCGAGTAATGATAAAAAGTTAACAACGGATCAAGGACGAGGCAGTAGAAGACATAAGCGTAAAGACTCGAGTGGTTCGATGCGTAAAAAGTTAAAGAGAAAGAAATAAATGAAAAAGCAAATTGTTTTTGGCTTGCATGCCATTGAAGCAATATTGACTCGTCAACCAGAGATAGTATTAGAACTTTGGACACTAAAAGGTCGAGCAGATGAGCGCTTAGAATCTGTGATCAACAAAGCACAGCAATTTGGCATTAAGCCACAAGTTTGTAATCGTAAGTTCTTAGATGAAAAGGCGAATAGTACTCAACATCAAGGCGTGGTTGCATGCATTACCGAGCAAGCATTGTTAAATGAGCATGACCTTGATTTACTTCTGAAGCAAAAACCCCAGCCACTATTATTGATCTTAGATGGGATCACAGATCCGCATAATTTAGGTGCTTGTTTAAGAAGTGCTGACGCGGCGGGAGTCGATGGTGTCATTGTACCTAAAGATAAATCTGTTGGGCTAACAGGAACTGTGCGCAAAGTGGCCTGCGGTGCGGCTGAAGTCGTCCCCCTATATAGTGTTACCAACTTAGCCCGTACAATGCGTCAACTGCAAGAGCAAAACATTTGGATTTTAGGGGCGGCAGGTGAAGCAAACTCGACTTTATATCAAGCTAACCTAAGGGGTGGCATTGCCATTGCAATGGGTGCTGAAGGAAAAGGTTTAAGGCGGTTGACTAAAGAGCATTGCGATACCTTAATCTCAATCCCAATGGCGGGTTTAGTCTCTAGCTTAAACGTATCAGTGGCAACAGGAATTTGCTTATTCGAAGCGGTAAGACAAAGGTCATAATTGCAGCGAAATCATGCTGAAGATATTTTACACAAAAGGGCTTTAAAGCCCTTTTTTTTTTCAAGTATTCGGAGTACAGTTCTAAATGTAAAACAATGTGTTCAAATGTTAACGTAATGTTTCTTTTGATGTTGGGTTTACTCGCTAACTATAAAAATTAAAAGCGAATTAAAAGGGAACTTATGAGCGATTACATCATTCCGAATCTATCGAATGCATGCTCTATTCTGATTGCTTTATCTGAGCAAGAAGAAGGGATGAGTGCAATCGAAATAGCACACCAATTCAATCTACCAAGAACCACTGTCTTTAGGATTTTAAAAACCCTAGAGCATCAGCAAATGATTGAGAAAAAAGGCAAGTATTATAATTGTGGATCAACGATGATTCGCATGGGGATACATTTAGTTAATTCTAATCGTTTGCGTGAAAAATCATTACCAATCTTGCAACATCTAGCTAAAACCACAGGCCATACAGCCCATGTCGCAGTTCCTAATGGTGACTCGGCATTAATCGTCGAGGTGGTTGATAGTCCAAGAGCATTAAGAGCTTCTTCACGACCAGGCACTTTGGCTTACTTGCATAGCTCGGGTACAGGAAAAATTTTCTTAGCGCATATTTATTACAATGAGCGACATGAAATTTTAGGCCGGGCTGGTATGAAAGCGTTAACGGCTAATACCATTACTAAAATGGATGTTTTAGATAAAGAATTAGCCAGTATCGAAGAAAAAGGCTATGCCGTAGACGAACTAGAGTATCATGAAGATATCCGCTGTTTAGCAGCGCCAGTTCGTGATGCCAGAGGGGTAGTGGTAGCGGCGATTGGTATTACTGCCCCGGCTGTATCTTTCCAGAAGTCACAAATAGAGATGGTCGCGGCCATTGTTAAAGAGTCTGCTATTGCCCTATCTAAAGCGACTTACCTAAGTAACTAATCAATTAAATTTATATAAAAAGCCCCAGCAACTCGGTTAACAGTTGCTGGGGCTTTTTATTAGGAGCAATTATTTGCTCCTAATGTATCAATATTAAGCTTGCTCGGTAGCCGGCTCTTTATCGAAAATGGTTTTGTTGCTGATTAATGGCTTAGCCCAGAAGCTAATAGATAGGATGTAAGCCATAGGTACCAGCATAAAGAATAGGCCAACTTTCAAGTTAGATAACTCAGCGATAAAGCCAACCACAGGTGGGAAGAGTGCGCCGCCGATAATGCCGGTACATAACACCCCGGCAAAAGCACCATGGTGGGCATTAACAGAGTTGAGTGCGAGTGAGAAAATAATTGACCACATAACAGAGATAAAGAAGCCCACAAATGGGAAGGCCATAACCGCAATTTCTGCATCACCTGTTAACGCTGCAACCAGTGCAACCATGGTCGCAATGGTAAATACGCGTAGAACGATTTTTGAATCTAGAACTTTTAATAGCACTAAACCAAAGAAACAACCAATGGTCATGTATAGCCAGAAATTTGACAGTACCGCAGGAGTATCATTAACCGCATCTAAACCATGGTAATCCACAAGGAATTGTGAAATCCAGAATGAAACCCCTTGCTCGGTGCCCACATAACAGAAAATACCAAAGAAAAAGGCCAAGATGGTTTTGTCTTTAAACATCGCTATGTATTGTTTAACAGTGCCTGACTTTTCGTCTTCGGCTAAAGTCACCTTTTGGAATTTAAACAGCATGACGATCACTAGCATGGCAATGGCAACCACTGCAAATAGCCAGTACATGGATAACCAAGCTAGATCGACGCGAGGGATCATAGCGGTAACACTCGATAGGAAAGCACCTTCAGCAGTACCTTGTTGAATATTGATTACTAGGTTTTGGAATACTAGTGGTGCCACAAATGAAGCGGCGCCGAATGCAAGTTGAGCAGCAACAGAGAAAAAGGCAAAGTTTTCTTCACCACCTGCTGTGCGCAACATAGGGTTGATCACCACCTGCAGCAGCGCCATGCCTGAGCCAATTAAGAACAGTGAAATGGCAAAGGTCACAAATGATGGCGCGATGGCGACCAGCAAACCACCTAGACCAGAGACAACAAATGCCGCTGCCATCATGGTTTTTGAGCCGAACTTTTCGTAAAGCATACCGCCTGGCATGGAAAAAACACCGTAAGCAAAGAAGAAAAATAGTGCTAGTAAGCCGGTGGTGGCTGGGCCCAAATTAAAGCTTTCGGCGACCAGTGGATTAAGTGTTCCTAAAATATTGGTAATAAATGAGATAACGAAAAACGTTAACATTACTAAGACTACCGTTGCATAACTTCGAGACATGATCTCGCTCCCTATTGTTGTTATTAAATCTGTTGGAAGGCTTGAAAGGCCGCGCCTAAAAAGCCCGCTTTATTACCAAGTTCAGCTGCACAAATGGTAACGCCTTCAATGCATTCAGGTTGGGCGTAAATTTTTGCTTGGGTGGCAATGTTATCTATATAAAACTGTCCCGCTTCCGATACCCCACCGCCAATGACGAGTTTATCGGGATTAAAAATATTAATCAGATTGGCAATGCCGAGTCCGACTAGAAAGCAGTTCTCATCAATTGCTTGCTTAGCAATAGCGCAGCCTTGGTGGTACTGCTCAAACATGACCTTACCGTTGTATATCGGCTTAGTATTGCCATCAAGCTGCTGATAGCGAGCCACCATCGCCTTAGCAGAGGCTAATGCTTCCCACATCACCACTTCGCCATTGGCTTGGGGCATCATCATGCAACCAAATTCAGAACCAGCATTAGCGCGGCCACGATACAGTTGGCCATTTTGTAAAATAGCGCCACCAATCCCAGTGCCTAAGGTGACAAAAATGGTGTACTCAGCATCTTTAGCGGCACCATATATGGCTTCACCAACACCAATTAAATTAGCGTCATTATCAAGGTATACCGCAACGCCGGCATAATCTTCGACCAAGGCCTTTAAGGGTACGTTTGACCAGCCATCAATATTATTGGAACAGCCCACTAGCACACCGGCGCTTTGATCGACCACACCTGGAGAACCAATCCCAATACAGGCAACTTGAAAGTGTTGTTTGTGAGCTTCAGTGGTCGCCGTGTCTATGCACAAATAAATGTTATCAAGTACCTGCTGCTTATTAGTGGCTTCAGTAGGTACTTCATCATTAAAGATAATTTCACCGTTAGCACTGATTAGCGCGTATTTGATATAAGTGCCACCGATATCAATACCGATGGCAACTCGATTGTCAGGACTATTAGTCATTATAGTTTTACTGATACTTCAATTGGTTGGGCTAGCTTGTTATTTGCTGATTCAACATAGTTATACCAACTAGCGGCATCGCTGAAGTATTTGCTTTTACTCCAACCGGCACCGGCAAGGTAACTAACGGCTTCACCGCTCTTGACTGTTGAAACGTATAAATGATGTGGGTCATATTTTTCACCGTCTTGGCCATAGGTGATGGCCTTAGCATCAGTATCGGAGAGAGCAATCACAGCCGTACCAAGCTCACCATTACTGCCGTTGTCACCATATGGGCCCTGCCATTGCATGGTCATCAAGCCCTGTAGTTTGTGTTCTTGGGCGACATCGTTATGGGTATAAATACCATAGGCAAGGTCAAGTGACTCGCCATTAAACTCCACTATGTTGGTAAAGTGACTTAGGAATGTGCCTTTATCAAGGCTGATGATTTTACGTTGGCTGACAGCGGTGCCAGCAACATCAAACGGTTTGTAGCTTAACTCGAAAGTCACCCGTAAAGGGCCTGGGTTAATGATTTTCCAGTCGGCGTAAACATCGGAGTGAACCAATTTGCCATCATGCATAATTGCCGTGCCACCTGGGCCTAAAGCTTTACCTACATGGTAGAAATCCAATCCTTGGCCGCGGTCAACATGGTAGTCTTGGCCCTGGCTATTAAGGGTGTACCAGTGCTCAAGAATATTTTCATCAACACTTTTGGTCCATACATCAATTCCACCATGAACCATACCTGTCATGGCTGGGCCATACATACGATAGGCAATGCGATCATTTTCCCAAGCAAAATCATCGGCACGTTCTTTTACATACATGCCCTGAGCTTTATTGGCTACTTCGACATTGCTCGTTTGGTTTGATAGCGCATAATTAGAGCTGGCATTGGCTGCGATATCAGCTTGGAATAGGATGGCATCTGTTTGGCCATCAAAGTCTGTATCTACATGTTGATAAGCAATGGCGTTGTTATTGCTATCAACAACAGAGCCTGCAAATTTTGCATTGATATTTAATTGCTTATAAGAAACTTCAACGATTTCTTGATTACGGTCAAAATTAGCGGAGTTAATCAAAGTTATTTGTGGATTTGAATTGCCACAAGCGCTTAGCAAAGTTGCAGCAAGTGTTGCAGATAATAGTTTTAGTTTTTGATGTTTCATATTACTGGCCTTTATAGAAGGTAGAAAAGGATAATTTAATTGCCATTTCTTTTAAAAAACTTGCAATGCTAGCGATATCAGCCAGCTTGAAGGTCATTGCCGGTGCGGTAATACCAATCGCCGCTACGACTTGACCATTGTTATCGCGAACAGGAACCGCTAAACACCTCACATTGTCATTGTACTCAAGGTTATCAATGGCATAGCCAAGTTCTTCGACTCGAGCCAATTCTTTTTTTAACAGCTCTAAATCTGTGATGGTGGCGGTGGTGCGTTGCATCAATGGCAGCTCCAGCACTTGTTCTAATTGGTTATAAAAAAGATGAGAAAGAAATAGTTTACCGCTTGCTGAACAATGGAGATCTGCTAATGAACCAGGTCTAGAGGCTACTCTCAAAGCACTTGAACTATCGACAACCTCTAAGATCAGGGATTTATTTCCATTTGGCACCACTACATGAGCGGTAAAGCCTGTATGTTGCGCAATATGCTGTAACACGGGTAATGATTTTTCTTTTAATTTATTGGAGTTAACTAGATTTATTCCCATCCGAATTAAATTTGGACCACAAACAAAAATTTTACCCTGCTTTTCAATTAAGTGGTGTTTCTCTAGAGTTTTAAGGATTCTAAAAACGGTGGTTCTAGGCAGGCTGAACTTATTACTCATTTCCACTGCACTCATTCCCTCATGGGTATGAGTTAATGCAATAAGTACATCACAAGCATTGGCTAGGTTAGGAATGATATAGTTATTCACAAGATGTCCTTAAAATCAAAGTAGATGTCACTTTTATATACAAAAGTGAAGCTGACTGTCTGACTGTTGTATTTATTTTGTTCAAATATGAAACGCTATTGATTGATAAAGAGTCCTGTGCCAAATATGAAACTATTTAATCTGTAAATCAGATTGTAGTGGTATTCATAGCTGCAAAGTGTTGATATTTAGATAAGAAAAGTAAGGTTTTGTAAATTCACTTTAAAGACACGATTGGTATTTGCACAATAAACTTTAAATTGTTTGAAAAGGAAAGCGGTATGTCTAAGATTAGGCTATTTGCGGGCTTGATGATCGGCTCTAGTATATTGATGGGATGTGGTTCAGATGGTGCTTCTCACAATCCTGGGGGAGATATCGATTTAGCACAAGAGTTCAAAAAAGAAAAATCGATGTTCCCACCACCGAATTCACTTCCATATGTGGTTTCCGTTGCTGCACCTATGGCAGAAATTGGCCAAGATTTTTCAAAAGATAATGTCACTCAAGCCGCCAATTTAGTCGCGGATTGGCAAATTCGTCACCAAGATGAATTTTTACAAAGCCCATTAGTGACTTTTCAAGGCACCTCTCGCTATAGTTTTGGTGGCTGGTTAATGGGCACCATGGCTATTGGGATGACTCAGTGGGGCAAACAAGCGAATACAGATAAATATACACAATTTATTTTAGATGAAGCTAAAAAAGCCAATTACAAGGTAGAAGTGCGAGTATTTGATGCCGATGACTATACGACCGGTCAAGCTTATTTGACTTTGAATGATGATCATCCTGGCCAGATTGACCTTAAACCTTTAAAACAGCGCTTAGATTATATTTATGAAAATTGGCCCACTGTCAATAAAGAGTCTCACCCGAGTTGTTTAACTTTGGATAATATATGCCGTGAACGTTGGACTTGGATCGATGCCTTATTTATGGGTGGGCCAGTATGGATGCACATGGCTAAGACCACAGGTGAGGAAAAATATTTACAATTTGCAGAAGCTGAATATTGGGCAACCATCAATGCCTTTTTAGATAAGGAAGAGGGGCTGTTGTACCGTGACTCCCGCTTTGTTGGTCAGCCAGATCCTTATGGTAAGAAAGTGTTTTGGAGCCGGGGCAATGGTTGGGTGGCAGCTTCAGCGGCTAGAATGCTAGAGGTGCTATCAGATAAGAGTAACAAAAAACAAGATTACCAGCAGTTACTTAGAACGATGGCGAAGGCACTAGCTAAAGCTCAGCAGGCAGATGGTAGTTGGCATTCATCGCTACTAAACCCTGAGCGCTACGATATGCCAGAGAACTCGGGTTCTGCATTTTTTGTGTATGCATTAGCATGGGGAATTAATAATGGTGTCTTAGATAAAGAAACCTATTTTCCTGTGGTTAAGCAAGGTTGGCAGTCTATTGTTCGTTATATTTATGCAGATGGCCGCCTAGGCTTTGTACAGCCTTCAGGCTATAACCCTAGACATGTTCGTCAAGAAGATACTGATGTTTATGGCGTTGGCGCTTTTTTACTTGCCTCTTCTGAAGTGATTAAACTCGCTCGCTAATTTACAAAGCGCTAGATAAGCCAGCTTAGCTGGCTTTTTTTGTTTAAAATAGTATAAATTTATTAAGGTCGTAAGATAATTACATTTTTGAGTTAAATATTATTTTTTTATGCATTTAAACAATGGCTTGATATAACAGGCTAATAAATTAATTTGTTATTTTTTCAAAAATTTTATTCTGTTTTCTTTTTAAAACTAGGATTAAATAATTTTTTGTTTTTCAGTTTGTTAAAAGTTTTGCCCAAGACTTGCAACCTCTGATTAACAGGTTATTGTAAGCTATAATATTATTTATAAAGCAACCTATAAAGGCTAGAAAGAATGACCGAGTTTCGTCAGCAGGCGCTTGATTATCATCAATTCCCACAACCAGGCAAGACATCTGTTCAAATTACTACGGCTGCCGAAAGTGCCTATGATTTATCGTTGGCTTATAGCCCTGGAGTGGCTGAGCCAGTCAGGGAAATCGCTAAAGATGCTAATGATGCCTACAAGTATACTAATAAAGGTAATGTGGTTGCGGTTATTTCAGATGGCAGCGCGATTTTAGGGTTAGGTAACCTCGGCCCTCTTGCTTCAAAACCAGTTATGGAAGGCAAATCATTATTATTTAAACGTTTTGCGAACATCGATTCGATAGATCTTCAAGTGAAGCACAAGGGGGTGGAAGATTTCGTTAATACTGTCGCTAATATTAGTGACACTTTTGGCGGTATTAATCTTGAAGATATCAAAGCACCTGAGTGTTTTGAGATCGAAAAAGCGTTAATTGAACGCTGCAACATCCCTGTATTTCATGATGATCAGCACGGTACCGCTATTGTTACAGCTGCTGGGTTGCTGAACGCTCTCGAAATTCAAGGTAAGCAAATAAGCAAAGCTAAAATTGTTTGCTTAGGAGCGGGGGCTGCAGCAACAGCCTGTATGGAGCTACTCATTCAATGTGGTGCGGTTAGGGAACGCATCTATATGTTGGATAGAAAGGGGGTGATTCATACCCGTCGAGAAGACCTAAATGAATATAAAAAACTATTTGCCAATAATACTGATGCACGCACATTAGAGGATGTGATTATTGATGCAGATATTTTCTTAGGTGTTTCGGGGGCCAATTTATTACCTGTTGAAGCAGTTAAATTGATGGCAGATAAGCCAGTAATTTTTGCTTGCTCTAACCCGGATCCAGAAATTAAACCTGAACTTGCAAAGGCCACTCGAGATGATGTCATTATTGGTACAGGTAGAAGCGATTATCCTAACCAAGTGAATAATGTATTGTGTTTCCCATTTATTTTTCGGGGAGCATTAGATGTTAGAGCCACTGAAATTAATACTGAAATGAAAGTTGCGGCCGTTAAAGCAATTGCCGACCTTGCTAAAGAACCAGTATTAGACGAAGTATTAAAAGCTTATCCAGATGTCCAGCAACTGTCTTTTGGTCCTGAATATGTCCTTCCCAAACCAATGGATCCGCGCTTACTGCCTAAAGTGGGCAAGGCAGTTGCTCAGGCGGCAATTGATTCAGGTGTGGCAATGCTAACCACTACACCAGAGTACTAACTTGAAGATTTTTTGTTTAGATGGATTTCTTGTTAATTAGAGCAATCCATCTATCCAAAAATTAATAATTTTACTCTCAATTTCAATAATCTAACCTATTCTTAATGAATGATTAACAAGTGTTTTGAGTGCAATAAGTTACTAAAGTGTGAACTGAGTTCGGTTTCTGCAGCATCAACCTCATGTCTATGACTGTTTTTTTAGATATAACCCTGTAGAATACTTCGGATTTTTATTTCCATGTGTTGCTATTGAGTATTCATACTGGAATGGCTCATCAGCATTAAGGATTATTTGTTTTATGAGTTTCTTGCCTTTTTCTCGACCCAATATGACAGCAGAAGAAATTAATGCTGTAACAGATGTATTAAAATCTGGTTGGATTACTACGGGACCCAAAAGTGCTCAACTAGAGCAGGATTTTGCAGAAGCAATCAATGCACAACATGCGGTTGCATTAAGCAGTGCTACTGCAGGAATGCATGTCTGCTTACTTTCATTAGGGATCGGTCCTGGGGATGAAGTCATTACTCCATCTATGACTTGGGTCTCTACGGTTAATCTCATTACTTTGATTGGGGCGACGCCAGTCTTTATCGATGTTGATAAAGATACATTGATGCTAGATATTGCGCAGCTAGAATCGAAAATTACCAGTAAAACTAAAGCAATTATTCCTGTTCATTATGCGGGTGCGGCGATTGATCTAGATCCAATCAGAGACATTGCCCAAAAGCATCAACTGCATTTAATTGAAGATGCCGCCCATGCTGCAGGAACCTATTATAAAGGTGAGCATGTCGGGAGTCGTGGTACTGCCATTTTTTCATTCCATGCGATTAAAAATTTGACCTGTGCAGAGGGGGGGATGTTGGTGACCGATGATGCAGAGCTTGCACAAGCGGTTCGCCAATTGAAGTTCCATGGTTTGGGGGTCGATGCCTTCGACAGGCAAACCCAAGGACGAGCACCTCAAGCAGAGGTGTTAGCTCCAGGATTTAAATATAATTTAGCTGATATTAATGCGGCAATAGCGCTGACGCAATTAAAACGATTAGATCAGATCAATGCCAAACGCACTGAATTAGCCAATTATTATCTCGAGCAGCTCGCCAATATTGATGGCGTTACGCCGTTAGGATTACCTTCAGGCTATGATTATCAGCACGCATGGCATTTATTTATTGTTCGTGTCGAAGCGGATAAATGTGGCTTAAACCGTGATCAATTTATGGCTCAATTAAAGGAGCATGATATTGGCACGGGGTTACACTTTAGAGCTGTTCATACTCAAAAATATTACCGTGAAACCTATGGCGATTTGTCGTCGCAATTACCTAACAGCACATGGAATTCAGAGAGAATTTGTTCATTACCACTTTTCCCTGATATGCAATTAAGTGATGTAGATAGGGTAATTAATGCGATAAACGCTATTATCAAATAGGGGTTTAACTCAGTGTACCTAGATAAAAAAATTAAATTTACTTCAGTGGTGATACCTGTTTTCAATGAACAAGAATCCATTGATGAATTGTTACAACGAACAATTAGTGCTTGTGAAAAGCTAGAATGTGATTACGAGATTATTCTAGTTGATGATGGTAGCCGCGATAATAGTGCACAAATGTTGGTGGATGCAGCCAATGCAGAGGGCTCAAAGGTCGTTGCACTATTGCTAAACAGAAATTATGGCCAGCACTCAGCTTTGATGGCCGGTTTTGAAGAGGCACAAGGGGATTTAATCGTTACCCTAGATGCGGATCTACAAAACCCACCAGAAGAAATACCGCGCTTAGTGGCTGCTGCAGAGGAAGGTAATGACGTTGTAGGTACTAAGCGTATGAATCGTCAAGACACCTTTTTCCGTCGTTTTTCTTCAGGCCTTATCAACCGTGGTGTTCAAAAAGCGACTGGTGTGATGATGACTGATTATGGTTGCATGTTGCGTGCTTATCGCCGTCATATTATTGAAGCGATGCTGCAATGTCATGAACGCTCCACATTTATTCCGGTATTGGGTAATAGCTTTGCAAGGCAAACCAAAGAAATCGAAGTTACCCATTCTGAGCGTGCCCATGGTGAGTCACAATACTCTTTTTTAGGCTTAATCAATTTGATGTTTGATTTAGTCACTTCTATGACTACCGCACCATTAAGGCTGCTGTCTTTAGTAGGCGGTGTGATTGCTGGTACAGGTTTGTTTTTTGGGGTGTTATTACTGTTATTCAGATTGCTCTTTGGTGCGGAGTGGGGCGGTGATGGACTCTTTACCTTATTTGCCTTCCTGTTTATGTTCATCGGTGCTCAATTTGTGGGAATGGGTATGCTGGGAGAATATATTGGTCGTATTTATAACGATGTCAGGGCGAGGCCTAGATATTTTGTGCAGCAAGTTGTAAGAGCGCCTAACACTCAGCAATCAACTTCAGAAGATTAAAAATGTTAAAGCAGACTATACTTATGAACGTTTATAGGTCTGCCTGATCACTTATTTAGATACAATTTATTAATTAATAGGAAAGAATATGAAAGCCATCGTTTTTGCATATCATGACATTGGTTGTGAAGGCATCCGTCGTGTGCTTGACGCAGGTATTGAAATTGAAGCGGTGTTTACCCATGTAGACAATCCAAATGAAAACCAGTTCTTCGAATCAGTAGCTCAGCTTGCCGCTGAGAGAGGCTTACCAGTTTACGCGCCAGAAGATGCGAATCACCCAATTTGGGTTGAGCGTATTAAAGAAATGAACCCTGATTTCGTGTTCTCTTTCTACTACCGCAACCTGCTTAAGCAAGAAATTTTAGACATTCCAGCGAAAGGTGCTTTTAACCTACATGGCTCTTTACTGCCTAAGTACCGTGGTCGTGTTCCTGCTAACTGGGCAATCATCAATGGTGAAAGCGAAACGGGTGTGACCCTACATGCGATGACAGTAAAAGCCGATGCTGGTGATATTGCAGCGGCTAAAAAGGTCGATATTTTAGACGCCGATACCGCGCAAACTCTGCACGCTAAATTAAAAGTAGCAGCGGGTGAACTACTGGCAGAAACACTACCTAAGTTAATGTCTGGGTCTGTTGTTCTTACTCCACAGGATGAGAACCTAGCAACTAAGTTTGGTGGTCGTTGTGCTGAAGACGGTGAGATTTCTTGGGTGAAAAGCGCCCGTGAAAACTTTAACCTAGTTCGTGCGGTTACCCAGCCATACCCAGGCGCGTTCACTTTTACTGGTAACCGTAAAGTGACCATTTGGAAGTCTACAGCCCTAACGACTCAGTCTGATAAGGCTCCGGGTACGATTCTTTCGACCAAGCCATTAGTGGTTGCTTGTAAAGAAGGCGCATTGCAAATTGATGCTGGTCAGACAGAAACAGGTTTGTATGTATCTGGTGAACAGCTTGCCCGTGAAATGAACCTAGTTGAAGGCATGAAGTTAGGTCCTAAAGCTTCTACTGTGACTCAAAAAGGTAAGAAAACTCGTGTTCTTATTCTTGGCGTTAACGGCTTTATTGGTAACCATTTAACCGAGCGTCTACTTAAAGATGAAAACTATGAAATTTATGGTTTAGATATCGGTTCAAGCGCCATTGAGCGTTTCATCGGCCATGAACGGTTCCATTTTGTTGAAGGTGATATCTCCATTCACACCGAGTGGATCGAGTACCACATTAAGAAGTGTGATGTGATCCTGCCGTTAGTCGCGATTGCCACCCCAATTGAATACACCCGTAATCCACTGCGTGTATTTGAATTAGACTTCGAAGAGAACCTACGAATTGTTCGTTACTGTGTTAAGTACAACAAGCGCATTATCTTCCCGTCAACCTCAGAAGTTTACGGTATGTGTGATGAGCCTGAGTTTAACGAAGATACTTCTAAGTTAATCGTTGGCCCTATCGAGAAACAGCGTTGGATTTACTCTGTATCTAAGCAGCTAATGGATCGTGTGATTTGGGCTTACGGTAAGAAAGAAGGTCTGGACTTTACTCTTTTCCGTCCATTTAACTGGATGGGCCCTCGTTTAGATAGCTTGAACTCTGCCCGTGTGGGGAGCTCGCGCGCGATCACGCAAATGATCTTAAACCTCGTTGAAGGGACACCAATCAAACTGTTTGATGGTGGAGCTCAGAAGCGTTGTTTCACTGATATTGATGATGCCATTGAAGCACTTTTCCGTATTGTTGAAAACAAAGACGGTCTGTGTAATGGCCAGATCATTAACATTGGTGCGCCAGAGAATGAAGCGTCAATTAAAGAGTTAGGCGAAATGCTGCTTGAGAAGTTCGAAGCCCATCCACTGCGTCATCACTTCCCTCCTTTTGCAGGCTTTAAGGTGATCGAGTCTAAGACTTTCTATGGTGATGGTTACCAAGATGTGTCACACCGTAAGCCAAGCGTGAAGAACGCTAAACGCCTGCTTGATTGGGAGCCTACCCATGCGACTGATGTGCAGGTAGAGAAAACCCTAGATTATTTCTTAAAAACCGAAATTAATGGTTAGGGAGTGTTAACTTGAAGCAGCCAACAATAGTTGGCCTGCGTATCGATGTAGACACCTTTCGAGGAACCCGGGATGGGGTTCCTCGTTTGTTATCTACGTTAGAAAAGTTCGATATTCAGGCAAGTTTTTTCTTCAGTGTGGGGCCAGATAATATGGGGCGCCATGTCTGGCGTCTATTGAAACCCAAGTTTTTAATTAAGATGCTACGCTCCAATGCCGCGAGCCTTTATGGTTTGGATATTTTGCTGTGTGGTACATTTTGGCCAGGACCAGATATCGGCAAGCGCTTAGCTGATACCATAAGAAATGCTGACAATGGTAAACATGAAATAGGGTTACATGCTTGGGATCATCATGCATGGCAAGCTAAAATTGAAAAGTGGTCAGATCAACAGTTACGTCAGCATATTAAATTAGGTAATGACCGTTTAACTGAAATAATTGGTCGTAAACCCGATTGCTCGGCAGTTGCTGGTTGGCGCTGTGATCCTCGCACAGTCGATATAAAACAAGAATTTGGTTTTAACTATAATTCAGATTGTCGTGGTGATGAATTGTTTCAGCCTATTTTAGAAGATGGCAGTTTAGGTACTGTGCAAGTGCCGGTTAACCTACCGACTTTTGATGAAGTGGTTGGCACTGAAACCACAGCTGAAGATTTTAATGAGTACATACTTGATAAGATGGTACCAGGAAGGTTCCACTGTTACACCATCCATGCCGAAGTTGAAGGTGGGGTAATGGCGCAGCAGTTTGAGCAGTTGCTTCAGATGGCAAAAGAGCGCAATATTAAATTTGTACCACTGGGGCAGTTAGTTGCAGCACAGACAGAACTAAAACAAGATAGAATTGTTACTGGCCCCTTAGCTGGCAGGGAAGGTTGGTTAGGCTGGCAACAAACTTCTTTAGATAAATAAAAGGAGTTAATGTGATAAGGCGTTTAGCATGGTTATTACCACTTGCATTTGTATTGCTGTACCTCATTCCACTTGGACAGAGACCACTTTGGGAGCCTGATGAATCTCGCTATGCTGAGATTAGTCGTGAAATGTTACAAGCTGATAGTTGGGCGGTTCCTAAGTTTTTAGCTTTAGATTATTTCGAAAAGCCGGTGTTAGGTTATTGGCTCAATAGTATGTCAATGGCTGTATTTGGTGAAAATGCATTTGCTGTCCGATTTATGTCTGCCATCGCAGCCGCTGCGAGCGCCTTTATTATTTATTTACTCAGCCTACATATCTTACAAAATCGTGCTGCGGCTTTAGCGTCTGCTGCAGTATATTTAAGCTTTTTTATAGTCTTTATGATAGGGACGTATAGTACCCTTGATTCTATGCTAAGTTTTTGGCTTAGTGCTGCCTTTGCTTGTTTTTATTGGGCAGTTCAGGCCCAAGCGAGCAAAGATAAATTCATTAGGTATGGCCTCTTTGGCGCTCTCTGTGGCGCCGCATTTATGACTAAGGGCTTTGTGGCACTGGCGCTGCCAGTGGTTGCGATAGTACCTTTTATGGTGCTTACCCGCCGTTTTCAAGAGTTAATTGGTTACGGTTTATATATTGTTGTGGTTGCGACCATAGTGGCACTGCCCTGGTCCATTAGTGTGCATTTTCAAGCCGACGATTACTGGAACTACTTCTTCTGGGAGGAACATATTCGTCGTTTTAGTAGTGATAATGCCCAACATAAAGAACCTTTTTGGTTTTACATTCCATGGCTGTTGGTCGGTGCAATGCCATGGGGATTAGCGTTCTTTAGTGTATTAAAAACAAAAATCTGGAGCCAAAATAAGGACTTTTATTGGTATTTGTTCTTATGGTTTTTGATGCCAATTTTATTGTTATCCTATGCCAAGGGTAAATTACCTACTTATATCCTTCCTTGTTTTGCACCTTTAGCAATCTATCTGGGTAATGGCATAGTTAAGCTGATAGCAGATAAGCAATGGCATAAATTTAAGTTAATCGCATGGAGTAATATCGTTTTTGCCGGCAGCTTATTGGTGGCTTTAATCTTAGCCATGTTAGGAGTCATTGGCGATGGCCCACTGTATCAATTGGCCGAAATGCCAAAAATTATTTGTGCGTTGATTATTTTTATGAGTTGGTTAGCTTTAGGGGTTTCGCTGCTACTGCAGCCTGAACATGGGGCTTTTGCAAAAATTACGCTAATGCCTGTGGCCTTAATGCTGCTATTGCCTTTTTCTGGGCCGAACTTGATATTGGATTCCAAAGCACCTGAAGGCTTTTTGCAAAGAGTCGCACCGATCTTTGAACAGAATACTCACTTTATTGCGGATGATGTGGGGTTAGCGGGATCTATTGCTTTTGAGTACCAACGTTCTGATATCACTTTATGGGGCAGTAAGGGTGAAGTGGCTTATGGTTTAGAGATGAATCCAGATAAGCAAAGGTACATTCCTTGGGCCCAAGCGAGTGAGCGGATTTTACAATTACAGCAACAGCAATCAGTGGCGGTAATGATGCGTCGTCAAAGTGTTCCTGCGCAAGGGGAGTTACCTGAGGCTGATAAGATCGTTAGGCAAGGGCGTTTTATTTTATATTTTTATAAGAGAGCCAATTGATGTCTTGGTTGTGGATTGTCATCTCTATCAGTTGTACTTGCATGGGACAGGTAGCCCAAAAATTTGCCGTTCAGAACATTCAACAAAATCCTAGTTGGCAGATGTGGCAAAAATTATTACAACCTTGGTTGCTCGCAGCGATTGGCTTTTTAGGTTTAGGCGCGTTAGCCTGGTTGTTGGTACTACAGCAATTACCTGTCGGCAAAGCTTATCCATTATTAGCGATTAATTTTGCTGTCATGGCGCTAGTGGCCAAATTTGCTTTTAAAGAAAAGCTGACATTAACGGTTTGGCTCGGTAATGGATTAATCATTATTGGGGTGGTGTTATTAGGAGTCGGCCTATGAAGTTAAATAGCGGTTTGCTCTATGCTTTGGCATCAGTAGCTTTAGTGAGTTTTGCTCAATTAGCCATGAAGTATGGCATGAGTAATATTAATTCAGATTATGCTTGGCTCTTTGAAATGCAGCAATGGATCCAGCAGTGGCCATCTATAATCTGGGTTATTTCAGGATTGATCGCCTATGTCGCTTCCATGGCTTGTTGGCTCGGAGCGTTGAGTTATCTGCCATTATCAAGGGCCTATCCAATTTTAGCCTTAAGTTATGTTGTGGTTTATTTCGCCGCTAACTTGCTTGACCCTATCACTGAAACGATAGAACTTAGCTCATTGCTTGGTATCGTCATGATAGTGTTAGGGGTGTCGGTGGTAAACTCAGGTAAAACCCATTGAAACCGTTAATCTTATTTGTGGTGTGGATGATCACGTCACTGCTCGTTGGATGTTCAAGCAACCACATAGAATCGAACTCTATCACTAAGCAAAGTCAAAATATGGCTCACAGCAAGATCATGAGCTTTTATGAACAGTGGTATAAAACCCCTTATCGTTTGGGTGGTAATTCTAAGTATGGGATTGATTGTTCAGCATTTATTCAAAGGTTAATGATGGCAGTATTTAACCACAAGTTGCCGCGTACAACTAAAGAGCAAGTAGAGTTGGGACGAGCCATTTCACAACAGCAGTTACAAATGGGAGATCTCATTTTTTTTAAGACCGGCCCAACGACTAGGCATGTCGGCTTATATATTAGCGATACCAGCTTTGTACATGCCTCGACTAGCAAAGGGGTGATCACCTCTTCAATGCTTAATCCCTACTGGCAAGCTCACTACTGGCAGTCTCGCAGAGTCCTCTGAAAATCATTGGGATCAGCGCTTTTTTGGGGCTGTTGTAGCGTAGAAAGCGACTTTTTAACTCTGGAGGCAACTGTTCAAGCTCCACAATTGCAAAGCCATTGGTTTGATATAGGGATTGTAAATGCTTGAAAGCAAAACAGTAGCAAGGCATCTGTTGATATTGCTGCTGTAGCTTTTGCAGCATCATTGTAGCAATTCCCTGGCCTCGCATTGCGGGGATCACTAGCATACCGGTAAGTAACTGGACTTGACCCAGAGCTTTAAATCTTACTACCGCAACGATCTGCTGATGCTGCTCCATTACCCAAATGGTTTCATCCGCTTTGGCTTTGCCGGCGGCATAAAATTGCTTGTAAAGCCGATTGATGACCGGCAACCTAATACAATCAAGTTGTTTTATATGCAAAATAGTGAATTACTCATGAGATGACTTGTTCTGATTATATCAATGGGCTTAAATAGAATCATAAAAACTCATACCATTAAGCAGTTAATAACATGAAAATAGAAATGATTTGTACCGGAGAAGAGGTGCTATCAGGGCAAATAGTTGATACTAATGCCGCATGGTTTGCCAATGAAATGATGGAGCGAGGTTGGGAGCTGACTCGCAAAACCACAGTGGGCGATAGATTGAATGAGCTTGTCGAAATTTTCAGCGAACGCAGCCTGCACGCGGATATTATCTTGGTTAATGGTGGGCTTGGGCCAACGGTGGATGATTTAAGTAGCGAAGCCTGTGCCCAAGCGCTTGGGGTCGAGTTAGTGCATAGCGATAGCTGGCAATTAAGGCTGGAACAAATGGCTCAGCAATTTAATCGCCCTCTACCTAAAAATAATTTGAAACAGTGCTTACTTCCTGCTGGTGCTCAGTTAGTTGATAACCCCTATGGCACGGCTTGTGGTTTTAAAGTCAAACTGAATAATGCTTGGTTGTTTTTTACACCGGGTGTGCCCCATGAATTTAAACCAATGGTGACCGAACAATTGCTTCCATGGCTCGAGAGATTTGATAGCCATAAGCCTGCCACTCGCTTAATAAAGTTATTAACCTATGGTTATGG
Source organism: Paraferrimonas sp. SM1919 (assembly GCF_010993985.1). Lineage (GTDB taxonomy): Bacteria > Pseudomonadota > Gammaproteobacteria > Enterobacterales > Shewanellaceae > SM1919. Next base: position 70,630 of record NZ_WINH01000017.1, on the reverse strand, counting down.
AGAGTCCCATTTAGCCCAATTATTAAGTGATGTAGTCTTGCACGATGGGCAACAAATTGGCTACCGAGCTTCAATGCCAATTGTAGAAGTAAAATTGTTTGCAAGGGGCACAGAGGCTGTTGCAGCGTTAGATGACTTGAGGCAGCAAGTAAGTGATAAGCTTGGTGACGCATTATTAACGACTGAAGGTCATACTCAAGCACAAGCTATCCATCATTTATTACTCCAAAAACAAGTTACTCTGGCGCTCGCAGAGAGCTGCAGTGGTGGCATGATGGCAAGCCAATTGGTCGAATTTGCTGGTAGTTCAAAATATCTCTTACATAGTGTTGTTAGCTATTCCAATCAAGCTAAACAAAAGATATTAGGAGTGGATGGTAAACTCCTGCAGGAGTTTGGCGCGGTATCAGAAGCAACAGCAATTGCCATGGCGACAGCTACTCAATCTTTAGCGAGCAGTGATTATGGTTTATCCATTACTGGTATCGCTGGCCCACAAGGGGGAAGTGATGACAAGCCTGTGGGTACGGTATTTATCGCACTTAGTACCCCGAGTAAGGTTTATTGTCGCCATATGCATTTTAATAGAGGGGGAAGAACAAGGATCAGGCAAGCTGCGGTCGCGATGGCGTTCGATATGTTAAGAAGAGAATTAGAGGGCATAGGGGTATTTTCTAATTATCCTAGTTTGTCGAGTTCAGTCGTGGATCAATCCTGCCGCTATAAATAATTCAGTATTTATTTTTCTTAATCTAAGGGGGCATACCCCTTAAGTGGGTATGGCTAAAGCGTGGCCATAAAGGTTAACTTATAACCAATAAAAATATCGAGTAATAGAGATGTCAGCAGTAAAAGTTATTCTGATAATTGCCCTTGTCGCTTTAACCTTATGTTCGGGTTGCGCAAGCCTTTCTTGGAAAAGCGCAGGTTGTGATTTTGCCCAGGGCTCATATAACGCAACCGCGGCTTACCAGAATCAGCAACAGCTTTATAGAAATTTTGATCCAAATCGAATGCCCCAAGAGGATGAATCCACCATTATAGGGGCAGGTTTCATTAGTATGATTATTGGTACCGGCAAACGACTTATTTTGGGCGCAAATGATTCTAACAGCTGTGGTGTTAATTAATGCTTTCGGCTGAATTTTCCTGAGCAACTGCCGCTAACTAATGCTATGCCGTCATAAAGAGCAATAAATAGCCATATCAACATACTCTAACCTTTAGTCACAGACTAAGATGATGAATGTGGTTTTTTTCTATATATAGCAGCAGAATCATCAGTAACAGTGCTACCTCGGGAGGTCAGCCAGTTTTTGTTGAAGTTTTTGATTTTGCGCTTCAATCTGTTTGTAGAACTGTTGGTGTTCAAGCAGGGTCGCAGCTTGTTCATCGATAACTATCACCGCATCATTATGTAATTGCAGTGCAGAAGCTGGACAGGAAGCGGATAAAGGGCCTTCAATCATATTTTTAATCGCTTCAGCTTTAGCGGCACCGGTAGCGAGTAACATCACCTTTCTAGACTCTAAAATTGTGCCGATCCCCATGGTGATGGACAACTCTGGCTGGTATTCATCATCTGCAAAAAAGCGAGCGTTATCGTCAATGGTTGCTTGCGTTAAAGTTTTAATACGAGTTCGAGAGCTCAGACTTGATGAAGGTTCGTTAAATCCAATGTGGCCATTACGACCAATTCCTAAAAGTTGTAAATCGATACCACCCGCTTGGCGGATAGCCAGTTCGTAGTCTTGGCAGGCTGCTATAGGATTGATGGCATTGCCATTGGGTACATGGGTGTGACTTTTATTGATATCGATATGATCAAATAACTGTTCATTCATAAAGTATCGGTAGCTTTGCGGGTGGTCGCCACTCAAGCCTAAGTATTCATCTAAATTAAAGCTGCTAGCTTGTGCAAAGCTTATTTTTTGTTGCTTATAGAGGGAGGTGATTTCCTTATATAACGCGACTGGAGTTGAGCCAGTTGCTAAACCAAGGACGCTATTGGGTTTTATTTGTAGCTGTTGGCAAAAAAGCTTAGCCCCATAATTTGCCACTTCTAAGGCATCTTTTAAAATTACTACTTGCATAGTGAGTTCCATCAAGGCAATGACATTGCCTTGATGTTAACAACCAGCTTTAAGACTGCAATACAAGAGTAATGTGTTGTTTCTATTATGAAACGCTAAGGTTCAATCGTTCCAAATTGTAAATCTATTCGAATACTAAGGTGCGCTTGCCTTGGATCAACACTCTATGCTGCGAGTATGCCCTAAGGGCCCGGGCAAGTACCAATCTTTCTAGATCTCTGCCTTTGCGCTTTAGGTCTTCGACCGTATCTTTATGACTGATGCGTACAATATCCTGTTCGATAATCGGCCCTTCATCGAGTTCATTGGTGACGAAGTGACTGGTGGCGCCAATAATTTTTACACCTCGATCGAACGCCTGCTGGTAGGGGTTACCGCCAATAAAAGCAGGTAAGAAAGAGTGGTGAATATTGATGATGCGATGTTCAAAGGCACTAATAAACTGCGGCGATAAAATTTGCATATAGCGCGCCAAAATAACAGTATCAATTTGATATTGCTCTAATAGTTCTATTTCTGCTTGCTCTTGCTCCGCCTTATTATCTTTATTGATATTAAATACATGAAAATCAATGCCGTACTGCTCGGCAATCGGGCGTAAGTCATCATGGTTAGAGACGATAAGCGGGATTTCAATGGGGAACTCTTGCTGCTGATAACGCCATAATAACTCTAATAAACAATGGTCATACTTAGAGACGAAAATAGCCACTCTTTGTTTATTCTGTAAATAGTTCAGTGACCAGTCGGCATTGATCTCTGCGGCTAGGGCGCTAATGGCCGCTTCAAGCTGGGCTTTGCTCAGGCTAAATCCTGCTAAATCAAAGGCAATACGCAGTGCAAACTTTTGCTCATCTGGATCAACATGCTCATCTAAATCGGTGATATTGCCCCCTCGTTCGAAGACGAAGTTGGCTAAGCGTGCCACCAAGCCATGTTGGTCGGGACAACTTATCAGTAATACAGCAGTGTCGGCCATGGGGTTTCCTTTTCAATCTTTTTGCTAAAGCTTATCCCTAGTGATTAAGCTTTAGCTAGTGATAATTGCGCATCACTATCTTGTCTTATTTGATGCAATTTTGATAAATCACTTCTTTTAAGATGGCGGTGGTTTTGGCTAGGTAGCCAGTGTCAATGTATTCGTTAGGCTGATGGGCCTGCTCGATACTGCCTGGACCAAAGACCACAGTCTGACAGCCAAGGCTCTGGATGTAGGGGGCTTCGGTTGCATAATTAACCACTTGTGGATGTTGTTGCGCTAATTGCGATAACTGCTCAACGATGGCGTCGTTGACGTCCCCTTTGAAAGACTCACTACCGGGATAAAGGGCAAAAACATCGACAGCATTCGGGTACTGTAATGAAATTGGCGCCAGTGCTTGTCTCACCAGTTCTTCTAAGTCCTGTAGCTTCATCCCTGGCAGGGGTCTTAGGTCAATTTGCAATTCACAGCAGCCGCAAATGCGGTTAGCGGCATCTCCGCCTTTAATCGCACCAAAGTTCAAGGTTGGGTAGGGCACGCTAAAATCATCTTGTTGGTATTGTTGTTTTAATTTGTCTTTGAGCTTGATGAGCTCACTAGTGACTAGATGCATCACCTCGATAGCGTTAAGCCCTGCCTCAGGATCGGAAGAATGACCACTACGACCATGTATTCTTATGCCAGTAGCCATATGACCTTTATGCATATAGACAGGGGCAAGTCCCGTCGGCTCACCAATAATAGCTAGCTCTGGGGTTACATCCTTTAAGGTGGTTAGCGCTTTTGCCCCAGCCATGGTGGTTTCTTCATCGGCACTGGCAAAGATATAGATAGGTTTTTGCAGCTGAGCCAAATTAAGTTCAGAAAGGGCTTCTATGACTAATGCGAAAAAGCCTTTCATATCGCAGGTTCCCAAACCATACCAACGATTGTCTTTATCGGTCAGGGTGAAGGGGTCACTATCCCAACCCTGTTGGTCATAGGGCACGGTGTCAGTATGTCCCGCTAGCATTAGGCCGCCAGCACCTGTACCCAGCTTAGCAATAAGGTTTTGCTTATTACGGCTATTAGCAACGCTTTGGCGTTGGCAATCAAAGCCTAAGTCAGTGAGCCAACTTTCTAATAGGTCGAGTACTGGACCATTATCGGTATCTAACGCGGCTTCTAAGGCACTAATAGAAGGAGTAGCAATTAATTGCTGAAACTTAGTCTGCAGACTTGGTAGTTTTTTCATATAAATAATTATTCATTATTGTTGCATAATATTTTAATAGTGTTAGTCTAACAGCATCAACAGCAACTTGACCAGCACACAAATGTTTTTAACTCATCAATCAGCGTTTAATTTATCCGTAAAACGACGACGATAATCAGCCAAAAAAGAATAGTTAATAAGGTTAGATTAAGTAAATTTAGGTTACGGATAAAATGAAAAAAATTGCCATTGTGGGCGCGACCGGATATGCCGGCGCACAACTTGCTCAATTAATACAAAATTCACCATTAGAAATCACCCTTGCTGGGTTATATGTCTCTGAAAACAGTGCAGATAAAGGTAAGAGCTTAAATAGTCTTTACCCAAGCTTTGCCGAGCTTGACTATCAAGTGCAGCCGCTCACTCAAGATGCCAAGGCGCAAATCTGTCAACAAGCCGATGCGGTCGCTCTGGCTACCGCCCATGAGGTGAGTTTGACATTAGTGCATGAGTTTATTGAAGCGGGCTTAAGTGTGTTTGATTTAAGCGCGGCTTACCGCATGCAAGACTTGGATGTTTATCCAAAATGGTATGGTTTTGAACATCAACACCCACAACTGCTTAAAGAGTCAGTTTATGGCCTAGTAGAGTGGGCCAAACAAGATATCACTAAGGCGAAAATGATAGCCGTCCCTGGCTGTTACCCAACCGCCTCATTATTGGCATTAAAACCAATTAAATCGCTACTCGATGAAAACCAGTGGCCAGTCATTAATGCGGTTAGCGGCGTTAGTGGTGCGGGGCGTAAAGCGTCGTTAAATAGCAGTTTTTGTGAAGTATCACTAACCCCTTATGGTGTACTATCCCATAGGCATCAACCTGAAATTAAGGAGCATTTAGGCGCTGATGTGATTTTCACTCCCCATCTTGGCAACTTTAAAAGGGGCATCTTGGCCACCATTACGGTCAAGCTTAAAGCGGGAACGAGTGCGGCGGATGTTGCCCAGGCGTTTAACTGCTACGACGGTGAGGCAAATGTCATCGTTAAGCAAGGGGTGTTTCCTAAGGTTGATGATGTTGTCCATTCAAGCCGATGCCACATTGGTTGGCAGCTCGATGAAGCTTCTGGGCACCTAGTTATTGGCAGCGCTATCGACAATTTAATGAAGGGGGCAGCAAGCCAAGCCTTTAACTGCATAACAATTCATTATGGCCTTGAGAAGGGTAGTGCCGCATGAGTGATTCAGCATTAGTGATTAAAGTTGGCGGTGCCATGCTTGAAAGCCCAGCGGTTACTGAGCAGTTTATGCAGGTCCTTGCCCAGCTACAGCGTAGCCAAGCGGTGATTTTGGTTCATGGTGGCGGTGCTCAGGTAGATAAACAACTCGCGGCCAATGGCATGCAAACCCAAAAGCTTGATGGTTTACGTGTTAGCCCTGCTGAGCAAATGCCGATTATTGCCGGTGTGCTTGCGGGCACTGCGAATTCGCTGTTAGAAGCCGCAGCGATTAAGGCTGGAATGAAAGCGGCAGGCTTAACCCTAGCGGCAGCAGGCATGACTTCGGCCAAAATTAAAAATGGTCAACTGGGTCATGTCGGCGAAGTGATGGCTAATGAAGCGGGTCTATTGAATTACCTGTTAGCGAATCAGATTATGCCAGTGATCTCTTCTATTGCCGTGGATAACCAAGGTCAGCAACTGAATATTAATGCCGATGATGCGGCAATGGTGGTTGCCCAGCTGGTTGGCGCAAAATTAGTATTGCTGTCAGATGTGCCAGGGGTATTAAACGCCGATAAGCAATTAATCCCTAATCTTAGCGCTACTGCAATTAATGAGCTTATTGATGCGCAAGTGATTCAAGGTGGCATGCAGGTAAAAGTTCAAGCGGCGTTAGCGGTGGCAAACCAATTAGGGCAAGAAGTGATTATTAGTTCTTGGCAGCAACCACAACAATTATTATCAATTTTAAGTGGCGACAGTGTTGGTACCGCCATTTTACCGGAGGCTTAACATGGAAAACTTATTAAGCATTAAAGATTTAACCCAAGCGCAGTTTTTTGAGCTGATTGAACTTGCCCAAACCATTAAGAATAATCCTAAGGATTACAATCAAGTATTAGCAGGCCAATCGATTGTTACCATCTATGAAAAGCCTTCTTTGCGTACTCGCTTAAGTTTTGATATTGGCATTAATAAATTGGGTGGTCATGCGGTTTATATTGACCAGCAAAACGGTGCCATGGGTAAGCGTGAGTCAGTGGCGGATTTTGCCAAAAATATTTCTGTGTGGGCCGACTGTATTGTGGCCAGAACCTTTGCCCACTCCACCATTGAAGAGTTGGCAGCAAATGCCAAGGTTCCTGTGGTTAACTCATTGTCAGATCTTTATCACCCGTGTCAGGGCATGGCGGATTTTCTAACCTTAAGTGAAAAATTTGATGATTTAAGCAAAGTTTCTTTAGCTTATGTCGGTGATGGTAATAATGTTACCCATTCACTGATGTATGCCGCAGCTCAAGCAGGCTGCACTATGAAGGTAGTATGTCCTAAGGGCCACTTTCCGGATGCTGAAATTACCAATGAAGCCCAAGCCATCGCCACTAAAAATGGCGGTTCGATCGAGTTAAGTACAGACTTGGCGGTATTGAATGGTGTTGATGCTATCTATACCGATACTTGGATTTCAATGGGCGACAGCACCAAACTTGAGGATATCGCCGCTAAGTTTATGCCGTACCAAGTGAATCAACAGTTGATGGACACCACAGGTGCAAAATACTTTATGCACTGTGCGCCAGCCCATTTAGAAGAAGAAGTTACAGCACAAGTGTTTAATGGTGAGCAGTCATTAGTACTGAACCAAGCGGAAAACCGCATGCATGCTCAAAATGCCATTTTAGTTAAATTATTAGGGAACAAATAAAGATGTCTGCAATTAAGAAAGTCGTATTAGCGTATTCTGGTGGTCTTGATACTTCGGCCATTATTCCATGGTTAAAAGAAAAGTATGATTGTGAAGTGATTGCTTTTGCTGCTGATGTCGGTCAGGGGGCAGAAGAGCTAGCAGGCATCGAAGAGAAAGCTAAACAGTCGGGCGCGTCAGCCTGTTACGTAGTGGACTTAAAAGAAGAGTTCGTTAAAGACTACGTTTACCCAATTTTAAAAACCGGTGCAGTCTATGAAGGTAAATATCTGTTAGGTACTTCTATGGCTCGCCCTATTATTGCCAAAGCACAGGTTGAGCTGGCACTAGAACTAGGAGCTGATGCCCTATGTCACGGCTGTACCGGTAAAGGTAACGATCAGGTGCGTTTTGAGAGCACCTATGCCGCGCTTGCGCCGCAATTAAGTGTGATTGCTCCTTGGCGTGAGTGGGAGATGCGTTCTCGTCCTGACTTACTCAACTACCTAGCCGAGAAAAACATTCCAACTACCGCTTCTGCGACCAAAATTTACAGCCGTGATGCCAACGCTTGGCACATTTCCCATGAAGGTGGTGAGCTAGAGGATCCTTGGTGCGAGCCAACGGAAAAAGTATGGACTTGGACTTGCTCTCCAGAGCAGGCTCCTGACCAAGCTGAATATGTGAAGGTAAAAGTTGAAAATGGCCAAGTTGTCGCGGTTAACGATCAAGCATTAACCCCATATCAAGCACTGTGTGCCTTAAATGATCTAGGTGCCAAGCATGGTATTGGTCGTATTGATATTGTGGAAAACCGTCTAGTCGGTATGAAGTCTCGTGGTTGTTATGAAACTCCCGGCGGTACCATTATGAATGAAGCCCTTCGTGGCGTGGAAACCTTAGTGCTGGATAAGTCTGCACTGCATTTCCGTGAATCTATCGGCCTGGATTTCAGCCATGTGTTATACGATGGTCGTTGGTTTACACCACTGGCAAAAGCACAACTTGCTGCGGCAGCCTCTCTGGCTGAGCTTGTGAACGGTGAAGTAGTGATTAAGCTGTACAAAGGTCATGCGGTCGTGGCTCAGCGTCAGTCGGATAACAGCCTATATTCAGAGGCTTTTGCTACCTTTGACGAAGATGAAGTGTACAACCAGAAGCATGCAGAAGGCTTTATTCGTCTGTTCTCATTATCGTCAAGAATTGGCGCACTAAAGCAGCAGGAGAAATAACTCATGGCGTTATGGGGAGGCCGTTTTAGCGGTGCAGCGAGTGATTTATTTAAGCAGTTTAATGACTCATTACCAGTGGATTTCCGCCTGTTAGAGCAAGATATCACAGGCTCTATGGCTTGGGCTCGAGCTTTAACTCAAGTGGATGTTTTAAGCGAGCAAGAGTGTGCTCGTTTAACTGAAGCTTTGACACAGATATTAAAAGAATTTGAGAATAATACGGCGGTAATGCTGGCCAGTGGCGCCGAAGATATTCACAGCTTTGTTGAGTCTCAATTGATTTTAAAAGTGGGCGATCTTGGTAAGAAATTGCATACAGGCCGTTCCCGTAACGATCAGGTGGCAACCGATCTAAAACTTTGGTGTAAAGCCCAAGCGGAAGAAACTCTAAAGCTGCTCATTAAATTGCAGCAAGACATGATTAATCTGGCTCAGCGTGAGAGTGATTCTGTACTTCCTGGCTATACCCATCTACAGCGTGCACAGCCGATTACTTTTGGTCATTGGTCACTCGCTTATGTGGAAATGATCGAGCGGGATATTACTCGCTTAAAAGATGCTTACGAACGATTAGATGTATGCCCATTAGGCTCCGGTGCCCTTGCTGGTACGGCGTATCCTATTGATCGTCAGGCATTAGCCCATTCCTTAGGGTTCAGGCAGGCTACCAATAATTCTTTGGACGCCGTTTCTGATAGAGATCATGTGGTGGAATTATGCAGTGCTGCAGCAACTTCGATGATGCATTTATCACGAATGGCAGAAGATTTGATTTTCTACAACTCTGGTGAAGCTAACTTTATTGAGCTATCCGATTCGGTCACCTCTGGCTCTAGCTTGATGCCACAGAAGAAGAACCCAGATGCCCTAGAACTTATCCGTGGTAAAGCGGGACGTGTTTACGGTGCGCTAATGGGCATTCTAACCACAATGAAAGCCTTGCCAATGGCCTATAACAAGGACATGCAAGAGGACAAAGAAGGCCTGTTCGATGTGATGGACACTTGGGCTATATGTTTGAAAATGGCTTCTAAAGTGGTTGAGGGCATGAAGGTTAACAAAGCGGCGGCCTTAGCTGCTGCCCAACAAGGCTATGCTAATGCTACCGAGCTTGCTGATTACCTTGTTTCTAAGGGGATGCCATTTAGGGAAGCTCACCATGTTGTAGGTGAAGTGGTGGTGTTTGCCATTGAGCAGCAAAAAGCGCTGGAGGACTTTACCCTACAAGAGTTACAGAAGTTTTCAGATATCATCCAATCGGATGTGTATCAGCATCTGACTATTGATGCCTGCTTAGATAAACGTAATGTTCAAGGCGGCACTTCATTAAAGCAAATCCAAAACGCCTTAAATGACAAGATAGTGCCAGTAGAACAACCAAACTTAAGTTCTACTCAGCTGCGATTAAATGCCCATAAAGCAGAAATGTTACAGGTACGTGCGGCGCGCTTATCAGATGTTGATTCGATTACCCAAATTGTTGCCCATTGGACAAATAAGGGAGAAACCTTACCGCGACCAAGGGATACTGTACTGAGAGATATTCTTGATTTCGCCGTTGCCGAAAAAGATGGTGAAGTCGTGGGCTGTGCCTCTTTATATATCTATGGCACCGGTTTGGCAGAGCTGCGTTCGGTCGCTATTGATGAAAATCATCATGGCCATGGCCAAGGTAAAGCTCTGGTTGATTACATGCTTAATAAAGCAACGGAACTTGAGCTGCAGCGATTGATTGTTCTCACTCGGGCACCTGAATTTTTCGCTAAAGTTGGTTTTACTGAAACTGACAAAGAAACGTTGCCAGAGAAGGTAATGAAAGATTGTGACCTTTGCCCGCGTCAACATGCTTGTGACGAGGTCGCCATGGAGTATGTTCTTAGTTAGCACATCTGGACAGCAGTGCCCTTGGCAGAGGCAATATGCTCAAAAGCTAACGCCTTTGGCTATAATCATTGCGGTCTAGAGTTGTGCGCCATAAAAATAAAAGAGGCTTAATTGCCTCTTTTTTCATTACCAAGCTTGAGTACCATATAATGGCACAGTGCTTAAACTGTGCTTATGACTGCCTTGGGATTCTTTAGTCGAATAAGATACATACAATAAAGTCTGTTGTTGTTTGTCGTAGATACGTCTTATTTTTAGTGACTTAAACAAAATACTCTTAGATTTTTTAGCTATAACTTCACCAGCACTGGATTGCTCGATGTTGGCAATCATTTGCTTAGTAATGGGGCCCGTTTGGCGGCAAGCAATTGACATATCAGATGGGTCAGCAAAATCTAAATCGGCATCTATATGGCTGATGTGGCAGGTTACTCCAGTAACCACAGGATCTTGAAATGCTTCAATTTTGATATCTTTGGTAGTAAATAAACCTAAAGAAACTTGCCCGACGGAGCTATCACCACAGGCAGTTAAGCCTGTGGTGAAAAGGCTTGTGGCCACAAGCAACTTACCTAAAGAGTTCATCTTCATAATTACCTTCTTGGTCATTTATTGGATTGACCAGTTGTGGCTGAGCATACTCGGTTGGCTCAGTACCACTTACAAAATATTCAAACTGGCTGGTATGATCCGTTTTATTGGATAATAGACCTGTTGCATTATCAATTCTGACAGAAATAATGTTTGCTGGTACATGCATCGGTAACTCAGGGGTTCCAGCTAATACGTCTGCCATAAAGTTGTTCCATGCGGGACCGGCGGTTTTGGCTCCTGATTCGCCACCCACAATTTGGCCACGATGAGCATTAGCATTCCAGCTGGTTCTTCCTAATTTTCGATTGTGATCATCGAAACCTACCCATACTGTGGCGGCTAATTTAGGATTGAAGCCAGTGAACCAAGTATCTCTTGCGTCATTGGTGGTACCTGTTTTACCCGCAATATCATGTCGATTAACAGTATCTTTTGCTCGCCATGCTGTACCATTCCAACCTGTGCCCATTGACCAGTCACCCCCTCCCCAAATTACTGACTTCATAGTTTCATGCAGCAAAAATGCGGTGCTTTCATCCATGACTCTTGGGGCAATTGTCTGTGGGTGCCTATAGCATTGACCAAAGGGTAAATTGTTCGCTAATTGCGGTGACAGTGGTTCATCGGTTTGATCAAAATCCATTTCAATAATGGATTCATCAACAATGCATTGATGACATGCGACGACGGGATTGCTCAGTTCTAAAATATTATTATCAGCATCCACAACGTGGTCGATAAAATAGGGTTGAACTAAGAAACCAGAGTTAGCAAAGCTTGCGAAGGCGGTGACTACCTCAAGAGGTGTGGCAGAACTGGAACCTAAAGCTAAAGTCTCATCTTTGGGCATTTTAGCCGGATCAAAACCAAAAGCGCTAAGTTTATTGATGGCGTTGTTCAATCCAACACTTCTTAATAAACGAATTGCCATCACATTAACAGATCGCGCTAGACCGACTCTTAACCGTGTTGGACCACCATAAACATCAGGGGAATTAGTTGGTCGCCAAGCGACTCCTTGTGACCGGTTCCACTGGGTGATTGGTGCATCATTAATGATGGTGGCTAGGGTTTGTCCCTTTTCTAAGGCAGCCGCATAAATAAATGGTTTTATATTGGAACCAATTTGACGCTCAGCTTGAATTGCTCGATTGTATTGACTTTGTTTAAAGTCAAAGCCACCAACTAGGGATTTAATTGCACCATCGAATGGATCGATACTCACCATTGCACTCGTTACGATAGGAGTTTGGCTTAGCTGCCATTGTTGTTGATGGTTTCTGACATAAACAATATCACCAGGGCTTAACACTTCTTTAGCTTGGCTTGGTGCATTACCTTGTTTGGTATCTGAGACGTAAGCTCTAGCCCATTTAATCCCATCCCAATCCAAAGTGATTAGGTCATTGTTTCGGGTTACAACTCGTGCCGATTGTTCTGCAACTGCAATGACGATAGCCGCTTGCTGATCATTAATATCACGGTAATTTTCAAGCTGCTTAGTCACCGCGCTTAGCTGCTGCAGTAAATCCACCTGATTGGTTGCTCTGTCGTTATTGAGCTCCTCCCCCTCGGTTCTGGCTTGCTGATTTAAAGGCGATTGCTGTTCATTTTCCAATTGGCTATTGGCGTCCGTTTGTTCAAGCAATAGATTTACAATCGCTGGTGGCTGATCTGTTGGCCATGCTCTGCCAAGCGGGCCACGATAGCCATGACGCATATCATAGTCATAAAGATTTTCCCTCAATGCTTGCTGGGTAGCGAGCTGAGTTTTTGAATCTATGCTGGTGTAGACCGCAAAGCCTTTAGTATAAGCTTCTTCTTCACCATGCTTGGCAACCATATAATCTCGTGCCATTTCTGAAATATAAGGGGCATAAAGATCAATCTCAGCACCATGATATTTAGCAGTAACGGGTTCAGATTTTGCCTGCAGGTATTGTTCTTGAGTAATGGCGCCAGTGGTTAACATCCTCCCAAGAACCACATTTCTTCTAGTCAGGGCTCTGGCTGGGTTGCGGATGGGGTTGGCTGCCGAAGGTGATTGGGGTAAACCAGCGATCATGGCCATTTGCGCTAGCGTTAATTCAGAAACGTCTTTGCCATAATAGACTTGGGCTGCGGCACCGACACCATATGCGCGATTACCTAAAAAGCTGCGGTTTAGATACAGTTCTAAAATTTCTTGTTTAGATAAAAGTTGTTCTATATGAAGAGCAATAAAAATTTCTTTAACTTTGCGTATGTAAGCTTTTTGGCGAGTTAAGAAAAAGCCCCTCGCAACCTGCATGGTGATTGTTGATGCTCCTTGGCTCTTACGTCCCGTCGTTGCCACCACAATAGCTGCCCTGATCACGCCAATTGGATCAACACCTTGGTGCTCAAAAAAACGAGCATCTTCGGTAGCTAATACTGCATCAATCAAAGGTTGAGGTATTTCTTCGTAATTAAGCGGTATACGGCGCTTTTCTCCAAATTGGGAGATTAATAAACCATCCTTAGAATAGATTCTAAGTGGGGTTTGCAGTTGTTTATTTTTAAGAACTGTTACATCTGGTAGATCGGGTTTGACGTATAAATAAGCACCGACAATAGCACCAATGCCGAGCCCGACCGAAATTAAAATAAGGAGACCTAAACGCTTAATCCACTTCAAGATAGCTGCCCTAATATATTGATAAGTAAAGTATATAAATAATCCCCTGAAGCAGGGACATTTTACCGCTATTATTATCTATAGCGACCATAAAAGCGATAGTTTACTCATTTTTACATCATCTATTAAGTGCTAACTCGGCTTAATGCAGGATAGGTACAGTTTCAATGAAATGGTTAAAAGCACCGGCTAAGTTAGGTTTAGGTCTTGATATTGGCTCACACCAAATCAAAGTAGTGTTGCTTGAGAAGACTGCTAAAGGGCATTCGCTGCTGCATTGTTTTATGGTTCCGTTACCCGAAAACACGATTATTAATAATGAAATTCGGGATATAGAATTATTTAGAAGCGGTTTGCTGGTGTTGAGGAGGCGTTTGCCTCAGAGGCTTCCTATTACAGCTATCGCGGTCTCTGGTTCAGGGGTGATGAGTAAAGTCATCACCATGGACCCATCCTTATCAGATCAAGACATACAGTGGCAAATCCAAGCACAAGCGGACACGCTAATTCCTTTTCCGTTGTCAGACGTTTATTTTGATTACGAACGACTTAATCCCGCTGAAGCTCAAGGTAAATCAGATCGGGTTCTGCTCAGTGTGAGTCGAGTCGAGTTAATTGATACGAGAATTGAGGTCCTCAAAGAATTTGCTGTCGATGTCGAAATTGTTGATATCGAATCACATTCTATGGTGCAGGCGTTATTATTGTTAGACCCTAAACATTGGCAAGCTAAGGTGACAATGATTCTCTGCCTTGGGCATCAGTCATTACAGTTAGCCATGGTTAATAATGGGGCCACTGTTTTTACCGCCTATGATGCCATTGGTTGTAAGCAATGTCTTGAGCAATTGAATGCCTTTCTCCCGGATCCTGAACACAGCCTCACTTCATTGGCTGATGTGGCAGTAGATGAACACAATCAGCCAATAATTCAGAGTTTTATAAATGAACTGATAATGCAAGTACACAGAGAATTGCAAATGTACTTTTCCAGTGCCGTAAATCATACACTTGATAAGATTTTTATCTGTGGTGGCGGTGCCAAATTGAATGGCATTGTTGAGAGTTTATCGGAAAGTTTTGCGGTACCTGTGGAGCGCTTAAACCCCCTTAATAGTGAGCACATTATTACAAGTAAAATGGAGGAAATGACAGAAAGTGATCTCAGTCAATATGCGATAGCGTTGGGTTTGGCGTTAAGGGGGCTCAATCATGGCAAGAATTAATTTACTGCCTTGGCGAGAAAAACTTAAAGAGCAACAGATGAGGCATTTTTATACGTTAATATTCGTCTATTGTTGTTTTGCAATAATGCTCTTAGGGTTTTGGTGGCTGGCCATTAATTCCTTTACTGCTGATCAGCTTTTACGCAATCAATATCTAGAGGATGAAATTGCGTTAGTTAACATTAAAATTACTCAAATACAAAAGATTCAAAATCGTAAGTTAGATATAGCGCAGCGAGCCGATATTATTTTGCAGTTACAGCGAGAACGAAACTTACCGACTCAGGTATTTATTGAATTAGTTAAAGTGGTTCCTACAGGAGTGACACTGACCAAAGTAAATAAACTAGGCACAGAATTGATTATTGAAGGCTGGAGCACATCCAACAATCAATTGTCCAATATGATGCGCGCCATTAAAGCGTCTAAATGGCTTAATGATCCTCAAATTAATTCTATATCCAATAAAGAAAAAATGCCCACTAGTGGTAAGCGTTTTTTGCTGAATGTGACCATTGTTAATGTGAACACAGATGATCAACAGGGAGTAGCCGATGCTTCTTGAACGTTTGAAGTCCAAGTATATGACTGCTGGTTGGGTATGGGAGGATATTAGCAGTTGGCCTACTTGGTTAAAGCATGTTGCCGCTACGGCAGCTTTAATCGTAGTCGTGTTCATCGGTTATTGGTTGGTTTTAAATCAGCAGCAACAACAGCTTGAGCGATTACAGCAAAAAGAAACAGAGCTCAAAAACGAATTTAAACAAAAGTATCTGCTATCGATTTATTTACCTCAATATCAATTTCAACTTGATGAACTCGAATTGAGGTTAGAAGGGTTGCTAAAAATGCTACCTTCACAAAATGAGATGCCAGAGTTGATCGACGACTTGACTTATGTGGCTACAGAAAGTGGTTTAAACATCGTTTCGATGGATTGGCTCAACTCAATCGATCAGGGCTTTTATCGAGAGTTTCCAATTAAAATGGTATTGAGAGGAGATTATCATCAATTAGGTCTGTTTGTTGCCGGCGTTGCAAAGCTTTCAAGAGTTGTGTCGCTGCACGACCTGACTTTAGAACAAAAAGGGCAATTTATTGAGATAAGGATTGAGGCAAAAACATATCGATTTATAGAAGGTCAACCGTTAACTAAGGCAGCAGGCTAGTGATGAAGTTAATCATTTTTGTGTGGATGTTGGTGCTCGCTGGATGTGGCCAAAATCAAACTGATTTAAGTCAGTATGTTAATCAAATTAAGCAAAGCCCAGTGAATCCACTCGAGCCACTAGCGGCTCCTAAAACATTCATTCATGTGAGTTTTAATGTGACTCATCTGCGCAGTCCTTTTGGTGTCGAATTTCAATCCCCTCAACAATTGCAAATGGCTAATAATTGTCAAGTAAGTGCTGTGCAACGGATTAGGCAGCCTTTAGAAAAATTTGCCCTATCAAGTTTGAAAATCGTTGGTGTTTTAAAAGCCGCAGAGCAACTAAATCTACTTGTTTATGCTCCAGATGCTAAAGTTTATAGAGTGACAAAGGGGCAATACATGGGACTTAATCAGGGGCAGCTTATCTATCTAGATACTTCGCTCGCTACCTTGCAAGAATGGGTAACTGACTCAGCAGGTTGTTTGCAATCCAGAACAACCAATATTGCAGTAAATATTGAGGAATAACATGGCTGTTTTAAAGTGTTTTACCTGGCTGTTTATCACATTGATGATAACTTATAGCCCAACAAGCTCGGCTAAACAAGCGCTAACAGCGGTGACAGTCCAAGGCTTGATAGAAGGGCAATTGCAGTTGTCTTTTCAGTTTAATCAAGCAATCCAAGATTCAGATATTAAACTGGATACGAGCGGTCCCCAGATCACGCTAAAATTTTTAAACACAGAGCGTGATAAGCAAATAGAAAACTTTAGTGGAGGTGGAAAACTCCTTAAACAGATCATTTATTCGCAGCAGGGGTTAGATCTAGTCGCAGCGATTGAGTTGCAATCACTACAATCGATGTATACCAAAACCAATGGTAAAACTTTTACTTTAATGATTAATGATCGGTTTGGCGAAGCTAGTGCCCATAATAAAATTGTTGCCATAGATTTTCAAAGTGTTGAACAACAACCTCAACTTAAACTTCGTTTCGAAAATAGTCAGATTTATACAAATCCAACCCTTAAGCCGCAATTTTTGGCGCTTGATTTCTATGACACTAATTTAACCAAAGAGCTTTTATACATTACTGATGTAAAGGAATTCGCAACGGTATTAGATCAGTTTGAAACTTTCACTCAGGGAAATCATAGTCGAATCGAATTCAATTTTAATCAAGAGTTCGGATATACCCAGCAGCAACAGGGCAATGAGCTATTGTTGACCTTTTCTAAGAAACACAAAGTCGCAACTCAAAATACTTTTTCAGGAGAACTGGTATCCCTTAATTTTCAGGATATCCCGGTCCGAAATGTGCTGCAGATCTTGGCTAACTATAATCAAGTTAATTTAGTCGCCAGTGATTCAATTGAGGGTAATATTACCCTCAATTTAGAGGGGGTGCCTTGGCAACAAGCATTAAATTTAATTATGAGAATTAAAGGCCTAGCCCAAAGGCAAGAAGGCAATGTGTTGATGATAGCGCCTAAGGATGAGTTTAACGCTCAAGAAGCATTTGATCTGCAAGCTCAACAGCAAGCTCAGGAAATGTCCCCTTTGGTCAGCGAGCATATGCAGATTAATTATGCTAAAGCTCAGGAGATAGCGAGTTTATTGAAAGGGGGACAATCCAATATGCTTTCTGCACGAGGTTCTGTGGCTGTTGACAGTAGGACCAACACCTTACTGATACAAGATACTCGTAGCAAAATTAATGAAATTGCACGATTGATTAAAGTGCTTGATGTTGCCGTCAGACAAGTGGTTATTGAGTCAAGAATGGTTACAGTGAAGGATGATATTTCTGAAGATTTAGGCATTAGGTGGGGTTACAGTGCTAAATCAGGGGATTTTGCCACTTCTGGAAATCGATTTGCTGCAGACGATATTTCTGCAGGATTGGTGCCGGCCCTCACGGACAGGCTGAATGTTAACTTACCCGCCGCTCCTGTGAGTGGGTCACCTACGACATCGATAGCATTTCAAGTAGCGAAACTCGCTGATGGTACTTTATTAGACCTTGAACTCAGTGCCTTAGAACAAGAAAGCAAAGGAGAGGTCATTGCCAGTCCGAGGATCACTACCGCCAATCAAAAATCTGCTTACATCGAGCAGGGGGTTGAAATACCTTTTGTCAAAGCGACCTCGAGTGGCGCTACCTCGGTCGAGTTTAAAAAAGCCGTGTTAGGCCTTACTGTGACTCCGCATATCACCCCAGATAATCGGATTATCTTAGACTTACAAATATCTCAAGACAGTCAAGGTAAAACCGTGGATACACCACTTGGCCCGGCAACATCAATCGATACCCAAAGAATCGGCACCCAAGTGCTGGTAGATAATGGCGAAACATTGGTTTTAGGCGGTATCTATCAGCAACAAATCATTCAAAGGGTCTCTAAAGTCCCAGTATTAGGAGATATTCCATATTTAGGGGCCTTATTTCGTAATAACAGTAACTTAAATGAAAGAAGGGAGGTATTGGTGTTTGTCACCCCTCGAATTGTGACCGAAGAGTTCTAGTTTAAGCAGAGGTAGCAACTCGCCATCATTAAAGCGACTATTTATAAAATTTTTAAACTAAAGCATTAAACTTTTTAACTTTTAGATGCGTTACGGTATTTATTCTGGATATCTGCAAGATTGCTATTGCCAAAACATCAATGATGCTGAGATAATTCCCCGTCACAATTTTACGAGAGTGAGTGTGAAAGTCGGCAATTTAGCCGAACCTTTAATGAAACATATAGAATTAGACGTAATAATAAAATGGCCGAAAAACGTAATATTTTCCTTGTAGGCCCAATGGGTGCTGGTAAAAGCACAATTGGTCGCCACCTAGCTCAAATGCTTCATTTAGAATTTTTTGACTCAGATACTGAAATTGAGCAACGTACTGGTGCGGATATCGCATGGGTCTTTGACGTTGAAGGTGAAGACGGGTTCCGCAAGCGTGAAGCTAATGTCATCGAAGACTTAACTGCCAAGCAAGGCATTGTACTTGCAACTGGTGGTGGTTCAGTTGGCACTAAAGAAGTGCGTAATTTTTTATCTGCTCGCGGCATTGTTGTGTATTTAGAAACAACAATTGATAAGCAAGTTGCTCGTACTCAAAGAGATAAGCGACGTCCTCTACTGCAGGTTGATGAACCTCGTAAAGTATTAGAGGACCTTGCTGAAATCCGTAATCCACTTTATGAAGAAGTTGCTGATGTCGTTGTTCGTACCGATGAACAAAGTGCTAAAGTGGTGGCGAATCAGATTATTGATAAATTAGGCTTTTAAGACTTGTAAATGATGGAACAGATCCAAGTTGATTTGGGGGCAAGAAGCTACCCTATATTTATTGCTGAACAAGTGCATCTTGATAAGCAATTGTTAGCGCAATGTATACGCACCAATAAGGTAATGGTTGTTAGCAACCAAACTGTTGCCGCTATCTACTTGGAACCATTATTTAAAGTGTTGTCTGCTGACTATCAGGTTGATACGGTAGTGTTACCTGATGGTGAGCAGTACAAAAACCTTGAGCATCTTGACCATATCTTTTCTGCACTGCTAGAAAAGTTTCATAGTAGAGATACCACATTGATCGCTTTGGGAGGAGGGGTTATTGGTGACATGACAGGTTTTGCAGCCGCATGTTATCAAAGGGGAGTTGACTTTGTTCAAATTCCAACGACTCTTTTAGCGCAAGTCGACTCATCGGTAGGCGGCAAAACGGCAGTTAATCATCCTCTTGGCAAGAATATGATAGGTGCTTTTTATCAACCTCAAAGCGTGCTTATTTCAACATCCAGCCTTAGCACCTTACCCGAACGAGAATTTGCAGCGGGTATGGCCGAGGTTATTAAGTATGGCATTATTTGGGATTATCAATTATTTTGCTGGCTCGAAGACAATGTCGCGCCATTAAAGAAATTGCAACCAGAAGCATTAACACATGCAATTAAACGTTGCTGTGAAATTAAAGCCGCTGTGGTAAATCAAGATGAAAAAGAGCATGGCGTTCGTGCTTTACTTAATCTTGGTCATACTTTTGGACATGCTATAGAAGCGCAGATGGGCTATGGTAACTGGTTACATGGTGAAGCCGTTGCCGCAGGAATGGTGCAAGCGTGTCGCTTTTCGGTGAAACAAGGGAAAATGGATGCTATTCAATTGCAACGTGTTATTGCTTTGCTTGAAGCATTTAATTTACCCGTTGTGGGCCCAAAGGTTATGCAAGTAGAGCAATATCTACAGCATATGCGCCGAGATAAAAAAGTATTGAATGGTGTTATACGTTTGGTTATTCCAACCAAGATCGGCCATGCAGAAGTAATAGACAATTATGATGATGCTTTGATAGCTTATGCTATTGCACAATCATAATTAGGAAATTAGCAATGCAGGATCTGTTGCTACCAGAGCAGTTACAACTAAAGGAAAGGCTGTTACATGCCATTCGTTACAGTCTGCAAACTGTAGTGATTGAAGGCGCCCAAGGTTCAGGTAAAACCTCTTTGGCCAAACAGGCTCTAGAATCTTTAGATGAATATAACCAAGCCTGGTTGCAGTGTCCTAAGCATATGACAGACAAAGAGCTGAGACAAAAGGTTTTGTTTCAGTGGTACTCTAATGCGCTATACGACGATCAATTAACATTAGAGCAAAATCTATTAGCCCATCCACCAAGTAGGCTTCAAAGGCATGTTATTTTTCTAGATGATGCAGACAACCTGACTCACTCTCAATTACTAGAGTTACTTAGGTTAGCACAAACAGATATTGCCATTGCGGTGGTATTGCTGTGGAGTAAAAGGCCGAGCTTTTTTAATGTATCTTCTGAATTAATTTTCAAACTTGAGCCCTTGGCACTAGCCCAAAGAAAACTACTGTTTGAGCAAACCTTAAAAAATGCCAATGCTGAGATAGACTACACTGAGGACTTGCTAGAATTCAGGTTAAAAAATACTTCCGGTTTTCCTGCTGATATTATTTTTCTTGCTAAAGAAGCAATAGCCAACCCAGAGGGGTTTAAGCAAAGAAAAGGGCGCTTAATTGCGAGTATGCTGATCAGTGTTACATTGATTATTGTGATTATGGTCAGTGCTTGGCTTATTTTGCCAAGGTTGTCACAACAACCTATTGCTGAGCAGCAGTTTGCAAAGCCAATAGTCGCAGCTGAATTTAAACCTGAAGTTATCTCTACTAGTGTTAATTCTAAAGCAATAGATACAGCAATAAATTCCACAGAACCCAAGTTATCAATCGCTGCCGAAAGTGGATCGGTAAAAGCGGACGTTGAGCCAATGTTGACTGAAACAGTTGCCCAAGTCACAGATAAGGGGTTGGCAGCAGAACGACCAATACCTGAGCCTGCTAAGGGAGCTGTAAAGCTGATGGTTGAACCTCAGTCAAAAATAAGTTTACCGCGCAATGGTTATACTTTGCAGTTAGCAGCGGTTAAGGAGTTAAAATCTTTACAACCGCTTATGTCTTCAATGCAGTATCAGCAGCACTGGGTAATTAAAACTAATCAAATTTATATTCTTTTGGTGGGCCATGTCGCTGATTCGGCAACAGCGAATAAGTTGAAACAATCCGATCCAAATATGAAATCAGCCTGGATCAGACCATGGTCTAAAGTGGTCGAATTACAGCCTGAAATTATCTCCGAAACTGCCCCTAGAGCTAAGCTTTAAATGATTAAAAAACAAAGAGCCTTTTTAAAGTGGGCAGGTGGCAAGTATAAGTTAGCCGACAAAATTTTAGATTTATGTCCACAAGGCGAGCGTCTAGTTGAACCATTTGTTGGGGCAGGATCGATCTTCTTAAACAGTAATTATAAACATCATATTCTTTGTGATATCAACAAGGACCTTATTGGGTTGTATGAGTTAGTAAAAAAAGATGTAGATGAATACATTTATCATTCTAAGCAGCTTTTTAATGACGAAAATAATGATAAGCAAAGATATTACCAGTTTAGAGATAAGTTTAATCAAAGCAATGACAAACTAGAAAGAGCTGTTTTGTTTTTATATTTCAATCGTTTTGGTTTTAATGGTTTGTGTCGTTACAATAAAAGTGGTGGTTTTAATGTTCCTTTTGGCTCATACAAACGGCCATATTTTCCAGAGGCCGAATTAGTCGCTTTTGCAGAAAAAGCACAAACTGCTGAGTTTCATTGTATCGGCTATCAACAAGCTTTTAAATTGGCGCAGCCGGGGGATGTTATTTATTGCGATCCACCTTATGCTCCGCTATCGACCACAAGTAATTTCACTACTTATGCCAGTAGCGGCTTTAGTCTGGATGATCAAGCTCAGTTAGCGGTTGAGGCAAGACAGAGTGCCTATGAAAATGGTGTGCCAGTGGTGATCTCAAATCACGATACAGTACTTACTAGAGAGTTATACCACGGAGCAAAGTTGAGCTCTATTGAAGTGCAACGTAATATCAGTCAAAAAGCGACAACTCGGATTAAAGTGCCAGAGTTAATTGCCCAATATATTAAGCAGTAATAATTGTAACGACTGCCAGCAGCAAGATGATAAAAATGGCAGTCACTAAAATACCAGAGATAATAAAAGGCATAACAGAGGGTTGATTAAAGTCCAGCTGCCTATTTGATTCAGATTGAACGCCAAACATTGCAGCGAGGGCGCTTTTCAGTGGGGAAACTTTCATAGACTAAAGTAAACTTTGTTCGTTGTTTCCATAGAGTAGCTCAATTAATTCTAGGAAGTGGCTTAAATAAGACTGATTGTCAGCTTTCAGCCATTTGCTCCAAGATAGGTCATTAATATTTGCATTTACGGTTTCATGGCAGTTAGCAATGGGCAAATCTTGATAGACTAAAAGCAATATGCAGATAGTAGCCACAATAGTGATCTTTTTAATCATCGTTCCCTCTCTTCAGTTGTTCTCTTAATGGTAATACCAACTACTATTAAGTTATCAAACAAAATCACCTATGGCTACTTTTTGAGCGATTGCTTAGAAGTTTATGTTCACCCCAGCAATAAAGGCTTCTTTCGAAGTTTCGTGATAAACAGCACCGGCAAATAGATCAAAGGTATCATATAGGGTGTAATTAAAATTAGCCCCTAAGTCATAATTGTTTTTACCTGAATTAGGTTGCTTTTGGCCAGCATGTAAATCTAACGTGAAATCATCGCTAAATTCCACTCCATAGTTTAATTCATAATAATATTGCTTTTCATGTTCATCATAATGAAAGCTAAAACCGAGCCCTAGATATTCGAGATTTGCGTTCCATTCTGTAGTGTGTCCTCCGGCATCCACATAATGGTAACGAATCACCCCAAAATCGACATAGAGATCATCGGTGATGTCAAAGCCATAACCACCAAACCAATTTAATTCGACATCATTTTTGTTGTCATCGGTTTTATAGTTAGAGCCCCAAGCGCCAACATAAAGACCAGAATCATGTTCATAGTCTAAACCAGCTTGGAATGCCGGATTGTTGTTTGTTTGACTTTCCCCACGAAACAGATAGTTACTGGCACCTGTTATGTAACCAGAAAACTCCGCTTGCGCGTTTTGTGAAAATGTAACACCGCATAAGAATGTACCTAAAAGGTAAATATGTTTGTTTTGCATTTTAAATATTCCTATATGAATGATGCTCGATAAGTATAGTCAGAAAATAAAAATTTTTTTTGGACCAGCTTAATTGATTGCGCGTCTGGTTTTATAGACAATAGGGTTATTCCAAATATTAGGTAATTAATATGAAAGATTTCATTATCGCCCCATCCATTTTGTCTGCTGATTTCGCCCGTCTTGGTGAAGAAGTTGAAAACGTATTATCAGCAGGAGCAGATGTCATTCATTTTGATGTAATGGATAATCATTATGTACCTAATTTAACTTTTGGCCCTATGGTATGTAAGGCATTAAGGAATTATGGTATTGAGGCTGATATTGATGTTCATTTGATGGTTGAACCCGTAGATGACATGATTGAGCAGTTCGCCAAAGCGGGTGCTTCAATCATTACTTTTCATGCTGAAGCTTCTAAACACATTGACCGATCTTTACAATTGATTAAATCCCATGGCTTAAAAGCTGGTTTAGTATTTAATCCCGCAACATCATTACACTATTTAGATCATGTTATGGATAAACTTGATGTGATTTTATTGATGTCAGTCAACCCCGGTTTTGGTGGCCAATCCTTTATACCAGCGACTTTAGCTAAGTTAAAGCAAGTACGTGCTAAGATCGATGCTAGTGGTTTTGATATACGTCTAGAAATTGATGGCGGTGTAAAAGTAGATAATATCGCTGAAATTGCCGCCGCAGGCGCAGACATGTTTGTTGCCGGTTCAGCAATTTTTAATGAACCCGATTATGCTGTTGCGATTGCACAAATGCGCAAGCAGTTAGCCGCTCTTAAATAAGCCAAAACAGTAATGAATATAAATATTAAAGCCATCGCCTTCGATTTAGATGGCACCTTAGTCGATAGTGTCCCTGATTTAACCGCAGCGTTGAATGACACTCTTAAAGAGCATAATCTTACTCCGTGTGAGCTTGAGCAGGTACACAGTTGGATAGGTAATGGTGCAAGGGTATTGTTAACTCGTGCGCTGACTTTTGCATTAGCCAAGCCACCAACAGAGCAATTATTGGCAGAATTATTACCAAAGTTTTTAGATTATTACGACCATCATTTAGAGCAGGCCACAGCATTGTTTGATGGCGTAGCTGAAACTCTCGATAGTTTACAGAAAATGGGGCTTACTTTAGCTGTGGTAACCAATAAACCCTATCGTTTTACCCCAAAGTTGCTGGAGGCTTTAGGCATTGCGCATCATTTTAGCTATGTATTGGGAGCGGACTCACTAGAGCGCATGAAGCCAGATCCTTTACCATTGCAGCATCTATTAGCTGAAATTGGGATTAATAATACACAATTGCTAATGGTTGGCGACTCAAAAAATGATATCCTATGCGGCCAGGCTGCAGCTGTAGACACAATAGCTGTGACGTACGGTTATAACTATGGTGAATGCATTACTGACAGTAATCCTAACCATATTTGCCAGCATTTTAATCAAATATTAGAAGTCCTTAAACTGAATTATATAACGGAGTGTTAAACCAATGACTAAGCCAATTGTATTGAGTGGTGCGCAGCCTTCAGGTGCTTTAACCATAGGAAACTATATGGGTGCATTGCGTCAATGGGTGCAAATGCAAGATAGTCACGATTGTTTATACTGTGTTGTTGATTTGCATGCGATTACAGTGCGCCAAGATCCCCAAGCTCTTCGTGAAGCGTGTCTAGATACGTTAGCTTTGTATATTGCTTGTGGCGTAGACCCTAAAAAAAGTACCGTATTTATTCAATCACATGTGCCTGAGCATACTCAGCTTGGCTGGGCGTTAAACTGTTACACCCAAATGGGTGAGCTAAATCGCATGACCCAATTTAAGGATAAGTCGCAAAAACATGCTAATAACATTAATGTTGGCTTGTTTGGCTACCCTGTCTTAATGGCTGCAGATATCTTGCTTTATCAGGCCAATGAGATCCCTGTCGGCCAAGATCAAAAGCAACACCTTGAGCTTACCCGTGATATTGCGACTCGCTTTAATAATATTTATGGCGAAACCTTTGTTGTTCCTGAACCTTTTATTCCGCCAACGGGGGCTAAGGTGATGTCACTGCAAGATCCGACTAAGAAGATGTCTAAGTCAGATGACAACCCAAATAATATTATTGGCCTTTTAGAAGATCCTAAAAAGATCATCAAGAAAGTAAAAAAAGCAGTGACAGATTCTGAGGAGCCACCAGTGGTTCGTTTTGATGTTGAACAGAAACCAGGGGTTTCAAACCTACTGAGTTTGCTATCTGGTTGTACAGGTAAATCGATCAAAGCGCTAGAAGCAGAGTTTGAAGGTCAAATGTACGGTCACTTAAAGGTGGCTACAGCAGAGGCTGTTGTGGCGATGTTAGAGCCAATTCAAGCTCGCTATAAAGAAATTCGTGCTGATGAAGCTTACCTTGAGCAAGTGATGAAAGAGGGGGCGGAAAAAGCCCGTGCTCGAGCACAAAAGACCATTAAGGATGTTTACCAGAAGATTGGTCTGATTGTATAAAGGTGAGTTACTCAATGAAAAATGCCGAGTTTAAGCTCGGCATTTTTGTAGTCAGTAAATGTAATTAAAAGCGGATCATCGAGCTCAGCATAAACTGCTTACGATCACCCAAGCCGCCAACCTCAGCTTGAAATGAGTAGCGCTTATTAAGTTCCCAAGATCCGCCGAGTAGACCATTCCATGCTTGTTTACCAGAAAGATCCGCATTTAAAGTGCCAAGGTTTGCTGGCAGTGCAGCCGTTAAAGTTTGGTCAACATTAATGTACATAGCGCCTATCCAAAGCGTCCCTGTACCATAGCCAGTGGAATCAAAAAGTAAACCCACTCGAGGGGTGACCGTTAGCGTTTGAATGGCATTGGTGCCGGTGTTTAACTCAGAGCGGGTGGCATTGCTATCGATCATGGCAAAGAAGCTTTTATAGCCTCCAGCAATAGTTAATCCACCCCCGTAAGTAATGCCATCATAATCGGTTTCAAAGGCGATGGTTTCATCAATATCTAGCATGGTATCCTTGATTGTTACTTGGGCCTTCATGGTGCCGGAAGTGTAACCAAGCACGCCATAGACATTTAAAAAAGGAAAAATCCAAGCATCTAGGCGACCGCTAATCACGTTATCGACGGAACTTGCATTGGCTAAACCAACAGATTCTAATTGGGCTCCATCGACTTTGAGGTTATCTACGATGAGACCTTGATCCATATGCATCCAACTGATAACTCCACCAAAAGGCAGGGGCAAGTCATAGCCCCTTTTTATTGCTTCATCACGCCAAAAGGGCAGTGCGGTGGTCACTGGTTGATAAATGTTTTCTACATGCTGTGGGTTGCCAAGATAATCTTTGTCTTTGATGACCGTTTGCCCAGCTGTGCTGATACTTGAGGTACCTTGGGAAAGGGCTGTTAAAGGGCAAAGAAACGCCAGCAACAAAAGTCGGGTAAGGGTCATTATTAGCCTTAAGTGTAAAGTTAAATATTAACAATAATTTAAGACTAAAAATAACAAAACTGCCAAATTAACGATGGCAGTTTATCAGTTATCAAGCTCGTGATTGCTTACAGTGTGAACTCAAAAAAGCGTACCACTTTTCTGACCCCAGTGGTATTACGAGCAATATCAACAGCTTTGCTAGCGTTACTGCTGGTAACCAAGCCTATTAAAAAGACTTCGCCGTTCTCCGTAACGACCTTGACCCTGGAACTGTCTATTCCGGTTTTGGCGATTAATTGAGTCTTAATCTTGGTGGTAATCCAAGTGTCATTTGTGCGTGTAGCCAAGGAGGTTGGATTACCAATTCGAATTCTATCGTAGATAGATTCAGTGAGATCTAAATCCTGAATGATTTTCAGAATCTTTTGTTTTAGAGGGTGAGTCGGCACTTGGCCAACCATCAACAGCTTGTTGTTAATTGCATGCAGGCTAATGTTAGTATGTTCTTGAATTTCGGGATGCTCACCAAGGGCGTCAGATAATTTCGCTTCTATGGTTTTATCATCCACTTGAG
The DNA here is from genome assembly GCF_010993985.1 of Paraferrimonas sp. SM1919. Lineage (GTDB taxonomy): Bacteria > Pseudomonadota > Gammaproteobacteria > Enterobacterales > Shewanellaceae > SM1919. The sequence continues at coordinate 43,078 of NZ_WINH01000017.1, read as the reverse complement.
TCTCAATGGAACGCTTATCATTGGCGACTACGGCAGTACTTGCTGCCCCAACTAACACTAGACCAGCACATCCTTGTATCAAAAATATTGTTAGTAATATTAGAGGCAGCCGCAACATTATTCTTCCTCAGGAAACAGGGTGCGATCAATGCTGTCACACAGACAGTGAATTGCCAGTAAGTGAACTTCTTGGATTCGTGCGGTGCGGTGGCTTGGCACTCGAATTTCTACATCGTTGGCACTGAGCAATCCGGCCATAGGACCGCCATCCTTACCAGTTAAAGCCACTATGGTCATGTCACGACTTAGTGCCGCTTCCATTGCCTTAATAACGTTGGCTGAATTGCCACTGGTTGAGATAGCCAGCAAGATATCACCCGGTTGACCTAATGCTCGAATCTGTTTTGAGAACACTTCTTCATAACTGTAATCATTGGCGATAGAAGTTAACGTAGATGAATCAGTGGTCAATGCAATCGCTGGTAGACTAGGGCGTTCAGTTTCAAAGCGATTGAGTAATTCAGATGAAAAGTGCTGGGCGTCTCCGGCACTGCCCCCATTACCACAAGATAAGATTTTATTACCATTTAGAAGGCAATTAACCATCATCATAGCCGCTTTTTCAATTGCCTCAGGCAGTGCTTCGCTGGCATCAATTTTGGTTTGAATAGATTCGGTAAAGCTTTCTTTGATACGTTCTAACATGGGATATCTTCTATAAGTAATTTGCAATTAATTATGCAGTAATAGCGTTTTTTAGCCAATGAAGTTGTTGTCCTTCAAAGGCAATAACGTCAATTCTATATGATTGCTTGATGTTATGCTGCTGAACATAAGCTTCAACAGCACGAATTATTTTCATTTTTTTGGCTTGGCTTATGGCCGCTAGCGCACCACCAAATTGTAATGTGCTTCGATATTTCACTTCAACAAAAACCCATTGATTGGCTTCTTTCATAACCAAATCAATTTCGCCAAATTTGTAGTTTATATTTTGGCCAACCAATTTTAACCCTTGGCTTTGCAGATATTGTGCAGCCTGCTTTTCGAATTCTTGGCCAAGGGTAATGCTCATTGTTTAATTAATCTTTTATTGTAAACCTGCCCCCAAGCTTGCTGGGCTTTTATTTGACCGTTAGCTTCACTGGTTAAGGCACCACTTAGCCCGGAAAACTGGTATTCATTAAATACTTTCATTTGCGCTAATTGTGGAATTAAAGCTAAGGCGTCATAACCAAAGGCAAATAATCTCTTTTGTGACAGTCCCCACTGAGGCCATACTTTTGCAATTAACTTCGCTTGCTCATTATCCGAGAAGATGATGGGCATATCATTAATCATCATTCCATTTAATTCACGGCCTAGCTGTGCGGCTGGAAGATTCGCTCGGCTTGCTGTGAAAGTTTTGATTTTAGTCCCTGCACGGGATAGGTTCACATCAATAAAAGGTTTTATCAGCTTAACCTCCTGGCCTGATGCAATGAGATAGATACCGTCGACATCGGTTCTTGACCGAAAGTCTGCTTCAACAGCCACATTTAAAAGGTTTTTAATTTTATTAATTCTGGTTAATGAGTCCGCACTGCCGAGAGCCTTTGCTACGATATCTTTTAAGTCGCGAGAGTTCTTATACTTATATGACTCAACTTGCACTCCAGTATGCTGATACCATTGCTGCGAAAAAGTATCGAACATCCTTTGACTGGTTGAATTTTGCTTATGAATTACGATAGGTCTTTTAATGCCTTGGCCAAATAAGTAATTGGCTGCATTTTCTGCTTCGGTGTTAGGCGACAAAGAGAAATAATATTTATGGCTATCCGCTTTGAGTTGCTGCGGATAGTTTAAAAATAGCTGATTTTGAGGTTGATTGTTCAAAGTAAGGGACTCATCCACTTCACTGCGAAGTAATGGACCAATTACAAACTCACTGCCTAGGTTTTGTACCTGCTGGTAGGCCAGCTCTAGCCCTTGCTCTGAATCTATAAAATGAACCACAGGGCGCTGTTCTACGGGAATTTGATAGAGTTTCGTTAGTATCCCATTGCGAATCGCTTGTGCTTGCTGAACCAGTTTTCCTTGTAATGGTAGAATCACCGCGACAGCATTAGGCTGATAGGCCTCTACTTCAATGGCAGCTTGCAGATTACTTGGCAGTTGTATGGCTGCCGGGTGATTTAGGTATTGTTGTTGCCACAGCAATAATTGCTGTTTTAATACATCTGGCTGTGACATATTGCGTTGAGTAACTCGCCCCAAATCAAGCCAGCCTTGGAAGGTATAATTAGCTTGTTGCTGGAATAGCTCTAAAGTTGATAGCGGAAGTTTAGAAATTGCTTGCCAGATTTGCTCATTCACTAGAGGGGTAGTGCTAGCTGGTGAAAGTTGAGTTAAGTTTTCCACTTGCTCTAAGGGTTGCCCTGTAAGCTGATAGATGCTGCTGGCCAAGAATAAAACCTCATCTTTTTGGTAAGTGGATAAGGGTTTTGTTTTAAGATCATCTAAAATCAGCAAAGCTTGATCGTTGTTGTCAGTAAGCTGCAAAAATTTAGCGGTTAGATACTGATGCTTGTATTTGAGTCTTGAATCTAAACTAACCTTATCACTGAGGCTGGTTAACAATGAGTTTGCTTGGTTAATTTGATGCGCTTCAAGATAAGCTTGTGCTGCTAGGAGCAAATGACCAATTTGATTAAAATTACTGTTGGCAGATTTTGATGCAGCAATGTGATGTTGGGCTGGTTGCTGTTGGTACTGTAGTGTTGATTGAGTATCCTTGGATTTTATTGGTTCAATTTTTTGACTACAGCCAGCGACTATAAATAAGAGGCTTAGCAATGGTAAAATTAATCTGCCGCAGCTTTTCATGTTGATTTCCATTAGGGTTAAAACTTTGATAAAGCGGAATTATACTGGTTTTATGTAGCTTAAAGCTGAACTAAACCAGAGATAGCGATAATTTTCGCCTATATAAGTTTACTCTGCCAAGCAAGCTTTATAAAGTAATTTACTGAGACATATTATGGACTTAATTCCCGCACTTTATGTAGTGCCCACCCCTATCGGTAATCTTGAAGACATTTCTCAAAGAGCGCTAAATGTACTTGAGAATGTGGATTTGATTGCCTGTGAAGATACTCGCCATAGTGGCAAACTATTAAGCCATTATGGGATCACCACCAAAACCACCGCTTTGCATGATCATAACGAAAAACAACGGGCAAGTTGGTTTGTCGAACAGATTAGAGCAGGTTTAAAAGTCGCTTTAATTTCCGATGCTGGCACGCCGTTAATTTCTGATCCTGGTTACCACCTAGTCAATACGCTCAGAGAAGCACAGCAAAAGGTCATCCCGTTACCAGGAGCCAGTGCGATGATCACCGCTCTAAGTGGTTCAGGCTTACCGTCGGATAGATTTAGTTTTGAGGGCTTTCTACCAGCCAAAGAAAAAGCCAGACTAGAGCTGATTTCACAACTCAGCCAAGATCCCAGAACATTAATATTCTATGAGTCCCCTAGGAGAATTATATTTGCTTTAACGGCCATTAATCAGGTGATACCTGAACGTGAGTTAGTTCTCGCCCGCGAACTCACGAAGACATTTGAAACTTTTCATCGTGGTAATGCATCAGAACTCATTTCGTTTTTTGAGCAATTTCCCGAACAGCAAAAAGGTGAAATGGTGTTGATGGTTAAAGGTTATCGTGCATCTGGAGATGATCTTTCTGTTAAAGCTATCGCAACCTTAGAATTGTTGGCCGCAGAAATGCCATTGAAGAAAGCTGCAGCGATTACTGCACAGATCTTTAATCTCAAGAAAAATCTTTTGTATAAATATGGGTTAGAGCACTTTTAGAGATGTTTTACTTGTAAAGCTAATATGGAGGCGTATAATTCGCGCCTTGGAGCAGGCCAGGCAATCGCTGCGTAATACTTGTTATTGCGGGGAGGAAAGTCCGGGCTTCATAGGACAGGGTGCCAGATAACGTCTGGGCGGCGCAAGCCGACGACCAGTGCAGCAGAGAGTATACCGCCGATGGCCCATTCTAGTAATGGTGCACAGGTAAGGGTGAAAGGGTGCGGTAAGAGCGCACCGCGCGATTGGTAACAATTCGTGGCACGGTAAACTCCACCCGAAGCAAGACCAAATAGGCCCCCGTATGGCGTGGTCCGCGTTGGGGGCGGGTAGGTTGCTTGAGCCATAAAGTGATTTATGGCCTAGAGGAATGATTGCCACCTCGCAAGAGGAGACAAAACCCGGCTTATCGGCCTGCTCCAAATCAAAATTATCCTTCTATGTAAATATTTACTTACTTTTTGTCGCTGTATAAATTGATAGCATCACAGTTATGATTGCTTGCTATGTTAAGGCGAAAAGTTTTAGTATGGATTTACATAAAGTTAGTAGGGAAAAGCAATGGAATTGCTAACAGAGCTCGATATAGAACAACAAGTTTTAGATAAAATTAGAAGTATCCTTAAAAATGAGGAGCAGGTTGTCGGTCGTCGAGAGATTCTTAGTGATTTGAAGGCAGCAATTGTTGCTGAATCGACCGTTAATTCCCTTTGTGATATTATTGCTAAAGACCCTGGGTTAGCCGCAGAAATGATGTGGCGCAGTAATTCTGTTATCCGTAATTGGAGTTCTCGCACTAAGGTGCGCTCTTTAAAAGATGCAGTGATTCGCTTGGGTGTCATTAACCTTTATCGTTATGCTTTTTCTTTTTATCTAAGAGAAAAATTTGAGCACTTGCATCAACCTTTTAAAAAGCTAGTCCATGGCTATTGGCATCTAAATGAGCAAATCGCCTCTGAATCAGTAGATGCTCTGTTTGATATCCCAGATAACCTAATCTCCCCTGAAGAAGTGCAGACCTTAGGGTTATTTTCTATGTTTGGCCAAATTGTTACTTTGACAGCGGCAGCCGTCGTCGATAGTGAAGGTGAGGTTTCCGTACCCGTAAGTTTGATTCGTTCAATCATGAATACTCACCAGAAAAAATTAACTTTGATGGCTTTCAGTGCCATGGGGCTTGATCCTGAATTGCAAATGGAGTTAATGGTTGCTTATGAACAAATTCCACCTAGTCAGGACTTAAGCCCTGGGGTGATCCTTAACCGAGTGTTAAGAAAGCGTAAGATAAACCTATAAATACTAAATACGCTTTAAAAACTTCAAGACCCTACAGGGTCTTTTTTTTTAATGGATCAAAGGGAGAGATCCTGAACATCATTTACGCTTTAGGGGAGTTTTAGCGCAGATCCCTTGACATTATTGCATTTAGATCTCTAAACTTGTCATTGTGGGTAAATGTGGTAATTTGTGGATCAATCAAGGAAGAATCTTATGTTTTCCGGAAGTTCATTACTAACGCTTGATAACAAGGGACGCTTTGCGGTTCCTAAGCGTTTACGTGAGCATCTTACAGAGGAAGACTCTCAGTCGCTTATCCTTACTTTAGATATTGCCTCCCCTTGTATTTTGATCTACCCAGAATTTGCATGGCAGAGTGTCGCTGCTAAGTTAATGAAATTGTCCGATACTAATAAGACAGAAAGAGCGGTAAAACGTTTATTGTTAGGCCATGCCCATGAAACTCAAATGGATAATAATGGCCGCATTCTGGTGCCTGGCGCTCTGAAAGAACAGTGTCAGTTAACTAAAAATGTGGCTTTGGTAGGGCAGTTAAATAAATTCGAGTTGTGGGATCTGCAATTATGGAATGAACAGATCCAATCAAGTAAACAACTCCTTGAACAGACAGATCTGACCGAGTTTGAATCTTTAAGTCAGTTCTCACTTTAGAGATAAATTATGAGTCAAGCCCTCCACAAAACAGTATTGCTGCACGAAGCGGTAGACGGTTTGGCTATCGAAGCTGATGGTATTTACATTGATGGTACCTTTGGCCGAGGTGGTCATTCAACGGAAATTCTTTCTCGTTTAGGGGAAAATGGTAGGTTAATTGCCATTGATCGAGACCCTAGTGCAATTCAAGCCGCTAAAATGTTTGCTGATGATAAACGCTTTCAGATCGTTCATGGTGGTTTTGCTGGTTTAGCTGAATACGTTGAAGCGTTAGGTTTAACTGGCAAAATTGATGGCATTCTTCTCGATCTCGGCGTCTCGAGTCCACAACTAGACGATCCCCAACGGGGCTTTAGCTTTATGCGAGATGGGCCATTGGATATGCGCATGGATTTTTCTCAAGGTCGTACCGCAGCGGATTGGTTAAACAGTGCTGAAGCAGATGACATTGCCTGGGTTCTTAAAAATTATGGTGAAGAAAAGTTTGCCAAGAAAATTGCCCGTGCCATTGTTCATGATCGCGTAGAAGAGCCTTTTACTTCAACTAAGCAGTTGGCTGATTTAATTGGTCGTTTACTTCGTTCAAAGGAAAAGCATAAGCATCCAGCGACTCGCTCTTTTCAAGCAATTAGAATTTATATTAATAGTGAGTTAGAGCAGATAGAGCAAGCCCTATTAGGTGCCCTTAAAGTGTTGCGTGTTGGTGGTCAATTATCAGTGATTAGTTTCCATTCACTTGAAGATCGAATCGTAAAACGCTTTATACGCCGTCACTCCCAAGGTGAGCAGCCCCCAATGGGCTTGCCATTAACGGAGGAGCAAATTAATAAAACCAAAAGACTAAAACCTATTGGCAAAGCGAAAAAGCCTACCGAGCAAGAAATAGAGATGAATCCTAGAGCAAGAAGCTCGGTATTAAGGGTTGCCCAGAGACTCCCTGGAGAAGTGTGATCATGAATAATCAATATGTATCGCTACCTAAAATTATCTGGCAAGACATAATGGCCCACAAATTCACTGTATTGTTAGCTTTAACTGTGCTGATAACAGCACTTTATAGCTTGCAATTGAGTGAAAAAAATCGAGCCCTTGCTGGACGTTGGAGTGATGCATTGGAACGCCGAGATGAATTAAATATTCACTGGCGTCACTTGCTTATTGAGGAGCAAACTTTGTCAGAGCACAGTCGGATAACCACTTCGGCTAAGAAAAGTTTACACATGGTTCGTTTAGCCCCTTCGCAAGAAAAGGTAATTAAAATCCAATGAAGGCCAAAGTAAAAGCCAATATTAGACCAGAATTAAGTCCGGGCAGGTTTAAGTTTCTTGTCTGGTTGCTTAGTTTTATCTTTATTGTGCTGGTGGCTAAGGCAGCTTCAATTCAAGTGATATCTCCGGATAAGCTGAGGCATGAGAGTGATATTCGTTCAGTTAGAACTAACGAGCTTGAAGTTCAGCGAGGGTTAATCACAGACCGTTATAATGACATGCTTGCTGTCAGTGTGCCTATGCTAGCACTTGTTGCTGATCCGCAATTAATCGCTCAGAATGATGGCTTTGCTGATGTTAATCGATGGCAAGCTTTAGCTGAAGTAATTGGTGTGCCTTATGCGAAAATTAAACATAGAATAGAATCGAATCCAAAGCTTCGCTGGTTATATTTAAAAAGGCAGCTTACCCCTGGTGTTGCAAACTACATTAGGCAGTTAAAATTACCTGGACTGTTATTAAGCGAAGAGTCAAGACGCTATTACCCAGCGGGAGAAACGATAGCGCAGCTCATTGGTATAACCAATATTGATGATCAGGGTATTGAAGGCATCGAAAGGGCTTATGATCAATGGCTAACTGGTACCAGTGATAAAGTTGATATTAGGCGTAATAATACCGGTGAAGTTGTAGAGATATTATCTGAGATAAAATCTGGAAAGCCATCCAAAGATCTTAATCTAAGTATTGATCTCAGAATTCAATCTTTAGCTTATCAAGAATTGAAAAATGCAACGGCTAACTTAAATGCTACATCAGCATCTTTAGTCGTCTTGGATGTCAAAACCGGTGAAATCTTGGCGATGGCCAATACACCGAGTTTTAATCCCAATGTAACGAGTCAGCGTCAGCCTTTTAGGGTTCGAAATAGAGCTATTAGTGATACCTTTGAACCAGGCTCGACAGTTAAGCCATTCGTTATTGCTGCGGCTTTAGAAGCTGGAGTGCTAAAACCTGAAGAAGTCATTGCAACTTCACCAGGATATATGCGACTTGGTGGTTCTTATGTTCGAGATGGTCGAGATCTAGGTGATTTGACGGTTCAGCAAGTGTTATTAAAGTCCTCGAATGTCGGAACCAGTAAAATTGCTCAGCGAATGCCGGCTCAAGAAATTTTAGGCACTTATTATGCTTTGGGGTTAGGTTCATTTAGTGGTTTGCAGCTCAACGGTGAGCAGGATGGCTTAATCAATGAAAGGTACCGTTGGTCAGACTTTGAAAAGGCCACTTTATCATTTGGTTATGGCTTTACTGTAACGACCTTGCAGATGGCGCGCATGTACAGTGTTCTGGCTAATGAGGGTAAAATGATGCCGGTCACGATACTCAAAAGAGCAAAAGTTGATGGTGAAGTGCAATTGCCCGAGGCGACCCAAGTGCTTTCAAAAGAAGTCGCCGATAAAGTATTAAAAATGTTAGTTGGTATTACCAAACCAGGTGGTACCGCTTTAAAAGCTCATATTGAAGGTTATCCAGTAGCTGGCAAAACTGGTACTAGTGAAAAAGCGGTAGCTGGAGGGTATGGCAATGATTATGTGGCATCGTTTGTTGGGGTTGCACCAGCACATGATCCAAAATTAGTAATTGCGGTGATGATCAATGAACCTAAAGGTGATGATTATCATGGTGGTGATGCAGCAGCTCCAGTGTTCGCCAAAGTGATGGCAGGTGCATTACAAATGCTGAACGTTGAGCCTGTGATTGAACAGCAATTGCAGTTTGTAAATTTGCAAGAGAGGGTGAGATGACCTTAATTAGCCAATTATTGGCTCCTTGGTTTCCCTATAGTGGTACTGAGCAATTTAATAATATTCATTTAGATAGTCGCCAGCTACAAGCTGGCGACTTGTTTGTTGCTGTGGCGGGTCATCAGGTTGATGGTCGGCAGTTTATTAATAGTGCTATCTCTGCTGGCGCGGTTGCAGTGATACAAGAAACGAATCAATCCAACCTCCATGGCCAAGTGGAATACCAGCAGCAATGTCCAGTAATTTCATTTTTTGGGTTAAGCAGGGAACTGTCTCAACTTGGGATGCAAGCTTATCCACTTGAGTCAGCGTTAAACACGTTGTTAGCGGTGACTGGCACTAATGGCAAAACTTCTGTGACCCAGCTAATGGCGCAACTTGTTACCTTATGTGGTCAGCCTGCTGCGGTATTTGGTACCAATGGTAACGGTCTTTGGGGGAGCCTAGAGCAATCTCTGAATACCACTTCAGACCCACTGACCATTTGTCGTAATGTACACCATTTTGCTGAGCAAGGTGCCCACTGGCAAATGTTGGAAGTTTCCTCCCATGGCCTCGTGCAAGGACGAACTTCAGCACTGCCATTTAAAGGCGCTGTATTTACCAACCTTAGTAGGGATCACCTTGATTATCATGGTGATATGGATAATTACGCGTTGGCTAAAAGGCGTTTATTTGATTATCCCAATTTACGTTATAAGTTATTTAATATTGATGACAGTTACGGTGCGCTGTGGCAGTCACAGTACCAAGGTGATAGTTATGGTTATTCAGTATCTAATGCCAATGCCCATTATCATATTGGCCATGCTCGTTTTCATGAGTCAGGTGTAGAAGCTGAAATTGTGACCCCTAAAGGCCGCTTTACAATTAACTCACCACTATTAGGTGAATTTAATTTATCGAATTTGTTGGCCGCCTTAGCGATGCTCGATCTAGCTGGTCTCGGCATCGACAAAACTGCTCAGATGGTCACTAAATTGACCCCTATTGATGGTCGAATGGAAAAGTTTGCGCAACAACATAAAGCGACCATTGTTGTCGATTATGCCCATACGCCTGATGCGCTAAAAGTAGCATTACAAGCATTACAAAAACATTGCCAAGGCAAACTTTGGTGTGTCTTTGGCTGTGGCGGTGATAGGGATAGAGGTAAGCGGCCATTGATGACCGATGCTGCCATATCGAACGCCGATAGGGTTGTGTTGACGGCAGATAATCCAAGATCAGAGTTGGTCTCACAAATCCTTTCGGATATGACTTCAGAGCTGGCTGATAAATCTTCAGTCAAGGTAATTGAAGATCGTCAACAAGCGATAGCTTATGCTTTAGAGCACGCAAAAGCTGAAGATGTTATTTTGGTCGCAGGCAAAGGTCACGAGACCTATCAAGAAATTCGCGGTATTAAGCACCCTTATAACGAACGTGCCTATGTGGCAAAGCTGATGGAAGTGAACCAATGATCCCTTTGACACTGCAGCAAATCGCTGCTTACTTAGGTGGTCGCTTGGTTGGTGAAGACGCTACCATTACAAATGTCAGTACAGATTCCAAAAATGTGACTAAGGATACGTTGTTTATCGCTCTAATTGGTGAGCGTTTTGATGCTCACCAATTCGTCGCGCAAGCGTTAGAGTGCGCAACCGCAGCGGTGGTAAGCCAAGCTATTGAAACTAACAAGTCATATATTTTAGTTGATGACACCAAAAGAGCACTCGGGCTTTTAGGAAAGTTGGTTATTAGTCAACTGTCGCTATTTAAGTTTGCCATTACCGGAAGTTGTGGAAAGACAACCGTAAAAGAAATGCTTAATAGTATTATGTCTAATGAGCATAATACTCTAGCAACGGCAGGTAATTTTAATAACGATATTGGTGCACCATTGACCATGTTGCGCTTTGGTCCAGAGCAGCAAGTTGGGATTTTTGAATTAGGCGCCAATCATCAACATGAAATTGATTACACCAGTGGCTTGGTTGAGCCAGACGTCGCTTTAGTCAATAACATTGGTGCAGCTCACATAGAAGGGTTTGGCTCTTTACAAGGGGTTGCCCAAGCAAAATCAGAAATATATAAGCATCTTGGTTCACAAGGTGTCGCTGTATTAAATGCTGACGATGCTTTTTATCCTTTCCTTAAGCAGCAAGCAAGCCATTGTCGGAATCTCAGCTTTGGTTTGTCAGCCAGTGCTCAAGTTCGTGCCCAAAATTTGCAAGCAGATGAATTAGCTCGCTATCAATTTGAACTTTGTTATGGTGAACAACGTCAACCTGTAAAACTACAGCTTAATGGGAAGCATCAGGTACTGAATGCCCTAGCTGCTGCGGCAATGGCAATTGCTGCAGACGTCTCATTAGAGGTCATCGCAAAGGGGTTACAGGCGTTGCAAGCTGTCTCTGGCAGGCTGTTACCGCACTATTTTGGTGGTAAAACGGTCATTGATGATACCTACAATGCCAACCCTACTTCAGTAAATGCCGCTATTGATGTGCTCGCTCAAAGTTCCGTTAGTATGCTTATCCTTGGCGACTTTGCGGAATTGGGGGATACGACTGAAGCCGGTCACCGCCAAGTAGGGGCGTATGCAAAACAGCAAGGTATTGATTTTGTGTTGACCTTAGGAAGCGTCAGTAAATACACCTCAATCATGGCCGATGGCGTTCATTTTGAGCAGTTACCAGCATTACTGAATTACTTATCAGATTTCTTGTCAAAACAACCTCAGCTGACCATTTTAGTCAAAGGTTCTCGAGGAGCTAGAATGGAACGTGTTATCAGCGCTTTAAAACAACAATATCAAAATGGGGAGTGGCGCTAGATGTTTGTCTACTTATCCGAATACCTTACTCAGTTTTATACTGGTTTTAATGTATTTTCTTATCTTACTTTCAGAGCCATCCTTGGTTTACTTACCGCGATGGTATTTAGCTTATGGATAGGCCCTAAACTGATTAGACGTCTGCAATTAATGCAAATTGGCCAAGTTGTCAGACATGATGGTCCTGAGTCTCACTTAAGTAAGCATGGCACGCCAACAATGGGCGGAATCATGATTTTAGCGGGCATTTTTATCTCCGTTTTATTATGGGGTGATCTGGATAATCGCTATGTGTGGGTATTACTTGTGGTGTTAGGAGCTTTTGGTGCGATCGGTTTTGTCGATGATTACCGTAAGGTGATCCGTAAAGATCCTGCGGGTTTAATTGCAAGGTGGAAGTATTTCTGGCAGTCAGTCATTGCATTAGCTATAGCCTGTTATTTGTACTGGAGTGCCCAAGTACCTGGTGATACGCAATTTGTTGTGCCCTTCTTTAAGGATGTGATGCCACAACTGGGGCTAATGTTTATTGTAATTTGTTACTTTGCCATTGTTGGTAGTTCTAATGCGGTTAATTTAACGGATGGCTTAGATGGACTAGCCATTATGCCCACCATAATGGTTGCGGCGGCATTTGCATTAGTTGCCTACCTTACAGGCCATACCGAGTTTGCCAAATATTTGCATATTCCATACATCCCAGATGTGGGTGAAGTCGCGATTGTCTGCACTGCAGTAGTGGGGGCTGGCTTGGGCTTTTTATGGTTTAACACTTATCCAGCACAAGTGTTTATGGGCGATGTGGGTTCACTTGCATTAGGTGCTTTGCTTGGTGCGATTGCCGTGGTCGTTCGTCAAGAAGTGATGTTAATTGTAATGGGCGGGATTTTCGTGATCGAAACCCTTTCCGTGATCTTACAAGTTGGCTCTTATAAGTTACGGGGGCAAAGGATCTTCAGAATGGCGCCAATTCATCACCATTACGAGTTAAAAGGTTGGCCAGAACCAAGAGTCATTGTGCGCTTTTGGATCATCTCTTTATGTTTGGTGCTAATGGGATTAGCCATGTTGAAGTTGAGGTAATGGTGAGTACGCACATTGTTCTTGGCTTGGGTGCCACAGGTTTGTCAGTCGTTCGCTTTTTAGTGAACAAAGGCATCACGCCCGTTGTTTGGGATAGCCGTTCGAAACCTCCTGGGGAAGACCAATTCACTGAGCTTTACCCGCAATTAACTTTAGGTAAAGGCGCTTGGCCAGAGAAGTTAATGCTAGAAGCGAAACAGTTAATTGTTAGCCCAGGGATCGCGATAGCAACAAAAGAGATTGCCGCCGCCGCAGCTAATGGGGTTGAAGTTATTGGTGATGTGGAACTGTTTGCCAGAGAGATCAATCAAATAGCTAACCCTCCAAAATTGGTGGGTATTACCGGCTCAAATGGAAAGTCTACGGTAACTGAATTAGTTGCCCATATGGCGAAGCAAGCGGGATTAAAATCTGCGGTTGGCGGAAATATTGGAGTGCCAATGTTGACTCTGCTAGAGCAGGATTTAGATTTAATCGCTGTTGAACTTTCAAGTTTTCAATTGGAAACTACCCGCAGTCTCAATCTGGATGTTGCTACGGTATTAAATGTTAGCGCTGATCATCTTGACCGTTATCCTAGCTTTGATGCATATCGTCAAGCTAAGCTAGGGATTTATAACCAAGCAAAGCATGCTTTAATCAATTTAGACGATCCATTAACCCATTGCGATCATCAGAGTTTACAAAGCTTTTCTATTGAGCAAGCCCAAGCTGATTGGTATTTAGCAGGTGATAGCCTATTTCACCAAGGCAAGCCCATTGCCAATAGTGAGCAGTTTCAGTTAGTGGGCAGACATAATATGGCAAATATCCTGGCGGCGTTGGCGCTCACCAACGCGCTCGATTTGCCTATCAGCAAAACGCTAGCGGCAGCAGAAAGTTACCAAGGTCTGCCACATAGATGCCAGCTTGTATTTAAGCTCAATGGTGTTAGCTTTGTTGATGATTCTAAAGCAACTAATATAGGTGCGACTTTAGCTGCTTTAGATGGATTTAAGGACAACTTAGCAAAATTAATTTTAATTGCTGGTGGAGACGCTAAAGGTGCAGATGTAAGCGAGCTGAGTCAAGCTTTGGCTAAAGTGAAAAACCTGATATGTCTCGGTCAAGATGGTGATAAAATTGCACAACTTAAAAATGGTGGTCAATTTGTCGATAGCATGGCTGAGGCTGTTAAACGTGCTAAACAGTTAGCCGAGCCCGGCGATATTATTTTACTTAGCCCAGCTTGTGCCAGTATCGATATGTACCCTAATTACATGGCTAGGGGTAAAGATTTTGTCGCGAAGGCTCAAGGGATTTAGGCAATGGCAGAGCAACAATTATCACTTTTTAAAGGAACCAAGCGCTTATCATTTAATTTAAGCTCTGGTCCCAATATTGGTGAGCAGCTTTATGATAGAAGCTTATTAGTGTTAATTGTTGGGCTGATCCTTTTTGGTTTTGTGATGGTCAGCTCTGCTTCAGTGCAAGAAGCCATTTCATTAGGAAAGTCACAATATTATTTTATTGAACGGCATGCTTTTTATTTATTAGTGGCTGCCTTAACGGCTTGGATTGTACTGAGAGTTGAAGTTGAAACTTGGTTAAAAGGTTCCATCTTAATTTATGGATTAGGCCTGTTGGGGCTGATCTTAATATACACACCTTTAGGGATAGAGGTTAATGGCTCTACTCGTTGGTTAGGTGCTGGTGTGGCTAGAGTTCAGGTATCTGAATTTGCGAAGCTTTGTTTGATTATTTATGTATCAAGTTTTATCGCTCGACACCTAGAGCAGATCAGAATCGTTAAATTTGGCTTCTTAAAGCCGATTGCAGCATGGCTGCTCTTTGCTGCACTCGTATTCAACCAGCCTGATTTAGGTTCTGTGGTAGTGCTTTTTATGATCACACTCGGATTACTCTTTCTAGCTGGTTCAAGCATGAGTGTGTTTTTGAGTTTGTCGGGTGCTGGACTGTTACTATTTAGCTACGCTGCCATATTTGAAGAATATCGTTTACGTCGATTAATGTCATTTTTAGACCCTTGGCAAGATCCACTAGGTGACGGGTATCAATTAACCCATTCGTTGATGGCTTATGGCAGGGGAGATTGGTTTGGGCAAGGCCTTGGTAACAGTATTCAGAAACTAGAATATTTGCCAGAGGCGCATACCGATTTTATTTTTTCAATTATTGGTGAAGAGCTTGGATTCGTTGGCGTTGTTATCGTTCTAGCTTTGCTTTTTTATTTGATGGCAAAAGCCTTCCTTATAGGAAAGAAGTGTATCTTAGTGGAGCAGGCTTTCGCAGGTTACGTCAGTTGGGGCATTGCGATTTGGGTGGGCTTTCAAACGACAGTTAATCTCGGTATGGGTATAGGTCTATTGCCTACCAAAGGATTAACCTTGCCATTTATAAGTTATGGCGGTTCAAGTCTAGTGGCGATGACAATGGCAGGGGCTTTATTAATTAGAATCGATTTTGAATATCGCTTGTCTCAACAAAAGCAGTTAAAGATCAAAGATGAGTAAACAAAGAAAACTATTAGTTATGGCCGGCGGCACAGGGGGGCATGTTTTTCCTGCTTTAGCCGTTGCAAAAGAATTAGCTCAGCAGGGTTGGCAAATCCATTGGCTGGGAACACCTAAAAGAATGGAAGCCCAGCTTGTACCTCAGCATGGCATAGACATTAGCTTTATAGATGTAGAGGGAGTTCGTGGTAATGGCCTGCTACGTCTCCTTAAATCGCCTTTTAAAATTTGGCAGGCTATTAGGCAAGCTAAGAAAGTGATCGCACAGCAACAGCCAGATGTTGCTCTTGGGATGGGCGGATTTGCCAGCGGTCCTGGCGGCGTCGCGGCTAAGATGATGGGGTTACCGTTAATTATTCATGAACAAAATGCGACAGCAGGTTTAACGAATAAATTACTGGCTAAGATTGCGAATGTAAATTTATGTGCTTTTAATCAAGCGTTAGTCAATGCACAAGTGGTTGGGAATCCAGTCCGTCAAGAGATGCAACCGGTCACAACTGAAAAAACACATGCAGGAATTAGATTATTAGTTGTCGGTGGTAGCTTAGGGGCTCAGGTACTTAATGAGCAGGTGCCTCAAGCAGTGGCACTTATCCACAATGATGTAGAGCTGCACATATGGCATCAGACAGGTAAAGGTAAAAAAGATAAGGTTGAACAAGCTTATCAGTATCCTGACAATGTCAAGGTAGTAGAGTTTATCGATGATATGGCAGAGGCTTATCAGTGGGCAGATATTGTCATTTGTCGAAGTGGTGCATTAACAGTATCAGAATTGGCTGCAGTGGGGCTACCGAGTATTTTGGTTCCTTATCCACATGCGGTTGATGATCATCAGACTAAAAATGGGCAGTATTTAGTGGACGCAGGTGGGGCTAAGTTGATGCCTCAAAGTCAGTTGAGCCCTGAGGGGTTGGCAGCAATGGTATTGGAACTGGCTATAGATGAACAATTACAGCACATGTCTGCAGCAGCATTAAGTTGTGCTAGATATGATGCAACGGCAGTTGTGGCACAAAAGTGTCTAGAACTTGCACAGCAGTATGAAGGAACAAGTCATGTCTAAGAAGGCAAACTTACGTAATATGATCCCCGAAATGGGGCGTGTTAAGAAAATTCACTTTGTTGGCATTGGTGGTGCTGGCATGGGGGGGATTGCAGAAGTATTGGTCAATGAAGGTTACCAAATTAGTGGTTCCGATGTTGCAGAAAATGGCGTAACAGCAAGGCTTAAATCTTTAGGCGCCAATATCTTTTTAGGCCATAGCAAAGAAGCTGTTCAAGGTGTCGACGTAGTGGTGGTATCGACTGCCATCGATCCTAACAATCCAGAAATACAAGCAGCCACTGACATGCGTATACCTGTGATCAGAAGGGCAGAAATGCTCGCTGAATTAATGCGTTTTAGACATGGCATTGCCGTTGCGGGTACCCATGGCAAGACTACCACCACGAGTTTAATTGCGAGTGTTTACGGTGAAGCACAGAGGGATCCAACATTTGTGATTGGTGGTTTGTTAAACAGTGCAGGTACTAATGCCCAGTTAGGGTCGAGTCGCACCTTAATTGCCGAAGCGGATGAATCTGATGCCAGCTTTTTACATTTGCAGCCGATGGTTGCAGTCGTTACCAATATTGAAGCTGACCATATGGATACTTATGGTGGAGACTTTGAAGTACTGAAGAAAACCTTCATTGAATTTTTGCATAATCTGCCTTTTTACGGGGTCGCTGTTTTATGTATCGACTGTCCAGTTGTCCGTTCATTGTTACCTGAAATTGGCCGTAAATTTATTACTTATGGCTTTAGTGAGGATGCAGATGTTAGGGCGGTTGACTGTTCCCAAAGCCAAGGTCAAACACGTTTTAAGGTACAAGCAAAAGGCTACCAAGAAGTGGAATTAGTCTTAAATTTACCTGGTGAACATAATATTTTAAATGCATTAGCGGCGATAGCTGTGGCCCGTGAGGATGACATTGATGATAGTGCCATTACTTCTGCGTTCATGGGCTTTCAAGGGATTGGTCGACGTTTTCAACAACTAGGTCATTATCCAATCGATAATGGTGAAGTTATGCTAGTGGATGATTATGGCCATCACCCAACTGAAGTAGCCGCTACCATTAAAGCGGTCAGAGAAGGTTGGCCTGATAAGCGTTTAGTGATGATTTATCAGCCCCACAGATACAGCCGCACGCGCGATCTATTTGAAGACTTTGTTGAAGTGCTTTCCCAGGTAGATACGCTGCTATTACTTGAAGTATACAGTGCTGGTGAGTCCCCTATTATTGGTGCCGATGGTCGTGCATTGGCTCGAGCGATAAGACAACGCGGTGCAGTAGAGCCGATTTTCGTAGCGGAACAGCATCAGTTAGCAGGGGTATTGGCTGATGTGATGAAAGCCAACGATCTGGTGTTAACCCAGGGGGCCGGAAGTGTTGGCCAAATATCAAAACAATTAGCATCAATGGCAATGAAAATAGAAGTAATGAAAGGCAGTATCAATGAGCAATAAAGTAACCAATGTTGCAGTATTAATGGGAGGCTCCTCAGCAGAAAGGGAGGTGTCATTAAAATCTGGTGCCGCAGTATTAAGAGCTTTTGAAAAATTAGCGATACCCGCTTTTGGTTTTGATCCTGCACAAAGATCGCTAACAGACCTAATAGCAGCAAAGCCAACCCAGGTGTTTATCGCTTTGCACGGCCGAGGTGGTGAGGATGGCACCATGCAAGGTGCCTTAGAGCAACTTGGCCTAGCCTACACTGGTTCGAGAGTATTAGGTTCTGCCTTAGCCATGGATAAAGTTCGATGTAAACAAATTTGGCAAAATATAGGATTACCTACCGCGAGTTACCAAGTGATAAATGATGCCAAGATTACGCTGCAGCAGGCTCAAGCTATCATCGATGAACTAGGTGGCAAAGTATTTGTAAAACCGGCTAAAGAAGGCTCAAGTGTCGGTATGTCAATCGCAACCTCAGCACAACAGTTGCTGGATGCAGTTACACTTGCAAGTCAATATGATACGGAATTACTGGTTGAGCAATATATTGATGGCGAAGAATTTACGGTCGCGATTGTTGATGGTCAAGTGCTGCCTTCAATTAGAATGCAAACACCGAATGAGTTTTATGATTATGAGGCCAAGTATCTAACCAATACTACCGAATATTTTTGTCCGAGTGGGATAAGTCAAACTCAAGAGCAAATACTGGGTCAAATTGCGTTACAAGCTTATGATGCTGTCGCCGTATCTGGTTGGGGCAGAGTTGACTTTATGCAAGATAGACAAGGTAATTTTTACCTATTGGAAATTAATACGGCACCAGGGATGACCGAAAAAAGCTTAGTACCTTTAGCCGCCAAACAAGCAGGGATGAGTTTTGAACAATTAGTGCTCAGATTAACTGAGGCAGCTCATTAATGCCAACGCAGTCAGCAAAGCCGGTAGTACAGTTACAGACCTATATAGGCCTGATGTTTTTGCTGTTGGTTTTGTTGATCATGAGTTTATTGGCTGTTCGATTTTATAATCAACTGCAAGATGCGGATAAATCGCCAATTAATAATATATATTTGCAAGGTGAAAGAAGTAAAACTTCAGACCAGCAGATACGTTTGGCGATATCAGAGATAGCCGCTGCAGGTTTGTTTATCTCTGATATGCGCGCCATTATGGATAAAGTGGAAAGTTTACCTTGGGTATACAAAGCCTCAGTTAGAAGGCAATGGCCAGATGCCATTATTATTCAGATTAAAGAGCAGCAACCCATCGCGAGATGGAATGATGAAGGTTGGTTAAATAAACAAGGGCAGATATTTACAGCAGGTTATCGTTTTGAACTGCAGCATTTACCGAAAATATTTGCTAAAGATCAGCAATTGGAACAAGTTTGGCCGCTACTAGAACAAATAGAAGTAGAACTGAATAAAGCGGGATTAATATTAGATCAATTACATTTGAATAGTCGCGATGCTTGTCAGGTGAATTTAGCTAATGGCTTGATTTTAAAGTTGGGAAAACGAGATAAAATTGGTAGGATCGCAAGGTTTGTTGCTAGTTATTCTCAGTTAAAGCAGCAACAGCAGCAATTTGACTATGTTGATTTAAGATATGACACAGGCTTTGCTGTCGGAAAATTATAATAATGGCGAATACATGACTAAACACCTAGAAACAACACTTATTGCAGGGCTTGACATTGGTACTTCAAAAACAGTCGCATTAATTGGCGAGCTGCTTGAAGATGGTCAAATCAGTGTTATTGGTGTTGGTGAACAAGTGTCCAGAGGTATGGATAAAGGCGGAGTCAATGATCTCGACTCAGTGGTGCAAAGTATTACCCGTGCACTGCATCAGGCCGAAGCCATGGCTGAATGTGAAGTTAATTCAGTTATGCTCAGTATCTCAGGAAAGCATATCAGTTGTCAGAATGAACAAGGTATGGACACCATTGATGAAGAGGAAGTCACTCAGGATAACGTAGATAACGTTATTTATATGGCGCGCTCTGTAAAAATGCCTAATGAACGAAAAGTGTTACATGTATTGCCTCAAGAATTCATTATAGATAACCTACAAGACGGTATTCGCAATCCAATTGGCATGTCGGGCATGCGTTTAGAGGCAAAAGTTCACATGATCACTTGTGCGAGTGATATGGCTAAAAATATTACTAAATGTGCACAAAGAGCGGGTTTAAGTGTAGATGACAGCGATATTGTATTCTCTGGATTGGCCTCAGCAGAAGCAGTCTTAACCGAGGATGAGAAAGCCTTGGGGGTATGCCTTATTGATATTGGTGGTGGTACGACTGATATTGTGGTTTATACCAATGGGGTCATTAGACATATTGCGGTAGTACCGATTGCAGGTAATCAGGCGACTACAGATATCGCTAAAATATTCCGAACGCCCTTGGCTAACGCAGAGGAAATTAAAGTTAAATATGCCTGCGCCAAAGCTTCTCTGGCGAATAAAACTCAGGGGATAGAAGTCCCATCAGTTGGGGGGCGAGATGCACGCAGTATGTCGGTGCAAACGTTAGCTGAAGTGGTTGAGCCAAGATATACAGAGTTTTTTGAATTGGTTCTAGAAGAATTAAAAGCGAGTGGCTTTGATGAGCAAATTGCTGCCGGCATTGTATTAACTGGTGGTACAGTTAAAATCGACGGTGTCATTGAAGTCGCTGAATCGTGTTTTGGTATGCCTGTAAGAGTGGCTAATCCGAACACCCTTAAGGGTTACAATAATTTAATTGAAGGGCCACAATACGCAACGGCTCAAGGCTTGTTACATATGGCCGCAAAGCAATTATTGGATCATAACTCTGAAAAAACTAAATCAAAGTCCTTTAAGAATATATTCAGCCAGCTTCAAAGCTGGGTGAAAAAGAACCTCTAAATATAAAATGGAGAAATTGCCATGTTCGATATAATGGAGCAAGCAACAGAAGATGCCGTAATTAAGGTTATTGGTGTTGGTGGCGGCGGTGGTAATGCTGTTGAGCACATGGTTGCTCAAACGATCGAAGGGGTAGAATTTATTGTTGCCAATACGGATGCGCAAGCTTTAAGAAAGTCAAATGCGGAGTCATCCATTCAGATTGGTAAAGACATTACTAAAGGTTTAGGAGCTGGAGCTAAGCCAGAAATTGGCCGCCAAGCAGCAGAAGAAGACCGCGAAGCTTTGCGAGCTGCGCTTGCTGGTGCTGATATGGTATTTATTGCCGCTGGGATGGGCGGTGGCACTGGTACTGGGGCAGCTCCTGTTGTGGCAGAGATTGCCAAAGAGCAGGGGATTTTAACCGTTGCAGTAGTGACCAAGCCTTTTCCCTTTGAAGGTAAAAAGCGCATGGACCATGCTAATGCGGGTATCGAGCAATTAGCCAAGAGCGTGGATTCTTTAATTACTATCCCTAATGAAAAATTACTAAAAGTATTGGGTCGTGGTACTAGCCTTTTAGATGCCTTTGCCGCTGCTAATAATGTGCTTTTAGGTGCTGTTCAGGGCATTGCTGAGCTGATCACGCGCCCAGGTTTAATTAACGTTGATTTTGCAGATGTTAAAACCGTCATGTCAGAAATGGGCAATGCCATGATGGGGGCAGGTGTGGCAAGCGGGGAAAATCGCGCGGAAGAAGCAGCAGAAGCGGCGGTGGCAAGTCCATTACTTGAGGACATTGATCTAGCTGGCGCTAAGGGTGTGTTAGTTAACATCACAGCTGGTATGGATATCAGTATCGAAGAATTTGAAACTGTAGGTAGTGCCGTCAGAGCTTATGCATCAGAGCAAGCTACTTTTGTGGTTGGTGCGGTAATTGATATGGAAATGAGCGACGAACTCAGAGTAACGGTCGTGGCAACTGGTATTGGCCAGGAAGCGAAACCTGATATTACCCTGGTGACTAAAGCTGAGGTTAAAAAGGACGCAGTGCTTAAACCAGAACCAATCATTCCAATGGTTGAGTCTAGTGCAGAATTAAGAGCCGAATCTCAAGATGATTTAAGGGCAGCCTCAGAAGGGGTTAAAAGCAACGCTCAACCGGTGACAGCAAGCGAGCCAGATTACCTAGATATTCCAGCTTTTTTCAGAAAACAGGCTGACTAGAGGAATAAAATGACCGATACCGGCTCGGTTTTTTGTGTTTTGGCGGTTTTATGGTAATATTGCCGCCGTTTTGCGTAATTAAGTATTAACATAAGTGGTTTCTGAATGATTTTTCAAAGAACAGTAAAGCAAATTGTTACGGTTACCGGAGTTGGTTTACACTCGGGAGAAAAGGTTAATTTAACGATTAAGCCTGCTGCTATTAATAGTGGCATTACTCTTGTGCGTACCGATTTAAGCCCTAATGTAACTATTGCTGCCGATGCTGATTTAGTAAAAGAAACAACTCTATGTACTGCACTCGTTAATGAGCTAGGCGTCAAAGTTTCAACTATTGAACACCTTTTTTCTGCTTTAGCCGGTTTAGGTATTGATAACGCTATTATTGAAGTTGATGCTCCAGAAATCCCAATTATGGACGGCAGTGCTAGCCCTTTTGTTTATTTACTTCAATCTGTTGGCATTGAATCACAATCTGCACCCAAAAAATACTTAAAAATTACTAAGCCTATCCGTGTTGAGGATGGTGATAAGTGGGCAGAGTTTCATCCTTATCAAGGGTTTAAACTAGATTTTGCGATTGATTTTGAGCACCCAGTGATTTCAAAATCTTTACAGCGTATGCAAATGGATTTCTCTAGTGATACTTTTATCAAGGAAATTTCTAAAGCACGTACGTTTGGTTTTATGCGAGATATTGAATACCTACGAGCAAATAATCTAGCGCTAGGTGGAAGTATGGAAAATGCAGTCGTGCTTGACGAGTTTAAAGTACTCAATCCGAATGGCCTTCGTGACGACAATGAATTTATAAAACATAAAATTCTAGATGCCTTTGGTGATTTATATCTGGCAGGTTACGCAATATTAGGTGAATTTAAGGCCTATAAAACCGGACATGCATTGAATAATCAGTTAGTTAGAGCTTTGTTATCTCAACAAGAAGCTTGGGAACTGGTGAGCTTCGAAGAGCCCGAACAAGTACCAGTGAAGTTCTGGGCTGGTGCGACGACTACAGCCTAATTGATAAAATATAACCTATCGGCTGGCTTTTGAAGCCAGCCGTTTTAGTTTTTCAGCTAGGGGGCCGCCTATTTGATTTGCAAGTTCTTCAATATGAGCGGCAGCCTTGGGTGATAGCTGATTGTTGTTGGTAGGTTTGTTAACCTGTGTTTTAAGCATTTGGGGATTGACTTTTAATTCAATTGCCGAGAGCATAGGCATATGCTTTGTTCTTAAGTCCTGAATTATTTGAGATTTTTGGAAGTTAAAGCGAGCAGCCCAAACAGCACTGTCTATGGCAATATAAAGGATGCCTTGACGAAAATTAACCACCTTTATATGAGTAGCTAATTCCTTAGTGATATTCTGCTTTAGCCATTGGTCCAGTTGATTTAGCTTTTCTGCATGATGGAGTATCTCAGTTAATGAACCTGAATTA
The DNA here is from genome assembly GCF_010993985.1 of Paraferrimonas sp. SM1919. Lineage (GTDB taxonomy): Bacteria > Pseudomonadota > Gammaproteobacteria > Enterobacterales > Shewanellaceae > SM1919. Next base: position 19,783 of record NZ_WINH01000017.1, on the reverse strand, counting down.
CTAAGATTTTGTAGGGATTTGGGGAACTGTTTCATCATGCAAAATAATAAGGTTAAGTAAGTAAATGAGTGTAACAGTTTTATTTAGAACTAGAAAAGGAATTAAACAGTTCTCAATTGTTAGGCCTATCTTGAGCCTAACCGTTTTTGCGTCGGTTATCGCGGTAGCTACTTTATTTATTCCTAAACAAGCGCAGCATGTTGCTGAGGCATCAAATAATTCTGCTCAACTTGAGCAAATTGCTCAATTAAAGCAGCAAACCCAGCAGCAGTTATCTATGCTTGCCGCTAAAGTGGGGGTTTTGCAAGCCAAATTAGCACGTGCTGAGGCGGTTGGTAAAGCTTTAGCAGAGCAGGCGAATATTAGTGAACAATTCAACTTTGATGAGGAAATTGGCTTGGGTGGCCGTTCGACTTCAGGTGCTGAAGTTGAAATTAGTACTCTTCTACAGCAAATTAATGATCTTGAGAACAAAATAAATCAAACCGAACATTATTTCGGGTTACTTGAAACGGTCGACCGTAATCACCATATCTATTCTCAGCAATATTTATCTGGCAGACCAATTGTTAAAGGTTGGATGTCTTCACCTTACGGAATGCGTAACGACCCTTTTAATGGTCGACGCACTATGCATAAAGGAGTAGACTTTGCAGGTAAAGACGGTTCACCTGTAGTTGCAACTGGTGCGGGTGTAGTAACTTGGGCAAACACTATGTTTGGCTATGGAAAATTAGTAGAAATTGACCATGGTAACGGTTTAAAGACCCGTTATGGGCATTCACGAGAAATTTTAGTGAATGTCGGTGATGTGGTTTCCAAAGGGCAAGAGGTCGCATTGATGGGAAGTACTGGTCGTTCTACTGGTCCCCATGTACACTATGAAGTGTTAAAAAATGGTGCACAAATTGACCCTAAAAAGTATGTATATAGAAGAGCTCTAAACTGATATTAGTTGTAGTGCAAATAATGATTTAATAAAGTGAATTCAGATGTTTGGTAATTTATTAACAAAAATTTTTGGCAGTAGTAACGATCGTACTATTAAGCGTTTAAGAAAAAATATTGATCTAATTAACGCGTTAGAAGAAAAGTACCAGGCATGTAGTGATGCCGAGCTTAAGGCTAAAACCGCTGAATTCAAACAACAACTTGCTGATGGTGCAACATTAGAAGATATTCTTGATGATGCCTTTGCGGTTGTTCGTGAAGCTAGTGTGCGAGTTTTCGGAATGCGTCATTTCGATGTCCAGCTCATTGGTGGCATTGTTTTACATGATAATAAAATCGCAGAAATGCGTACAGGTGAGGGTAAAACATTAACCGCTACCCTTCCTGCCTATTTACATGGCCTGACTGGTAAAGGTGTTCACGTCATCACGGTCAACGATTATCTTGCACAGCGTGATGCGGATAATAACCGTCCTTTGTTTGAGTTTCTTGGGCTTACTGTAGCAGTCAATATTCATGGTTTAACGCAACAGCAGAAAAAACAAGCCTACGCTGCCGATATTACCTATGGTACCAATAACGAGTTTGGTTTTGACTACCTACGCGATAACATGGCCTTTACTGCTGAGGAGCGTGTTCAACGTCCTCTAAATTACGCATTGATTGATGAAGTAGACTCTATCTTGATTGATGAAGCGCGTACACCGCTAATTATCTCTGGTGCCGCTGAAGACTCTTCAGATAACTACACTAGAATTAATGCCATCATCCCTAAGCTAATTCGTCAAGAAAAAGAAGATACCGAAGAAGAAATCGGTGAAGGCGATTATCATGTTGATGAAAAAGGTAAGCAGGTCAACCTAACAGAACGTGGTCAAGAGAAGGTCGAGCTCCTGCTCGCTGAAATTGGTTTACTACCAGCAGGTGAGTCACTGTATTCGGCGAATAATATTTCTCTATTGCATCACGTTAATGCTGCGTTACGTGCACATAGTTTATTTGAAAAAGATGTCGATTATATTGTCCAAGATGGCACTATCGTCATTGTTGATGAACATACTGGCCGTACGATGGAAGGCCGTCGTTGGTCTGAAGGTTTACATCAAGCTGTTGAAGCAAAAGAGGGGGTTCAGATCCAAAATGAGAACCAAACTTTGGCTTCTATTACCTTCCAAAATTACTTCAGAATGTATAATCATCTAGCCGGTATGACAGGTACTGCAGATACTGAAGCATTCGAATTTAGACATATTTACGGTTTGGATACGGTTGTTATTCCTACCAACAAGCCAATGATCCGCGATGACCGTTCTGATCTTGTTTATTTGACGGCAATGGAAAAGTTTAATGCCATCATCGAAGATATTGTAGATTGTCAAAAACGTGGCCAGCCAGTGCTTGTTGGCACCATCAGTATTGAAATGTCTGAGTTACTGGCGAGCTTGCTTCGTAAAGCCAAAATTAAGCACAATGTGCTCAATGCTAAGTTCCATGAAAAAGAGGCACAGATTATTGCTGATGCGGGCTTACCTGGTGCAGTAACCATTGCAACTAACATGGCCGGTCGTGGAACCGATATTGTCCTAGGGGGCAATTGGCTGGCTGAACAAGCACAAGCGAAAGATCAATCAGAGGCTAATTTAGCTAAGATTAAGCAGCAGTGGCAGCTACGTCACCAACAAGTTCTAGATGCTGGCGGCCTACATATTATTGGCACTGAGCGTCATGAGTCACGCCGTATTGACAATCAATTACGTGGCCGTGCTGGACGTCAGGGGGATGCAGGTTCTTCACGCTTTTATCTATCCATGGAAGATGCCCTAATGCGAATTTTCGCCTCTGACCGTGTCACTAACATGATGAAACGATTGGGCATGGAAGAGGGCGAAGCGATTGAGCACCCATGGGTAACCAAGGCGATTGAAAATGCTCAGCGTAAAGTAGAACAGCGTAACTTTGATATACGTAAGCAGTTGTTAGAATACGATGATGTGGCTAATGATCAGCGTACGATCATTTATGAACAGCGTAATCAATTAATGGAAGAAGCTGACATCAGTGAAACAATCAAGAGCATCAGTATTGATGTTATAGAAGATGTTTTTGCACAGTATATTCCGCCACAGTCTCTAGAAGAAATGTGGGATGTAGCCGGTTTAGAAAGTCGTCTAAAGCAAGACTTCAATCTTGTTTTACCATTGGCTAAATGGCTAGATGAAGAAGATGACCTTCACGAAGAAACGCTTCGTGAGCGAATCATTGATGCTTGGTTCAGTGCATACGAAGCTAAAGAAAAGATGGTTGGTGCAGAAGGGTTGCGTCATTTTGAAAAAGCGATAATGCTGCGCACATTAGATAATCTATGGAAAGAGCATTTGGCTGCAATGGACCATTTGCGTCAGGGTATTCACCTACGTGGTTATGCACAAAAGAACCCTAAGCAAGAGTATAAGCGAGAGTCATTTGAGCTGTTTGAAAACTTACTTGACGCCCTTAAAAATGAAGTGGTGGCGATATTATCTAAAGTGCAAGTTTCAGCTGAATCTGAAGTTGAAGAAATGGAAGCAAGACGCCGAGCTGCTGAAGAACAACGCATTAAGCAGTATCAACATGAGCAGTCGCAAGCGCTTACTGATGAGATAGAAAATAGAACAGCAGTACGCGAAGGGCCTAAAGTAGGAAGAAATGAACCTTGCCCATGTGGTTCAGGCAAAAAATATAAACAGTGCCATGGTAAATTAAACTAATTTAATTACTTTGTTTAAAAAGCGGCTTATGGCCGCTTTTTTTATGGGAGAAACGATGAACTATATTGACGTTGCTGTGGGATTAATTACCCGTAATGATCAGGTGTTTTTAACTCGAAGAAAAGAGCACCAGCATCAAGGAAACAAATGGGAGTTTCCTGGAGGCAAGATTGAAAAAGGGGAATTACCGATTGCAGGCTTAGCTAGAGAGTTAGCTGAAGAAGTGGATATTAAAGTGAATAGCGCGCAACAGGTCGACCTGATTGAACATGATTACGGTGATAAGTGTGTGCGTTTATTTGTGTTTGAAGTCGCTAATTTTAGTGGCGAACCAAGGGGTGCTGAAGGGCAGCAATCGACCTGGGTCAAGATTTCACAGTTGCAGGATTATCCATTGCCTGAGGCCAATCAGGCAATGGTAGATTGGCTTCAGTCTTGTTTGAAAAAATCAGGTTCTTGATAATCAAACTCATCAAAAGGTAGTGCTTCATTTAACGGGCTACCTTTTATTTTTCGACTTTCATCTGCCCATTCCCCTAGATCAATTAAGCGACAGCGTTCGCTACAAAAAGGACGAAATGGACTTTCTGGTCCCCATTTTACTTGATCTTGGCAGGTAGGGCACTTTACTTCTAATGACATAATTCGTTCTCAAGCTTGACTTAATTGCATGTATTTGGAATGTAGCTGCCACACCTGTTGCTCTAAGTGTGGTAGATCTTTGTTATTGTAAATAACATCGTCCGCTAACTCTAATTTTTGTTGTCTTGGCATCTGAGTATTGATGATTTTTTGAATTTGCTCGTCAGTGCTGCCATCCCTTAAAGTAGCCCTGTGTAATTGAGTTTGTTCATCGCAATCGACCACTATGTTGATTTGGGTTATTTGGCTAAATCCATTTTCAAATAATAGTGGTACTTCAAAAATAACATAATTTGAACTGCTGGCTTGTGCTTGTACTAGCATACTATGTCGGATCATTGGATGTAATAGGTTATTGAGCCAAGTCCTTTGTTGAGCATCATTGAAAATGATGTCTCTGAGGCGAGTACGATCTAATTCCCCATTGTTAATTACGACTTCCCCAAAATGTGAAGCGATAGCTTTTAGTCCAGGACTGCCTTTGGCGACCACCTCTCTGGCGACTTGGTCGGCATCAATTACGGTCACCCCAAGGGACCTAAATAATTGGGCAACGGTACTTTTACCACTGCCGATTCCCCCAGTCAGGCCAATGAATAACTTATCCATAATTAACCTATTATAAAATTAGTGTAGCTTTGCCACAGTTTATCACCGGCAAATATGCAGGCCAAACCTGCAAAAGCAATGAAAGGGCCAAATGCAATGGGCTGTTGACTTTGCTTTAGGCGACCAATTGCAACTGCATAAATAAGACCCAATACTGCAGCAATTAAAAGCAGTAAGGGCAATAGTTGCCAACCTATCCAGCTTCCGATCGCTGCCACAAGCTTAAAATCACCATACCCAAGACCTTCTTTATGGGTAATTAATTTGAATGCCCAATATAGGCTCCAGAGGCTAAGATAGCCTGCGATCGCGCCGATTATAGCATCATCAGCAGCAATGCTAACGTCACAGACTGATGCCAACAGCCCCAGCCACAATAAACAATAGTTCAATAAATCTGGCAGTAACATATGCTTAACATCGATAATCACCAAGGCTAATAGAATTAAGCTTGCTGCGCTATAAAAAAGGAATGGCAAACTGACCCCAAAATAATAACCAATTACAACTAGGATGCAGCCGCTAACAAGTTCGATAAGGGGGTATTGTGGACTGATTGGGCTATTGCAACTACGACATTTTCCCTGCAGTAAGAGGTAAGACAGGATAGGGATGTTGTCACTGACTTTAATAGCTGTATTACAGCTTGGACAATAAGAGTTTGGCCAACTTAGGTTAAAATTATCTTTATCTTCATTGGTCTCATTCGCAATCATTATAGGAAGTCGCCAACAAACAACATTGATGAAACTGCCGACGCATAAACCTACAACAAAGCAGCTAAAAAGCCAGAAAAAGAGAGATTGCTGAAATAACTCTATAAGTGCGTTCATGGAAATTTTCTTAGTAAGAATGATTATCCAATTACACTGCCTAATTGGAATATTGGCAAGTACATTCCAATAATTAATCCTCCGACGATTGTACCAATGACAACCATGATGATGGGCTCAATAAGGCTGGAAAGCCCCTCTACAGCATCATCTACTTGCATTTCATAAATATTGGCGACTTTATTGAGCATTTCATCGAGTGCACCAGCCTCTTCTCCAATTTGAATCATTTGTACTACCATCGGCGGTAGCACCTGTTCTTCGGACAGCGCGATATTAAGTTGCATACCAGTAACTATCTGATTTTTGGCGCGAATAATGGCATCTCTATATTTAGCGTTGCCACTTGCTCTGGCAGCAGACTCTAAGCCATCAATGATTGATACGCCAGCTGCAAAAGTCGTTGCTAGAGTGCGGCTAAATCGAGCAATTGCCGCTTTTTGAAGTATCTCTCCTAATAGTGGTGTTTTTAATGCAAAATGGTCAAGTTTGTCTCTGAGTTGGGCAGATTTTTGGTAACAGAATTTAAATGTTAACCAAAATAGAATAATGCTAATAAAAGCGCTAAACCACCAATCAATCATGAAATCTGAGGCGTGAATTAAAAATTGTGTGAATACTGGAAGTTCAGCATCAAAGCCCTTAAAAATAGATTCAAATTGAGGAACTACTTTAATTAATAAGGTCGCGGTGACAACCACAGCAACAATGGTAACGGCGGCAGGATAAAACATTGCTTTTTTAATTTTAGATTTCAGCGCTTCTGCTTTTTCTAAGTAAGTGGCCACTCGATCAAAAACCGTATCTAAAGCACCAGAGTTTTCCCCGGCATCGACTAGGTCGATATAGAGGTTGTCAAAATATTTAGGATGGGATTTGAGTGCTTGGGCTATTGGGCTGCCTGATGACACCTCTGTTAAAATGATTTGTAATAACTCCCTCATCCTATTCTTTTCATGGCCTTGAGATAATAATTCGACAGCATCTATAAAGGGCACCCCAGCATTTAACATGGTAGCTATCTGACGTGTCAACATGGCCATTTCTAAGGCGGTAATTTTACTTTCATTAAAAGCACTGATTAGTGTGCTTTGGACTTTTATAGATTGCACTCGGTAAAATTTTGCTTTTAATTTATTTTTCGCTTCTTTTAGATTTGTCGCACGGATTTTACCTGAAACTTTATCGCCCCCTTTGTTAATGGCTTTGTATTTGAATACCCGGAGTTTGTTAGGAGTCTTTAGCATAGCGTTACTGGCTGGTGATGCGGTTTGCTTCGCTCAATGATGACACTCCTGAGCTAACCTTGAGTAAAGCGCTACGGCGTAAACTAGGAATGTTGTCCTTTTTCATTTGTGCCGAGATCTCAAGCGCGCCTCCTCCTGCCATGATAATTTTGGCAATATCATTAGTCATCGGCAAAACCTCATAAATACCTATACGTCCCTTATAGCCTTCACTACATTTATCACACCCATTAGCTTGATAAATCTGCAAACCTGATTGCAGGTCTTCATCAGTAAAACCTTGGGCTTTCAACTGTTGGGTCGGCAATATCTCGGGTATCTTACAATCAGGACAGAGTTTTCTTAACAGCCTTTGGGCGATGATCAGGCTGATAGAACTAGAGATGTTATAGCTTGGAACACCCATATTTAATAATCGAGTCAATGTCTCTGCCGCAGAATTTGTATGTAGCGTTGACAATACCAAATGACCTGTTTGAGATGCCTTTATTGCAATTTCGGCGGTTTCAAGATCACGTATTTCCCCTACCATTACCACATCGGGATCTTGCCTTAAGAAAGAGCGTAAAACATTGGCAAAAGTTAATCCTGTTTTGGTATTGATATGGACTTGATTAATTCCAGCCAAATTGATTTCTACCGGATCCTCTGCAGTAGAAATATTTCTGCTTTCAGTGTTTAAAATATTAAGCCCAGTGTATAACGACACTGTCTTGCCGGACCCTGTTGGCCCAGTGACTAGTATCATGCCTTGAGGTTGGCTTAAAGCCTGCTCATAAAGTATTTGCTGCTCTTTCTCATATCCTAATTTATCAATGCCCAACATTGCAGTACTTGAATCAAGAATACGCATGACAATTTTCTCCCCCCAAAGGGTTGGGAGAGTGCTGACCCTAAAATCAATTGCCCTATTTTTAGATATCTTGAGCTTTATTCTGCCGTCCTGAGGGAGCCTTCTTTCGGCGATATCAAGTTTAGACATTACTTTTAACCGAGCAGAGATTCTATTGGCCAGACTTATCGGCGGTTCAGCAATGGTTTTTAGGACCCCATCAATCCGAAAGCGGATTCTATAATTATGTTCATAGGGTTCAAAATGTAAATCAGAGGCACCTTTGTTGATCGCATCAATTAAAATTTTATTAATATAAATGACGATAGGAGCATCATCTTGTTCAGGCTCTTCATCATCTGTTGCTTGAGTATCGGCAACCTCGATGTTAGCAAACTCTTCAGCGTCGAAAGAGCTGAGGTCGAATTGCAACTGATCATTGTGTAACACCTTTTCAATGACCGCATCGAGTTTGTTTTTATTGGCAAGAATAAACTGTATATGGAGTCCAAAGGTAAATCTAAAATCTTCTGCTGCGGAACTATTGGTAGGGTCAAAAGTTGCGATATAAACACGATCTCTTTTTTTGAGCAGTGGAAGGCAGTGGTGTTTTTCTATCAAGAAGTAATTAAGCAGTTCATCATCAATACTGTTTAAGTTAAATTGACTAATATCGACAATAGGTAAGCCAAATTCTGTGGCACAAATATCGCAAAGTTCTTCAGCGCTGACTAATGAATCTTCGATGGCCTGATGAAAGAAACTCGCTTGATTAAGGTTGGCTTGTCGTTGCACTTTGCCTATGGCATCTTCAGATTTGCCACTCTTTGCTAATAACTTTGCTGCACCAAGTAAGTCCATAGGAGAGTTGAGCGGGCATCAGCCCGCTCGTGCTGTTATGGTGTTGCAGTGGAAGAGCAGCTATTCGGGAGAAAGTCCCCCCCAATACTCGAGGTACAGGTCCAGTTTTGGGCGCTGGCGCGTGTCAAGGTGATGGTTTTACTATTCACGTCGGCACTCGTGCCAGTAGCGTTAAATGTGAATACAATGGTATTAGTACCTAGAGTAATAACACCATTTGTTGGTTGAGTTTCAACACCAACAGTGGTCAAAACCGTTGGAAAAGAAGGATTGGTATACATATAGTTATCTACCGCACCTTTGATAGGGTTAATAGATTGCAATGCCCCAGCTACTTCGGATTTTGCAATGTAACTTTGATATTGTGGAACTGCGACTGCAGCTAGAATACCGACAATCGCCACCACGATGAGTAGTTCAATCAGTGTGAACCCTTTTTGATTAGATTTCATGGCATACCTCCAAGTTTAAATTAAAAGCGATTATACCTTTACCTCATGCCACCTCTAACAGTAGTTCAGAAACGATAAAATTGTGTAATAAAAAAGCACCTAAATGGTGCTTTTTTATTACTGCAATGAGGCCGCTTTGTTTAGTCCAAAATTCTCAGTGATAAATCCATTGCTTTAATATGTTTTGTTAATGCACCGACAGAAATAAAATCTACCCCAGTCTGGGCAAAAGTTCTGAGTGTATCTAAAGTGACATTGCCAGATACCTCAAGCTTAGTAAAACCTTGGGAAATCTTATTGTTGAGAGCAACCGCCTCTAGCATTTCAGTGGTATCAAAGTTATCTAACATCACGATATCTGCCTTTGCTTCTAAGGCAAGTTCGAGTTCTGCTAAAGATTCGACTTCAACTTCAACGGGTTTTTCAGCATCTAATTCTCTGGCTTTGTTGATTGCTTGAGCAATGCCACCACAAGCCATAATATGGTTCTCTTTAATAAGGTAAGCATCAAATAACCCAATTCTATGGTTGCTACCACCGCCACAGGTTACCGCATATTTTTGTGCTGTTCTTAATCCAGGTATTGTTTTTCTGGTATCTAAAAGCTTGGTTGGTAGGTCTGCTATCTTATCAGCGTAAAGTTTAGTTAACGTCGCGACACCCGAGAGCGTTTGAATAAAGTTCATTGCTGCACGCTCACCGGTTAAAATGGCTCTAGCAGGCCCGGAAAACTCACATAAGGTTTGGTTCGCGACTACCAGATCACCATCATCAACATGCCAGTGCAGTGTTACTTCCCCTCCTAGTTGAGCAAATACTTGCTCTGCCCAAGCTTTACCGCAAAAAACACCATCTTCACGGGTGATGAGTTTGGCATTAGCGATTTTGCTGGCAGGAATTAACATAGCCGTAATGTCCGAATGCCGATAATCGTTGGAACCAAGATCTTCTTCAAGGGCTTGTTTAACAGCAATACGGATATCATTTTCTAACATTTCTTTTCCTAGTTAACCGAAGTGTTTATGGACTATATTCTAGCTTTTTTATGGAGTATGTGCAGCTTTTAAAGAGTCGAGCTATCACATAATTAGTTTGTAAATATTTAAATAATTATCCATTGAATCAAATATTAGTGTCGCCTGTAACGTTTGCTTGTTAAAGTTACAGTAAGATCTATTTTTAAGGTATTGAATGAATATGACTGATTTTTTACCCCAGTCTTGGTGCCAATATAGAGTTTCTCCTTTTTTCAATGATCGCCCTCAAGCTTGTCCAATTGAACTGGTAGTGATCCATAATATTTCGTTACCTGCGGGTTGTTTCAGTGGCGACTATGTTGACCAGCTTTTTTTAGGCTGCTGGGATGAACATCTACCTCAACAGCTACAGGAGCTGCAAGGCGTTGAGGTATCTGCTCATATATTTATTAGAAGAGATGGTAGTGTCATTCAATATGTGCCTTTTAGCAAAAGAGCATGGCATGCTGGAGTCTCACGGTGGCAAGGAAGAGATAACTGTAATGACTTTTCTATTGGTATTGAACTTGAAGGGACTGATGAGATTCCCTATGAAGAAGTACAATATGAAGTATTAATAAAAATCTGTGACTGGCTGCGTAAAACATTCCCAACCATTACTGATTTTACAGGTCATAGCCATATCGCACCTAATCGAAAAACAGATCCAGGTAAAGCATTTGATTGGAACAAATTTGAAAGAATGATGGAGTTGAATTCGTGATCCTGTTTACTACTTTGTTTGCGTTATTTCTTGAGCGAATGATCAAAAAACCTTTGGTAAGATTTGAAAGTTATTTTAATTCCTTACAATTGCAGCTTCAGAAAAGGTTATCTAAGCAAATCTCAGAAGTCATTGTTATTGTGCATCTACCATTGCTATTGGCAACGTTTTTGGCTGTCAGTGAAGGTTGGTTATTGGGCCTGATGGAATTAATTATCTGGATTGCGCTTTTAGTTACCGTGTTTGAACATACTGAGCTGCGGCGGTCATATAAAAGTTATTGCATGGCCGCTTGTCGAGATGACCAAGTGGCGATGAAGCTATATTCTATTGAACTTGGTTGCAAGGATAAACAAATTCTCTCTTTTTCAGACTTAGACCAAGAGGTAGCTGGGCAGTTAGCTTGGATTAATTATCGTCATTTTCTCGCCCCAATATTTATTCTGATACTCTTTAACCCAGCTATTTTATTACTGTATTTTTCGGCTTTAGTGGTCTTAAGGGAGAACCAATCCATTGCTTGGCTTGAACAAGTGTTTACATATTTTGATGGAGTAATGGTGCGGCTGGTTTCAATTTTGTATTTGTTATCAGGAAACTTTAGCGAAGGTGCGAAGGTATGGGGAGAAAATTTGTTTAATCCAGAATTATCACCACAGCAACTGCTCCGATCAGTACTTAAGAGTAGCCAAGATGATTCATTTTCATCTTCTACCCATAGCGCTATTTCTGAAAGCTATACCGCATTGATTTTACTTAAACGTACCTTGCTAGCAGTGGTAATTATTCTAGCTTTACTTACCATTTCAGCCGTTCTTGGTTGAAAGATAACGCTATAAATAAATCTCTTAATACTTTTAAATTTTAGTATTTGCTCACATTTTTTCAGTTTAACAGAGTGTTAGCTCACTAGACAGAGAAAATGTGATCTGCTAAAGTCACCTGTATATAATTGGTAAGACCAATTGACAATAATAGCAAGGTGATGAGTAAATAATGGCTTATAAGAAAATTGCCCAGCCTAAAATATCTGATGTAATCATGAAGCAACTCGAGCAAATGATTTTAGAGGGTAGTTTACAACCAGGAGAAAAGTTACCCCCTGAAAGAGAGTTAGCCAACCAATTTCAAGTTTCAAGGCCTTCGCTTCGTGAAGCTATTCAGAAACTAGAAGCTAAAGGATTACTTTCTCGTAAGCAAGGTGGAGGAACTTATGTCCAAGCCCAGTTATGGCAGAGTTTAGCTGATCCGATTATTGAATTGATGACTAATGACTCAGAAAGTCAATATGACCTTCTTGAGTTTCGTCATGCTACTGAAGGAATGATGGCTTATTTTGCTGCTCTGCGTGGAACCGATACGGATATGCAGCAAATCGCTAATGCTTTGAATGAAGTTGAAGCAGCGCATTCTGATGTGGATAGAGAATCCAGAGCAATCGTTGATTTTTACCGAACCATTGCTGAAGCTTCTCATAATGTGACAATGTTACATTTAGTACTAAGCTTAAGCACTGTGCTTGCTGCAAATGTAAAGCAAAACTTAAACTTAATGTCTAGGCGGGAAGATGCTGCAGAAGTTGTAAATCGTCTTCGTCGTGAATTATTACAAGCTATAATTGGACGAGATCCAGAAGCTGCCAGACAAGCATCTAATGATCACTTGGCTTATATTGAAGAAGTGTTATTAGCTGTGCGTCAAGAAGATAGCCGTTTGCAAAGAAGTCTACGTAGAATGCGTAAAGATAGCTAACGGTATAAATTTTAACTCGTAAAGAAGTGAAGAAGGGAAAGTAACATGAGCGATGTGTTGCCCCAAGATATAGATCCACAAGAAACTCAAGAATGGATGCAGGCATTAGAGTCTGTTGTTCGTGAAGAAGGCGTTGAACGCGCTCAATTTATTCTTGAGCAAGTATTAGATAAAGCCCGCTTAGATGGCGTTGACATGCCAACTGGAATTACGACTAACTATGTTAATACTATTCCAGCTTCTCAAGAGCCAGCCTACCCTGGTGACGTAACACTGGAGCGTCGTATTCGAGCGATTATTCGTTGGAATGCTGCTATGATCGTACTTCGTGCATCGAAGAAGGATCTTGAGCTTGGCGGCCATATGGCTTCCTTCCAATCTGCTGCCGCGTTTTATGAAACCTGCTTTAACCACTTTTTCCGTGCGCCTAACGAGAAAGATGGTGGCGATCTCGTTTATTATCAAGGTCATATTTCTCCTGGGATTTATGCACGAGCTTTTCTTGAAGGCCGTTTAACCGCTGAGCAGTTAGATAACTTCCGACAAGAGGTTGATGGTAAAGGTCTACCTTCATACCCACACCCGAAACTGATGCCTGAATTCTGGCAATTCCCGACAGTATCTATGGGTCTTGGTCCAATTTCAGCCATTTACCAAGCTCGTTTCCTTAAGTACCTAGATGGCCGTGGCCTGAAAGACACAAAAGAACAGCGTGTATACGCGTTCCTAGGTGATGGTGAAATGGACGAGCCAGAATCACGTGGTGCAATCTCGTTTGCGGCCCGTGAAAAACTCGATAACCTATGTTTTGTTATTAACTGTAACCTACAGCGTCTAGATGGCCCAGTAATGGGTAACGGTAAGATCATTCAAGAACTTGAGGGTCTATTTAAAGGTGCTGGCTGGAACGTAGTGAAAGTCGTCTGGGGTCACAATTGGGACGCGCTAATTGCTAAAGACACCACGGGCAAGCTACTGCAGCTAATGAACGAAACTGTAGATGGTGACTACCAGACCTTTAAGTCTAAAGATGGCGCTTATGTACGTGAGCACTTCTTCGGTAAGTATCCTGAAACAGCGGCACTAGTATCAGACATGACTGACGAGCAAATCTTTGCTCTACAACGTGGTGGTCACGACAGCTCTAAACTATACGCTGCATTCAAGAATGCTCAAGAAACAGAAGGCCGTCCTACAGTAATTCTTGCTAAAACCGTTAAAGGTTATGGCATGGGCGCAGCAGCAGAAGGTAAGAACATTGCTCACCAGGTTAAGAAAATGGACATGACGTCTGTGCTTCACCTACGTGATCGTCTAGGGCTAAATGACCTATTATCAGACGAAAAAGTGCAAGATCTGCCTTACCTAGAATTAGATGCTGGTTCGCAAGAGTACAAGTACCTACACGCTCGTCGTCAACAACTGCATGGTTACACACCAACGCGTCTGCCTAACTTCTCGCAAGCATTAGAGTTGCCAGAAGTTGAAGAGTTTGACGCCCTGCTACAAGAGCAAAAGCGTGACATCTCTACTACCATGGCATTTGTTCGTGCACTAAACGTGCTGCTTAAGAACAAAGGCATTGGTAAAAACGTAGTACCAATTATTGCTGACGAAGCCCGTACTTTCGGTATGGAAGGTTTATTCCGTCAAATTGGTATTTACAACCCACACGGTCAGAACTACACCCCACAGGATCGCGACATCGTTTCTTACTACAAAGAAGCCACTTCAGGTCAGGTTCTGCAAGAAGGTATTAATGAGCTAGGTGCGATGAGTTCATGGGTTGCTGCTGCAACTTCATACTCGACTAACGATCTGCCGATGATCCCATTCTACATCTACTACTCGATGTTTGGTTTCCAACGCGTTGGTGACATGGCGTGGATGGCAGGTGACCAGCAAGCACGTGGTTTCCTCCTTGGTGCGACGGCGGGCCGTACTACCCTAAACGGTGAAGGTCTACAGCATGAAGATGGTCACTCGCACATTATGGCGGGTACAGTTCCTAACTGTATTTCTTACGACCCAACATTCGCATACGAAGTTGCAGTAATCATGCAAGACGGTATTAAGCGTATGTACGGCGACCAAGAGAACGTGTTCTACTACCTAACGCTTATGAACGAAAACTATGCCATGCCAGCAATGCCAGCAGGTGCGGAAGAAGGCATTCGTAAGGGTATCTACAAGCTAGAAAGCTACGCAGGCAAGAAGTCTAAAGTACAGCTGATGAGCTCGGGTACGATCATGACTGAAGTTCGTAAAGCGGCGCAAATTCTAAGCGACGATTACGGTATTGGTTCTGACGTTTACTCAGTGACTTCATTCAACGAAGTGACCCGTGATGGTCAAGATGTTGAGCGTTACAATATGCTACACCCAGAAGCAGAGCAAAAAGTGCCATACATTGCACAGGTAATGAATGATGCACCTGCAATTGCAGCTACTGACTACATGAAGAACTACGCCGAGCAAGTACGTGCTTTTATCCCAGCAGCCTCATTCAAAGTACTAGGTACTGATGGTTATGGTCGTTCAGACAGCCGTGAAAACCTACGTCGTCACTTCGAAGTGAACGCCGGTTACGTAGTAGTGGCGGCACTAACTGAACTAGCCAAGCGCGGTGAAGTTGAGAAGTCAGTAATTGTTGAAGCGATTGCTAAGTTTGGCATCGACGTTGACAAGACTAACCCTCTGTACGCGTAATTAGTAAGTAGGAAGAAACAATGAGCATCGAAATTTTTGTGCCGGATATCGGCGGCGATGAAGTTGAAGTGACAGAGATCCTTGTTAACGTTGGTGACAAGGTTGAAGAAGATCAGTCACTCATTAACGTTGAAGGCGACAAGGCTTCTATGGAAGTACCGGCATCACAGGCGGGTACGGTTAAAGAAATCAAAGTAGCAGTAGGCGATAACGTTTCTACTGGTTCTTTAATCATGGTATTTGAAGCTGAGGGCGCAGTGGCTGCGCCTGCAGCTGCAGCTGAAGCGGCACCTGCACCAGCTGCAAGTGCGTCAGCGGCAGCAGAACTTAAAGAAGTTCACGTACCAGATATCGGCGGCGATGAAGTTGAAGTGACTGAAGTTCTAGTAAACGTTGGCGACAGCGTTGAAGAAGAGCAGTCACTTATCAACGTTGAAGGTGACAAGGCTTCTATGGAAGTACCTGCACCATTTGCTGGTGTGGTTAAAGAAATTAAAGTTGCTGCCGGCGACCAAGTTACCACTGGCAGCTTCATTATGATATTTGAAGTAGCCGGTTCTGGCGCAGCGGCCCCAGCTGCTGCTCCAGCGCAAGCAGCAGCTCCGGCTCCTGCAGCGGCGCCAAGTGTTCAAGATGTGAATGTACCAGATATCGGTGGCGACGAAGTTGAAGTGACCGAAATCATGGTAAGCGTTGGCGATACCGTAGCAGAAGAACAGTCACTGATTTCTGTAGAAGGCGACAAAGCGTCTATGGAAGTACCAGCTCCTATGGCAGGTAAAGTTGTCGACATTAAAGTTAATGTTGGTGACAAAGTGTCTACTGGTTCTTTAATCATGGCCTTTGAAGTTGCAGGCAGTGCCCCAACAGCACCTGCTCCGGCAGCAGCGCCAGCTCCTGCGGCGGCACCTGCAAAAGCGGCTCCAGCGCCAGTAGCGGCACCAGCTAAAGCAGATGGTTTTGTAGAAAACAGCGCCTACGCCCATGCATCGCCGGTTATTCGTCGTCTAGCACGCGAATTCGGTGTAAACCTAGCCAAGGTTAAAGCGACAGGTCGTAAGAACCGTATCCTAAAAGAAGACGTGCAAAACTACGTGAAAGCGGCAGTGAAGCAAGTTGAATCTGGCGCAGTTGCATCAGGCAAAGGTGGCAGCGAGTTAGGTCTTATTCCTTGGCCGAAAGTTGATTTCAACAAGTTCGGTGAAACAGAGACCAAGCCGCTATCACGCATTAAGAAGATCTCTGGTGCTAACCTACACCGTAACTGGGTACAAATCCCGCACGTTACTCAGTGGGATAACGCTGATATCACAGAACTAGAAGCTTTCCGTAAAGAGCAAAACGCTCTGGAAGCGAAGAAAGATTCTGGCATGAAGATCACGCCACTTGTGTTCATCATGAAAGCCGTAGCGAAAGCACTAGAAGCTTACCCAACGTTTAACTCTTCGCTTTCAGAAGACGGTGAAAGCCTAATTCTTAAGAAGTATGTGAACGTAGGTGTGGCCGTTGATACGCCAAATGGTCTAGTGGTTCCAGTATTTAAAGATGTGAACAAGAAAGGCATTCATGAGCTATCAAGCGAACTGCGCGCAGTTTCTAAGAAAGCACGTGATGGCAAACTAACTGCAGCAGACATGCAAGGCGGTTGTTTCACTATCTCTAGCCTAGGTGGCATCGGTGGTACAGCATTTACTCCAATCGTGAATGCACCAGAAGTTGCTATCTTAGGTGTATCTAAGTCTGAAATGAAGCCAGTGTGGAATGGTAAAGAGTTCACTCCTCGTTTACAACTGCCGCTATCACTATCATACGATCACCGTGTGATTGATGGTGCTGATGGTGCACGCTTCATTAGCTATCTAAATGCCTGCTTGTCAGATATTAGAACTCTAATTTTATAATTTAATAAGGCTGTTTGAGAAAAACAGCCTTTGTTCATTGCTATTGAGAGTTAATTGAGTAAGATGTTGTCACCTTGTGTGGTAACAGTTAATGAAAAGCACTCTGTTAAGGGTTGTTTGATTAACTCTCAACAAGAATAAAAGAACAGAGGAAAAAATGAGCAAGGAAATTAAAACTCAAGTTGTAGTATTAGGTTCTGGCCCAGCGGGTTACTCTGCAGCATTCCGTGCCGCGGATTTAGGTCTTGATACTGTAGTGATCGAGCGTTTCAGCACTTTAGGTGGTGTTTGTCTAAACGTTGGTTGTATTCCATCAAAAGCACTACTTCACATCGCTAAAGTCATTGATGAAGCAGAAGTAATGGCTTCTCACGGTGTGACTTTTGGTAAACCAGAGATCGATCTAGACAAAATTCGTAGCCATAAAGAAAAGGTAATCGGTCAATTAACCGGTGGTCTTGCTGGCATGGCTAAAATGCGTAAAGTTCAACACGTACAAGGTCACGCACAGTTTACCGGCAGCAATTCTATTGCTGTTACTGCTGACGATGGCACTGTTACCACAGTTAACTTTGATAACGCAATTATTGCTGCGGGTTCTCGCCCAATCGAACTGCCATTTATTCCACATGAAGACCCACGTGTTTGGGATTCTACAGATGCCCTAGAGCTTAAAGAAGTGCCAGAGCGCCTACTAGTTATGGGTGGTGGTATTATCGGTCTTGAAATGGGTACCGTATACAAAGCACTAGGTTCTGAAATTGATGTCGTTGAAATGTTCGACCAGGTTATCCCTGCGGCAGACAAAGACATTATCAAGATCTTCACTAAGCGTATTAGCAAGAAGATGAACCTAATGCTTGAAACCAAAGTCACAGCGGTTGAAGCAAAAGAAGATGGTATCTACGTTTCTATGGAAGGTAAAAAAGCACCTTCTGAGCCACAACGTTATGATGCAGTACTGGTAGCCATTGGCCGTACGCCAAACGGTAAGCTAATTGCCGCTGAGCAAGCTGGTGTAAACGTTGATGAGCGTGGATTTATTAATGTTGATAAGCAAATGCGTACTAACGTTCCGCACATTTATGCTATTGGTGACATTGTAGGTCAACCAATGCTTGCTCATAAGGGTGTGCATGAAGGTCACGTTGCTGCAGAAAACATTGCTGGTAAGAAACACTTCTTCGATCCTAAAGTGATTCCTTCAATTGCGTATACCGATCCAGAAGTTGCTTGGGTTGGTCTAACTGAGAAAGAAGCAAAAGAGCAAGGTTTAAACTATGAAGTAGCAAACTTCCCTTGGGCTGCTTCTGGTCGTGCAATTGCGTCAGATGCTTCTGATGGTATGACTAAGATGATCTTCGACAAAGACTCTAACCGTGTAATCGGTGGTGCCATTGTTGGTTCTAACGGTGGCGAGCTGTTAGGCGAGATTGGTCTAGCCATTGAAATGGGTTGTGATGCAGAAGATATTGCATTGACCATTCATGCTCATCCAACTCTGCATGAATCAGTTGGTTTGGCCTCTGAGGTATATGAAGGTTCTATTACAGATCTTCCAAATGCTAAAGCGGTTAAAAAGAAAAAATAATTTAATCTTATAAGTCTTAAAGCCCTGCTTCTTGAAGCAGGGCTTTTTTTTACCTCTGTGCTGTTACTTACAATGAAACATAAATATCTTAAAAATAGAGTCCCTACTCTAAAAAGTGTATTAATACTACAAAAAATACCGATTTGTTAACTATTTTGACCTTTATTTAATTTATTTAAGTAATTAAACAACAAAAGTGTTGTTTTTTTATGTGTTACTCGTTATAGTTAAATCGTTGGAAGACATCGCGCATCACTTTGTACATGTTTACAACCTCGTTAACCCTTTTATTAGCATTAATTAATGCATTTTGGCGATTTGCCAGTACTGAACTTTCAGGTCTCTTAGCCGCACCTTAATATGGAGCGGCTTTTTTTTATATTTTTTTTGAAAAGTAGCTTAGCCATTGTTAACAGCGAGCGATGAGTCGCGATCTTAAGTGGTTGCCAAAAAACCTAGCCTGAAACTTTCAACTAATATTTATTTTCTCATTTGATCCCCACTCAAATAACTCTTTTAGCTTTATGCCTGCCTATATATAAGACCAAACGGTGATAAAATTGTGATCTCACGCCATTAAAGTGCATAAATTGAACGCTTAAACGTTTGTTTATTAAAAAGGGCTTGCGCGTTTGTAAAAGCTCCCTATAATGCGCAACCACTGAGACGGGGAACGGCGGCAACGCTGACTAACTGATACAAACTTAGGTTTATCTCAGAGTCAAATAAAAGCTTGTTTAAAGCGTTTGAAAAAACATTTTAAAAAGCACTTGACGAAGGGTTTTGATACTGTAAAATGCACAGCCCTGACCGACACGGTCAAACGTTCTTTAACAATATAATCAAGTAATCTGTGTGGGCACTCACAGGCATTTGAAAATCAACAAAACGATTTTCTCAATGTACTTTAGTGTTC
>NZ_WINH01000138.1 GCF_010993985.1 Paraferrimonas sp. SM1919 | reverse complement strand
CCCGAGCGCATCGAAGCCATTCCGGCGACGGCGTATCCGCTGCCCGCGCCGCGGCCCGCCAACTCCCGCATGGATACCGGCAAGCTCACTGAAACGTTCGGCATCCACCTGCCGGACTGGCAGCAGGGTGTCCATCTCCTGCTGGACCAGATCTTTTCCTGAACGAATCGCCATGCGTAAAGGCATTATCCTGGCCGGAGGCTCCGGCACGCGACTCTATCCGATCACCCGCTCGGTTTCGAAGCAGCTGCTGCCGGTGTACGACAAGCCGATGATCTACTATCCGCTGTCCACGCTGCTGCTGGCGGGGATTCGCGACATCCTGATCATCTCCACGCCGGAAGACACGCCGCGCTTCACCGACATGCTCGGCGACGGCAGCAAGTGGGGGCTCAACCTGCAGTACGCGGTGCAGCCTTCGCCGGACGGGCTGGCGCAGGTATTCATCATCGGGCGTGACTTCGTCGGCAACGATCCGTCGACGCTGATCCTCGGCGACAACATCTTCCAC
>NZ_WINH01000137.1 GCF_010993985.1 Paraferrimonas sp. SM1919 | reverse complement strand
GCCATGCCAGTGCAGAATCGCGACGAGCGGCGTGTTGACCCGAGCTACGGCGGTCACGGTCACCGCGAACAGTGGCAGACGTACGGTGTCCATCTGTTCGCGCAGGGTATCGAAAAGATCCATGAAGCCTCCACTTCAGGTATGTCCCGTGGCCTCTTGAAATTTCCGCTTCCTATTTTAGGTGTTGCCTAGGCAATCGCGGCTCACGCACTGTGTATTTCGATTTATTCCCTGCCGGCGGAATGCCGCGAAACGGCATGAAAATCCGCTACGCCATCGACACGCATGTCCGCATCATACGTGTCCCCGGTTGCATGAAGTCACCGCAACGATGGTCGGTGCTTCGGCCAGCGGTACAAAGCGTCGTGTCGCGCCGTCAAGCGCATCGATGCTGCCCTTCTCGATGTCGTAGACCCAGCCGTGCAAATTCATGCGGCCCTGCTCGAGCGCGAGTGCCACCGACGGATGTGTGCGCAGGTTCGCCAGTTGCGCGATCACGTTTTCACGCACGAG
>NZ_WINH01000136.1 GCF_010993985.1 Paraferrimonas sp. SM1919 | reverse complement strand
GGTCTCGCGAAGACCCGTGTGGAACCGCTCTTGAGATAGTGCAGCCCAGGATCGCTCCCAGTCTCGAGATTCAAATCATCTGTTTCAAGCCCGGGATCTGTTCAAAACGTTCAGTACCATGAGACGCCTGTGTGGCCCAATTCAAAGCAGCCCTCGAACAAGAGGCACCAAAGTCAGATCAAGAAGATCAGACCTCATCAGAAGAAGCTTGTGAAGCTAGATCAGAAGCACCCCTCGAACTAGGGGCAAAAATGTCCGATATGCTCGAAGAGCCGAAGATGGATCCTTCTGCGAATCAATACAGCAGTCATTTTCCGGGATTCAGATGACTTCAGGATCTCAAAACCATTTGACATGGACAAAGATACACTTTTACCCTTGAGAGGCTCGCTGGGCCGAAAACCCGGAAGGGCGACCCAGGCAAAAGTTAGAGCAAGAAAAAGAAGAAAATGAAAAAAAAAGAAAAGAAGAAAAAATGAAGAAAAGAAAAAGAAAAGGTGAAAAAGAAATGAAA
>NZ_WINH01000135.1 GCF_010993985.1 Paraferrimonas sp. SM1919 | reverse complement strand
CGCTGATCACTCCCTTTCCATCTCTGTCCGCTGACGTCACGGGTTATTCAAATCAACCAATAGAAAACATTCACGGGCTGCTACGTCACGGCTCCCCTCTTGAGCCAACTGCCGTTCAGACCATTAAAGGCACCAACTTGGACTCGGTTCATTTTAAAGAAACAACACGTAAATATGTAATGTTGATACTGGATAAGATTAATTAGACTATTTTCAATTTAAGGAGACGAACTCCAAACCTTCGTTCAACCCTGGCGTTAACATGAGCCTGTATTTGTCTCGCCTAGCCTGCCGTTAGCTGGCTGGTTGGCTAACGTTAACTAATGTCGACTAATAAAAAAACAAAACGACGATTCTTGTTCGGATCGAGGCTCAGTTTCACTGACATTTGCCCGTTGAAACGTAACGTTATTAATCAAACGAAATCTTAAAGACAAAAAGTCTCGCTGAAAGAGACACTAGAAAGTACGACGCGTATCTTCATTTTGAATGCGTTCGAGCCAGGGCCTGACGCTCAC
>NZ_WINH01000134.1 GCF_010993985.1 Paraferrimonas sp. SM1919 | reverse complement strand
CAATGGTTTTTTCATATGGACGTGCATCATCCTTAACAACAACACATACGAGTGTAGCACCCACTTGGTTGGCAAGACGTTTGACCGTTCGCAAGCTTCGATAGTACCCTGTCTTATGGTCGACACCCGACGGGAGGACGAGGACAATCCGCTTCGTCGTATTTAACGGATGCCCTAATTTTGACACGAGTACCATCTCTTCTGTCCGTTCTAGCAATTGATCGAGAATCCCACCAAAAATAAGCTGCGGCGTCGACCGCTTCCCATTCCACCCGATCACAAGCGTTGTAATTCTTGTTTCCTCAATAGCTCGGATAATTCCTGACGCAATATTCGGGTCAAGTCGCGTCAGCATTTGGATCGGAACAGAGGCGCCAGCTGCGTATGTCACGGCATGGGCAAGCACCTTTTCCGCTTTCGCCACCTCCGATTCTGCATCGCCATTTGTTCCTTGGGCAACCGTTAGTGGGTAGAGGGGCTCTGATGATTGGCCACGAACAATAAATGCCAGATCAAGCAAGG
>NZ_WINH01000133.1 GCF_010993985.1 Paraferrimonas sp. SM1919 | reverse complement strand
TATCCGATCAAGTACGGGTGTCTCGGAGCCATATTGTTTTGTGTACTTGCACGTTAATTTCACTTACTTTCAGTTTTCTTTTCTTCCGCTTTAACGAGCTTTTAATCGTATTTAAGCCGTTTTCTCACCTAATAAATGATAAAATGAATTTCAACCGATCATTTGTGTTGTAATCTCATTTAATCACTTTTAAAACAAAATCTAACCGATCGTTCACGCTATAACCTCGGTTAAACCAAAAAAAGTAAAATAATAATAAAATAATCAAAATATCTTGAAAAATAATAATAAAATAATCAAAATATCTTTGAATAAAATAATCAAAAAAATCAATCGGACGTTTTTCTTTGGAAGTTTCCTTGAATGAATTGACTAATAACCAAAGTGAAACTAAGGCTAAAATCAATTCATAAACCAAACTTTTGTCATCGCCTAAAAAAGCCATTTTCAAAAGTCCAACGCCTTGAAATGGTCTTTTCCGCTTATATTGGTTAAGGGTAGATTTCTAAAAAAGCCTAAAATC
>NZ_WINH01000132.1 GCF_010993985.1 Paraferrimonas sp. SM1919 | reverse complement strand
CTTCTCGCTACATCAGGAGACTAGTTTTGAGGTTGCTATCCTGCGAGGCAAAGTGTCCACTTGAATGTTGTTGGGTTGGGAGGGGTTGTGTATTTGTGACCCTTGCAGATTAAGTTATATGGCCCGCCCTTCAAAAATCTACGTTCAAGTCCACGGCTACAGTTCATAAGGATGGAATCCCTCACGTTCAGGCTTGCGGTATTTAAATGCTTCTTCTGGAAAATAGCTACAGTCTTTTATGAATTGTACTCAGTCATACAGTTGTGTCCTTACTAAGGCAGTATTGTAATGCCATAATTGTCTTGTAGTTTTGTACTGCTTCTTTTGGAGGGGTATTGTGGGGAGAGAGGCTTTTTCCTTTGCATTTTTCAGTGTGCTGTGTCCTGTGCGCTTTCCAATTCCCGAGACCATCAGGAACTCTCCTAACTCATTGTATGTACACGTTTCCTTGCGCATCGAGCATCACGTAAGGTCACTAAATGTGTCACATTTCTCTTAACATTCATTGTCTGGCTAAATGCCCC
>NZ_WINH01000016.1 GCF_010993985.1 Paraferrimonas sp. SM1919 | reverse complement strand
AGATTAGATTAGCGCGCTAAAACAGCGAGTTAACAACAAATTATGCTTGGCGACCATAGCATTTTGGACCCACCTGACTCCATTCCGAACTCAGAAGTGAAACGAAATTGCGCCGATGGTAGTGTGGGGTCTCCCCATGTGAGAGTAGGTCATCGCCAGGCTCTAAATTAAGTTTACTAAGGTAAACGAGTCTCCCAAGTATGACACCTTGGCGACTTAAAAAGGATTTAGACTTCGGTCTAAAGGAGCGGTAGTTCAGTTGGTTAGAATACCGGCCTGTCACGCCGGGGGTCGCGGGTTCGAGTCCCGTCCGCTCCGCCACTATTAACGAGAAGGCTCAACCGAAAGGTTGAGCCTTTTTCGTATGTGAATCTAAATAAGTGCTTACAGCACTGAGCGGTAGTTCAGTTAGTTAGACTCTTTACCTAGAAGCAGCGGCCTGTCACGACGGGGAGCGCGGGTATGAGTCCCGTGTCCTCCGCCACTACAGATAAGCCCTTGCAGCAATGCGAGGGCTTTTTTGTATCTTAAATTTGGTGGCTTTTACAGGGAGCTTGGACGGGACCACATTCATTCACCACATCCCTGTGGCTCACCCTTCGGGCAGCTAACGCTGTGCAAAAGTACTTCCTGTACTTTTGTCCCGACGCCCTGATTGCTGCG
Organism: Paraferrimonas sp. SM1919; assembly: GCF_010993985.1. Taxonomy (GTDB): domain Bacteria; phylum Pseudomonadota; class Gammaproteobacteria; order Enterobacterales; family Shewanellaceae; genus SM1919. The sequence goes on along the minus strand of NZ_WINH01000016.1, from coordinate 102,347 downwards.
CAATCTCGGTCGCTCACATCGATCTTTGTTAATTAAGTAGTTGGGCTGTTGGATCTTACGCCCTGACCCGTCCCTGGTGGATCCCTCCACTTGCCGTCGATGGCAAGTGTTCGTCAGCTGCGAAACTTCGTTTCGGTCTTCCTCACCCGCTCCGCCACTACAGATAAGCCCTTGCAGCAATGCGAGGGCTTTTTTGTATCTGAAATTCGTTGGCTGTTATGGGGAGCTTGGACGAAACATTCACCCGAGCCCTGATTGCTGCGCAATCTCGGTCGCTCACATCGATCTTTGTTAATTACGTAGTTGGGCTGTTGGATCTTACGCCCTGCCCCGTCCCTGGTAGATCCCTCAGGAAGACGTCCTGTCTTCCGCCACATGGCTGCGAAGCTACGCTTCGGTCCATTTCGCCCGGTTCATTCGCTACATCCCTGTAGCTCACCCTACAGGCAGCTAACGCTGTGCAAAAGTACTTCCTGTACTTTTGTCGAGACTACAGATAAGCCCTCGCCTTTTTTACTGGGTATTAGGCGTGGTTTTTTGTATCTAATATTCTCTGGCTTTTGGGCTTGATGATTTGCAGGAAGATAAAGCCAGTGATAAACATAAAGATGCTGTAAGTAGCGGCAGGGATCACCATGGTGGCATTAGAGAGTAAGGTGCCTGCGATGAGTATGGCTAAAGTGCCATTTTGGATACCGACTTCGAAGCCTATAGTGATTGTTTGAGCTTTATTAAGCCTATAAGCTTTGGCAATCCAGTAGCCTAATATTAAGGCTGTTATGTTGAGTATCAAAGTTGCAATGCCTGTTTCGATAAAGAATGAAACTAGCTCTGCCCTGTTTTGGATACAAATAGTAAGCACAATAAAGAATAGGAACAATACTGAAAACAGCTTAAGTTTTTGCTCTAAACGGTTTGCGACCTTAGGCCATTGTCTGCTGGCTAGCATGCCTAAGCTGACAGGTAGCACTGTTATCACTAGCAGTTGGATGATGGTCTTAATAATAGGTAGTTCTATGCGCTGCCCTGCTTCCATAAAGTGGTTCATCGCTAGGTAGGTTAATAGCGGAATGGTAAAGGGAGCCAGTAGGCTTATCACTGCGGTTAAGCTTATTGACAGGGCCAGGTCTGCTTTCGCTAAATTGACAAACATGTTGGAGGTGACGCCACCAGGTGCAAATGCGATGATCATTAACCCTACCGCCAGTTCTGGGGATAAGTTAACAGCACTCGCGATAATAAATGCCACTATGGGTAAAGCGATGAACTGGCTAATTATTCCCACTAGCGCAGCTTTAGGCTGGCTAGCTACTCGTTTAAAGTCACTAAGGGTTAATGATAGCCCCATGCCAAACATAATGATGAATAGCGAGATCGGTAGTATAAGGTTAGTGACTACATCCGTTTGCATTATATTTCCCTATTAAATTTACTGATTTTCTATGTGTATTTATTTAAATTACGGACTCATTAAGTGATAAGCAATTAAATTTACTGGTAGATTTATATTTAGTTGTTCAGTTTTCGGTTGTATGCTGCGGTTCCTTAGGGGTACTTTGAACGTACAACATGATTTTTCGATCTGACCATGCATATACAAGATAAACACAAAATACATGAGTATTACCAAGCTTTAGTCTCAAAGGACAGTCAGTTTGATGGGACTTTCTTTGTCGGCGTGAAAACCACGTCTATTTTTTGTATTGCGAGCTGTAGAGCCCGTAAACCTAAGTTTGAAAATGTGTTGTTTTACAGTGATTTCAAATCGGCTTTGGATGCGGGTTTTCGTCCCTGCAAGATCTGTCGCCCTACCGAAAACGCTAACCAGGCGCCTAATCCAGTACAGATCGCTTTACAACTATTATCGAAACAGCCAGAGCAAAAGCTCTCTGATTGGCAGTTGCAGCAGCATGGGATCAGTCCTTCTATGCTACGACGTTGGTTTAATAAGCATTATGGTATGACGTTTCAAGCTTACCAGCGCATGTTGAGGGTTAATGCGGCTATATTAGAGTTAAAACAAGGAGCGAGAACCATCGACAGTGCCCTAGAGGCTGGTTACCAATCATTAAGTGGCTTTGGTTATACCGTAAAGCAAGTGACAGGTCAGGCACCTAAGGCGGCACTAAAACAAAATGTGATTGTGATTAGCCGCTATAGTTCCCCGATTGGACCTATGTTTATTTGTGCCAGTGATAACGGCATCTGTTTGCTAGAGTTTGTTGATAGGCGCATGTTGGAAACCGAATTTGCTGATTTACAAAAGCGTTTCAAAGCCACCATTCGTTATGGTGAAAACCCACATATCAAGCAGGCCAAATCTGAACTGACGAAGTATTTTGCCGGTGAGCGGCAATTTTTTGAGGTGGCCTTGGATACCCCTGGCAGTGCTTTCCAGCAACAGGTGTGGTCAGCCTTACAAGGGATTGAATATGGTTCTACTGCGAGCTATCAAGATCAAGCCAATCGCATTGATAACCCCAAAGCGGTGCGAGCGGTGGCGAATGCCAACGGTGCCAATAAGGTGGCGATCATGATTCCTTCCCACCGAGTAATAGGTAAGGATGGATCGTTAACTGGTTATGGCGGCGGTTTAGCTCGTAAGCAGTGGTTGTTAGACCACGAATCCAAATTTAGCTAATAATAGTGCTTAGCCAGAACCTACCAGAAATAATGCCACCATTATTAATAGGTTCTTCAATCAGTTCCGTGGCGCTGACAACATCAATTGTTCCCCCAAGGGTTTTCACTAACATCCAATAATATTGGTTGTTAGTGAGGGGGTGGCGACATAATTTATGATCGACAATATGACCAATAAAATAAGCCAGGGGTTTTGGGGGAGCATCGGGATATTGTTCATCGTTAAACAGCCCGGTTGGAATAAAGGATTGTGAGCTAAATATTGCATCTTGCTGTTGTTGCGCCTGTTTAAATTCCTGCTCATCGGCAAATAGCGTTAGTTCGTGGGCAAAAGCGGAAACATTAAGGGTTAATGTGATGGGTAAATTGGCTTCGTTGACTGCACCGGCATTCACCACATCACAAAGGAAAGGGTAATCCCCTGAGTCCTCACTGTCATCTTGGGGATTGGCCCAGGCATAAATGGCACCTTCAAGGTCATTGTCCTGTTCCGATTGAATAAACCGGCTAATGCGCGCGGTTAATTGAGACTGCCCTATAAAGGCCGGTGCCACTCCTAGCAGCTCATTATCATGGGTCACTTGCAGCCAGGCTTGACCGCCGCTGTTTTCTTGCCAAATGTAATACTTACCCTCAGGGGTATCATTAACGTCAACGTCGCCAGATTCTAATACTTGCTGGATAAACTGCTGCAGCGATTCATTGGAGTCATCAGGGATCCCTATTGCCGAATAGTTACTGGCCATCATTAACCTTATTTGCTGTTTGTTTATTGTTCAATGTAGTCAGTAAAGTATCTAATTTCAAATAGTTATTAATTCAGCCAGCTTGTTGAACTTAGTCGCTAATGGGCTTCCAGGGCGGTAGGCTAGAGTGATTTCTCGGCTAGGTGCGGGTTCAGCAATAGCGATATAGCTGACGCCATCTTTTTGGCGTTCCTTTGGAGTAGTCATTTGCGGCAATAAACTTAAGCCCGCCCCGGTAGCGACCATATTCCTTAATGTTTCAATAGAGGTACTTTGATAGCTATTGTCTTCAATGGCACCGGCTTTCATGCAAAAGCCTAAGGCTTGATCGCGAAAACAGTTACCTTCGGTTAAGGCCAAAACCTTCTCTCCGGCAAGTAGGGTCAAATCGATACTGTCTTTCTCGGCCCAGGGATGATCGCTACTGACGGCAATCAGCATTGGCTCATGGAACAAATGAATTTCTTTGAGAACTTGAGTATCGGCCACTGCGGCTAAAATTAAGCAATCTAGTTCCCCTTGTTGTAAGCGACGAACCAAATTACTGGTTTTATCTTCATGCAGCTCTAACTTTAAGTCAGGGTAGGTTTGTTTTAATTGGGGAATAAACTTAGGTAGTAGGTAAGGGCCAACGGTTGGGATAAAGCCTACTTTTAGCCTGCCTACCATTTCTTGATAGTTGGTATCTGCGAGTTCTTTAAAGGTTTTTACTTCAACTAGAATCTTTTTGGCTTGCTCGACAAGTTGTTCACCAAGTTCTGTAAACAATACTTGGCGATTATTACGCTCGAGTACTACCGTCCCTAGCTCTTGTTCGAGTTTTTTTATTTGACCACTCAATGTGGGTTGAGACACAAAGCAGGCTTCTGCCGCTTTGCGGAAGTGCTGATGTCGATGCAGGGCGATGAGGTATTCAAAGTCTTTTAGGTTCATGGGTATTGGTTTGATGTTGATAGTTTTTAACTATCAATAGTATAGATTCAAACGATTGGAGCTATCAACTTAGTTGTTCAATAATACACACATCAACAGGGAGCAGCCCTGAAACAAGTTTTAAAGTATCGATTTATCACCTATGAGGAAATGATTATGTTCGCATCAAAAGAAGGCCAAGCAGTACCACAAGTTACTTTTCCAACTCGTCAAAACAATGAGTGGGTTAATGTTACTACTGACGAAATCTTTAAAGGTAAGACAGTGGTTGTTTTCAGTCTGCCAGGTGCATTCACCCCGACTTGTTCATCTACCCATTTACCACGTTACAACGAGTTAGCGGCCACATTTGCAGGCCAAGGTGTGGATGAGATTGTTTGTATTTCAGTTAACGATACCTTTGTTATGAACGCTTGGAAAGCTGACCAAGAAGCAGAGAACATTACTGTCATTCCAGATGGTAACGGCGAATTTACCGAAGGCATGGGTATGCTGGTAGAGAAAAATGACTTAGGTTTTGGTAAGCGTTCATGGCGCTACAGCATGCTGGTTAAAGATGGCGTGGTAGAGAAAATGTTTATCGAGCCAAACGAGCCGGGCGACCCGTTCAAAGTTTCAGATGCAGACACCATGCTTAACTACATTGCACCAAACTTTGCAGAAAAAGAGCCGGTAAGCATTATCACTAAACCTGGTTGCCCATACTGTGTGAAAGCGAAAAACTTGCTAACAGCACAAGGCTATGACTTTGAAGAAATTGTAATGGGTGAAAATGCCAGCATTACCAGCTTGAAAGCCATTAGCGGTCGCACCACAGTGCCACAGGTGTTTATTGGTGGGAAACACATTGGTGGTTCAGATGACCTTGAAGCGCATTTTTCAAAATAAAGAGTGCAAAATAAGGAGCAAAGCGATGAGTCAAACTAAGCAGTGTAACTACTCAGACAATTACTACGGCGATCAGCTGTGTAAATAAGCACAAAGGCATTGACGCACTCTAATATAAAAGTGAGTCATGCCTTTTTTACTACTCGACTTGATAGGTAAAAGCTATCAATATTATAAAATAAAACGATTGGAACTATTTAAAAGGGGGGGCGATACTAATTGCATCAGCCAATCAATTAGTAACCCAATAAGAGAGACAGCAGATGAAACAAGTTAACGTTGAAGTAGCCGTCATTGGTGGTGGAACCGCAGGCCTTGGGGCGTATCGCAGTGCCAAAGCTTATACGGATTCGGTTGTGCTGATTGAAGGTGGCCCATTTGGTACTACTTGTGCCCGAGTTGGCTGTATGCCTTCAAAGTTGCTAATCGCTGCCGCTGAAAGTGTGCATCAAATTGAGAAAGCTCCTAAATTTGGTGTTCATACTTCAGGGGACATTGATATTAATGGCAAGCAAGTCATGGCTAGGGTTAAGTCTGAGCGTGACCGCTTTGTAGGCTTTGTGCTGGAGGGCGTTGATGAGATCCCGGCCCAAGATAAAATTATTGGCTTTGCCAAGTTTATTGATAGCCATACTTTACAAGTGGATGATCATACTCAGGTTACCGCCAAACGTATGGTGATTGCCACTGGCTCTCGCCCTGCCTACCCACAGGTGTGGCATGAGCTAGGGGATCGCTTGATCATTAATGATGATGTGTTTGATTGGGATGATTTGCCTGAATCCGTCGCGGTATTTGGCCCAGGTGTTATTGGTTTAGAACTTGGGCAATCGTTGCACCGCTTGGGCGTGCAAGTAAAAGTGTTTGGCCTAGGTGGGCAAGTTGGTCCATTTACCGATAAAACCGTAATGGAGTACGCCACTAAGGCTTTCCAAGAAGAGTTCTACCTAGATCCAGATGTTAGGGTGCAATCGATGCAGCGTGTCGGTGATAAAGTTGAGATTCACTTTACTAACCTAGATGGCGAACAAGCAATTTTTAGCACCGATTACGTGCTAGCTGCTACCGGTCGTCGCGCTAATGTGGATAAGCTGGCGATTGAAAACGCCGGGTTAGAACTTGATGAGAGCGGCATACCAACGGCGGACTTTTATACCTTGCAAACCAGCCAACCGCATATCTTTATCGCCGGTGATGCCAGCAACCAGTTACCGCTATTGCATGAAGCGGCCGATCAGGGGCGTATTGCCGGAGATAATGCGGGTCGCTTTCCTGATATTCGTGCGGGCTTACGCAGAAGCAGTATTGCAGCGGTATTCTCTGATCCACAATTGGCAATGGTCGGCGAAACCCGCAAGCAAATTGAGCAGCGTTTAGGCAGCTGTGGTTGTTTTGAGGTGGGTCAGGTATCGTTTGAAAACCAAGGTCGCTCAAGGGTGATGCTGCGCAACCAAGGTTTGCTACACGTTTATGGTGAGCAGGGAACCGGGCGTTTCTTAGGTGCAGAAATGATGGGCCCTAATGCTGAACACTTGGCACACTTACTGGCTTGGGCGCATCAGCAAAAGATGACGGTTTCACAAATGCTAGAGATGCCGTTCTATCACCCGGTTATTGAAGAGGGCGTGCGAACTGCGCTGCGGGATTTAAATGCTAAATTGAACCTAGGTCCCGCAACGATTAAACATTGTTTAGATTGTGGCCCAGGCTGCTGAATATGACTTCAAGGTTGGCTTGCCGATGCAAGCTGACCTTTGGCAGGTTTTTGAACGATTAGAATGCCCGCAATAATTAATACGCTGAAGGGGATAAAGGCTGCAGCAGCGCCAACGACTGACATTAGCACAGGATTGTAATTTTTCTTAGCCCCTAAAATGCCAAATAGCACTGCAGAAAATAGCACCCATAGACTAAAGATTATTTCAAAAGAATATTGTTCAAATATCATCGCTTATCCTTGCTTATTATTATTTTTAACCATTAATAACAGACAAGCGACCCAGTGTTAAAGTGAATTTAATTTGTTTTAGGAGGTTGTTTTAGTGCAAGGTAACCCATAAAGATTAACCCTAATACTGGGATTAAATTAAGCAATGCGCCAACAAGAGTCACTATTACAGGCGTATCTGTTTTCTTCCAGGCTAGATAACCAACAATGACAGTAGCAATTATCATCCATACAAGCGCTATTTGACCGAACAGGGTTGCGTTAATGTTCATCATTATTCCTTTATGATAAGTTAAATCATTGTTAACTGTACAATATTCAATCTGTTTTAATCAAGGATGCTATTATGAAACCAATATACCTGAGCATGTTGCTGTGGGGTATGACGACTGCTACTGCAGAAGAAGTTTACAGTGTAGATAGATATATTCCGACAAACTTAGAGTTAGCTTTTAAAAATGAAGATAAAATCTATGCTGAAGTGAGTGATTTTAAAATTGAACATTTTGTGTTAATGAGCAGTGAGACAGGTTTGCGACAGGCCGTGATTACGCTAACTAATCATGCCGCGGGTAGGCGTAGTCTTCAAGCAGAGCATTTACTAGCAACATTAGCAGATGGCTCTAGAGTCTTTCCCGAACTGACGAAGCTAAATTTTGAAGGTGGCCAAACGCTAACTTTGACCGCCGACTTTGGCCAGAGTGATTTTCCTATTTTAACGGTGAATACTAGGGAGCACTAAGCTTTACTGCGGCAATAAATCAGTCGCACTTCAAAGGCTGAAAAGATAGGCTGACCTTTTTATTTTGAACGTGATTTTCTATGGAATTTAGTAAACTTAGTCCACATCAAACGTACCCAGTGCGCTCGGCGGTACTGCGCCCAGGGCTTGCTATTGAGAGCTGTATGTTTGAGGGGGATGATTTAGCGACGACCCATCACTTTGGTCTGATTGATGAGGGAGAAGTGGTGGCCATTGCTTCTTTGTATCAGGCTAAGTTAGAGGGCAAAGCCGGATTGCAGCTGCGGGGAATGGCGGTTTTAGAACATTACCAAGGGCTAGGCCTAGGGGCTAAGTTGTTAATCCAAGTTGAGCAGCAAGCCGCTAAGTTGACGGACTTGTTATGGGCCAATGCTCGAACTGGCGCGGCCCGATTCTATTTTAAATTAGGTTATAGCCAGGCATCAGAGGTGTTTGATATTGCTGGTGTAGGGCCACATATTAAGATCAGCAAAGCCCTAGCTGACTAGGGCTTTAGCTTTCTACTAACCGCTACAGACCGAACACCACCTTTTCACTTTTTAGCATTTTACTCACTGCTAAAATTAATATTGCTGCAATGGCTAGTGCGCCTAGGTTGCTGCTGAAAATTGGCATCCAATCGGCGGGTTGCTGCTTAACATAATCCATTAATGCAAGATGCTGGCCGGATACTGGCAGCCATTTTAGGTTATCTTCGCCAAACCCATAGGCCGAGGCCATGGCCAACATGCCTGGCACCATCATCACAAATGCCAAATAGCTTTGGGCTTCCTTAAATGACTTAGCCATAAACGCCACAAATATCATCATACTGGCGGCCAGCACGGCGTTAGGAATGCTCACTAAAATCGCGATAGCAATAAACTGGGCATCAATATTCAAGTTGGTTCCAAATTCATGCCAAGGCACATAGCCCATGGCAATTTTGGATATCGCTAAGGTGAGAATCACCCCTATCCAACTGAGTAAGCACACAGTAAATACCTTAGACAGTACGATTTGCAAACTAGAGATTGGTTGGCATAACAGTAATGCTAAAGAGTTGCGTTCACGCTCACCGGCACTGGTATCGATGGCGAGGTTCATGCCAGACACAAACACACTATAAAGGATCATAAAGGCCACCATCGACACCATAAACGCGCCCTTGGCAGAAGGTGCGGCGGTATCTTGGGTGTGCACCTGTAATGGTCTCAGCAACTGTGGGTTGACGCCACGGTTGATTAACCTTAATCCAGCAATTTGCTGGCTGTATCTCTGTAAATTGAGCTCGATACGGCGGTGGCTGCTTTTTAAATCATTTTCAGATTCATCAACTTGAATAATGATTTTACTGGGCTTTCCTAGACTTAAGTTCTCGGCGTGATCTTCGCTGAATATCAATGTAATGTCTTTGCCTGGTTTACCCTCTTCTTTAGGAAAAATATCTTCGGTGGCCAAGTATGACACCACCTCAGGGGCATACTCTTGGCCCTGCATGTCGATATAAAGCGCATCGGGAGAGCTAAACTTATCAATCATGAAGACCATCAACAGCGCAAAAATGATTGGTGAGCCAAAGGCGTAATACAAAGCGGCCATTAAAGAGCGTTTGTCTTTGCGGGCATCTAAGATTTCTTTTTTTACTAGCGTCCATGTTTGTTTCATTATGCTGCAATCCCTTCGTCTGAGCCGATTAACTTTATAAAGGCTTCTTCTAAACTGCTTTCTCCGGTTTGCTGGCAAAGCTGTTGTGGGCTGCCAATGGCCACCACTTTGCCCTTCGCCATTACCACTACTTGATCGCACACCGCGGCAACTTCTTGCATGACATGACTGGAAAACAGCACACAGTGACCTTGCTCTTTGAGGGCGGTGAGTGTCGCCCTGAGGGTGCGGGTGCTCATCACATCCAGACCACGACTCGGTTCATCTAATATGATATTTTGCGGTTTATGAACAATCGCACCAGCCAGAGCGGTTTTCATGCGCTGGCCTTGGGAGAAGCCTTTGCAAGGACGATCGCTGATATCTTCTAGTTTGAGGCTGGCAATCACGTCAATGGTTGCTTGTTTGGCATCCTTAGATGACAGGCCGTTAAGCTCGGCAAAAAACTCGATATATTGTCTTGGGGTGAGACGTTCATAAAGGCCGAAAGGATCGGGGAATAGTCCCAGTTGCTTTTTGGCATTTACCGGGTCTTTAGCACTATCAATGCCATCAATAAGGACTTGGCCTTTATCTGCTTTTAACAGGTTAAACATGGTTCGTAAGCAGGTGGTCTTGCCTGCACCATTAGGGCCTAGCAAACCAGTAATGGTGCCATTTTGAGCGGAAAAGGATAAGCCATTTAAGGCATCCACCTTGCCGATGGTTTTATGTAAGTCTTTTACTTCGATCATTATTTAGACTCCTTGTCATGGCTGGCGAGAGAGTTGGCATCTTTAAAGAATTCAGAGGTCAGGGTGTCTAAACATGCTGCCTCTAGAGCGTTGGCATCTTTGTTTTGGATAAACTGTGCAATCAGCTTATTGCCGCAGGATTGTTGGGCAATGCCGTGGGTGCCGTGGGCGGCGACTAAATGGCGAGCATTGGTGAGTTTTTCCATAGCAATATCGCCCCATGCTGGTGGCGTAGCTGGGTCTTTGTCGCCCGATAATAACAGAGTTGGGATATCGTGCTGTGGTGCTCCACCTAATGTGGCGGTGTTATCAGGGACTTGCCAAATATCACAGGCGTTGCTGATGGTGTTAAGCATATCAGCACCAATGAGCGATTGTTGCATAGAAGCTTTTTCTTGCTTGGTTAGGCGCGGATAATCTTCCCCACAAACAATGGCAAAGTGCATACCCATACTTATTCCTGCTCCATCGCTAAATAGGCTCATCACCCCCAATAATGGCTGGTAATTCCCCTGTTCGGTTTGACTGATTAAGTAGGGAATAAGCTGTTTAGACTGGGGAGAATATAATGCCATTCTCAATGAGCCTAAAAACTTACTTGGGGTTAATAGCATAGGGACGATTTGGCCTGTACTTGGATGGGCAACCCTAGTATGAATAGGTTGCTGTTTGAGCTTGGCAACCAGCGTATGTAGGCGAGATTTAATATCACCAAATTGCGATTGGCAGCCGCTGATCCCTTGGCAGTCTTCAATGAGTTTGTCTAGTGCGCGGTCCACCGCCAAATTGACATCCATAACATTGATCTGAGGTGGTACGACTCCATCTAAGGTTTGGGTGACCACATTTTGCGGGTAGTACTGGCTGTACATTTGCGCCATACGGGTGCCATAGGAAATGCCGTATAAATGCAGCTTGTCGTAGCCTAAATGCTTACGAATGGCTTCCAGGTCTTGGGTGGCGGCATAACTAGAAAAGTACTTAGGATGCTCGGGGAGTTGTTCAAAACAGGCTTGCATTTCAGCATGGATATCTAGCTTGGTATCATCCTGAGCTAAGGTTTCCGCAAAGTCAGGTTGCTGGCATTGTAATGGGCTCGACTTACCCGTTCCCCTTTGGTCAATTAATAAAATGTCATGCTGTTGGCGAACACGATTAAAGGTACGCTCAAACATAGCACCACTTTCAATCGCGGATTGACCTGGACCACCTGAAATCGCGACAAGTGGTGCATTACCTGGTACCTTTTTGGTGGCGGGGATAACGCTAAAATGAATGTCTAGGGTGCCTAGGCTTGGATCTTGGTAATCTTTGGGAAGGGCTAAAGAGCCACATTGAATCTTGTCACTTAAACCGTTTAAGTAACAATCTTCCATATTGCTAGAGTGTGCGGATAAACTCAATGTTATCGTTGCGGCTAACATACTGCTTTGAATACATCTTTTTAAGGGCATATTGCTGTCCGTGCTGCTAATTAAAAACATAAGCTTAACAGCAACGCTCCTTGGTCGGTCAATATTAATATGTAAGAAAAATGTACTAGATGGTTTTTTTTATGTCATGTTTCGCTGTTATGATGAGTAAAATCAGCAAAAATGTTTTATGGAAAGAATCATGATAATCAGGACTGCCCTCCTGCTTGCTCTGGCAATAACGAGCTTTATAAGTATATCAGCGCCCATTGTGATGATATCAATCGATGGTTATCGCTATGATTACAATCAATTGCATAAACCTAAATGGTTAAATGAATTCGCCGATGGGGCCGCTAAAGTTGAGCGCTTAAAGCCGATTTACCCAAGTAAAACTTTTCCTAATCACTTGAGTTTGGTCACCGGTTTATATGCCGATCATCACGGCATTATTGCCAATCGCTTTTATTCGCCAACACTTGAAAAACACTACAAAATTTCAGATAAATCCGCCGTGACTGATGGTCGCTTTTATCAGGGGGTACCGATTTGGTCGCTGGCTGAATCCCAAGGCAAAAAGACGGCGATCTATTTTTGGCCGGGTTCCGAAGCTTTAATTGCAGGCCAGCGGCCAACTGAATTTAAAGCCTATGTGCATCATCAAGATTTTGAACAGCGTATTAATCAGGTGGTGGATTGGCTGAGTACACCAAATACGACCGAATTTGTTGCCTTGTATTTTCACGAGGTTGATAGTGCGGGGCATAAATTTGGCCCTAGCGCAGCTGAGACGCGCCAAGCTGTGCATAAGGTAGATGCGGCTATCGCTAAGCTTGATGCTTTACTCAAAGCCAAGGGGATTGAAGTTAACCTGATCATTACTTCTGATCATGGCATGGTTGATAGCAGTCAGTTTGAATTACTCAATTTAGATGGTTTCATCCCCAAACATGTAAAAGCTCAGTTCAAGTTTGTCGGTTCAGGGCCTTTTATTAATGTTTATCACCAAGGGATGGATAAGCAGGCTGATATAAAAGCGTTATTGCAGACGTTAGCTGGGGTTGAAGGTTTACAGGCGCTGGCTCGTGAAGATATTCCCGCTTCGCTGCATTACTCTGATATCCCTGCTATTGGTGATGTGCTGATTAAAACAGAAAGCCTGTATTTAGGCTTTACTGGCTATCGTCCGCCATCCAAAGGGGAGCATGGTTATCATGTTGATCATGTGCCTGAAATGGCCACTATGCTGATGGCGAGAGGGCCAAATTTCTCAGATAAAACTGTAAAAGAGGCCCTTAATATTCACGTATACCCAATGCTCGCTGAATTATTGGGTCTAAAGATTGAACATCAAATTGATGGCAAACTGGAAGTGCTACAGCCGCTAATTAAGCAAAATTAGCTTTCTTCTCGACTACGGCGGCAGTCATTCTGCTGCTGCAGCATAGTTGGCCGGCGCTGTTTTTAATTTCGATATCCCAAACCGAGCTGCGCTTGCCGATATGTAACGGGCGAGCGGTGGCAATCAACTCGCCATTACGAGAAGCTTTTAGGTGACTGGCTGAGATTTCTTGACCAACACAAAAGTATTTGTCGGTATCCACCACAAAGTTGGCGGCATAGCTGGCCACGGTTTCTGCGAGTACCACATTGGCCCCCCCGTGAACCATGCCGATAGGGTTATGATGAGCCGGAATAGCAGGCATGGTGGCAGTGATATAATCATCACCTATTTCGGTGACTTTAATGCCCATGGTTTCCATTAAGGTGCCTTTGCCAGTAAAGCCTTTATCAAGCATTTGACAAACTTCTAGAGTGGGACGTTTAAACCAAATCATTGAACTTCCTTGTAATATAGAGAGTTAACAGATTTTGATGCTACCTAAAAACGAAAACCAATACCACCGATCACTCCATTAGAAATGCTGTTGTAGCCAATGGATACCGCTAAGCCAAAATCGAGAGCGATGCGGGCTCCGATTTCTCCACCCCACTGGGTATCTTTATCATTTTTACTGACTTCTATGGGGCTTGCGTCTACCATAAAGGGGGCGATTCGAGTTTTTATATCTAACTCACGGGTATCACTGATGGCTCCCCCATAAATACTGATGTTATTGGTCAGGCTATAGCTTAAACCGAAACGATAGCGATAATGTTGAGACTCACCACTTTGGTGTTGTCCTAGGTTTTTTACTTCTTCGGTTTTGCCGCGAGCAAAGCCAATATAGTAACCCCAATTATCATAATTTTGATCAAAATGATAAGGTGCCAGAGTAAATCCAAGCATTTGATTTTCATTTGGATATATGTCTAAAGTGAGTAAAGTATAGGGTTTGTTTTTAACGCTACTGTTAGCAATTTGGGCGCAGCTAGAAAAACTCACAAAAGTAAGTAACAAATAAACAAGACGGCAACACATAAATGACTACTTAATGGAAAATTTAGGTGGTATTTTGCACTATAGAATAGATGATAGTGGCGATATTTGAGCGTTGGCTGACTGTTCTGTGAGCTTGATAACAATTTTGTAAGGATTAGGATGCTTTATTATGGAATTTTTTCGTGAAAATTTACTGCAAATTTTAAAATCCTTAGGGGCGGAACAGCAACTTCAAGAGGGTTCTTTAGCAGGTTTACTGATTATTTTAATTGTCACTTTACTGGGGTACCTGCTTGCTCGTATGGTTATGGTGCCATCGCTACATAAGTTAATACTGGCATCAAAAACCGATTGGGATGACCATTTAATCGCGAACAAAACACTGGAAAAGCTAGCAATAGTAGTGTTTTGGGGGGTGGCGTACATCACCCTGCCAATATTATATGTTGATAGCAATCCTTTTGAGAGTCTGTTGGCAAAGGTTTTAGAGTTGTTGATAGTGATACAACTGACTCGAGTTGTTTTTAGCTTATTAACCGCGATAAACGACATAGCAGATAGCGATCCTGTCGGTAAAAAATTACCTATCAAGAGCGTGGTCCAGCTTACGAAGCTGTTCCTATTTTTTGTTAGCGCTATTTTGGTGATTTCATTATTAACGAATAAGTCGCCCATATACTTCTTAAGTGGCTTGGGTGTGGCGACTGGTTTAGTGTTGTTAATTTTTAAAGATACGATTTTAGGCTTTGTTGCAGGAGTGCAACTAACCGCCAACGCCATGGTGAGTCGTGGTGACTGGATTGAAATGCCAAAGTATGGCGCTGATGGTGAAGTTGAAGAAGTGACCTTAACGACAGTAAAGGTGAGAAATTGGGACAAAACCGTTTCGATGATCCCTGCTTATGCACTTGTCTCTGACGCATTTAAAAATTGGCAAGGGATGACTCAAGCAGGGGGACGTCGTATTAAGCGTGCCGTGCATATTGATATATCCTCTGTATGCTTTCTTGATGCTCAATGGCTACAGCAATTAAAAGGTAACCCTCTTCTAACCAGATACTTGGATGACAAAATTCAAGAATTAGAATTGCAACAATCGGATCCCAGAAGAAGGCGTTTGACCAACTTAGGTACGTTTCGTGCCTATCTGGTTAATTATTTAAAGGCTAATCCAAACATTCGCCAAGATATGACCTTTATTGTCAGACAGTTACCTTCTTCAGAGTTGGGAGTGCCGTTAGAGATATATGTATTCTGTAATGACATACGCTGGCCCCAGTATGAGGCCATTCAGGCGGATATTTTCGATCATATCTTCGCGGTGTTACCGGAGTTTGGCCTTAGAGCGTATCAACGCCCTAGTGATTCCAGCTTTAAGTCAATGACTTAGGCAAAGCTTTAGGGTACTTGCCTGCTATACCCTGGTAGAAGGCAAGTAACTGCTGACAATCTGCTGCCATATCGTCACTGGTGTGTTGTTCAGTTTTTATCGAAATGGTTTTGTTTTGGTAGTCTAATCCTACCGCTAAAATAGGCACTTGAGCCTGTTTAGCAATATGATAAAAGCCCATTTTCCACTTAGTAACGGGGCTGCGAGTACCCTCAGGCGCCATCACTACTTTGAAGTCACTCTGGCGATTAAAGCGCTCGGCGATTTGTTGCACCATATTGTTATGGCTATCGCGATACACGGGTATGCCACCGAGGGCTCTAAATAACCAGCCCCAAGGGGCTTTAAACAACTGAGATTTACCCATGTATTTGATGCTCGGGTCAACCGCATTGCGAGCCAAAATACCAATGATAAAGTCCCAGTTACTGGTATGGGGGGCTAAAATCATGACATATTTTGTGGTACTAGGTTGACCTTGTATCTGCCAGCCGAGCAGCTTTAAAATCCATTTACTCATACTAATTTCCTTTTGCTTCAATACTCTATTTTGAGCACAAAAAGGGAAAACTTTAAAGGATTTAAATCGCGATAGTGAAAGAGGAGTCGCCGGCTTTTACATCTGAACGTTCGTAAATATGCAGAATATTTTGGCGGTCGAGCAGGATAAGGCTACTAGCACGGGTGCCGTATTCTAGACCCTCAATATAAATACTCGAAAGCACTTTTTCCCATTGGTAGGGGACCCCCGTTTGCGGTAGATGCTGATCCTGAGCCTGTTGTTTATTGGCAAGTATCGACCATAGTTGCTCGATGGGTAGAGTCGGCTTGGCTAATACTTGTTGCAGCAATTGCTTACCTAAGCTCATCTTTGGCCAGTCGGTATTTAAAGGGCCATTACAAACTGCATGAATGCCTGCTGTTAGTGGCTGTATCTGTTGCTCATTAGAGTTAAACCTATACAGCTCATTAATATGACCAAATACCAGATTAAAGCCCTGAAAAAGGGGGGCATTAGAGAGCAGATATTGCTTACTCTGGGGGATAGAGTTGCTCAGTGTGTAAAGGGGGAGCTCCCCCCTTGAGGGGCCGGTAAAGTCCGGCTTTTGGGGCTGACGAATATTGGTCAAAGCACTAAAGTGACCCTGCTGGTTCACCCCTAACCAAGTACCCCCGGCCTGTAGATCCTTACCTGCAATAATGCCTTCGGGCCATTGCTGTAGGTGGCTGGTGGGTCTGGCCTTAAATTCATCGCGATTGGCGGCAATAATGACTGGGTAATCAGGGTGCTGATCAATGGCGATGAATAAGATACACATGGCTTATGTTATACCCTAATGGCTATGGGGATTTTTGATCTTGATGGCCATTAAGTTTGATAAAAACTTGCGTGGTCCAGTGCGTAGCAGGTTATGACCAAACAGCACCAGTAATCCGCCTAGCGCGGCCCATTGCCAAGATTCAATGTGGTGCTGGTGATTATGCTCAAGCGCTGGCAGTGGAATACCGCCTAAGGTTAGCACTAGGGTTAACGCCATGAGCGTAGCCCCCTGTTGGCCATTCATTGTGCCTAGCTGTTTTAGGTTAAGCAGTGGTCCAGCAATTAATGGCAATAACACCGCCTGTGGATGCCAGCCCGACCAAGCTAGGCTGATGGCTAGTACCGTGGCACCGATATGGCAAAAGCGCATAGGTAAAATCATAGCCAGCACCAGCAATACCTGTAACGCAGGGGCATCAATTGGCAGTTCTGGGTGGCCAATAAGGTTTACAGTAAGCAAGCTGATGATTATCCATGGAGCGCTTCTGAGTACCTGAAAATGCAAACTAAAATCGATCATATTGGTCGGCATGGGTCTCGCTGATGGCAACATGGTTACATTTAATTTGCTTAATAACAGGCTAATCGCAAGGGCACAGCCCAGTTGAATCAGTGCCCACCAGGGGCCAAGTAAGCACAGTACTAACAGAATGGCTTCTGGCCCTGTTAGGCGTTGTAACCATTGCCACACTGGACCTTTGGTCTGCTGTAATTGAAGCTTAAACTGCACACTGGCTAGAACATAACAGGCTAATATCCATGGCGCCAGTTGCGCTGCCCAAGCTATCAGTTGCTGTTCACCTGAACGATGTTGATGATGGTGTTGGAGATCATGGCCCTGTTCGGGCATCAAAAATAATAAACCTAAAAAGCCGAGTCCAATTAAGCTGCCAACCCCAGCTTGGTACTCGTGCTGAGGTTTAGCATCCTTATGTTTATGGTCATCTTGGTGTTGATGGCTATGGTGGTGAGAGTGTTCATGCGCATGGGGCTGATGCAAAACCACATGCAAAATAGTACCCGTCACAAAAGCTTGTAAAAGTACTGTGTTATCAAGAGATAATTGGTGCCAAAAGTGTTCACTTGCAGTGAAGCCAATTGCGGTGAAAAGTATCATCATCGCAATCGTAATACTGCCCCAAGCAACGCCAAATTGAGGCCGTATTAACCACCAGATTGTTAAACCTACTGGTAATCTATGGATAATGATTCCAAGGGCTAAAAACAGACTACCGCCATGATTAGATAAAGATAGGCCGCTGCCATCGGTAAGGGTATGAAGCATCAACCCAAATACACCTAAAAATAGAGTAATGTTGTGGGTAGTCCTAGAAAAGCGCTTGAATATACGTTCACTAAGGGTTGGACCAAATAAACCCACCAACACCATAAAAATGGCCGCTAAGCCGCCATGATGAATAAGTTCTGGCAATAGGTGAGTCAACACCATGCCACCTAAAGTGACAAAGATGAAGCCATCTATGGCTTTTAATAAGCCTTGGCGATGAGCCAAAAACTGGTAGCAAATAGGCCCAAGCAGTAAAGCAAATGAGCTAATCAATAATAGCAGCATGATGATTGGTATTTAGATTCGATCTGTCAATTGTATCAGTAAGTTGTAACAGGCACACTTTTTGTTAGGCTTGATTTGCAATGATCAAGAAACGAACTTGGCCGGCGGTTTTATCTTTGATGATTTGCCAATTCACTGGCAGTTGAGGTAGCTGTAACTGTTTTTCAATTTCTAGGTAGATGATGCCATCACTAGTTAACCACTTATTTTGAGCAATATACTTTAAACAAGGTTCGACTAACCCCTTGTTAAAAGGTGGGTCAATAAATATCAGATCAAAAGCTTGTTCTGGTGGGGTTAACAGCTGCTTTAGGGTGTCGGTTTGAACAACTTCTGCGTTGCTGCAATTCAGTAGTGCTAAATTACTTTTAAGTTGCTGAGCCGCCTGTCTCTGAAGCTCAAAAAAAGTAGCATGACTGGCGTATCTTGATAAAGCTTCGAAGCCTAAACTGCCACTACCGCTAAAAGCATCTAGGACTTTTGCATTGAGCATATAAGGTGCTAACCAATTAAAAACGGTTTCTTTTACTCTGTCGGTGGTAGGCCTTAAACCTTCAAGATCATGGATAGGCAGTTTACGCCCGCGCCATTGGCCACTAATTATGCGAATCTGACCGCTTCCCATCGACTTTTTTGGTGATCGTGCTTGCTTCATGCTGACCTTATATGTATTGCCATTTAAAGAAATGATAGACTAGCGCAAAAATTAACTATGCACTGTGATATTGTTATCGGTCTGTCGACCTTAAATTGCGACAATAATTCACTGGAATAAACAGACTCAAGTATTTTAGCAGTGTTAGCCCTAAGAACTCTAGGTAATTGCAAATGGCAAAAAAAGGTTTTTTCTCCTGGTTTAAACGGGATCAAAAAAATGATGAGCAAGCTCAATTAGAAGAAGCGAAGCGTATAGAATCACAACAGGCTGAAGAAGCGGTCGAACGTGCTGAGCAGGCTCGCGTAGAGGCGGAACGTGCCGAGCAAGCTCACGCAGAAGCGGAACGTGCCGAGCAAGCTCGCGTAGAGGCGGAACGTGCTGAGCAAGCTCGCGTAGAAGCGGAACGTGCCGAGCAAGCTCGCGTAGAAGCGGAACGTGCCGAGCAAGCCCGCGTAGAAGCGGAACGTGCAGAGCAGGCTCGCGTAGAGGCGGAGCGTGCCGAGCAGGCTCGCGTAGAGGCTGAACGTGTCGAGCAAGCTCGCGTAGAGGCTGAACGTGTCGAGCAAGCTCGCGTAGAGGCTGAACGTGCAGAGCAGCCTGCAGCCGCTGAAGTAGAAGCCAACACCGAAGACAAGAAATTAGGCTTTTTCCAGCGCCTTAAACAGGGCTTAAAGCGCACCAGTGAAAACTTAAGCGATGGCTTTATCAATATCTTTGCTGGTAAGAAAATTGATGACGAGTTGTTTGAAGAGCTTGAAGAACATTTACTGATGGCGGATGTGGGAGTAGAAACCACCTCCAAGATAATCGATTCATTAATTGAACAGGCCTCACGTAGGCAACTTAAAGATGCTGAAGCATTGCATGAGCTTTTAAAACAAGAACTCCATAGAATGGTTGCTAAGGTGGATCAGCCTTTAGTGATAGAAAATTCTGACGGCCCATTTGTTATTTTAATGGTGGGTGTTAATGGAGTAGGTAAAACGACCACTATTGGTAAGTTAGCTAAGCAGTATCAGGCCCAGGGTAAATCGGTAATGTTAGCTGCTGGTGATACGTTCCGTGCCGCCGCAGTTGAGCAGTTACAGGTATGGGGTGAGCGTAACGATATTCCAGTGGTGGCCCAACATACTGGTGCCGATTCTGCTTCTGTATTGTTTGATGCTTTTGAAGCGGCTAAAGCCCGTGGTGTTGATGTACTGATTGCCGATACTGCAGGGCGCTTGCAAAACAAAGCTCATTTGATGGAAGAGCTGAAAAAAGTCGTACGGGTAATGAAAAAGCTTGATGATTCGGCTCCCCACGAAGTCATGCTGGCTCTAGATGCTGGCACAGGTCAAAATGCGATCAGTCAAGCACAGTTATTCAAAGAAGCCGTAGGTTTGTCAGGCATCACCATTACCAAATTAGATGGTACAGCTAAAGGGGGGGTTATCTTTGCGATCGCAGATAAATTTGGTATACCTATTAGACATTTAGGTGTTGGTGAGCAAATAGATGATCTTCGCCCATTTAACGCTGATGACTTTATTGACGCCCTATTTAGTAAAAAGTAATAGGAACTTCACGGATGATTCAATTTGAGCAGGTCTCCAAAATTTATCCTGGTGGACAAAAAGCCCTAACGGATGTGAGTTTTCACCTTAGAAAAGGGGAAATGGCATTTTTAACTGGGCACTCTGGAGCAGGGAAAAGTACCTTGCTCAAATTAATTAGTCTTATCGAACGCACCAGGGTCGGTAAAATCAGTATCAATGGTCACGATCTTAGCAAAATCAAAAACAAAGATGTGCCTTATATTCGACGAGATATAGGAATGATCTTTCAAGATCATCAACTGTTAATGGATAGAACGGTATTTGATAATGTTGCTTTGCCTTTAGTCATCTGTGGTCAAAATAATACTGAAATTAGGCGTAAAGTGATGGCGGCTTTGGATATGGTTGGTCTGTTTGGTAAAGAGAAGTTTAAGCCCATCGCGCTCTCCGGCGGGGAGCAACAAAGAGTGGGCATTGCAAGAGCAATTGTAAATCAACCCGCCCTGTTGTTAGCTGATGAGCCAACGGGTAATTTGGATCCAACATTATCAGCAGAGATCATGCAGCTATTTGAGACCTTTAATCAAAAAGGTACGACGGTGCTAGTGGCGACCCATGACTTAGGGATCATCGCAAGAATGAAGTATCGCAGTATTACCTTAAGAAAAGGTACCATTAACACAGTGCCCAAGGTGATATAAGTGGCTGTAGTATCTAACAAAAATAAGTACAAGCCTCGTTTAGGTGTGCGTATTGGTCAGCATTGGGCGACAGCCAAACTGACTTTTGCAGAATTGATTCAGAGCCCAATGGCATCAGTTATGACTATCTTGGTGCTGGCCATTAGTTTGACTTTACCTGGGGTGTTATTTGTTATTACTGATAATGCTAAGTTAGTGACGTCAAATTGGAAATCTGAGCAGCAATTAACGGTTTATTTTAAGCCCGACTTATCTTCTAAAGCTATCGATAAACTTATTACTGAATTTAAAGTACATCGCAAAATTGCAGCAGTGACCTATATCTCTCCTGAGCAGGGATTATTAGATTTTCAGCAAAGTAGTACATTGGGAAAAGTACTTCAAGGTCTTGATAGTAATCCATTACCAGCAGTCGCTATTGTTGAACCAGTGGCTTCACTTAAAAGTCATAAATCATTATTAGCCTTGCAAAAAGAAATCAGCAGAATCAGCGGTGTTGATTTTGTGAAATTAGATGTTGAATGGCTTAAAAAAATAGAATCTCTCGTCTTACTGTTAGAGCAATTGGCTATGATTATTGCAAGTTTATTGTTGATTGCAGCTTGGCTAGTTATTGCTAATACCATGCGCTTAGCAATTGTTAATCGTCGCAGTGAGATAGAAGTAATGAAGCTGGTTGGTGCCACAGACTCATTTATCCGTAGACCCTTTATTTATCGAGGTTGTTGGTTGGGGATGCTGTCAGGATTTTTTGCTTGGTTACTGATTAATTGGCTGACTCAAATTATCCAAGATAAACTGGATCCAATGTTGGCTTTGTATCATAACGACTATACTCTGAAAGCGTTAGATTTGGCGGATCTTGGCTACTTACTTGGTATTACTTTAACGTTAAGTTGGCTTGCGAGCACTAATTCGGTTTCGAGACACATTAAACAGTTTGAACCCAAATAATGGGAACTTTACTCTAGAATACGGGTCTGATTTTTGGTATATATTGCATCTAGAGGTTGAAATATTGTGCGGTTAGCCCAATATCTAACCTGATATGAAATTTTAGGAGCTCAGATGACTCAAAATATGGCATTAATAGTACCAACTGCAGGTAGTATTGAAGCATATACTCAATCGGTTAGCAGTTTTCCAATGCTTGAAGCGGCGGAAGAACAGCGCTTAGCTAAAGATCTTAGAGAAACCGGTAATATTGAATCAGCCAAAACTCTTATTATGTCTCATCTTCGCTTCGTTGTGCACGTCGCGAAAGGTTACTCTGGTTATGGTTTGCCTCAGGCGGATCTTATCCAAGAGGGAAATGTCGGTTTAATGAAGGCCGTAAAGCGATTTGATCCAGAAATCGGGGTCCGCTTGGTATCATTTGCGGTTCATTGGATCAAAGCTGAAATCCATGAGTATGTGCTTAAAAACTGGCGTATTGTCAAAGTGGCTACGACTAAGGCACAGCGAAAGTTATTCTTCAATCTGCGTAAGAGTAAGCAGCGTCTAGGCTGGTTTAACCAAGATGAAGTTGAAATGGTTGCGGATAACTTAGGGGTATCATCCAAAGAAGTTTTAGAAATGGAATCAAGAATGACTGCTCAAGACGCGTCTTTTGATCCTACTTTCGAAAGTGATGATGAAACCGCTTTTGCCCCGGCTCAATATTTAGAAGATCACTCTTCAGATCATGCTTACAGCTATGAGCAAGCAAATTGGGAAGATCAAGCCCAAGCTAAACTCACTTCAGCAATGCTTACACTGGATGGTCGTGCTCAAGAAATTTTGAAGGCACGTTGGTTGGACGATGAAAAGCAAACTTTGCATGAGCTAGCGGCTAAATTTGACGTTTCTGCTGAGCGTATTCGCCAGCTAGAAAAGAATGCGATGAAGAAATTGAAAAGCGCAATGGAGTAATCCATACAGATTATTGAGAACCGACCTACGGGTCGGTTTTTTTATGCCTAGAAATTGGTTATTCTAGGCCCATACAAACGTGGTAATTTTTAGGACAAATATGTCATTAGCAAATGTATTAAAAGAAGCTTGGACTTTTTTTAGAACGGAATTTTGGGGTTTATTGGGTGTTGCCTATCCATTATTGGTGGCGCAATCCGCGGTACAGTTATGGTTAGGTAATGAAATGGCAGGTTTTGATGCTAGTAATCCCGAGCAATTACAGATCACTACCGAACATTATCTTGGGGTAATGGGGTTACTACTGATAGCGATGTTAATGTACGCCAGTGTGACCTTGTTTATTATGGCCCGCAGCAATGAGCGTAAGGTGCAGCCATTACAAGTGTGGTTTGCAGCATTACCCTATGTACCAGCGCTACTAGCAGCGACAGTATTCTCAGGGGTGTTTGTATTGCTATCGGCTTTACCTATGATGTTGACTCAATTTTTACCATTAATATTTGTGCCAATTTGGATTGGGGTAAGGCTGTTTTATGTAAACTTTATGATTATTGATGGTGCTACACCACTTAAAGCGATTAATTACAGTTTTAAGTTTTCTGCACCGGTTCAATGGCCAACCCTAGCGGTGATGTCGCTATTGTTCCCAATTGCAGTATTTTCGGCAGACATTATTCAGTCTTTAGGTGAGTTACCAGCAGTGGCGATGATTCTGCTGAATGCTCTATCTGGCTTTATTGCGCTGTTTGTGACGATCGCGCTATACCGCATCTATATGGTGACGCCAAAGCCTAAGGAGGCTTAAACCTCGGAAGCTAGGAAGTGTAATAAGCCCTGCATATAGTAAATGCGGGGCTTTTTGTTAATGGTTATTCGTTAGGGTCGTGGTCGAAAGTGCGTCCAGAATAGCGGTCCTGCTGTTTATGGCGGCGTCTGGCGGCGCCGGGGAAGTCTCGCTGGGATTGCCATTGCTTCCATAATTGCTGGTTTTGTTTGATAGGGTTGCGTCCAATGAGTAGCATAATCACTATCGAAAGCAGAAATATGCCGATGAAAATTGGTAACATAATGATAAATAACATCACAAGAATGGCTAGTGTAGCAAATCCAACTAAAGAGCCCGTTGAACGCTTTTGAAATTTGAAATGGCCACTACGTAGCTGTTTTAAAAATTTGCTGACCATAAGTCCACCCTTACAATTAGATATACTAGTTATACTGGCTTTAATCCATTGGGTAAAGTCACACATTATTGATTATTATTTATCTAAACATATAAATCCGTTATTATCCCCCCCCTTTTTATGCAATGTGGAAAATTACATGCAAACTCGGTTACTGCCACTATTAATGCTGTTAGTGCTATTTAGCCCTTTGGCAATTGATATTTATTTACCTTCAATGCCTGCCATGGCTGCCGATTTTGCTGCTTCAGATGCTGCAATTCAGCTGACAATTGTGATCTTCTTATTTGCTATGGGCTTGGGGCAGATCCTCATTGGTCCATTAGCGGATAAGTTTGGTCGTCGCCCAGTGGCGCTAGCAGGCATTAGCTTGTACGCAGTTGCTGCGCTGATTGATGCTTTTTCACAGACCTATGAACAACTTCTGATTGGTCGTGTTTTACAGGGCTTTGCAGCTTGCGCCACTTCGATTGTGGCCTTCAGTGCAGTACGAGACAGTGTTTCAGCCAAAGAAGGTGGTACTTATTATAGCTACCTAAATGGTGCCATCTGTGTGGTACCAGCGCTTGCACCAACCTTAGGGGGCTTGTTGGCTATACAGTGGGGTTGGCGTGCAAGTTTCGTGTTTATGGCTCTGTTTGCGGTGGTTATTTTTAGTGTTATTTTCGGTAAATTTGCTGAAACTAAGGCGCCCGATGAAAAGGCAAAAAGCCAAAAGCTGTATGCTTGGGCGCGCTACCAGCCAGTGCTTAGTAACAGTAATTTCCTGTTTTATGCGCTAAGCTGCATGGCAGCAATGGCAGCCATTTTATGCTACGTCAGTTATGCGCCTATGTATTTAATTGGCGAGCTGGGTATCTCTGAGCTGACCTTTACCGCGCTGTTTGGCTTTAACGCTATTATTAATATTGCCGCCTGCTTTATTGCACCGATTATCGTTAAGCGTATTGGTAATGTCGATTCGGTGCGTTGGTCAATGTTGCTGTTTATGGGGGCAGGTATCTTACAGTTAATCAGTGTAAAGCTATGGCCCGCATCAGGACTTGCCTTTATGTTGCCTATGCTGCTGCTATGTTGTGGCTTTGCATTATTACTGGGCCCTGCAACAGCGATGGCATTGGCGCCTTTTGCCGAACGTGCAGGTACCGCCTCAGCGATGCTGGGTTGTATTCAGATGTCATTGGCTGCCGTGATGGTGGCAGTTATCCAGCAAACTTCCCTCGCACCAGAGCAGGCCGTTGCTTTTGCTTGTATTGCACCTAGTCTGGTGTTTTTAGGACTAATGGCTTCAAAAAAACTGAATGTATGGCATAAAGACACCACCGAGGAGCATTAATGGCTAGGGCAAAATGTGATAACTGTAATCAACCCCAGGTGCGTTGCTTTTGCCCTTTTATCACGCCGTTAAAACATCAAACTAAGCTGATTATCATGCAACACCCCAGCGAGCTAAAAGCCGCTAAGGGAACGGTAAAGTTGCTGCAAATGATGAGTCAGAATATTGAAGTCTGGGTAGGTGAAAGCCAAGCTGACTTTAGTGAGTTGCAGCAACAGTTACAAGGCATACAAGTTGGGTTGCTGTACCCAGATGAACAAGCAGTCTCTCTTGATGGGGCAGATAAGCCACAACTCGATGCCCTTATTTTATTAGATGGCACTTGGAAAAAAACCTATAAAATCTTGCAACTTAACCCTTGGCTGCAAGCCCTCCCAAAAGTCAGTTTTAATGCGCCCAAGGGGCGTTATCATATCCGCAAAGCCCCTAGAGCAGACAGTTTATCTACCTTGGAGGCGGCCTGCTTCGCCCTAGAGGCGATAGAAAGCTTTGATGCTCGCCCTTGGTTATCTGGCTTTGAAGCCTTTATGCAACAGCAAATTCAACTTATGGCGAGATAAGACCATCGATCATAAGGGTTATATTTTTTTTATAAATATTATTGAGAATGATTTGCATTTAGGTTTTTGATCGAATAATATCCTCACCGTTAAATAATTCAATGTTTAGTGGATGAACCCCAATGAAAAAATCTATTACAGCTTTAGCGGTACTTTCTACTTTTGCATCAGCCAATATCATGGCAAATGAGCAAGACTTAAAAACTCAATTAGAGAAACAAAAACAGCAACTAGCTGAGTTAGAGCGTCGACTTGAGCAAACTGAGCAGGGCTTAGATGCAACTGCAGCAGTGGTTGATTCAAGTAATGAAGGTAAAACTAAAGGGGTTAGCATTGGTGGCTACGGAGAGTTGCACTACAACAACATCCAAGGTAAAGACGCTAAAATAGATTTCCATCGCTTTGTTCTTTTTGTTGGCCATGAATTTAATGAAAAAACTCGCTTTTTCTCTGAGATCGAAATTGAACATTCTCTAGCTGGTGATGGTGCACCTGGTGAAGTGGAGTTAGAACAAGCTTATGTTGAGCATGATGTTAATGACAGTTTGACGGCAAAAGCAGGCTTATTCTTAATTCCAGTCGGTATGTTAAATGAAACCCATGAGCCACCAACATTTTATGGTGTAGAGCGTAACAATGTAGAAAAATACATTATTCCTACTACTTGGTGGGAAGCGGGTGCTGCGGCTAACTTCAAACTGGCACCGGGCCTTAGTTTAGATGGTGCCGCCACTTCAGGTTTATATGTAGATGAAAACTTTGATATTCGTGGTGGACGCCAAAAGGTTGCTAAGGCGACCGCTAATGATCTTGCTTATACCACTCGAGCACAATACACCGCCATTAATGGCTTAAAATTATCTGCCACGATTCAACACCAGGAAGATATTCGTCAAGGTAAAGGAGCCGATGTGGCTTCTGCATGGCTAACAGAAGTTCATGGTGTATATACTATCAATAACTTCACAGTTAAAGCTTTATATGCTCGTTGGGATATTGCCGGTAATGAAGTTAAAGCACTGGGCAAAGATCAGCAGTATGGTTACTTTGTTGAGCCAAGCTATAAAATTACATCAACGGTAGGTGTATTTGCACGTTATGCAGAATGGGATAATGCCGTTAATAATGAATTTAACAGTGCGACTAAACAAAGTCACTTTGGTATTAATTACTGGCTGCATGAAGATGTGGTATTTAAAGCAGATTATCAAGTAGATAGCGGTCATGATATTGGCGGCAATGTCATTGATAATAAGGGCTTTAATTTAGGTGTGGGTTATCAATTTTAAGCTATAGTTTAGCGAACATGGAGGTAAGTTATGCTTACCTCCTTTTTTGGTTTAAAGAGCGTAATCATTTGAATAAGTACTGTTTTATCTTTTTCATTGTTTTGAGTTGGCAAGCCATGGCAAAAGGGGTTTATATGACTCCTAAAGCTTATGTGGCTGAGCATGGCCAAGACTATCAATCTAGGACTTTATGGCTTAATCAAGAACTCAAGGATGGCATGAGTGAAATATTGGCGCACCCTTACCTTAAGACCCGTGTGCGTTACTGGATTGGCCCCCAAGCCAGTATCTGGTTATTAGATGAAATTGGCAAAGAGAAGCCCATTAGCTTTGGGGTGCATGTGGTCAATAACCAGATTAGAAATATTGAGGTGCTTGCTTTTAGAGAAAGCAGAGGTGATGAAATTCGACATCCTTTTTACACGCAACAGTTTTTGGGATTAAAACTTACTGAAGATGCGCAGTTAGATCAGCATGTTGATGGCATCACCGGAGCGACGTATTCGGTGCGGGCTATGAGTAAAATTGCCCGTGTAGCACTTTGGTTAGATGCTCAGGTACAAAATGACAACAAATCTCGATAAATCAGAAAAGTATGACAAATATGAGTACCGGAAGCGGAAAAATGCAGCCAAAAAGCGTCGCAGTCAATATCGTCAATGGCATAAGCGCTTAGGTATTATTATCGCGGTAATCATTAGCTTAGTATCATTGACGGGGATTGGATTAAACCATACTGGCAGCCTTAATTTAGGACAAAGTTATGTCAGTAGTGGCTGGATATTAGATCATTACCAAGTGAAACCACCGACTCATGTGCAAAAATTTGATGCCAGCCAATTAGAATTGGTGGTTATGGATAATCAAGTATGGTTAAAGGATGTGTTTATTGGTCATTATCCACAGCAAGTATTGCTCGCCCATAGCTTAGGGCAAGACAGCATCATAGTGGTGACAGCTAATAGCATTGAATACTATGACGCCCGGGGCCAATTATTTGATTCTTTAGAGGTAGGTTTTAGTTTAGAAGCCCCCATTATTAGAGCTTCGGTTAATGATAATCAACTTAGTTTTGATGATGAATATGGTCATTGGCAGCTGGTTGATGGCTTTATAGAAGCTGCACAGGATAAGCTGCAACCAGGTAACGTAATTGAGCTTAAAGGAGAAGCGATCGCGCCTTATGTTGATCGCTATCGGTCGCGATTTATTACCCACGAACGCCTATTACAAGATATTCATAGCGGCCGTTTTTTTGGACCGCTAGGGGTGTGGCTGGTGGATTTGTCTGCCCTTGGACTAATCTTCTTAGCATTTTCAGGGCTTTACCTTTCTCGTCAAAAAAAATATTGAGGCATTAATTTGTGGCGTCTAATGAGCCTGCAAAGCCATGTTGACGCCAGGCTTCATAACTAATAATGGCTACAGAATTGGATAAATTTAGGCTGCGAGAATTGGCCATCATCGGAATACGCACCCGCTGCTCTGGCGGCAATGAAAAAATAAACGCTTCCGGTAATCCTCTAGTCTCTGGACCAAACAACAACACATCATCCGGCTGAAACTCAATCTGGTCATGGGGACGAGAGCCTTTTGTGGTGCAAGCATGGATACGTTTCCCCTGCATCGCTTCTAAAAAGCTGGAAAAATCCTTATGTCTATGCAGGTTTTGGGTATCTGAATAATCTAAGCCTGCCCTTCTAAGCTTCTTTTCATCTAAATCAAAACCAAGTGGTTCGATGAGGTGTAATTGGCAGCCATTATTAGCAACTAAGCGCATAATATTGCCAGTATTGGGAGCTATTTCAGGTTCATATAGGGCAATGTGAAACATGGGAGTTAATCCTGATTAAATTTGGGCGTTAGTATATACAGCAAGATTGAAAATGCTAGTTCACTGGTAGTCTTATAATGATACAGAGCCCACTAGGGTAGTTATTTAAGGCAGTGATTAGTCCCTTATGGGCATCAATTGCACTTTTACTGATTGCTAAACCCAGACCGATACCACCGGTATTTCTATCTCTGTCTTCCTCTGGACGATAAAAGGGTTTAAAGATCATGTGCAACTGATTGGCATCTACACCTGGGCCATCGTCCGAGATGCGTATTTGGTAAAAATCGCTTTCTATTTCTGTAGTGATTTTTATACAAGAGTTGGCGTATTTTAAGGCATTACGGATAATATTCTCAATGCTATGGCTAAGCAATCCTGGATAACCCATAAGCTCAAAGGGTAAATAATCATACTCAATATGCTTGCCCAGTTGCTCTGCTTCAAATATGGCATCGTCGATTAATGGCTCTAATACGTCTGCTATAGTGAAATTTTGTTTTGCTTGTTCACTGAAGAGTTCAGCTTTAGATAATTGCAATAACTCTTGAATCATATCCTCTAGCGCTTCTGCTTCTTTTTGGATGCGGTTCAGCTCGCTGCTATTCTGACCTTTTTTATTTGCAATAGCGATTGCCAGCTGCAGCCGAGTTAAGGGCGTGCGCAATTCATGCGAGACATCACCAATCAAGCGCTTTTGGTTAGTGATCATTCTCGTAATGCTGTCAGCCATAGTGTTAAAGCTGGAAGCCAACTGACCAATCTCGTCACTTCTTTTAAGCAGCTTAGCTTCAGGTCTGGCGCTCATATCTCCCTTGGCTAAAGCCATAGAGCTAATTCTTAATTGTCTTAATCCAGAGCCAATATGCCAAGACATGAAAGCATAAATCAATCCTGAAAAAATAATCGCTGAAACTAGTATGACTTCTTCATTTTGATGCCATTGGGGAAGGGATTGCTGTCCATCAGGATTTTTAAAGCTGCCCCAAACTTCATAAGTCTGACTATCAATGGTGATAGGTAAAGGGCCAAAAATAATATCTTTATTGGCAAGATATCTTTTTACCCCATTAAGCTGCTCTAGATAGTAATAATTTTGAAAGCGAAGAATGTTTTTAGGTACCCGAACAATATTTTTAGAGAATAAGTGCCCCTCGCTGTCGATTAAAAAGTAGCGAAAATTCTCTGCTCTAGCAAGGTCAATCAAAACGCTATCTAATTCAGAGGGAGAGGCGTCAGCTGCCCCTATGATTTTTTTGGCTTGAGTATTAAGTCGCTTGTTTAAGTCTTTATCAGCATCTTCTAGAAAATCAGCCTGAGTAGCAGTAATTACAGCGATGAGTGTTAAAACAATTAAGCTGCTGACGCCCCAGAAAGACAGTAGCAGCTTAACAAAAATGGTATTTTTTAATCTCATTGATTAATCCATAAGTACCCTTTACCCCTGACTGTTTTAATCCGTGGTCTTGAGTCTGTTCTTTCAGGGAGCTTTTTCCTTAAATTAGATAAATGCATGTCGATAGAGCGATCAAATGGCATTAGTTTTTTACCAAGCACCTGTAAACTTAAATGCTCTTTAGTGAGGACGGTTCCTTTATCACGGATCAGCTCATTGAGTAGGGAGAATTCAGTCGCAGTAAGTTCTATGGAATTTTTTTGACAGATGACTTCTTGGCGGGCGTTATCTAGCGAGATATCATCATGTTCCAATACTGGGCTGAATTGGGTTGGATGATCAATTGCAACCGACGTGCGTCTGAGCAAGGCCTTAATCCGAGCAATGAGCTCTCTATCATTAAATGGTTTTGCTAAATAATCATCTGCGCCAACTTCCAGACCGACGACTTTGTCTATATCGCCGCCTTTTGCTGTGAGCATTAATACCGGAGTATTATTGTTGATGCGCAGATGTTTAAGAAGTTCAAGGCCATTGAGCTTTGGCAGCATGATGTCGAGCAAAATGATATCGAACTTTTGAGTACGGGCGGTTGTTAACCCTGACTCACCATCAAAAGCCTGCTGGCATTGAAAGCCTTCAATTTGCAGTAGTTCCGAAAGCAAATTACTTAATTCTTTATCATCTTCAATAATTAAAATATTGTTCATCATTAACAGTTACCTGGCACTATGAGAACGTTTAGATCCCAATCGCTATTAATACAAAGTTTGGTCTAGCTTGATAAAGGTCCATCGTAAGAACTAAATTAACCTAGTGGAAGCCTTGTGTCACTACAATAGTAATCAGAGTTTACCGAGCGAAACTATAAAATTTACAACATCTTTACATGGTAAATAACTAAGACTAATTGCCAGGTGTGATAGTGAAGGTGCTTTCACAACATGGCTGTCTGTATGTGAGTAAAGAGGCCGCTGGCCTTGAGCGCACACAGTTAAGTTAATATAGAGAGCTCTTTGAGTTTTCTTGTCAGGGTATTTCTGCCCCACCCCAGTTTTTTAGCGGCTTCTTGCTTGTGGCCATTACTTGCACTTAAGGCCGTTTCAATCATTATTTTTTCAAAAGCAGGTAAGGCTTCAGCAAGAACTTGCTCTTGCCCTTCATTAAATTGTTCTGTTGCCCAAACTTTGAGGTTGTCTAACCAATCATTCGACTTATTCAAGTCGCTGGTTGGATTTTTATCTGACAATAACTCTGGTGGCAGGTCATTCGGCTCAACTTCTTGTCCAGAGGCCATTACCGTTAACCAACGACAAGTATTTTCGAGCTGTCTAACGTTACCAGGCCAAGGCAGCTTACTAAGCGTATTGGCAGTGGCTTGAGTTAATGTTTTAGGCTCAACACTTAACTCTACAGCAGCCCTTTGTAGGAAATGCTCTGCGAGACGAACAATGTCTTCACGTCTCTCGCATAGTGCAGGCACATGGATACGGATAACATTTAAGCGATGAAATAAATCTTCCCTGAACTTGCCTTCAGCAACGCGAGTCTCTAAATCTTGGTGAGTTGCTGCAATTATCCTAACATCGACTTTTACCGGTGAGCGCCCACCAACACGGTAAAATTGGCCATCGGCCAGGACCCTTAAAAGTCGAGTTTGTATCGCCAATGGCATATCGCCAATTTCATCTAGGAATAGGGTGCCGCCATCCGCTTGCTCGAACCTGCCCTGACGTTGATTGTTGGCGCCGGTAAAAGCGCCTTTTTCATGGCCAAATAGCTCTGACTCGATCAAATCATGGGGAATGGCCGCCATATTTAATGCCACGAAATTTTTATTCGCGCGGGGGCTGTGTTTGTGGAGTGCTGCTGCGATTAACTCTTTACCTGTACCAGATTGACCATTAATTAAAACACTAATCGAGCTTTTAGAAAGTCGCCCAATCGCTCTAAACACTTCCTGCATAGAGGGTGCTTCACCAATAATTTCTGAACTTGGTGACGGCATCACTTCAGGTTGACGGATTTGCTGCTGTTCTTGGTAGTGTTTTAAAGCGCGATTGATAAGTTCAATCGCTTCATCAATATCAAAGGGCTTAGGCAAATATTCAAAAGCCCCAGATTGATAAGCATTTACTGCACTGTCCAAGTCAGAGTGGGCCGTCATTATGATGACCGGAATATTAGGGTAGTCTTGATTCAGTTGTTTTAATAGGGCAATGCCATCAGTACCAGGCATGCGTATGTCTGAAACAATTGCCTGAGGTTGTTCATGTTCAATTGCTTCTAGCAAAGAGTCTGCTGAAGCAAAACTAGCAGAGCTTATCTTGGCGCCTTTTAATGCGCGTTCAAGCACCCACCTTATTGAGCTGTCATCATCTAAAATCCAAACCTGCTCACTCATAACCTTTCCTTATTTATGACTGACTAACGGTAGTAAAATGGTAAAACTTGTTTCACCAGGAAAAGATTGGCATTCAATTTTTCCTTGGTGTAAGCGAATGATATTGTGAGTGATTGAAAGCCCCATACCTGATCCTTGGGCTTTGTTGGTCACCATTGGGTAAAATAAAGTATCAAGCATCTCGGCGGGGATTGGTGGCCCGTCATTAGAGATTTTGATGGCGACTACTGTTTTATGGCGAATATTGCCTATAGTAACCTGTGAGTGGGCTCGGGTTTGTAACCTGATATGAATGGCCTCGTCATTACTTGCTTCTACTGCATTTTGTACAACATTAAGTAATGCTTGTTGGATTTGATCGCTATCCATCATTAAAGCAGGAATAGAAGGGTCGTAATCGACGCTGATTCGTTGCTGTTGGTTAAGTGTTAATCGAACCAATTGTTCAACTTTGTCTAATACTTGGTGAATATTCACTAAGTTATGTGCGGTAGGTTTTTGTGGCCCTAGAAGTGTATCAACAAGGTTGCGCAAACGGTCAGCTTGCTCAATGATCATTTGGGTAAATTCTTTAAGATCATCATCGCCTAGTTCCCGCTCAAGCAATTGCGCCGCTCCTCTTAAGCCGCCGAGGGGGTTTTTTATTTCATGCGCTAATGAGCGCACCAGCAGGCGTGCCGCTTGCTGCTGAGAGTCACTTTGTAATTGCTGATGAATCTTTAACTGCTGGCCAACTTGCTTGAACTCGACAATCGCTGTGGCAGGCTCAGTGGCATAGGGAATGATGGTAATATCAACTAAGGTATGCTCTCCTTCTAATGTGATTAAAGGAGCGGCATTAATGGTAATACTATGCTGTTCGATAATTGCTTGTTTTAAATGAGTGACTGCGAAACCTAATTCCTGACAGCTGCTTTCCAAATTGTGTTCAATGAGCCGATGTTTGCCAAGTCGGAACAACTGTTCTGCCGCACTATTTACATAGTCAGGCTTTAGGTCGCTGTTGATGACCATAACGGCGGTGACGATGTTATCCAGTATCGATAAAGGCTGCATTGTATTCCCTAAAACTATTAAATCGCACCATTATGGTGCATCGTTTTGCTTGTCTTTGCAAATAATGTCTAATTCAGTGCAGATAAGGGCTTTATAAGTGCGCTCTGTGCAAATAAACGGTAATTTGTTTACTAGATGCAATAACTTTGCCGTTTTTGTCAATTAGCTGAAGTTTTATCGTGTGGCTACCGCGATCTAGGTTGGTAACGTTAAAAGAGCTGCTGGCAAGTGCTTTACCATAGTTTGAGCCATCGATGACCAATTGAATTTTTTGATTAAACTCCAAGGGTTGATAAAGCTCAGCAACAATCAAGAAGTTACCGTTATTATTCCTAATGGTTTGTTGGTCGGTGGGCGTGCTGATGTTAATTTGTAGCTGTTTGTTATTAGCGACAGTGGGTTCAGAGGGAGTATTGATGGGGTTAATTTTAAATTCATTGGTATTTAATTTGCTCAATTCTATTTGCTGGGCTTCAATACCAACGGGTTTGGTATCTGAGTAATGTGCAACACCATTGGTATCTCGCCAGAAATAGATTTGATTTGCATCAAGCTGAGTAAGGAACCCTAAAGTTACTAGTAATATTAATATTCTTAGCATAGTGCACCATACCAATCTAAAAAGTTGCAATGGTAAGTTTAGTTCATACAAAAAAGCCCGCCAATTGGCGGGCTAATAAACGTTTAATTAACGATTAAACGCTGTAGTAAAGTTCGAACTCAACTGGGTGAGTTGTCATGTTAACGCGTTGTACGTCGTTAGACTTAAGTGCGATGTATGAATCGATGAAGTCATTAGTAAATACGCCGCCAGCCGTTAGGAAGTCACGGTCCGCATCAAGCGCTTCTAGAGCCATTTCTAGAGAAGAAGCTACTGTTGGGATTTCAGCTGCTTCTTCTGCTGGTAGGTCGTATAAGTCTTTATCCATTGCTTCACCTGGGTGAATCTTGTTTTGGATACCGTCAAGGCCAGCCATTAGCATTGCAGAGAACGCTAGGTATGGGTTTGCTGTTGGATCTGGGAAACGTACTTCAATACGACGCGCTTTAGCAGAAGGCACTACAGGAATACGGATAGAAGCAGAACGGTTACGTGCTGAGTAAGCTAGCATTACTGGTGCTTCAAAACCTGGTACAAGACGCTTGTAAGAGTTAGTTGAAGCGTTAGCAAAAGCGTTGATTGCGCGAGCGTGCTTAATGATACCGCCAATGTAGTAAAGTGCTGTTTCAGATAGGCCACCGTATTGGTCACCAGCGAAGATGTTCTCGCCATCTTTTGCTAGAGATTGGTGACAGTGCATACCAGAACCGTTGTCACCAACGACTGGCTTAGGCATGAAAGTAGCGGTTTTGCCGTAAGCGTGAGCTACGTTATGAATAACGTACTTAAGTACTTGAGTCTCATCAGCCTTATTTACTAGAGTGTTGAAGCGAGTGGCAATTTCGTTCTGACCAGCAGTAGCTACTTCGTGGTGGTGCGCTTCTACCACTTGACCCATTTCTTCAAGAACTAGACACATTGCAGAACGTAGATCTTGTGATGAATCAACTGGAGCTACTGGGAAGTAACCACCTTTAACACCTGGGCGGTGGCCAGTGTTGCCATCTTCAAATGACTTGTCTGAGTTCCAATGCGCTTCATCAGCATCAATTTTGTACATAGAACCTGACATATCAGTTTTGTATTTAACATCGTCAAATAGGAAGAACTCTGGTTCAGGGCCAAAGAATACGGTGTCAGCAATACCAGTAGAGCGCATGTATTCTTCTGCACGCTTAGCAACCGAGCGAGGGTCACGGTCGTAACCTTGCATTGTAGCAGGCTCTAGAATGTCACAAACGATGTTTAGCGTAGGCTCTTCAGTAAATGGGTCTAGCTTAGCGGTAGCAGCGTCAGGCATAAGCACCATGTCTGACTCGTTAATGCCTTTCCAACCAGCAATTGAAGAACCATCAAACATTTTGCCATCTTCAAAGAAGTCAGCATCAATTTGGTGGCTTGGAACAGATACATGTTGCTCTTTACCTTTGGTATCGGTGAAGCGCAAATCTACGAATTTAACTCCATGTTCTTCAATAAGGTTAAATACATTCTCAACTGACATATTATTCTCCGGGTTCCAGTAGCGATTTATAATTGTAATAAGGTCTTTTATCTTTTACTGGCAAGCATAATGCTAGAACCGTGCCTACTTTGCAAGTTATTGTTTAGTATGGTTTTTGAGCTTTTGTTAAGGGGCTTCTGAATCGTGGTTGCACCATGATTGATCTGCTGTTGCACCATGTTGGTGCTTTGTTGTTGGTTGTGCAATCGTCCACAGGTAAGATTGAATAATTAATTTATGAAATTTTGTGAAAATGCCCGCTTGGACAATCTATACTTTGTGCAAAACCGCTATCTAGAGTAGAATGTCGCGTTTTTTAAATTTGCTAACAAAATTAGCAAGCTATTAAAGCCGTTTAAGCGCTCGCTTAAGGCTTAAATTCTGCTCCTGAGCATAGACCTATTTGAGGCAATCATTGTGTTGGAAAAATTACGTAACATCGCCATTATCGCGCACGTTGACCATGGCAAAACTACCCTAGTTGATAAGCTATTATCGCAGTCACAAACTTTAGATGAGCGTGCAAATTTAGATGAACGCGCGATGGATTCCAACGACATCGAAAAAGAGCGTGGTATTACCATTCTTGCCAAAAACACAGCGATTAACTGGAACGACTACCGTATTAATATCGTAGATACCCCAGGACACGCCGATTTCGGTGGTGAAGTAGAGCGTGTGATGTCTATGGTTGACTCGGTACTACTGATTGTTGACGCCCAAGAAGGCCCAATGCCGCAAACTCGCTTTGTAACTCAAAAAGCATTTGCTCAAGGTCTGAAGCCAATCGTTGTTATCAACAAAATTGACAAGCCAGGCGCACGTCCTGATTGGGTTATGGATCAAGTATTCGACTTGTTCGACAACCTAGGTGCAACTGATGAGCAGCTAGACTTTAAAGTGGTTTACGCTTCAGCAATTAATGGTTGGGCTTCTGATGAAGAAGGCGTCCAAACTGACAATATGGAAGCTCTATTCCAAACTATCGTTGATGAAGTACCTTGCCCTGCAGGTAGCACTGAAGAACCTTTCCAAATGCAAATCTCGCAGCTGGACTACAACTCTTACAAGGGTGTAATCGGTGTTGGTCGTATCAGTCGTGGTAAAGTAAAAGTAAATGAGCAAGTGGTTGTACACTGTGCGGATGGCCATACTCGCAATGGTAAAGTTGGTAGCATCTTAGGTTATCTAGGTCTAGAGCGTTACGAAGTAGACACTGCACAAGCAGGTGACATCGTTGCAATTACTGGTCTTGGCGATTTGAAGATTTCTGACACCGTATGTTGCCCGTCAGAAGTTGAGCCGCTACCAGCACTAAGCGTAGATGAGCCAACAGTAACCATGACCTTCCAGGTAAACACCTCTCCGTTTGCTGGCCAAGAAGGTAAATACGTAACTTCACGTAACATCCTAGAGCGTCTAGAAAACGAACTAGTACACAACGTAGCACTACGTGTTGAGCAACTAGAAGATGCAGATAAGTTTAAAGTATCAGGCCGTGGTGAGCTTCACTTAGGTATTCTGATTGAGAACATGCGTCGTGAAGGTTACGAGCTAGCGGTATCGCGTCCAGAAGTAATTATGCGCGAAGTAGACGGTGAACTCCAAGAACCTTATGAAACGGTTACTGTCGACGTTGAAGAAGAGCACCAAGGTGCGATCATGGAGAAAATGGGTCTGCGTAAAGCAGAGCTAACCGACATGGCGCCTGACGGTAAAGGCCGTATCCGTATGGACTTCATCATGCCTTCTCGTGGTCTGATTGGTTTCCAAACTGAGTTCATGACGCTGACTTCTGGTTCAGGTCTGATTTATCATACATTCTTGCAGTATGGCCCTCACAAAGGTGGAGAAATCGGTCAGCGTATTAACGGTGTACTAATTGCTAACGCAACGGGTAAAGCCCTAACTAACGCTCTATTTAACCTACAAGAGCGTGGCCGCATGATGATTGGTCACGGTGTTGAAGTATACGAAGGCATGGTTATCGGTATTCACAGCCGTGATAACGACCTAACCGTTAACGCCCTTAAAGGTAAGCAGCTAACTAACGTTCGTGCATCAGGTACTGATGACGCACAGGTTCTGACGCCACCAGTTGTGATGACTCTTGAGCAAGCGCTTGAGTTCATCGATGACGACGAGCTAGTAGAAGTGACTCCAGAAAGTATCCGTATTCGTAAGAAGCTTCTTACTGAAAGCGAGCGTAAGCGCGCGAGTCGTCAAGCTAAGGGGTAATCCCGTCGCTTATGAAAACCGAAGCCATCGTGCTTCGGTTTTTTTGTATCTTTACATTGACAATAGTTAGCCCATTAGTTGCCTTTAATCATGTTTGATGAAGTCAAAAAGGTCTAATCAGTGATTTTTCGAGTGCGTTATCTACTAAACTCGGTATGATGTGCGCATTATTTATGCTTAGCAGTACCAATTTATGCTTAAAAATATAAGAATGGTGCTAGTAGTATTACTAGTAACCATCAATACCGCATTAATCGCGGTAACCGCTTCTATCTTGGCGGTGATCCGATTATTACTTCCTTTTAAAATCGTTCAGTATTGGGGCTCCACTGCTGCTAATGGGCATATGCGCTTATGGGCGACATTTAACTTGTGGCTTTTGAATGCCAATAACAATATTGAATGGGATATCGAAGGTGGTGAAGGCTTATCTCGTGAGCAATGGTACATGTTGCTCTCTAATCACTTAAGCTGGTCTGATATTGTGGTATTAACCTGTGTGATGAAAGATAAAATCCCGATGGGGAAGTTCTTATTAAAGCGCAGTTTAATGTATGTACCGTTTGTTGGGCAGGCATGTTGGGGGTTAGACATGCCATTTATGTATCGCCATAGTGCTGACTTTTTGCTAAAAAACCCTGAGCGTCGTAATGACGACTTTGATGCCATCAAAAAAGCCTGTGATAAGTTTAAGCATGTGCCTACTACCATGATCAGCTTTGTCGAAGGCACTCGCGCCACCAAGCAAAAGTTAGCATCAGCAAAAACGCCATATAATAATCTATTAAAGCCTAAAACCGGTGGTGTGGCTTTTACCTTAAATGCGATGAATCATCTGCTTAATGGTGTGGTTGATGTAACTCTTGCTTACCCAGAAAACCGCACTCAACCCTTCAAAGATTTATTGCAGGGACAGCTGACTAAAATTGTGGTGCGTATTAAAGTCCACCCAATGGACGACAATCTTAAAGGTGATTATTTTAACGATAAAGCTTTTAAGCGTCGCTTCCATGGTTGGTTAAATGATACCTGGAAGGTTAAAGACGAGGAATTAGATGCCATTTATGGTAATCAGTCTCAAGATAAGAACGCAGCATAGACTTACAAGCCCAGATTTATTCTGGGCTTTTTTATATCAAAAATGGAAAGTATTAGCCAAGGATAGTCCATTAATATTACTTGGCCGCCACTGCTTCAAAGCTTTGTTTAAAAGTGAAGGCATATCGACTAGCTCCATGGCGACTTAGATACCTTAAGCGTTCGAGGGCTTCAACCTGAGTTGGAGTGTGGCCATCCTCAACCCACCAAAGTACCAGATTATTATCGATACGCTCAAACCATTCGGATTTTCGACGCATAAAGTCTCGATGTAGAGTCTTAAACATAAACCCTTTTAGTGACTCGATGGATTGCCATACAGACATATTGACGATGATCCTAGGGTCATCAAAAAGCTGAATATCAGTCGTGTCTGGACTTTCATCCTTAAGTCGCCAGATAAACCCTTTACTTTGTTCTGCGATGCCGTTCACCCTATCTAGATTGGCTATAAATTCTTTAATTTCAGGCGAATCTAACGGGTATTTAGCTTTGGCGATATTTAATTGAGCAAGTTGCATAGTATCCATCCCTTGATAAGCCATTATTGATGGCTCAACGACAGCATAAGCTTAGATGTTAGTCTAAATTTATCACTTTTTATGGGTGTAGTGGTTTCTTAACTCTGAAATTTGCTCAATAGAAGCTCCATCATGGCACTCACCCCTGATTTCAGCATAACTGCTACTGGTGATTTTGTTTAAAATTAGATAGCCAGCTTGGCAATAATCGATTCTATCTAAACGCATATGAAGTCTTTGCATAAGTGCCGATTGTAGATACTCAGGGTCGACATAGCCTAGTTGTTGTTTGATTTGGTGAACCGTACGGCGCTTATCAATCACAATACTCTTGCCGGTTGTTTTTATGGAGGCGCTAACAGGGTTTTCAATGGACAGGAAAAACAACTTAGCGCCATTGTCCAGTACTTGGGTATGGAAGTTTTGAACAGGTATAAAGGGCAGCTCTATTAGTTTTTTTGATGGTTTTTGTGCTGTTGTTGAGCATGCGCCAAGAGAGGCTAAAAGTATTAGGCTAATTATTGTTTTAATTTTCATACAACCAAATATTTAACAATTTTAACTATTCTTTAAATATTTGGCTGCAATTGTCAATTAAAATGCGTTGATTTCATCTTCGTTTAAGAAGCGCCATTGACCTGGTTCAAGGCTGTCATCAAGTTCGATGCTGCTGATCGCTTCTCGATGTAAACCAATGACCTTGTTACCAACTGCGGCGAACATGCGCTTAACTTGATGGTATTTTCCTTCTTTTATCTCTAACAGTACTAGCTTATCTTCAATAACAGTAATTTTTGCTGGCCGCGTAGGTTTGTCTTCACTTCGAAGCATTACTCCCTGTTCTAATTCACTGATAGCTTCGTTGGTAATGGCGTCAGCCAGCTGTACTCGGTAGCGCTTACCTACCGCCTTATTTGGCGAGGTGATTCGGTGGGACCAATTACCATCATCGGTTAACAGCAGCAGTCCGGTGGTATCGGCATCTAAGCGACCAGCAATATGCAGTTGATCTTTTTTAATAATATCAATGAGGTTTAATGCACTGGGTAATTGTTCATCAACCGTCGAGCTAATAAAGCCGTCCGGTTTATGCATCATGATGTAGCGCTGGCCAATCAGGCTAAGCACCTGTCCTTCAAGGCATACCTGCATCCCCGCTTTTAGTTTAAAGCCGGAGTCTTTTTCTACTTCACCATCAACGGTGACATCACCACGGTGCAGGGCTTTTTTGGCATTTGAGCGAGTCAGCTCTGTGGCTTGGGTGATAAATTTATCAAGGCGCATTGAATTAACCTTCTGTATACGAATTCATGGTGGCTTAGTTAGCAGAGTTAGTTATGCTGACGAAACGACATATTGAGGGAATTATAATGAAAAAATGGTTAGTTAGCTTGGCTTTATTGGTACAGGTGACTCATGCCTTTGCTGGCATGCCACAGGTCAGCAGTGGCTCGCTTGAGCGAATCGACAATATGCCATCAAAATTTATTCCTGCCAGACATGTGGATGTGTGGTTGCCACAGGGCTATTCCGAGGCAAAAAAATATAAAGTGTTGTACATGCATGATGGCCAAATGCTGTTTGATGCTAATACCACCTGGAATAAAAAAGAGTGGCGCGTAGATGAGGTGGTATCAACGCTAATTACTGATGGTCAAATTGAGCCGATAATTGTAGTGGGCATCCATAATGGAGGAGTTAAACGCCGCCATAGCGAATACTTCCCACAAGCAGTGTTTGAAGGGTTTACTAAAGAATATCAGCAGCAGGTACTCGCCGAGCAACGCAGTGCTGATGCCCCTTTGTTTTATGAGCCCGTTGACTCTGATAACTATTTAAAATTTATCACCCAAGAGCTTATTCCCTATATTGATGCTAACTATTCTACCCAACAAAATAGCGAGGCTCGAGTGCTGATGGGCTCAAGTATGGGCGGGTTAATTTCTTGGTATGGTTTGAGCCGGTATCCGCAGTATTTTGCCGGGGCAGCGTGTTTATCGACTCATTGGCCGGGCACCATGAATCGAGATGGAGTGGTTGCTGATGCATTTAATCAGTATTTAGCAGCCCAATTACCAAGGTTACAAGATAAACGCATCTATTTTGATTATGGTGATCAAACTTTAGATGCGCTGTACCCTCCTTTGCAGCGAGCTGTGGATAAGACCTTTGGGCAGGGTTTTGCTAAGCAAAATTGGCAAAGTTTATTCTTCAAAGGCCATAGCCATGACGAAACTGCGTGGGCTGAGCGCTTACATCACCCGCTGAATTTCTTTTTTAAAGTGAAGGCCAATTAAGATCATTTGGGGTTTGCCAATCTTGTGGCAAGCCTTGATTAATTAGCGGGCTATGGTCGCTATTA
This sequence comes from Paraferrimonas sp. SM1919, assembly GCF_010993985.1. Classification (GTDB taxonomy): domain Bacteria; phylum Pseudomonadota; class Gammaproteobacteria; order Enterobacterales; family Shewanellaceae; genus SM1919. The sequence goes on along the minus strand of NZ_WINH01000016.1, from coordinate 59,772 downwards.
GGCAATGGTGCCACAAAATGCAGCAGCTCTCCCTTAAAAGGAATAGACAGCTGCCACGCATGCAAATAGCCCCTATCAGCATCGCCTCCTCCGTAGAGCTCATCCCCTAAAATGGCCGTGCCTAAGCTTTTTAAAGCAACCCTAAGCTGGTGGGTTTTGCCCGAGTGGGGCTTGAGCAAATAGGCGCGTAATCCTTGCCCTAGACTGTGGCTAAAAAATTGAGTAATCGCAGGATTGCCATTGGTTTTCATTAACTTCCATTGCCCGCGACGGGCTTTGGCCATATCTCCCTTAATTAACCCCTGCTTCTTTTTCGGTTTACCTTGGGCTATGGCTAAGTAAAACTTTTGAGTTTGGCGATCCCTAAAGGCTTTACTCAACTCGGCTGCAGCGCTTGAGCTTTTGGCAATGAGCAACACTCCCGAAGTCATGGTATCTAGTCTATGAACGGGGAATAAATCTTGGTCAATATCATCACTGAGTTGGGCAATCACTCCAGCATTGCCATCCTGTGAATGAAAATGCACAAATGGATTTTTGTTGATGACGATAAAGTCAGGTTGATCGCTAATAATGTCGTACATGATTAAACTCAGATTGAAAGGCTGGTGTTATTGTATAACGAGTTAGACCGTTTGGCATTCGACAAAAAGGCCTAACTAAAATACAAAATAGCTACCTTAACGCATTAATTTTTTGTAATCTGGTTGAAAATAGAACAAAAATGCTAGGGATTTGGTATGGAACGTGAATGCATGGAATTTGACGTGGTGATTGTTGGTGCAGGCCCTTCGGGCTTGGCCAGTGCCTGTCGCTTAATGCAGTTAGCAAACGACACACAACAAGAATTAACCGTGTGTGTCGTAGAAAAAGGCTCTGAGGTTGGTGCTCATATTTTATCGGGCGCCATTTTAGAAACCCGCGCCTTAGATGAACTGTTTCCGAATTGGCAAGAACTGGGGGCGCCACTGAATACGGCGGTGACCAAAGACGAAATTTATCTGTTTAACGATGAAGCCAAGTCAACCAAGCTGCCTAATGCATTTTGCCCCAAGACTATGCATAACCATGGTAACTATATTGTCAGTCTAGGGAATGTTTGTCGTTGGTTGGCCGAACAGGCAGAGGGTTTAGGGGTTGAGATTTTCCCTGGGTTTACCGCCAGCGAATTATTGTTTAACGATGACGGCTCGGTTGCTGGCGTACTCACTGGTGATATGGGGGTGGCCAAGGATGGCAGCGAAAAAGACGGTTATATGCCGGGGATGGAGCTACGAGCTAAGCAAACCATCTTTTCTGAAGGTTGTCGTGGTCACCTAGGTAAGCAGCTGATTGAAAAGTTTTCCCTAACCGACGGCAGATCACCACAGCATTATGGTTTGGGCTTTAAAGAGATATGGACAATCCCGACAGAGCAGCATCAACCTGGCTTAGTGGTACACAGCGCCGGCTGGCCCTTGACCGATGGTCTCAGTGGTGGTGGTTTCTTGTATCATGCGGATGATAATCAAGTGTATGTAGGCCTGATTATTGACCTTAACTATACCAACCCTCATGTAAGCCCATTTGATGAGTTTCAGCAGTATAAGCATCACCCCCAAATTGCTAAACACCTAAAAGGTGGAGAGCGTATTAGTTATGGTGCTCGTGCCATCGCTAAGGGTGGCTTGAATTCGATCGCGGATATGAGCTTTGCTGGTGGCGCCATTGTGGGTTGTAACGCTGGTACCTTAAACTTTTCTAAAATTAAGGGCAGCCATACCGCCATGAAATCAGGCATGCTGGCAGCAGAGGCCATTTTTGAGGCGCTAACCGACAGCGACAATGCGCAAAGCTTGCAACAAAAATACGAGAAAAGCTGGCTATATGATGAGTTATACCGTAGCCGCAACTTTGGCCCAGCTTTACACAAGTTTGGCACTTTAGCCGGTGGCGCGTTTAACTATATCGATCAAAACTGGTTTAACGGTAAATTGCCAGTCACTCTAAAAGATGATCGCCCTGATCATGAAGGCATGCAACTGGCGAGTGAGGCAAAAGCCAAGGATTACCCTAAAGCCGATGGCGTATTGAGCTTCGATAAATTGTCTTCGGTATTTTTATCTAATACTTACCATGAAGAAGATCAGCCCTGCCATTTAATTCTGAAAGATAACAGTATCCCTATCAGCGTCAACTTGGCCAAATTTGATGAGCCTGCGCAACGTTATTGCCCTGCTGGGGTTTACGAAATCGTTGAAGTGGATGGTGAGTCGCAGCTGCAGATTAATGGCCAAAACTGTCTGCATTGTAAGACCTGTGATATTAAGGACCCAAGTCAGAATATCACTTGGGTGGTGCCAGAAGGTGCGGGTGGTCCTAACTACCCTAATATGTGATTTTATTGGATATAAGGGTTCATTGGCGCCCCTATTGGGGCATGACCTTTTTTAGTTTGTGATTACTTTGTAGATCAAGGTGTTCAGTAGCGGTCATTTCGAGCTCTTGATTGATGACTTTTTTGTAGGAGCCGCGACGAATCGCTTGGAACCAATAGCGACAGAGGTGTTTGGCATCCGTAAAAGGCATTAAGGTCGTCGCTAAGGCTAAACTCGGGATCAGAGAGCAATCCGCCATGGTAAAGCTTTCTCCGGCGATCCAGTGGTTTTTTTCTAAGGTTTTATCCAGAATAGCAACACTGGCGTCAATTCTCTGCTTAAGGGTGGCGAGATACACTTGATCTTGTTGAGGTAAAAACTTACTGGTTTCTTGTTTGTAGGCCAGCAGGCTTTGGGTGTAATAACTATCAATATCCCGCTCTGTGGCTCTGATATGCATTGCCTGTTCAAGATTGTCAGCATGTACTAAACATGTGCTGTAAGGGAATAGCGCATCTAAGTGTTCAATAATCGTGGCATGCTGATGCAGCACTTTCACTGGGTCTGTCGCAATTTTGATGATCGGCAGTTCCGCAAAGGGACTTAAACTACCAAGTTGACGAATATCAATTTTGTCTTCAACATCAACACTATGACCGATAAAAGTGAGGCGCTTTTCGTGAAGAGCGATAAGTACAGCTTGGGAATAGTTGCATGCTGGGCTATAGAATACTTCTAAAGCGCAATCGGTATTAAAGTCCATTGCCATCCTTGAAAAATTTTTTTGATAATTTTGTTATACAGTAAGCATAGTAAAAATATCGGCAGCCCAAGCTGAAAATTGAAATTTTTTTCTAGTTAGTTGTTTCTAAAAAAGACAGCCAGCCATACCGTTATTTGGTTGGGATCAGTCCAACTCACCCTATGTTTTTGGTGGGCAGGAATCAATAAATGATCGCCAGCTTTGAGATTAATAATTTGCATATTTGGCCAGTACTGAATCTGAGCACTACCCTGTAATAGAGTTACCCACTCAGATTCATCCTGATCATAATAAAATCCCTCAGCAGATACTTGACCTTGGGAAGTTATCCTTTCGATGCGACAATTTTCAGTTTTTACAATGTCTTCGAATTGTTCCTCTAACAGCGCATCTGGCAAATTCGTTAGCAGATTATTGGTTATTAATGACATCTTGTAACCGTTTGAGTCCGGCTTCGAATTTGGCTCGGTTTTCGGGCCCCATTCTAATGAGAACCTTTTGCACAGGTTCAAGCTGTTCGAGTTCAGGATCGGCAAATTTATAGGCGACAGAGTGACTGATGAGTTCAACAGGCCCCTCAACTACAGGAGTCTTCAGAAGTAAATTAATCGCATTATTCAGGCTTTGTTTGAATGTGCGGTCTTCGTATCCAAGTTCGGCATAAGCTTCAATTAAAAGAGGTTCCAGCTTGCTGTACGATTTGGCCAGTGCCTGTTGGTCAAATTGTTCAATCAATTGTGCATAAAAGTCATAACGACGATAACTGGTTTCATCAAGGAAGATTGCACTGCTGGTTTCGATGACACTAAACTTGCCTCTTGGATTGCTAATAGGGCTTAAGTTCTGTGCTAATTCTCCCTGGGCGGTATTATCAACAAAAACCACGAATTTCCTAACTATTGAGTGGCTTAGATAATTATCTAGAGCTAGGCCATCAACTGCTGCTGCTATCACTTGTTTGGTATAGTCGTCAGACTCGTCAAGGGTGATGACAGCTTCAGGCTGCGGTTTAGGTTCAAGAACAGGCTCAGGTGCAACAACTGGCGCAACTTCAACAACAGGCTCTTCAATTAGTTCAGGCTCTGGCTCAGCTTCCACTACGGCTTCTACTTCTAATGGTGTCTCAGGCGCAATTATAATCGCTGGTTCAGGTTCTGGCTCTTCGTGAAATAACACAGTAGCAGCAATTATTACGGCAATTGTCGCAACAATGGCGAGCATTATGGTCGTTTTATTGTTGGACTTAATTTCTTCTGTCATGCTTCTCTCCGGGATGGCAAATAATCATGCCAATTCAATTTGGCTTAAGCTTGGGTGTAGTGATTACGTTCGCCCAGCCAGCGCTTAATTAACATTGGAACATTTTGGGGATAATGGCCAAGAATTTTTCCAGCGATATTTTGCGCTAACGGAATAAGACTTTGATCCCTACTTAAATCGGCAATTTTCATATCCGCTAGACCAGTTTGCTTTGATCCTAGGACTTCACCAGGCCCCCTTAGTTCCAAATCTTTTTGAGCAATCACAAAACCATCATTGGACTCTCGCAGAACACCTAAACGAGATTGGGCGGTCTTGGAAAGCGGCGGGTTGTATAACAATACGCAGTGACTATCGACCGACCCTCGACCTACTCTGCCCCTTAGCTGATGCAGCTGAGCTAAGCCTAAGCGCTCGGGGTTCTCGATAATCATTAAACTGGCATTAGGAACATCAACTCCGACTTCAATCACTGTGGTTGCCACCAATAAATGTAATTCACCTTGCTTGAACCTAGCCATAATAGATTGTTTTTCAGCCGGTTTCATTCGGCCATGGACTAAGCCTATGTTCAGCTCTGGCAGTGCTGCTTGCAGTTCTTGGTGGGTATCCTCTGCCGCTTGGCACTCTAGTGCTTCAGATTCTTCAATTAAAGTGCACACCCAATATGCCTGCCTGCCATCTTGTAGGGCGGCCTGTTTTACTCGATTAATAATATCTTGGCGGCGGCTGTTGGGTAGAGCAACGGTGGTAATCGGGGTTCGCCCTGGCGGCAATTCATCAATGATAGAGGTATCTAAATCGGCATAGGCGGTCATGGCAAGTGTTCTAGGAATGGGTGTCGCCGTCATAATCAGTTGATGGGGGCTAGTTTCGGCATCCACCCCTTTTTGCCTTAATGCCATGCGCTGATGCACACCAAATCGATGCTGCTCATCAATAATAGCCAACGCGAGGTTTTGAAACACCACCTCATCTTGGAAAATGGCGTGGGTACCTATGACCATTTTGGCTTGGCCAGAGGCAATTTTTTCTAAAGCTTCAGCCCTAGCTTTGCCCTTTTGTTTACCACTGACCCAAGCACATTCAATCCCTAATGGTGCAAACCAGGCTTTAAAATTATTTGCATGTTGCTCGGCCAACAGTTCGGTTGGGGCCATTAACGCCACCTGCACGCCAGCATCAATCGCCGTTAACGCCGCTAATGCCGCGACTAAAGTTTTACCCGAGCCAACATCCCCTTGCACTAATCGCATCATCGGCTGGGGCTTGGCAAGATCATTGGCAATATCTTGGCTAACCCTAGCCTGAGCAGCTGTTGGGCTAAATGGCAGGTTATCGAGGAAGCTTTGCTTAAGGTTAGAAGCTGAATTTAAGGCGATAGCATTAAGTTGCTTAGTTTTCTGCCTGAGGGCTAACATACTCAGCGAATGGGCAATTAACTCTTCTAACACCAGCCGTTGCTGGGCTGGGTGTTGCCCTTCGCTTAAGGCTAATAGGTCTTCGTTGGCCCCAGGATGATGAATAATGGTTAATGCTTGCTCTAAGGACAGATTATTGGGCTGTAAGTTGGCGGGCAGTAATTCTTGGATTCCACAGCTATGCATCAACTTAAAAGCTTGGTCGCTAAGCTTAGTTAACGTTGCCTGCCTGATCCCTTCTGTCATCGGGTAGATGGGGGTGAGTTTGGTCTCAAGAGGTGGCGGGATATCATCAATAATTTTGTATTCAGGGTGAATGATTTCATACCCAAAACTGCCGCGACGAATTTCACCAAAAGCGCGCAGTCTTTTGCCGGCACTAAGGGCGTTTTTTTGACCCATGGTAAAGTTAAAAAACCTAAGGGTAATTGAGCCTGTACCATCAGTGATGGTGCAGGTCAGCATGCGGCGTTTACCTTGGACAATTTGATTAGCTAGGATCTCTCCCTCAATATTGATATGCATGCCCAATTGCAATTGCCCTATGGGGCAAATGCGGGTTTTATCTTGGTACCTTAAAGGCAGGTGAAACAGTAGATCCTGCACCGTGTGTATGTGCAGTTTGGTGAGGTTGCTTGCAAGTTTATCACCAACGCCCTTGAGTTCGGTGATAGGTAATTTCTCTAGGTTTAGCAATGGCTTGCCTTAAACTACTGTAAATTCATCCAGATATATTAACAGAGTTTTGCACAGTTTGCTCAATCGAGCAAGTTATCCTCCTTATTTTGTGTTGTTGTTTTTTTGTACATCTGGGGGTAGAGTGTTATGTTATTGCAAGGTATTGATAAATAGATACTTATTAAAAGGAGTTAATATGAAATCAGTATTCACCGCAGTGTGTCTGTGGCTAGCATTGCCAGTCACTGCTTTGACTGCAGCCCCAAACCATAACAAAGTTAGCTTAGACTTCACCTCTAGCACACAATCCGGTGCTGCCAAGGTTTATGGCGCGAGTTATTTATATTCTCAAGATGCGTTAGGCAAAACCGATGCACCTTATGCTTTGGACAGCTATTTTAGCCAAGGCAACCAGCTTTTGCTGGGGTATAGCAGATACACTACAGATCATGACTTTTATAGTAACGACTACCACTTTGGTGGGCGCTATGTATTTGATAATAATATCTATATTAGAGGTTCTGCCTATGTCGATCAGCATTCTGGCAATGCCCGTTATGAAGGTTGGAGTTTATACCATTTTGATGCTGGTTATTTTATTGATGATAGCAGCCGAATTGGTATTGGTTATGCTAGAAGCGGCCTTAGGGGAGACGGGATAGATGTTAGGCATGAGTTTAACCTTTATTACTCTAAGTTTTTAAAAACAGATTTTACCGAGGGCCTAAAATTTAGTGTTGATGGCAGTGTGTATCGCCACTCTATGGCTAGTTTTGAATATTCTACGCGAACTGAGTATGACGAAGGCGGTAACATAATCTCTGTTCAAAAAGCCTATGATATTTATATGTCACTAGAAGCCAGCGCTAGGTTTAAGGTCAATCTTGCTTGGTATATTACCAAGTCTTTAGATGTTTCAGCCCGTTATTGCTACTCAAGTAATGGTCATACTTGGACGCCAGGGGTAAATTATGAGCAACCCTTAACTGATTCATTGTCTTTAAGGGCTGCAGCTGAAACGGATTTTGAAGATGGAGATTATGGTATTGGTGTTGTTTACCAATTAGGAGTTATTGGTCGTTTTTAGGTTATTTATTGAACTATTGTGAGTTTGTGGTATCAATAAATTATAAGCTACTGATTATAAATGGAAGTTAACTCTATATAAGGAGGTTGTATGAAAACTAAACTATTGGCATTAAGTATGGCTCTGCCCCTTTGTGGTGGTGCATGAGCATATAAGTGATGTTGGTGCTTCATATCGAATTGGTTTAATCGGCCGTTTTTAATCGAAAATCATGGACTTTAAGCCCTATTTGATAGGGCTTATTGGTTATTAGCGATGAGGTGGATATAGCGGCCAACGCTGACAAATTCGGGTTTGCTTGAGTACTTAAGTTCATATTCCAGCAAGGTGGCAAACTCGCCCTCTTTAAGCTGACGGCGCATATAGTCATTCATAATTCGCACCCCAGACTGACACACAATTGGCATTTGCCAGTTGTTAAACCAGCTACTTACATTGGCTAGGGTTTGTGGGTGATTGGGATTTAGCTTGACGGTTTTCTTGGCTTTTAAATCGTTGGCCACATACTCAAAGTTACCATTAACCAAGGCATGAAATAATAACGCATCACGGTTAAAAAACATCAGTGATAATTGGCCATCAGCGGTTAAAAAGTCTTTCAAACCGGCAATCACTTGCTCACCATCGGCAAGCCACTCTAATACCGCATGGCATAAAATCAGGTCAAACTTGCCCAAGGCTGGGTCAAGTTCTTGAATGGCACCATGGATTAACTGGATATCGAGCGCTTGTTCACTTTGGTTGATTTGCTCACGGGCTTTATCAAGTAGCTCCTTTGAAATATCACAAAGTACCACTTCATGGCCCATGGCCGCTAATTGCTGGCTGAGGTAACCAAAGCCACCACCCGCATCTAAAATACGCAGCTTGCGTTGCTCAAGTGGAGTATGCAGTTTTAAATCCCTTAGTAATACTTCGACTCTAATTTGCCCTTTAGGGCTGTCATAGATATTACGGCTAAAGGTTTTGGCTAGGGTGTCAAAATTTTTATCAACAGACTCGGGTTTATTGTGGGCTTTTTTGCGCATTAATGGTTTGTAACTCTTGCTCAATAAGACGATCTTTTTGCTGCCAAAGTTCATTTAGCCAACGCTGGAATTCGGCTCGGTAAGCAGGATCATTGGTGTATTTATCGGCATGGATTTTTGGTACCTCGATGGTTTCTATGATCACTTTTACAAAGGTTAATCGACCACTGAGGGCTTTTTTTAGGATTTCATCACCATCGGGATACACAATGGTGATATTAAGTAATTTATTAAACTGATTACCCAGCGTGGCTAAGGCATAAGCTACGCCACCAGATTTTGGTTTTAATAAGTGTTTATAGGGGCTTTGTTGTTTTTCAGCCTTGCCTTTAGTATAGCGAGTACCTTCAACAAAATTGATGACAGATGTGGGGTAGTGACGAAAGCGCTCACAGGATTTTTTTGTGCTTTCAAGGTCTTTGCCTTTTAAATTTGGGTTTTTCCTTAGTTTTGCTGGGCTATAGCGACGCATAAAGGGCATATCTAGTGCCCAGCAGGCCATACCTAAAAATGGCACATAAAGCAGCTCGTGCTTTAAGAAAAACTTAAGCATAGGTATATGATTGCGAATGGCATAGCAAAGTGCTGCAATATCAAAGCCACTAACATGATTTGATATTAACAGATACCAATCATCCTTACTTAGGTTTTCTAGCCCTTCAACTTGCCATTGAATCTTGCCCGCCAACATAACAATCCAAGCATTACCAATCGCCCAAAGCTTCATAAACCAAGTTGCTCGAACACTTATCCATGCCCTAAGTTTTGCCGTTGGCATGAGCACTTTTAACAGGCTAATGAGTATTACCATGGAGCCGCAAATAGCCGTATTGATTGATAATAAAGTTAAACTTATTAAAAATAAAATTGGTGCTGGTAGGGCTTGAAGCATAGTTACAAATGTTCTCCTTTCATTAAGTCTAGCTGCTTATCCTTTTGCTGCCATAAATCAGTTAGTTGTGCCTGAAATTCGTTTTTGAATGTTTTGTTATTAGCATAATCGCCACGCATTGATTCATCAATACTTATACGTTTTATATGAACAACAACTTTCCCTAAATTGCCACTTAAAAAATCCCAGAAGCTAGGGCGACCATTAGGATAATAAATACTGATATCAAGTAGTGTATCAATTTGATCTCCCATGGCTTCAAGAGCAAAAGCTAAGCCTCCTGCTTTAGGGCGCAGTAGGTTTGTGAAAGGGGGCTTTTGAGAGTCGAACTTAGTCTCAGTAAAGCGGGTACCCTCTACAAAGTTCATAACCGATACGGGTTTACTTTTGAACTTGGCACAAGAACGTTTTGTGGTTTCTAGGTCTTTACCTTTTAAATGAGGCTTTTTTCGTAAGGTTTGAGCGCTATAACGTTGCATGAATGGAAAGTCTAATGCCCACCAAGCAATGCCTAATACCGGCACATAGATGAGTTCTCTTTTGAGAAAAAACTTAAGGAAAGGAGCGCGCCTATTTAATGCCCTTTGCAGAACTAGAATGTCGACCCAAGACTGGTGATTGGCAATAATCATATACCACTGTTTTGGCGATAAATTTAGATCTCCATCAATAACAAGCTGATAGTTATGGCTTAATTTTTGGATAGCGGTATTAACTGATACCCAGTTTGCAGCGCAAGTGTCGACGATTAATGTGCAAAAATCCCTGACTGGGGTGATCGGAATCAATTTGATTAAACCGAAAATAAATATTGGTGTTGCCCAAAATATTGTATTAATTACATACAGACTTAGAGCGAAAAGCGCACGCAGTGAGCGCAGTAGGGTGGCCATATTACTTCCTTTTTGAGTAGGCATTTATTGTTTTAATGCAATTGCGTATGTTACTTCGCATAGGATAACGGCTCAAGACTTTGTGACACCTGAATGTGATTAAGCATTTCAGTTATGGCATCGGTATTGGTAGCGGTTTACAATTATGACTGAAATTAAATAAGGAATTAGCTCATGACAAAAGTGATCACAGCAGAACAATTAATAGGCGTCAATCAAGCAGCGATGGATGCGCCGCGTCGTCGTTCAAACTTAAATGTGCATGCCAGCTCAGAAGATGCCATCCAGCGCCTTTTTATTGCAACCGAACCTGATACTTATATTCGTCCACATCGGCATGTGGAACAAGGAAAATGGGAGTTTTTTATGGTGCTGCAAGGGGAAATAGATCTGTTGATTTTTGATGAAGCAGGCACGCTAACGGAGCGCCATAAAATGACCCCCGATAACGTCAGAGCGGTTGAGGTGCCTCAAGGTACTTGGCACACTTATGTTGTTGAAGGTGTCAACACTTTAGCCATTGAAGTGAAACATGGGCCTTATATTCCAACATCTGAGGAAGACTTTGCTGTTTGGTCGCCGGCGGAAAACACCCCAGAAGCGCCAGTGTTTAGAGAAAAGTTACGAACACTGAAAATTGGTGAATCTTTAGTATAAATAAAAAAAGCCCTACTTATTAAAAGTAGGGCGAGAAGTAAAATATCACTAAACAGGGAAGATGTACTGATGAGGTACACTTTGTTAGAGGCCTTCCCCGTTGATTAGTTCCCAAAAAATTATAAATAAATTTAATTAATTTATAACTTATTGAATTATTTGTGTTAGTGGGCTTCATCCCAGTTATCACCCACACCAGCTTCCGCTACTAAAGTCACATCAAGGTTAGCAGCTTGCTCCATTAATTGGCATAAAGTCGCAGTAACATGATCCACGCAGTCTTCTTTGACTTCAAATACCAGTTCATCGTGCACCTGCATGATCATTTTTACCTCATCATTATTTTGGTTGTTGATCCAATCATTAATTGAGATCATCGCTTTTTTAATGATATCTGCCGCGGTACCTTGCATTGGCGCGTTAATGGCGGCACGTTCAGCAGCCTGACGACGCATGCCATTGCGGGCTTTAATATCAGGTAGATGCAGTCGTCTGCCTTCAAGAGTTTGGACATATCCATCCTCGGCGGCTTGGGTGCGGGTATCATCCATATACTTAAGCACACCAGGGTAGCGATCGAAATAGGTATCAATATATTGTTGGGCTTCGTTACGGGGAATATCTAATTGTTTGGCAAGACCGAAGGCCGACATGCCATAAATTAAACCAAAGTTTACCGCTTTAGCGCGGCGGCGTTGTTCGCTGGTCACATGCTCGAAGTCTGAATTGAATACTTCAGCGGCGGTAGCACGGTGAATGTCTTTACCTTCAGCAAAGGCAGTTAATAGGCCTTTATCCTGAGATAAATGCGCCATAATACGCAACTCAACCTGAGAGTAATCCACCGCCACTATTTTATAGCCGGCTGGGGCAATAAAAGCTTGGCGAATACGACGACCTTGTTCACTACGAATAGGAATGTTTTGCAAGTTTGGATCGCTTGAGGATAAGCGTCCGGTTGCGGCAACCGCCTGATGGTAGCTGGTATGAACACGGCCAGTATGGCCATCGACCATAAGTGGTAACTTATCGGTATAGGTGCTCTTAAGCTTAGATAAGCTGCGGTGTTCAAGAATCAATTTAGGCAGTGGGTAGTCTAGGGCCAGTTCGTGAAGTACTTCTTCAGCGGTAGAAGGTGCACCCTTTGGCGTTTTTTTGATAATTGGATAGCCCAATTTTTCGAAGAAGATTGCTTGCAGCTGTTTAGTCGAGCTTAAGTTGAACTTTTCGCCAGCGATCTCATAAGCTTTTTCTTCAATATCTGCCACAGCCGCAGCGATTTCGTCACTTTGCTGAGCCAACATCATAGAATCAATGAGCACCCCTTGACGTTCAACCTGAGCCAACACCGGCACCAATGGCAGCTCTAAATCGTTAAACACATGCTGTAGCTGCTCATGTTTAGCCAGCAATGGCTGTAGAGTTTGATGCAGCCTTAGGGTGATGTCGGCATCTTCGGCAGCGTAATGGCTGGCCTGCTCTAATTCGATTTCATTAAAGGTTTTTTGCTTAGCACCTTTACCGGCAATTTCTTCAAAGCTAACACATTTGTGGCCTAGATATTTAAGGGCTAAATCATCCATGTTGTGGCGTGATGCTGTTGAGTTAACCACATAGGACTCTAGCATAGTATCAAAGGCAACCCCTGCTAGGTTAATGCCCTGACGGGCTAGTACATTGATATCGTACTTAAGGTTTTGACCTACTTTTTTGTGATCATTGCTTTCAAGTAATGGCTTTAGCTTAGCTAGAGTTGCGGTTTTATCTAACTGCTCTGGCGCACCTAAATAGTCATGGCCTAATGGTAGGTAAGCCGCTTCACCAGGGGCGGTAGCAAAAGATAAACCCACAAGCTCAGCCTGCATATAGTTAAGGCTGGTGGTTTCGGTATCTAAAGCAAATAACTCAGCAGCTTCTAGCTTGGCAATCCAACTGTCTAATTCTTCCTCGGTTAGGATGGTTTGGTAGTTGGTTTCTACCTTGGCTGCCGGCTTTTCTTCTTGAACAGTAGCTTCACTGTCACCACCGTCTTTTAGACGCAATTGCTCCTGCAAGAAGCGGCGGAATTCCAGCTCCTTGTAAAGTTCAATTAAGGTGTCATGGTCAGCTGGTTTTACCGCTAAATCATCGAGCGATTGTTGTACTTCACAATCAAGCTTGATGGTGGTTAAGGCTTGAGATAAACGCAGTTCTTGTTCAAAGTCAGTAAATTTTTTGGCAATAGTTTTGCTGCCACGAAAGTTCAGTTCAGGTAGTTTTTCTAGGTTCTGATAAATATTATCAATGCTGTCTAAACCATTTAGTAGCGCTACAGCGGTTTTTTCACCGACACCTGGCAGCCCTGGAATGTTATCGGCTTTATCGCCCATTAATGCCAGAAAATCGATGATCTGTTCTGGGGTAACATTGAACTTGTTAATCACGCCTTCACGATCAAGCACGGTATCAGTCATGGTGTTGATCAGAGTGATGTTATCGCTCACTAATTGCGCCATGTCTTTATCACCGGTTGAAATTAAACAGTGACGACCGATAGCGCAAGCTTGTTTGGCAATGGTGCCAATCACGTCATCGGCTTCAACTCCACCAATGGCTATTAGTGGAAAGCCCATGGCTTTAATGGCGTTATGTAACGGTTCGATTTGACTACGAAGATCATCAGGCATTGGTGGGCGATGGGCTTTGTACTCTTGGTACATATCATCACGGAAGGTTTTGCCTTTAGCATCAAATACCACTGCCATATGACTTGGATTATATTGTTTTACCAAGCTTTTCAGCATGTTGATCACGCCATATACCGCGCCTGTAGCTTCGCCTTTTGAATTAGTAAGATGCGGTGGAGAATGGTAAGCACGATATAAATAAGAAGAGCCATCAACAAGAATGAGTGGATTATTAGGGATTTGAGCCATTGTAAATAACCGTTGTGAATAATTGTCTGTAGGATGACACAGGTAGCAGAAATAGTCAGTAAAAATGCAGCATGAAAGCAGCCTTAACCTGTGGATAAGTCTGTGTATTAAGGTTTAAAAACAACTGGATTTATTTTGTGTCACCTTTTTGTGTTATTGGTAACCTATTGTTTTAGTTTGTAAAAAGTTTTGTTCACATTGTTTTTTAGTCAAGTTCATGAAAAATCAAAGATTGTGAGTTTTTAACTGGGGATGTTCTTAGAAAGGCGTAAGTTCTATCCCTGAACCTGTCTGCGAAATTAAGCAGAGCAATCAATATAGATTAAAAAAGCAACAAAAGGTAGTGATAATTTTTAATCTATCAAAACGCATTTGTTATAAGGTTATAACTAATCGTTTCGGTAGCTGTTTTTAAGCTTTTGCGTTAATCGTTGCATAAGCCAACCATAGATAGGGATAAATAATAATAAACTAAATAACAGTTTGAAAAAGTAATCTACAGTCGCTATTTCAGGCCAGTGCTGTGCCATATAAGCATCAGAACTTGCATAAAAAGCGACACTAAAGAAAATTATGGTATCGATCAGATTACCAATAATGTTGGATGCAACTGGCGCTGGCCACCAAGCCTTTAAGTTTCTTAATTGACTAAAAACTTTGATGTCAACAAGTTGCCCTAAAGCGTAAGCCGCAAAACTGGCGAAGGCAATTCGAAAGGAGAAAACATTAAATTCGCTGAGTGCGGCCATGCCTTGGAAGAGCGCTCCTTGAAAAAGAGTGTTCACCAAATAAGAAATAATCAGTGCCGGTAACATGGCGAAAAAAATCACTTTTCTAGCTAATTGAGCACCGTAAAGGCGTACAGTTAGGTCACTGGCTAAATAAATTAATGGGAAGCTGAATGCTCCCCAAGTGGTGTGAAACCCAAAAAGCTCAAAAGGCAGCTGCACTAAGAAATTGCTCAGCGTGATAATAACTATATGTAAGCCAATAAGACTTCGAGTTAAATTGGAGTGCAGTTGCATAGTTCTACCAGAATTGAAAAAGGGGTGACCACTAAATTGGTTGCAGTTTATACCGCAATAACAACCTTCACTGCAAACCGAATAGGTGTTTATTTGCACAAGATCGTCTTTAGTGACTCTGAGGGTAGAGAACTTGAGCTGGTTAATGCATAGGAAGCCCAAAGATTGCCTTGGATTAACCACTGTTGTGGAGGTAACTGATTAACCCTTGCTGCGATCACTGCGGCAGCAAAGACATCGCCAGCACCGGTGGTATCGACAACTTCGACATTAGGCGCGCTTTGTTGGTAGCATGAGTCCTTAGTGATAAGTTCGGCCCCAAGATTGCCTTTGGTTAAAATTAATCCCTTTAGATGTTCGCCGGCATAGTTTTGGGCAAATGCCCAAGGATTTTGCGCTTGTTCGGGAGACAGGTCATTTAGCGATACAAATAAGTAGTGGCAGCTAAGTCGATCCCATTTTTTTAGGTACTGGGCAAATACGATCGATTGTTGACAGGCAGCTTTAGCGAGCTCAGGTGCATTTTGGGCATGAGTATTAAAATAAATAGCATTCCAATTTTTACTGGTGATGCGATCTGCTAAGGAAAATGGTGCTTGGTCAGGCCTGACAATGGTACGCTCGCCATCAGGGGTTAGCATTAACAGCAGTTCTCGGCTAGGGCCCTCAATTTTTTGCACATAGCGACAATCCAATCCATTTTGGTTGGATGTTGAAATGATCCAATCAGCATTACTGTCGTTCCCCAATTGGCATTGAATGGAAACATCAAAACCGGCCCAAACCAGCGGAACTCCTGTATTCGCACCACCGCCTCCAAGTCTCTTGGATTGTTGTTGGTAATAGTGCCGTCCTCCTGTTTGCAAATCCTGCTGCAAATGAAGTACCTTGTCGATATTCAGATTGGCCAATAATAAAAGCTTAGGCATGCTGTTTCTCTATTTGATTTTGTAACAGCATAGCCAACTTTAATGACAATGGGTAGAGCGATGGTAAGCAAGCCAAAAAGGAAAAATAATTTCATTATTATTATTTGTGTATTAATGCTGGCGGTATTAACTTTTATTAATCGACATTTCAATACTGCCGCAGCACAAGCGCAAGCTTTATTTGAAGATCCGCAGCAGCTTTCAAAGTTGCAATTGCCTAATTGGCAAGCTCAGCGTTTACCCCAATGGCACTGTAACCAGCAACCACAATGCCACGAAAAAATAGAGGCTTGGTTGTCCATGATGGTGCGTGAAATTGAATCACTACCATTACTAGAGGGGGAGGCGGTTGAGGTAGAAATGACCGTTGTCGATATTGACCAAACAATAAAGTGGCGTTTGTATCCTAAGCAAGCCTTGCTTATAAGTCCAAATCACCGAGTTTATAAGATTATAAGCCCTAAAGTAGAACAATTATTATAGGAATCCCCATGCCGGAATTGCCAGAAGTAGAAGTTACCCGTTTAGGTATCGAACCCCATTTGAGCAAACAAATGGTGAAGCAGCTCAGAGTGCATAACCCAAGCTTGAGGTGGCCAATTCCTGATGCTTTACAGCAAATAGAAGGGCAAATCATTGCAGGCGTAAGAAGAAGAGCCAAGTATTTGTTAATCGACACTGCAGCGGGTACCGCCATTGTGCATTTAGGCATGTCGGGATCGTTAAGGCTCGTTACTCCTGATACCCGATTAGATAAGCATGACCATGTGGAGTTAGAACTCGCCAGTGGGCAGGTTTTAAGGTATCGCGATCCTAGGCGGTTTGGCGCCTGGCTATGGACAGAATTACCTGAACAGGGGCATGAATTGCTGGCGAAACTTGGGCCAGAACCATTAACTGAAGACTTTAATACTGAGCAGCTTTACGCAGCACTCAAAGGCAAAACCAAGGCGATTAAGTTAGCGATTATGGATAATCATATCGTGGTGGGGGTGGGTAATATTTATGCCAATGAAGCCTTATTTGCAGCGGGTATTGATCCTAACCGTAAAGCCGGCTCTGTCAGTAAGGCGAGAATTAGCAAGCTGGTGGATGAGATCAAAAAGGTATTAGCCAAAGCCATCGCCCAAGGCGGCACCACTTTAAAAGACTTCACCAAAGCCGATGGTAAGCCGGGATATTTTGTGCAGCAGCTGAATGTTTATGGCAAAGGCGGTGAGCCCTGTGTGCAGTGCAGCAAACCGTTAACCGAGATTAAACTCGGCCAAAGGGCAACGGTATTTTGTAAAAACTGCCAGAGTTAACAATGGCTTTTAGCTTTTGGCAGTTAATGCTTTTGCGATTTCTGGATGAACGAATTTACTGACATCGCCGCCATGGAGTGCTACTTCTTTGACTATGGTTGAAGAGATCGCGCTTTGCTGCTGGGAAGCAGGCAACAATATGGTGTCTAGAACTGGATTAAGACTACGGTTCACTTGAGCCAGCTGCATTTCATATTCGTAATCCATGGTGGTACGTACCCCACGCACCAACACATTGACATTATTATCGGCGGCGAATTGCGCCAGCAGGCCACTAAAGCCAATCACTTCAATATTGTCTAAATGCTGACAAACCAGCTGAATTTGCTGCACCCGACGTTCAAGATTGAATCGTGGTTGTTTAGAGGGACTGGACGCTGGCGCAATAATGACCTTGTCGAACATCGCACAGGCCCTTTCAATAATATCTAAATGGCCATTAGTTATAGGATCAAAAGTACCTGCAAATAGGGCGGTTTTCATAAAAAGCTCTTAGTTTTAAGTTAACTGGCGGTATAATGCGAGCCATAATTTTTAATAGCAGCTAAAGTTATAGCTTAACTGAATCGCTATTTTATACTTTTAACTTATGGCGGGCAGGATATCTGCTTAGTGTTAATACCATGAAAATAACCTCAACTGATGCAAACAGCAATAGCTTTCATGGCGTGCTGTTGTTTTTAGCACTTTTACTGTGCGGCTACGGCCAATTTAACCACGATTTATGGACGCCTGATGAGCCCCGAGTAGTGGCCATTTCCCAAGCCATGAGTGAAACTGGTGACTATGTGGTGCCTATGCTATCGGGCATTCCCTTTGTTGAAAAGCCACCCCTATATTTTATGGCTGCGGCAACCACGATCTCAGCCCTGCCCTTTGTTGAGCCCGGCACCGCAGTGCGAGCGCTCAATACTATACTGTCGATATTAACCCTATGGTTTACTTACTTATTGGCCAAAGATATGGCGGGCAGGCGCTTAGCTGTTGCGGCAGTAGTGGTTCTGGCGACCATGGAAGGCTTTATGCTGAATATGCATTGGAGCCGCGTCGATAACATCTTGTTGCTGTTTTTAATTAGTAGCTTCTGGTTTATTTATCGTATTCAAGAGAAACAGCAGTCTTCTTTAGTGCCACTAGCTGGCTTATCTGTGGGGGCTTTATTTTTAAGTAAAGGCCCAATTGGTATTATCTTCTTAGGTGGCCTGTACGTTCCTTTGATGGTGGTGGGCTATTTTAATGGCACCTTACGTTGGCGCTTACTTGTAGATGCTGTACTGACATTGGTGATTGCGTCTGCGGTATCGGGCTATTGGATGTACAGCCTATACACCCATGATAATGGCGAAGCGCTATGGAAAGAGTGGTTCTGGGATAACCAAGTTGGCCGCATGGATGGTACTTCGGTAGAGCTGGGCCATATTTACCCTGGGCATTACCATTACTACTTAAAATCCATCGCCGAATATGCCCTACCTTGGCTGCCTGTACTGGTGGCATGGCTGGTGATGGCGGTTAAACAGGTTAAGGCGAAGCAGTATAACTGGCCTATGCTAGCGCTATTTGCCGGCCTAAGTTTATGTTTAATCGTGCTGACTATTTCTGATACTAAACGCAGTCTATATATTCAACCCCTATTACCTATGCTGGCAATCATCATCGCTGATATGGTGATCCGTTGGCAAGACACTAAGTGGTATAGCGCTTTTAACTACTTCTGGGGAGCGTTGATTACAGTGGTGATGGCATTGCTTATCTTTATGCCGTTGATCTTGCCTCTACTTGACCTATCTATCCCACCCCATGTGGCTGATCACCTGCTGCAATGGCATTGGCAACAGCCAGTGTTCTTAGTCGCAGGTATTGCTTTTGTTTATTGGTGTTCTAAGCAGAAATTCAATCAACTGGAATGGACCGCCGCATTGACCTTTGTACTGTATTACGGTTTGTGGACAGTAGCAGCTCCTGGTATTGATAGTGCTAAATCTATGCGTGCTGATACCATCAAATTTGTTGAGCAAATCCCTGTTGCTGAGCGCCCAACCATTGCCGCTTATGGATTTTCAGAAACCACCCTGGCGGCGTTAAAGCTTTATGGCGATTGGGAAATTATGTTAATTGAAGATGAACAACGAATATTAGACATAGTTCGCGGAAATGATCCTCAATATCAATCTATTATTATAGACACAGATACTAATGCAGAGGGTGCGTTGGCATTTTTTGACTATCTAGCACAGGAAGAGTTGCAGATAGTAGCTGAAGGGCACCCTCGCTCCAATAAAACAGGTGAAGGCCTCTACTGGGTTAAAGCAATAGAGAATAAGTAGTATTTATGAAGATTTTAGTTACGGGTGGTGCAGGTTTTATAGGCTCAGCTGTTGTTCGTTATATTATTGAAAACACAAATGACAGTGTTGTTAACCTTGATTGTCTTACCTATGCAGGAAACTTAGAGTCTCTGACATCAATTGATACCAGCGAGCGCTATCAATTTGAGCAAGTTAACATATGCGACCGCTCAGAGCTTAACAGAGTGTTTTCTGCTCATAAGCCCGACGCTGTCATGCATTTAGCGGCTGAAAGTCATGTTGATCGCTCAATTACCGGCCCCGCCGCCTTTATTGAAACCAACGTAGTAGGTACATATACCTTGCTAGAGGCGACACGCGCTTATTGGAATCAGCTAGATACAGACGCGCAGCAAGCCTTTCGCTTCCACCATATTTCTACCGATGAAGTGTATGGCGACCTGCCTCACCCCGACGAATGGGTAGATGAAGAGCCTTCAGCGTGTGGTGAGAAAAAGAACCTTCCAATGTTCTTAGAAACGACCCCATACGCACCCTCGAGCCCTTATTCGGCGTCTAAGGCATCCAGTGACCACTTAGTGCGGGCATGGTTGCGAACCTACGGGTTACCGACCATTGTGACCAATTGCTCAAACAATTATGGGCCCTATCACTTTCCTGAAAAGCTTATTCCGCTGGTAATTCTAAATGCGTTAGAAGGCAAAGAGTTACCTATCTATGGCAAAGGGGATCAAATCCGTGATTGGCTGTATGTCGAAGATCATGCTCGGGCTTTGTACAAGGTGGTGACGGAAGGCAAGGTAGGTGAAACCTACAATATTGGCGGCCATAATGAAAAACAAAACATCGAAGTAGTAAAAACCATCTGCGCCACATTGGATAGATTGGTTCCCAAAGAAACGAAGTACGATGAGCAAATCACCTTTGTTGCCGACCGCCCAGGGCACGACCGCCGTTACGCGATTGATTCTAGTAAAATGCAGCGTGAGTTGGGTTGGGCACCAGAAGAGACCTTTGAAACAGGGCTAGAAAAAACCGTTCAATGGTATTTAGATAACGCCCAGTGGTGCAAGAATGTGCAAGATGGTAGCTACCAACGTGAGCGTTTGGGTATCGAAGGTGCTATTGCAGAAGGGGAAGCATAATGAAAGGCATTGTACTTGCTGGCGGCAGTGGCACACGTTTATACCCGTTAACCCGTGGCACATCAAAACAGATGCTGCCTATCTATGATAAGCCCATGGTGTATTACCCGATATCCACTTTAATGTTGGCGGGTATACAAGATATCTTAATCATCACCACCCCCGAAGACCAAGCAGGATTTAAGCGCTTGCTCGGTGATGGCTCGGATTTTGGGGTTCACTTTGAATATGCTGTTCAGCCAAGTCCCGATGGTCTCGCTCAAGCTTTTATCATTGGCGAAGAATTTATTGGCGATGATTCCGTCTGTTTAGTGTTGGGGGATAACATCTATTATGGCCAGTCGTTTTCACAGCAACTCAAAAGGGCAAACGAGTTAACAGAACAAGGTCTGGCAACGGTCTTCGGTTATCAAGTACATGACCCAGAGCGTTTCGGCGTGGTCGAGTTTGATGAAAACATGAAGGCAATATCGATTGAAGAAAAGCCACTGCAGCCCAAATCTAACTATGCTGTTACAGGCCTTTATTTCTATGACAACAATGTCGTAGAAATGGCAAAGCAGGTTAAGCCCTCTGAGCGTGGTGAGCTCGAAATTACCACATTAAACGAAATGTATCTTAAGCAAGGTAATTTAAATGTGGAATTGTTAGGGCGAGGCTTTGCTTGGCTAGACACCGGCACCCATGAAAGTTTGCATGAAGCATCAAACTTTGTACAAACTATTCAAAATGTTCAAGGTTTAAAGGTGGCTTGTTTAGAAGAAATTGCATGGCGAAATGGTTGGCTAACCGATGAGCAATTATTACATATTGCTAAGCCAATGATGAAAAATGAGTATGGTCAGTATTTAGAACGTTTAGTGAGAGAAGCTAGGTGAGATTATTAATTACCGGAGCGAATGGCCAAGTAGGTTATAGCCTACAGAAACAATTACAGAGTCATGCAGACATTACGGCTTTAAGTACGGGTTCTGATATTTTGAATATTACAAATGAAGAAGCCGTAATTAGCACAGTAGACACATTTCGACCAGATATCATTATTAATGCTGCCGCTCATACTGCAGTGGATAAAGCTGAGTCGGAACCTGAACTTGCACACGCCATTAATGAGCTGGGCCCTAAATATCTTGCTATGGCTGCTAAAAAAGTAGGTGCAATACTGCTGCATATATCCACCGATTACGTGTTTGATGGTGATAAAGCAGCACCTTACCAAGAAATCGATACGCCGAACCCTAAAGGGGTTTACGGTCAAAGTAAATTAGCCGGTGAGCAAGCCGTTATTGAACACTGTGATAACTATATTATCTTGCGTACGGCATGGGTGTTTTGTGAGCATGGCAATAACTTTGTTAAAACCATGCTGAAACTGGGGCAATCCCGCGATGAGCTTGGCATTATTGGCGACCAATATGGAGGTCCAACCTATGCAGGTGATATTGCAGCGGCCCTAATTAATATTGCCAAACAAGTACATACTAACCAAAGCTGTCCATCGGGTATCTATCATTTCTCAGGTAGCCCCCATGTCAGTTGGTATCAATTTGCAGTCGCTATCTTTGACGCTGCTGGCAAACACGGGGCTTTAAAGGCGCTTCCTAAGGTAAAAGAAATACCGGCAACCGCTTATCCATTGCCTGCGCCAAGGCCAGCCAATTCCCGCTTAAACTGCGAAAAGATATTGACCACGTTTGCCATTAACCCTAGTGATTGGCAGTTAGCGCTAGAGCAAATTAAGGAATATTGCTAAATGAAAGTAATAGATACCAAAATAGCCGATGTGAAAATCATTGAACCCACCGTGTTTGGTGACGAGCGCGGCTTTTTTATGGAGACATGGAATCAAAAACAGTTTGAGGAACTGGTTACCGGTAAACCCACCCCTTTTGTGCAAGACAATCATTCTAAGTCAGCAAAGGGTATTCTTCGTGGTCTTCATTACCAAACTGAAAACACTCAGGGTAAATTAGTGCGTGTGGTATCCGGCGAAGTATTTGATGTTGCTGTCGATATGCGCAAAGGCTCAAGCACCTTTGGTCAATGGGTTGGGGTGTATTTATCAGAAGAAAATAAACGCCAGCTATGGGTGCCTGAGGGCTTTGCTCATGGCTTTTATGTGACAAGTGATAAGGCAGAATTTGTGTATAAGTGTACGGATTACTATAACCCGAACGCAGAAGTATCGATTAAGTGGGACGACCCCAGTATCGGTGTTGAGTGGCCTTTACAAGAGGCACCACTTCTATCCGCCAAAGATCAGCATGGCATTCACTTTGAAACCAGCCTCGGATTATAGATGAGTAAAAAAAATCTTGCCGTATTAGTTTGTTATTATCCTAATTATGTTGCTGATGCGATTACTTGGATCAGTAAAATTTTGGACAAGCTGGCATTACCTTTTGAATTGGTTATTGTTGCTAATAATGATAAGGCATACAGCGCGGCATTGTCGTTTCAAAGCCAATCAATTAAGGTCATAAAAGGGACAAATAACGGCTGGGAATTTTCTGCTTGGGATGAAGGTTGGGACAGTATCAAGGATCCTTCTTTGTTCCATAAGGTCATTTTTGTAAATGATACTTTTTGTCAACACTGGCCATTTTCATGGATAAATGTTGAGCTAATCAGCAGAGCCATTGATAAGCAACAGAATAATCAAATTATCGGCGATATTAAGAAGTTTAAGAATAATGAGCAATTGATGGGACTGCAGGTAAAGCGCTGGATGGCTTCCTATCTATTTTCCTGCAACTCTAAAGAAATAAAAAAACTTTTACCATTTGATAAAATCCCCCATTATAACTGGCACTCAAATATCACCTTGACTAATAAAGTGATCGATCTAAAAGACTCCAGTGAAGGGATGGTTAAGCATTTACAAGATTATATGTTCCCGACAGCGAACAAGGGCTGGTATAACGCAGGTGCTAGTGAGCAGCTTAAGCGAATGAAACTATATGCCATCATTAATGAGATCACCCTCTCAGCTGCTGCTGAAGCTCAGGGAATGCAGCTTATTTCGTTTCATCCATACCGTTGGATGCGCTCACTCAATAGGTTGCGCAGGCGTTGGCATTCAATCAAACAAAAAAATTAGAAACCATGAACTGAAGCGATACTCTTGATGGTTTACCACACACAACTTTAAGGTAAAAAATTGTTTTTATGAAAGTTTTAACAGTTTTCGGCACTCGGCCAGAGGCCATTAAAATGGCACCATTCGTTCTTTCAATTACTGCGAATAGCAAGATTGAAGGCAAGGTGTGCGTAACTGCACAACATCGTGAAATGTTAGACCAGGTATTATCTATTTTTGATATCACCCCAGATTATGACCTTAATATTATGAAATCTGGGCAAGGACTTAACGATATAACCGCCAAAATACTATTAGGTCTCAAAGACGTTATCGAAGATTTTAAGCCCGACTATGTCGCTGTTCACGGTGACACTGCTACAACGTTTGCTGCATCGTTAGCTGCATATTATAATCAAGTTAAAGTTGTACACGTTGAAGCTGGTTTAAGAACAAATAATATCTATTCTCCCTGGCCAGAAGAGGGCAATAGAAAGCTGACAGCAGCCATTACAAACTTGCATTTTGCGCCCACAGAGACCTCAAAGCTTAATTTACTCCGAGAAGGCATTGAGCCTTCATCCATTATTGTGACAGGAAATACTGTTATTGACGCCTTGTTAATGGCTAAACGTAAAATAACTGAAGATCCACGCCTTAGAGACACACTCCAGCAAAAATTTTCATTTCTCAATAGTGCCAACAAAATCGTTTTAATTACCGGACACCGCAGAGAAAGTTTTGGTGATGGTTTTAAAAACATTTGCCAAGGCATCTTGCAGTTAGCGCAGCAATATAAAAATGTCGAATTTGTATATCCCGTGCATTTGAATCCCAATGTTAAAGGTCCCGTTGAAACTTATTTAAGTAGACAAGACAACATTCACTTGATTGAACCTTTAGACTACCTTCCTTTTGTCTATTTAATGGACCGTTCATATCTTATTTTAACGGATTCTGGCGGTATTCAAGAAGAGGCTCCCTCGCTCGGCAAACCCGTTCTGGTCATGAGGGAAACAACAGAGCGACCAGAGGCTGTAGAAGCAGGAACCGTCAAGCTAGTAGGCACCTCACAACATAGTATATTCAAAGAGGTCAGTAAATTACTCGATGATCCAAACCATTATGAAAAGATGAGTGTTGCACATAATCCTTATGGCGATGGGCATGCATGCACGCGTATTATTGATGCAATCCTAGAAGAGGCCTCGCTATGATCGTTTTTATAGCTGAATACCCTAACGAGCAAAATTCCCGAGAAGGGATGATGCAAAGAATATATGCCATTGATGAATTGGCTGCTGCAACTGACAGGATTTATCTAGATATTTCCTATAAGAGGCATATACATCAACAGGTGAATAGACCGAAACCAGGGGTTACGGTGTACAAACTCAACTTTTTTGTACACTACTTTAAAATTAAGTCACTAATCCAACAAGCAGATGTGGTCTACATTCACTCCTTATTTAATTATCGTTTTGTTTCACATCACCTTAAGGGAAAGCGCTCAATTCTGGATCTACATGGTATCGTTCCAGAAGAGTTTGAGTTGTCAGGAAAAAACTCAAAAGCTAAAGCCTTTACCGCTTATGAAAGCGATGCGTTAACGAAGGTAACAAACTTTGTTGCTGTAACTCATAATATGCTCAGACATTATCAAAAAAAATATCCATCTTTTGATATTGCCGCAGGTATTGTTGTGCCGATATTTGATGATGAAATACATACCACGACAGACAACACAAATAACCATTTAACCTTTACTTATGCTGGCGGACTTCATGCTTGGCAAAATATCCCCATGATGTGCGAGGCGATTCTTTTGTTAAAGGCGTGCCAACTAGAACAATTTAATAATTACCAATTTAATCTGTTCTTTCCTGAGCGTTCAAAGAAAAAATTCTTAAAACGTTATCCTGAAATCGCAGCTTTAAATAACGTAAACATTGCCAGCGTATCTAAAAATCAAGTGATTAATGAACTTAAATTGTCACATTATGGGTTCATTTTACGTGATGATATTGCCGTTAATAATGTAGCCTGCCCCACAAAGTTAATTGAGTATATAGAGTGTAATGTAGTGCCTATTACATTATCAAAAAATATAGGTGACTTTAATGATTATGGATACCAGCATGTATCAGTTGAAGATTTTATAAAAGGAGAGCTTCATCAGGATAAGCTAAATACTATTTGCTTACATAACAAGCAGCTACTTGAAAATATCAAAAATGATGCAAACATCGCTAAAAGTAAGCTTAAAGGGTGGCTGACCTTGTAGTCAGCCAGCTCTCATATCTTCTAATAGTGCTTTGATATCCAATGAATTAAAGTCAGATTCGAAACGTTGAATTCTCTCGATTCTTAGGGGAGGGTTTTTCTTGAACAGCAGATAAAGAAGCTTTTTAAAGCATAAAAGATCATACAAGAATAACTCTGCACGACAGTGCGCCCCCTTCAAGTGCTCTAAAACTTTTTGCATGCCCTGGCGATCGAAGCGAGCTAGGCCACCCGCATCCATAAACATTTGCTTAAACGCGAGTTGCTTCTCCATAGGAAGGTTTAAGTAACCTAAGTCTTTCTTAAGAAACTTTAAGTGAATATATGCAAGCCCATAATATTTCTTTTCAAGTTTACGCCCTTTAAACACAAAGTGCTCAAACTCAGGTCCTTGTTCAAAGTAGATATTTGAGCAGACAGGAAAATACATGTGATCACCAGTACCTACGATAGGGGCGTGCATTGGGATGCCGATTGTTTTATTGTCGTCATCAGCCACATTAATGCCAGAAAAGGTATAAAGTTTCTGCTTTCCTTCTGCAATATCTTTACGAACGGTGTTGATCAACGACGCTAGCGTTTCCTCTACTGGGTAATGGTCATCATCTAATTTGGTGGCCACACAATAATTAGCCTGAGACAAAGCATAGTTATAGTAATTTGCCATGCTATGAATGTCACTCATGTCAGCACTGGCGTGCTCCTCACTAAACAGCGGATAAACCTTGGGCTCATAGTGGAAGACCTTTACCTTATTAGGGTACTTATGTTGTAATCGCTTCAAAATAGTAACAGTATTATCACTGCAATCATTGTAGCAGGCGATGATTTCATCATAATATGGCAGATGCTTCTCGATCGTTAGCGCCAAAAAATCTTCCCCATTTTTAATGCGCATAATGCCACTAATGCCAGGTTTTCTAGGTCTATCTAATTCTGATAAATTAACAGTAAAACTACCCATGCGTTACCTAAATACATATTTGACTAGATGTGTAACAAAACGCCAATAGAGCAATTTGCCCATCTTCATTAATTTGAATGTGATGTAGCCTATGCTAATAATTGTGCAACCAATTTCTAAATTATAGTGCGGCTAATAGTTAAGTTTGCTTAATAGCCAAGTTTATTATATCTAGTATAAAAGCTATAGGTTACTTGTGCTGTTTGTTTGCCAATAGTGTGACTAAATCAGCCATAGCAAAGTCCAATCCATTTTGGGATTTACGCACATTTGAGTCGCTTTGAGCGAGCATATTTCCAGTTTGTTTAGCTATCTCAACCGCATTGCATAAACTGGCACGGGATAACCTGCGGTGGCAAACAGCCTCAACCCTTGGTCCTTGATCTTTGGCGACTTTAACTCCTAATGTGGGCACCCCTAAAGCCACCGACTGCAAGAAGGTGTCACCGCCACTTAACACTGCGCCGGCACTGTCACTTAAAAGGTTAATAAAGCTTTGGTTATCCAACGAACTAATG
The DNA here is from genome assembly GCF_010993985.1 of Paraferrimonas sp. SM1919. Classification (GTDB taxonomy): domain Bacteria; phylum Pseudomonadota; class Gammaproteobacteria; order Enterobacterales; family Shewanellaceae; genus SM1919. The sequence goes on along the minus strand of NZ_WINH01000016.1, from coordinate 32,265 downwards.
CAAATGATTTCATCATTTTGGGGCAGTTCATTAGGGTAATTGGCGCCGAATACCATCACGCATTTGTGTTTTGTTTGGGCGGTGGTTTGTTTGGCGGCTTGATAAAACACATCAGCGGCTAACGAGCCATCTGGCGCCAAATGACCACCACTGCCAGCATTGAAAATCAGATATTTGCCAGATTCTAAGCCATGCTTTTGTTGTAACTTTTGAGTTTGTTGTGGTTGTGGCTGAGCAAATACGGCACCAATGTTGGTTGGTTCTTTTAAGCCAAACAGCTTTAGTTTCAACCTTTGTAATGGGTGAATATCACCAATGACAAAATCTGGTTGTACTACCCAGTGTAAATGGGTATACCTCGCTCGGCTGATCTTCATACCTCTTGCTCGTTTGCGCTTATGCTGAGACAAAAAGATCACCTTAGCACCACTTAAATAGGCATGCTTCAGTTGAGCTTTACGACCAGAAGCATCAAAGAAGACGGCATCAGGCTTAAAAGCATCGACAATTTGATTAACTTCTTTTACATGCTTAGTCGGTGACTTTTCGGTAATTAGACTTGGGTAAGGGCAAGTGCTGGCATAGGGGGCCTGCTGTGATAGCACAAACTGGATTTGCGCATCTGGCCACTGTTGTTTAATGGCATCAGCAATAATCAGCGAGCGCATATATTCGCCGATGCCTTCTTTGGATGATACAGGCACAAATAAGAAACGTTTAGGCTCAGACATGGGGGCTTCCAATAGCAATATTTATTAATTTTAGTTGGTTATTTTGGCCATGGAATTGATCACTTGTTCACAACTGATTAATTCCATTAACTGCTCGCCTTTAGCACGTTTGCCCCACGGGATATCCGCTAGGGGCTGCCCGGTTTGTTGTTCGATACATTGCTGGTATACGCTGACCGTTAATTCTCGGTTTAAATAGGGGCCAGTTCTATCAGGGTTTGAGTGGGCATATAAGCCAATGGCTTTGGTGCCCTGAGTCACCGCCATATGCAATGGTCCGGTATCTGGGGCAATCACAGCTTTGGCTTGCTTTAAAACAGCCATTAACGTTAGCAGTGGCGTTTTACCTACTAGATTGACAGGCTTTTGTTGGCAGTGACTGATGATGTCTGTCGCTAATTGCTTTTCAAGTTCAGTAGGGGCACCACAGATATAGACTTGGTAACCGTTGGCACTGGCATGGTCGCAAACTTGCGCATAACGCTCTGGCAACCAATTACGCTCAGCCTTGCTGGCAGCAGGACAAATCACTAGCGCGGGTTTTTCTGAGTTAAGTAATTGTTTAGCCTGTAGCAGATTATCTTCTGGAATAGGCAAGTCCCAGCCATCAAATTGAATATTAGGGTTGTGGCAAAGTCGCCTTACAAAGGCTAAAAAGCCATCGAGAACGTGGGGCTTGATTGGGTTATCAATGGTCTCATTAATCACCAGAGAATGGCCTTCTTTGGCGAGCTCTTTATTAAAGCCAATTCTGCGCTTGGCGCGAATACCTAAACTGGCGATATTGGCACGTAAAGCCACCTGCATAAGCAGCAGCGCATCAAATTTACGGCCTTTTAGGGTGCGCCATAAATCAAAATAAGCTTTGTTACCTCTGCTCTTATCAAAAATAATGAACTCAACCCCTTCAATATGTCGTACGAGTTGATATTCAATTTTGCCAATAATCCAAGTAATACTGGCATTGGGTTTATTCGCTTTTAGCGCTTTGATCATAGCTGCAGCGTGGCAAATATCACCAATGGCTGACAACCTAAATAAGCAGATGGATTCTTTCATAATAAAAGCTTGCAGAAATTTGTTGGTTATTATCCATAAACCGCCATCTAAAGGCTAATGAAACTTACCCATCAAGGCATCTGAATTTAAATAGTTTTTATGCCACGGCTACAAAATAGTAAGAAATTAGTTAGAATAGTCTCTTTAGGCAATAAAGACATTCCAGTGCAAGCTATTAAAATTAAACGTTCAACACTCGCACCTGTGCAATTGAATCAATCTTGGTTTAAGCCACAATTTTGGCAGCAACAGGGCAAAGTAGTTGGCCATTCATCTGGGCGTTCTCAGGCATTTTTTATCGAGCATGGAGAGCAGCAATGGGTGTTGCGTCATTACTATCGTGGTGGCTTAATGGAAAAATTCAGTAAAGATAAGTACTTGTTTACAGGTTTCGAGAGCTCTCGTGCGCTGGCTGAATTTACCATGCTAGAACAAATGTACCAATTAGGTTTACCGGTACCTGAGCCTGTGGCGGCGATGAGTATTCGAAATGGCCTATGGGTAACAGGTGACATTATTATTAAGAGAATTGCCGATACTCAAGATATGTTAGCCTGGTGTGAGCAAGGACCAGTGGCGGCTTCGACATGGCATTTGTTGGGGAAAACCATTGCTCAGTTTCATCAACAATTAGTTTTTCATAGTGACTTAAATATTAAAAATATTTTATTCGATGGTGAGCAGATATATTTAATCGATTTTGATAACTGCCACTTTAAAGCTAAACCGGGGGCTTGGCAGCAAACGAATTTAGACAGACTTTTGCGTTCATTACGCAAACAAAAAGCCAAATTACCTTTGTTTCACTGGCAAGAGTCAGATTGGCAACACTTATTAGCGGGTTACCAATCTATTTAAGGGATTAGCCCGCAGCGGTGGTTAATGCCGGTAACAAAGCATCAAATTGCTTTTGGCTAGCGCCTTGATTACGGGCAACCACTTCCATCGCTTGCAAGCCTCGGCTTTGTCTTAGTTGCTGGTCTTCAAAGTTTGATAACAACCAGTGTTCGAAACTATCCACATATGGACATACCTGAAGCCCACCAGTTTGCTCGAGTTGTTCAACGATATCTAGAAAATCATGATGGTATGGGCCAACACTGACAGGGATCCCAAAAGCGGCCGGTTCGAGAGGGTTGTGGCCACCATTGTTGATTAAGCTTCCTCCCACAAACGCAGCTTGGGCAATTCCATAAAATCCCATTAGCTCACCCATGCTATCCCCAAGGATAACATTTACGTCATTAGGTAATTTCGCGGTTACTGAGCGGCTAGTATAGGTTAAACCTGAGGCGATAATATCCAGCTGTGCTTCTGAGAAAGCCTCTGGATGCCTAGGGCATAAAATTAATAAAACGTTGGGCTGAGTTTCTAAAAGCTTTTTATGGGCTTTTAGCATAGATTTAAACTCGCCCGGATGAACACTGCCTGCAACCCAAACAGGGCGATTTAAATTGGCCTTGAGAATTTTAGTTAGCGCAGCTTGATGTTTATTGGGGCTAATATCGAATTTAATGCTGCCACAGCTATGGCACTTTTGCGGGTCTGCACCTAAATTAACAAAGCGTTTTACTTCAGTGTCAGTTTGCACCAATAGTAAATCGACTTTTTTCAGCATATTCGCGGTTAACCGGGAAAACTTTTGATATTGATGAAACGATTTCTCAGATAGGCGGCCATTGGCTAAGGCAACATGACAACCATTTGTTTTTAGTTGATGGATCAAGTTGGGCCACAATTCAGTTTCCATAATGATACAAGCTTTCGGTTTTACTTGTTTCACAAAACGTTTAACACACCAATTGACATCAAAGGGTAAGTAACAGTGCTGAACTTTGTCACCTAATTGACTTTGGATCAAGCTTGATGCGGTAGGTGATGAACAAGTAAATGTGACTGACAGCTGCGGAAAATGATGGTTTATTTTTTCCAATAACTTAAATGCTGCTTGAGCTTCCCCCATAGAAACAGCATGAATCAGTAAATCGGTTTGTTGAAGCTTTTTGAGTCCAAAACGTTCTGATTTACGCTTATTGTAAGCGTGGTCTTTTTTAGAACGTGACCGCAAATACACTAATAACAAGGGAGTTAAGATAAATAGGAGGGTGCTGTATACTATCCGCGCCATGGGTAAAGCTTTATTGGTATCATTTGTTGCTAATGTTAACATAGCTTTGCATAAAGAATCATCATGGAAAGTGATAAGTGAAGACTCGAGATAAAATTATTTTAAAATCATTAGCATTGTTTAATGAATTAGGCGAGCGAAATGTAACAACCAATCACATAGCCTCTGCCCTAGAAATGAGCCCAGGTAATCTTTACTATCATTTTTCTAATAAGCAAGAGATCATTCTGGCTATCTTTGAAGGTTATCAAAATTCTCTGCAGCAACATTTCTTAACGCCGTCGACTAAGAATTATGAGATTGGCGCTTTAAGGAGTGATTTTCAGTTAATGTTCCATGCGGTTTGGGATTATCGCTTTTTATACTTCAACCTAACTGAGCTGCTAAGCCAATATGATGAGCTTAAAGTTGCATACCAGAGCCTACAAAATGAGTTAGTGGAACGAGCCATTAAAATGGTAAAGGACTTAGTGCGCCAAGAAAAGCTGAGGTTAAATGAAACCGAAGCATTTGAACTTGCTGATACCAGTCGCATGCTGGTGGCATTTTGGCTCAACTACAAGTTATCTCAAGCCAATACTTCAGAACCCCAGCAGGCGTGGGTTTACCAAGGGGTCGAAAAAGTGATTAAGTTGTTCCAGTTGCATGCGGTCGGTGATGCCAAAGCAGAGTTTAAACAGCTGGCACAGCACTTTAATCATCTGGCTATGGATTAGCTTATGTAAACTCATAAACCAAAGGCCTCATTTTTACACCTAACTGCTTGTTTAAATAACATCAATTGCTACTGTGGCCAGTTCAAACACAGTGAGCTATCTTTATCTCAGATTTAGCTGTCTCTGCTATTGTTATTCTGAGCAATTTATTTTTTAGGTTATCCATGATGAAGTTTAGGCTTTTTAGTATGTTATCTGCATTCGTTGCCAGTCCTTGGGGGCTTGCACAAAACACCGAGCAGCAAGACCAAACTGAACCTAAAAAAGCCTTTGATGTGATTGTGGTAACGGGCACCCGTGGTGACCAAGCTTTGCGTGATGTTGCTGCCAGTATCTCGGCAATTAATTCTCAGCAACTCGAAAAGCAGATGGCACAAACCCTTGCTGATGCGGTTAAGTATGAGCCAGGGGTGATGACTAATGGCCGAGGTCGCTTTGGTACCCGTAACTTTAATGTTCGTGGGATGGAAGGCAATCGGGTTAAATTGATGGTCGATGGTGTCGAGCAGCCGAATGCCTATAACCCAGGTGCCGATGTGATGAACAAAGGCGCCAATGTCTATGAGATTGACACCCTCACTGCCATGGAAGTTAATAAAGGGCCTTCTTCTAGTCTATTTGGTAGTGATGCCCTTGGCGCTACGGTGATGCTAAAAACCAAAGATCCACAAGATGTGATCAAGGCAGGCCAAGATTATGCGATTAACCTAAAAACCGGTTATTCAGGGGTAAATAATGGCTTTAAGCAAACCTTAGAATTAGCCAAATCCGCCGACATCTGGGAAGGTTTGATGATCTATACCCTGCGTAATGGCCATGAAACCAAAACCCATTCCAGTGGCAAAGACATTAACGGCCCAGCCCGAGGCCAGGCGGATCCATTGCATTTTAGAAGCCATAATTTCTTAATTAAAAACTATTGGCATATTAATGATGATCACCGTTTGGGTTTGATCAATGAGTTCCACTGGAAAGATTTAAGCATTACCCAGCTGTCTAAAGAAGGGGAAAGCTGGTTCCCAGGGTTAACCTATACTAACGCCCGCGGTGAAGATCGCGACAGCCGCGCTAGAGTAGGCTTAAACCACCGCTGGTACAGCAATAGCGACATGTTCGACAAGCTGTTTTGGCAGTTGTCCTACCAAGCCAGCCGCAGTGAGCACAACTCCTATGATAAAACTGAGCTACTCGGTAATCGCAACCGTGAGCGTAATGGTGATGACTCTAGCCTGCAGTTTGAATTACAACTCGATAAAGAACTGAACTTTGACTATGGTCGCCATCAGCTGACTTACGGGGCGAACTACATCCGTAAAAGCTTCGACTTAGATTACAAAAACCATGACTTTGACAGTGGCACCGTCGATGTGGTGAATCCAGAAACCCCTGCCGCAGAGTCAGAAAAGCGCGCCCTATTTTTACAGGACAACATGTTCTTTTTAGATGACGATTTAGTGGTGACCGCTGGGGTTCGTTATGACCAATATATTGCCCGCCCTAAAGGCAATAACCAATTAAAAGATCACCGCAGTAATGCCTTTACTACCCGTTTAGGCGGGGTATATCACTACAATGAAAACTGGAGTAACTTCTTCCAATATTCAGAAGGTTTCCGCTCGCCAGATTTAAACGAGCTGTACTACAACATTGAGGGGGCTGACTGGGAAGTGATAGCAAACCCAGAGCTAAAGCCTGAGCAAAGCCGCACCTACGAGTTTGGTCTACGCCATGAACAAGCAGCGGCACACTTTGAAGTGTCTGCTTACTACAACGATTACCATAACTTTATTGAAATGATCGTTGATAGAACCGATCCAGATTACCCGAATGGCATTTTTACTAACCGTAATATTGCCAAGGCTGAGATCTATGGGGCTGAATTTAAAGGCCAACTCGATTTAGCCAAGTCTGTGGGCTTACCTAAGGGCAGTTACTCACGCCTAAGCGTGTCTTATTCTAAGGGTAACAATCAGCGTACCGGTGAAGAGCTGCATTCCATTGCCCCTATGTCAGCGGTATTTGGCTTAGGTTACGACAACGAAGCACAAACCTGGGGCATGGCGATGAACCTAACCATGGCAGCCAGTACCGACTACCGTGGCTGGGAAAACGACGTGAAGCCACCTAAGGCCTATGATCTGCTAGAAAGTCGTGACAGCAATGAATCGGCCCCCCCTGCCAATGCCCCCGGCTATGCGGTGATGGACATTACCACCTACTTTTCGCCAATGAAGGACATGACCATTCGCGCTGGGGTTTATAACCTGTTCGATACCAAATACTGGTATTTCCAAGATATTCGCGGTTTTGAACAAGGCGCTGAAGAACTGGATCGCTTTACCCAACCAGGGCGTCATTTTTCTATTGAGTTGGGTTATAAGTTCTAATTATAGGACTTCGTCCTATGACCTGTTTGTTATCGTGGTGACGGTGGCACTGGTTACTTTGCTGTTCTGATTTAGTGGTTGGTTTTTATAAGGTGTAGCTGTTTGATTTCTTATTAAGCTGCGCTTGGCTTTTCTAGTATATCCACGGACTTGTCGGGGTGCCGACAGCACCCAGAAGGGAAAACCAGTTTTCCCCTCTGGACTCCCCTCCTGCCCCCGCAATCTGCTTCGTCTTAATTTTTCACTCGTTAATAGTCGAGTACGAACTGATTCGGCGTCCTGCCTCCAACAGTTCTTACTAGGCATCCATGCCTAGCAACTCTATTAACTCAATCAAATTAAGCGCAGAATGAAGGGGTGAATTGAGTAGCGGTTCGTTATCAATAGTGGCTCAGCCTAACTCAGTTTTGGACAAAAATGATTTACGATTTGAGAGGTAACGCCTTGCTAATGGGCGCATAAATGCTTGGCTAAAATTAGCGACGAAGGAGCGCAAGCCAAGCGTTTTGCGGCCTATCCTTATTTGTTAGGCATCGTCATTCGGCTCAGCATCGAAGGATCCTGGAATTTGCTCGTCACATGTTTCATAAGCAAAAATATCTTCCGCATCCCAGATATCAAACTTTTTGATTACATCTAAATAGCAAGCAGATTTACGAACATTGACAGTTAAGTATGTTTCATCCCATCTTTCCAATGAACAATCCAAATCGCGAATTTTTTCAATATAAAAATCTTGTTTATCTCTATCAATTGATTTGTCAAAAATAATTCTGAGAGTGCGGTTACCGCTTCTTGCTATGACATTTTCAATTTCCAATATGCCGTTATCGTCCTCAAAAGCTTTTACTTCATCATTGAAGTTTAACGAGTACGAAAAGAATGGAACGTTTTCAAGCCGATAAATATTATTCCCTAGCGGCTCTGCCCACATAGACTCGCCACCAATCATCCAGTGATTGGGTAAAGATACGTGAACTTTAACTAATCCTTCGTTTCTCATTTAGATGCCTAACGCCTTGCTCACCTGCACATATTGGGGAGAGCGTTTTTGTGTATTATGGAGCGCAGCGACACACAAAAACGAGCGTAGCAATATGTGTCAGCGTGCAGCAACTTGTTAGAAATCATAACCACGGTCCTGCAAAAATTCTAATAAATAGCCATGACCGCCCAAATATGAAGACAACCGAATTACATTCCCGCTCTTGAATTTGAGCACATACCAATAACACCAGCCATTAAAATTTACTGATTCAAGATCATCCCATTTCTCGCTTTTCTTGCCAGACCAAGGAGTTGAAAAGAGAATCGTAGTATCATCGTAAGTGCCTTTTACAAAGAACCCTTCAGCCATGGTATAAATAGCACCGACGCCAAAGCCTATGGTTAAACCAATAAGAGCTGTTGTTTCTCCAGGTTTCTCTACCTGATAATTTCCAGTTATTAATACAACAAATGGAACTACCGAAAACAACAAACAGACCAAGCCCAAGCCCTTTATAAATAGCCCGAACTTTAATTCACCTTCTTGCGCAGCGAAGGTAGCTCTTTTTGTAAAGTACGTAATCACAAAAACTGTTATTGCGCCCGTGATTAAGCCCTGCCAATTGATGTCCATGCTAATCCTGATTGATTTCTAACAGCTTATTAAGCGGAAGCTCGATAATCTTCCGCACAAAATTTAACTTACAAATACTATGTCACTTTAACTTGTTGAAATAAAGTACAAATTTACAGCGAAGATTGGAAAAACTAAAAATCACACCCGGCAAAACAAGCCTGTTGATGTAGGGTTTCCCTACATACCTTGGCTACTTTTAAGTTAATCAATAACTTAGTTAAATATTGGAAGATTATCGAGCCTTCCAAAAGCTTATTTAGGCTATGTTTGCCACCAATTAATCTGCGGAACAGTAATAACTGTGGAAATGTTCACCTGTTAGTAATAGACAATTTGTCTTTATTCGATGTGCTCATAACTCATCCCTCGAAGGGCGAAGCCCGCTCTCGTTGCTCGATACTCGTAACTCGGAATGGGGCAAAAGCGTGTTTGAGTATCGGCTTTGAAACCGTATTGTTACTCAAATTCCCCTCTGACTTTGCGAAGAATTTGATTGAGAAATAGCTGTTCAGGCCATGGATGGCCTGTAAGGCTAGTTAGAGCCAAGGATGGCGAATATAGCCGTCAGCGTAATGACGAATGAAAAATTCTGGTTAAGCAAAGTAAGGGGCGGCTCAGGGGGTGTCGGGGACAAAATTGTCAGGAACAATTTTGTGCTGCTTTAGCAGACCCGGAGGGCGTAAGGCAGGGATGCCTGAAGTATTAAGCTGTTGTTTTCCCCTGACGTGCCGTCGCCACCGCGACTCCCAGCTCGAAAAGCCAAGCGCAGCTTTAAAAAGAAACCGATATCGGTATCCCGAAATAAAATAATGAAAACCACACCAGCTAAGCGCAGCTTAAAAAGAAAACAAAAAAAGGGTATGGAGCGCAGCTCCATACCCTTAACAACAAGGTCAATAGGATGAAATCCTATTAAAAAATCTACCCTTCGATGCCCTGTGAAGCCAACAGCTCCGCATAAGTACCGTGGAAATCATTTAACTTATTATCTTTTACTTCAATTACACGCTTGGCAATTGACGATACAAACTCACGGTCGTGGGAAACAAAGATAATGGTGCCTTCAAAGTTCTCTAACGCTAAGTTGATCGATTCAATCGATTCCATGTCTAAGTGGTTCGTCGGCTCATCCATAATTAACACGTTGGTTTTGTGCATCATTAGCTTGCCGAATAACAGGCGGCCTTGCTCACCACCCGAACACACCTTAACTGACTTTTTAATGGCATCATGGTTGAACAGTAAGCGACCTAGGATAGCGCGTACCGCTTGGTCGTCATCACCTTCTTGACGCCATTGGCTCATCCAGTCAAATAGGTTCATGTCTTGCTCAAACTCGTGGGCATGATCCTGAGCGTAGTAACCTAGGGTGGCGTTTTCAGACCATTTGATCATGCCTGAATTAGGGGTTAATTCACCCATTAGACATTTTAGAATGGTCGTCTTACCGACACCGTTTTCACCGATGATAGCCACACGGTCACCCGCTTCAATCATAAAATTAGACGCCGCAAATAATGATTCACCATCGAAGCCGTGGCTGAAGTTCTCTACTTCTAGGGCTAAACGGTGCAGCTTCTTCTCTTGGGTAAAGCGAATGTATGGGCTAACACGGCTTGAAGGCTTCATGTCTTCCACTTTGATCTTCTCAATCAGCTTCTGACGAGAGGTCGCCTGACGCGCTTTAGAAGCGTTGGCAGAGAAGCGGCTAACAAAGTTTTGTAGCTCAGCAATTTGCGCTTTTTTAGCGGCATTTTCAGCTTGTAGCTTCTCGCGAGCTTGGGTTGATGCACTCATAAAGTCATCATAGTTACCTGGGTAAACCTTTAACTCGCCGTAATCAATATCCGCCATATGGGTACATACTGAGTTTAAGAAGTGACGGTCGTGGGAAATGATAACCATGGTGCTCTTACGGTCGTTGATGACGCCTTCCAACCAACGGATGGTGTTAATGTCCAAGTTGTTGGTCGGTTCGTCCAGTAGTAATACATCTGGATCAGAAAATAGCGCCTGCGCCAATAGTACACGCAGTTTCCAACCTGGGGCGATCTCGCTCATTGGGCCGTAGTGCTGCTCGGTAGGAATACCTACAGAAAGTAACAGTTCGCCTGCTTTTGAATCGGCACTGTAGCCATCCATTTCGGCAAATTCAGTCTCCAGGTCGGCCACCTTCATGCCGTCTTCTTCGCTCATTTCTGGCAAAGAATAAATACGATCACGCTCTTCCTTCACTGCCCAAAGCTCTTTATGGCCCATAATTACAGTGTCAATTACGGAAAATTCTTCATAGGCAAACTGATCCTGATTTAGTTTACCAACACGGGTATTGGGCGGCACAGAAACATTACCAGCGGTAGGCTCTAGGGTACCATCTAGGATTTTCATAAATGTGGATTTACCACAACCGTTGGCTCCAATTAAGCCATAGCGATTGCCGCCACCAAATTTAACTGAAACATTTTCGAATAATGGCTTAGAGCCAAATTGCATGGTGATATTAGATGCTGTAATCAAGGGACGATCCTACTTATGGAATGAGCAGCGTGATTGCTGATAAACCGGCGCACTATACATTTTTTCGCCATTGCTTTCAAAGATTAGCCTATTTTTTATGATTTATGTGGCAACAAGGACTAACTGAGGTGTTTTTAATCTTTTAAATGACAATTTATACCATTTTATTCTTTGAAGTATTGATTTCCCTGATACAATCAATAAGTTAGTGTTTACTAAGGAATAGCATTATGAGTTTAGAGTTATTAAGTCAACTAGAAACGAAAATCCAAGCAGCATTAGATACCATTGAGTTACAAAAAATGGAGCTTGAGGAAGAACGACGACAAAACGAGCAGTTACGCTTACAGAACCAAGCTTTACAAACAGAATCACAAACCATTAATGCCGAGTTGCAACAATTTAAGGATTCTATTGGCTTGTTAGTTACTCGTATGAACGAAGAAGTCAAAGACGCATTATAGCGAATAAAAAAGTAAGCAAATGCCTGTCTGTTATACAAAAATCCCTAAGCCACTGCTTAGGGATTTTTTTTGAAAGTTTTTTGGAATGCCATGACTTATCGTGGCCCAGTCCTTTGGGTATAACAACCAATCGGCAAAGCTGACCTTAATGACCCAAGACCTACTCAAAGGCTGCTCGCTTTAGCCGCTTGCAGTTTCAAAACTCATTATTGCTGCTGAGATGGAGGGCTTACAGAAGTATCGCAATACCAGGGATCGGGAAAGACAGTAAACGAACCGAGTGCAATTCAATCAAAATGTTATGGCAAGGATGGTTTAGGTCACAAACCATCCTTGAAGGTAAGCAGTTGGCTAAGTATTGAGAAAATTATTTTTTAGTGGTCAAGTACTGAATAATTTCATGTATTTCATCCCAGCTCTTGGCGCCAGAATTCAATACTTTATACTTGCCGTTTACAACGAAGCTTGGTACGCCGGTTAAACGGGCTTGTTTTTGAGCTAGTTGCATTTGACGAAGACCTTGGTCAACCATGAATGAATTGTAGGCACCATCAAAAGTCTTAGCATCGACACCAACTTCTGCAAATAAAGCTTTAATGTCATTAACGCTATTAAAAGGCTTACGTTGAATGTGAATATCTTGGAAAAACTTCTTTTTAAAGTCTTTTTCTACATTAGTCAGGCGGGCGACTAATAAAGCTTTGGTGGCCTCAACCCCCATGTTGCCACGAATGAAATCTACATGGCTTTGCTCAAATTTAACATTCTGGCCTAACTTGCTTTTTAGTTTTGGTAACTGGCCAGTTTCAAAACTGAAACAATGGCCGCAGTAAAAAGAGAAAAACTCTTTAACTTCTGGCGTCTTGGTGGCGGCTGTAGGCAGTACTTCATAATGCACACCTTCTTTAAATTGCGCTAAAGCAGCTGCTGGAGTAAGCAATATCGCAAGAGCAATAGCAAAAAACTTTTTCATCCTTAAATCCTTAAATCATGTGGAGTAGTTGTTGTAAAAAACTTTATCATAAATAGCACTAAGTCTAAAACCTCAAAGATAAAGGCTGTTCATCTAAAACGGCTAATTGTTCTTTGAAGCTTAGTATTTGCTGTTCCCAATATTTATCTTCATAAAACCAAGGAAAGCTCTGAATAAATGCAGGATCGTTAGCTCGTCTGGCCAACCACGCCACATAATGTAACATTCTTAAAGCACGCAAAGGCTCCATTAACGCCAGTTGTTGATGGGGGAATTGACTGAATTCCTCATAAGCCTCCGCTATGGTGTCGAGTTGCGCTAATTGATTCGCTTTATCGCCACTAAGCATCATCCAAATATCTTGAATGGCGGGGCCCATTCTCGCATCATCTAAGTCGACAAAGCTTGCGCCATCGGCCGTCCACAAGATATTACTTGGGTGTAAGTCACCGTGCAGACGCTGATTTTTATAGTTGACGCTTTGCATGCCTTCATGGGCTTTATTTAGCAATTGCTCTGCTATAGTAAAAAACGGTGTTTCTAAGAACGCGGGTAATTGTCCTTGTTGTTTTAAGTAGCTGAGCGCTTGGGTACCAAATTCTTGCACACTGACCGTGGGGCGGAATTGAAAGCTTTTACTTTGAGCAATGTTGTGAATGCGGCCTAAGAAGCGTCCAACGCCTTCAAGTTGATCGAAATTATCCACTTCGAAGCTGCGCCCACCAACCGATGCAAATAAAGCAAAAAAATAACCTTGGTATTGATGCAGGGTTTGCCCATCAATAGCAATAGGTGCCGCAATGGGCACTTCTTGGTTAGCGAGTTCAACTGCAAAATCAAGTTCCTCTTGAATTTGTTGCTGAGTCCAGCGTTGGGGGCGATAAAATTTGACCACATAACGATTGCCTCGATCACAGCGGAACTGGTAGACGCGGTTTTCATAACTGTTTAGGGCAAGCAGTCCTGTTTCTGGATAGATCCCTAGCTGTTCCACGGCATACAGAATTAAATCAGGACTTAAATTTTGGTAATCAAATTGTGCGGTCATATTCTTTGCTGCCAATTGGCTAAAAAGTTAAGGTTGTCAGCACCTTCCTCTGTATCGCTATGTAACCACATTACTTCGGAATAATGCTCAAAGTGCCATTCAAGGTTGCAGCCCTCAAAATCAACTAAAGCAAATGCTCGATCGGCGCCATGCTCATATTTAAGGAGTTGTAGCCCTAATTGCTCACAAGCCAATTCAAGCAATTGTTTGGGATCATCTACTTTATCGACATCTACACTGAATAAAAGTTGCTGGTGATCGGCATCATATCTTAAAAATTTCATAATTTATTGCTGTTTTGATTGATTAGTGGTTACGGGAGTCGTTCTAGCCTTATATTGAAATAGCTGGTGGCTGACTTAAATAGGGCGCATGGGTCGGCTCATCATAAGGCCGTTGAATGGCGACATAAAGATCCTGCAAAGGCTTTAGGTTACCAACTTTAGCCTGTTCAATAGCTTGCTGACAATAACCGTTTCTTAAAATAACCGCAGGGTTGTAATTTTGCCGTTGTTGGCGCCAGTTGCTGTCAAAAGCTTTAACCAATTGATGGAATTGTTGCAACCAGGATTTCATGGGGGCCAATTGTGTTAGTTGCGGCCATAATTGCTGGCTATTACTGCCCGTATACTGACTCAGTAGTCGCATCGAGTAACTATAATCGAGCTTTGCCTGTTGCAATAGCGAACGCCAAGTGTCGATAACATCGAGTAGTTGCCGGTCACCAAGGTGACGGGCTAAACCCATTCTTGGGCACATATGGTCTAAAAACGCCGTGACTAAGTGCTGCTGAAATTGATTTAAGCTTGATTGCATGGCTTCGCCATCGATGAGGGTATCGACGGCATCAGCTAATTTTCGCAGATTCCATAAGGCGATAGCGGGTTGCATATTAAAAGCATAATGTCCTTCATAATCACTTGGGTCGGCAATCAAGCTTTCATTATAAGTGTCTAAAAAGGCGAAGGTGCCATAGTCAATGGTATCGCCTAAAATGGCCATATTATCGGTATTCATTGCCCCATGGGTAAACCCAATACTTTGCCATTTGGCCACCAATGTGGCAGTGCGCTTTACGACCTTTGCAAACCATGCCTGATACCCCTGTTGATCACAAGCAAGTTCAGGAAAAAATTCACGCAGCGTAAAATTTAATAATTGTTGCAGGGCTTGAGGGTTGTTGTGCATGCCCCAGCGAGCGTACTGAAAATGACCAAAGCGAATATGACTCTGGTTGACGCGAACAGTGATCGCTGCATGATGTTGAGTATCCCGCATGATCTTGTTGTTACCTTGAATGACACCTAAGCTTCGTGTGGTGGCGATGTCTAAATGGTACATGGCCTCACTTGCTAAAAATTCTTTAATACAAGCGTTCAGGGTGGCTCTGCCATCGCCATGCCTAGAATAAGCGGTAGTGCCTGAACCTTTTAAAAAAACTTCATACCAAAAACCTTGTTGGTGCTGTCGCTCACCAAGAAATACGCCCCTACCATCTCCTAGTTTAGGGGTATAGCTACCGAACTGGTGACCACTATAGACTTGCGCATAACTTTTATGTCGTTGTTGATTACCAGCTAATAGTGTCAACCACTGGGGGGCATTCAAGTCGATAGACAGTTCGTCAGCCAGTTGCTGGTTTTGCAGAATCCAAGCTGGCTTAGTTAGCCCTTGTGGGATCTCTTCAGAACATAAATGGGGTAATGCTGTGAGATAGTTATAGCGCCAAGGCATGTCTGCGACCCCCAATTCATGATCAAGCTTAATCGCTTAAATTAGTTTATGACTATACTTGAAGTGAACCGATAACAGGTAATCATAATGAGAATACTTTTGGTATTAGTTGCAACGCTGATAAGTTTGGTATCTCGTGCAGATGAAGCTGAAACGATTGCAACCTTCAAGCAGGCAACGGTAACAGCGAGCTATTTTAGCAGTGCTTATGGCTATGCCATCTTCCCAACGGTTGGTAAAGGTGGTTTTGGCTTAGGTGGGGCCTACGGTGAAGGCACGGTATATCAAGCAGGCAAACCGCTAGGTAAAACCAGCTTAACGCAAATAACTTTTGGTTTTCAGCTTGGTGGCCAAGCTTACAGTGAAATTATCTTCTTTAAGAATAAAGCCGCTTTTGATGAATTTGTCAGTGGAAGCTTTGAGTTTGGCGCTCAGGCTTCAGCGGTGGCGATTACTATAGGAGCCAATGCCCATGCCGGCAGCATGGGTAATTCTGCCAGTGCAGGTAAGACCAATGCGACTGGTCATTATGTTAATGGTATGGCGGTGTTCACCATAGCTAAAGGGGGCTTGATGTACGAAGCCTCTATTGGTGGGCAAACATTTAGTTACGAAGGATTTTAAATAACTGCAATGGGATTAGCCAAGGTATTCACTCGAGCGCAAGCTGGAGTCGCGGCGCCACTAGTTGAAGTCGAAGTGCACCTAAGCACAGGGTTACCAGCATTTAATTTGGTGGGATTACCTGAAGCTTCAGTCAAAGAAGCCAAAGAAAGAGTCAGAAGTGCCATTATTAATTCTGGATTAGAGTTTCCAATGCGTCGGATCACGGTTAATTTGGCACCTGCTGAGTTACCCAAATTTGGTGGCAGATACGACTTAGCCATTGCCCTTGGTATATTAGTTGCCTCCAAACAATTACCTTGCTCTTGTATCGAGAATAGCGAATTTATTGGTGAGCTGGGGTTAGCAGGAGAAGTGCGCCACTGCAAGGGAGTGTTGCCGGTCATCATAGCCGCACAAGATGCCGAGCATAACTTATATATTCCCAAACTGAATGCGGCTGATAACGACCTAGCACAATATAATCAGGTGCAATTATGTGAGTCATTAATCAGTGTATGTCACGGTTTAACAGGACAATTAACCTTAGAGAGAAATACCGAATTTAATTACCCACAGTCCAATTTGACTCAGACCCAGGTGCTTGGTCATATTATTGGCCAGTCCCATGCAAAGCAGGCGCTGATGATTGCTGCTGCGGGTGGTCACCATATGCTGATGCTAGGGCCTCCGGGAACCGGCAAAACTTTGCTCGCTAACAGCCTCAGCAGGTTACTGCCACCACTAAACTTACCCCAAGCGCTACAAACCGCCGCAATACATTCTATTAGTGGTTATGAGGTTGACCCTAGTGATTTGTTGAAGCCTCCATTTCGAAGTCCACACCACACTAGTTCCGCGGTTGCGTTAATAGGTGGTGGTCCCCATGCCAGTCCCGGTGAGATTTCTTTAGCCCATAATGGGGTACTATTTTTAGATGAGTTGACCGAATTTTCCAAAAGCGTTCTCGATAGTCTGCGGGAACCTTTTGAATCAGGAGAAGTGTATATATCCCGAGCCGCCCATAAGCATAAATACCCTGCTCAGTTTCAGCTTATTGCCGCAATGAACCCAAGTCCATGTGGTTCTGCTGATGAAAACTCTAGGGCTACCAATGAACAAATTTTAAGATATCTAAACAAATTATCTGGTCCATTTTTAGATCGCTTTGACATGTCAATTGAAGTGCCACAACTGCCGCCAGGCAGCTTAAAGCAGGCAAGGGAAAAAACACAAAAAATCGAAGATGATAGTGGTCTGCTGGAGAGGGTTAATCATGCCAGAGAGAAGCAATTCAGTCGCCAGGGCTGTTTAAATACTCGATTGAGCGGAACACAACTTGCGCAGTTAGATTTAATACCCGAATCTGAATTGGACTTTTTAGAAAGCTCAGTGGAGAAGCTAGGCTTATCAATCAGAAGCTATCACCGTTTGCAGCGGGTAGCGATCAGTATTATGGATTTATCTGATAAGGAAAGTGTGCAAAGGGAGCATATTTTACAGGCTTTAAGTTATCGAGCTATGGATAAGTTATTGTTACGATTGACCCAACATTATTAATAAAAAAGGCGCCGCAATGGGCGCCTTTTGCCTATCTGTTTGCTTAGAAGCTACGGTTGTATTGTAGGCCGTAGATAAGCGCGTCAGTTTGAGTAATACCTGACATAGTTGCGAGATCCGGAATTGCTTCATTGATTTGAGTTGCTTCACCATCAATCCAAGTAATTCCAAAATCAAGATTTGACTTTTCATTTAGCTTGTAGCCAAAACCAGCTGAGTACCAAACACGGTTTGAATCAGGAATAGAAATACTGCGCTTGCTATCTGGAACAGGGCTCTTATCGTAAGCAAGACCTGCACGTAGGGTCCAATCTTGGTTCAAAGAGTAAGTCGTACCCAGAGCTGCGCGGTAGCTATCTTCCCAACCATATTGCTTAGCATAAGCTAAATCATCACCGGCGAAGAAATTAACCGCATCAAAGGCACTCCAACCTGTCCACTGGGCTGAGTAGTGAACTGCCCATTTGTCAGCAACTTGGTGGAAACCAGAGAACTCAGCCATTGCAGGCAGATTTAATTTTAAGCTGCTTAGTTCAACAACACTAAAAGTACCATTGCCCTTGGCTTCAATGGTTGCGCCAGAACGATAGCTCACACCAAAGCGGTGATCAGCATTAATTTCATATACAGCACCCACGTCCCAACCAAAAGTGACACCATCACCTTGGAAGTTAACATCAGCAAGGCCACCTAGAGCGGGTGCGGTGCGCATGAAATCACCCACACCGTATATGGCATTGATACCAGCACCTAGACTGAGTTGCTCATTTATACGATATGAAGCAGAGAAGTTTAGATTGGCTGTAGTAACTTGTGTTTTACCGCCAAAAAGACCAGCAACACCCATATTATTAAAGTCTTTGCTGTATTCAGAACCTGTCGCAAAGTTAGAAAATGCAGCAGCACCAATTGCCCAGCTATCGTTGATTGGCATAACCCAAGCAACATTTGGTACTGGAGTGACAGCAGTAATATTGGTTTGATCTGGTAGGGGCTGACCTGAATGATTAATGTTGGTCAAATTAGTCTTCGGGTCAACAATGTTTAAGCCACCTGAAAATTGGGTTTCTTTAAACATAGCCATTAACGCTGGGTTACGGATTAACGCCGCAGCATTGTCAGCAATTGCTGCTTCACCCGCGTTAGCGCGACCCATGCCGGTGGCAGAGTGAGTTGTTGTTTGGAAACCTGCTGCGTATGCTGTTGAAGTTCCCATTACTGCAGTTGCTATTGCAAGTGTAATTGGAGTTAACTTTTTCATAGTACCTCATCACCTATATCTGATTAAAGGCAAACTTAACCCACTAAGAGTAGGCGTATTTAGTAAGTTTGCATAATCCCCTTGAAAACTAGGGGACTTTTAAATGTTTACTCTTTGCGAATTACTTGTATTTTGGTTAATCCCAAATTTTTAAAGTAGTTGTCGCGAAAGTTCCTGATGGCCACTTTGTCACGGGTGCTCATACGCAATTGCTGTTCCATATCAAGGTAAAGATTGAGATCTAATCCTTCTTCTTTGCAAACAGCAGAAAACATATCGTGGTGCCTATCATTAGCAAAGCCAATGGTTTTATTCTTACCCTTGAAAGTATATTCAATAAAAAACGCCACAGTTTCCCCTTAAAATGATTAAACATGTGCCCATCTGACAAGTTTAGACGTAAAAAACCTGCCTACTAATTTTGGTGGCGCGAATACTAGCACTGCTTTTGTTATTTACTCATCAGACCTGTCAGTTAATCAGCTTTTTAGGTGAAATGTTACCGGTCCATCATTGATGAGACTGACCTGCATGTCAGCCCCAAAACAGCCTGTTTCGGTGGTAATTTTAGGTGAGCAGTAATCGATGAAATCGAGGTACATTTGCTCTGCAATGACAGGCTCTGCAGCACTCGAGAAACTAGGTCGTAATCCTTTGTGAGTATCCGCAGCTAGGGTAAATTGTGACACAACTAATAATGCCCCCCCTATTTGCTGGACATTTTGATTCATCTTACCAGCATCATCTTCAAAGCAACGATAATGCATAATTTTATCAGCAAGCTTGGTTAACTGAGCTTTGGTATCGCCCTTCTCAACCCCTAAAAGAACCAATAGCCCTTGGTCAATTGCGCCTATGGTTTTACCTGATACTTCTACTTTAGCGTTAGCGACTCTTTGGATAAGTGCAATCATGGTTATAAGGCTTGTCCTGATTTCATAAGGGGTAATGGGATGATAATGGTGGCCATTTGAGGAGGTAAGTTAGTGCCTACTTGTCTCAAGCCTTCGTCTACCCATAACATAAAGCGCCTAAGTTCCTCCAAGTCAAGGTCTTCAATAAAAGTCATTGAACTTTGTACTAGGATCACTTGACCCCCTTGGGTAAATACAAATTTAGCAAAAGTCAGTTGGCGATTTAAATTGGCAACGAGAGCCAACAATTGACGATTACCAACAAATTTTGGGTGAACGCCAAAATATTGATTCACTACGATTCTATCAATGCCATCCTTTTGATTACTGATCGCTGGTTGTAGGATCATTTGAGTACTATCAAACTGTACTACTACGCCTTTACCTTCAATCTTTTGAGCAAGGTAATTATGGTGCAGCAAGCCTTGATAAAGCTTATCTACCGCCTGTTGCGGAGCTGAGTCTAAAAACTCGATGACATCGGTTCGAGTCGAAGGTTGAGTGCTGGCACAACCACTGATAAGCGCACTCAACAGAATCAATATTGTGTTAATTTTCATGTGTCGCAAAAGATTTTCTCCATTCAGTTAATGAAGCAGTAATTTCAGCTCCGATAAGTAAAACTCCCCAGGATAAATACACCCAAAGGAATAAGATAGGGATCGCTGCTAGGGCGCCATAAATGGCTTCATAAGTTGGAAAAAGACTGACATAAATCGCGAAAATTTTCTTACTTAATTCAAACATAATGGCTGCAAAAAGACCTCCGGTTAGCGCATGTTTAAACTTGACTTTACAGTTTGGTACCGCCATATAAAGCAAAATAAATGACAACCAAGACAAGAAAAAGGGCAGGTACTTAAGTAACAGAGAAATTCCAGAGCCTAGCTGGCTATTTTGCGACATCGCCATGCCCAGTAGGTAGCTAGAGAGGGCAATTGAGGTTCCAACTAAAATTGGCCCCAACGTTAGCACCATCCAATAAATTGCAAAAGAGGTAATTTGAGGTCGCGTTTTATCCACTCGCCAAATATCATTTAATACCTTATCTATGGTGGCGATAAGCAGCAGTGCCACCACCACTAACGCAATAATACCGACGGCACCGCCTTTGGAAGCATTACTTACAAATTGCCCTAAATGGCTTTGAATATTGGCGCCAGTAGTTGGTAAGAAATTTTGAAAGATAAAGCCTTCTATGGTTTCTCTTAGGTCGGCAAATACAGGGAATGCTGACAATACAGAGACCATCACCGCTATTAAGGGAACTAAGGATAACAAGCTGACAAAGGCGAGATGGCCAGATAACGTTTTTACCTGATCATCGCCAATTCTGTGCCAAAGGTGATGGCAAAAGTGGTTAAATTGCTTTATCCAAAGGTGAAAGTGTTGCTGCCATTGTTCAATCATTAAAAATCCTAATAATGGGTGATGTGGATAACTTACCTACGGTGCTTTTTAAAGACAAATTTTAGGCAAGCTTTATAATATAAAGCTATGATATAATTCGTCTAACGTGCAAATAAATTATGCATATTTCATTTTATAGCGCATTTCGAGAATCCACATGAGCCGAGGCACTTTATATATTGTTTCCGCACCAAGCGGCGCGGGTAAGTCTTCCCTAATTAATGGCTTACTGAGAAAAGAAACCCTAAAAGCACAAGTTTCTGTATCCCATACCACCCGTGAGCCTCGCCCTGGGGAAGTGGATGGCCAGCATTATCATTTTGTTGATAAAGACAGTTTTCAACACTTAATTGCTGCACATGAATTTTATGAATGGGCAGAGGTGTTTGGTAATTTTTATGGTACCTCGAAGCAAAGTATAGAACGTCAATTAGCGAATGGCGTCGATGTATTTTTGGATATTGATTGGCAGGGAGCTGAACAAATAAAAAAACTGCAACCTGAGGCCGTCAGTATCTTTATTTTGCCCCCGAGCAAAGAGAGCTTAGCCGAAAGATTACAAAATCGCGGTCAAGACAGCGCCGAAGTGATTGCTGCTCGTATGGATGAGGCCATTTCTGAAATGTCCCATTACTCGGAATATGACTACCTCATCATTAATGATGATTTTGATAATGCTTTGAATGACTTGCAAACCATTCTCAAGGCGACTAAGTTAACAACTAAATCACAAAGTCGACGCCATCAAACTATGATAAAACAGTTGTTGGCAGACTAATTGAGTACGTGTATAATTTCGCGTCATTTTACCCCCTAATAACAGGAGTTCTTGCATCATGGCCCGTGTAACCGTAGAAGATGCCGTTGAAAAAATTGGTAACCGTTTTGACCTGGTTCTAGTTGCCGCTCGCCGCGCTCGCCAGATCGCTGTACAAGGTAAAGACCCAATGGTTGATGAGCAGCATGACAAACCAACCGTTATCGCCCTGCGCGAGATTGAAAAAGGTTTAGTGGACGCTGATACTTTAGATAATCAAGATCGCCAAGCATTGCGCGAACAAGAAGCGGCAGAAATTGCTGCGGTAGCTGCCATTGCTGAGGGCCGCACTAGCCTGTAGCCTTAGGAGTTGCACCTTTGTACTTGTTTCAAAGCCTTAAAGAATCTGCGTCAACATATTTGGAGGCTGAACAAGTAGCGCTACTTGAGCACGCCTATGTCGTTGCTCGTGATGCCCATGAAGGGCAAATGCGTTCCAGTGGTGATCCCTACATCACCCATCCCGTGGCCGTAGCGCGCATACTATCGGAAATGCGCCTCGACCACGAAAGCCTTATGGCTGCTCTACTGCATGACACCATCGAAGATACTCACATCACTAAAGAGTCGCTAACTGAGTTGTTCGGAGAAACGGTTGCGGAACTCGTCGAGGGCGTATCGAAGTTAGATAAACTTAAGTTTCGTGATAAAGCGGAAGCTCAAGCTGAAAACTTTCGCAAAATGCTCATGGCGATGACCCAAGACATTAGGGTTATTCTAATCAAACTGGCCGATCGTACTCATAATATGCGTACTTTAGGCTCTTTAAGACCCGATAAGCGCCGTCGTATTGCCCGTGAAACCCTTGAGATTTTCGCGCCCATCGCAAACCGCCTAGGTATCCATGATATTAAAAATGAGCTGGAGTTTTTGGGTTTTCAAGCTTATTACCCGATGCGCCATCGAATCATTAAAGAGCGGGTGCTAAAAGATCGTGGTAATAGGAAAGAGTTACTCGATAACATTGAAGCCGAAATCCATGCTCGCTTACAGGAATGGCAGATAAATTATCAACTACTTGGTCGGGAAAAGAATCTACTATCCATCTATCGCAAGATGCGCTCAAAAGAATTGCAATTCCAAGAGGTTATGGATATATACGCGGTTCGTATTATCGTCGACAAGCTTGAGGATTGTTATCGAGCATTGGGAGCAATGCATGGCCTATTTAAACCTCGTCCAGGTCGATTTAAGGATTATATCGCGATTCCAAAAGTGAATGGCTATCAATCTTTACATACTTCTTTATTGGGACCGCATGGTGTGCCGGTAGAAATCCAGATCCGTACTAAGGATATGGATCAAATGGCGGATAAAGGCGTTGCAGCCCATTGGCTCTATAAAGAAGGCAGTGAACCAGTAGATACGACTGCACAAAGACGTGCTCGTAAGTGGATGCAATCATTGCTTGATTTGCAGCAAAGTGCGGGTAACTCCTTTGAATTTGTAGAGAACGTGAAAACCGATCTCTACCCTGAAGAAATTTATGTATTTACCCCCAATGGTCGGATCATTGAATTACCCGTTGGTGCTACCGCTGTTGATTTTGCTTACCATGTGCACACAGATATCGGTAATTCCTGTGTTGGTGCCAAGGTCGATCGCCAACCTTATTCATTAAGTCAGCCTTTAGAGTCTGGACAAACCGTTGAAATTGTCCGAGCCAAGGGGGCGCGACCTAATGCTGCTTGGTTGAACTTTGTAGTAACCGGTAAGGCAAGGGCTAAAATACGCCATGTACTTAAGAACCTCGAAGACAGAGATGCAATTTCTCTCGGTAAGAGATTATTACGTCACTCTTTAGGTGATGTGCAGCTTGAAGATATTGAACCCCAATTAATTCAGGAGGTTATTGAGCGCTCCAAGCATGATAACCTTGATGATTTATTGCTCGATATCGGCTTAGGCAACACCATGAGTATCGTGATTGCACAGATGCTTTTGGGTAAAAAACTAGAAAATAGTTTTGATATAGAAGATGAAGCTAATAACTTACCTATTCGTGGTGCAGATGGCATGCTGGTTAACTTTGCAAAATGCTGTAGGCCAATACCGGGAGATCATATTGTTGCCCACGTCAGTCCAGGTAAGGGGCTGGTAGTGCATATGGAAGCTTGTGCGAATATTCGCGGTTATGAATCAGAGGCGAATAAATATATCCCGGTGGAGTGGGCTTCCCAGCAAGATGAAGAATCCGAATATCAGGCTAGAATTCGCATCGAAATTGTTAATCACACAGGCACTTTAGCTAGATTAACAAAAATTATTGCAGAATCAGCAGCCAACATTCATAACTTAAGCACTGAAGAAAAAGACAGTCGAGTGTATATGATTAATGTACTTATTGGGGTTAAAAATCGAGTTCATCTAGCTAATGTTATGCGCCAAATTCGAATTCTACCTGAAGTACTTAGAATCTCTAGAAACTAAATTAAAGGAACTAACATGAGTGACAAAACCATCATTGCGACAGAAAATGCCCCAGCGGCAATTGGCACATATTCTCAAGCCGTTAAAGTAGCTAACACAGTTTATTTATCGGGCCAAATTCCATTAGTGCCAGCGACAATGGAAATGGTAAGTGATGACTTTGAAGAGCAAGTTATTCAAGTGTTTGAAAACCTAAAAGCGGTATGTGAAGCATCAGGTGGCTCTATGGCTGGCATCGTTAAGTTGAATATCTTTATGCTGGATTTAGCTAACTTTGCTAAAGTAAATGAGATTATGGCGCGTTATTTTGAACAGCCTTACCCTGCCCGCGCAGCGATTGGTGTTGCTGCCCTACCTAAGGGTTCATTAATTGAAATGGACGGTGTGCTAATTGTGTAGGGGCAGTTGACTCTATATTAGCGCCCGTACAAAAAGTTTTTTAGGCAGCCTGTGGCTGCCTTTATTGTTATATAAATGAAATTGGTATTGAAATGAGCCCTGAACGTTTTGCTCGAATTAATCAAATGCTTGATAACCGTCAGCCAGATCTAACAGTGTGTTTAGAGATGGTACATAAATCAAATAACCTTGCCGCCATTATGCGAACCGCAGATGCGGTAGGTATCTCTAAGGTGCATTGTGTATTGGATGATGAAAGCTTCCGTGTTTCCAGAAACAGCTCTGGTGGCTCTAAGCTGTGGGTAGATTCACAAAGGCATGCCAATATCAATGAAGCAATCACCGAGCTTAAATCCCAAGGCATGCAGGTATTAGCCACTAATCTGTCGGCAACTGCGGTCGATTTTAGGGAAATTGATTATACCAAGCCGACCGCCATTATCATGGGGCAAGAAAAAACCGGTATTTCTGACGAAGCGCTGGCCCTTGCGGATCAAGATATCATTATTCCTATGGAAGGTATGGTGCAGTCTTTAAACGTATCAGTAGCTTCGGCGCTGATCCTTTATGAAGCACAAAGACAACGTCAAAATGCTGGAATGTACGGTAAACGTAGCTTAGATGCTGAGATTTGCCACAGAATACTATTTGAAGGTGGCCACCCAATTTTTGCCCAATTATGCAAGCAAAAAGGGCTGCCTTACCCGGAACTGGATGACCAAGGCCAAATTGTCGCCGACGAAGCTTGGTGGCAACGTATTCAGCAGGCATAAATGCATTCTATGGCTGATTCTGGTTGTACCAGAGTCAGTCAAAATCTTTAATTAAGCAACCAAATCGTCACCACTCTGTTACAATTATGGTGTGTCTGTTAACACTATGATGTTGAGCTTATTAGTGAATATGGATTATGCATAATCGTGCTCCATACTAGGCATCAATTATAGGTTATAAAATTCCACTATCAGGGTGTAACAAAATGTCAGCCAAACCAATCCTAGAAATGTTTGAGCACTGGGTCGCAACTCAGCCACAACAAACTTACCTTCGTCAGCCAATTAATGGTGAGTATCAAGATTATACTTGGAGTGAAGTAAAGCAGCAGGCATTGAAGTTGTTGGCTGGATTAAATCAGCTTGGCATCCACAAAGGCGATAAGGTAGCCATTCTTTCAAAAAACTGTGCTGAATGGTTTATTACTGACATCGCGCTCATGATGGGTGGCATTATTTCTGTGCCAATTTATCCAACGGCCAATACTAAAACCATTAGTTATGTGATTGAGCACAGTGAAGCTAAAGCTATTTTCATAGGTAAATTAGATCATTACCAAGAGCAAGAAGCAGCGATTCCTGGCAACATTCTGCGTATGGATTTTCCCTATCCGACAATGCCTTGTCAGTACTCTTGGCAGCAAATGCAGGCTATGGCTGAGGCCGCTGAAAGTTACCCAGGGTTAGCAGCAGACGAACTGATGACGTTGATCTATACCTCAGGCTCTACCGGTAACCCTAAGGGAGTGATGCACACCTATGGCGCCCACGGCCATAATAGCGCAATGGTTGCAAAGGATTTAGCGGCCACAACCGAAGATCGCGTCATATCCTATCTTCCATTGGCCCATATTACCGAACGTACCTACATTGAAGGCGCATCATTCTACTATGGCGGTACTATCGGCTTTGCAGAAGCGCTAGACACTTTTGTCAACGATGTTAAGCGTGCTGCGCCAACGCTATTTTTATCAGTGCCACGTTTATGGACATTATTCCAACAGAACGTGATTGCCAAGATTGGCCACTCAAAGTTAGAGCTGCTGCTTAAGCTGCCAATTATTAAAGGTGTTGTGGCTAAAAAAATTCGTGCCGAATTAGGCTTAGCGGATGCTCGCGTGCTAGGTTGTGGTAGCGCTCCTGTTCCTGCTTCGCTATTGCAGTGGTACCAGCGTATTGGTATGAATATTACTGAAGCATGGGGTATGAGTGAAAACGGCGCTTACGCGACCTTGAACTACCCATTTAACCCAGCAAAAATTGGTACTGTGGGTAAACCAGGCCTTGAATGTGAAGTAAAAATTGGTGACAACCAAGAACTGCTATTTAAGAGCCCAGGTTTAATGACAGGCTATTACAAGCAAGAAGCTGAAACCGCTGATACTTTCACGGCTGATGGTTTTTTGAAAACCGGTGACTGCGCCGAGTTAGATGAAGACGGCTACGTCAAGATTATTGGCCGTGTTAAAGATAACTTCAAGAGCGCCAAAGGTAAGTACATTTC
Organism: Paraferrimonas sp. SM1919; assembly: GCF_010993985.1. Taxonomy (GTDB): domain Bacteria; phylum Pseudomonadota; class Gammaproteobacteria; order Enterobacterales; family Shewanellaceae; genus SM1919. The sequence continues at coordinate 5,213 of NZ_WINH01000016.1, read as the reverse complement.
TCCAGTACCTATCGAGCGTAAAATCATGCAGAACCATTTAATTGAAATGACCTGTGTGATTGGTTCAGGCTTACCGCACCCTATCGCGCTGGTGCAACTGTCGGAAGCCGCGCAAAAGCAAGACCGCGAACAAGTGCGTGCATCATTGGCACAAACCATTAGTGAAGTTAATCCTACTTTAGAGTCACATGAGACTTTAGATGCATTAGTAATCGTATCGGAAAATTGGGAAATAGAAAATGACATTCTGACCCCAACATTGAAGATTAAACGACATGTTTTGGAAGAGAAATTCAATCCAATAGTTGATGGTCTTCGCAAGCAGCAAATCAAGTTCCAAGACGAAATCTAATATGGTTAACTATAAGCCCCTGTTTATCAGGGGTTTTTGTTATTAGAAAAAGTAATGAGCGAGATTAAATAAAAATACTGTGACGACTCACAAAACTCGGTAAAATAGCACCGTTAAGCGTGACTAATTTTTTATGAGGGGATCCCTATGACGCGCGCCGCTTTTTATGACCAACTCAATGCTCAACTTGAGCAAGTAAAGGCTGAAGGCCTTTATAAATCAGAGCGAGTGATCACCTCGCCGCAAAATACCAATATCAATGTTGCTGGTGGCCAACCAGTAATTAACTTTTGTGCCAATAATTATCTTGGTTTAGCCAATGATCCGCGTCTAGTCGCTGCTGCTCAACAGGGTTTAGCGAACTATGGCTTTGGTATGGCTTCAGTGCGTTTTATTTGTGGCACCCAAGATATCCATAAGCAACTTGAACGTGATATGAGTGAATTCCTAGGTATGGAAGACACCATTTTATATTCATCGTGTTTTGATGCTAACGCTGGTTTATTTGAAACGTTATTAGGCCCGGAAGACGCGATTATTTCTGATGCCCTAAATCATGCCTCAATCATTGATGGTGTGCGTTTATGTAAGGCTAAGCGCTTCCGTTATGCCAATAATGATATGCAAGAGCTAGAAGCTTGTCTTAAAGCTGCAGACGAAGCGGGTGTCCGTCATAAGTTAATTGCCACCGATGGTGTGTTCTCAATGGACGGTGTGATTGCTGACCTTAAATCCATTTGTGACTTGGCAGATAAATATAATGCCTTAGTGATGGTGGATGATTCCCACGCCGTAGGTTTTGTGGGTGAGCAAGGCCGTGGTAGCCATGAGCACTGCGATGTGATGGGTCGTGTTGATATTATTACCGGGACCTTAGGTAAAGCCCTCGGCGGCGCATCAGGCGGTTACACCTCGGCGAAAAAAGAAGTGATCGATTGGTTACGCCAGCGTTCACGCCCTTACTTGTTCTCTAACTCATTAGCCCCTTCCATTGCTGCGGCTTCTATTGAAGTGCTGCGCATGCTTAAAGGTGGTGACGAATTACGGGCAACCCTGCGTCGCAACAGCGAAATTTTCCGCGACCGTATGGGCGCAGCAGGCTTTACCCTTGCGGGTGCCGATCACGCCATTATTCCGGTAATGATTGGCGATGCAGCGCTAGCGGCGGACTTTGCGGCGCGTTTGCTTGAAGAAGGCGTATATGTGATTGGTTTCTCTTTCCCGGTAGTACCAAAAGGCCAGGCTCGTATTCGCACCCAAATGTCGGCGGCACACAACAAGCACCAGCTTGAACATGCCATTAATGCCTTTATTAAGGTGGGTAAAGAGCTAGGAGTGATCGCGTGAAAGCCCTAAGCAAGTTACATAAAGAACCAGGCATCTGGATGGTGGATGCACCAATGCCAGAATGTGGTCATAACGATTTATTAATTAAAATTCGTAAGACTGCCATTTGTGGCACTGACATGCACATTTACAAGTGGGACGAGTGGTCACAAAAGACTATTCCAGCGCCTATGATTGTCGGCCACGAATACGTGGGTGAAGTAGTAGGCATGGGTCAAGAAGTACGTGGCTTTAGCATTGGCGACCGTGTTTCTGGTGAAGGCCACATTACCTGTGGTCACTGTCGTAACTGTCGTGCTGGCCGTACTCACCTATGCCGCAACACCTTTGGTGTGGGTGTAAACCGTCAGGGCAGTTTTGCTGAATACCTAGTGATCCCAGCTTACAACGCCTTTAAAATTCCAGAAGATATTTCAGACGATCTCGCTTCAATTTTTGACCCATTTGGTAATGCCGTACACACCGCCCTAAGCTTCGACTTAGTAGGTGAAGATGTATTAATTACCGGTGCCGGCCCAATTGGTATTATGGCTGCCGCCGTAGCTAAGCACGTTGGGGCACGCCATGTGGTCGTGACCGATGTTAACGAATACCGATTAGATTTAGCCCGCAAGATGGGGGCTACCCGCGCCGTTAACGTGGCCAAAGAAGACCTAAAAGACGTCATGAATGAGCTGGGCATGACCGAAGGCTTTGATGTGGGTTTAGAAATGTCTGGGGTGCCATCGGCATTCCACAGCATGCTAGATACCATGAATCACGGCGGTAAAATTGCCATGCTAGGTATTCCTGGCAGCGATATGTCGATTGACTGGTCACAGGTGATCTTTAAAGGCTTAATCATCAAAGGCATCTACGGCCGCGAGATGTTTGAGACTTGGTACAAGATGGCCAGCTTAATTCAGTCAGGTTTAGATATCAGCCCGATTATTACCCATCATTTTGATATTGATGAGTTTCAGAAGGGGTTTGATGTTATGGATTCAGGCTCCTCCGGAAAGGTCATCCTCACCTGGCCACCTACGGCCTCAGAAGCTTAATAGCTGCGTTGTCGATGATTTTTACCCTAGTCACTTAGCGCACTAAGCTCCCAGGGCTAAAAATCATCTCCGCCTTGCTCTAAAGCCTCTGAGATTGCAGGTATTTTCTGCGGCCTCCTAGACTGATTAACTGCGTTACCCTCGCTCGCCACCCGAGTCACTTAGTAAACTAAGCTCCCCGGGCTGGCTCCCTCGGGTGCCTTGTTTCTCAGCCAATGAGATTGCAGATATTTTTGGGTCATCCTAGCACCATTAGCTGCGTTTCCTGAGCATTGGCACCTAAGTCTTAGGCAAGCTAAGCTCCCCGGGCTGTCAAAGCTTGTAGCCTTGCTACTGGCACTATGATTTAGAGGAAGTCCTAAATTATTTTAGGGCTTTCTTCTTCGTAAAAAGCAACCTCGCGTTGTTGGCTGCGTTTTCTCACCCTAATCACTTAGCGAACTAAGCTCATAGGGCTGAGAAAGCTTGCCGCCTAGCGATCTAGCTTTTGTACTTGAGATTCGCCACTACTTTTTTTTAGTTATCTTAAAGTTTATTGATTAAAGCTCCTTCGGGAGCTTTTTTAGTTTTTGATTTGGGTAAGAAATTCTTGTTGCAGTTGCTCTAAGGGCAAGCGGTAGCTTTTGGTGGGTTTGGTGGCGGCGCTGAAGCTGGCTTCGCAGTAGATTTCGAACCAGGTTTGTAGCGCTTTGGCGTTTTGCGGTTCGCCGGCGGCGTCGATGGCTAAGCTGGCAATTTCGGCGGTGGCGACTTGGAAGTCACGAACGCCCTCACGCAGGGTATAGCGAGTAATAGGCCCATCCAGTTGGAACGACAGCATTGGCATTTGTTGTAAGTATGGACTCTTACGGTACATCTTTTTGGCTTCGCGCCAAGTACCATCGAGCATCACAAACAATGGCTTTTTACCGGATTCTAAGGTGACACTGGATACCCTAGCTTGGCCATCAACCGCATAATCGTGGGGGAAAATTAAAAACGGCTGATAAGCCTCATTTTCTAGCAACGCTAGCATCTCTTCATTGGGCTCGGTGCGGTTCCAAATATAAGCGTGGGTATCAGGGATCATATCAGCAATCAGGCGGCCAGAGTTGCTTGGCTTTAATACCTCGGCATCGTGCATGATCAGCAAAAAAGCGACATCAGAATTTAACGACTGGCGGATATGGCACTGGCAATAGGCTTTGGATAACTGGCAAGCTTGACAGCGATCAATGCCCGCACCACGAGCCAGATAAGGGCGAGTAGATTTAGCCTTACGTTCTAAAAAGAGTCGCTGTACTGCGTGTAATTGGGTCATTTATCTGCCTAATGTGCTATCAAAGCGCACATGCTAAATCCTAGGAGTAAAAAATCAAGCCGCAGCAATCGCCTATTGCCGAATTTGTGGGTAAAATAGCCAAAAAATTTAATTAGTGGGAGCTGTATATGCAAACCTTTACCTGCATTAACCAACAACAATTACAACAAATGATGCAACAGCATGACAATCTACATATTGTAGACATTCGTGATCCCCAAAGCTTCAACGAAGGTCATATTGAAGGTTCCATTCACCTAAGCAACGAAACCATGCAAGATTTTATGGCCGTCAGCGAATTCGATGATCCAGTGGTAGTGGTTTGCTACCACGGCATCTCATCAAAGCAAGCAGCACAGTATCTTATTGGTCTAGGCTATGAAGACACCTATTCCCTAGACGGCGGCTTTTCTGCTTACTCATAAGCACACTAACTGCGTTCGCTTAATGCTTTTACCCGAGTCATTTAGGCAAGCTAAACTCCACGGGCTAAAAGCATTTGCTGCCTTGTTATTGCACATATGAGGGTGCAGAACCTCTCATTTTTCTGCTGCACTCGGCTGTTTTGATTAGAGTTTAGCTTTTCTAGCTTGGAGTCGCGGTGGCGACAGCATCCAGAAGGGAGCGGAGCTTTAGGTGTCGGATGCAACCACTTGTTAGGTTTACATAAAGCTGGCATGTATAACTTTCTCACTTTCATCTAACTTTATAACACATTGATTGCTAACGAAATAAACCTTACTACTAAATACAATAGTCGAACCGCTATCATTAGAAGTGTTCATGTAACTAGATAGGTTAGCCGTATTTAATTGTCTAATTACAATTGATTTCGTTACTCCAGCCGAAAAATTGGAGCAAAGATAGAAAATTTCATCTTTCGCTATTTTCCAAAATATTGCTCCAGTAATAATGGTAATTAATAAACTGATAAGTAGTTTTTTATTACTCAAATTCATCTTAATGCTTCGACATTCCTGTAAACCTAACGCCTTGCTAAGTTGCAGCTAACCATCACGATATTTAAACAAATCCACCATAATCACTGAATTTGACCGAACCAAAACCGCCAAACGTTAGCTGTCGACTTGAGCAATTTGTTGAACGAAGCCGCTTCGCGGCAGAAAAAGCATAGTGGAGAGTCTTCTTAAATACTTCTAGTGACCAATAACGG
>NZ_WINH01000131.1 GCF_010993985.1 Paraferrimonas sp. SM1919 | reverse complement strand
AGCGGGCTGCGGTTGGCGCATGCTGCCTCACGACTTCCCGCCTTGGCAAACCGTGTATTGGTGGTTTCGTCGGCTCATGCGTCGCTTCCTGTTCCGCACGCTGCACGACGTGGTGCTGATGTTGGACCGGGAGTTGGCTGGGCGGCAGCCGTGCCCGAGTGCGGGCGTCATCGACAGCCAGACAGTCAAAGCGCCCTCGGCCGACAAGCGTGGCTACGACGCGGCCAAGAAAATCGTCGGGCGCAAGCGGCATATCGCGGTGGACACGGATGGACGGCTGCTGATGGTGAACCTGACGTCGGCGGATATTGCCGATAGCACGGGGGCGCTGGCGGTGCTGGAAGCGGTGAAGAAACGCTGGCCGGGTGTGAAACACCTGTTCGCAGACGGCGCCTACGACCGCACGGCGCTGATGGACAGGGCCGCGACCCTCGACTTCGTGGTTGAGGTGGTGCGCCGGCACGAGCAGCAAACGGGCTTTGCCGTTCTGCCGCGCCGCTGGGTGGTCGAGCGCACCTTTGGGT
>NZ_WINH01000130.1 GCF_010993985.1 Paraferrimonas sp. SM1919 | reverse complement strand
ATCATCGTTGCCCATCCTGCGGGAAGAGAACCGAGAGAATCCATGATTACCGCATCCAAAAAGTTCAACATCTCAAGCTCTTTGAACGGTGGGTGTATCTATTCTATCGAAAGCGCCGGTACGCGTGCAGATGCGGGAAGCGGTTTGCGGAGAAAGCCTGTTTTGTAGAGCGATATCAGCGTCAGACAGTGGAATGGAATCAAGCGTTTCGCTTACGGCTCATTCAAGGGAAGAACTTTACGGACACAGCGAATCAATTCCAAACGTCCGTGACAACTGCCATGCGCCGGTTTGATCAATTGGCGGCCCCCCTCGTGAAGAAGGTGGATCACCTTCCTCCTCGGATTGCGATTGATGATTACAAAGGGGATACGAATGCGGGGAAATATCAAGTGATCATTGCGGATGCAGATACACGGAAGCCACTGGATATCTTACCGGATCGTAAAGCCGATACGCTTAAACGATATCTTCAAGAGAAGGGTCATCATGTGAAAACAGTCGTGATGGATCTCAGTTATACCTTCAA
>NZ_WINH01000129.1 GCF_010993985.1 Paraferrimonas sp. SM1919 | reverse complement strand
CCGCGTGGCGAAGGCCGGCAATCTGGGTGCATGGTCTGAGCTCGTGTCGGAGATGGGGCAAATCGCCGCCGTGCCCGACATGAAGGCAGTCGCCGATGATCCGAAGCTCTCCAAAGCCGATGTGGCGGGGATCTTCCTGTCGGCGCTGAAATCTCCGGTGTCGCATGAAGCGAAGGAACTGGTTGGCCTGCTGGTCGCCAACAAGCGTCTTTCGCTGCTGCCGGAAATTGCCGCGCAACTCCATCTGCTGCGGAATGCCAGCGAAGGCGCCGCCGACGTCGAGATCACCAGTGCGTTCCCGCTCGAGGGCGCGCCCCTGACCGATCTGGTCGCCACGCTCGAACGCAAGTTCGGCAAGAAGCTGCAACCGCACGTGACGGTCGATCCTTCGCTGATCGGCGGTGTGCGTGTGCAGGTGGGCGATGAAGTGCTCGACACCTCGATGCGCGCGCGCCTGGCGCAGATGCAGTCTGCGCTCACCGCCGCGTAATGCTGTTCCGCGAGGCTCGGACGAAATCGACGATATCGCCC
>NZ_WINH01000128.1 GCF_010993985.1 Paraferrimonas sp. SM1919 | reverse complement strand
CTTTTGTAAAATCACTCATGCACCCAACATCTTCATGATTCGTGTACATAGGGACTCATTAGGTAGGTTTGTTCTTATTTTTTGTTTCAATACAAACCTAGGTGCTCATATGGGACACCTTAGGTTTGTCATACTTTTTGGTAGGAATAATCAATATGAAAATACAGAAAAATGTATGTTTTATTGCATTACTTTCCTTAATTTTTTAAATGGCGACAAGGGGTTCCCACGAACCCTAAGAGAATAAAGGTCATTCCTGAGTGGCCCACTCCACCAAGTATAAGGAAAATTTGGGGCTTCCATGACTTAACAAACTTTTACAAAAGGTTTGTCCCATATTTTTCTATACTTGTAGCACCACTCATTGAGTTGGTGAGAAACCATGTTCCCTCATGGGAAGATGCCCAGGAAATGGGTTTTCAGACCTTACCTTACTCCAACATACCAAACACCACTAATATATATGTTTTTATTCTTTTTACAGGTGTTGAGGGAATAAGCCCAGAATTTCAAGAACCTCTGGATTTGAGGT
>NZ_WINH01000127.1 GCF_010993985.1 Paraferrimonas sp. SM1919 | reverse complement strand
TCTAGGGGGGGGTTGAAATATAGAAGAAGCAACAACAATCAATTTAATAATATTCTTTAAACATGCAAGGCAAAATTGATTGCAATAAAATAAATGAGATAAGGGAAGAGAGAATGCAAACACAATTTTTATACTGATTCGGCAAAATTCGTGCCTACGTCCAGTACTCAAGCAACCCACTTGAGATTTCCACTATCTTTGTAAAATCCTTTACAAAGTCTGAACCACACAGGGACAACCCTTCCCTTGTGTTCAGATCCTTTACA
>NZ_WINH01000125.1 GCF_010993985.1 Paraferrimonas sp. SM1919 | reverse complement strand
AAATTCACACTGACGATAATCATGAAGTCAACGTTGATATTGATGCGATGAACGGAAATGTATTGAATGTTGAGTGGGATGACTAATCCCCTTTTATATAGAAGAGTTTGGGACATAACAAAATGATTGCTTCTAAAAGACGAACACTAGCTGTTCCCATCTCTTTGGTTTGTCTCAACACGTTCGTTCCATTGCGCTACGGCCACTCGCTTTCCGCGGGGAGGAACCTGAGCTTCCTCGCTGCGCTGCGGGATCTCCGTTTTCCCTCTCTTTCCCGCAGGAGTCGAGTGTCCTACGCTCCATTCCACCCTGTTTCCAACATTGTTTTCACAATCAACAAAAAACCTGAACGATTAAAAGTGAGGAACTCTCAATCGTTCAGGTTTATCATTGGCTGAATTACTTATGTCCCAGCCTCTTTTTTGCTATTCTAAATTAGCATGTTTACCGTACATTTTGTGCGTGTCTAAACCTTTCTTTTCCATAAAGCGCAGAATAAGCGCATCGTAAAAAAGCAAGAGCGTTTGTTCAAATAGAGAC
>NZ_WINH01000124.1 GCF_010993985.1 Paraferrimonas sp. SM1919 | reverse complement strand
TTTAAATCCACATAAGCCATACAGGCAAGTACAGCGGCTTCATCTAATAAAGCTTGTGATTTAAACCTACCTTCCCAAAAATTAACTATAGCCACCCATTATTAATCAATAAGTTACAACACTAAGGATTGCTCTTCAATCAGGCATTACTCATGTTGAGGTTAGTCAGTGGCTATTGAGGGGGAAACTTGTGTTCGATTAGCTTGGTTTGTTTGCTTTAAGTGGTTATATGCACAAATTGACGCAGCATTAACCCACCGCGAATGCGGTGCACAGATTGAATAGATAACAGATATGTTTACTCGAAGAATTGGCAACTTTGTTTGAAATGCTTTCGCCGCCTTTCTAAGTGCTCACAGTATTTATCATACTCTTGCAAGGTACCCACGGGGCCATGGAATACCTTACCAAAATCATTGACGATTTTTGCCCAATTCTCTGCTGGGATATTGAGGCGCTCAAGTATTCCTTTACTGTTTTTACTTATAGCACCACGCTTGTCATCGCGAATGATTCTGCCCGTATCATCAACCAGTTGCAGATAA
>NZ_WINH01000015.1 GCF_010993985.1 Paraferrimonas sp. SM1919 | reverse complement strand
TATATACATGCCATTCATAATAGAATGTGTTACCTATGTGTCCGAACAAGTTGTAACCCAACTCTCCGGTCTATACAGTCAATAGCCCCCCCGGCGTAAACCACCACTAGGCCAATATCGAGTTGAGCCAATTGCATCAAAGGCCCTGCTATTTATGGTTGGGAATTATTGTTTCAACCGTTGTGCCTGCTTTTATAACACTGGCAATGAATACAATAAAAGGTCATCAATAACGGCGCCCTAAGGCGCCGCTGTGATTATTCTAGGTTTAACACCAAATCGGTTTTGGCGGTGGCACAGCAGGTTAGCACCGCGCCGTTGTCGATTTCAAACGGGGTGAGGGCGCTTTGTTCCCCTTGGTTGACTTCGCCTGATACTAGGATCATCTTACAGCGACCGCAGCGGCCAGCTTGACAGTTACGGGGTAAAAACACACCCGCGGCCAAGGCTTGGTCGAGGATTGGCTCATGGGTGTTGATTTGCAGTGATTTATCTAGGTTATCAAATAATACATTAACCATTTTGTTGTCCATTGCTGGGGTGTCCTTACTGGTATCTGGGTAGGCTTCTGGGGTTTGGTAACTGAGAACTTCTACTTTATCGCCGACTCTAATTTGGCCCTGGTTACGGGCAATCACATTTTGGCCAAAGTAGACTTCGTTGTCCTTGCCTTGGCGGAAGGTTTTTAGGGTTTTTACTGGTTCATTGTTGCCGCGGTATTCGCTGCTGCCGAGTTTTAATGTGGTAAACACGCAGCGCGAGCAGGGTTTAACCACTTCAAATTCAACCTCGCCAATTTTAAAGCGGCGCCAAGTATCTTCAATAAAGTCAGACTCGCCATCTACCACTATGTTCGGGCGAAACTCGAGCATGTCATGGTTGTCAGAGGAGCGTTTATTAAGCTCGGTTAACGAGGCTTCAGAGATCAACAACAGTGGGTAACCGTCGGCAAAGGCCAGTTTATTGCTGCGGTACCGTTTGACGCTGCGCAGCGATTCTTCACCATAGCGAAGTAACATACAAGGTTCGCCTAATAATTGGCTTAACCAAGCGTCGATGTCTTGGTGGCAGTGGTGCCCTTTAAAACTGTCGGCCCATACTGTAATGGGTTTGGTGTCTTTGCCAAACTCGGCTACGCCCATGCTGATATCGGCAAGGCTAGGGTGACTTAGGCAAATATTATGGTTATCAGCGTTAAACACAATTTGCGCTATTTGCGGGTGAGTGCGCCCGGTCAGCATGTTGCCCTGTAAGTCAGAAATAATAAAACGGCGATCGCCCACTAAGCCATATTCATCCACATGGTGGCTAATGCTGGTAATATGTTTGGCCGATTTCAACGGGTAAGTATAAATATTGGTTACAGTGGCCATAATGGCTCCTTGAATGAAGTCACTGCGTTAAAATTTAGATAGGCCTTACTGGCCAAGCTTAGCATGGCTAAGTCTTCTTTTGAGTCACCATAGGCATAGATGTCTTGATAGATATCTAACGGATACTCTAACAAAACTCTGATTTTCTTCTGGTTTGAGTGGCAGTCACTGTGCTGATATTTGCCGGTTAGTTGGCCATTGTGGCTGCTAAGCTGGGAGCATATTAACTCTACATTAATGCTTTTAGCAAAAGGCTTCATATAAGCGCTTAAGGATGCCGAGACCATCACCACTTTATGGCCTTGCTGTTGGTGCCATTGCAATTTAGCCATCGCCTTTGGGTTTAAAATACTCGGGATCCCATGTTTGGCAAAATGCTCACCGGCTTGTGTCAATTGCTTTGCGCTCATGCCCTTAAGGCCGATGAAAATAATTAGCGGCCTTAATCGTCCACCAGAGATTAGGCCTGCATAATACGCCAAAATAAGCGGCCATAATAATAACACCCCAAGCACTTTACGGTGCATCGGCACGACTTGTTTGATAAAGGCAGTAAAACCATCTTTATGGGTGAGGGTGTGGTCAAAGTCAAAAAAGGCAATAGAAGTATTAGCCATTATTACGCTCTTTGGCGGCTACAATGCCGCTGATGGTGACCAGAGTAACCGCTATTGCTAAATGCAGCGTCAGCGGCTCTTGTGCGACAATTAATATAAACAGCGTTGATAATACCGGTGTCGCATAACAAAGGGTGCCATTAAATTTGGCATCGCCTTTTTTCATGGCGATGTCCCAGGTGTAAAAAGCTAAGCCCATGGGGCCAAAACCTAATGCCAGCATGACTAACCATTGCTGGGTCGTCACTGTGGCAATGCTGAAACTTGGCGTGCCTATATACAAGCTAAGCCAGGCAATAATGGCGCCAACAAAGCAAAAGCCGCCAATAAGCCCGGTGCTTTGGTTGCTACGCTTGGCATTAAGCAGTGAGTAACTGGCCCAAGCAAATGCCGCAGCAATGGCAAACAGATAGCCTTTGATGTGCTGGGTTTGAAAGGCTGCTAAATTATTGGCAAGCGCCAGCATAAGCCCGCCAATCCCAAGAATAATGGCCATCAATGTGGTTTTGGTAAAGTGGCTGTTGGCTTGCATTAAGGTGCTACCAATAACAATGAGTAGCGGCCAAGAATATTGCACTAAATTGGCATTTACCGCGGGAGCTTGGGTTAGCGCGCTAAATAGCAGCCAGTGATAACCAAAAATCCCTAACAGGCCTATGGCCCAGTCTTTTAGTGGCGCGCGCCATTGGCGGAAGTGGTGCACACTTAATCCACTGGCACAGGTCAGCGACACCGCAAGCATTAATAGCGGTGGCAGACTATTAATTTGTACCGTGAGTGCCGCAAGCGAGCTCCACATGAATACCGTAGCAACGGCATAACCACTGGCAGGTAGGTTTTTCACTAAATCAACACCGCATAACACACAAGGGCGATGATCACCGAGGCAAATAGGCTAAGCACTGCGCCTTTGGCCACCATGTCTTTAATATTGATTTCACCGGTGCCATACACAATCGCATTAGGCGCAGTGGCCACTGGCAACATAAAGGCGCAACTGGCACACATGGCTGCTGGGATCATAAATACGGATGGATCAAAGCCAGAGGCCATGGCTGCGGCGGCAAGGATCGGCATTAATAAGGTTGCAGTGGCAGTATTACTGGTTACCTCGGTTAAATAGGTGACAACCAAACAAATGGTCAGCATCATCAATAATACATCCAAATTGGCGAGCCCTTGTAACCACAATCCCAGTAACTCACTTAGGCCTGAAGCGCTAAAGCCTTTAGCTAGGGCGATACCACCAGCAAACAGCAATAACATCCCCCAAGGAATGCCTTTGGCAGTATCCCAATCGAGTACTCTGTCGCCTTTGCCGTTAGGGGTAATAAACATTAACACCACAAACAGCATGGCCACGGTACCATCGCCAATACCACTTAATCCTAGTAGACCACTCCAGCCACCAAATGGCGCGCTTTTAGTGATCCACGCGACGGCAGTTAGCGCGAATAAAATTAACGTACGGCGTTCTTCTACGCGCCAAGGGCCTACTTCTGTGAGTTTGATCGCTTGCTCTAATTTTACCCCGCGCACTAGCCACCAAGTCATTAGCGGAATCGCACAAATTACTACCGGCACCCCAAGTTGCATCCATTGGGCAAAGCTAAACTCTGTTCCGGTTTGTTCTTGATAAATGGCCATAAAAATAACATTCGGCGGGGTGCCAATCGGGGTGCCTATGCCACCTACGCTGGCGGCATAGCCTATGCCACCTACGCTGGCGGCATAGGCTATGCCTAAAATCAATGCGATAGTTAGCTTTTTATTGTCCACATGGGACAAGATGGCCATGGCTACCGGTAGCATAATTAAGGTGGTGGCAGTGTTTGAAATCCACATACTGAGCAATGCTGTCGTTAACATAAAGCCTAAAACTAAGCGATAGGCGCTCGACGAACCGATGAGCTTGATCATATACAAGGCTAAACGTCTATGGGCGCCGCTTTTCTCAAGGGCACTCGATAACATAAAAGCACCCATTAGCAGCAAAATCACATGGCTACCAAAGCTGCTGGAAACCTGTTGGTGAGTTAATACACCGCTAAGGGGTAACAACGCAAAGGGCACCAATGAAGTAGCTGGAATTGGCAGAGCTTCGGTCACCCACCAACAAACGGTTAATACGGTAACTGCCAGTGCGGCGGCTTGGGCTTGGGTTAACCCTAAAGATTGAGTGGTAAAGTAGCTAATTAGGGCCAGAATAGGCCCTAATACAAGGTATAAGTTCGTCCGTGACATGATTCTTCTTTTAATTGTTATGCTTAATAGCCAATAGTAAAAGTAACATTTAAGCTTTCGTTTTCCTAGTCTCTCTCGCCCCTTGTGCAATCCACATCGCGGCGACAATCAATAAGCCACCTAGGCTAAGTTTGACCAGATCACTACTTTTATCCCAGATAACTAAGTTAACAATTAATCCCGCAGGAATAAGTAAGTTATTGGCGGTTGCTAGAGTGCCAGTATTTACTAACGTGGCACCTTTGTTCCATAGGTAGTAACCTAAACCAGAAGCGATGGTTCCTAAGTAAATTAATACTCCCCATTGCAAGTCGGTGCTAGGCAATTTATCGAGATCACCAAAAGCCATAAGGCCAAGCGTGGTTGGTACTATGGCGCCTAAATAAAACCAAGGAAATGCATTTAATTGTGAGATAGGGGTTGGGGCTTGGTTGATCAGGCGTTTATAACTCAATTGGCCTATGGCAAAACATAGGTTTGCCCCTTGCACCATCAATAGCCCGGTTAAGTAATCGTCACTAATGTTGTTATAACGAATGGCAATCGCCCCGGCTACCGCTAACAGTGCCGCCACTAGGTATCTTGGCTTAAACTGTTGGTCTAAAATGTCATTAAGCACTGTGATATAAACGGGGGTCATCACGGTAAATAATAAGACTTCAGGCACACTTAAAAATAAGAATGACTGATAGTAAAAACAGTACATAAGCCCGAGCTGGATGGCACCTATGCTAGCGAGTTTTACCCCTAGAGTTTTAGTTACGGGCTTAATAAAAGGTAAAAATACCGCCGCCGCTAACACTACCCTTAACCAAACCGCAAACCAAGCATCTACTTGCCCTGCTAAATATTGTCCAATGAGGCTAAATGAAAAGGCCCACAGGGCGGTGGTAAAGAAAAGGTAATGCATAGTTTGTCATCTATTTAGAGTATTGATTTGGGTACCCAGCGACGTAATAACACTTTTACACGAGTTTTAAAATCGGCGTATTGATCAGGGTTAAAATCGTTGGTTACTTGCCAAGCATTTTCAGGCGCTAACGGCGCCAGCATATGGGGCATTAATTGTTGAGCGAATTCTACCGAATCTAGGTGAACAAAGCACTCAGTATTTAAATGCGCCGAACGGGGATCAAAATTATAAGTGCCAATGAAGCTGTGTTTTCTATCAATCACCATGGTTTTTGAGTGCAGACCAAATACCGGCGGCTTGTCTAATTGCATCCAACGTTCATCAAGTAGGATTTGGTTTTTTATTTGTGGGTCTGGCTTAAACTCAAAAATTTGTGCGCCAGTTTCTAATAATGACTTGCGGTTTCTTTGATAGCCACTAAAGGCCTCATGATTATCATTGGCTAACATAGAGTTAGTTAGGATTTTTACTTCCACTCCGCGGGCGACAGTGGTTTTGATGAGTTTGCGGATTTCTTTGGTGGTGATCAGGTAAGGGGTGTGAATGATCACTTCTTTTTCAGCTTTGGCAAAATGTTGGCTTAAGATGTCCAGTGTATGGCTACCACCAGAAAGGGTTATGGAAGTATCGTTCTTGCTCGGAGGATCGTAATAAAATTGGCTGCTGGCGTAAATCAAGTTCGCTTTATCTTGCTCAAATTGCTTTGGCATATTTGCCAATCTATTGCGCACACTGGGGGCAAAATTAGCCGGATCGCAACTGTAATGGTATAAGGACTCAAAGTCTTCTGGGTTATAGTTTTTAGCGCCAATTAATTTATCAACTGCAATGGACTCTCTGGCTTGCCAATAATGTTCGAACGATTGGCTGATATCATTGGCGGTTTCACCGATAACTAAAATATCCCTATCAATAAAATTAAAGTCTTTATCATAACCAAAGTATTCATCGGCGATATTGCGGCCACCGGTAATGGCCACTTGACCGTCTTGAATGAAGGTTTTGTTATGCATCCGCTTGTTAAATTTGGTAAAGGCTAAAGTCGCCCCAAGTAGCTGCTGCACGATGTTCTTGCCTGTTTTTAACATGGGGTTGAACACTTTAATGCTGATATTCGGGTGAGATTGCAGTGTCTTTAAAGAGTCTGACTTTACATTAAGCATAATGTCGTCAATCAGCAGTCTTACTTTGACGCCATTATCGGCAGCACGCACCAAGTGCTCCAGGGCAATGGTGCCGATGTTATCGAGGGTAAAAATGAAGTACTGCACATCTAGGGTTTTGCGGGCGGTATCAGTCAACCAAGCACGGTATAACATGGCCTGCTGGGGATCTTCTAATAATAAATGGGCAGTGCTATTTTGAGGCACATCCATTAGCTCAGTGAGTGCGGGTTGGGCGTTATTAAGTTCGCATTGGTGATTGGCATATTGGATAGGTAATGCCTGCTTGGCAAAGGCATTCTCTAGGCTTAAAAAGCAACCGAGTAATAATATAAATTTTATTAATTTCATGTATTTATGTACTTATTAAAGTCCTTTTCATTGATACTAGCATGAATGTTAGGCAATAAAAAACCCGCATCAAGTGCGGGTTTAATCAGCAATAAATGGCTCGGGTTTATTCTTTACCGAAGACGTTGTTTTCTTGCTCTTGTACGCGGATAAAAGTCGTACGCTTAGTTAGCTCTTTAAGACGAGCGGCACCCACATAAGTACAAGTAGAGCGAACACCACCGAGAATGTCGTTCATGGTATCAGCTACGTCACCACGGTAAGGCAGGAATACGGTCTTACCTTCAGAAGCACGGTATTTAGCCACGCCACCGTTGTGTTTGTCCATGGCGCTTTCAGAGGACATGCCGTAGAACTTAACGACTTTCTTGCCATCAATTTCGTGCACTTCGCCACCTGATTGCGTGTGGCCTGCTAGCATGCCGCCAAGCATCATAAAGTCAGCGCCACCGCCGAAGCCTTTGGCTACGTCACCTGCACAAGTACAGCCGCCGTCACCAATGATTACGCCGCCAAGACCGTGGGCGGCATCAGCACATTCGATAATTGCCGACAATTGTGGGTAACCCACTCCCGTTTTAACACGGGTAGTACATACTGAACCTGGGCCAATACCGACTTTAACAATGTCTGCACCCGCTAGGATTAACTCTTCAACCATGTCGCCAGTGACTACGTTACCCGCAGAAATGATTTTATCAGGGAATTGAGCGCGTGCTTGTTTAACAAACTCAACCAGTACTTCCGAGTAACCGTTAGCAATGTCGATGCAGATGAACATTAGCTCTTCTGACATTGCCATAATGTCGATAGTTTTTTGAAATTCACGCTCAGAAGTACCAGTAGAAACCATTACGTGGTTAAGTACTGATGCATCGTTAGCGTTAACAAACTCTTGCCACTGCTCTAGGGTGTAGTGCTTGTGCACAGCGGTGAGTGCTTTTTCTGTCGCGAGAGATTTTGCCATCTCAAAGCTGCCCACCGAATCCATGTTTGCAGCAACAATTGGAACACCAGTCCATTCACGTTGGCTGTGTTTGAACTTAAAAGTACGTTCTAAAGATACTTGAGAGCGACTTTTTAAGGTCGAACGCTTTGGACGGAATAACACATCTTTAAAGCCTAATTTCAAGTCTTGTTCAATACGCATGGTATTTCCTTAGTATTCGTTAATTGCAGTGGTGAGTTCACCGTTATTTTGCTTAGGGCACAAAAAAACCAGAGGCATTTTCATACTCTCCGGTTTTGAGCATTATAGGAGCTAAGTTATGCATTTCAAGTTAAAGTGACTTAAATCACACAAAAAGTCGTAGAGTAAAGTGAGTTGATGTCGTTACTCTGTGTTTTTTAAATATAATTTGTTGATTTTAAAGTATAAAAGATTTTGTTTGAGATGGTCGTTAGTTGTTGTTATTTTGTTCGCATTTATTTTTAAATGTTATTATTTGGGGTTTTATTGGTGAGTACTTGTGTTATTTTGCGGTTTTTGATGTATATTTTAAGTTAAGGTTTTAATTTGGTGTTTTGAGGTTTTTGATGCAGGTTGGATTTGTTGATGTTTTTAAACAGGGACCCTTTAGCGGCAATAGTGCAGCTGTGGTGATCCTTAAGCAATGGTTGGACGATGATTTAATGCAGCAAATGGCTGCGATCCATTTGGTATCTGAAACGGCATTCTTAGTTGCCAGCGCTCCAGATCACTATCATGTACGGTGGTTTTCACCTTTAAGTGAAATCGATTTTTGTGGGCATGCCACCATGGCGAGTGCCTTTTGGATATTTAGACAGCAGCCATTATTAAAAACCGTCACCATCACCGCTGCGGCTGTCGGTGATATGCAGCTAGCCAATAAAGGCGATGGTTATATCACTATGAGCTTACCTTTGAGGCCATTACAGTCAGTGGCTACCCCAGAAGTACTGACTCACAGTATTAATCAGCCAATTAAAGCTTGCTATGTCAATCAGCAATGTTATGTGCTTGAGCTTGAAAATGAGCAAGCCGTAGTTGCTACCCAAATGGATTTAGAGGCAATAAAGGCCGTAGCACCGCGAGATGTGGCGGTAACGGCGAAAAGCCATAGTGATGTAGAATTTGACTTTTATGCTCGCTATTTTTGGCCAGCCAATGGTGGCGATGAAGATCCGGTAACGGGCTCTTTATATACGGGTATTGGGCCTTTATGGGCAGAAAAATTAGACAAACAAACACTTACAGCATTCCAAGCGTCGAAGCGGGGTGGTAAAGTGCAGCTGCAACTGCTCCCGCAGCGTATTGAGCTGACGGGTTATTGTAATACTTATATGAGTGCCACCATAGAGAGCCCAGATGTTATTAAAAGCCATTGAATTACATATTAAGCCTGAACACTTTGATGCCTTTAGCGCCACTCAAAGTCACTGGCAAGCGCTTAAACAGGTTGAAGGGTTTTTAGGCCAGTTTGGTGGCAAGTTGGACCATGACCGTTACCTAATTATTGGCCTTTGGCATAACCACAGTTGTTATCAAGGGTTCATCAATGGCGAACATGACGCTATTTATGACAGCAGTGGCCAGCAGGAGTTGATAGAGAGTATCAAAGTGACTTTATACGGCGCCATGGGCGATAGTGCCCGCTTAAGGTTATTGGAGCAACTGAAACAGCAGCAACTGCATACCTTTAGTTTTAAACCTTTAAGCTCTACTGAAGTGGGCTCTCAACAACAATTGGATGAAATGGGCTTATTGTATTTTCTTGCCAGAGAGCGGGGCGCCCTAGGAATACTCGCGAGTATCGATGAAAAAGCAGCTAAGCTAATGGGGAACGCCCAAACGCTAAGTATTATTCCCGCTTGGTCCATTAGCCATTGTAATTAAGCCAAAAGAATTATGAGTTATCAATGTCCCTTATGTCAGCTGCCATTATCACAGCTGCACAATCAATTCCGTTGTGACAACAACCATCAGTTTGATATGGCCAAAGAAGGTTATGTGAATCTGTTGCCGGTGCAAAAAAAACGCTCCAAAGATCCTGGCGACAATAAAGAAATGATGCAGGCGAGACGTCATTTTCTGAATCAAGGTTTTTACCAATGCCTGTCGGACAAGGTCAATCAAGTTAGCCAATCACTGATTGATACTAACGCCACTGTGTTGGATTTAGGTTGCGGTGAAGGTTACTACAGCCATAGGCTCGCCGAAGCATTACAATTGGGGGATAGCCAATTTTACGGTTTAGATATTTCCAAAGTGGCGGTTCGTTACGGGGCAAAGCGCTATAAGGACATACAGTTTTGTGTGGCCAGTGCTTATGAAACCCCATTTGCAAATTCGTGTTTTGATTTGGTTACTCGCATTTACGCTCCATCAAAAGATGAAGAGCTGGCGCGAATTATTAAATCCCAAGGCTATTTAGTGGCGGTTTCTCCTGGACCAAGACATTTGTTTGAAATTAAACAAGTGATTTACCCCTACCCAAAAGAGCATGAATTAATTGAAGATGTCGCGCCAGGGTTTGAGCGTTATCAGCGTCATCGAGTGACTGAAACCATTACCCTGAACAGCAGTCAAGACATTCACGCGCTGTTACATATGACCCCATTTGCATGGCGTTTAAGCGATGATGACATGCAGGCCTTGCAATCTAAGCCGTTAACCCTCACCTTAGATTTTGATATCGATGTATGGCAAAGAACTGACTGATGGCAAAAAACTCAATTGAAAATGTGGCTTGGTTAGACGATAAAGCTCATGTTAAACCGCCAATTTGGCTGTACTTGATGATTGCCTTTTTGGCTAAGGGCTATTTGGCTTGGTTAGCATCGTTAACTCTCAGTAATGATAGAAGTCTTATTTTGTCGATTCTTTATCCCAATAAAGATCTATTTTTCAATAGCTTGATCACCGGTAGTTTAGGCCTACTGGCTTATTTATTAGTGCTCTTGGAGCGTAAACGCAAATGGACATTTGCCATTGGCTTGTTCAGTTACTTAAAGTGGATTTTAATTGCTGGCCTTAGTCTAGAAAGCTACCAATTTATTCAGTTATTTATTGCTAAGCATGGTCAGTTTAGCCCTTGGTTAGGCTTAAGCTTAATTGGGGTATTTTGGGGATTTTGGTACCTAGTTAAAACCAAGCATTTGAATGCTTATATTAAGGATTGGCACAAAGACAGTGAAAGTTAGTATTTTAGGCTATGGTTGGTTAGGCAAGCCATTAGCGGCGCAACTGGTTGCCCAGAATTATCAAGTACAGGTGAGTTATCACACTGAGAAACCTGAAAATCAACAGCTCACTGGCTACCCACTGAATTTAGGTGAGGGGGCAAACCTCGAGTATCTTGCACAAGTGCTTGATGCCGATGTTATCGTTGTTACCATTCCTCCAAGGGACAGAGGTGAGATGAGTCTTGATGGCTACCAGCAAAAACTCGCGCCAGTAATCCAAGCCCTTAAGCCACAACAAAAGCTGATTTTTATTAGCTCAACTTCAGTTTATGCCAAACACCTTGATGTTATTGACGAGACCTCAGAGTTGGATACTCAGTTAAGGGCGCAGCGGATCATTAACGCCGAGCAGCTTTGTTTAAGCCATGGTAATACCACTATTTTACGCTGTGCAGGCTTAGTCGGTGGCGAACGTAAACCGAGCAATTTCTTTAAAACAAGAACCTTATCTTGCCCAAAAGACGCGGTGGTGAACTTAATCCACCAACATGATGTGGTTAACGCCATTTGCAAAGTGATTCAGCACTCTGTATCTGGCAAGCATATTTACAATCTTTGCAGCCCATACCAACCACTAAAGCATGAGTTCTATTCTCAATTAATAGGACCGAGCATACAAATTGAAGTTACCGCTGGTAAAGGACAAGCAAAGATTTGTGCTGACAAATTCACTCAAGAGTACGGCCTAGAGTTTGAGCAATCGGTGGCTTTTTAACATTAATATTTCCCAGTGTAGGCTAAGCAATCACTGGGAAAATAATGACTGCTGATGTTAATTTAAAGCGTAACCACCATTAAAGTGTGCCACATTGTCAAAACCAAACTTGACCAATGCTGAAGCTGCGACAGCTGAGCGAGTACCACTGCGGCAGATCAGGATATGGGGGCGGTGACGGTCTTCATTATGGCTGGCAATGTAATTTACCAGCTGACTTAAAGGCATGTTAATACTGTTTTTGATTGGCTGACCCAGGTGGTATTCATGGGGTTCACGGATATCTAGAATAATAGTGTCAGAGCTAAGCTGATCAAGTTGTTCAGCGCCAACATGTTTCACTTGAGCATTATCACAACCGGCAATGGTACCACAGACGATGGTTTGCCCGACTTGATCTTCAAGCTGATTATCAAGCTGTTTTTTAGTTTCAATAAATTGGGTGACATCTATCTGTTGATTGCTCACTTGTCTTAATAGTGAATTGCGAGCCAGTTCGATGGGTAAGCTGCTACAAAATTCATTATTGTAATCGTGGCTGCAGCACAGCACTGTATCTTGGCTTAATAGCGGCAACAGTTTTTGTAGACTTTGATACATCATGTTGCTACTTGAACAGTCAAAATTGGTTCGACCTAATCCGCCCATTAAAATGGTATCACCGACAAACGCAAAGCTCTGATGGGGGCCACATTGTAATAGGTAGCAATGGCTATCATGGGTATGCCCTGGGGTGGCAATGCGCTGGAGTGGCTTTTCACCAATCATGATCATATCGGTATCTGCACTCTGTGGGGATTGAGGCCAGCCTAAATGATCACATTGTTGCTTTGAACTGAGCAAATGAGTGAGTTCATCTCTGGCACTTTGATGATCGCCATGGCCATGGGTATCTAGGATAGCGATAACCTGTAACTGCTGGCAGCGAGCAAAGTTTTCAATGCGTTGGCTAAGCGGTTTAAGTGGATCGATAACCACCATTTGTTTCGACGCTTTATCCACATATATCCAACAACAAGCATTCTCATGATTTAATAAATATAAGCCATCAGCAGCGACAGCTTGATTGATGCTGTTTTCACTCAGCAGGCGACAACTGCTTTGTAGGGCACGAGCGGCTTGCTTGATCCTTTTACATGCAAGATCAATATCTTGTTGGTTATTACCAGGGCCAAAAGACAACCTAATGGCGGACTCACTCTGCCAACTCTCTAGTCCCATGGCGTCAAGCACAAAACTTCTGGTTACTTTCGATGAGCAGGCTGAACCAGAGCTAACACGAATGTTGGCGGCATCGAACAGATCCATAATTTCTTTTGAAGTAAAACCTTTGACAGAAAAGTTAATCGTAGTCGCCACTGAGTAAGCTAAATCGTGATTAATCACCATGGTAGGAAATACGGATTGCAGAGTCTCAACAAGTTGTTGCCTAAAATCGTACAGTTGCTGCTCTTTAACGAATAAATTGTTATGTCCAAGTAGGGCATCAAATACGACTTCAAGGGCTGCTAACCCCGGCATATTTTCGGTGCCAGAACGCAGTCCAGATTCTTGACCACCACCGGCAATAAAGGCAGTAAAAGGTGCGTGTTGTGCCACATAGACAAAGCCTATGCCCTTGGGGGCATACAGCTTGTGACCACTAAATGGTGCATAATCGATGCCCATTGTCGTCATATCCAGTTGGATCTTGCCTAAGCCTTGAACACAATCAACCATCCACAATGCGGATTTGTTGCTGCCACCTAAACTGTCATAGATCGCCTTTAGATTTTGGTATACCCCCGTTTCGTTGTTAACTGCCATGGTGCAAACCAATAAAGCTTTGGGGGCATGGCTGGCAATAAAATCTAGGTCTAAGAGTCCTTTATTATTAACCGGGATCTCTATAATTTTGGCATTAATATCAAGGATCTGATTCCAGTGCGCAAGGGAATTAGGTACGGCTTTATGCTCTGTCGCTCCGTACAATAGACAATATTCTTGGCCTGCAACCAGCTGCTGTTTGGCATGAACGAGCGCAGAAAAAATTGCAGTTTGTATGCCTTCGGTTGCACCACTGGTAAAAATGATATTGCCTTGTTCAGCTGCAATGGCCTGCTTGGCTTTTTGACGCACTCTGGTCATTAAATCCTTGGCTTGGATGCCAGTAATGTGGCTCGAACTAGGATTACCATAATTTTGGGTCATCGCTTGATTAACCGCCGCTGCCACCTGTGGTAACACCGCGGTAGTGGCATTACAATCAAGATAAATCGGATTGTGCTCTTGTAACATAAATCACCTCAATGCGCTTCTTTTATTTCTTTTAGTTATATAGAATGCCTTTTTGTAATATTTAATATACACCGCATTCACATTTACACAAGATTTACCATTGACAGACCATTGTTATTGTATGGTTGGCTTATGCTGCTGCTAATGCCTGCGGTAAACGTTGATAAATACCCATCTGAAGTGGCTAATAATGGTTACATTACTGTCAGAATATCTAACAAGTAAATGGGGCTAGTGCTGCATTGGTTGTTCATTTTTTGGGTTGTTGATGACAGCACCGTAGCGTTGAAGTGGATTGTGATACTCACTGCGACATTAATATGGGGCGGCTTTTGGTAACTCATTGCCCAAGTGCTGGTGTAGATATTCGTCCCAGCAATAACCGTCATACTAAAGTGCCATTACAGCACTTTAGTATTGGCAAGTGTTTTATTTAATCGAAAATAATTCAACTTCAAAGATCAGCAGGCTGCCGGGTTTAATGATGCCGGCGTTGCGATTGCCGTAGGCTAGGTGGGCTGGGATGAAAAATTGGTATTTACTGCCAACACTCATTAATTGCAGGCCTTCGGTCCAGCCTGGGATCACTTGGTTGAGGCCAAAGCTGATGGTTTGGCCACGCTCCACACTCGAGTCAAAAACTTGGCCATCAATTAGGGTGCCATGGTAATGCACTTCAACGTTACTGCTGGCGCTTGGTTTTGGGCCTTCGGCATCGACTAACACCTTATATTGCAGTCCACTGCTGGTGGTAATAACGTTGGGATCTTTGGCGTTTTGCTGTAAGAAGGCTTGGGCAGCAACTTGGTTTTCTGCGGCTACTTTGTCATTTTTATGCTTGCTGTAAAAGTAAAAGGCGATTAAAGCGATGGCCATTGCCGTTAATAAGACTTTCATTGTTTTTCCTTGGGGGCGAATTAGACTACAATGCTAACAAAATTTACAAGGCGCAAATACCCCATGCAAGATATTGAATATTCAAAACTGGTCGCTACCTTAGTTGAGCAATCATCGGTTGCTGCTGTGCTTAATTATTTAGCTAACTCAGAGGAGCCAGAGTTAGCAGAAGTGGCGGCTGAATTACAGGGTAACTTATTGCTTGATCCTGATAATAATCAAAAAGTGTTTTTTGTTTATACTGAAATCAATGATGAAGGTGAGCAAGAGCAATTCCAAGAGTTTGTGATGAACAAAGACGATGAAGTCTTAGTATTTATTGCTTGGTTATTCTTTTCATTTTTTGAAGTGAAGCATCGGGAAACCTATGCTGCGGTAAATCGCACCTATACCCAGCCTAAGCGTAGTTAGCGCTTTTAGAAACGAAAAAGGCCAAGCAGTTATCGCTTGGCCTTGTCTTTTTAGGGCAAATTATGCGGCTTGATGATTTTCAACGTTCGCCGTTTTAATGTTGCTTAGCACTTGCGGATCAAAGTCATCAACGTTGATGCTAAGTAGTCGACCTTTCTCTGCCTTGACTAATTCTTGTGCCTCTTCTTGAGTGATCACGCCCTTTTCAAGGCCTAGCTTGGCTATATGATCTAAGAACATAAACGGCAGCTTTTCACCTAAGCCTTGACAGACTTTGTCGTAGATAGGTTCAACCTTAAGCATTTGTACTAACGTTTGCTCTTGGATGGCTACCGGATTGTTGTCATTAACCGCCCATGGTTGACCTTCGCCTAAGCGAGTGCGAGTCTCACATGGGGTTTGCAGGATCTTAGCAACTTTATGATCCAGTTTATCTGAAGGCTTAGATACGGTTTTACCAAATGGGAACAGCAGCACTTTTAGCACTTTACCCATAAAGCCAATAGGGAAGTTTTCAAGTAGGTCGTATAGTGCTTCTTGAGCTTTATACAAGCTGTCTTGCACTGCCCAATCCATAAGGGGGCGATCAGCTTCTACCATGCCTTCCGATTCAAAGCGCTTGAGCGTTGCTGAACTTAGGTAAAGTTGTGATAACACGTCGCCCATACGTGCCGACAGACGCTCTTTACGCTTAAGTTGGCCACCTAAGATACCCATCAATAAGTCAGAAAGTAGCGCTAGATTAGCACTGAATCGGGTCATGGTGCGGTAATATTTTTGGTTCTTGGCTTTGCTTGGTACCGAGGTTAAGCGCGACCCCGAGAGTGCTAAACCAACACTTCTAAAGAAGTTACTGATGGTAAAACCAATATGACCAAATACCGCTTCATCGAACTCTTTCAATCCTTGTGCGCTATCTTCATTAAAGGCCGCTTGCAGTTCTTTAAGAACAAATGGATGACAGCGAATAGCACCTTGACCATAAATGATCATCGAGCGGGTTAGGATGTTGGCACCTTCTACCGTTACCGCAATTGGCGCACCTTGGTAGGCTCGGCCTAGGTAGTTATTCGGACCTAAGCAAACGCCCTTACCACCATGGATATCCATCGCATCCACTAAGGATTTTTGCATCCGGTCAGTGAGATGATATTTACAAATAGCAGACAGTACCGAAGGTTTTTCACCTAAATCAATGGCTGTGGTGGTCATCTTGGTTACCGCATCGGCAAGGTAGGCATTACCACCAATGCGTGCTAGTGGCTCTTCAATACCCTCTAACTTACCAATTGGCAACTTAAACTGACGACGAATACGAGCATAAGCGCCGGTCGCTAAAGAAATGGTTTTGAGACCGCCAGCAGAGGTTGATGGCAGGGTAATGGCGCGACCAACCGATAAACACTCGACCAGCATACGCCAGCCTTGGCCGGCCATTTTGGCGCCACCAATAATGTAATCCAATGGAACAAATACATCTTTACCTTGGGTCGGACCATTTTGGAACATGGTGTTTAGAGGGAAGTGACGACGCCCAATTTGGATCCCTTCCATGTCTGTAGGGACAAGTGCACAAGTAATGCCAATGTCTTTGACATCCCCTAGAAGGCCATCTGGGTCTTTCATTTTGAATGCAAGTCCAAGTACCGTGGCCACTGGGGCTAGGGTAATGTAGCGTTTATTCCAGTTTAGACGGATCCCTACGATTTCTTGTCCTTGCCACATGCCTTTGCATACCACACCATCGTCAGGAATGGCTCCAGCGTCAGAACCTGCTTCTGGGCTGGTTAGCGCGAAACATGGAATTTCTTGGCCGTTCGCTAGGCGGGGTAGGTAGTAGTCTTGTTGTTCTTTAGTGCCATAGTGTTGCAGTAACTCACCAGGCCCCAGAGAGTTCGGAACCCCCACAGTGGAAGATAATACTGAACCTAGACCCGAAAGCTTTTGGAGTACGCGAGATTGGGCGTATGCCGAGAACTCTAAGCCGCCGTACTTTTTCTTAATGATCATGGCAAAGAATTTATTATCTTTTAGGTATTGCCATACTTCTTGGGGTAAATCAGCCAGTTCGTGGCTGATCTCAAAATCATTAATCATCTTAGCCACTTCTTCCACTGGGCCATCAAGGAAAGCCTGTTCTTCAGCGGTTAAGCGGTTGATCTTTACATCTTGCAGTTGTTGCCAATCAGGTTTTCCTGAAAATAATTCGGCATCCCACCAGGTGGTACCAGCGTTGATGGCGTCTTTTTCTGTAGACGACATTTCTGGGGTAATTTTTTTGAATACCTTAAACATTGGCTTGCTTAATAAAGCTCGACGCAGCGATTTAATATTAATCAAAGCCAGTAAAAGTGTGATTACAGCTACTGCCATTGGGGACAGTTGCTCAGCCACGACTAATGCTCCTGCGGTAGCAATAATAACAACACTGCTAACGGCGAGAGAAACTCTGATGTAAGCAAGCAGACCAATTACTGCGACTATACATAGAGTACTAATGAGTACTTCCATGGTGACACTCCTTCGAAACACAAATAGATAATTAAACTGGTCCAACATCTCTGGTCAGACCTCTCAAGCATAAACTTGTTACGCTGGGAATTCAACACTTGATCAACATAAAATCAACAAATCGATTTGATTATACCCTATAGCTGTTGGTACTAGGCTTGGAGCTATGGCTTGGGTATACTGCTGTTTAATCATATGAATAAAATTATTTGAGCTTTTTATGTGCGAATTGTTGGCCATGTCCGCCAATGTCCCGACCGATATAGTATTTAGTTTCACAGGCTTAGTTGAAAGAGGCGGAGTCACAGGCCCTCATACGGATGGTTGGGGGATTACTTTTTATGAAGGTAAGGGCTGTAGAACCTTTAAAGATCCTCAGGCTTCTTGCCAGTCAGAGGTGGCCAATCTGATCAAGCGCTATCCAATTAAAAGTTGCTCGGTCATTAGCCATATCCGCCAAGCCAATAGAGGCGCGGTAAATCTGGAAAATACCCATCCCTTTTGTCGTCAATTGTGGGGCAGAAATTGGACATTTGCCCATAATGGTCAGTTATCTGGTTACAAGCAAAAATTGAAAGTTAGTCAAGACCTTCCTATTGGTAATACCGACAGTGAATTGGCTTTTTGCTGGCTTTTAGAAAGGATTAAAGAAAAATACCCTAAACGGCCAAATAACATTAAAACACTGTTTAGATACATTGCTAAGTGCGCCGACGAGCTTCGACAACTTGGGGTGTTTAATATGATCCTATCCGATGGTGATTATGTAATGTGTTATTGCACCAATAATTTAAGTTGGATTACTCGCCAAGCGCCATTTGGCGTTGCTAAGCTGATTGATACCGATATGGTTGTGGATTTTTCTGAGGAAACCACCCCTAATGATGTTGTATCTGTTATTGCAACCCGCCCTCTAACCAGTGATGAAACTTGGAATAAGATGCAGGCGGGGGACTGGCAATTATTTAGACTCGGCGTTCCAGTTGATGGCAGACTCTTGGGAAATAAAGTGAGTTAATTGCATATCTATTAAGGTGAAGCCATTTTCGATATGGCTGATCCTTAAGGGTAAATAATCATACTCAGTGGCAAACCACATTAAGGTTTGTCGTTTTTTGCTGTCTCGAACCACTTCAACTCTTAGTGCCTTAAATTTACCGGCATCAATTTCAATATCCTCCACTTGTCTTTTTGCCAGAGTATAAGTATCGAGCTCTTGGGTCTTTAAAATCTCGTAGGTAAATTCAGATTCTTGAGTCTGATTAATGAGCCCTAATCGAAATTGCATCTGAACCGCGAGGGGATCGAAAGTCATGTTGCTATAGTCAAAAGATTGCTTTATTCCTTTATAGCGGGTATGGACCTTTTGCATATCAGCAACAAACACCATTTGTTCTTTATAGTCATCACCTAAACCGAAAGTTTTACGATCTTGAATATAACGTTCTGGTACTAATTGATTATCGACAATGCTAAAAGTTGAAGTGATATTGCGTCTGTCGTAAAGGGGACTGAGTTTGGCTTCTGAATCAAATTTTAGTGTGTAACGATCATCACCTAAGTGCTCAAATGTGTATCGTGCACCACCTATTTTAAATACACCAGAATGAACTTGGTAGTGTGCTTCAAATGGGATAGGGACATTAGCACTGGCAAAACTACAAAATGGCAAAATACATAGGCTGAGCGAATACCAACTAAATTTCATAACTTTCCCTCTAATCAAAAAACATATTAATTGTGGCACTGATGTGATTAATGTGCGAGAACAAATTAAAAAAAAGGCCACATTCAATGTGACCTTAGTTTTTTAAAAAAGTTTATATTATTCAGTTAATTCACTATAAGCACTGTTCCAATCACCATAGTGCGCATCACCGCAATAACAGCTCAACTCGGCATTTGGAAAGTATTTGTTGATCACCGCTTTAGTATTGCTAAGTACGTCCTGTGGCTGGTGTTGCTGTTGATAATAATTGAGCGCTAAGTGATAGCGGTTACCAAAGTAGGCAATAAATAAGCCGTAACCTTGTTGCTGTTGTAGTTCCACCAAATCATTATCAAACGCTTCAAATTGTTCTATGTCTCCTTCAAAACGGATTTCTAGGCAATCTTCACGAAACTCGCCAATGGCTAATTTTTTTAGGTGGCGAGGCTTATGGTGTGATTTCACTTCTGGAGTATAAGGTGATTCGACATTAATAATTGACATAGATACTGCCCTTGTTTGAACAAATTTTTACAACAGCATAGGTAAGTGCTGGGTTGCAGTAAAGTTTTTTCTTATTTAGTTTGAACTGGCGCATAAACCAAGTTTAATTATCCTAAATTGTTGGCCGAGCCAGCATAATTAACTACAATTTAATTCTGAATCTATTATTGAGCTGGACCATGTTTTTGCAAGCGAGATAAGTCACTAAAATTTTCGTAAATTTGAAAATTGATCGAGGATTTTTAACACCTTGACTCTACTCTCTAGCTCGCAAGACCACAAAAGCGGCCTCAAGTAGGTTTTTTTTTAACCATGCAATGCTGGAAACTGACTTTTTTGCGAATAAATGCATGAAAACGCGTTGTAGATCTCGCGTTAATTTCAATCGGTGGTATACTCCCCCGCGAATTTATAAACAATTGATTAGAGTTGAACCAATGGCAGACTTATCAAAATACAGAAATATCGGCATCTTCGCTCACGTAGATGCGGGTAAAACCACTTCTACAGAGCGTATTCTAAAGCTTACTGGTAAAATCCATAAGACCGGCGAAGTACATGATGGCGCTGCAACTACGGACTTCATGGAGCAGGAAGCTGAGCGTGGTATTACCATTCAGTCAGCTGCGACTACTTGTTTCTGGAATGACCACCGTCTAAACATCATCGATACTCCTGGACACGTTGACTTCACTGTTGAAGTATACCGTTCTCTTAAAGTACTTGATGGTGGTGTTGGTGTATTCTGTGGTTCTGGTGGTGTTGAGCCTCAGTCAGAAACTAACTGGCGTTACGCGAACGAGTCAGAAGTTGCTCGTCTAATTTTCGTAAACAAGCTAGACCGTCTAGGTGCTGACTTCTACCGCGTTGTAGACCAAGTGAAAAACGTACTTGGTGCGAACCCACTAATTATGACTCTACCTATCGGTATCGAAGATGACTTCAAAGGTGTTGTAGACGTTCTTAACCAAAAAGCTTACGTTTGGGATGATTCAGGTCTACCAGAAAACTACGAAATCGTAGATATCCCAGCTGACCTAGTTGACGACGCTGCAGCTTACCGTGAAGAACTGATCGAAACTGCTCTAGAGCAAGACGAAGATCTTCTAATGGAGTACCTAGAAGAAGGTACTGAGCCATCACTAGAAGACATCAAGCGTTGTATCCGTACTGGTACTCGTGACCTAGCGTTCTTCCCAACTTTCTGTGGTTCTGCGTTCAAGAACAAAGGTATCCAGCTAGTACTAGACGCTGTTGTTGACTACCTACCGTCTCCAACTGACGTACCAGCTCAACCACTAACTGACGAAGAAACTGGTGAGCCTACTGGTGAAGTAGCAACGGTTTCTGCAGATGAGCCACTACGTGCGCTTGCGTTCAAGATTATGGATGACCGTTTCGGTGCATTAACCTTTATCCGTATCTACTCAGGTGTAATGAAGAAGGGTGACACCATCCTTAACTCTGCAACGGGTAAAACTGAGCGTATCGGCCGTATGGTTGAGATGCACGCTGATGACCGTACTGAGATTGATCGCGCTCAAGCGGGTGACATTATCGCTGTTGTTGGTATGAAGAACGTTCAAACTGGTCACACATTATGTGATCCTAAGAACCCTTGTACTCTTGAGCCAATGATCTTCCCTGAGCCAGTAATTTCTATCGCTGTTGCACCTAAAGATAAAGGTTCAACTGAGAAGATGGGTATTGCTATCGGTAAGATGGTTGCAGAAGATCCATCATTCCAGGTTGAAACTGACGAAGACTCAGGCGAAACCATCCTTAAAGGTATGGGTGAACTTCACCTAGACATTAAGGTTGATATTCTTAAGCGTACTTACGGCGTTGAGCTAGTAGTAGGTCAACCTCAGGTTGCTTACCGTGAGTCTATCTCTGCTCCAGTTGAAGACAGCTACACGCATAAGAAGCAATCTGGTGGTTCTGGTCAGTTCGGTAAGATTGATTACCGCATCAAGCCAGGTGAACCAGGTTCAGGCTTCAAGTTCACTTCTTCTGTTGTTGGTGGTAACGTTCCTAAGGAATTCTGGCCAGCGGTTCAGAAAGGCTTCGAAACTATGATGGAACAAGGTCCTCTAGCGGGCTTCCCAGTACTAGACGTTGAAGTTGAACTGTACGATGGTGCATTCCACGCAGTTGACTCGTCAGCTATCGCGTTTGAAATCGCAGCTAAAGGTGCATTCCGTCAATCTATGCCTAAAGCATCACCACAACTTCTTGAGCCAATCATGAAAGTTGACGTGTTCACTCCAGAAGATCACGTTGGTGACGTAATCGGTGACCTTAACCGTCGTCGTGGTATGATCAAAGACCAAGAAGCTGGCACTACTGGCGTTCGCATCAAGGCTGACGTACCTCTATCAGAAATGTTTGGTTACATTGGTCACCTACGTACGATTACTTCAGGCCGTGGTCAGTTCTCTATGGAGTTCTCACACTACATGCCTTGTCCAGCTAACGTTGCTGAAGAAGTAATTGCTAAGGTTAAAGAAGAAAAAGCTAACAAGTAATTGTTAATTTAATCTTCTAATAAAACCCCAAGGGCTTAGGCGTTTGGGGTTTTTTATTTTGCTAATAGCAATAAGCTTTGCTCGTAAGTCGAAATTCAGAGCTTACTGCTATTATTTCATCACTACCGATTTAGTGAGTTCCTATGAATTTTGAACAACTGTCTTTAACTTCCCAAGTGTTAGCTAACCTCAATGAATGTGGTTATTCTGAGCTGACGCCGATTCAGCAGCAAGCCATTCCAGTGGCCATCAAAGGCCAAGATTTAATGGCATGTGCGGCAACCGGTACGGGTAAAACTGCGGCATTCTCATTACCCATTATTGAGAATATTTTAAAGGCACCGAAAACCAATGCGTTAAAGGCATTAGTGCTTACACCGACACGGGAGTTAGCCATACAGGTAGGGGATAACATCAGTCGTTATAGTGAAAATACGGGGCTGAAAGTCGTTACGGTATACGGAGGAGCCAGCTTTAACCCACAGCGTAAAGCGGTTATGGCCGGTGTTGATATTTTGGTGGCTACTCCAGGACGCTTGTTTGATTTATTAGGCCAAGGCGCCTTGACCCTTTCCCAGATTGAATATCTAGTGATTGATGAAGCCGACCGCATGCTGGATATGGGCTTTGCCCCTGATGTTGAAAAGGTTAAACGCTATCTACCAAAGCAACACCAAAGTTTGTTTTTCTCAGCGACCTTCTCAAGCGAGGTTAAAAAACTGGCGGCTAAGTTGCTAACTGCCCCTAAGTCGATTGATGTTACCAGCAAGTCTGATAAACCTAAAATTGAGCAATTTGGTTACTTTTTAGATGGACGCCGTAAGGCTGAGTTATTGGCTGAGTTGATTGGGAAAAACAATTGGCGCCAGGTGTTGGTGTTTGTTAGCACTAAAGAAATGGCCAGTCGTTTAACTAAAGAACTAAAGCTTGATGGCATTGCCAATGATGTATTCCATGGGGATAAAACCCAAGGTGCCCGTAACCGTGCATTAGAAGCGTTGAAATCAGGCGCTATTCGCGCCCTGATTGCCACCGATGTGGCAGCCCGTGGTCTTGATATTAAATCACTACCAATTGTTATCAACTTCCAGCTGCCTTTTGCAGCAGAAGATTACATTCATCGCATCGGTCGTACCGGCCGAGCAGGGCAAAGCGGTCAGGCTATCAGCCTATTGTCTGAAACCGACAAGCCGATGCTGACTGAGATTGAACAACTGCTTGGGCAAAAACTTAAGCTTTCAACGCCAAAGGGCTATGAACCCGGATCAAAGTTACCACAAAGGTATCAAGGTTCATTATCGATTGATGAATCTAAGCAGGAAAAATATAAAAAGCCATTTCGCAAACGTAATGATAACCGCGCTAGCAGTAAGCCCAATTCTATGCAAAAAAAACGCGTCGATAACGGCAGTAAGTGGAAGAAAAAATAAACCAGCGCTTTTGAGGCCTAGCAAAGCTCATCCCACCCCTATATTTTTAACTAAATTTGGTTAATTTTGACTTTTTAACCTTTATAGGTTAATTTTTGGGGTGAGTCTATTAGAGTGAAAACCACAGAGTTTACTCAATCACTTAATGCCCTAGTGTGCAAGGGAGGGGAGAGTTTGCCAGTTAAGCAAAAGCCTGTTGCTGTGATCAGCGGTGATATTGTTAATTCAACAAAATTAACGACCGCTCAGTTTGATGAATTGTTGCTTCGAATAAAAGATATCCAGCAATGGATCTCTTTAGAGCATTCATTTAATGCCCACAGTATTAACCGAGGCGATGAATACCAGAGTGTGGTGTTAAATATAGAGCAAGCTCTTAAATACACGATTTTGTATCGGGTAGCGATTAAAGCCCTTGGTAAGGACTTTGATAGTCGCATAAGTTTTGCAATTGCTGACAATGGACAGCTCAGAGAAAATGTTTCTGAGTCTATGGGAGCAGCTTTTATCATCTCTGGTCGTAGCTTAAAGTCAATGAAAAACAGCAGGTTAGTATTCAACTCTGACCGTATAATGTTTGCAGAAAGGTTTCAATTACTGTTTAAATATTTAGATAGGCAGTTAACTGAACTTACCCCTCGGCAATGCCAAATGCTGCTGCCACTGCTAAAAACGGATTCTGAATTATCGGTAAACCAACTTGCTGAGGGGTTTAATATTTCCGCCGCTGCGGTAAGTAAATCACTGAAAGCATCTGGTTGGTCGCTTATTAAAGAATTGCTTAATCATTTTAAAGAACAGCTTGAGAGGTTAACTAATGTCTGATTTCTGGGCACTTTTAATACCATTAGTCATCGTTCATATAGTTTGTGATTTTTATCTGCAGCCAGACAGATGGGTTGAAGCCAAAAAACTAAAAAAACATCGAGCCTTTGAATTGTATCTGCATTCGCTATTGCATGGCTTTGGATTATTACTGCCGGCGTGGCTGTTCAATTTTGATTGGCAAACTACGTTTTGCTTGATAGCGGTTGTTGCGGTGACTCATTATGTTATTGATCTATGGAAAGTGAGTGCGACAAACGGCGATACACTTTTCTATTTTTTAATCGATCAAGCACTACACATCTTAGTATTAGTCATTGCTAGTTGGTATTTAACAGCAGGGCTTTCTATTGAAGCATTGGTCAAGCATGATCGATTCGCTGATGGTATTTTGATATTTCTTACCTATATGCTGATCCTTAAGCCAACATCGATTGTTATTGGCATTGCCTTGAACAAGTACACCAAAGCCAGCACCAATGTGAGCGGATTAGTCGATGGCGGGCAGGCGATTGGCTATTTAGAAAGAGTGTTAATTATGACTTTTACCCTAGTAGGCAGTTACGCGGCAGTGGGGTTTGTACTCGCGGCTAAATCTATTTTTCGCTTTGGTGAGGTAAATAAAAGTAATGACAGAAGTATGACCGAGTATGTGTTAATTGGCTCGATGCTTTCAGTTGTGATCACCGTAGTTTTAGGCACCCTGACCTCACTAGTGTTAGGGGTGAAAATAACATAAGGCTCCTACAGCGAGCCTTATGTTAGGGCATCTGACTGTTACCTTTGGGCTTTTGTGGTTTTTTAAAACTTCGCCCCTAGCCACACCCAAAGCTTATCGGTATTGACTTTACCTGCGGCGGCATCTCCTGCTTTGTATGAAGCTAATTTAACCCCTGCGGAGTAACGTTTGGCGAAGGCTTTCCCGTAGGATGCGTTAATTTCAGAGCCTAAGTCATCAATGCTATCGGTTTTATGGTCAGCTCGGTAATCGTGGTAAACCACGGCCCAATTGCCGCCATATAATTTGCCAAAGACACCCGCATAGAGGTCTTTCAAGCCTTGTTTAGGAGTGCCAAGGAATTGGTCTGCCCAACCATTAAACTTGTGTAAAGTTGCCAGTGGTGTAGCAAAACCGTATTGGCCGTTATCGCTGCCTAACACTTCATAGCCTACTTTGGCGGTAATGCCGGCAAAGCCATAGCCACCCTCTAGCATGTAGTAGTTGGCCTTATAGTCACTGCTGTCGGTTTTATTGGTTTGACTGGCAAACTGCGCGCTGTAGCTAAAGTCAGTTTTTTTACCCGTTAGGCTGGCCCCAAAGGTATCTAAATTATTTTTAGTGTCGTTATCTACTTCTAGTAAATAACCATAGCCGACGAGTTTACCTATTGGCGTGTTGTAGGCTGCATTGATTAGGTGATCCTTTGCTGCCAAGTCTTTTGCCTGTGCAAAAATACGATTACGCTTAGTGACATAGGCATAGCTGAGCTTAAGATCGTTAACGCCAGTGTATTCCCCTGAAATACCATCAAAGGTTTGTCTGTCTTGACGCCAGCCAACATGGCCGACAAACCTTTGGTCGTCTAGGGCAATCACCTGGCGTCCTAACTTAGCTTTAAAATCGGCGCTAGTGTACTGCAAAAAGCCTTGATCGAGTTCAGTTGTCGCGGGATCTGGAATAACTGAATATTGCGGATTATGGCCAATGGCATCATTATAGTTGTCGACGCCTGCTACGGTTCTGACATCTTCAAATTCAACCACAGCATTAAAGCCTGAGTAGCTTTGAGTTTGAAAATTAACGCGTGTGCGCAGGGTGAGGGCACTGGCATCTTTTAGTGGATTATCTTGTTGCACGGTTTCCGAGCGTAAACGTAAATCGACACTGGCTTTGGCTTCATCGGCAGACACCGGAGCAGCGATGATTGCGGCCAAACCGATGACCAATGGGGAAACGATAGGGTTTGCTTTCATTATGTCTTCCTTGTTGATGTTTATTAATGATTTTAGTTGCTTATGCAACTTGGCTGCGGTTGCTTTTTTGACCTGAATCAAGATTGTGGTTGATGGGTTCAATTTTTCTCTGTTTTTCGTAGAGAAAACTCAGTACTTGAGAGCGTAATTGATTGTATTGGGGATCATTGGCTAGGCTGACTCGATTTCTTGGCCTCGGCAGATCGACCGCGAGGATTTCACCGATGGTGGCTTCTGGACCATTGGTCATCATCACGATACGATCGGACAGAAGCACGGCCTCATCAACATCATGGGTGATCATAATAACGGTGTTATTGAGGCTTTGTTGGATCTCCATTAACGAATCTTGCATATGGGCACGGGTGAGGGCATCCAGCGCACCAAATGGTTCATCCATTAGTAATATTTCAGGTTCCATCGCGAGGGCTCTAGCAATACCGACTCTTTGTTTCATTCCCCCTGAAATTTCATCTGGCTTTTTGTCCATGGCATGGTCCATATGCACAAGTTTGAGATTGTGTTCAATCCAGTCTTTAGTTTCAGCTTCAGTTTTGCTTTTGGCAAATACTTGCTTTACCGCTAATTCAACATTTTCATAGGCGGTTAACCAGGGTAACAGTGAATGATTTTGAAACACCACAGCACGTTCAGGTCCTGGTGAGTTGACTTCCTTATTGTTCAGCAACACTCCGCCATTCGTGGCTTGATTGAGCCCTGCAACAATATTAAGCACGGTAGATTTGCCACAACCAGAGTGACCAATTAATGAAATGAACTCCCCCTTGTTGATTTTCAAATCTACCCCTTTTAAGGCAGTAAAGTCGCCCTTTGGTGTCGGGAAAACCATATCTATATTGCTGATGTCTAATATCGGGTTCATGTTTTTCTCCTTAACGCTCGGCACTGGATTTGTCCCAAGACAACCAGCTTTGTAGTAATTGCATGCTCCTGTCGAGTAAGAAGCCAATCATGCCAATGACAATGACAGCAGTCATGATTCTGCTTAATGACTGCGAGCTGCCATTTTGGAATTCATCCCACACAAATTTGCCTAATCCCGGGTTTTGCGCCAGCATTTCAGCGGCAATTAATACCATCCAAGCGACGCCTAATGACATTCGCATACCGGTAAATATCGCTGGAATGGCTGCTGGTAAAACAATCGCTTGCACATGTTTTAGCGGCGAAAGGTTTAATACTTTTGATACATTCAGCCAGTCTTTATTAATAGCTGCTACGCCGACAGAAGTGTTGATCACCATTGGCCATAAACAGCATAGGGTGACGGTGATCATGGAGTTGACAAATGACTTCGCAAACATGGGCTCGTTGGTTACATAAACGGCACTCACCACCATGGTTACCAGTGGCAACCATGCCAGTGGCGATACTGGCTTAAAGATCTGAATAATCGGATTAATGGCGCTATTTAAGTTTTTGCTTAAACCAATCGCGATCCCAAGGGGAACGGCAATAATGACCGCCATGGCAAAGCCACTTAGTACGGTAACTAGGCTAGTCGCAATTTGATCAAGGAAGGTTTCTTTACCCGTATATTTGCGCTGTTTAGGGACATAGTCTGGATCTTTTGCTAAGCGCTTAGCATTTCGTTGCTCTTGGCGCTGGTAAAACGCTTGCGCCTTTTGGCGTTCCTGTTGATGCTCTTGGTAGAGATTACCGATTTGTTCAGCCACCGCCATCGGCCCTGGAAACTTTCCTAAGGAGGTATCAATATTATTGGCCGAAAATGACCAAATGAATAAGAAACATAAGATCCCTAAGAGTGGTAATATCAGCTTTTGTAATTGATTGCTCAACAATGACCTTAACTTAGGAATAAGCTTGGTATTGTGAGTGATGCTGCTTTGATTCGTTAAGGTTGTCATACACTGCCCTTAGCGCAGCGACGCTGCGCTGTCCATTATGTCATTAAAGTTTGTCGCCAGCCTTTAAGCCAATAGCAAATTTATTGATATAGTCATTAGGTTTGCTGCCGTCATAGACGATATTGTCAATGAAGTGTGTTTGTGGCTTTCTAAAGCCTGTTTCTTGAGTAAGATCAGGAAACTCTGAAGCAGCAATGATGTTATCTTCAATGAGTGACTGTGCTGCGGCTTTATAAATGTCGGGGCGGTACACTTTTTTAGCCACATCAAAGTACCAAGCATCTGGCTTGTCTTCGCTGATTTGCCCCCAACGACGCATCTGGGTGAGGTACCAAATGGCATCAGAGTAGTAGGGGTAAGTAGCGTTATAACGGAAGAACACGTTAAAGTCAGGTACGCTTCGTTTGTCGCCTTTTTCGTATTCGAAGGTGCCGGTCATTGAGTTGGCAATGACATCGTAATCAGCGCCCACATAGTTAGACTGAGATAAAATCTTCACCGCCTCTGGGCGGTTAGCGTTGTTATTGTCATCTAGCCATTTGGCCGCGCGGATCAGAGCTCGGGTTAGACGAATAGTGGTGTTAGGATATTTTTCGGTAAATGCTTTAGTCAGTCCAAACACTTTTTCTGGGTTGTCCTTCCAAATTTCATAATCCGTCACCACCGGTACACCAATGCCTTTAAATACCGCTTGCTGGTTCCATGGTTCGCCGACGCAGTAGCCATAAATTGTCCCCGACTCTAAGGTGGCAGGCATCTGTGGTGGTGGGGTTACCGATAATAACGCCTGAGCGTCAATTTTACCTGAGGTATCGCCTTTATGGGGGGCATAAAAGCCAGGATGGATGCCTCCGGCTGCTAACCAGTACCTTAACTCGTAGTTATGAGTAGAAACAGGGAATACCATGCCCATATTGAACGGTTTACCTTGGTCAATATAGCTTTCTACAACAGGCTTTAGGGCATCAGCTTTAATTGGATGGACAGGACGACCATCGGCCATTTTAGGAATATTCGGTTTCATTTTTTGCCAAACTTCATTGGAGACCGTAATGCCATTACCATTTAAATCCATTGAAAATGGTGTGATAATTTCGGCTTTGGTGCCATAACCAATGGTGGCGGCAATGGGTTGTCCAGCGAGCATATGGGCGCCATCTAAACGACCATCGATGACACCATCAAGCAACACTTTCCAGTTCGCTTGAGCTTCAATGGTGACAAACAGGCCTTCATCTTCGAAGTAGCCTTTTTCGTAGGCAATAGCAATTGGAGCCATATCAGTAAGTTTGATAAAGCCAAAGGTTAGATCTTCTTTTTCTGGTTCCCCAATGGCTGTTGCACTCGCGCTGGTGGCAAGACACAATCCGGCGAATGCAGAAATGAGTCCTGTAGTGAATGATGTTTTTAGCATTGTGTTTCTCCTTAAATAAAAAAAGCCCTACACCCGATGATTACCATAGGTGGAGAGCTTCAATGCCTACTAACCTTAGCTACGCCATTGCAGCGGGTCAGTATTTAAGTATTAAAATTGTACCGCTAGATACTATTCATTTCTTATGCCAACTTTTTAAAGGCTTTATAATCAGCAGGTTACGCGGTTTTCTTGACGGCATGTAAGTTATTAATGTTCTTATTTGAATCAGTGCCTGTATCTTTTTGGTGCAATTGTTGTGCAGCCATGATTTCTGTGACAGCCTGATAAATATCAAATCTAAATACCGATCCTATAAACAGTTCATTCGCTTGTTGCCAGCTAATATGGCCCGCATCAATCATGGTTTTTAATAACCAATTACCG
Source organism: Paraferrimonas sp. SM1919 (assembly GCF_010993985.1). GTDB lineage: Bacteria > Pseudomonadota > Gammaproteobacteria > Enterobacterales > Shewanellaceae > SM1919. The sequence goes on along the minus strand of NZ_WINH01000015.1, from coordinate 72,807 downwards.
AATTCTAAGTTTAAGCTGTGAATGTTCTCTTGCTGTAAGGATGAAAATAAATTGTAGTTAGTTAACGCTCTTGGAGTCATATTATGATAGGTGAGACAGCTGCCGATTAATGACGGTGCAATAACATCAAGCGCCGTATCCAAATATTTTGCTTGGGTCATAATCACGGCAGCTTCGTAACGGTTGGGTATAGAGGCTAGCCAGTTACAGGTTTCAATTAAGGCCGCCACTAAAGCCATGGTTGTTTCAGGATTGGCTAATTGCCAATCAGCACGAAGACCTAGCACTTTTTCTGGAGCGTTTTTCCAAATATCTAACGAAGTCGCACAGGTCATCCCGAGTTTATTCCTGACGATTTCTGTATTCCATGGACTGCCAACACAAAAGCCATCGATGTCACCTTGTTCAATCGATTTTCTCATGCTCGTTGGAGGGATAAAAACAATGTCAATATCATCAAGATAAATCCCACCTTCCACCAACCAGCTTCTTAGCTGGTAATAATGACAGCTGTAAGGGTAAACCGTTGCGAAACGTAACTTAGATCCACGGTTAAGTGCTTGTTTTACCAATGGCTGTAACTTTTCCGCGGACATCGGCAAGGTTAATGGTTGGCTTGAATGCCGCATTAGCTGTTGGTAAAGGTTTTCAGATAAAGTAATCGCATTACCATTTTGGCTTAATACCAATGGGGTGATGATGTTCTGCTGGCTTGCCGTTAATCCAAGGGTACTGGATATGGGCATAGGCGCCAGCATCTGTGCGGCATCAAGTTCGCCACAGTGTAGTTTATCTCTTAGGGCACTCCATGAGGCTTGTTTTTCTAAAGTGACATCGAGTCCCCACTTGCTGAATATGCCTAACTCTTTGGCCATGATAAGCGGCGCAGAATCATTCAGTGGCATAAAACCTAATGTGAGTTGTTTCTTTTCAATCGTAAATGGATTCATAATTCGGCCTTTAGCATTGCGGCAACTGACAGTACATTTTGAGCGGCTTGGTCTATTTTTTGGCCGCTGTTCATGGCCATTTTTCTGATGCTGTGGTATGCCGCATCTTCAGATAAGTTTTTGGTTTCCATTAACCAGCATTTGGCTTTATCGATATTAGATTGGGAGTTTAATTGTTGTTTGGTTTGTTGCAGCTCTTGCTGTAAACTTTGAAAGTGCTTAAATCGAGCTAGGGCAATATCCAACACGGATTTTAATCGTACCTGCTCAATACTGCCCACCACGTAGGCACTGACGCCACATTCTACCAGTCTTTCGATGGTATCTTGGTCATCATGCTCACTAAACATGACTACAGGTTTTGGGGCAGTTTGTGAGATACTATGCAAAGATTCAATCATGTCCCTATCGGGAGATTCGATATCGATAAGAATGATATCGGGCATAAAGTTTTCTACTTCTTTTAAAAGAGCTAAGCCGGATTTACAAACTCTGACAATGCGATAATGAGACTGCTCTAAAGACTTATTAATATCGAGAGCACCGCCTGCTTTATTTTCGATAAACAGAATTTTTATTAAGTCTTGTTCAAGCCTATGTTGCTTTAGCATTGTGACTCCAATAATGCGATTTAGTGACTGACTAAAGTTATTATCAAGGTTTGTACCAACTTGTTTTGTTTATTAAAAACAATGGTTTATATCTAATCTGGGTGGTGGTAATAAATTGATTGATTTAAAATGATGCAAGTAATTACCAACAATGGGGCAATACATGAAAATGGATGAAGGGCGATGCTGACAAAAATTTTACAATCACCAGGTGATGAAGCGAAACGCTGGTTACATGGCCGTGGCAACTGCGTTGAAGGCTATGAAAGCATCAATATTGAGTGGTTGCCACCGATTGCTATGGTTGTGTCCTATCAGCAACAGGATGAGTCTTGGTTTGCACAGATCGCTTCACAGTTGATGACTTTTGAGCAAGTACAAGGCGTATGTCTGCAAAAGCGTTATTTACCAAAGTCGCCCGTGGAATCATTAACGGGCTCATTCGATTTACCCCAATATGCGCTGGAATCTGGCTTAAAGTATCAACTGAATATTGGCCAAAACCAAAATTTTGGGATTTTTCTCGATATGAAAAATGGCCGTGATTGGGTTCGTCAGCATAGCCAAGATAAATCCGTCCTTAATTTGTTCGCGTATACCTGTGGTTTTGCCGTTGCTGCTTTAGCGGGTGGGGCTCGCTTCGCTGTCAATCTTGATATGGCGCGCTCATCGCTCAACACGGGCAGAGAAAACATGCGTATTAATGGCTTAGATACCAAAAAAGCCAAGTTTTTAGCCCATGATTTATTCAAGAGTTGGGGCAAACTTAAAAAGTTTGGCCCTTATGACATGGTGATTGCCGATCCGCCAAATTTACAGGTAGGCTCTTTTGATATTGAACGTGATTACCCTAAAATCATTCGTCGTTTACCCGAGTTGGTGGCAGCGGGGGGGCAAGCGCTATTATGTTTAAATACCCCTTGGCTAGGTCAAAGTTTTATTAAGGAATTAATGGCCGAACACTGTCCTGATTTTGAGTTTGTCGAGGCTATTGCCCGCCCTCAGGCTTGCCTAGAGCAAAACGATGATAACGGATTAAAGGTATTATTGTTTCAACGCCATTAATGACATAAGCCACGATTGTGACCTAGGATCGGTTTCTCACCCTTTTAACATCTTATATACATTCTATGTCACAATCTTGAACTGTTGCTGTTTTCTTTTACTTACCCATCAGTAAGATCCTCGCTCAAATTGGCTGACCTGTGTTGGTTAGCGTCAACAGTATGATTTAACTAGTGAGAGTCTATGAGCAAGTTCGATAAAGCAACACGCATCCTTGCGGCTGGTTTCAGCATCAACCTTTGTTTAGGTATTCTTTATGCTTGGAGTGTCTTTAACAAAGCTTTGGTGAGTCAATGGGGCTGGGATGCAGCTGATGCAACTTCACCCTACGCGATTGCTACGCTAGCGTTTTCTGCGTGTTTGCTGATCGCCGGTACCCTGCAGGACAAAATAGGACCGACTAAGGTGCTGCTCGTTGGTACGACGCTTACTGGCCTTGGCTTAATCGCTTCTGGGTTTGCTGAGTCAGTCACTTTGCTTAACATTACTTTTGGTGTCATGGCTGGCGCCGGTATTGGCTTTGGTTATGCTTGTTTATCACCATCGGCAATGAAATGGTTTCATCCGACTAAAAAAGGCATGGTAAACGGTTTAATCGCTGCAGGTTTTGGTCTTGCACCATTATTTTTAGCACCACTAACTAGCTTTTTAATCGAGCTTGTGGGCATTAGTCAGTCTTTCTTAATATTAGGTGTTGGTGTATTAATGATTGCGGTACCACTGGCGGCAACCATTTCTAACCCGCCAGCGGATTACACACCTGCCGCACCAGTCGTTAAAGCAGGTCAAGCACCGGTTGAAATTAAGCTTAGCGAAAATCTAAATTGGCAAGGCATGCTGCAAACTCCGCAATTTTACGCGATGTGGATCATGTATGCGTTTGCAGCTGCAGCGGGTCTAATGTTAATTGGTAACATTCTTAACATTGCGAGCGCTCAGGCCAACTTACCAAACGCGGTATACCTAGCGTCTGTGCTTGCTATCTTTAACTCTGGCGGGCGTATTGCTGCGGGTATGTTAGCGGACAAGATTGGTGGTGTGAAAACCCTTATGCTGGCGTTTATTTTACAGGGCGTAAACATGTTAATGTTCTCAAGCTTTGACACTGAGGTGGCGTTGATTGTTGGCTCAGCAGTGGCAGCGGTAGGTTATGGCACTTTACTGGCAGTATTCCCAACCTTAACCGCAGAGTTTTACGGTTTGAAAAACTATGGTAGCAACTATGGTATTTTATATACTTCATGGGGTATTGGTGGTGCTATTGGTGCTGCGGTAGTGGGTTATTCCATGGCAAATGGTGGTAACTACGACATGGCTTATATGATTTCTGCAGTAATGTTAGGTATCGCGCTGTTGCTATCATTTGTGACTAAGCCAGTTTCAGCTCAAAAAGCAAAAGCGTTGCTAGCCAAATAAGCAATCGCCCAATAGCGAAGACAAATAAGGAGAGCCTAGGCTCTCCTTTTGCGTTTAGGCTTGAGCTAATAGTTTAAGAGCAAGCTCAGTTTGCTTGAGAGCATAGGGGGCCAAACGGTAGTGCTCGGGAGACCAACCCTGTAAAAACCGTACCAGATCAGCCCAGGCAAAGGGTAGGCTGGCAGACCATTGCTCGATGATTGCTTGCTCAACTTGATATTCTTTTAAACACTGGCAGTAATAGGCCACATAGAAATCAGCATAACGCTCAAGGTTATCGTTATCTAATACGCTCGAAAACAGATAACACACGTCCACCATAGGGTTGCCGTAACCCGTATATTGAAAATCAACCGCTAGCGTATCACCATGATTGTTGATCATAAAGTTTGCCGGTTTGGCATCCCCATGCAGCAGGGTTTTATGACTGACATTATTGAGTGTTTGGCTTATTTTGTCGGCATTGCTTTTTAAGGGCCCATCAAACATGGCTTTATGTTCGTCCGGACGAGTGGCTAAATGCCAGTAACTGCCCTGTGGCCAAACATCTGCATCTTGCTCAAGCTGTAAGCCTTTGCTATGGAACTTAGCTAGCCACTTAAGTATGCCCTTTAGGTACTTATCATCAATTTCATCTCGAGTTTTATAACCTGCAGTAGCTAAGTCTTGCATGACAATCAGCTGGTGATTGTCATCAACGTCAATCAAGGCCATAAATTTGGCAGTTTGTGAAGGGAAGTGCTTAGCTAAGTCACGGTAGAAATGGCTTTCCACCTGATAAGAGCGGCATTTACGCTGATGGGCAAACTCGCTGTTCCAACCCTTTGGGTGGGGCTTATCGGCCTTAAATTCTGCGGTGATGATGCTTTTTACTATTACCGTTTTAGCCGCACCAAATTGTGGGGTGATCTCAAATCGAGCTAACGCACCATAGCCATTCCAAAGGGGCTGAATGGTTTCTATATATCTTGCTTGATAGAGAGTTAATTCTTTACAGAGTAGGTTAGCAATCTGCTCGGCTTGAAACATTGTTTGTATTTTTTTTGTTTGTCATTTATTTTAGTCAGTTATTCTACTGTTAAAAACAAGGAAAGCGGTATGAAATTTTTTATTAAATATTCATTTATTTTAACCATTCTATTTAGTTTCAAGGTGTTAAGTGTAGATTTGGATATGCTTAATGCTGTTGTTCATGAAAATGTAGTCAGTGGCGGCCAACCCACTAAGGGCGATTTAACACAGCTTAAACAGCAGGGTTATAAGCATGTTATTAATCTGCGATCAGAAGGTGAACAGGATTGGGATGAAGGTCAATATGTGCAATCCCTTGGAATGAATTATCATTCTTTGCCGATTGCTGGCAAGGATGCAATTAATCTTGAAAATGCAAAAGCATTAAATAAGCTGTTGGCAAAAATGCAAGACGATAAAACCATCGTTCACTGTGGAAGTGGTAATCGTATTGGTGCTTTGGTGGCGATCCATGCGGCAAAAGTGGAAGGCTTAACTGTTGACGAGGCTTTGGCTAAGGGCAAAGCGTGGGGCATGACCCGCTTAGAGCCACTCGTGAAACAAAAGCTTACTGAAAAATAATAATAACTACAAAGCTCCTGTGGGGCTTTTTTTATATTACAAAGGATGGTTATGTGTAGGCTGATTGTAGCAATTTTAGGTATTGGTTTAAGTGGTTTTGTCGCTGCAGAGGATCTTAAGCCAATATTATATAAGGATAATTTTAAAAAGCAGCTGCTCCAGCATTATGATTTTGCCACAGCTGAACAAATTAATGATTGGAAAGTTGAAGGCTGGGGCGTGGCAAAAATAGAAAATCAGCGTTTGATTTTGCAGCCAGAGTTCCAGCCGCAAATGATTGATTTATACCAGCAGGGCAAATTCAGTGATAATAATTTGGCTAAAGAGTATGGTCAGTTCTTGGCCGAATTATCAGCGCAAAAATACCCTAAGCTCACCCCTAAGATGTATCAAAAAGGGGTGTTTCGTGGCGGTCATGTCAATTTCTGGAATACCCGTGTAACGCCCGAAAATTATGCCATTGAATTTGACTTTCAGAGTCAATCTTCCCAAGCTCTACATATGCTAATGTTCTCAGCTTTAGGAAGTAACGGTGACAGCATTTTTTCCGAGGGATTTGCGCAACGTTATGGTTTGGCTTCAGAGTTGATGTATGGCGATATGCAGCAGTATCGGATTTCTTACTTTTTCCCATCTCGTGGTAGTGCCAATATGCGTAAAGCACCGGGGCGTAATTTGGTGGCTCAAGGGGCAGACCTTGCTTCGCTCAAGGGGCTAGCTCAGCAAAAAATGCTCGTGACTAAATGGCAGGGGCAAGTGCATTATTTTGTGGATGATAAATTAGTGCTCAGTTTTGAAGATAAACAACCTTTGGGTGAGGGACATTGGGGCTTTAGGTTGATGGTATTGGCTAAAGGCGCCTATGATAATATAAAGGTGTATCAGCTTGAGCAAAATCCGGTGTTAAGACCTTAAGCTATAAGGAGAGGGGTAATGAAACATTTAATGTTAGTAGTGCTTCCTCTTTTTTTGTCAGCTTGTAGCCTTTGGCAACAGCAAATGGTGAGCTACCATGGTGAGGATATTATTTTAGTTGGCAGTAAAACAGCGAGTGTATCATTGCCACTATCTTCATATCAGTTAACCCTTGTTGGCCAGCAAACCAAGCCTGAAGTCAATGCCATTTTAGCGAACCAAATCAAAATTAACGGCTTTAAGTCGGATCCTAATTCTGCACTCATCCTTTGGGGACAGCTTGACGTTGATATAACCGATGCGGATATGACCTTTTGTGAAGGGGAGATTTGGGATCAATACGGAGTCAAACGCTATCGCTATAAAGCCGCCATCGGCAAGCTTGAGCTCAATCAGAGTTATCAATTTTCTTTTCAGATAGACAATCAAAGTTGGCCCATTACCAACATTGCGAACCAAATCACAACCGCTTATTGGCCTAAGGATGTTCAAGATAAAAGCAGTTACTGCGCCAAGCATTATAACGGTCACCAATCGATGCCCTTAGAATGGGGGTATTATGAAAAGGCATCGTTTAAGCATAAGCAGCTGTTGCAGCAATATCTGGATTTTTTACAGCAACAAGCCAATGTCATTGTTTATACGGTTAATCAAGGATGGTTGAGTGAAGAACTGAGTGCCAATAAGCTTGAGGCACAGGTGATGTCTAACTACCAGCAATGGCTGTCTGAGCAACGCCAGCAGCTATTTCTAAATTCTAATGCTTCAATCATTGGGCCACTAAATAGCGTGCTCGATCAACAGTTTGGTTATGGTCATTACCCACAATCCTTTGCGAGTTATGAATATCATCAGCAAGCACAACTTAACCAAGGAGTGAAATTGCTGCAGCAGGGCAAGCTAGCAGCGTCACTTGAGATATTATTGCCTCAATGTGTTCGGGGGCAGTATTTATATCAGGCCATGGCCTGTTACCATTTGGCCATGGTGCAACTCCAGTTAGGGCAATCTGCAGCCGCGAAGACAAGTATTCAACAGGCGGTGACCTATGTAGAGGCGAATCAGTCTGAAATTATCGATTTGTTCTCTGGCAGCTTTAATCAACAGGCATTGGCATTGGCATACTTTATTAATCGTTATCAGCCTATTTTTGCGAATGCTGATACAGCTTATCAATCAGTTGATTAAAGGTGTGACATTCTTCTTCACTAAAGCACGCCTTTAATTGCTCTTCTAACTCGTAAGAGGTGGGCACCACATCTTCATACACACTTCTGCCTAACTCGGTTAAATGCAATATCGAGCGGCGTTTATCTTGTTGGGCGAATTCCCGAGCAATGAAGTGGCGTTGTAGCAGTTTTGCAACCGATCTGGATATTATTGATTTTTCAATTTTGGTTCTGCTTGAGACCTCGTCGGCAGAAGTGCCTGGATACTCCCCTAAAATCGCCATAATACGCCACTCGGTAATAGATAGGGCAAATTTGTCCTTATAAATTTGGGCAAAATTACTACTGACTTGGTTTGACAACACCGCTAATTTATAGGGCAAAAATGCTTCTAATTTGAGTAATGGTTTATTGTGTTGTGATGACATAATTGAACTTGATCTGATCCTTGATTAAATAATAATCGTTGACATTAGTTGTAATTGCAACTAAAAATAGTTGCGTAAACAACTAATTTAACAAGGACGAGGTTTAGCAGTACTCAACAAGGAGTAGCCTATGGCTGACTTATTTGACAACCCTATGGGGTTAGACGGTTTTGAGTTTGTAGAGTTTAGCGCCCTAGAAAAGGGGGTGTTAGAGCCAGTGTTTGAAATGATGGGCTTCAGCCATGTTGCCAATCATAGATCCAAAGATGCCGCCTTATTTAGGCAGGGTGATATTAATTTTATTGTTAACTATGAACCCAAAAGCCATTCCAATTATTTTGCCATGGAACACGGAGCCTGTGTTGCTGGCATGGCCTTTAGAGTTAAAAATGCCTTGCATGCCTATAACCGTGCCCTTGAGCTTGGGGCAGAACCCATTGAAATCCCTACTGGGCCTATGCAACTAAAACTGCCTGCGATTAAAGGTATTGGCGGTGCACCACTGTATCTTATTGATAAGTATCATCCTAATACCTCCATTTATGATATTGATTTTGAATATCTTGATGGGGTTTATCCGTATCCAGAGGGCTGTGGCTTTAAGGTGATCGATCATCTTACCCATAATGTTTACCGCGGTAGGATGCAATATTGGGCAGATTTTTATGAGCGTTTATTCAACTTTAAAGAGATCCGCTATTTCGACATTAAAGGCGAGTACACAGGGCTGACTTCTAAGGCGATGACAGCCCCCGACGGCCGTATTCGCATTCCCCTTAATGAAGAAGCCGGACAGGGGGGCCAAATCGAAGAATATCTACTCAAATACAATGGCGAAGGGGTACAGCATATTGCCTTTAGTTGTGATGATATCTATGCCTGTTGGGATGCCTTAAAAGGCCGCGGCATGAGGTTTATGACCGCCCCACCAGATACCTATTATCAGATGCTCGAGGAGCGCCTGCCTAATCACGGCGAACCAGTTAAGCAATTGCAAAGTCGAGGAATTTTGCTTGATGGCAGCACTTCGGGGGAGCAGCCTAAATTATTGTTGCAAATCTTCTCAGAAAACGTAATCGGACCGGTGTTTTTTGAGTTTATCCAGCGTAAACAAGATGATGGTTTTGGTGAGGGGAACTTTAAAGCGTTGTTTGAATCGATTGAGCGTGATCAGATTAATCGTGGGGTATTAAATCCAACGGTCAACGCCGAGAAGGAGGCCTGATGAAACTCAATGGCATCCATCATGTTGCTTATCGTTGCAATAATGCCAAACAAACCGTGGCCTTTTATAAACAGGCATTAGGCATGGATTTGTTGTTGGCAATCAGTGAAAACCAAGTGCCTTCCACTAAAGACCCCGATCCCTATATGCATGTGTTTTTAGATGCGGGAAGGGGCAATGTGCTGGCCTTTTTTGAGTTACCCAATTCAGACGATATGGGCAAGGATCCCCATACGCCTGCCTGGGTGCAGCATCTTGCATTTGAGGTGGATTCCTTAGCGTCCTTGCTTGCGACCAAGGCGCATTTAGAGGCGATGGATATCGAAGTGCTGGGGCCGGTGGAGCATACCATTTTTAAGTCAATTTACTTTTTCGACCCTAATGGCCATCGCCTTGAGCTTGCTGCCAATACTGCCACTCCACAGATGCTAGAGCGCTTGCAATCAGTCGCTCAACTCATGGTGGATGAGTGGGATGTCACTAAAAAAGCGCCCCAACATGCGGCTTGGTTACATGACGGTTCCATGGAGGAAGGTAAATGAAACTTGCTTCTTTAAAGCATGGCCGTGATGGCCATTTAGTGGTGGTGAATAAAGCCTTAACCCACTATTTTGATGCCAGCCATATAGCCGCGAACCTGCAGCAGGCCTTAGATGACTGGCACAACATAGAGCCTGCCTTGCAGCGACTGGCGGACGAAATAGAACAGAACATAGGCGCCGCTTCCTGCTTTGATGAGTCGCTATGTGCCAGCCCCTTACCTAGGGCGCTGCAGTGGCTTGATGGCAGCAGTTATGTGAATCATGTGGAACTCGTCAGAAAGGCCCGTGGAGCAGAGATGCCAGAGCGTTTTTGGCATGATCCATTAATGTACCAAGGCAATTCCGACAGTTTTTTAGCCCCCCATGAGGCCATTGTTCACCATGATGAAGCCTATGGTATTGATTTTGAGGCTGAAGTTGCTGTGATTGTAGATGATGTGCCGATGGGCGTAAGCCCACAACAGGCCTTAAAACACATTAAGCTTATTTTATTAGTTAACGATATTTCCTTGCGGAATCTGATCCCTGATGAGCTAGCAAAGGGGTTTGGATTTTTACAATCTAAACCCAGCTGTAGCTTCTCTCCAGTGGCACTGACTCCAAATGAATTAGGTCAGCACTGGCACGGTGGCAAGTTGCACCTGCCCATTTATAGTTATCTCAATCAACAACTGGTGGGGAAGCCCAACGCTGGGATCGATATGACTTTCGATTTTGGCACCTTGATAAGTCATGCCGCCAAAACCCGAAAACTGACTGCCGGCACGATTATCGGCTCGGGTACGGTATCCAATACCGATAGAAGCCAGGGTTGTTCCTGTCTTGCGGAAGTGAGAATGTTAGAGATACTCGACCAAGGTGAGCCGAAAACCCCCTTTATGCACTTTGGCGATAGAATTAAAATTGAAATGCTCGATCATCAGGGCAATTCTTTATTTGGCTGTATTGATCAAACGGTTGAAGCCATTACGGAGCAAGATCATGCTTAAAGCCCCATCACAACAGCAGTTAATAGCCTCTTTGCCAAAGCATTTGCAACCCTTTGTTGCGGTTCAAGATTATTCGTCATATACGCCAAGAGATCATGCGGTGTGGCGATTTTTATTGACTCAACTAAGCCTTGATTTAGCTCCCAATGCCCATTCTACGTACTTACAAGGGCTACAACAAACAGGGATCAGCCTTGATAGGATCCCAAAAATTGAAGAAATTAATTATGCTTTAGAACAATTCGGTTGGCGGGCGGTAGTGGTCAATGGTTTTTTACCGCCAGCCATTTTTATGGAATTCCAAGCCCACAAGATTTTGGTTATTGCGGTGGATATGCGAACGATTGAGCATATGCTTTATACCCCAGCCCCAGATATTGTTCATGAGTCAGCGGGGCATGCTCCTTTTATTATCGATACCGATTACTCTGAATATCTGCAGCGATTTGGCGAGCTTGGTATGAAAGCGATTGCCAATAAGGATGATTTTGCAGTCTACGAGGCCATTCGTCAGCTATCAATTATTAAGGAAGATCCCAATGCCACTGCAGCCGCAGTGCAACAGGCTCAAGCACATTTAGAACAAGTCCTAGCTAATAATACAGAGGTATCAGAAGCCGCGTTGTTGTCGCGCTTACATTGGTGGACGGTGGAGTATGGTTTAGTCGGCGAAGTGGGGAATTACAAAATATTTGGAGCTGGCTTGCTGTCTTCTTTGGGGGAATCTAAATCTTGCTTAGATGACACTAAAGTAAAGAAATACCCTTTGAACTTAGATGCCATTAACTTCAGTTATGACATCACAAACACTCAACCGCAATTGTTTGTCGCTAAAAATTGCCGTCATTTGACTCAGGTTTTAGAAGAATTTGCCAAGCAAATGGCCGTTAGTGTTGGTGGTAAAAGTGGTTTAGATAAAGCGGTGTTGGCACAAACGGTTAATACCGCGCAGTTGAGTTCTGGGATACAAATTAGTGGCCAGTTTGTTGAGAATATGACGGATCCAATGGGTAATGTGATTTATATAAAAACCCAAGGCCCGACCCAACTCAGTTATCAACATAAACAATTGCTCGGTCATGGTACTGACTTTCATGCTTCAGGTTTTGGTACCCCTGTGGGGAAATTACAGGGCTTTCATCGTTGCTTGAGTGATTACACCATTGATGAATTAGCTGAGAAGGGCATTTGCTTGGATAAAAGGGTAACCTTAGCATTTGTATCAGGGATCAAAGTCAGTGGCATGCTCAAGAGAATATGGCGAGAGCAGCATAAAAATATTGTATTTACGTTTAGCGATTGTGTGGTTACTCATCAAAGCGGCCGAGTATTGTTTGATCCCAGTTGGGGGATATTCGATATGGCGGTTGGCGAAGTGGTTGAGTCGGTATTTGGTGGTAGTGCTGATGTAAATACTTATCCTTTGTATGAGGCAAGTCCAATCAATGCCAATCTGATTGACTACCCGCAAACAACGATTGCGCAGTTTGTCAGCTACCAGCAATGCAAAGAGCTGCGGGAGCATCTGCAAAATCGTAGCCCGCAACAGTTAACCCAGTGGATAAATCAAGTGAAACAGTTAACCGAGATTGATTGGCTGTTATGTTATGAAGTTATCGAATTAGCTTTAACAGCAGGCTTAAAGGATTTTGATAGGGAATATTGGCTGCAGTTGATGACCACACAAGCACAAACACAGCAAGCCACTCAGTTATGCCAATACGGGCTGCAACGGCTGGCTAAAATGGAGTCCCAATAATGCAAGTCGCAGTAGTCATCGGCTCCATGCAAGCCAATTCTCAAAGTTTAAAAGTTGCGAAGCAGGTAGTCACAAGGTTGCAAGCAATGGGGCAGCAAACATTTGTCGTTGATTTATACCGTTCACCATTGCCGTTGTGGTCAAGTCAATTGGCTGAACCGCATCATCAAGCTATCGTGATTTTAAGCCAGCAACTGGCAGCTTGCGATGCAATCGTGATTGTCACTCCAGAATATCACTCTATGGTGCCAGCTAATTTAAAAAACTTCTTTTTGTTCTTCAGTGGTGGGGAATTAGCCCATAAGCCAGGTTTTATTATTAGTGTTTCAGCGGGGCAAGGTGGGGCCAATCCTATTATGGAATTAAGGACCACTAGCTACAAAAACAGTCGCATCAATTATATTCCAGAGCATCTTATTATCCGTAACGTCAATACTGTATTTAACCAGATCAATAATGACGAGCGCGCCCAGCAATATTTATCTAAACGTTTAGATTATGGCTTAGCTTTACTAGAGCAGTATGCATCGGCATTGAATCAAGTTCGTCGTAATCTACCAAAAGGGGACTACCCCAATGGGATGTCCTAGGAGTTGTCATGCTTAACGATAATGTGATTATTGATGTGGATAACCAGTATCTGCATTTTTCTGCAGCTCACTTTACTATTTTTTCTGAAACCGAGCGCGAGCGCTTGCATGGCCATAACTATGCCATCAGGGTAAGGGCTGGGGGTAAACTTGAGAATAACGGCATGGCCTTTAATTACAACGAGTTAAAGTCAGCCCTATTTAGACTTTGCCAAGACTTAGATGAATACACCCTATTAGCTGAGCACTCGCCCTATATGCGGGTGAGCGAGCAGGGGGATTATTATGCTGCTGAGTTTAATGGTGAAAAAATGCTGCTGTTAAAGAGTGATACTTTATTGTTGCCCATTACTAATGTCAGCCTTGAAGAATTAGCCGGACTGATGTTATCGACAATTGAGCAGTCTAAGTTGCTTGACCAGTTAGGTATTACCTCCTTAGAATTAGAGATGTCCTCGGGTCCTGGACAAAGGGTGAAGCGTTTATTAAATCTCACTTCAAGCGATATTCAAGGTGGTTATCATGAATAAGCTGCTAGTGATCACAGGTGCCAGCAGTGGCATTGGCCTTGCTTGTGCCCAGCACTTTATTGAACAGGGCTACAGGGTCATTAATATCTCCAGAAAGCCTTGCCCAATGGAGAGCGATAAACTGCAACATTTGTCGTTGGACCTAAGCCAAGGCCAATGGCCCCAATTAATAATCAATCAGCTGATCCAAGCCGCTGCAGCTGCTAACCAAATTTGTCTCATTCATAACGCGGCGGTGTTAAATAAAGACTGTTTAGCTCAGGTAGATATTGACAGTTTTAGGCACGCGCTAGAGCTTAATGTCATTGCTCCAGAGCGCTTAAACCAAATCCTATTAGCGTATATGAAGCCCGGCTCAAGCATTTTGTATGTGGGCTCCACCTTGTCAGAGCAGGCGGTAGCTGGCAGCTACACTTATGTCACCTCTAAGCATGCCAATTTAGGCATGATGCGCGCCACCTGCCAGGATTTACAAAGTCGCTATATGGCACAGGGCATACATACTGCCATGGTGTGTCCAGGTTTTACCGATACTCCGATGTTAAATCGTCATGTGGGCGATCGCCAGTTACTGGAAAGTATTGCCTGTAATAATGGTTTTCACCGTTTGGTCGATCCTACCGAAATCGCTAACACTCTGTACTTTTGCAGTCAAAATCCAGTGATTAATGGCAGTGTTATCCATGCCAATTTAGGGCAAAAACAAGTATAAAAAAAGGCCGCGTTAGCGGCCCTATTTCAGAATCGAGTGATTAGTATCGAGCAGTGACAAGGGTCACTTACGACATTGCACTTTCGAGTTTCTACTTTTTACCCGTATAGGTATCCATCCAATCGAACACATTATCGTACCATTGGATTAAGTTTTCTTGGTTTAAGATCCAGTGATTCTCTTCAGGGAACATCAATAGCTTTGAAGGAATATTGTTACGTTGCAAGTAAGTAAAGGCAGCTAAACCTTGACCATAAGGCACACGGAAGTCTTTTTCACCATGGATTACCAGCATCGGTGTTTGCCAGTTTTCGACATAGTTAATAGGATTGAACTTCTCGTATAGTGCTTTGTTTTCGTGATATGGGCCACCGAACTCATGCTCTGGGAACCATAACTCCTCAGTGACATAGTAAAATGAACGCATATCAAATAAACCAGCGTGGTTAATTAGACACTTAAAGCCTGTGTTCCAGTTACCCGCAATCCAGTTCATCATATAGCCACCATAAGACCCCCCTAGGGCACAGGCGTTATTTTTATCCAGCCATGGTTGTTGTTTGGTCACGGCAGCCATGCCTTTTTTAAGGTCAACTAACGGTTTGCCCCCCCAGTCTTGGCTGATTGAGTTGGTAAATTCTTGCCCGTAACCCACAGAGCCATGGAAATCAACCATGACAACACCATAGCCTTGACCTGCCCATAATTGCGCATTCCAACGGCCAGAGAAGCTATTACCAAAGGAGCCCTGAGGGCCGCCATGTACTAGATAAGCAATTGGGTATTTTTGACCTTCTTGATAACCGACAGGCTTGATCCAGTGGCCATAAACGGTTTCATCATTCCAACCCTTGAATGTGAATTGCTGGTATTCACCAAATTCAACATTTTTTAACTTATCTCTGTTTGCCTCAGTTAACTGAGCTGTAGCAAAAGAGTTTAAATTGAGGTGATATAAGTCAGCTGGCTTATCAAGGGCTTTGTGACTGTAAACCAGTGTATCCCCTGCAATTGCCACAATCGAATTGCTGCCTTTATCCACCAATTCAGTTACTTTGCCTAAGTTGGTATCGATGCTATAAATGCTAACTTGACCTAAATCATAGGTACTTGCATAGAGTGTTTTGCCATCTTGACTAAAGTGAAGATCG
This sequence comes from Paraferrimonas sp. SM1919, assembly GCF_010993985.1. Classification (GTDB taxonomy): domain Bacteria; phylum Pseudomonadota; class Gammaproteobacteria; order Enterobacterales; family Shewanellaceae; genus SM1919. Next base: position 57,162 of record NZ_WINH01000015.1, on the reverse strand, counting down.
TGGGCGCTACGATCCCATAAGGGAGCAACTTCACGCTCTTGGCCTGTGACTAGGTCACGCAGCATGATGCGAAAGCGATCCGCCTCAAATCCCGGCTTTTTCATGGCTAAGTAGGCCATGTGACGACCGTCACTGGAGAAGGTTGCGTGGGCATCCCAAGCTTGATTGGCTGGGGTAAGGTTAGTGGTCTTGCCTGTAGCCAATTCAATTTGCCATAGGTCATAGTTGGTTGACCATGCCTGATCTTTACTTGGCGCTTTGGCGGTGTAGACCAGATACTGAGAATCCTTGGAGAAGCTAACTTCTTCTAAACCAGAAAATGGCAGTGGTGGAGTATGGGTGTCTAATCCTTGGGTGATGTCGTTAAATTGCGTGTATTGGCCACTTTCATTTAACTTACCTAGCCATAGATGATTACGGGCATGATTGTCCCATGTATCCCAATGTCGAGCCATCAATTGGGTATATTCACGTCCATCGCTTTTGCGCGCTTCTTCAGTTGCAAACTTTTCTTTGCTGCACTTAGCGGTGTCACACTCAGGGAATGTTTGGGTGTACACCACCATGAGGTCGTTACTATTATCTAATTTGAAACCTGAAATTGGCAGTTCAAAGTCCGTCACTTGCTCGGCTTCACCACCGGTCAAAGGTAGTTTCCATACCTGTGCTGAACCACTTCGACTAGAAATAAAGTATACCGCTTGGTTATCTTTGCTGAAGCTAACCGAATGCTCAGTACCTTTATGGCTGGTAATTTTCTTTGCCTTGGCATGTTCTTTAGTAAGATCCAGCTGGTAAAGATCTGAAACAGCATGACGTTGCTCATCAACCAGTTTTAAACCGTAAACGAGAGTTTTGCCATCAGAAGAGACTGCAGCAGAATGAATTTTGTTTAAAGTGGTCAGTTTATGCACATCGAACGGTGCCGCAACCGCCGTTGTACAAAGGCCGCCAAGCAAGGCAGCAATGATATTGTTTTTCATTATTATTTCCCAAAAGGCCGTTTGTAGGTCGTATTTCATAAGAAATTGTTGTTGATTTTACGCTTACTTTTAAGCAATCACCGCCCCCTTTTATAAGGCAACAATTGTTAGGCAAAACATGATTTGCCGATTACGCTAATCAACCACAACGTTATGCGATTAGGGTATTTTTTATGGTGTCAATTTTGGCTAATGTGCCAACATAGAAAAGCGAAGCTGTAAAGCTTCGCTATTTCTTTAACTGAAATCGTACATAATATCTGTACGAAAGGTCAACCGTTCTAGCCTTCTAATTTCACTTTCCAAATAGCAGGACCAGTATCATGGGCATTGGTGCCTTCTGAATCAACGGCAACGGTCACAGGCATGTCTACCACATCAAACTCGTAGATAGCTTCCATACCAAGATCTTCAAAGGCAACGACTTTTGCCTTTTTAATGGCTTTAGCCACTAGGTAGGCGGCACCACCAACGGCCATAAGATATACGGCTTTATGGTGTTTTATACTTGCCACTGTTGCTGGTCCACGTTCCGCTTTACCAATCATACCCATTAGCCCAGTCTCGGCGAGCATCATTTCTGTGAATTTATCCATACGGGTAGAGGTTGTAGGGCCTGCGGGGCCAACCACTTCATCACCAACAGGGTCTACTGGGCCAACGTAGTAAATAAATTTGCCATTAAAGTCGACACCTTCAGGAAGGCCTTCACCACTTTCTAATAAACCTTGAATGCGTTTATGGGCGGCATCTCGGCCAGTGAGAATTTTACCTGACAGTAAAACGGTATCCCCTGACTTCCAAGTTTGGATTTCTTCTTTAGTGATGTTGTTAAGATCAGCGCGCTTAACATTGTCGCCCACTTCCCAGGTAATTTCTGGCCAGTCTTCAAGTTTAGGTGGGGTCAGTTCAGCAGGACCGCTGCCATCGAGATGGAAATGAACGTGACGTGTAGCGGCACAGTTTGGGATCATGACAACCGGCTTAGAAGCGGCATGGGTTGGCGCGCTTTTAATTTTAATGTCTAGAACGGTGGTCATGCCGCCAAGACCTTGAGCACCAATGCCTAACTTATTACAACGTTCGAAAATGTCTAAGCGTAAGGCTTCTTCGGTGGTTTGCGCACCACGAGCTTGTAGCTCATGAATATCCACAGGGTCCATGAGTGATTCTTTGGCCATTACCGCGGCTTTCTCTGCAGTACCGCCAATGCCAATCCCCAACATGCCAGGTGGACACCAACCCGCACCCATAGTTGGAACCGTTTTTTCAACCCATTCGGCAATATCGTCTGATGGGTTTAGCATGACCATCTTTGACTTGTTTTCAGAACCGCCACCTTTTGCGGCAATCATTACTTCGACTTGATCACCAGCTACCATATCAATATGGACAACAGCAGGAGCGTTGTCTTTAGTATTAATGCGCTTACCCGCAGGATCTTTTACGATGGAAGCTCGAAGTGGGTTATTCGGGTTGGAGTATGCCTTAGCGACACCGGCATCAACCATTTGCTGTACCGTCAGGTCTGAATCCCATTGCACATTCATACCAATTTTAACGAAACAAGTCACAATACCCGTGTCTTGACATAATGGGCGTTTACCCTCAGCAGACATACGTGAGTTAATTAAAATTTGCGCCATGGCGTCTTTTGCTGCAGGGCTTTGCTCGCGCAGGTAAGCGCTGTGCATAGCATCAATAAAATCTTTTGGATGGTAGTATGAAATATACTGTAGGGCATCTTCAATACTGTCAATAAAGTCAGCTTTTTTAATGATAGTGCTCATTTGGGCAACTCCGTTGGGGTTGTTCTTGTTATTTTCAACAAAATGTATTGAGTAATACATTTTGGCTATTAATCCTTTTGGTCAGCTATGATACCCTTTCCCGCCTTAATGGGCTAGAGGTATAACATTTAAGGTTTTTCATGACGATTGCGCTGCACACACAGATACTCAAATGGCAGGATGAGCCGCATTATTATTTTGCCCAAATTGCTCATTTACCTTGGGCGACCTATTTGAGCTCTGCCAATGCTGAGCACATTGATGCGCGCTATGATATTATTAGCGCCGATCCTCGCTTGACCATTGAATCTTATTTTAGCAAAGGAAAATGCACCAGCACTATTACCCATAACGGGACTAAAGTGCAGATGGCGGATAACCCGTTTCAATTAGTAAAACATTTCTTAAACCAAGTTTTTCCAATCAAAATCGATTCTAATCTGCCATTTTCAGGTGGAGTGTTAGGGCAGTTCGGTTATGATCTGGGTCGGGCTATGGAACGCATTGATACCATAGCGACTGCGGATATTGATGCGCCTGTAATGGCGGTAGGCATGTATGATTGGGCCATTATTGTCGATCATCAACTAAAAATTGCCACTATGGTGCATTATGGTGATCAACAAGGTTTGGCCAAAAGAATACAGTGGTTGCAGCAGCAACAAGGTGGTGCAACTGAACACTTTGCGTTAACGTCAAAATGGCATAACCAGATAAGCAAACAACAATATTTAGCCAAGTTTAATCAGGTCCAAAATTACCTTGCCAGTGGGGATTGTTATCAAATTAATCTAACCCAAAGGTTCAGCGCAACTTATCAAGGGGATGAGTGGCAGGCTTATCAAAAGTTAAGTCACCATAATAGCGCGCCGTTTTCGGCATTTATCCGCCATCAAGACTACGCGATATTGTCGATTTCTCCTGAACGTTTTTTACAGGTACATAAAGGTGTAATTGAAACCAAGCCAATTAAGGGAACTCGCCCAAGACATCAAGACCCTATTACCGATGCGGCATTGGCTGCACAACTTCAGTCTGCACCTAAAGACAACGCTGAAAATCTGATGATTGTCGATTTATTGCGTAACGATTTAGGACGTGTGGCGGCTGCCGGCAGCGTCACGGTACCGAAATTATTTGATATTGAGTCTTTTCCTGCGGTGCACCATCTAGTATCAACGGTTAGGGCAAAATTAGATAGTCGATACCACCCCATTGATGCCTTAGCCAAGGCCTTCCCTGGTGGCTCAATCACTGGCGCCCCTAAAATTCGGGCGATGAATATTATTGAAGAGCTTGAGCCTAGTCGCCGCCATATTTATTGTGGTTCGATTGGTTATATTAGCCAAAATGGTGATATGGATACTTCGATTACCATCAGAACCTTGATTGCTGAGCAGGGCAAGATCCATTGTTGGGCTGGCGGCGGCATCGTGGTCGATTCTGATGGCGATGAGGAATACCAGGAAAGTTATGATAAGGTAGCTAAAATTTTGCCGATTTTAGAGTCCAATGAAATTAACTGAGCTAATAAATCGTTTTCAATTATGCCCATGTGTAGATTGGCCAAGTCCTCCTAATGTACCCGCTAATCTGCAACAAGCAGCAGTATTAATCGGCATAAGCGATGATATTAGTCCGGCAATCTGGTTAACCCAAAGACCTCTACATATGAAGCATCATCCTGGCCAGGTAAGTTTCCCTGGGGGCAAGGTCGAGTCTTATGATAAAGATATCTACGCCACAGCAGCTCGTGAGGCGCAGGAAGAAATTGGCTTGTTGCCTCAACATCTCCAATTTTTAGGGAAACTGCCCAATCATCAAACCCATACTGGCTTTGATATTACGCCAGTGGTGGCGCTCATCGACCGAAACTTTCAGCCTAAAGTCGATCAAGCAGAGGTGAGCGCCTGTTTTACTTTACCCCTGCAAATTGCCCTTGATAAGCGTAATTTCCATCAACTGAATATTGAACGTAATAATATCAATTATCGTTTGGATTTTTTGCCTTATAAACAGCGCTTGATTTGGGGAGCAACAGGCGCTATTTTGCAGCAGTTCCTGCATCAAATTCGACCCTAGAAGTAGGTTTTTTATAAAAAAGTACAAATATCAATCTTTAAGTTTAAACTTATTGGTTGTTAGCGTGTTTTTCTTCTTGAGAAAACACGCATAATAGGTAGTATAAGCCTTTCATCATGTAATTAATGATTTGGAGTAATAATCAACAATGTCTGTGGCAACTATCGCCGACCTTTTTAAAGGCGCACACACAACTGGCAGTGAAGTAACCGTTCAAGGATGGATCCGTACTCGACGTGATTCCAAAGCCGGCCTTTCTTTTTTAAATATCTATGATGGTTCGTGCTTTGACGGCATCCAAGGTGTTGCTGAGAATTCTCTAAATAATTACCAAAACGAAATTTTAAAACTGACTGCAGGTTGTTCTGTTGAAGTTACTGGCACCCTAGTTGAATCTATGGGTAAAGGTCAGTCAGTTGAAATTCAAGTGACGAACGTAAATGTGGTAGGTTGGGTAGACGATCCTGATACTTACCCAATGGCGGCGAAGCGTCATACTATTGAACATTTACGTGAAGTGGCGCATCTACGTCCACGTACTAACGTCATTGGTGCGGTTGCCCGTGTTCGTAACTGTTTATCCCAAGCGATTCATCGTTTCTACCACGAGCAAGGCTTCATTTGGATGTCTGCGCCACTGATCACAGCTTCTGATGCCGAGGGTGCTGGTGAGATGTTCCGGGTATCAACGTTAGATATGAACAATCTGCCACGCACAGATAAGGGAGAGGTAGACTTTAACGAAGATTTCTTCGGTAAAGAAACCTTCTTAACCGTATCTGGACAGTTAAACGCAGAAGCTTATGCTTGTGCTTTAAGCAAAGTCTACACTTTCGGACCGACTTTCCGCGCTGAAAACTCTAATACCTCTCGCCACTTGGCTGAGTTCTGGATGGTAGAGCCTGAGGTGGCGTTTGCCGACCTTGATGCGGTCGCTAAGCTGTCTGAAGAGATGCTTAAATATGTATTTAAAGCCGTTCTTGCAGAGCGTCGTGATGACCTTGAGTTCTTTGCGCAACGTATCGACAAAGAAGCCATCACTCGTCTAGAAAAATTCGTAGAGTCTGATTTTGCTCAAGTAGACTACACTGACGCGATTCAAATCCTACTGGATTCAGGCAAGAAGTTTGAATTTGACGTAGAGTGGGGCATCGACATGTCATCTGAGCATGAGCGTTACCTTGCAGAAGAGCATTTTAAAGCGCCAGTGATTGTTAAAAACTACCCGAAAGACATTAAAGCATTCTACATGCGTCTTAATGATGATGGTAAGACGGTAGCCGCGATGGACGTGTTAGCCCCTGGTATTGGTGAGATCATCGGTGGTTCACAGCGTGAAGAGCGTTTAGACATTCTTGATGCCCGTATGCGTGAAATGAACATCGATCCAGACCACATGAGCTGGTACCGTGATTTACGTCGCTATGGTACCGTACCTCACGCAGGCTTTGGTTTAGGTTTTGAACGCTTGGTTTCTTATGTTACCGGTATGGGTAACGTGCGTGATGTGATCCCATTCCCACGTACTCCTCGCAGCGCGAATTTCTAATTTCTGCTCTAGCCAGAGGATGTAAAAGGGTTGCCAATGGGCAATCCTTTTTTGTATCCGAGGTTTAAAATTTGCTCAACAAGTGGCCATGTTTATTAGTCATGGCCGCGACTCAAAATGGCAGCAACAATATTGGCTGAGCACTATCGAGTTATTTGCTAACGATCGTGATCACTAAAGGATATTTCTGATTGCTTACAATTAACTGAGAAAACCCAAAGATTATGGTTTATATTTTAATCACCCTTTAAGGTGTTATTGCTGAGGTTGCAATATAGGGTCCTTGTTATCAATTAAGATCACTCCCTAACAAAAGGATTGTTAAATGAACCATTTAATCAGCAAAGTATTTTTATTATTGTTTACTGTGAGTTTGGCCCAGCCAGTGATGGCAAACTGTGAGTCGCAGGTTAAGGCTGCTGAACGAGCCGCACAAGCAAGAGATAGAGCTTGCAACGCCGCTTCTAAGTCTTGGAAAGATAAAACCGCCGATGAAATGAAAAATGCCAATAAACGTTGTGAGCAGAAGCAAAAAGCATATGAGCGTGCCAAAGAGCGCCTGAGGGCTTGCCACGGCAAGTAATCAAGGTTTAGTATTTATACAACATGGTGCTAAAGCCAGCCTAGATTAAGGGCTGGCTTTTTAGCTTTGTAAACATCAATTTACTGATTTTGATTCATATTTAGAATAAATCGATTATTTGTAATTCGTTGCTTGTTAGTATTTTCAGTAATGGAGTATTTTGAATTTTTATCATTGTGGTTGTTAATATTTATGAAGAATAACAAAGTAGTATTGATATTGTTAGCCTTGTTCGCAACAGACTCTCTGGCAGCTCCCGTTGAGCTTAAATCAAGAATTGTTGCTCAAACACAAGTGGCTTTGGAGCAGGATATCATTGATGGTGTCTGGGGCATTGTTGGGAATAAGCCTAACCAAGGCGCCCATGTCTATCGAAACCCGAAAGGGGGGCCAAATGGTGAACCCAGTTATTTATTTCATGCAAAATCAAATAAGGTAAATCGCATTGAGTTTACCGAAGCTTTTGGTCGATTTGATACCCTTGATAAGCTTTCAGCAGAAAGATTAGAAAAAGTATTGGCGATCAAAGATGCCTATTTAAATGTCGATGTTGGTCACTATGGTGATACTGTTACCTATTCATGGTCGACCAAGTTCCCACAAAATCTAGATAAAAACAGCCAGGGTATCGTCGCCCAATGGCATGGCCGTCCGGACCGTACTTTGATTGAAAAGGATGGCCTTATCCAGTACCTGAGTATTGATGAATTTTATACTCTGCAACAGCAGTATCAATTCAGAAAAGATAAAAAGGCCATTAATCGCCGCACCAACAAAGTGGAAAATATCCTAATTGATGGTGCCGCTGGTGGTCCGATTGCGGCATTGCGTCTAGGTGATGGCTATTTACATATGATTGTGCGTTCGGAAAATGCCCGTCGCTCGGACTCCCTCACTAAGGTGAAGCCTAAAGCCACTTCCCCCCTTGGCAAAACCATTAGCAAGGGGTCAAAACAGGGAGCTTTAGTTTGGAAGTTACCTGTTAGTCAAATAACTAAAGATAAGTGGATGAATTTTAAGGTTGAAATTCATTATAGTGAATATTCTTTAGCAGAGGATGAGGTGCTAACACCCGGTCATATAAAAATTTGGCTTGATGGCAAAATGGTGGCTGATTGGCAAGGCAATATTGGCAAAAATGATATTTTAGGCCCTTACTTTAAATTTGGTATTTATAAGCCAGGTCGTAACGGCATTATGGTTGAGCACAGTAATTACCAACGTCAAATCGCCCGTACTAGAAAATCACCAGTGCAACATTTGCATTAATGGTGACCTCTGCTGCCCTAATTGAAGCTTTTCAATTAGGGCATTGTTATTGCGAACTCAATGGCATCTATCGTTTATGGGAAGGCCAATGCTTTAACTTGTCAATGCTGTTGTTGTTACGAAGAGCAGCTGTAATGACTTACGCCACCAAGGTTGAAGGTGTCCAGTGGCTTTAGGCGGTAATACTTTTCTTCAAATTCTTGGCTTTGTTCATCATAGGGAGCGGCAAATAATTGCTGTAGCTCTTGTATTAATGTGTAATCCCCTTGAGCTGCTTGTTGGTAGGCGGGCACGATTAACCATTCACGCCAAGTATACTTAGGGTTGACCAGCTTCATTTTGCTAGAAATACGTTCATTGCTCTGGCGGTTATCAAGCAAACCATGCCATTGGCTTAACCACTCATTCCACTGCTGCGCCATTTCATCATTGAGGTTAGTGTAAAAACATTTACCTAAACCGCTGACATCTTTTGGTAAGGATGATAACTCCCTAAAGAAAATGGTGTAGTCGACATGGCTTTTCATCATGAGGGTGAATAAGGACTTAAGTAAATCTTCATCCGCAGTTTCTAATCCCAGTTTACTGGCCCACATGGCATCGACTTTGTGTTGAACAAGCGTGCCAAACTGTTGCTGCAATTGCTCAAGCTGAGCTAAGGCTTGTTCATCGCCTTTTAGCAAATGCTCTAGAGATCCGCAGAAGCTTTCAAAGTTTTTTTGCGCTGCAGCTGGCTGGTTAAAGAATGAAAAATGGCGGCCGCCACCGGTCCAAGGTTGAAAGAACGGTTCAAAATGTTCGCAAAAACCAAATGGGCCGTAATCTAGAGTAAAGCCACCAATGGCACAGTTATCACTGTTAAAGTTGCCCTGGCAAAAACCCACGCGTAGCCAATTAGCAATCAGTGAGCTTAAGCGTTCACTAAAGTGGCTGGCCAGTAATACAATTTGCTCACTTAAGGGCAGGCTAGCATCAATTTGGTCGCGGTATTCGCGCTCAATTATATGGCTGACAATTTGTTTTAACTCAGCCAATTGGTTTGGATTGGCAAAGGTGCGGGCCCGGCGGCCAAATAACTCTAACTGGCCAACCCGTAAAAACGATGGTGCTACTCTGGTACTAATGGCTACCGGGTTATCTACCATAATATCGGGATCTTCACTGCGTGAACCTTCTGTATACCATGGACGGCTCACTGTCTCTGTGGTTGAGGCAAATAGAGATAACGAACGACTGGTTGGTACTCCAAGGGCGTGCATGTATTCCTGTGCTAAAAACTCACGCACGCTTGAGCGCAATACTGCGCGGCCATCGGCGCCTCGACAATAAGGGGTAGGGCCGCCACCTTTTAATTGCATTTCCCAGCGCTTTCCTTCAAACACCCCTTCAAAAATTGACATAGCACGGCCATCGCCATAGCCATTGCCGGTTTGGAAAGGGCACTGCTGGTTATATTCAGTACCGTAAATAGAAAGCGCATATCCGGTTGCCCAACCTAACTTATTCATACCTTCAGGCAGTTGTGAAGTATCACCTGAGAATAGTTGTTTAAAGATTGGGTCTTGAGCGAGGCTGTTATCTAAGCCTAACTCGTTAAACAATGCCGCTGAGTGGGCAATATAAACAGGGTTGTCAATTGCCGTAGGTTGCACGGGAACATAGTGGCCAGAGAACACTTGCCTTGGTTGAAAGTCTATACCGTCTGCAGTGGCATGGGGATCGCAGTTAAGTGACTCAAGCAAAGAATAACTTGCAGTATTGGCAAACTGCTCAATATTAGTAATTTTAGTTTGATTGATCTTTTCGGCCATATTGCTTATTTCCCTTGATACGGCAAGCTCGAAGCTGATGATAAACATAATACGCCGAGACAAACAAAAAGCCTATGTTTGTTGTCATTAAATAATTGGCTTTGACTGCCATTTTAAAAAAGAGTAAATGATTTATAATGTTAATTTTTTGACATTGATTTCAATTGGTTATGTGTTTATGCTGTTGTCTAAAAAGGAACCATTACAGCATCTGATTTCAAGGAAAAGCAATGAAAAAGCACCTATTAATTTTATTATTAACATTAATTTCTATGTTTGCTACTGCAGGAAAATATGCAAGAGAGGCAAACGAAAATCCATTTCTAGATGGTCAGCTAAATGCAAAATATCAAGGTGAAGTAGTTGCTATTGCTGGTGATGTGATCACAAAAATGATGGTTGATAATCATCGATTTTATTTGCTGGACTTAAAAACAGAAGGGCTGAAAAACATTTGGGTGACTAGCTTTATTCAACCCCAGGGAAAGCCAACCGTTGATGTAGGAGATAACATTATTTTTCAGGGTTATATCTCCACATCTTCAGACCTAGATCCCAGTGGTAAGTTACATTCAGCAATTAAATCACAGACATTATTATTGGCAATACGTGCCAAAAACAATGGCGCCTAAGCGCATATTTGGGGCAATGATAACGCTGAGGGAGCTGAGTTTCAGCCTTAGCTCAAACATTTATCCGCGCTAGTGGGCGGTGATTGTCTCCAACAGCTGTGAGGGTGAATTTTTGCAAAACTGCAATAAAGTCCAATAATATTGGTTAACCTTGTAGGGCTTGTCTACTTTTTGTGCAAATTAGGCGGAAATCATTTCTCTTACAAATGTAATACAGGCCATATTCTTATTTAAGGAACCCCCATGAGAATGAAATGGAAATTAGTCGTCCTCAATGTTGTCATGATGAGTTGGCATTTATCATGTGATGCTAATACTCATGTAATCACCGAGCAACTTAGTCGTGAAGCCTCCCAGTTAACCTCAGCCTATTCTAAAGAATTGCAAGGGGCGTTAGCCGCGGCCATGAAATCTGGCGGACCGGTAGCAGCTGTGCAGGCCTGTAATCATTTAGCGCCGAGTATCACTGACCAATATAATCGTCACGGTGACTGGCAGATTGGCCGCACTAGCGCAAAATTGCGTAACCCTAACAATGCGCCAGATCCATGGCAACAAAAGGGGCTTGAATACTTTGAACAACAAGTTGCTAATGGTGCGGCTCCCCAATCTTTAGTTTATAGCGAAGTGGTTGAAAAAAATGGTCGGCAGCATTATCGATTTATGAAAGCCATTATCATGCCACCTTTGGCTAAAGCCCCTTGTTTGCAATGCCATGGCGCTAAAATTGCGCCAGAGGTTCAAACCAAACTTACCCAGCTATACCCAACTGATCAAGCGGTAGGTTACCAAGCGGGTCAAGTGCGGGGGGCATTTACTCTGATTAAGGCGTTGTAGCTAAATAAACACACAGCAATACAGTTATTCAATAATGGCGTATATAGTTGTATTAGACTTCACTATTCGGAATGACTGTGACAACCAATAAAAATCTACCCGACAACACCGCTAGCAAGGTGCCCAGTTCACGTCTTGGGCGGTTAAGCCAATTTGGTGGTCTAGCCGCTAAGGTATTGGGTAATGTCGCCCTGGAGGGGGCTAAAAAGCTATCCCAAGGGCAACGACCTAAAACCAGTGAGTTATTGCTGACGCCGAGTAACTTACAACACCTGGCGAAAAAGCTCTCTCATCTTCGTGGTGCCGCCATGAAGTTGGGGCAAATGCTGTCTATGGATGCCGGTGAATTACTGTCACCAGAGCTCGCTGGCATTCTAGAACGTCTGCGCTCTGATGCCTCTCCCATGCCCCATAAACAATTGCTTGAAGTGTTGCAGCAACAATGGGGGGAAGGCTGGTTGGATCATTTCTCAAACTTTGAATTAAGGCCTTTTGCGGCGGCTTCTATCGGCCAAGTGCATTTGGCTAATTTAGCCTGTGGCCAAAAGCTAGCCGTAAAGGTGCAATATCCAGGGGTAAAACAGGCGATAAGTTCTGATGTTGATAACGTCGCATCACTGCTTAAAATTTCTGGCTTATTACCGCCACAGTTGGATATTAAGCCACTCCTTAATGAGGCGAAAAAGCAGCTTGAAGATGAAGCCGATTATCAGTTAGAGGCGGATTATCTTAACCGCTATAGCCAGTTAATTGATTCAAAACAGTTTGCCATACCCAGCGTACACTCTCAGCTTGTTACCGATGTCATGTTGCCCATGAGCTTTATAGACGGTGTGCCTATTGAAGCGACCCTCCATTTACCTCAAGCAACTCGTAATAGTATTGTACAAAGGCTAATCGCTTTATTTATGGCTGAATTGTTTGATTTTAAGTTAATGCAAAGTGATCCCAATTTTGCAAATTTTCAGTACCAGCAAAATACCGACAAAATTGTATTATTGGATTTTGGTGCGACTCGAAGGATCCCGCAAACAATCAGTGAGGGCTATAAGCTGCTGATCAACGGGGGAGTGAATCAAGATAACGAGATGATGCTAGCAGGGGCTAAGCAAGTGGGCTTTTTTGCAGATGATATCGATGAGGATTATCTTAACGATGTGTTGACCATCTTCAATCTCGCCTGCGAGCCAATACGCCATCAAGGTGAATACGACTTTTCCACCAGTAACTTAGCCCAGAGGGTTAAGGAACAGGGGATGAATATAAACCGACAAAAGGCTCAATGGCACACGCCGCCTGTTGATGCTTTGTTTATTCATCGTAAACTTGGGGGGTTGTATTTGCTTGCTAATAAGTTACAGGCAAAAATCAATGTGGCTGAGCTCTTTATAGCATACAAGGCTTGAGTGCCTTAGGGACTTCGGCTCCTTGACTGAAGCTGTCATTATTAATCTGATGGCCATTACTTTTACAGTAATGGCCATCCTTCTGTTAAGCAATGATGGTCGCTTCATCGATATTTACTGCTTTGTTCAAAGCATCAAATCGACTCTCCACAATATGGTCTGCACCAACTTTAGCGGTGATCTTCATGCGACTAAACTTTTCCTTGGTTTTAGGATCATTACAGGCAATCCAAACCTTCTTTCCTTGATCTAAAGCTTCATTGACAGCGTTTTCGATTGCAAGAGAAATGGTTGCATCAATTAAAGGAACGTCCGTGAGATCAAAAACCACCTTTTCATAGCTGGCCATATTTTCCTGTTCTCTGGCTATTGCTCTGGAAACACCAAAGATCATCGGCCCACTGAAGTAAAGTAGCATCACTTTTCCTTGGCTCCTGTCTAAAAGTGCACGTTCTTTTCTTCTAAGTGGGATCTGATCATCGGTGTCACTTATCGATTGCACATTTTGCGATTGCAGATGGCTCAGTTTTTCAATCGTCAGGATGTTTGCAATAAAGACACCGATACCAACTGCGACAATTAAATCGACAAAAACGGTTAATAGCATCACGCCATACATAATTAAACTGGCGCTAATTGAAACGTGATGGGCCCTTTTTAAGAAACTCCAATCAAGAATATTAAGCCCAACCTTGATGGCAATTGCGGCAAGAACCGCCAATGGGATGTAAGCGGTCAAGCCCGCCGCAAAGACCACTAAAATCAACAATACTAAAGCACGAGTAATGCCTGAAATGGCTGTGCGTGCCCCCGCTTGAATGTTAACGACAGTGCCCATGGTGGCGCCAGCACCAGGCAAGCCACCACAAAAGCCAGAGACCATATTACCAATACCCTGACCGATCAGTTCTTTATTGGAGTTATGTTCCTTTCGAGTCAAACTGTCTGCTATGACGGCAGTAAGTAGAGCATCGATACAGCCTAAAGTGCCAAGTACAATACCATCGACCACCATTGTGGTAATTAAATCTGCGCTTAATGTGGGAAAGATAATTTCTGGAAAACCAAGGGAAACCGCCCCTATGGTTCGAATGTCCGAATCATTGAGTAGCAACAGTGCCAGCAGCGAGCCGACAATGAGTGCAATCAACTGGGGAGGTACTCTGGTTGCCCACTTTTTAGGAAAGAAAAATAAAATCGCTAAGGTGATGATGCCTAAACCCACTTCAAACCAATTTGCTTGGTTAAATAATACCGGTAGAGCCAATAAATTACCTAAGACACCACCTTCTTGATTTGGGTGGCCTAATAATGGTGGTAATTGCAGAATGATTAAAATGACGCCAATACCAGACATGAAGCCAGATATAACACTGTAAGGCATTAGCGTAATGTATTTACCAAGGTTAAGTAAGCCTAATAGAATTTGGAATGCCCCAGCGATCATAACAACGGTGAAAGCCATCGCGATGCCATTTTCAGGATTGTTGGCAATCATTGTCGTTAATACTGCAGCCATGACTACTGTCATTGGGCCGGTGGGTTCTGATATTAGAGTTGGTGTGCCACCAAATAGCGCCGCAAATAAGCCAACTAGAATGGCGCCATAAAGGCCCGCTTCAGCTCCAGCACCAGAGGCAACACCAAAAGCTAAGGCTAAAGGAAGAGAAACAATGGCTGCAGTAACACCGCCAAAAAGATCGCCTCGAAGATTAGAAAGATTAATCTCATTGAGCCAAGTTGATTTTATCATTATAAATATCCTAACCAATGCAAAGAACACTAGGGGTATTAACTGTTATTTTCCTGCGTAGGGTATCGTGCCATGCTAATTAATAAAAGTGAAAAATCTCGATAACACATCTACAACAGCACCAAAGATAACCAAGACGCTGTCGGGGGTGCTTAAGCTGTTGTTTTTATAGTTTTTTTATTGCGTTGATTAGCATTTAACTGTGGTCTTATCAGTCATTGGGGTTAGCCTTAGGTCAGCTTTATAAGTGCTCATTGCCGAATAACCATTAAATAACAAGGTTTATTATGTTACTTTGGTTACAGTATAGCGTTGTTGATAGTCATTTATATTGACTAGGGGCTTTTTTATCAGTTAACGACCAACGAGCAGTTTGACTTTGTTTTGGTATTCGGTACATTTAGTAAAAATTTATCGATAACAATAAAATATTGTAAGTGTTATAGGATACTTTTTTTGTTTTGCTTGTTTTATAATTAAATGTACTTAATTTCAATAGTATAGAGGTTTTTTTGGCTAATATTCTACTCAAGCGAGATGACAAATTATCGATAAAAGTTAGCCATCAAATGAAGTTGGGGTCGCATCGTCGTGTCGATGTATTTTTCACCTTCCCTAAAGATATGGATATTAATCCTCAAACCTTACCTGAGGAGCATTACTTCAATGTGGGCATAAAAGGCAGACGTTCTTATTTTAGTGATGGTTTACACCAGCCTTTGCTACACACGCGCTTTGCTAGCCTAAACAAGGAAGACAATCATTACCGTACCAATGTTAATTTATTTGCTTATCAATTTGCCATAGCCAATGAAATTGACACAAAAAGCGTACTGAACACCGAAGAAGCCGATGAGCTATATGTAAAAGCACTGGTTCTCGCTCAGCATAATGCTGATTTTCTGAAAAAATTTAGACGCTCTCGGCCAACTAGGGAGAAGCCCCAAGGCCAGTTTGATAATGCTGATAACTATGTTTCCTGGCGTTATTACCAGCAACTTTTAAAGTTAATTGCTAAGGCTCCAAGGGGCGCTGAATACAAAGATTCGAGACGATTTTTATTGGAATTTGCCAATAAAGAGCTCGAATACCGCTGGCAACAGGGTTATCAGAGTGAGACCATGAACGATGATCCCAATCGCTTAGCCAATAAAATGCGTCTTCTTAGGCGTTTGATTGAATATGATGTGCTGTTTAGGCAAAGTATTCGCTCTTTGGGGAAGACCCTTAAAAAGTTTGTCACTGGATTCGTCACTGCGATGATAGCCATTGTGGTACTGACACTTATTATTAAGACTCGTCAAGATCTTGGTGTGAGTGCAGTCATGATAGGAGTATTAGCCATTATTTATGGCTTGCGTGAAGTATTTAAAGAAGATTTACGAAATATTCTATGGAAGTGGTTACGAAAAGGAAAGCCCAAATGGTCTAGCTATCTGTTTGGAAAAAATAGCAATACACCTTTAGTGAAACAGAAGATCTGGCTAGATTATAAAAAAATTGAAAAGTTGCCTGTCGAGGTCCAAAACAAGCTCAATAATACTCTTAAAAGTCGTAATCATGCAGACTATATATTGCATTATCGGATCGAATCTTTAGTGGCAGAAAAAGGTTTTGTCGCCGGTTATCAGGCCTTGCAAGAGACGTTGTATTTTAACCTTCGTCCGTTTACCCGTTATTTAGCATCGGGGACGGGAGAATTATTTCAAGAAGTGAATGGCAAAGTGTCAAAAGTAGCGATTGAAAAGCGCTATCAAATTAATGCTATTGTCAAAATGTCCAGTAAAAAAGATGAACAAGTCATTAAGCGTTATAAAATTAATTTGACTCGTAGCCAAATTATTAATATCGAATTAGCCTCTTGATGGCCTTAGTTAGATGGGGCTTTTACTTACAATAAAAGTGAGTTTATTAGTATTCTACAACTCTGTTTTTACCTAATTCTTTTGCTTTGTAAAGGGCTCTGTCAGCCTTTTCGATGACCATCCTATTGGTGGTATGACTTTCTGGATTCAGACTGTAAATACCTATACTCATGGTTACTATGATTTCTAAATCATTGATAATAAATTGCTTGTTTTCTAATTTTAGTCTGATTTTGTTAGCTACTTCTAATGCTTTTTGGGCATTGTCATATACAATGATGGCAAACTCTTCGCCCCCGTATCGAAAAGGCATAAAAGAGTGGCGGATACAGTTTGCTTTAATAATGTTCGCGGTTTTAATTAAACACTCATCTCCTGCGTAATGGCCAAATGTGTCGTTGTATTGCTTAAAGTTATCAATATCAAGCATGATTAAAGTAAGCGGATGCTTTTCTTCGTAGGCAAGGTTAATAAAAAAGTCTAATTTAGTATCAAATTCACGACGGTTTTTTAAGCCAGTTAAACTATCAGTGGTTGCTTTTTGATAGAGTTCGGCACTTACTACCTCTGGTTCGATGATGCCAAATAAAACTTGCGCTCGATTGTTATCATCTTTTAACAGTGCTTTTGCTTGGGATTTAAAATAAAAGGTTCTATCTAAATCAGAACGATAATAGGGAAAATTATTGTTGTACTCAATAATCTTGCCCGCGCATAGATTTTGGTAATCATCATAGATTTGTTGGGCTTTTTTAGTATTTTTAATTTTAATGTTAGCGTTGTAATCACCAGCAATAGGGCAGCTATCATCCACCGAGTGTTTAAGCTTACTCGGATCAAGAGCAAAAGTTTCACACATAGTAGGATTGCAATAAAAGACATTAGGTTCATTCTCTAGATCCATTAGCCACCAAGAGATATTAGAAAAGCTAAGCAGTTGTTGGTATTGCTGGTAGAATTTTTCTATTCTTTTATTTTGGTGCATGTTGAGCCTGTCCCTAGACTATTTTTGGAGAATTTTTAAATGATTAGTTATGAGTATAGGCCACAATAGAGTATTTGGTTGAATTGATAGAAGTGATCGCTATTTTCAATAGGGACGAAAGTTCAGGCTATAACCATTTTCTGTCTAAGCAATTGAGCACTGGGGAAAGCTGACTTAATATGGTCACTATTCAATTGCCAATGCTGAGCCAATAAAGTGGCAAGCCAATCATGTACATTTGAGGTCGCATTGAGATCTCGGTTCTGAAAAAGCTGCTGCTGTGCCAAACCCGGCCATTGCCCTAATACTTGGCCACCGTTAACCGAACCGCCCGCAATAAACATCATGCTGGCGCTACCATGATCCGTGCCACCTGTGCCATTTTGTCTGACCGTGCGACCAAATTCAGTAGAAACCGCGATGACAGTATTTTGCCATTGGCTGCCTAAATGCTGCTTTAGGACCGCCAGTCCTTGATCCAATTCTGCCAAACGAACGTTAAGGCGGTTAGCTTGTTGGTTATGGGTATCCCAACCTCCAAGCTCTAATACTGCTGCATCAATATTCTCAGAGGTCATCAATTGCGCACAGGCCTTAGCGAGATGAATGAATTTTCCCTGTTTACTTGAACTCTGCTTCGATTGCGGCTGGCGACTCAGTGCTACCCCCTTAGTTAACGCCGTTGAAAGCTCTTGATGATGGCTGTAAAGATCAATAATTGACTGGTAGTTGATGTCTGCATTATTTAAATTGCTTGGGTACCATGTCTGGCTGTTGTGGCTGCCTCTGGCCACAATAGGATTGTTCATTGAAACAACCAGTGCCTGACGCTGTTGTAAGGCTCTCCCTAACCAGCCTGAGTCATGATCAATTTCACTTTTACCACTTTCTAGAAAATCTTGGCCATCAAAGTGAGAGCGCCCCCGATAAGCGCTTGAGGTTGCGGTGATTGCGAGCATTTGTTTTTGTTTAAACCACTGATGGAGATTGGGTAATTCGGGGTGAAGGGCAAAATTAGGATCTAGCCCAAGCAGTTTGTGGGCTATGGCACCATAGAGATCGGGACGATATTGCTGTAACAATTTATGTTCGAATGTAGGGACAAGGGTATGTAAATGATCCAATGCTCCCCTTAGGTTTATCCAGATGAATTTTGCTGGGCGTTTTGCCTCAGCAAAGGCCCACGGGCACTGTAAGGTCAGTAAAGTCGCACCACCTAAGGTCAAAAATTGTCTTCTATCCATGGGTTGCTACCTTTTTAAAAATTCAGGGCTCATTAATATCATGGTGAGCGCTTGCTGCTTAGTTTCAGCTCTCAAGATATGCGTTGAGGAGTGTTGACTGACATGATTGGCAAATAGCGTATCGACAAGACTTTGGACTGATTTTACTTTAGTTTGCCAACGGGCCGCCAATTCATAAGCAAAATTCGCTCTGATATACATATTGTTAGGGGATAACCAGTCGACCTGTTGGACACTGTAGCCAGCAGGAGACCCCGCCTGAAAGGGCAGTTGACCTAATGATTTTAAAATGGGCAACCATTTTTTTGCCAGGCCGTTTTGAGTATTACTGGCCCTTAAGCTTGAGATCACAAATTCCCTTGGCGTTTTAAATTTTTGGGCAATAGGTTGCCAGCATTCAGGGGCTTCAATTAAAGCTTTCATCAGGGTGGGAATATGGCCTCGGCTTGCAAGATAACTCTGAGTCAATTTGTTCACTAACTTTGGTTCGGGTTTATCGCTAATAAAATATTGGGCCAGTTTATAACTGATATGCTTGGCGGTAGCGGGATGATTGGCTAACATTTTAAGCATCTCTTGAGCTTGTTTGTGGTCTTTTTGTCTGAAGGTTATTTTGAGCAATGTTTTAGGTCCGGGTTGGTGAAACCCTTTTCTGTATAAAAATGGGCTGCTGAAATCATCTTGTGCTTTGGGGATACTCCAACCTGTGAGGGCAAGTGCCAATTGCTCGACATCCTGTTGATTGTAAGGCCCCTCTACCCCCAAGGTGTGAAGCTCTAGTATCTCTCTGGCAAGATTCTCATTAATGTTTTTGGTTTTTTTCTTACCAGCAAATGAGTCAGGTCCAATGGAAAGTTCATTATTAAGATATACCAACATGGCTGGGTGTTGGCAGCTCGCCAATAGCATGTCTTCAAAGCGATGGTTAAGGTGAGCAGCAATCACTTCTTGTTCGAAGCTCGGGGCAATAAATTTCATAAATTTATTATGGGTCGTGATTGAAAAGTGATTTGAGAAAAAATCGAACAGTCTTAATTGAATACCTGAAGCAGAATGAATGGCCAAATGGGCTACTTCGGTGGCATGTTTTATTAAGTTTTTTCTCGGTAAAAGCTGCAGCTGTTTAAATTGTTGTTGTTCATCTTGATTGAGGCGACGTTTTTTGTTGGCCGCTTTGAGCTGGCGGTAACGAAAAATTGATTTGAGCGAATCAGTACTTGAAAGCCCTTGCTGTAGGAGCAGTGGGGATTGACATTGCTCTAACAACCAGCTTTTAGGGTGGGTAATATGAGTGGGAGACAGGCTAGGGTTGATCCCTAAACCAAACCGAGTCAAAGCGATATAAGTAGCATTATCCATTTGTAACCTTAAGCAACGAACTTGACAATTTATAAGCGAATTGAGCGTTTAAGTTTCGCTTGGGCAATTGTTATATAACGTTTATTTGCATGATTGGTTGACATTAAATCATTTCGCTTAGCTAACCTATAGATGCCAATATTCGTTCATCTTATGAGTTCGATTGCATAAAAGCAATTTGATTTGGCTAGATCAATTATCACCATACGATTGCTGTTTAGCTTCACATTTTGATGGTAACAACAGCAGCGGCGTTGTTCGACCTTAGTAACCATGTTAAATCCATGTTAAATGGCAGCGCACAGGGCCAAAAAAAATATTGCTGCAAGCGATCCCTTTGAAACCCCATGAAAATCAAGCTATCTGGTACAACCAGCCCGCTTTTTGCTGCTATCTGGTAGCTATTGTTCAATAAAATATTTGCATTTTTTTAAGTTCGACTGTTGCTGTTATGCATGAATTGTTGTAACAATACAATTAATTAACATTCATGTGTTAATCAATTTAAAGATAATTAAAGTTCCGGGTTCACAGGGAGATGGCCGAGAATGACCATAATAAAAAACCAGTTCTCGCGTAATGCAGTTGCGCTCAGTATCGCTAGCGCATTGACCTTATCGATTGCAGCACCGGCAAAGGCTGTGACGTTTTCTTTAGGGGATATTGAAGGAAGTTTTGACTCAACATGGACAGTTGGTGCAACGTGGCGTGTTGAACAACGTAATTGGGATGATTTAATCGGTAAGTCGAATCATCCTCAATATGATTGGCGCGGCTACAGCGCTTTTGATAACCCTTTATATGACGCTAGCCAGATTTGGAAAGGGCCGGGTTCTTATTCGACTAATGGCGATTTAAGCAATCAGTTGTATGCACAAGGTGACACGACTTCAGAAATCGTAAAAGGTGTACATGAGCTTGAACTTGTGTATGAAAATTATGGTGTGTTTGTTCGTGGCATGTACTTTTATGATCGTAAGTTAAACGATGCCGATTTTGGTTATTCCAATCCGATCACCGCTGACAAGTTTAACCCATGTTTGGACAAGCGTGCTTCTGAAGTACAGTGTAAGGATGTTCGCTTATTAGATGCGTATGCATTCGCGGATTGGGATTTCAATGAGGGCGCCACCCCGGTTTCTTTACGTGTTGGTAACCAAGTGGTGTCTTGGGGGGAAAGCACTCTTATTTCCCATGGTATTGGTGTGGTTAACCCAGTAGACCTTAATATTCTGCGTCAACCAGGGGCTGAATTAAAAGAAGCATTCCGTCCTCAAGGCATGGTTTGGGGCTCGATTGGTCTGACCGAAAGCCTATCATTAGAGGGGTATTACCAATATGATTGGGAGCCAGTGTGGATCCCCGCCCCAGGCTCATACTTTGCCACTAATGATTTTGCGGGCTTTGGTGGATACTCTAATGTGGCGCAGCTGGGCTTTTCTGCTAATCCTGATATGAATCTTGATTTTTTAATTTCAGAAATGGAAAAAATTGCAGGTGGCTTACTGACAGGGCAAATTGATCAAGCCACAGCAGGGCAAATGATGCTGGCTTACCCCACAAAAGCAACCTTGGTTGTGGATGAAAAAGAAGCCCGTGATGATGGTCAGTATGGTATTAAACTTGAGTACTTCGCCGAGAGTTTTAACAGTACTGAGTTTGGTTTGTACTATATGAATTACCACTCTCGCCGTCCTATTATTTCAGGTACTACCTCTGATTTCCGCGCAGAAGCGATTGGTCAAGATCTTGGTTTATTAGTCGCAAATCAGGGGCAAATTGATCGTAATGTCATGAACTCACTAAAGACATTTTCAAAAGCTCAAATTGAGTACCCAGAAGATATTAAGCTTTATGGATTCAGTTTCAATACCGGTATTGGTGAAACTTCAGTCGCGGGTGAAATTGCCCATCGCCAGGGCGAACCATTGCAAATTGATGACGTGGAGCTATTGTTTCAAGCGATGCCGCAACAGTTAGCGAATGCTGGTATTCGCCCAGATTTGGATGGTATTTCCCAGTACTCATCCTACATTGGTAATGTAGGTCCAGGTGAACAAGCTGAAGGCTTTATCCGCCGCGATACTACCCAGGCGCAAGCCACCTTTACTCATCTATTTGGCCCAACCCTTGGCAGTGACAACCTAACTGCATTAGCAGAAGTGGGTGGTGTGTGGATCCACGATATGCCAGGCTTTGATGAGTTACGATTAAACGGCCCAGGTACAGCCCGCTCAGGGGGGAATCCAGCCATGCCTGGCATTATTGCCGCAGTGCATAATGGTCCTGAAACCAACCCATTCCCAACAGATTTCGCTTGGGGCTATCGTTTAATTGGCAAAATGGATTTTAACAACGTATTTGGTGGCATAAATATTTCTCCTCGAGTAATTTGGAGCCATGATGTAGAAGGCATTACTCCAGATCCACTTTACCTATTTACAGAAGGGACTAAGTCGGTGACTACAGGTATTAACTTTAATTACCTAAACCGCTGGTATGCTGATGTTAGTTACAATGCCTTCTTTGGTGGTGTAGGTACGACCAACCAAATGGCCGATAGGGATTTTGTATCGTTTAACTTGAAGTACTCGATTTAATAAGGACTTAACAATGAAAAGCATTTCAATTATTTCAGCAAGTGTTTTGTTTGCTCTGTCAACGGCAACGGCTAATGCAGCGGTTACCCCAGCACAGGCAGCTCGTTTAAGCCAAGATTTGACGCCTGTTGGCGCTGAACGTGGCCCTAACGCAGATGGTTCAATTCCAGCTTGGACTGGTGGTATTACTAAGATCCCAGCAAATTATGTTGAAGGTAAGTTTCACCCATCACCATATGCAGCAGACAAAGTACAATTTACGATTAATGCCTCCAATTATAAGCAATATGCGGCCAATCTGACCGAGGGTCAGAAAGCGTTATTTGAGCTTTACCCGGATACCTTTAAAATCAATGTGTATCCAACTCGACGTAGTGCTTCGTTACCAGAGTATGCTTATCAAGCAACCATTAAAAATGCGACTTCAGCCCAACTTATTGCAAATGGTAATGGCGTTGGCGGTGCTACAGTCGGGGTGCCATTCCCAATTCCTGCTAATGGCTTAGAGGCGATTTGGAATCATATTTTACGTTTCCGCGGCCAGCAGGTTTCTACTGAACGTGGTCAAGCAACACCGACGGCTTCTGGTGCTTACAATATGGTTAAGATGGAAGATCAGGTCAGCTTTATCTATTCTCGCCCTGATATTACCGCCGCGGAATTAGCGGATAAAAACCTATTGTTTTATTTTAAGCAAGTGGTCAACTCTCCTGCACGTCTAGCAGGTACGGCGTTACTGGTTCATGAAACCTTAGATCAACAAGCTGAACCCCGTAAAGCTTGGACTTACAATACTGGCCAGCGTCGTGTTCGTCGTGCACCAAATGTTGCTTATGATACTCCAGGAACGGTATCTGATGGTCTTCGTACTACCGATGATTATGATATGTATAACGGTTCTCCATCTCGTTATAACTGGACCTTAGTCGGTAAGAAAGAAATTTATACACCATATAATGATTACCAAGTTCATTCTGGTGATGTCAGTTATGATGATATTTTAATGCCTGGTCATATTAATCCTGAGCTAGTGCGTTATGAAAAGCACCGTGTTTGGGTGGTTGAGGCTGACCTAAAAGAGGGGATGCGTCATATTTATAAAAAACGCCGTTTCTATCTAGATGAAGACTCTTGGCAAGTTGCTCAAGTGGATATTTATGATAACCGTGATCAACTCTATCGCGTGGGTAATGCCCATATTGTCAACTACTATCAAGTGCCAACCACTTGGACCACACTAGAAGTGTTCCATGATCTTCAATCTCGTCGTTATATTGCAATGGGGCTGGATAACGAAGATACAGCACCTGATTTTAATGCTCAAATTAGCGATGCTAACTTTACTTCTAATGCTCTGAAACGCTCAGGCAGACGTTAATTAACCATAAAGCGGGCTTTGCCCGCTTTTTTCCAAGGAAGATGTATGTGGTTTCACATTTTTTTTAGCCTGATCATTAGTGTATTTACTCTAAATCAAGCCTTTGCCGGCCCCGACTCTGCAGCAATCAAAGTGCCTTTAGCTGAACAGGCGTTGATCACGGCGACGGTTAGCCAAGATCAACACCTATTTGCGGTAGGTACTTTAGGTCATATCCTAAAGCGGCATAAGTCCGAACCATCCTGGCAACAAGCAGCGCTATCAAAATCCCCTTTATTAACCGCTATCGCTGCGGATAAAAGCACGTTAATTGCTGTGGGTCATGACTCTAGTATTTTTACTTCATATGATGCTGGTGAAAGTTGGGATATCAGTCAGTTTTTGCCCGAAACCGATTTGCCGTTACTCGCGGTTATGCCGTTAGCAGATAATCACTGGATAGCGTTGGGGGCATATGGCGCTTTTTATCGTTCACAAGATAACGGTAAATCATGGCAGTTTGAATTCCATCAAGAACTACTGTTTGCCGAAGATGCCGCCTTTTTGGATGAATTAAAGCAACAAAGTTATGATGATTATTTATATGAACGCGCGGCCATGCTGCCTCATTTTAATGGGATAGAGCGTTTGCAAGATGGGCGCTTGGTGATCACTGGAGAAATGGGCTTTATTGCCGTCGGTGATCCCATGGCTAAAGCATTTAAACGCATTGAAAGTCCTTATGAAGGTTCATTTTTTAGTGTTAAACGGCTGGCCGATGGTCAAATTTTATTTGGTGGCTTACAGGGTAACTTATTTGTCGCCAACCATGACTTAAGTGAATTTACTCAAGTTTCATTTAAGGTTAAAGCCAATATCAACCATATTGATATTGGCCCAGATCATGGGATTTATCTAGCCACCAATGGCGGTCGTATTTTTAGGGCGGATCCCTCATTAGACTTTACACTAATTTATCGCTCTAAAGGCCAAGATTTTACTTCCTTAGAATTTGTTGATGAGCAACTTTTGGCATTTGGGAGTAAAGGCGTGGAGACGGTGCCATTAGCATCACAAGGAGGTAATAAAGATGCTCAATAATATCCCTAAGGTGTTAGAACGGGCACTATTTGTTTCCCCTCGACTCATCGTATTGCTGTTTGTGGCTTTTACCGGCTTGATGGTGACTCAGGCTTTGAATTTAAAGATGGATGCGGCGTTTACAAAAAATATTCCTCTGCAGCATCCTTATATGCAAACTTATCTCAAGCATGAGCAACAGTTTGGTGGGGCCAACTCGATTATGGTCGCAGTACGAGATAATTCCGGTGACATTTATAATCCAGAATTTTTTGAAGTACTCAAGAATGTCCATGATGAGCTGTTTTTTATTCCAGGGGTCAATCGTTCCCAAGTTAAATCGCTGTTTTCACCTTCCACTCGATTTACCGAGGTGGTCGCTGATGGTTTTGCGGGCGGGCCGGTTATTCCTGCTAACTTTGCGGGTCAGCAAAGTGATCTCGATGTAGTGCGTGAAAACGTCGAAAAAGCCGGTCTGGTGGGACGCTTAGTTTCTAATGATTATGCTTCTGCTTTAGTTCGTGCTCAGTTAATGGAGTTTGATCCTAGTACTGGGGAACCGTTAGATACCCTAGCGTTTGCTTCCCAGTTAGAGCAGCAGATACGCGCCAAGTTTCAATCTGAGGCGGTGTCTATTCATATTATTGGCTTCGCTAAAATGAGTGGTGATGTGGCTGATGGTGCCAAAGATGTTATTGGTTTCTTTGCTATAGCCATTGCCATCACGGCTTTAATGGTGTTTGTGTTTATTCGCTCTTTTGCTCTGACGCTGTTGCCATTATTGACTTCTTTAATGGCGGTGATATGGCAGTTAGGTATGCTGACAGTGTTGGGTTTTGGATTAGATCCCATGTCCATTTTAGTGCCTTTTTTAGTGTTTGCTATTGGCGTAAGTCATGGGGTACAGATGATCAATGGCATCAGTCGTCGAGTGGGGGTGGGTTTTACTCCTAATGTCGCTGCTAGACGGGCATTTCTGGCACTATTGGTCCCCGGCGGTGTAGCACTATTATCTGATACGGTTGGCTTTTTGACGTTATTAACCATTGAAATTGGGATCATCAGGGAACTGGCCATTTCAGCCTCTGTCGGGGTAGGTTTTATTATTCTGACCAACTTGGTGCTTTTGCCTGTTGTGCTTTCTATGATGAATATTAAGCCCCGAGAAGATTTGGAGCCTAGTCCTTTATGGGCACAACTAGCAAAACTAACAGGACCGAAATCATCTGTGTTGGTAATAGCCGTTTTTAGTGGGCTATTTTTACTGAGTTATCAAGGTTCTAAAAATATGAAAATTGGTGATTTGACCCCGGGAGCGCCGGCGCTGCACCAAGACTCAGTTTACAATTTAGATACCAAGTACATCAGTGAAAACTATGAAATCACAACCGATGTGATTTCTGTGATTGTTGAAGCCACACCTGAAGCCTGTACCTATCACGACGTGGTCACTACCATGGCAGAATTCGAATGGTTAGTCAGCAATACTACAGGGGTACAATCTAGTGCCAGTTTAGCGTCGGTTGCTAAACAAGTTAACGCAGGTTTTAATGAGGGTAACCCTAAATGGCAAACCTTACCGAGAACCACTGCGTCATTAGTTCAAGCAATAGGTCGAGTGCCGACCACTTCAGGGCTTCTAGACAGTAAATGTGAAGTCATGCCAATTTACTTCTTCTTAGAAGACCATAAAGCTCCGACTATAGAGCGGGTGATAGAGGCCATTAAAGTCCAAGCTGAGCGTTTGAATCGTGATGACTTGCAATTTAAGTTAGCCAGTGGCCCGGTGGGGGTGATGGCGGCGACGAATGAAGCGGTATCTGCAGCGCAAGTGCCAATGATGTGGTACGTCTATTCTGTAGTAAGCTTGTTATGTTTGCTTAGCTTTCGATCAATCAGAGCAACCATTGTTGTTGTGCTGCCGCTTTATATTGTCTCTACCATGGCGCAAGCCTTGATGGGGCAACTTGAAATTGGCTTAGCGGTCGCCACCTTGCCAGTTATTGCACTAGGTGTGGGGATTGGCGTGGATTACGGTATTTATATTTTGTCGACTATGTTGCAAAAGCTAAGGGCGGGCGAATCTGTTCCGGACGCTTACCATCATGCTTTAGTTGAGCGTGGCAGTGCGGTTATCTTCACCGGAATTACCCTTGCAGTAGGGGTAAGTACTTGGGCGTTTTCAGCGTTAAAGTTCCAGGTCGATATGGGACTGCTTTTGACCTTTATGTTTAGTTTAAATATGTTAGGGGCGATCATCATGATTCCTGCTTTGTGTCATTTTTTCTGGCCAAAGAACCGTTAAATAGTTTGTTTCAGATGAGGGCACCGATTAAGGTGCCTTTTTTCATTTCGGCGTCAATTTACTGGTCTGATTAGTGTGATTTTTTGGGGTACTATTTGACCGCAATATGGGTGGGGCATTTTGATAACAAATCGGGCTGAATGTTGCTATTTATGCTCGCTTGTTGCGGCTATGTTACTAATTAATCATTCCTAGAAGTCTTTTATTCATCAATTGCATTGCATACTCGTGTCTTTATCCTGCCATTACCCCATAACGGTTATCTTTATTGGAAAATATCACTAATTTTTTACTACAAAAATCTTCAAGTTAGCATTACACTTCGCTGTGAATATAAAAAGTGAACTGCCTCACAGCTAAACAGGCAGCAATCACCACTTTATTGGGCTGGGTTAACCCCAATAAAGCATTAAGGAAACAACAATGGCTCTGAATAATACTTCCCCATCTGTATTGCTCGAAAATGTAGTGAGTTTAATTCACTCAAAAGTAACGGGTCCGCAAGCATTAACATTAGAAAAATTTGCGACTGCGATATATCAATTAATGCCGAGCGATGATCTACAACAGCGCAGTGACAGTGATCTGTACGGGGCTGCGTTAAGTTTGTGGAATCGTTTAAATCAAACACCATCAAAAGCATCAACGATTCGTGTCTATAATCCTGAGCTATCTAAAGATGGTTGGCATTCGAGCCATACTATTATTGAAATTATTCAACCAGATATGCCATTTTTGGTTGATTCTATTGGCATGGCGTTAAACCGTATGGGGCTGACAGCTCATATGATGCTGAACAAGCCAATTTCAGTGGTTCGTGATGAACAGGGCTTTGTTACCGATATTTCATCGGTAAATCATGGTGAAAATAGTGAAAATGTCGCAACTTTCAGTATAGAAATTGATCGCCTATCCTCAGTTGATGATATCGCTGCTCTAGAAAAAGAGCTTGGCGCTGTTTTATTTGATGTTCAGAGTGCGGTAGATGATTGGAAGCCGATGTCTGAAAAAATGAGTGAAGTCATTACTCAAGTGGAAACTGAGCCGCAACCCTGCAGTGAGGCCGCGAAAGCTGAATCAGTTGGCTTTTTGAAGTACTTACAAAACCATCACTTTACCTTGCTTGGTTATCGCCACTATAGCCTTAACAAGGTAGAAGGCGACTTAGTGTTGCAGCCAAATATCGAGACCTCTCTTGGTTTACTAAAACGTGCTGATCAATATGAACATGGCAGTGTCAGTTTAAGTGAGTTCTCTGGTGAAGCGAGAAAAGAAGCACTGAGTCCAAATATACTGATTTTAACCAAGTCAAATAGCAAGAGTCGTGTTCATCGTAACGCTTATGTTGATTACATTGGTGTCAAAGAGTTTGATCAGCAAGGCAATGTTATCGGTGAACATCGTTTCTTAGGTTTATACTCTTCAAGCCTGTATAACAGTTCACCTCGTGTTATTCCACTGCTAAATTCAAAACTTGAGCGAATCATGGCTCAATCAGGTTTGACACCTTATTCTCATGATTATAAAGCTTTATTAAATATTCTAGAAACTTACCCTAGGGATGAGCTGATCCAGGCTACAGAAACTGAACTAGCCCAAATTTCCCGGGGAATTCTGAAGATGCAGGATAGGGATAGAGTGAAAAGCTTTATCCGCAAGGATGTATTCAACCGTTATTTTTCGGTAATGGTTTATGTATCTAAAGATAGATACAACACTAAACTTCGTGAAGTAACCCAGCGCCTTTTGGCCGACTATTTCGATGCTGAGACAGAAGTAGAATTTAATACTTTCTTCTCAGAGTCTCCATTAGCGAGAACCCACTACATTGTGAAAGTGGAAGAGAATAACAATAAAGAGTACGACGTGACCCACATTGAACAAAACTTAATTGAAGCTGCCCGTTCATGGGAAGATAAGCTAGAAACGGCCTTATTTAATCAGTTTGGTGAAGAGAAAGCCAAAGCACTTTCAGACCGTTTTGCCGCCGCTTTCCCACGCAGCTATAAAGAAGATATGCTGCCAAATGCGGCTTTAGTCGATATTGAACAGCTTGAAGCCCTAGACGATGAGCACCAGCTTGGTATGCTTTTCTTCCAACCGCAAGAGGCGGTATTAGCGGATAAGCAGGTGCGTCTGAAACTATTCCAAAAAGATGAACCTATTCATCTTTCTGATGTGTTACCAATGTTAGAAAACTTTGGTTTACGTGTCATTGGCGAGCGTCCATACCGCATTAATTCAAGTGATGGTCAAACTTTCTGGATCCTTGATTTCTCTATGTCTGTAAAAGGCAATGTAGAAAATATTATGGACAACCAGCAAAATTTCCAACAAGCGTTAACTCAAGTTTGGCAGCAAATCCTAGAAGATGACGGTTTCAACCGGTTAGTTCTAGCCGCGAGTTTATCAGGCCGTGAAGTGTCAATTGTTCGTGCCTACGCCAAGTACATGCGTCAAATTGATGCCACTTTCTCACAAGCTTACATTGAAGAAACGTTCACTAACTACCCGCATTTTGCCAAGTTACTGGTAAAAATGTTTGAGACCAAGTTTGACCCAGTGGTGAAAACTCGTGCTCTTGATAAGCTGATTGCCCAGGTTGAATCGGCTCTTGATGATGTATCAAGCCTAGATGATGACCGTATTATCCGTCGTTACCTAGACCTTATCCAAGCCACGCTGCGTACTAACTTCTACCAAAACGACGACAGTGGTAATAATAAGCAATACATTTCATTCAAGTTCTCTCCTGAGCTTATTCCAGAAATGCCGCTGCCATTACCTAAGTTTGAGATTTTTGTTTACTCAACCCGTATTGAAGGTGTGCATCTTCGTGGTGGTAAAGTGGCTCGTGGTGGTCTGCGTTGGTCAGACCGTCGTGAAGATTTCCGTACCGAAGTGCTTGGCTTAGTAAAAGCCCAGCAGGTTAAAAACACCGTAATTGTACCAGTAGGCGCCAAAGGTGGCTTCGTATGTAAGCAACTGCCGACTACTGGCGGTCGTGATGCTTTCTTCGCTGAAGGTCAAGAATGCTACAAGATGTTCATCCGTGGTCTGCTAGACATTTCAGATAACATTATTGCAGGCGAAGTGGTACCACCGATTGATGTGGTACGCCATGATGACGATGACCCATACCTAGTCGTTGCGGCTGATAAGGGCACTGCAACTTTCTCTGACATTGCGAATGCCATTTCTGAAGAATACAACTTCTGGTTAGGTGATGCGTTTGCCTCGGGTGGTTCTAATGGTTATGACCATAAGAAGATGGGGATTACCGCTAAGGGTGCTTGGGAATCTGTTAAGCGTCACTTCCGTGAAATTGGTGTTGACTGTCAAAGTACTGATTTTACTACCATTGCGGTAGGCGATATGGCGGGTGACGTATTTGGTAACGGTATGCTGTTGTCTAAGCACATTCGTTTACAAGCGGCATTTAACCATATGCATATCTTCATCGATCCTAATCCGGATTCAGCTTCAAGCTATGAAGAGCGTAAGCGTCTGTTTGAACTGCCACGTTCAAGCTGGGAAGATTACAATAAAGAACTGATTTCACAAGGTGGTGGCATATTTAACCGTAGCGCTAAATCCATCAAGCTAACCGCTGAAATCCAAGCCATGCTCGGCACCAAGAAACAAACTATGGCACCAAATGAGCTACTTAAGGCCATCTTAATGATGAAAGTAGACTTAATTTGGAACGGTGGTATTGGTACTTACGTTAAAGCTACGACTGAGTCTCACGCGGATGTGGGCGACCGTGCTAACGATGCGATTCGTATCAATGGTAACGAAGTGCGAGCTAAGATCATTGGTGAGGGGGGTAACCTAGGTTGTACCCAGCTTGGTCGTATCGAATTTGCTGCTAACGGTGGTCGCGTAAACACTGACTTTACCGATAACGTAGGTGGTGTGGATTGTTCGGATAACGAAGTAAACATTAAGATCCTGCTTAACACCCTAGTGGCTAATGGTGACCTAACGGTTAAACAGCGTAACGTGCTGCTAGAAGACATGACTGAAGAAGTGTCTGGCATTGTTCTTGACGATTGTAATCAACAAAGTCGAGCAATCTCAGTTACTCAACTAAACGGCGCCTCAGAACTGAAAGAGCATACTCGTTTTATTCAACACTTAGAGCGTGAAGGTCAGTTAGATAGAGAGCTTGAGTTCTTGCCTTCGGATGATGAGCTTGCAGAACGTCAAGCGGAAGATGGCAGCCTAACTCGCCCTGAGTTATGTGTACTGTTTGCCTACGCTAAGATGGTTTTAAAAGAAGAACTATTGATCGATGATATTGTTCAGAACAGCTATTTTGACAGTCATTTGATTAACTACTTCCCAGAGCGTTTACAGCAATCTTATCAAGCAGAGATGGCTGATCACCCTCTACGTGGTGAAATCATTGCCACGTCCTTAGCTAATGCTATGGTTAATGATATGGGGCTAAGCTTCTGTCAGCGTATGCAAGAAGAAACAGGCGCAAGCCCAGCAGATGTTGCTATTGCTTATGCTATTGCCCGTGAAGTGTTCGGTGTAGAGTCTATTGTGGATGAAGTCATTGCCCTAAATGGTGATGTTGATACTGATGTTCAATATGAAATGTTAACGCAAATGCGTTTAACGGTTCGTCGTGCGACTCGTTGGTTATTACGCCGTCGTAACCGCAACTGGAGCATTGAAAAGTCAATCGCTTTCTTCAAACCAGTATTTGAAACCCTAGAGCAAAACTTTGATCAATTAATGATCGAAGAGGAGCTGGTGGATCTTAATACGGTTGTCGAGCAATATGTAACTTCAGGTGTTCCTGCTGCTACTGCCCGTAAGATGAGTCATTTAAGCACCTTATTCTCAAGCTTAGATATCGCTCAAATTGCTAAGCAAGCTGAGCGCGATGTGTTGCTTGTGGCTGAAACCTATTACAAATTAGGTGCAAAAATTGAACTGCATTGGTTCCTAGAGCAAATTAACGCCCAACATGTTTCTAATCACTGGCAAGCACTTGCCCGTGCAGCATTACGGGAAGATCTTGATTGGCAGCAACGCTCATTAACGTTAGTGGTACTGCGTAATTGTACTTCTGCTTGCGCCGCCGATGACGTGATTTCAGCTTGGTTATCAGATTGCGAACTGCTGATGAAGCGTTGGTTCCAAATGTTGGCTGATTTTAAAACCAGTGGCAATGATGAATTTGCAAAATTCTCAGTAACGTTAAGAGAATTAAATCTGCTGATTCAGCAATGCGAGGATAACGTTTAAGTTATTTTTGATATATAATTTAAACCCCGGCCACTGCCGGGGTTTTTTATACCTAGGAGTTGAAATGTTTTATAAAATTGCCCAAAAAATCATGTTTCAAATGGATCCAGAGTTGGCCCATGAATTTTCAATTAAGTCATTAGGTCTTACGGGTAAAACACCTTTAAATATTTTTTATAAACAAACGCTTCCTAAAAAGCCAGTTGAAGTAATGGGTATTACTTTTCCAAATATTGTTGGTCTTGCAGCAGGTCTGGATAAAAATGGTGAATGTATTGATGCGTTTGCCGATATGGGATTTGGCCATGTTGAAGTGGGTACCGTTACTCCAAAAGCACAACCTGGTAATGATAAACCAAGACTATTTAGATTAAAGCCAGCAAAAGGGATCATTAATCGAATGGGCTTTAACAATAATGGCGTTGATGCATTAGTGGCTAATATTAAAGCCGTTAAATCTGATGTAATTATTGGCGTTAATATTGGTAAAAATAAAGATACTCCCGTTGAGAATGGTAAAGACGATTACCTAATTTGTATGGATAAGGTTTACGATGTAGCTAGCTATATAACCGTTAATATTTCCTCTCCAAATACTCCAGGATTACGCTCTTTACAATATGGTGAATTATTAGACGAATTACTGTCAAGTTTAAAGCAGAAGCAACTAGAATTAGCGGAAAAATATGGTAAATATGTCCCATTAGCTTTAAAAATTGCTCCAGATCTTTCAGACGAAGAAATTGAATCAATTGCAGGTTCAATACTACGTAATAAAATGGATTGTGCCATTGCAACGAATACCACTTTAGATCGTGAAGCAGTCGCCGGTCTTGAGCATTGCGATGAGGCAGGTGGATTGAGTGGTTTACCTGTGCGTGATAAGTCAACAGAGGTTGTCGCTAAACTGTATTCGCACTTAAAAGATCAAGTTCCGATCATCGGTGTTGGTGGTATTAATTCTGCTGAAGATGCACAGCAAAAATTAGATGCAGGTGCTAAATTAGTTCAGGTATATTCTGGTTTTATTTATAATGGACCAGAGTTAATAAAAGAGATCGTAAATAAGATCTAAATTATAAAGATCTTTATTTAGATCATAAAAGGATCCTTTTAGGTTTGCTTTAGGATCCTTTTTTTATCTTGCAAAATATTTTTCTATTTGCTAAATAGTTGATATTGTGTATTTAATCAACTATATTAAATTTGTATTAATTATTTTTTGAGCAGGATTATCAAATGTTATTAATGCCAAATGACACTTGGCAATGGAATTATGATAGTAATCGGGATGCCTTATTAATAAGCTTGGGTAATGAGTTAAATTTTATGACTGAGCTTAAAAGTAAGAATTTAATTCCTGACGCTTTGTCGTCTCAAATTTTTAATACTCAGCACGCTATTTATTACACCCAATCGTTAGAAATGTTATCACAGCAAGTTAAAGCTTCAGAGCCTCTGTTGGTACAAATGGCGTTAAATGCAACGGCAGCTAAGTTTATGTGGCAGCATCAAGCGCCAAAATCTCATTTATTTAAGATGAGTCATGAATGTGTATATTCAAAACCAGGTAAGGTGTTTTACTTACAAACAGAACAAGCGAAAGGGCTTTGCTTTGTTATTGATGCCAGTGCCACATCATCAGTCGTATTATTGCTATCTGAACTCGCTGTAAGCGATTCCGACTTGTTAATGGCTTTTTCTACTATCAAGGTATTAAATTCACGTTTATTGCCACTGGTGTCTTCTTTTAGTGGCCATATGATGGATTATGCTAAAAGAGCATAAACTAATATAAAATGGTGTTGCTGTATTTTTAAATGATAAAAAAAGCTCAAGCAATGGCTTGAGCTTTTTAATTGGATGTTGCCTTTAGAAGTGGTAGAACACACCTAAATAAGCGCCATCAATTTTTACGTCTGCGCCTTCTTCGTCATTATCCATAAAATCGAGCTCAAATTGGCGGTAGCCCGCTTCTAGACCTAGTCCGATGCTGGTTTCATAACCCACTGCGGCTTCGATATCCATGAATTTTTTATCGCTATAGCCAATGCCGTTACCACGAACGCTGGCGTAAAGGCCAGAAAGTGGTAGCTCAAATTTTACCTTGCCGTAAACCATAGGTAGGGCTTGGTCTAAACCTAGCTTGGCTTGTTGAGCCATAGAGGTAATGCTTGCTTCACCTTGGAATAGGCGGGCAGTAAGACCAACATCGACAGATACCCAATTATCTAAGATTTCGTAGTAAATCGTCGCATCTGTGTGGCTAAAATCGATATTGGATTCAACGTTTCCTGAAACAGGAAAGACAACACCGCCAAATTCAATATCTTGAGTAAGGGTGTTGTTACCTTTAAGTTGGATTTGAGATTGTTGGATGCGAACATTAGGGATCAGTGGTAACGGATGCTCAAAGTCGGCATAAAAATTTGGTTTAGTTTCGGAAGCAATATTGAGTTGTTCTTGGGTATCAATTTTTGATACGCCGTATTGAACCTTACCGGTCATGCTTTGGTTCCAGGCATTAGCGCCAACCACGAAACCTAACATATCCGCATGAGCTGCTGGTGTCATTGAGATTGCAGCGGCTAAAGCAAGAGTTTTATATTTCATCAAGTTATCCTTAACAACTTTATTATATTTAGCAACATTTTATAAGCGTCACAATAACACCAGTAATTAAGGACTTAAATCGAATTTCTTTCACTATGCTTGATGAGCTTTGTTGTTTTTAGAGGCAATACGATTATCGGCAATCCCATCCACGACAAATGGTGGATTAAAACCATCATAAATGTTGTTATGAACCACCTCTTGCTGCAGGGCGAAGATAAGTGATGTCGGCAGAGCTTGCTCTAATAGAGATTTTGTCTCTATTTTTAAGGCCTGAAAATTCAGCTGGACTTTTTCAAAGGCCACCATTCTATAGGGGCTGCTACGGTAGGTCCCAGTAACGCTATCTACGGTCAGTTCAAAACTTTTATTACCCTGGATATGGGCATTGATTTGGCTTAAGTTCAGCGGAATATAAGTACGACTAATAAAGCTTAATAATGGCTGCAGTTGTTCTAGGGCTTGTGCAGTGGTCACCCAGTTACCGAAATCGGTTTGACCACAATTGCCCCTTGTGTCTCCTAGATTAGAGATAATATCAAGCCAGTGGCAAACCAATGGGAATTGGGTTTCAAGCCAAGTTTGAGAATAGGGATCCTCATAAAAATGGACTTGAATTGGACCGTATAAAGCAAAATCTGCCAGTGATGGTCGCTCCCCCAGGACAAAGCTATTTTGCTTAAATAACTCTTCTAATATGGCCATTAATTCATGGATTTGTTGCGTGACACTGTCACGGGTGGCTTCATTTAGGGCCAGCATGTTGTCAAAGCCGGTTTGCCTGTTGAGGATAAAATCCGCAGTGGGTTTAAATTGTGTTAGGCTCACACCAAAGGTGAGGTAGCGGGCGATTTTATGGCTAATGGTTTGCCTGTTTTGCTCAAAACCCCAGCGTGTATGCATAATAAAGCGGGGCATATACTCATCAGCAAAATCTTCTATTAACAGGTTAAAGAAGTTCAGTATAGAGCTTTGTGGGAAGACACTAAAGTCAGGGTGTTGTTTCTCAATTTCTTGAATGATCATGGTGGAATCAAGCATCACCTTATCATCTGGAGTTAACACCACAGGGACCATGGTTTGACCTATCAGCTTCGGTAAGGTTGCCCTAAAAATTTGCATATTAACCATGACTTTTTTGTACTCAATGCCTTTGTAGTGCATATAGGTTTGCAGCTTACGGGAGTAGGGCGATTGGGGACTTACTAACAGGCGATATTTATGCTGCTCATCAGCATTAAGTGTCATGGCTTGTTGAATATGTGTTTGCTGTCTTTTTATGTAGTTTTCCATAACACTTCCTTAATTGGTGGCGACGGTTTGTTTATGTGTCAGGTTATAAAGCAACATAATCAATGCTGCTAATGGGATCATAATGGTGATCACCACAACTGATGGGTAGGTTGCTTCGATTGATTGCAGCGAGTTAGTGGCAACAAATAACGACAGCAACATATTTTTAAGGCAGGTCTCTACACTGATGGTGGCGCAATCTTTGGCATTGACGCCGAATGCTTTAGGGATATAGAAACCCACAAACATAGCGGTAAAAACCAATAGAGTTGAGGGTAGGGCAACGCCCATGGCACCGTCTAAATTATTCTGTGCGTCCGACAAAATCACCATCACAAAAGAAGCCACCATAGAAAGGGTGCTAAGTTTCGTAAGCATAGGCTCATAATTGACCGATTTAGGTTTATTTCCCCTTAACCACATGCCAATCGCGACAGGCACGACCGTAAATAAACCAATTTGTGCTGCGGTTTTCACAATAGGTAATTCGACCTTAATGGCATCAGAGCCAAAGTATTCAAGACCAAACCCGACCCATAAAGGCAGAGTGAATAATGTCAGCGCAGTAGCCAAAGCGGTAATGCTAATTGATAACGCCGTATCACCTTTACCTAGATGAACCACCAAATTCGATGTGGTGCCCCCAGGAGTGGCAGCAGCAGCAATTAAACCCACGGCTAGCATAGTGGATAAGTCAAAAAATAACCCTAGCACAATGGCAACAATGGGCAGTAATAAGAGCTGAATCATTAGGGCAATAATCGTTGCTTTAGGAAAACGAATAATACGCTCAAAATCTTTGGTGGTAAGGGTTAAGCCCATACTTAACATGAGTAAAAACATAGTGATAGGGATCAATACTGAGGTCATCAAATCCATTTGCAAAGTACTCATTTTGAAAACAATTATGTTTCAGACTATATATTGACAGATATTGTGTCAATAGTTATGCTGGAGCTAATTTCAGTGCTAAGGACAGTTCAATGCAAACTCAGGCTGACATCATTCTTTATGGGGTTCATTTATCTTATTATTCAGGTAAAACCCGCGCTCACCTTAAATATAAAGGGGTTAACTTTGAAGAAAAAAGGATCAGCAAAAGAGCATTAATGGAAGATATTTTGCCGGTGGCAGGCACGCCGATTATTCCGGTGATCAAAACTCAATCGGGGCAATTGGTACAAGACACCACAGAAATCTTAGACTTTATTGAGCAATCTTATCCAAAAGCCTCAGTATACCCATCAACCCCGAAACAAAAACTCGCAGCTTTGTTATTAGAGTTTTATGGTGATGAATGGCTGTTATTGCCCGCGATGCATTATCGATGGAGTCACCTAGACAAACACCATGATTTTATTATGAAAGAGTTTGGGGTGCAGGTGACCCGCTCAGAGGACCCTGAAGAACAAATCGCGGCAGGGATAGAGCATTCAAAACCCTTTAGAAACTCAATTAAATGGTTAGGAATACAAGCTGAAACAGAAGATGCGATAGAGCAGCGTTATCTGCAAGATTTAGCGTTACTCAATCAACGATTCGGCAAAAGTGACTTCTTATTTGGCTCTAGGCCATCTGTGGCTGATTTTGGGTTAATGGGGCCTTTGTATGCTCATCTTGGTCGAGATCCCTACCCAAAAGCTATCATGCAAGAATGTGCTCCTCATGTATATCAATGGTTGCAGCGCATGAATAAGCCACAACCACTTACTGGCGAGTTTGCCAATAATGATGATATTAGCCCGCAAGTTTTACAACTGTTACACCATCAAGCTCTCGAGCAGTTGCCTGATGTTAGCAGTGTTATCAGAGCGAACGAGGCCTATATGAAATTGAATCCGGATAACAATATCCCAAGAACTTTAGGTTTCCATCCATTCACCATCGGAGGGGTGAAATCAACCCGATTGATCAGCACTTATACCCAGTGGATGTTCCAACGCAGTTATGACTTTTATCATTCTCTTGGGGCTGATGATAAGCAAAGCTGCACTGAACTATTAGCCCAAGTGGGTGCATTACCGTATTTTCAAAAGCCGATTAATGCTCGTGTTAAACGCCAGTATGGTCAATTAGAGTTGGTGCAAGATCGTGGATAAATTACTGGATTTTGATGGTCAGAGGGTTTTTATCAGTGGCGCTGTTGGCGGTTTTGGGTTGGGATTATGCCATGGGTTTGCTCAGCGTCGAGCAAACCTATTTATCACCGATATAGACTCAGATAAATTAACCAGCGTTAGTGCTGAGTTAACTAAGATCTATCCCATGATAAAGGTAGAAAGTTTAGCAGGGGACATTAGTGTCGAAAGCTTCCATGCAGATTTAGTAGAAACCATTAGAACCCGTTTAGGTGGTGTCGACATTGCTATCAATAATGCCGGTATTGCTCAACCTCCACAGGCGTTTCATCAACAAAATTTAGCGACCTTTCAAGCCCAGTTAGACATTAATTTAACAGCAGTGTTTTTAGCGATGCGTAGCCAACTGACGATGATGAAAGCCCAAGGTTGTGGTCATATAGTCAATATTAGTTCTGTCGCAGCAACAGAAGCGGCTCCTGCCATGGCTGGCTACAGTGCAGCCAAGCATGGTGTTTTGGGGTTAACTCGCACAGCGGCTTATGATTATGCCAATATGGGGATCAGAGTTAATGCTGTTTGTCCCTTTTTAGCAGCCACCAATTTACTTAAGCAAATCGGTAAGGAAGGCGCAAATACCGCCATTGAAGCAATGTCAGCTAAACACCCAATGGGTAGAATTGCTTTAGTTGAAGAAGTCGTCAATGCAATTTTATTGCTTTGCAGTCCAGCCAATACCTTTACTAATGGGCAGGCCATCGTGGTTGATGGTGGTATATCAGTTTATTAATAGGGAAGTTTATGAGTTATTTAATTGCGTTGATTATCTATATCATATTTTGGCTTTGGTACTGTGGTTTGGGCACCAAAGTTAGCCAAAAAGATATCGATCTGTGGTATCAACAAAGCTTACAACTGCGACAGTTTGATGAACAACATCTCATAAAGGTGAAGCAATTTTTTGAGCAAGATGACGGCAAAGAGTTTGTAATGGTCAATGCCTTGCAACTGAAATCACCTAAATCTGAGAGCCTTGAGCATTTGCAGAGCTATGCAAAAAAATTTTTTGGTTTTGCTTTGATACGAGCTTGCCATCCGCTTTTAGCTGGAAAAGTGATCGGCAATAATATCGAATTAATAGGTATACCAGCGACGAATTGGGATAGCTTCTTTTTAGTGCGCTACCGCAGTCGCAAAGATTTACTGGCTACCATGCAACATATTATGGG
Organism: Paraferrimonas sp. SM1919; assembly: GCF_010993985.1. Lineage (GTDB taxonomy): Bacteria > Pseudomonadota > Gammaproteobacteria > Enterobacterales > Shewanellaceae > SM1919. The sequence goes on along the minus strand of NZ_WINH01000015.1, from coordinate 17,194 downwards.
GCAAGATCATCAGTTAAAGTTATTGGCTCTGGATAAGACTTTTGCTGCGCCTGTGAGCCCGCGGGCTAACCCTAGCAATCCAAAATTATTGGTCGGATTATTATTATTAGCCCTTGCGGGTTTAGCCCATTTGCAGATTTAAATTATTTTTTTAGGGCTTTTCTTCTAGCCCTTTTTTTTATGGCAGCTTTTGAGGCCGTTTTAGGGGCCATATCCGCACGCATCAGATCTGGTTCAAAACCAGGTAACCATTGCTTTGGTAACCTCACATCTAGCAGTTGTTCAATGTCTTCTAATAGGCGCGCATCTTCAGAGCTATAAAAACTAATGGCGTAGCCTTTATTACCATTGCGCCCTGTTCGGCCAACTCGATGAACGAAGTCTTCTACTCTAAAAGGTAAATTTAAATTAATGACACAGGGCAGTTGGGGAATATCAAGTCCTCGAGCAGCAACATCGGTCGCCACTAGCACCCGCAGATTCGCTTCTCTAAATTCATTAATCACTTTATCGCGTTTTGCTTGGGTTAAATCACCATGTAATGGTTGGCAACTGATCCCAGCATCAATGATTTTTTGAGCAAATTTATCGGCTTGTTCTTTTTTTCTAGCAAACACTAAAACTTGCGACCAATCATTACGTTTTAACAGTGACAGACAAGCTGCTTGTTGTTTTTCAGGATCGACCTCAAAGAGTTTTTGTTCAATGTCTTGATTAGATTGGTTAACACTGACCTGTAATACCTTTGGCTTATTCAATAAGCGACCAGCAAAACGATACAACAGGGGATCGAAAGTAGCGGAAAATAATAAAGTTTGTCGAGATTTAGGTAATTTTTTAACTATCGCTTGGAGTTCCTCCATAAATCCTAAATCTAATAATCTATCGGCTTCATCAAGAACTAAGTGTTGGCAATTTTTTAGGGTTACTTTGCCTTTTCTATTGAGATCTAATAACCGTCCCGGGGTGGCCACCAAAATGTCGACTCCTGGTTTTAATGCTTCGATCTGGGGCTCTATTGGGGCACCACCAATAGCAATTGCTAACCGCAGCTCAGTGTTAGTGATAAAACCTTCTATTGCCGTTTGTATTTGGCAAGCCAGCTCCCTAGTTGGCGCTAAAATCAAGGCGCTGCAGCTTAAGCCTATAGGCTGAGTTTGCGTCTTTAATAGCTGTTCGATAATTGGTAAAGCAAATGCGGCCGTTTTTCCAGATCCAGTCTGGGCACCAGCCATGAGATCCATTCCAGTAAGGATCACTGGAATGGCATTGGCTTGTATTTCTGTTGCATGCAGAAAGCCTTGAGCCTGTATATTGCTTAATAATTGAGGTTGATGGATCAGTTGGTCAAAAGTCATGATTTTTATTACATTAAAAAGGCACCCTAAGGTGCCTTATAAACAGAAGGTTAAATTAACGACCCGAACGCAGTTTTTGCCAGTATTTATCGTAAATTAGCTCTGCTTCGCCAATGTCATTATGGAATTCACCCGCGTCTTTAACTTCTTGTGGAGGGTAAATTAACGGGTTATTACGGTATTCTTCAGGCATCAGCGGCTTCGCTGATTCAACGGGGCTAGGGTAGCCAATCTCTTCAGAAATTTTAGCCGCAATTTCAGGACGCAATAAGAAGTCGATGAGTTTGTGTGCACCTTCGACGTTTTGTGCACCACTGGTAATGGCCATCGAATCCATCCATAACACTGCGCCCTCTTTAGGGTAAACCATGGTGATAGCAGGATTTTCTTGTTGAGCAGTAAAGGCGGAACCATTCCATAGCATACCTAGATTAACTTCACCAGCTAGGAAAGGCAGTCCAGGGGTATCAGAATTGAATACTAAAACATTATCCATTAAAGGTTTTAAGGTTTGGTATGCTTGTTCAATCTCAGCTTCGTCGGTGGTATTAGCCGAGTGGCCATTGATGCGTAATGCCATGTGGAATACTTCACGCACATCGTTCATCAATAAAATAGAATTCTGTAATTTAGGATCCCATAGATCCTTCCAAGAAGTAATACTGCTTGGATCAATGGCGTCAGAGTTGACACCGATAGCGGTTATTCCCCAAGTATAAGGAATAGAGTATTGATTACCTGGGTCGTAGGCTTGGTCAAGTAATGCTTTGTCCAGGTGCTTGAAATTTGTGATTTTGCTTTGATCAATTGGTTGGATCAAGTTTTCATCACGCATTTTGTTAATGAAATAGGTCGACGGAACCACAATATCATAGCCTTTGCCATCTAAAAGTTTTAATTTAGAGTACATCGCTTCATTGCTATCGAATGTTGTGTAAATGACCTTAATGCCAGTTTCTTCAGTAAACTGTTCTAAAATGCCATCAGGCATGTATTCTGACCAGTTATAAAAATATACTGTGTCATTTTGCATCGGTGTGGCTTGGGTTTGCTCTGTTTTATTATCAGAACAACCCGCTAAAAGCACGCAGGCAGAAGTCACTGCAGCTACCCAAAGCTGTTTTAGAGTTAATGTGGTTTTCATAAGTTATCCATTATTAGTTTTAGACTTTGATAAAATAAATTGTGCGATGCCTACCATGGTCAATGAAAGCAACAGCATCACAGTTGCTAGAGCGTTTACTTCTGGAGAAACTCCCACCTTAACCATTGAATATATTTTTACCGGAAGAATCTCAAATTGCGGCCCACTTACAAAGGAGCTGACAATGACATCATCTAACGATAAGGTAAATGCTAATAACCATCCTGCAGCTATACTAGGTTTGGCAATTGGAACGATCACTTTAGTGAGAGTTTGCCACTCAGATGCACCTAAATCTTTTGCGGCATCAATAACTTGTTTGTCAAAACCATTAAGCCTGGCCGATACAGACAGCACCACAAAAGGTAAACAAAAAGTAATATGGGCAAGCAACAAAGACCAAAAGCCTAACTCAATACCTATTAGTATGAATAAGCATAGTAAAGAAACCGCTAAAATAATATCTGGTGAACTCATCACAATTAATAGTAAGCCGTTTAAGATCCCTTTGCCTTTAAAACGAAAACGAAATAAAGCCACAGCGATCATAGTGCCAATTAATGTGGTGGCAGTTGCAGCAATCAAGCCGATGCTCAAACTATTAAAGGCGGCATCCATCAAAGAGTGGTTATTAATGAGTTTTTCGTACCAGTCAAAGGTAAAGCCTTTCCATTGCAGACCAAATCTATGTTGGTTAAAAGAGTTCGCAATTAATACAGCGATTGGCAAGTATAAAAATAAGAACAAAATAAACAAAAATAGAGCACGAGAAGCTTTAGCCATTGTCCAGCTCCTTATTACGACGATTTAGCTGAACAAAATAAACCCAAAGTAACAGCCCCATAATGACAGTAAGAGCGGTACTGAAGGCGCTTCCAAAAGGCCAATCTCGGACAATCATGATTTGGTCGCGGATGACATTACCTACCAATAAATTCTTAGAACCACCGAGTAAATCTGAAAGGTAGAACATTCCCATCGCTGGTAAAAACACCATTAAGGTGCCGGCGATGATCCCTGGCATAGTGAGTGGCAACATAATTTTGGTGAAATAGTGAAAATTGTTTGCCCCTAAGTCTTTCGCGGCATCTTTTAAACTGTTCGGCAGTTTTTCAATAGCAGAATATAAAGGCAGAATCATAAAGGGCAATAAAATATACACTAGACCAAAGATCACGGCAGCTTCGGTGTACATAAATTTAATAGGTTTATCGATCAGCCCCAGATTGAGCATAAGCCAATTCAAAACACCGTTAGTACCTAAAATGATTTTAATGGCGTAGGTTCTGATCAACGAATTGGTCCAAAAAGGAACGATAATCATAAACAGCAATAATGCCCTACCGATAGGGCCAAAACTGGAGATGATCCAAGCCGTTGGGTAGCCGATGATTAAGCATAAAATAGTGGCAATGCCAGCCATGAACAAAGAGTGCATTAAGATCTCTAAATACATAGGATCTAACAGTCTTTGATAACTTAAGATATTCCACTCAAGGCTGATTAAATTACTTGGATCGCGGCTAAGAAAACTGGCTAAAACGACCATTGCATTGGGTATTAATACAAAAATGATTAACCAACCAAATGCAAGTGTTAATGAAAACCACTTAAAAGCCTGACTAGTTTTCATAAGGCAGCACTACCTCCCAGCTAGGCACCCAAGTTACCGCTACTTTTTGACCAATTGAATGGTCGGTATCAGGATCATCTTCATCAAAAAACTCAGAAACAAGGATGGTTTGTCCATTTTCAGTTTCAACGACTGAATCTAAAGTCATGCCCTTATAAGTGCGTTCAAGAACATGGCCAATGATCAATGATGAGTCTTCTGATTCTTTTAATTCGGTAATGCGGATATCTTCTGGTCGCAATAAAATTTGCACAGGCTGTTCAGGTTGTAATTCTATGTCGCTGTGAATAGGGAAGGTTTTGCCATTGATATTAGCAAGGTATTCTCGTTGAGATACATGGCGGATCACCTGTGCTTTAAAGACGTTTGACTCACCAATGAATTCTGCAACAAACATATTCACAGGCGTCTCATAAATTTCTTTGGGGGAGCCTATTTGTTCAATGATACCGTCACGAAGTACCACAATGCGATCAGACATCGACAGTGCTTCTTCTTGGTCGTGGGTGACGAAAATAAAGGTAATGCCAAGCTTTCTTTGTAATTGCTTTAGTTCAGTCTGCATTTGTTTACGCAGCTTGTAATCGAGCGCACTTAACGATTCATCAAGCAGTAACACTTTAGGCTGATTGACGACTGCACGAGCGATAGCAACACGCTGTTGTTGACCACCAGAGAGTTGGTGGGGACGTTTATGCATATGCTCGCTTAATTTAACAATATTTAACGCTTCTTCAGCCCTTTGTTGAGCTTGGTTTTTATCGACTTTGGCGATGTTTAAGCCAAACATCACATTTTCTAACACGCTCATATGTGGGAACAGTGCGTAGTTCTGGAAAACCGTATTGACTCGACGCTGTTCTGCGGGAATAGAAGTAACATCTTTACCATCAAGAAAAATCTTACCGCTGGTTGCAGTTTCAAGCCCTGCAATAAGACGAAGAAGAGTGGTTTTACCGCAGCCAGAAGGACCAAGCAAGGTTAAAAATTCACCGTCATAAATGTTAAGTGATAAATTATCAATAATATTCTTTGACGAATAATTGATAGATAAATTGTCAACGGTGACAATCGCTTTAGCAGTATTATTAGGCATTTTTTACTCGGCTCTCCACCAAGGCTCAAAATTTAGGACGGCGCATTCTAGAGCCAGTGTAAAGTTAAATAAAGCTTTTTTTTAATAACAGTAGTTAATATAGCTACTAGTTAAATATAAGTACTAATTTTTGAACAAAAATATCTACACAAAACCATCAATTGCATGATAGTTAGAAGTTTTATGGTATAGTGTCAGCAAAATTTTAGCGAAAGGAAGAGTAACATTGCGCAGTGTGAAAGTTGGACAAATTACTTTGGCGGCGGGGATAGTATTCATGTTAATGATCCTTGCAATCATCTTTTTACTTCCCAGACCTAAGAGCACTGACAGTGAAGAACAATGGATTTTACCCTATCACACAGAGCAAATTCCTGATTTTCGCAGCATCACTGATGTTAATCATAAAAAGCAGGCCTTTTTTGGATTCCTAGCGCCTTTGGTGAATCGAGCGAATGCATTAGTTTTGCTTGATAGGCAGTTTGTTGAGCAAAAGATTGCTGAGTTTCAATCAGGTCAGACTATCACCGCAGTAGATATAAAACGATTAGCCACGATTGCTAAAGAGTATGACATTGACTTTGTGGAAGTCTCTGATTCGGTATTTGAGCAGCTCTTGTATCGAGTAGATGAGATCCCAATAGATATGTTCTTAATCCAAGCGGCGAATGAAACTGGCTGGGGTACCTCTCGCTTTGCCGTAGAAGGTAAAAATTATTTTGGTCAATGGTGTTTTTCTAGGGGATGTGGTTTAGTGCCAAGCTCACGAACCGCGGGTTTAGAGCATGAAGTCGCAAAATTTGCCACGGTTTTTGCCTCTGTGCAAAGCTACTTGAACAACTTGAATACGAACTCAGCTTATCGAGGCCTGAGAGCAATACGAGCCCAGCAAAGAGCCGCCGGTGTGGCGCTCAATACCTATGAGTTAATTCAGGGACTCATCCATTATTCGGAAAGAAAGCAAGCTTATATTGACGAATTAAGACAAATGTTGAAATACAATCAGAAGTTTATCGATGCAACCAAAGATCAAAATGTTAGCAACCCTGTTGCTGCCACTAATTAGCTTAACGACTGTTAACGCGACTGAAAATACTATCAAACTGGGTTATGAGGGGTTTTATAGCCACTTAAATGGTTTTAAAAAAGGGAATTACAAAAATATCGATTTGCGCTTTAATCTGGCAGGTGAAAAGCAATATCAGTGTAAAATCCAGCAGGGAAAAATTGTTACCGAGAAAAGTACTTATCCAATTGTATTGGCTAAAGATGGCGCCATTTTATTACCGTTTGATAAGCAATTAAAAACGGACAGAGCAGTTGTTGAACTGAGTGTTAATGAAGGCGATCAACAAAGCTGCCATCTTGGGGTTAGCATTGAAGCAAGCGTGCGTCGCGATAATGATTATGGAGCAATTTTATCAGAGCTAGACAGGGTATTTAGCGACTTTGCAGGTTTCCCTATGAAATACTTTAGACCTAAGTTATCCGGGTTAACTCTAGTGGCACAGGCCGACCTAAAGTGGCATGCAAGCAATGGTGAAATAATCAGCTTAAAAGCGACCCAAGCTCATCACTACTTTTTGCCAAAAGCCTTAATCGAGCAGGGCGGCCAATTAATCGGCCCGGTCGACAAAATACGCCCGGCGATGTAAGCCAAGGCAAAGCCTTGGAGAGCGCTTCGCTTCGAGAACGGCTTCGCCTCCGAGGACGCAGCTGCGCAGCTCGAGTAATAAATTATCGTATGTAAAAAAGGGGTTGCTTAAACTAAGTAACCCCTTTTAACTATTCTCGCTTCTCGCTTCTCGCTTCTCGCTTCTCGCTTAAGGTTGGAAATTCTGGACGATATCGATGCGCTGTAGATAAGAATGATCTCTTTGCTCAGCTTCTAATTCATCTAGATTGATGTGACCTGAGTTCTCTACGCTCATAAAGTCAAAAGCCGCCATATCAGCTTCTGCCGTGGCACCACTTGGTTTGGCATCTTTGTCTTGCACCAGTGACATAAAGTCAAACAGGTTGCGGTCGGCTAATTGGCTTGGCGCAACATTTTGAATCGCGGTGAAAATGGTTTCAATACGGCCCGGGAAGCGCTTATCCCACTCGTTTAGCATATTCTTAACCATTTTACGCTTAAGGTTTTCCTGGGAACCACAAAGGTTACACGGAATGATTGGGTATTGTCTGAAATCAGCAAACTCAATAATGTCTTTTTCACGGCAGTAGGTCAGCGGACGGATCACCACGTTAGCACCGTCATCAGATCTAAGCTTAGGTGGCATTGCCTTTAGCTTACCGCCGAAGAACATGTTTAAGAAGAAGGTCTCAACAATGTCGTCTCTGTGGTGGCCCAGTGCAATCTTAGTGGCGCCAATTTGCTGGGCAAAACCGTACAGGGTGCCGCGGCGTAGGCGAGAACATAAAGAACAAGTGGTCTTGCCCTCTGGGATCTTGTCTTTTACCACCGAGTAAGTGTCTTTTTCTAGGATGTGATACGGAATATCTAGGCTATCTAAATAGGCCGGTAACACATCTTCTGGGAAACCAGGCTGCTTTTGATCAAGGTTAACCGCCACAATTTCAAAATTAATCGGCGCACTTTTTTGCAGCATGGTCAGCACATCAAGCATGGTATAACTGTCTTTACCGCCCGACAGACACACCATTACGCGGTCGCCATCTTCAATCATATTGAAATCTTCAATGGCTTTACCCACCTCACGGCGTAGGCGTTTTTGTAATTTGTTTTGGCGTGTTTTCTGTTTTTTATCCAGTTCAGTTACAGCTTCAGTCATGACTCTACTCAATGGCTAATTTGGCGGCGGATTATAGCAAGCCAAAGCCGCCATTGCCTAGTGCTATCAATAACCTTGGTCACAGCTTCGACAAAAGATTGTAACTTTTGTCAAACTCGAGTACAGTTAACTGTCTATTTATACAGTTGTTTGGGTTTTACATATAACATGCTGCTTTATATTGCTGAGAAACCAAGTTTAGGGCGCGCCATCGCCACTGCGATTGGTGGTAAACAGTCTAAAAAAGAAGGCTATATTGAATTGGCCAATGGTGACTGCATTAGCTGGTGTGTCGGCCATTTACTCGAATTAGCCGAGCCCCATGTCTATGACGAAGCCCTAAAAAGCTGGCGACCAGATACCTTACCGATCGTTCCTAGGCAATGGCAGCTTAAACCCAAAAAGCAAACGTCTAAACAACTGACCATTCTTAAAAAGCTGATTAAAAAAGCCACTCAACTGGTGCATGCGGGCGATCCCGACAGGGAGGGGCAATTGCTGGTGGATCAGGTGATCCATTACGCAGGGGTATCTGGCGCTAAAGCCCAACAAACCCAGCGTTTACTGATCAGTGATTTAACCCCAGCTGCCGTTAAAAAGGCCTTAACCAAACAAGTACCTAACCGTGATTTTATTCCGTTATCCACCAGTGCCTTGGCCCGCAGTCGCGCCGATTGGTTGTACGGCATTAATTTAACTAGAGCCTATACCTTGTCCGGCCGTAAAGTGGGTTACCAAGGGGTATTATCGGTGGGCCGAGTGCAAACCCCAATTTTAGGTATGGTGTGTCGTCGCGACAATGAAATTAAGCACTTTCTCTCTAAACCTTTTTATGAGGTACTAGCCCATAACCAAACCGACACCCAGCAAGCTTTTACCTTGAAATGGCAACCCTCTGAAGCCTGCCAACCCTATATGGATGAAGAGGGCAGAGTGCTAGCCATGGGCCTTGCCGATAACGTAGTTAACCGCATTACTGGGCAAACGGGTACCATTACCGAGCTAGAACAAAAACTAAAAAAGCAAAAACCACCGCTGTTATACAGTCTGTCGGCCTTACAGATTGATTTGTCGAAGCGTTATGGCATGAGCGCCCAGCAAGTGCTGGATACCTGTCAGGCATTGTATGAACGCCATCAGTTACTGACTTACCCCCGCTCTGACAGTAAATATTTACCTAACGAGCAACATAAAGATGCTCCAGGAATTATTAACGCCATTGCAAGGGCCAACAGTGAATTTCAAACTTACGCCCAGCAGGCGGATCCTAAGGTGAAGTCAAAGGCGTTTAATTCTAAACATGTGGACGCCCACCACGCAATTGTGCCCACGGCCAAAACCCCTAACCTTGGTGGATTATCTAAAGCTGAACAGCAGGTGTATTTGCAGGTCGCTAGGCAGTATTTAGCCCAGTTTTATGCAGATTATGAATTTGATGAAACCAATGTTAAAGCCAACATCGCAGGCGGATTATTTAAGGCAAAAGCCAAAGTAGAAAGAGCACTAGGATTTAAAGTGCTTTTCCCCCGTAAAAATGAACCTAAAGGGGATGAAGAGCCCTTAGCTAAATTACCGCCATTAGTTAAGGGGCAAACCTTTCAATGCGTAAGGGGCGAGCGCATTGATAAAATGACGCAACCGCCTAAGCCCTATAGCGATGCCACTTTGCTAAGTGCAATGACCGGCATTAGTCGTTACGTTAACGATCCGCAAATTAAGAAAATTCTTAAAGAAACCGATGGTCTGGGCACTGAAGCCACCCGTGCCGGCATTATTGAGCTGTTATTTAAGCGTGGCTTTTTAACTCGCTCAGGTAAAACTATCAGTGCCACCCAGGTCGGCCAAGGCTTAATCGCTTCATTACCCGAGGTGGCTACCACCCCTGATATGACCGCCCTGTGGGAACAAAAACTTACCGGTATGAGTCAGCAGTCCTATAAATACCAAGACTTTATGGCCGAGTTAGAAGGGCAGTTACAACAACTGGTCGCGCAGGCCAACCAACATATTCCCACCTCATTGCAGGGAGTTAAGTCCGCCAAACCAGCCTTTAAAAAGCGCAGAAGACGGACGACTAAGAAGAAGGCTTGAATTTGAAATGGCTGCGTCACTACATGCCCCTTGACAACTGGGTGCAAGCTGCGTTTGCCACTGCTTACTATCTTACTATCTTACTATCTTACTATCTTACTATCTTACTATCTTACTATCTTACTATCTTACTATCTTACTATCTTACTATCTTACTATCTTACTATCTTACTATTGAATAAATGCTTGCTACGAATTGAGTTAGTAATGCCGTCAAAAGGGGATGAAACCAGCACTATGAAGCAGCTGTAGCGCAACACTAACAGGCCTTACTATGGATTTTTAAGTAGTTCAGATAGTTTCTTTTTACCGTTTATACTATGGATAACTACGCTACTTGCACCTTTATCGGCAGTCCACCAGGAACAATTTGCGTAAGACTCCTCAGTGAATATTTTCTTTAAGAATTCTTCTTCATCAGGAACAGTTAATGTGATTTTATTTCCTGGCATAGACTGAATCAAATAGTCCCCGCTTCCTATTTCGGTATAGCCACTTATTGCTAGAGTTTTGTTATTTGTAGTACAAAATAAAGAGTATTCATCAATTTTAGCCCTATCACCAACAGTTAAGTCTTTGATATACAGTTTTCCGGTAACCGTACCAATTTTATTTAAGGGTATATCCCACAAGACTTCAGCATTGGCTAAAGAGGCAATAAAAAAAACAATAGATGCAGCAAATCTCAAAAACATGATCTTATTCCTATAAAACACAACAGCTTATTGCGTTAAGGCTCGACAATGCCGAGCAAACATTAAATATTACAATTAATATGTCACTTAAAATCGATTAAATAAAGTACAAACGTTCCAGGAAGATCAGAAAACTGAAAATGATGTCAAATAAATACGAGTTGCAAATCTCTATGGGGATAGTTCGATTTTGGTAGTTGGAATGGAATATAAACGAGTGATTAGCTAAACAGGTAATCCTCTATAGAGGAGGTTACCTAGTTGGTTAATATAACGAACTCAGTGGGAACGGTAACAGTTAAAAGTCTTGTATTTTAATCGCTGGTTATATTCATTGGGCAAATAATCAGCCCCGTTTTTAGGGGCATCGGTAGGAGACCCGCTAGTTCACAAAGATGAGCTAGTGAGTTGCGAGTATGATAAAGTGTTGTTGCCAGTTTGTTAACGAGGGGTCTAGAGGCTGCTGGGTATGAGCTTGCCACTGCAGAATGCAGTTGAGCTCGCTGTCAATGGTGGTTGTAAATCGTCTTGCTCAAAGCATAACCGCGTAGTAATACCCCCCAGCAGCTAGGGCTTTAAAAAAGTTGCTGACACTTTTTCGGGGATTTATTAAGTAATTAATAAACTTAAAATGAAATCGGCTGCGAATGGATACTAATCAGGATAGATTATGCTTAAAAATATTAATAATAATATTACTCGAATGATTAATTTAATGAATTCAGGAGAATTTGTTGCCGCTGCAAAAATAGCAGATGACTTGATTGGGATGAATATTCAGGATCCACGCTTTTTACATGCGAGTGGTTATGCCTTTTTGCAAGCGGGAGCGCAAGCAAAAGCAATGGTGCAGTTGCACAAGTTTATCGCGTTAGTCCCCAAACAACATGCCATCATTAATATTGTCGCTGATTTGCGTTCAAAACTAGGTTACGCCGATGCCGTTAATTATTTTGAGCAGTCAATTAATCTTAGTCCAACAACCCCGCAATATTATTTTAATTATTCACTGCATTGCTATCGAGCCGAACACTTTTCAGCTGCGAAGCCACTGTTAATAAAAGCTTTGCAGCTGCAACCTGACTATATAAAAGTAATCAGTCAGTTGGTTAAAGTATGTATAAAGTTGGAGGAAACTAATGAGGCGCAGCATTACCTGCAAAAGCTGGCATCTTCCATCGTTGATAAAAACGCTGAATACTATAACTTGGCTGCCAATGTTTATGAATTGACTAAAGAGCATGCCAAGGCTGTAGATAATTACATATTGGCTTCGGCTGAGATGGTTGAACCCGCTGTATATGAAGGCATAATAATCAATTCAGTTCATGCAGGACAGATAGACACAGCATTAACTTGGTGCATGAGGGCAATAGAGGCGTTTCCTGAACTATTGCTCTTCTATGATTTATACACCAAGCTAGCAATTGAAGCCGGCATTGCAAACCCTCTCGCAGTGTTGAAAGAGGCAATGATAAAATTGGCTAGGGATGATTTTTATGCGTCCTTTATCACGATGAGTTTAAACCTAGGTGATATTGCTGCAGCAAAAGATGCATTGAAGCAGTTCAGCAAGGTCTATTCCTCTGGTTATCAGTTCATCATGAAGCGTTGTGAAGTAGAACAGTTTCTAGGCAACCATAATGAAGTTAAAACGTTATTGACGGCAGTGGAACCACAAAGTGATGCCTATTTCGAAGTCAAAGTGTTGACCGAACTGGCCCTGGGTAACTACCCTCAAGCTAAAAGTGACATCGAAAAGCTGATCAGTAACAATGAAGAAAACCAATACTATAAAGCACTGCTTTCAACCTGTAACAAGGTCGCAGACCCCATCTATTACGCTGACGCTTACCAACCTCAACATGTCGTAAAATGCAGTGATCTTTCGCACCGATTAGGGACTGATAATTTCGATGAATTTCAAAAGCAACTTATCGAGTCGGTTGATAAACTTCATGTGATGAAGCATCATCCGGCTAACCAATCAGGCCGAGGTGGTAGCCAAACACCAGGGCATTTGTTGGAAAGAAATGATATTCCAGCTATATCTAAACTGAAAGAATTACTAACGGTTGAAATTAACCATTTATTGACCGAGGTCGACTTTGAACGCTGGCCACACTTTTCAAAAAACAATCATACTGGCAAATTTAAATTTGTTACTTCCTGGTCAATGAAATTAAAAACCGGTGGCCATCACTTGGCTCATTGCCATTCAAAGGGATGGTTTAGTGGGGTTTACTACATTTCTATACCAGATGATATGAATGTAAATGATAACGAAGGTGGCATTTATTTTGGTAAGCCAAGCATTCAGGTTAAGGATGAAATTACGCCAGATCTAGTCATTAACCCGAAGGCGGGCGATCTAGTGATATTCCCATCAATGTACTGGCATGGCACAGTTCCATTTTCGAGCGAGCAAGACCGAATGGTGATAGCGTTCGATATTTTGCCTGTGGCGCTATAATAAAACCAATGGGGGCAGAGTCTGATCTATCCCCATATAAATACTCGAAAAAATAAGAAGGCAACATTCATGATGTTTGCAGATCAGAGCTATCGCTAAACAAAACTAACCTAGTCACATCATGAATGTACGCCCTATATTCAACAAAATCATTCCCATTATCACCCCCTAAAATGCACTCTAGAAGTAAAGGCGCTCTAGTCTCTACTATTGAAATCTTAGGATCTGGCTGAGTAGCGTCGGTAACCTAGGAATACCAGCATGAAAACGGACGATATTACTTGCTTTATCTATGAATTAGCTCATTTAACAAAGCCTGAAATCAATTAGTGTTGGAGGAGGAAGAGATCTTTTTATTGAATTTGTTTATTAGCTTGTTAGTGTGAACTTGGGTCTAAACCATAACGCCACTCATTTAGCTTACCAGCCGACGATTCAATCCCATATATGTCCATTATCTTTTCCATGTAATATAGCCCTTGATCCATTTCCTCTGAGTCCATGCTTTCAAGTTTTATTGCAGCAAACTTTAAAACGTTCCAAAACTCTTGTTCACTCAATCTGTTATCTTTTGAGGCTAGGAGTTCATCTATAACATTATTTATGATGCTCTCAGCCTCAACTCTAGTTTGCTCATCTGGCGCACCAGGGTAAAGTTCACTAAGATTTTCAACAAATTTCTTTTGGGACTTGAGGTTTACAAGCGCTTCTTTGATATCAATTCCGTTAGGTAGCAATCTGCTTTCTTCTTTATAAAACACTGAAATCATCAAGCAGGCTAGTAAAATTATTAAGATCTTCATCCGTTCACACTAATGCCAAGCTAACCGAGCGAGTGAAACGAGTCGGTTGCGGGCCTTGTTAAATGTTTACCCAATAATGGTGGGAGGCAAGTATATGGTAAATTCATTTACTGGCTCTATTAACACACTATAGGGCGTTTTTTGCTCGGCCTCTTTGACAATGCCAAGATTAGATAAAAGCTTGAAATTTGCTGATTTTAGCTTGGCCGGCTTAACCACTAACTCTTTATGCCACACTCGATATGTGCCTAGCTTATTATCTCTTCGATAATAAAACCCAGCTAGCGGATGAGTTAAATAAACCAATGCAGACTCTACGTCAGGGAAACCAGGGAATTCGAATAAATCAGATTCAGACTGAACTAAATCAACTGAAGCTTCAGCCCACTCGGATTCAGTTTGCATCTGATATTTATCGTACAAGCCATTAACTTCATTAAAAGTGCAGTCAAAGCTTACTTTTCCAGAATGCCAAGGGAGATTCCATAGGAGTCTTGGCACCACTAATGTCCAAGAATCTAGCGTAGTGCCTAGGAACCATACACAACGCTCACCAGTTTCACTATCGATAATATATATTCGGTAGTTTGTTTGACCCATTGTGAATTTCGGGAACGGAAATACTGCTGAGGTGAAGTCAACATCGATGAATGGAACAACCGATATAAGCCCCATCTCTTGCCCGTTGATTTCAACGGTGTCTAATTTAAACCGTTCAGGAAATATACCTTGAAACCTCTCAGAAGGGACAGCGTAAGTAATGATTGCGAAATGCTTCAAACCGCATAGAACATCTATGCCTTTGGGTTTAGGCCTTTCTATCAAATAATCTTTGAGCTTTCGTGATTCTTGCACTTTGCTTCCTTGAAATTTAACGCCCTGCATAGCCCATGTAGTCATTTTGTCACAGCTTGTTAGGTGCAAATTTATTGCGAAATCTTTTCATATGATGAAATACCTATGTACTCATCATATTCTGCCTTTTCTTGGGCTGTAGATAGTTTACTGCGATGTACGCGGATAGTATATCCACCTTGCACATGCCCATCTGTATTTATCATCCAGTCAAATACATCTTCAGATTCGAATCCTAAACGCTCACCAACTTGGTGCCATTTTTTTAATCCTGCTGGAACTTCAAAGAAAATACCCGAGAGGATATTTTCCTTCTCGTGATAATAAACATCCGTTAACCAAAGGTATAAAAATTGGTCCTTTCCAGATTTGTCTGAAAGCTCAGGATCTCGAAATCTGAGTTTGGCCATATAAGCGCCATTTCCTCTATTCTTAACCAGTTCTACGAACTGTGAGACAGAGTTAGCTGCCATCGAATGAGCTAGGTTAATTGCTGCATCTAAGTCGCTTATAGCTTTAAAATTTGGCTCAATGGATTCTCCAGCGGCTGATGTATTCATTACAAAAAATCCTAGCAGTATGATGATAATGTATTTCAAGGCACGATCCTTAAGCAGCTAACGCCAAGCTTTGTTAGGTTGTGATTGTTGGCCAATGAGACTTAAATACGTATTCAATATGAGTACACCTAAGACAAAACAACCACATATTGCCAGAGAGATTTTCACAATCTATAGCAATAATATCCCATGGAAGCTCTAAGTCCTCTGGCTCATCATTCTCAGCATCGATAGAGGTTAACTTGGCCCCTTTAAATACAGCCGTAAGCTGATTAGTCAGATCTGACCACGGTGCAATCGTTAGCTTTATCCCGCTTTCATCAAAACTGATCGATTTTACCCCATGCGTGCCGCATGACCGCAATAGTTCTAGTTCAATCTCTGTCGCCATTCTCTGAGTTCCAGTTGAACGTAACGCCTCAAGTAGAGGCGACAGCTTCGCTGGCGTCCAGCTGGCTTGACTTGTTAAGCGATTCTTTACGAATTACGACGGTGCCAGCAATAAAGTCATGTAACGCCCTACGTTTTTTGTTTGTGAGCATGACTATGAATTCACTCCATATCCATATATTCATTGCTATGCTTGCAATGTTGTACCAGCTAGGAGCACGCTCAATCATATACAAAGCTCGCTCTTGCCAGCCCATTGAAAAGTATTCTGCGTCTGTCATTCCCAATGCCACTGGTATTAGTGCAGCGGACATAACGAATGAAATTACTAACAACACAGAATAGCGAAGCATCGCTTCTTTATAGCCCACATCACTACCATCGACTTTGGCTATTTTTATTTTTAAAAGCAATTTGCCCGGTGTGCCTCCATACGTTTTCACAAGATAAACGTGAAACCAAAGGCCAATGATTAATCCAGGAACTAGCCAATATAATTGAAACAAACGAGATTGTTCGTTACCCCATAGTGACAAAGCCATTATTGGAAGAAAGACGATCACATCTATCCAATATGCTCCAAATCTTTTCCAAAATCCTGCGTAATCCATTATTTCTCCTTTTCGCTTAACAGCCTATTAAGCGGAAGCTCGATAATCTTCCGCGCAAAATTTAACTTACAAATAATATGTCATTTTAAGCTGTTGAAATAAAGTACAAATTTCTCACCAAGATAAGAAAAAATGAAAATCACGCTCTGAAAAAACGAGACCGTGGATGTAGGGTTTCCCTACATCCCTTGGCTACTTTCAATTAACTATAGCCACCCATTATCAATTAACTATAGCCACCCATTATTAATCAATAAGTTACAACACTAAGGATTGCTCTTCAATCAGGCATTACTTATGTTGAGGTTAGTCAGTGGCCATTGAGGGGGAAACTTGTGTTCGATTAGCTTGGTTTGTTTGCTTTAAGTGGTTATATGCACAAATTGACGCAGCATCAACCCACCGCGAATGCGGTGCACAGATTGAATAGATAACAGATATGCTTACTCGAAGAGTTGGCAACTTTGTTTGAAATGCTTTCGCCGCCTTTCTAAGTGCTCACAGTATTTATCATACTCTTGCAAGGTACCCACGGGGCCATGAAATACCTTACCAAAATCATTGACGATTTTTGCCCAATTCTCTGCTGGGATATTGAGCCGTTCAAGTATGACTTTACTGTTTTTACTTATAGCACCACGCTTGTCATCGCGAATGATTCTGCCCGTATCATCAACCAGTTGCAGATAA
>NZ_WINH01000123.1 GCF_010993985.1 Paraferrimonas sp. SM1919 | reverse complement strand
TTAACACGTCCTTCATCGCCTCTGATTGCCTAGGCATCCACCGTATACGCTTAGTCACTTAACCATACAACCCACATGAGTTTTGTATAAAGACCCTTGTGTCTTTCCAGCGTCCTCCATGAGTAGAGGCCTGTAAAAGATAAAAGATTGTACTGTGACAATGGTTTGCTTAAGTTTGTAATAACTTTCGTTATCACATTGAACTTTTAAAGATAAATAACAAACAAGTTTGTTATTTTTATCAGCTTTTCCAAATTATTAAAGAACGTCGATACATTAAGTATCTATCTATCACCTACTTGCTGCTTACGCAGGATAATCGTTTTGAGACAAGGCGGATGAGATTTTTTAGCTCGGGAGCATACGTTGTTTGTATGTGACCGAGTAAAAAACGAATCCAACGCCGTATCAGAGCGATTAGACAAGTAAGGTCAAGTAATCTGTGTGAACACTCAACAAACGTTGAATATCAATTTAGGTAAGGAGGTGATCCAGCCCCAGGTTCCCCTAGGGCTACCTTGTTACGACTTCACCCCAGTCATGAAC
>NZ_WINH01000122.1 GCF_010993985.1 Paraferrimonas sp. SM1919 | reverse complement strand
GGTTAAAACAAGAAATTCTTAGGCGGGGGTACGGAATACAAGACGTCTTTTATGCTGTTCTTGATTCAAAAGGGCGCCTCGTCATTGATACGTATCGAGATCACCTTCATTCCTAAAAGGAAAAAACGGTTGCATTGACGAGGTCCCCAGTATAGAATGAAGGTAGTTCGAGAATGCATATGTTTGCAATGATGAAGAAGAGTATGGATCGTGTCCTGTTCTAGAGAGCTGATGGTCGGTGGAAATCAGTACAGAAACGATGCAGAATGGGCTTCGGAGCATCCAAACCGAACGGGAATGGTTCCCTTAGTAGGCTTTGGCGAAAGGTCTCGTCGTTACATGAGACACTTGTTCTCGAGTTGTTGATGACAAGGAAGCAGGGTTATTTATTGACCAATGAAGGTGGTACCGCGGGCTCTCCCGTCCTTTTCTAAGGATGGGGGAGCTTTTTTGGTGGTCCTACACCTTGTCAGAACTAAATGTAAATATAAAGGAAGAGGTGACGACTATGGAAGACGGTTGGTGGGAAAGCGATTTGTTGATGATGTTC
>NZ_WINH01000121.1 GCF_010993985.1 Paraferrimonas sp. SM1919 | reverse complement strand
CTTCTCTCTTATAGGCAAAAGCTCACAAGCTTGGCCACTAAGCAAGCCCATCCCTCCATACACGTGTATGGAGGGGAAACAAGTTGCAGACAGCTGTGAGAAAATATCTCACAAAGCAAGTGCACAGTGGTCGGCAGGGCAAAATGGTCATTTCGCCCAAAACAGTGCCGACCGGCACAAAATAGTGCCGACCGGCACAATATAGTGCCGGTGGCAACTACAGCCAGCCGGTGGCCTCTAGCCACTGCCGGTGGTGTGTGGGGATGCCTCACAAGGCATTCCCTGCCCCTCCAAGGCAAAACACAAGTGTTTGGTGCAAAACCAGACACAAAACGGTCAAGTTCGGAGATCCTGAGGCAAGGCGCGTAGCCGAGAACTCCGGGAACTCCAAACGAACACAAACATGGATGATCACCGAGTGTTCAAGCGGTGACGTCCAAGTCTTGAGGACGGTCAAAAATGGGGTGTCTACAGTGTCCATCATCACCAAAGTTGCCTTGGCTCGGGAACTTGGGTATGATTGGGGAAGGTCAGCTATGAACACCCCCGCTCG
>NZ_WINH01000120.1 GCF_010993985.1 Paraferrimonas sp. SM1919 | reverse complement strand
CTTTTTCCATTTGGTGTCCAAGGTTATCAGCGCAGAATCGCCCAGGCTTTTAACAAGAAGGTTAAGTCCAGGAATTTGAAGGAAGGAGATTTGGTACTCAAAGACAACCGAGCTCCCATCCACGACCCAAGGGGCAAGTTCAGACCCAATTGGACTGGTCCCTACATCATCAAGTCAATCTGGTCAGGTGGAGCTGTGGTTCTGATGGACCTAGATGGCCTTGAGTTTTCCCAACCGATCAACATGGACAAGTTGAAGAAATACTATCCCTGAGAGGCTCGCTAGGCCGAAAACCCGAAAGGGCGACCTAGGCAAAAGTTAGAGCACAAAAAATTTGAAATAAAAAAAACTGAGCTCGCAAGGTTGAAAACCCGAAAGGGCGGCTTTGGCAAAAGTTAGAGCGTAAAAGGAGAGTGTCAATACCCGAGTGAACCTTAGCCAGAACTATGTAGGACCTGTGATTCAGATTCGAAACAACCCTTGAACTAGGGGCAAGAAGGTCAGATGTGAGTTTTAAAGGAGCCCTTGAACTAGGGGCAAAAGGTTGGATGTGA
>NZ_WINH01000119.1 GCF_010993985.1 Paraferrimonas sp. SM1919 | reverse complement strand
CTCCAGCCCACCTTGGTAAAGGAGAGTCCAGATCTTCTAGAAAACATGGACTTCAGTGGAACATGGCAGGTCTACGCCCAGGAGAACTACGAGGAGTTCCTCAGGGCCATGGAACTTCCAGCTGATGTCATCAAGATGGCCAAGGACATCAAGCCCATTACTGAGATCAAGCAGAGTGGCAATGACTTTGTTGTCACCTCCAAGACCCCTGGAAAGACTGTGACCAACTCCTTCACCATCGGCAAGGAGGCTGACATCACCACCATGGACGGCAAGAAGATCAGGTGTGTTGTCAATCTGGAGGGTGGCAAACTGGTCTGCAATACCGGCAAGTTCTGCCACATCCAAGAGCTCAGGGGAGGGGAGATGGTTGAGACCTTGACCATGGGCTCAACAACTCTCATCAGAAAGAGCAAAAAGATGTAAACTTGGCAGTGAATTTGGGACACTTTTTCACGTCGCAGAAGTCCCACAGCAACTTGCGGCCTCTTCTGAAGAAACACCAGGGCATCTTGTCTCCGTCTGGGTTTCTGCAGAAGTTGTGACGGCCAAGGCA
>NZ_WINH01000118.1 GCF_010993985.1 Paraferrimonas sp. SM1919 | reverse complement strand
TTCAAAATGACGCCATGAACATTTCATCATTTTCATATCCATTGAATTCATTCCGCCACCTTGTGATTTGATTTTTGCTCGCCGGCGCCTTCTCGGTCTCATTTTATGTTGCGGGATGCGCTTGGAAATGTGGGTTACTACACTGACTTCGGCGCCTTCCCCAATGAGTGATGATTTTAAAAAAGGGAGATTAGATGGCTTGGCTTGACGCGGCGAGAGTGATTTCCATCTTTGCGGTTGTCTTTCTGCACATATCGGCATCCGTTGTGACTGAAGCGGATTTTGGTTCGTTGACCTGGTGGCACGGAAATATCTATGACTCGCTGGTTCGCTGGTGTGTGCCGGTTTTCGTCATGATCAGCGGCGCGTTGCTGCTGGATGAAAGCCGGGTGGAAAACGCGGCCGCCTTCTACAGGCGGCGGGTCAAGAGAATCGTGCTGCCCCTGATGTTCTGGACGATTGCCTTTATCTTCTGGAATGCCATCAAGGCTAGGTTCTCGGGAGCGGAATTCGGCTTGGCGGAGGCCGTGAAGAGCGTGGCGAGAGGGAAGCCCCACTA
>NZ_WINH01000117.1 GCF_010993985.1 Paraferrimonas sp. SM1919 | reverse complement strand
ACCCACAGGCATTCAAACAGTTATATCACATAAGCACTTAGCCTCATGGTAAGCATGCTATTATGGCAACACTCACACGCATGCAAGGATGCTAAAGCATAAAAACTCACCGAGTACTCCAAGCCAAAACAGAAGCTCATTAGAAATCCATGCATGATCCTAAGTATACAGAAATGCCTAATGCAACACATGCAAAAATGCAACTATAGCAGGCTCGGCTATTCTAAACATGGCATATGAAATGCTACAGCTAACATGTATTCAACTTGGAATTGAAATACAATGCAGTTAGTATGATGCGCCGAGCCCGGTGCATGCAAAACAGATGAATGAATGCAAACATGCGATCATAAGTATGCTAATTGAAACATGCCCTAATCTAACCATCATAAGCTGGTAAATAAAAGGGAGAAAGACGTGGGGTTGGAAGACATACATCACACTCACACACACTTATTACAATTATGCCCTCGCGCAGAGGGTCCGAATAAATATACAATCCGAATAATACAGTCCGAATAAATATACAAATTCTAATTAATTGACAGATTAATTAATAAA
>NZ_WINH01000014.1 GCF_010993985.1 Paraferrimonas sp. SM1919 | reverse complement strand
AGATTAGATTAACGCGCTAAAACAGCGAGTTAATAACAAATTATGCTTGGCGACCATAGCATTTTGGACCCACCTGACTCCATTCCGAACTCAGCAGTGAAACGAAATTGCGCCGATGGTAGTGTGGGGTCTCCCCATGTGAGAGTAGGTCATCGCCAGGCTTCAAATAAACAAATAAGGCCTTCCCGAATGGGAAGGCCTTTTTTGTTTGTTTGCATTTTAACGGTTGCTGCTCTCATATGGGGACATAAAAAAGCGCAACGAAGTTGCTTCCTTTCCATGTGATAGTAGGGTGGAGACCGCCCGGAAATGGCGAAGCGATTTCAGGTCTGAACGACAAAATCTATGATTTTGGCTGGGCACCTTTGGACGCGAAGCGGTCGCCAGGCTTTTTTCGTATCTAAACCCGTAATGGCGGTGACCCTGGTGACCCTCAGATGGGGAGTATTGATAGGCCGATGATTACATCCTGCATAATCGTAACGATCGCCATCCATGGCGGGCGTAGGTGAAGACCCCTCGGAAATGGCGATGCGATTTCAGGTCTGAACGACAAAATCTATGATTTTGGCTGGGCACCTTTGGACGCGAAGCGGTCGCCAGGCTTCCAATTTATTTTCACTTTTTTAAAAAGTGAAGACAAAAAATACGAGAAAGCCCCAACCGAAAGGTTGGGGCTTTTTTCGTATTTAAACCCGTGAAGGCGGTGACCCTCAGATGGGGAGATTAAACACAGAATTTGTGTGGTAGCATCATTACCCATCTTATCAATGTGATTGCATCCGGTTGTTACGCTTTTCTGGGGTGCTTACAATATTTGATTTTTATCCTATTTAACAATTTTTTGCTGCTATTACTTGGCATTAACATCTTAGCGATGAATGAGTTTTGCTAGCTTATGTTTTTGTTAGTTTATTGTTTTTATTTTCATCATTATCGTTAGTCTCTGTGGTGCTAATGTCTGCTTATTTGTTTTTTTTAGTGCTTTAACCTGATTTTGTTTGTGTTGCTGGTTTGCGCAATGTGGCCATTCTGTTTTTGCTGTGTATATTGTTTTGTTTGATTGTTATTATTTGATCTGTTTTGTTTTTTATCATTAACTAAAATGGATGCTTAAGTGAATCGATTACCTTCTTGTTTTGCACTGTCTGCTCTGACTTTAGCAATTTCTACACCTCTGACTGTGATAGCTGAAGAGGTAACTATTGAAACCGAAGAGACTCTAGTTGTAGTAGGTTCTCGAGCTAATCCACGTTCAGCGTTGGATAGTGCTGTTCCCGTTGATGTTATCTCTGCTGACGCGTTACAGAATTCAGCATCAATGAATGGTGAAATTGCTCAGCTATTGCATAGCCTATTACCATCTATTAATTTCCCACGACAATCTAACTCAGACACTGCTGATATTGTTCGTCCAGCACAGTTACGTGGGTTAAGTCCTGATCATACTTTAGTATTGGTTAATGGAAAGCGCCGTCATACTACTTCAGTACTCAACACTGGCGGTAAAACTGGTCGTGGAAGTGCGCCAGTAGATTTAAATACCATTCCTTTTAGCGCGATTAAGCGTATTGAAGTACTTCGTGATGGCGCTGCTGCTCAATATGGGTCAGATGCAATTGCTGGTGTGATCAATATTGTTTTAAAAGATGCCGATCAAGGTGGCTCTATCAGTGCTACCTATGGTGCGCACGTCACAGATTTTAAGCCGACTGACTCATCTATTGTAGATGGCCAAACCACGCTAATTACTGCCAATAAAGGCATTAGCCTTGATAATGGTTTTATCAACGTCAGTGCTCAATACCGCGATAGAAAAACCACTAATCGTGCTGGTTTTGATCAGGTGCCATTTTGGGAAGTAGATGCAGGCAACCCAGATGTTGTTGGTAAAGTAAACTACAAAGTGGGTGACCCAGAAGAGCAAGGTTTTGCTTTAATGGTAAATGCTGAAAAGGAAATTTCAGATAACATCTCTCTTTACGGCTTTGCTAACCACTCGAACCGCCAAGCATTGGGTTCGAACTTCTACCGCTATCCCAACGACACTTGGTCGAACGTTGCTGAAATTTATCCTGATGGTTATATCCCAATGACCGATGGTACCACTAAAGATGATGCTGTGGTTATTGGTATTAAAGGCAGCCATGATTGGGATTGGGATTTAAGTGCCAATTATGGTCGTAGTTTCTTCGACCTTAATCTTAAGGACTCTTTAAATGCTTCCATGGGCGCTGCCAGCCCTACTGAATTCCATTTAGGTACTTTTGATTATTCACAGTTAGTGATTAACGCAGATGCCAGCAAGCTGGTTAATCTAATCGGATTTGATGCCACCATCGCTGTGGGTGCTGAATACCGTACAGAGTTCTATAAAACCACCGCAGGTGATGAAGCCAGTTATAGCCTAGGTGCGAATATTGCTGCGCCTGGATCTCAAGGAAGCCAGGGATTACGCCCAGTCGATACTGTAGATGTCAGTCGAAATGCGGCAGCTATTTATGCCGATGTTGAGGTTGAACTGACTTCGGATCTACTAGCCAGTACCGCGCTTCGTTATGAAGACTACAGTGACTTTGGTGATACCTTCAATTCCAAGTTAGCATTAAAATATTCTTTAACGGATTTCGTTAATCTACGTGGTGCTGCGAGCACTGGCTTCAGAGCGCCTTCGTTAGTTCAAAACCACTATCAGGCGAGTACCTCTGATTTTGGTGATAATGGTGCACTAACCACTTTTGCTATTGTGGCACCTACCAGTGAGCTTGCTCAGGCCGTTGGCGCTAAATCACTTAAAGCTGAAACGTCAACGAACTATTCTTTGGGTGTGGTGTTTAATTCAGATTTCGGTCTGTCGGCAACGGTTGATGCTTACCTAATTGATATTAAGGATCGCATTAGTCTCAACCAAGGGGTTTATACTGCACCTGATGGTACGCCAATTAATGAGTTACCAGAAGCGGCAGCTCGCCCTGGTATTCAAGGTGTTCAGTTTTTCACTAACGCTATTGATACCCGTACTCAAGGTGTAGATGTCGTTGTTGATTACAATGTTGACAGCTTAGGTTTGTCGTTAGCCTACAACCATAACACCACTGAAATTACCAATGGTGGCACCAGTAATGTTGAAGAGATTAATACCCTTGAGTCTGCTGCTCCAAAAAACAAGTTGATATTTACTGCTAACCATTCATGGAATGGCCTAAACAGCATGCTACGTGTGACCCGTTATGGTGAAACTGAGCGTGTGTTTGATTTTGGCGGTGGTTACCATCCCCAACAGACTTTCTCCGCGAACGTGAGTGTGGATGTGGATGTTAATTACCAGTTTGCCAATGGATTGAGCATTGCACTTGGTGCGAATAATTTACTTGACCAATATCCGGATTTATCAAGTGATGAAATCAATTACTTCGGTAACTTCCCGTATGACGTTATTCCACCAATTGGTTTAAACGGTCGTTACGTTTACAGCCGTATTAACTATAAATTTTAATTAGTCTTTGAAGTTTGGCTCTGCTCGGCAGAGCTAAAAGGAATAAAAAATGAAAAAATTAGCTCTTGCAGCACTATTAGTATCGCCATTTGCTATGGCTAAAGCTCCGCTTGTTTTCCAATCTGACTTTGGTGTGAAAGATGGCGCCGTTTCAGCAATGAAAGGTGTATCGGTTAAGGTTGATCCTACCTTACCTATTTATGACCTAACTCACGAAGTACCGACGTTTAACACTTGGGAAGCTTCTTATCGATTGTTCCAAACGTCTACGTACTGGCCAGAAGGGACCGTGTTTGTATCTGTGGTTGATCCTGGTGTAGGTACTAAGCGTAAGTCTGTGGTTTTAAAAACCAAGGCTGGTTACTACTACGTTACCCCAGATAACGGCACCCTAACTTTAGTGGCTGAGACCCAAGGTATTGAAGCAGTACGTGAAATTGATGAAGCGGTAAACCGTCTAAAAGGTTCAGGTAAGTCTTACACTTTCCATGGCCGTGATGTTTACGCCTATACAGGCGCTCGTTTAGCTTCAGGTGTTATTAGCTTTGAAGAGGTTGGCCGCAAATTACCAAACGAAGTGATCGCGATTGATTACCAAAAAGCCACAGTGAAAAATGGCGTGATCAAAGGTAACATTCCGGTACTTGATCCACAATTTGGTAACGTGTGGACCAACATTGAAGAAGGTAAGCTAGCCCAAGCTGGCATCAACATGGGTGATACTGTTTGTGTTACCATTAACAATGGTGACAAAAAAGTACTAGATACTAAATTCCCATACGTTGCTTCATTTGGTGAAGTACCAATGGCTTCCGAGCTGGTTTATTCAAACAGCCTATTAAACGTTTCATTTGCACTTAACCAAGCTAACTTTGCTGCTAAGCATGGTATTGCTTCTGGTGCCGCTTGGAATGTTTCATTAAAGCAGTGTAACTAAGCTTTTAGGCGCTGATTGATAAAAAAAGGAAAGCTAAGGCTTTCCTTTTTTTATGTCTTTAATGCTATAACCTTTTCAACTCCGCCAATCCACTGCGTAAGCTTAATTGCTTACCATTGTCTAATTCAACCTGCAGTTGTGCGGGCTGGTTTGGATCAAGGTTAACGCTAATACTTGCGCCATCAATGCTGAATTGGTTGTCAGAGATCTTTTGCACTGCTCTGGCCTTAGTGCCTTTGGCTGCAACATCAATAATAGTCAGTAGGTACTGTTTTTTACCTGAGTTAGCCACATTTAGGTGCCAACCTATGTCTTTATACACTGCAGTGACGCCGTCTTTCTTACGGCCATCGACATTAGTTGGGGTGTGTAGGCTTTTGTCAGTCAGGTCAAACTCTAGCTTATCGCTGGCAAAAAAGTGGCTGTAGGCCCGGCCTTTTTTACCTTTAACCAAACTGCCTGTGCTGGTTAATTGCATTGGCTTTGGTGAGTGGAAGCGCCAATCCCAGTGAGCATGGTTATCTGCGGCCACTTCATCATAGATGATCACCCAGCCACCATTGATATGCACCAGATTACGCTTGTAGGTGTGTAATGATTTGTCTTCGACATGTTTATACCAGTCTACCCCGGCATCGCTAAATCTTTGGTGCCATTGTGGTGAAGGCTCCCCACTGTAGGCTTTAGAGGCATCCCCTTGAACAAACATGAGATCGTTATCATCTAGGTATTGGGTTAGTTGTCCCCAGGCATGGGAACTGACCGGTTGACCTTTGTCATTCACCATTAAGGTATTGTGGGCACGGCTATTGCGGTACCATTCATAGGCGTGTTTTTTACCGCCATGACGATACCCCGTAGGATAAATTAATGGCTCGCCGGCGTATAAAATATTGAAGGCGTTTGATGATGGCAGGTTATGGCCAAAGTTACCCCAAGGAGCACTTCTAAAGGCAACGGCGGTGGTTAATGGTTGCCAGCTTTCGATTGAATTAACAATGCCGGTATCTTTAAATATAAATCGATTTGTTAAGTTGTTTTTATTGCCAGGCTGTTGAAAATCACTGGCAAGGCCTGAAGTCATTCTTTCCCAATGCACTTCTTTAGCGATATCTTTCTGTTGCCACTGCTTTAAATACCAGTTGATGCGAGGATCTTTTAATTCTGCATTCAAGTTATTCAGCCAGTCAACGGTGCCATTTTTAATGCTTTTTTCATCTTCAAAACCATCACCGCCAAAGCCATCAGCCCAAGATTTTGGCGGCATGCGTGCGATTAACCATTCGATCTGATTAGCAAAGAATGGATGTTGATAGTAATCTACACCAGCATAACGACGAAGGTATAACGGAACTAAGGTCCATGTACCAAAGTTAACACCTACATATTTACCGTTCGTCCAGCCACCATCGGTAATAGACTGTACAGGGAAGCGAGCTACCCAAACACCATAGGCATATTCTAAATATTTATCGGCTTTCGGCGTTTCACCAGCAAGAGCAATAGCTGCGCGAAGGAAATCTGAGAAGGTATGCTGCCAGGCATGGTTATCCATGACTCGGGCTTCTAATCGGTTTCTAAAGTATTGATAAAAGCCTTCTGTACGCTCTATTAATACCGCTTTAACTTTCTTCTTTTCCGAAGCTGATAGCTGCGTATAAAAAGTATCATAAGCAACAGCTAATGTTGGCATAAGCACGGCAATATCGAAATCATCTTGGGCAAAGTTGTTCGCTCCGCCTTCGGTGAGTACATCATTAACAGGGAAATTGGCCACTTGCATGCTCCAACGGATCCCTTCCTGTGCGTACTTTTCTTTACCCGTAATTAAATAGGCTTTGGCTAATGTTTTGATCGCTTGATAAAAAACACGTCCCGTTGGTTTTGATTTAGGGTGGCCATCAGGAAACTTTTTATTTTTTAAAATTCGCTGCCCATTTTTAAAGAACTGACCGCCGTACTGTTTATCTGCTAATTGCACATCAAAGTAACTGTCCGCTTTTTTGATGATGGCTTTGGCTTGTTTGTTGGATTCTTTTTTATATTGGGCAATATATTGGTTACTTGCAGGGGTTGCCAGCAAACGAGGACGTTCTGCAGGGATGTTATTAGTTAACTCTGAAGGGTATGGCGTAATGAACCCTGTTTCACCTGCAACCTGCTGTACTGACATAACATCAGAAGTTTCAATCAGTTTACCATCTCTAAAGCGTTTGTATTGCCAGTAATATTTTCCAACTGGTAATACATCGTGAGTATTAACAAATGCCCACTCTAAATTGGTTTTGTGGATGATAGGATGTGAGAGATCGGCTTGCTTAGAAAGAGTAAATTCGTAACTCAGATTCTGCTGATCTTCCGGCTTATTTTTAGCGGGTACAGGCCATGAGAAAGTGATCACTTGTGATGTGTGGCTGCCGTTATAAGGAGATACTCGCTCGCGCCATTCAGGGTGCGGAGTATATTGGTTATCAATCGAGTAGTCAGTCGCAACAGAAATATTGGACGCTACTACGAGTTTTACAAAGCTGATATTAAAGGCCGTGATTAGAACAATAATTATTGTTTTTTTTATGGTGCAAGCAAACATCTTTCATCCTTAATAAAAGGTGGAATCGACAAAATATTACCTTTTATCATTCATGGATGGCAGATGCTTTACAGAAGATTTACATGATTTTAATTTGTTAAATATGCCAAAGCTAACGCGCCAAATTAAGTGCGATATAAGGCACTAGGTTAAATACAGTGATCAGCAACTTATAATTAGCAATATAGTTAAAATACAAGGTGTCCAGTTGTTCGACAGGCACGCGGGTAATACGACTGTGCAGGCCCTTAATGGCATCGTTGAAGCCATAAACGGCTAAAGCGACGAATAAATAAATGGCCACATTGATAACCGTACACCAGCCTAAAACAGTAATTAGATTTTCCATAACTTTCCCTAACTTGTTAATTCCTAATAACTATCTTAAGTCATGGTATAGATGTTGGTAGTCGTTTAGATCAAATTTACCGACCGTTAGGCTTTAGCTAGATATTCACCTTTGCTTTATTTGTGGCGAAACCATGCAAAGTTAAATTCTGCCCAAGGGTGACTAAACTTGAGGTCGCCCAATACACCCCAATAGCCGAAGGTAAGCTAATAAGCACTATGGCTGAAATCACCGCAGGGATCAGCGCTAATAGTAAACTCGATTGTTCTGCGCCCCCAGGCATTGCCAGCATGGCAGTAAAGGTCAGTACACTGACAACAAAGGTTAATAAGATATCGGGTTTCGCAATATTGGCGATCCAGAGAAACTTTGACTGCAAAGCCATGCTTTGTAGCGCTTGAAACATACCAAAACCAAACACCCCTTGGGACGCCATATTAGCTAATAGCCCCTTAGAGAAAAATTGAATATTGTGCTTCTTATAAAACGCCATGGTTTGCTGTTGTAGCTTCATCGGCTCGCCTTTATATTGGATTTTTAGGGCTTCGAGCTCAGGTTTTAAACGCTGTAACGCCATCTTATTATTTTGCATTTGCAGGCTGCTTTTCATCCCAAAGGGCAGCAGTAACAATCGCACCACTAAGGTAAAGGCCACAATTGCCAATGCTTGTGACAAACCAAGCTCGTTGCTAAAGAACAACATCCCTAAATTCAAAATCTCTAACTAACTGCTCCAAACTTCCATTAAAATCCATATAAATTAATTACTTACCAACATAGCTTACCCTGCAAAACAAAAAATGTAACACCCTATTTGTGGGGGTATGCAGCTTAAAATTAACCCTGAGCAATGACTAGTGATTCGAATAAATCTCTATTCGCATCATTTTTTGATTTGATTAACCCCTCTATTCAAATCAAAAAATGATTTGAATAAGAAAAATCTAATGGAAGTTGGGGAGTTTAGAATGTCTATTAAGGAAGTAAATTGAGTTTATAAATCTTCGAGGTTTACAGGATACTTGGCTGATTTTGCCGTTCTTAAATGATTTCAGTTAGCTCTGCATCCTCAAGCTTATCCATAAGTCCTTCATAAAGCTCAGCAGGTACACAGTAGAACGCTGGCGTATTGCTATCTAGCACAGCTATAACATCACCATCAGCACTATTCACCACCTCCATTGGATTGGCTTTGAACTCTGTAACCCTGACCCCATTGGATTGGCTTTGAACTCTGTAACCCTGACCCCATTGATTGACTTGTTGCTAAATCTGAGTTTTATTCAGGTTGCTGAAATAATTGGAAAATCACCAAAAAAGGTGCTTTGAAATGGTCGTGTGAAAAAGGTACTTTAATACCTTCGCTGAAGGGTGCTGGTGACTCTGACACCCACTAATTCTAATAATAAGGAAAACAATGAAGTACTTACTTATCTTACTAAGTTTAACTTTGGCAGGATGTGCGACAACTCCACCGCTTAATAAAACAAAAATGAAAAATGTCGAAAGCGTAGCAATTGTTAGCTTCCCCCATCTTCGTATTCATGCTGTGACTGGCGTCACTACTCTAGCCAGCAGTCACTTTACCCAGAAGCAAGGTTATTATTTTGATACAGGAGAACAAAACAATGCCCTTCAGGTGAGAAGTGCTAATTCGGTTGACACGACTCAATACTATCAAAGCCATGGTGTCGTTGGCGGCGTAACAGCAGGTATTGTAAGTGGTATTATGGCCGGTGCAGAAAAGTCTGCGAACAAGAAAGCGGTAGACTTTCATGAAATCTTCAAAAAGCAAAACCCTAACGTTAACTTTAAAGATGACTTTATTAAAGCTCTAGTAAAGGGCTTTAACGCTAAAGGCATTCGAGCAAGTGTGATTAGTGATCAGGCAAGTAATACCCCAACACTACGCTGGACTGCTCTTGATTCAAAAGGAAAGCAATACCGTGAGAAACTCAGTGCAGATTTGCCAATAGTGGATGCCGACCTTCTTATCCAAATAAGCCCAGTGGCTTTATACAATGCGCCAGGCGCCATGAATGCTTATGCCAAAACAATCAGTATTGAGTTGGCGTTCTTTGATGGCCGCACCAAAGAGTTTTATGGTACCAAGCTATTACACGACGTTGATGGTATTTTATCAGGCTATCACTCGTATAAAGATCTTGTTAAAAACATTGATACAGATGGCCCATTATTACATAGTTTATTTATGGGGTTAGCTCCTAAAGTCACTGCTTTAGTTTCCCCTAAAAAGTCGTCCTCAATAGCGACCAATAAAAAAGATACGAAGCTTTAAACTATAAATGCCAACAACAGTTAATGTTGCAAAGTGACCTTATTAACAAGGCGCTTGTTGTTAAGTTCCATATAAGGTTTGATTTCGGTATTCAACTGGAGTCGGGCCTTTTATCATCATACTGGCTGTGACACTCATAGTTAAAATTTTGTGTCCCTGCCGCTGCTTCACCACCACCAACAACAACTCAGCATCTTCCACCGCCTCATCATCCAAATCATACTCACCTATATCGCCACCTAAACAACAAATTAACGCAAAAAATAACTAAAAACAGTAATTCGACAAAGCCTAATATAATCAGTAAATTAAGATCCATATTTAGGGTAGGCTCAGCTAAAGCATCAAATAAACTTGCCCATTTATTGACAGTTTTAGGTGGTAACTATGGAATCAATAGAGTGGGGAGTTAGGTTTACTTACCTAGATCTTGAGCCTAATTTAGCTATATATATATTTGTAGGTTTGTTTTTTAGCATGCCGTGGATCCTCGCTCTAATCGTAATTTTTGAGTTTAAACTAAGACTTGGTACACCATGGAGAGGTATACTATTAATAACTGTATTATTTATTATTGGTTCGTTAAGTAAATATTTTAAAAACTCTAAAACGTATGACTATATCGATCATATGGCAGATGGACGTAATGTCATTGTAGGGAACTGGCATGTGAAGAATAAAGTTAAAATGGGGACTGATTATGAAACGGTTATAGTAGATGAACAACGTCTAGATGTCTTAGGTAGAGGGGGCCATTGGGGATGTTTAAGTAAGCCTTTTAGCCAGTTGCTACCCAGCCCTCACCACAAAGAGCAATTAATTAAAGTCTCATATATTAAATTGGATAAAACCTTAAAAACAGGTCACCATAGTTCTGAATTCGAGTATTGTATAATTGAGGTTTATAGCGAGAAACAATATTAATACATGTAAGTCATAGTTGATTATTAGCCCCCAGCTTCACCAGTACCAACAACCTACTACCCAAACAAACCACCCTCTTCACCCTAAAAACACACTAGCCCCAAGTATTACCAAATACAGTACTTTGATCTACCCCCAAAACATCAGTAACTTAATACCACTTATAGTGGGAAGGCGTTATCTAACTATCAATAACCCTGACCCCATTGATTTCTAATCAAGAGCGTTCTTATGCGGAACTCAGACACTAATATACTGTTAGGCTCATATGGAGAGTAGATGAACACAGTTGATAAAGGCGATAAGCTCGAAAAAACTATCTTCGATCTCTTTTCCAATGATATAGAAAATGATCTATTTTGGGCTCGTAAAGAATGTTGCAGGATCTTTGCAAAGAAAGGGTATTACTCTAAAGATCGGGAAAAAGATATAGTCTTCGATGTTTCCATTGAAATCTACTTGCCTGGGCAAAAACACTATTCAGTATTAGTATTGATTGAATGTAAAAATTATAACCATAGAGTTCCTGTTGATGATGTTGAAGAGTTTTATGCTAAAACACAGCAGATTTCAGGTGCAAATATTAAAGGTATCTTAGCCTCGACTAATTCATATCAAGATGGAGCTTTCAAGTTTTCTAGGTCTAAGGGCATTGGTCTACTGCGCTATTTTAGTCCAGATAAACGTGAATGGGTTTTAAATCGCTCTCCATCAGTTATCAAAGGAAGAAGTGAAAGTATTATCGAGCGGATGACAGTATCACAAGGTTTGCAAGATCAAGAGTTTAAGAGTAAAGGCTTCGATTTCTACTGCTACTCAAGTGGGACTTATACAAACTCTACTAAGCAACTAATATCGAGTTTGATTTTGCAAAGTGTATCAGAAGAAGATAGTAGCTTTTGGGACTGTGTAAAGAGTAAATCCCCGATAAAATCCTCGCTCGTCAGATATCTTGAACCTGATTTTATCGAAGAGCAGTGTATGGAAGTACTGAAACGAATTAAGTATTTTTCCGGGCCGGTCTCCATGGAAGCTCTGCAACAGTATGTCTTAGACCAACATTCTGTAAAAGTTAATTTTGACGCTAATCTTGATTTCGGTGTCTTGGGGAGTGTCAATTTCGAAGAAGGTGTTATAAATATTGATAATCAGCAATGCGAAACTGAACCAAGGGCTAGATTTACCCTAGCTCATGAGTTGGGGCATCTACTTCTAAAGCACTCAGAGTATATGCTTGGTGAAAGTTGTTTAGACACTCACCTAGTCGGAGCTGACCGCACTGATATTGTACTGAAGGATATTATGCGGATGGAGTGGCAGGCCAATCAATTTGCTGCCAGCCTATTGTTACCCAAAAAGGCATTCATTAAGGCTTTTCTGGTGGAGGTTGAAAAACAAGGGATCGTAGATCGAGGGTTTGGTTTGCTATTCGTAGATGGACAGAGTTGCAATCAATCAACTATGCACTCTATTTCAGTAGCACTAATGAAGCGATTTAACG
This sequence comes from Paraferrimonas sp. SM1919, assembly GCF_010993985.1. GTDB lineage: Bacteria > Pseudomonadota > Gammaproteobacteria > Enterobacterales > Shewanellaceae > SM1919. The sequence continues at coordinate 91,836 of NZ_WINH01000014.1, read as the reverse complement.
TGTCGAAGACTGTTGTAATTATCCGAATGAAGCAACTGGGCATTATGCGTGAAGAGGTTGCAAGAGCCTAACTAATGGCTCCAAGCTACAACCGATTCTAGAAACGGATGCCCATTTTCCCCTTCTGTCTGCGCTTAATTTGATTGAGTTAATGGAGCTGCTAGGCATGGATGCCTAGTAAGAACTGTTTGAGGCAGGACGCCGAATCAGTTCGTGCTCGACCATTAACGATTGAAAATTAAGGTCACGCAGACTGCGGGGGCTGCGGAGGGGTTCCACAAAATTGTCTGGAACAATTTTGAACCGCTTTAGCGAGCCCGCAGGGTGGAAGGCAGGATGCCTGGAGTAACGGAGGGCGCAGCCCGCTCTCCCCTTGGGTGCTGTCGCCACCGCGACTCCCAAGCTAGAAAAAATACCCAAATCAAAACAGCCAAGCGCAGCTTAAAAGAACCCCAAACCCAAAGCCATCTGCAAGATAAACCAACAAGCATCGTTAAGTGCCAACTTAACAAAAAATGCCGTCCGCAGGACAAAACCCAACGCAGGTCATAGGATGAAATCCTATAAATAGAGCCAGCTCTCATTAAAACACTCCCAATTCGCCAACCCCCTAGCAAACCAGTAAAGTACGCCACTAACCCTAAAAAGGCGATTTTTATACGCCCGTTAACAAACCAGAGGTTTATTTAGATGCAATCAGCTGTTTTACGTGCACCATCGTTACTGCAGGTAATAGTAGCCCTTGGCCTATTTCTATTAATGGCATTTTCCTTTACTGCCGAGCTTAATTTGCCGATTCAGCTAGCGCTGTACTTTGGTTGGTTTGTGATTATGGGGCTGGGACTTTACCTTGGCCATAAATATAAAGATTTAGAAGCAGCGGCATTGCAAGGGGTAAGCAAAGGCTTACCGGCGGTGTTGATCTTAATGGCGGTCGGTGCCTTAGTGGGCACCTGGATTGCTGGTGGTATTGTACCGACCATTATTTACTATGGCTTAAACGCCATTCACCCGGCGATTTTCTTGCCTGCTACCATGCTGATTTGTTCGTTAACCGCTTTAGGTACGGGCACCTCATGGGGCGCTGCCGGTACGGCGGGTATCGCCATGATGGGCATTGGTTCGGGCCTTGGGGTGCCGCCAGCGGTGACGGCCGGTGCGGTACTGTCGGGGTGTTACTTTGGTGACAAGTTATCACCCTTATCGGATTCGGTGATTCTGGCCTCAAGCATGTCTGAGGTGGAGGTGGTTGAGCATATTAAAGGTATGCTACCGATAGCACTGATCAGTTATGTGATAACCGCACTATTGTTTACCCTATATGGCTTAAACTTTGCTGGTGATGTGGATATGAGTCAGGTTGAGGGTGTGATTGCCGCTATCGATAAGCAGTTTGTGATTACGCCGTTAGCCTTTATTCCAGTTGCTGTGGTTCTGGGCATGCTTGCATTTAGGGTGCCTTCGTTTGTGGCCATTAGCTTTGGTTCATTGTTAGGCGTGGTGTGGGCTGTGCTGCTGCAAGATATGGACTTTATTCATGCCTTAAACACCACTTGGGCACCGTTTGCGATTAATTCGGGGGTGGACTTTATTGACGCCATTTTAAACCGTGGTGGCATGTCGTCTATGCTGGGCTCGGTTGCGGTAATCGTATTTGGCTTAGGCTTTGGTGGCTTACTGGATAAAGTGGGTATTTTAGCCCGTATTGCCCAGGTGTTTGAAAAGCGTGTGCAAAGCGCTGGTGGCTTAGCCTCTAGCACCATTGCCACCGCATTTATGGGTAATGTGTTTGGCTCGGCTATGTATGTATCACTGATCCTTACCCCGAAGATTAGCGCCAAGAACTATGACCGTTTAGGTTATGCCCGTAAGAACCTGTCCCGTAACGCTGAGTTTGGTGGCACCTTAACCTCAGGCATGGTGCCTTGGAGTGATAACGGCATTTATATGGCGAGTATCTTAGGGGTGGCTACCCTGTCATATGCGCCATTTATGTGGTTAAGTTTTGTGTGTATTGCCGTTACTATTGTTACTTCTTACCTAGGTTATTTTGTTGACAGAAAGTAGGTCTTGCAGACCTTTAATGTTTGTTTCTGCAGAGTTTGTTAGCTTTTGTTCTTTAATAGAAAGAAGGCAGTTTAATTGAAGTGGGTTATTAAACGTCGGGTTTCAAGCAAGTAAAATAGCTAACAAACGCTGTCCTTCGGATGAGTTTAAAGGTCAACCTAGCTGCGTTACTCTCATTTTACATAGAGTAACTATGCTTCAATTCGAGTGCCTTGCTATCTTGCCCTTTAATTCCCACATAAAGTAAACAAAAAAGGCCAGCAAGCCCTATAAAACAACTGTTAATTATGAATATTTCAAGGCCCCGCAGAGTAATCTGCGGGGCCTTTTATTTTAGGGTAAAGCCTTGATACTTTTTTGGGGTGCCATGTAACCGTAACAAACTTATATCAAGGTGGTGAGTTTGAGATGATATCGCCAACTAGAAAAGGCGGAGTCCTTTTCATTTTTCGATTGAAACATTTTTAGTTGGAGCAAATCATGACTAAGAAGTACCCACCAATTCCTGCTGAGCGTTTAGCTAAGTACAAAGATCTGTTCGAAAACTCAATGAGCATCGACGGTATCGATCAAGAAGTTATGGATCACCTAGTTCGCATGAGCGAAATGGGCGGCGGCGCTGGTATCGAGGTTGTTGGTAACCTAAACAAAGAATACCTAGGCGCGTTCATGGCTCCTTACGGTCGTAACACTAAAGATGCTGACATCGTTGTTATTGGCCAGCCTCTAGAAAAAGCGGCGCCTATGAACAGCTCTCACAAGTACGGCCCTAAGGCTCTACGTGATCTTTCTAAGAACGCTATGGGTACTATCGAGCCAGGTCCAGATGGCGGTTGGGATATTCCTTTCGATTCTGCACGTATCATGGACTACGGTAACATTGATACTTACGGCCAGTTCGACATGAAAGACGAAGTACAGAAGATTGTTGACGAGTACGACCGTATCGTAAACGAAGACGACTGTGTGACGTTCACTTGGGGTGGTGACCATACGACTTCTTACGCGCCAATCGCGGCACTAGGTAAGAAATTTGGTCCTCTTTCTCTAATTCACTTCGATGCGCACTACGACCTAGTAACATTCGCTGACTTCGAGTACCCGTACCACTCTGGTAACCAGTTCACTCGTAACTTCGCTGAAGGTAACCTAGACCCTGAGCGTATGATCACTATGGGTGTTCGTGGTCGTATGACTGCACTTGTAGGTGGCCACGCTAAGAACTTCGGTGTTGAAGTTTACTCTGCGGACGACGTATTCGATCTAGGTACTAAAGAAATTGCTGAGCGTATTCTTAAGCGTGTTGGCGATGCGCCTTGTTACTTCTCATTCGACCTTGACGCCCTAGACGCGACTGATAACGCTTCTAACTCTGCGATCGAACCATTCGGTCTTAAGTCTCGTCAAGTTTGGGACATCATTCGTTACCTACGTAAACACGGTAACATCAACCTAGTTGGTGCTGACGTTGTTGAGTACACGCCACAGCACGACCTATCTAAGCGTGATGGTTACATTGCTGCAGGTATCAGCTGGAAGCTTCTATGCTGGATGGCTGACTGTGTTGAAAAACGTAACGGCGAAAAGCGTAAAACTGAATGGCCACAGGCGTTCGGTAAAGCTTCGCTGTAATCTGTTGTCACTGACATAGATTGCCAAGGAGGGCAGCAAGTTTTTGCTGCCCTTTTTCAATTTTTAAATAAGGTATTTCTTATGAGCAATAAGAGCTTTATGGGCATCGAACCATGGTTCGCTGCACACTTTGCCTACGGCATCGTGCAAATGGTATTTATTCCAATTTTGGTTCCTACTTACATTCTAGCGATGACTGACAGTGCGTCTTTAGTCGGTATTGTTATGGGTATTCTAGGCTTCTCTGGCCTGTCTGCGCCTATCCTAGGTGGCTTAGCTGACAAGTTTAAAGCGCACCGTTTAGTGCAGCTTATTGGTGTTGCGGCTTATGGTTTAGCGGCGCTTGTTTTCTCTATGTCTGGTGACGTAGTAGCAATGCACATTGCGGGTGCGGTATTACTAGGTGTGGGTTCGGCTTCACTGCTTATGATGAACCCTGCATTCGTGGTTGCTGGCGGTTATAGCCAGGAAGAAGAAGCGGTTAAGCTAACTCGTCTGAACCAACTTGCGATTGTTGGTGCTTTAGTGGGTGGTGTATTACTGGGTGCAGTAATGGACGCTGGCTGGAGCTATGAAGCCTGTTTCTACCTAATGGCCGCCATTTGTGCGGTATCGGTAGTGATCACTGGCCTAACTAACAAAGAAGCGGCGGATCGCGTAGCTAACGCAGGTGAGCAAGCAAGTGAAGAAGCAGGCGAACAAGAGCAAGCTGGCGGCATGGCACAGCTGATTTTCTCTCGTTTTGGTGTATTCCTAGCAGCGGTATTCTTCGTGACTATTGGCCAGGGTGTGATTACCGGTCAGTTCCCTAACTACATGAAAGAAGTCTTTGATATTGAGCCTTCAATGTCTTCTACTGCGCTTTCAGTCTCGGCAGCAGCATCGCTAGTTATCTTAACATTAGCGGGTAACTGGATGGCGAAACTGGGTCCAAATCCAGTATTCATTGGTGCACTAGTGGCTTCTGCGGCTTCAATGATAGCCCTAGTACTAGTCGCAGCCGGCGGTCCAGCCATCTTAGCTTACATTCCACTAGGTCTATACGTGATTTACCTGCAGGGTGTGGCGGTATGTGACATGTCACAGCCTTCAATTGCCGACAAGCAATCAAGCGCGGGTGCTGGTCTGACTCAGGGTCTACTAATGTTCGCTATCGCGATTGCTTACGCAGTAGGTAACGTTGTGGGTGGTTTCGCTGCGGAATCATTCGGCTTTGGTTCTCTAGCCGTGGTGGTTGGTGCCGTATCTGCCGCGTCATTTGTTATCGCATTCTTCGGCCTAATTGGTGGCAAGAAGTAACTAGGGGCTGCTGATCTTTCATGTTTACTTTATGTAAACCTGTGGACAGCGTTTGTTAGTCATTTTTACGGTGTTGGCCCTCATTGGTGTAGAACAACCACACCGCAATCGCTCCGCCTTGTATAAAAGGCTAACAGACCCTAAGCATTACCCATAAAAAAACCGCTCATTTGAGCGGTTTTTTTGTTAACAGGCCTTAGCGCTTAAGCGATTTTCGCTAGGCTTGCTAACAGTTTTTGCTGGATTTCAGGCGACGATACATAGCTGCTAATGCGCTGTTCTTTAGTACTTTCAAAGTCACTGCAACTGGCAATAATTTGTTGGTAAGAAACCTTAGCCGCTTCGATATCGCCCATCTCTACTTCAATCACCGCTTTTAATAGTGGATGCCAGTAAAGCTGCATTAGCGAGAACTGATCTAACTCCTTTAGGGCTTTGCTGTAGTCACTATTCATGTAGTGCTCAAGGATGTAAGCCATTGAAAACCATGCTGGGCGGTAAGGGTTGAGTACCTTAGAGTCATCCAGTAACTGCATACCACGCTCAAAGTCTCCCGCCAGTGCCAGCGCCCAGCCTGCAAGACCAATTTGGTAGGCCGCATTCGGGTTTAGTGATACCACTTTATCGGCGGTGTCTTTGACACCTTGGGCATCGCCACGACTTTGGTAGCCAAGTAATAGCGCCATTTGCGCTTCTTGGTTGGTTGGATCCATTTCTACCGCACGGCGAGCACAGTCGATGCCCTTTTGAATGCTGTCTGCTATGTAAACATTATGCAAACGTTCGGCATCAAAATATAAAATGGCTAACATGGCCCAAGCCATAGTGAAGTTTGGCTCTTTTACCGTGGCGTGCTCTAGGGCTTCTACTGCACGGTGAAAGGTTTCTTTGGATAAGGTCATTAGGTAATGACGGTATCTAAGCGTGGCTTCATAAGTCGTTAACTGCTCAACACTTTTGTGATTTGAGCTTAAGTATAATTGCCTATGGATAATGCCAAAGCTTGAGGCTAATTCTGCTACAATTTCAGCAATAATTTGATCTTGTATATCAAATAAGTCACCTGTGGTTAGGTCACAGTCGTAGCGTTCTGCCCAGACTTGTTGGCCGGTATCGGTGCGGTATAAACGCGCCTGAATACGAGCTTTGTCTTGGTAGGTACGCAGGGTACCTGAAGTGACAAACGAGACATTTAATTCTTGGCCAAGGCGCTTAATGTCGGTGGTCGATGTGGGGTTAATTTCCACATCACCTAGGGCGTACATAGACACCACTTTTAAGGTGTCGAAGCGTGAAAGTTCGGTGGCTAAATCTTCACCAAAACCTTCTGCAAAATAATGCTGTTCTTTATCGTCCGATAACGATAAAAATGGAATAACGGTCAAGGTCGGTGACAGGCCTACAAAAGGTTGTTCTTCTGGGGTTGGCTGCTCTTTTGAGTTCACTTCTGCGGCTTGCGGGCGAGACTGAAATAATGGGCAGTATTTGCCTTTAGGGATCGAGATCAGTATTTGATCATTTACCCCTTCGGTGAGGTAATAGGTCTCCAGAGCGCGGCGAACCCTGCCAGCCTGGATACGCACGATAGGATCTGATTGGTGATCAAACTCCACCCCACGTTCGAATACTTCAGTGGCAATAGTAAATTGCTTTAGGCGATCGCCATTGCCCATGATGGCTTGCTCAACCACAAAGTTAAGTAACTCTTTCATTTTTGGGCTTTGCACGAAAGCTTGGCTTTCTAGGACACGATTGAGTTGCTCTCTGGCGACAACTTGATTGTCGGTATCCTGTATATCTAGTTTTACTAGTTCTGACACGTTAGACCTATTATCGAATAAGTTTTTTTTCATTTTGACACGAAGTTAAATTGAAAAGTAGCATAGCCTACTCAAGTTACTCATTGAGATTGCTAAATTTTGGCTTAGGTCATGTTTTTGCTCTATTTATTGGCTATTTTTTAATCGCAGTAAAGTTACCCAAGCAAAACGTATGATACTTATTACGAGAATCCGCGCTTTTTTGCTTAACGTGATGAAATAATAGATATCGGAGATGTGATACTAAAAAAGCAGGCCTGGCCTGCTTTTCTTAGTAAAGGGGATTAGTAATCGTCGTAGTAAAGTTCTTCTTCGATGATTTCCTCTTCGATGATTTCTTCTGCGATGATTTCTTCTTCGATGATTTCTTCTTCAATGATTTCTTCTTCAATGATTTCTTCTTCAACGATATAGTGCTCAGCTTCACAAGCGCCATCTAGGTATGCACCTTCGTATGAACCATTGATTGCACCTGCAGCGCCACCAATAGCGGCGCCCGCTGCCGCGCCACGTCGACCATCAACAATCGCACCAATAATGGCACCATCTACAGCCCCTTCAACACCTTGAGCGATCATTTCGCCAGCTTCATAGTCACAGTAAGCAAATGAGTTTGCAGAGAAAGCTAAAGCAGCAACTAAAAGTAATTTTTTCATAACGGACTCCGGTTAGCGGTATCAATTTATGAGTCCATAGTAGATAGTTTTTGCTTTAGTGGTAGTAGCTTACGGGATAAGTGTGATCAAGATGTAGAAGTTCAGTTAAGGTTCAGGTGTGACAGTGATCTGGATCACCTGAACCTTACGGGTTAGCCTTAAGTTATTAACTATTGCGCTAGGGTGTTATAAGCATCAATGCTCATGCCGGCAGAAAAACCACCATCCACACCAATAGCTTGGCCGTTAATAAAGGCGCAATCGTCACTGGCTAGGAAGTGGATCATCGAGGCCAGCTCTGATGGCTTGGCGATGCGGCCTAGTGGCACCGCTTTTTGTTCCATACGCAGCTGTGGTTCACCACCTTCGGCGCGGGCCATAGGGGTATCCACCGACGTTGGGCATACCGCATTGACACGAATATTCTTAGCTCCTAGTTCAAGCGCAGCCGTTTTAGTAATACCAATAACGGCCCACTTTGATGATACGTAAGGGGCTAGGTAAGGAACCCCTTGCACGCCAGCTGCCGATGATACGTTAATAATCGAACCACCTTGGTTCATGTATTTAGCGGCGTGTTTAATACCGAACACCACACCCATGGTGTTAATGTTGTAGTTAAAGTCGAAATCGTCTTTTTCACATTCGGTTAGGGTATTGTAGCCACGGTTTACCCCAGCGCAATTTACCACGATATCTAGGCGGCCATGTTCTTCATGGGCTTTTTGCATTAATGCAGCAACTTGCTCTTCTTTAGAAACGTCGGTTGCAACAAATGTGGCATTTAATTCGGATAGAAGCGCATCGTCTGGACGTAGGTCGCCAATAACAATTTTTGCACCTGCTTGTTGAAGTCTTTTTGCTGTGGCTTGACCGATTCCTGACGAGCCTCCAGTGATTACTGCGACCTTGTTGGTAAGATCAAAGAAGTTCATATCTATTACCTGATTTAAATGGTCTGTTGACCTTTGTTGTTTGGATCGAAAGCGGTTTGTTAGTCTATATACAGGCGGAGCGATTGAGCTGTGGTTGTTCCACATCAATGAGCTTCAACGCAGGAGAAATGGCTAACAAGTGCTATCCAAAGGAGGTGCTTAAAGGTCAAACTAGCTGGGTTACTCTCATCAACATAGAATATCTATGCTTCAATTTGAAAGCTTTGCTATTTTGTCTTTTAATTCGCACATAAAGTAAACATGAAAGATCAACGGACCTTACTGTATTTTAGAGGTAATTTTAACCGTTTTAGGAAGGATATAACAGGGGCAATAAAGCTAGTAAGGGTAAACTTACTAGCTTTTTAGGGGTATATTATTCAGCAGCTAAAGTGTTGTAAGCATTAATGCTCATGCCTGCTGAGAAGCCGCCATCAACACCAATTGCTTGACCATTAATGAACTGACAGTCAGGTGCAGATAGGAAGTGGATAGTCGCTGCTAGTTCTTCTGGGTCTGCAATGCGACCTAGTGGAACCGCTTTTTGTTCCATACGCAGTTGTGGCTCACCGCCTTCAGCGCGTGCCATTGGCGTGTCTACAGAAGTAGGGCATACCGCGTTAACACGGATGTTCTTTTCGCCTAGCTCTAGCGCCGCCGTACGAGTGATACCGATAACGGCCCACTTAGAAGATACATATGGTGCTAGGTAAGGAACACCTTGCACGCCTGCTGCAGAAGAAACGTTAGTGATTGCACCACCGTTTTTCATGAAAGGTACCGCGTGCTTGATACCATATACCACGCCCATGGTGTTTACGTTGTAGTTGAAATCGAAGTCTTTCTTCTCAGATTCCATTAGTGTGTTGTAACCTGCGTTTACGCCCGCACAGTTAACAACGATATCGATACCACCGAACTCTGCGTTTGCAGTTTCCATTAGGTTCTTTACTGATTCTTCAGAGCTTACGTCAGTCTTGACGAAGATGCCGCCAGTTTTAGCGGCAACTTCTTCACCGCCTTTACGACCAGCGATAACGACTTTAGCACCCGCTTTAGCTAGACGCTCTGCTGTTGAAGCACCGATACCTGAAGTACCACCAGTAATTACGGCAACTTTGCCTTCTAGATTAAAAAAGTTCATCGTCTTTTCCTCATCAATCGAAAATGCCACGTTAGCTTCTTGCTTTGCAGCGATGGGTAAATAATATGGAAATGACTTAAATTTAGTCAGTTAGACACTGGAAAAAGTGAAGGTAACAAGTTAGGTAACGTGTTACCTAACGAAAGTTACATATGTATTAGGTACAAAAAAGCCAACCCTAAAAGAGTTGGCTTTGTAAAACCGATAGCTTTATTTGGCGTTTGATTCGGCCATTTCAGTAATCGCTGGGTTCGCTTTTTCACGCATACGCTGGAAGATTACGAACAGTACTGGCACGATTAGACAGCCTAGAACCGTTGCCGCTGTCATACCACCAAAGGTTGAGAAACCAATGGCTTGACGAGCACCAGAACCCGCACCGGTGGCAATCACCAGTGGTACCACACCCAAGATGAACGAGAATGCTGTCATTAGTACCGCACGGAAACGAAGTTTAGCGGCGGCTACCCCCGCTTCAACAATGCCCATACCTTTGTTTTCACGCAGTTCTTTGGCGAACTCGACAATCAGAATTGCGTTACGGGACGCCATCCCAACCATTAGTACCAGACCTACTTGGGTGTAAACGTTGATATCACCATTCATTAGCCAAGTATGCAAGAAGGCACCGAACACGGCCGTAGGTACACACAGGATAATCGCCAATGGTGTCATCCAAGATTCGTACTGAGCCACTAGGAATAAGAAGGTAAATAGCATTGCCATACCAAACATCAGTGGCGCTGCGTTACCCGCTTTTTGCTCCTGGTAGGTTAGACCAGACCAATCGTACTTGTAACCTGCTGGCAGGGTTTCATCGGCAATTTTAGCCATCGCCGCTACCGCTTGACCAGAAGAGTAACCCTCTGCTGCAACACCGTTAATCATTAGTGAGTTGTATAGGTTAAACAGCTCTACACCCTCTGGACCAAGAACGTTTTTCACTTCAACTAATGAGCTTAGCGGCACCATGCGACCATCATTCGCACGAACGTGGATTTTAGTAATATCGCTGGCATCCACACGACTATCAGGTGAAGACTGCAAAAATACTTTAAAGTTACGACCAAACTCACTGAAATCGTTCACATACATACCACCTAGGTAGGTTTGTAGTGAGGTGTAGATGGTTTCAATACTGACGTTAGATGCTTTAATTTTGTCACGGTCTAGCTGAACTTCTAACTGAGGTACAGATGAACGGAACATGGTGTAAGTCAGGTCAATCGCAGGATCGGCCATGGCTTTTTCCATTAAGGCATCGGCAACCTGAGATAACTGCTTAGCACTTCGGCCTTGGGTATCTTCAAGACGCATTTCAAAACCGTTGTTCATACCTAGCGCTGGAATTGCTGGTGCGAAGAAGGTAATGATGTCAGCTTCTTGAATGGTGCTCAGCTGGGCTTGAGTCTTAGCCATAATTGCTTTCATACCGAGTTCAGCGTCTTTACGATCTGACCAGTGTTCAAGGTTAACAATCATCATTGCTGAGTTTGACGCTGCCGCGTTGCCTAAGAGCGAGAAACCAGGAGCAGAGACCACTGACGATACACCATCTTGAGCCAGCACCATGTCAATCGCTTCATCAGTGATTTCTTGGGTACGGTTCAATGACGCCGCCATTGGTAATTCGATGTTAACAAAGAAGCTACCAGAGTCTTCATCGGGTAAGAAGCCCTGTGGCATTTTGCCCGCCATAAATACAATCGCTGCAATCATGGCACCAAAAAGTAACAGGGTAACAGTCAGGCGTTTTACCATCAGGCTAACGGTGTTACCTAGTCCGATCGTAGCTTTGTCTAGAACTCGGTTAAAGCCTTGCAGGAACTTGCCAGGTTTTGGGCCACCAGGACGCATAAGAATGGCTGCTAGTGCCGGAGTCAAGGTTAGGGCGTTGATGGTTGATAGCGCTACCGATACCGAAATAGTAATACCAAATTGTTGGTAAAGTTGACCGGTTAGGCCTGGCATCATGGTTACCGGACCAAATACTGCGAATAGAACCAATGCAGACGCAAGGATCGGCGCAGTTACTTCTTTCATGGCTTTTAACGTCGCAGCCATTGGGTCTAAGTGCTCTTCATGCATGATGCGTTCAACGTTTTCTACTACGATAATCGCAGCATCCACGACGACACCAATACTTAGCACCAGGCCTAACAGTGTAAGCATGTTCATTGACATGCCCATCCACTGCATGACCGCAAATGTGGCAATCACCGATACTGGAATGGCAATCACCGGGATAATGGTGGTGCGCCAGTCTTGCAGGAATACGTAAGATACGATGGTTACCAGAATAATAGCGATGATTAGGGTTTCAATTACCTCAGCAATCGATACCTTAACGAATTCAGTTTGGTTGTATGGAATGTCATAAGCCACACCCGCTGGGAAGCGAGCTTCTAACTCAGCCATTTTCTTTTCAATGCCTGCTGAAATATCTAATGCGTTCGCCCCTGGAGATTGGTAAATCGCAAGTAATGCTGCATCAGATTTGTTCATCATGGCTTTTACTAGGTACTGCTGTGAACCAAGCTCAGCTTTACCCACATCAGAAATACGAACAAGCTTACCGTCAGTGTCCGCTTTGATTACGATGTCATTGAACTGCTCAGCACGTTTTAGACGACCTTCAGTACGAACCACCATTTGGAATTGTGGATTACCGTCACCATAAGGCGCAGCGCCCACCATACCCGCTGGACGAATCACGTTTTGCTCGCCAATGGCAGCAGATACGTCTTCTGGGGTAATGCCTAGGCCAGTCATTTTTTCAGGGTCTAGCCAAATACGCATGGCGTAGGCCATATCACCAATGTTACGTACCTTAGAAACACCAGGAATACGAGCAATCTCGTCCTTGATGTTCATGTTGGCGTAGTTATTTAGAAATAGACCATCGCGAGTCAGATCGGGGGAAGACACCATGATCGCCAGCATAATGTTAGTGGCGGTTTTTTCCACCTTAACACCAGAACGCTTCACTTCGTCAGGCAGTTTTGCCATCGCACGGTTTACACGGTTCTGTACTAGGATCTGTGCCTTATCGGCGTTGTAACCTACTTCAAAAGTTACGGTTAGGATGTAGTTACCATCGTTTGAAGACTTTGATTTCATATAAATCATGCCTTCTACACCGTTTACTTCTTTTTCAATCTCTTTCGCTACGGTATCTCTCAGTACCTCGGCGTTGGCGCCGGTGAACTCAGTTGATACTTCAATCTCTGGTGGCGCAACAGCTGGGTATTGCTCGACCGGCGCTTGCAACAGTGCAATCAGACCAATAATGGTCATAATGATGCTTAATACAATTGCAAACTTTGGTCGGCGAATAAAAAACTCTACCATGATAATTCCCCGAAAATTATTCAGTCACTAACTGTGCTTCAACCGTCGCACCTACACGAATACGTTGTAGGCCATCAACCACGATGCGTTCACCTGCTGCCAAGCCATTGCTGACAAGGTATTGCTCACCTACTTGTTGGAATAGGGTGACGTAACGCTGCTCAATTTGGTTGTCTTTGTTGATGATCATTACGAACTGACCGGTTTGGTCATACTGCACAGCGCGTGAAGGGATAACTAGAGTGGTTACTGATTTGTCTTCTACTTCTACGTTAACGTATTGGCCTGGAAGCAATAATTTTTCAGGATTAGGGAAATCGAGACGCACGGTAATGGTGCCTGATTCTGGATCTACCCTGTTATTCACGAAGCCGACTTCACCTTTATATGGGTAACGAGTGCCGTTTGATAATTTTAAGAAAATATCAAAGTCAGAAGCTTTTTGACCTCTGAGCATTTCTGCTTGGAACTCGGCTAAACCCGTTTTCTCATTAACAGAAATATTTACCTGAGAAACATCAAGTTGAACGATAGTGGTTAATGGTTCCCCCTGGGGTGAAACCACATCACCAATGGAGTATTTATGTTCACCTACACGCCCATTAATTGGGCTATGTACTTGAGTCCAACCTAATTCTAATTGAGCTTGGTCAAGGTTTGATTTAGCCAGTTCAAGGTTAGCGGTAGCAGTGGTATAGGCTAATTGACGTTCTTCATAATCAATTTCTGAGAGGGTTTTTGTTTTGTAAAGATCTTTAGCGCGTTCTAAAGTTCGGAAAGCTTGTTTCTTTTCGGCCTCTGCTCTTGCTACTTCAGCTTGGGCGGAAGTTAATTTTACTTGGTAAGGTTTAGAATCAATTTCAAATAATAATTGGCCACGTTCAACATCGGAACCAGCTTCAACCACTTTGGTGACTAATCGTCCACTAACCAGAGGGCGAATATCAGCATCTTCAGGGGCTTTGGTTCGACCTACAAACTCATAAATTGGATGAATAGTGCCGAGGTTAACTTCTATAGCTGAAACGGCGATCGCAGGGGCTTGAATTGGTGCGGCAGCTTCTTCACTTGGGCTACATGCAGACAAGCCTAGCAAGAAGGCTGTAGCAGTGAGCAGTGGGCGGTATATTGTCATTGGGTTCTCCGACTCTTAATCGACCTGAAAGTAATTACTATAAAGCTGCGCCATGAACGATTGTTCTGGTTGGAGCTTTTTTTATTAACTTTAGACTAGACTTTAAAATTTGGCATATAAAGTAAAATACTGGTACAAAACTTAAGGTTATTGTCACTCGATCAAAGAAGTGTGCAATAGCTCCCAGTTTTAGTTTTAAACCTAATTTGCCCCAAGAATTCCCCCAGAAAATAGGTAGAATGAGCTGCAAATTAACACCATAGAGCTATTACTTTTCCAAGGTTTACAATCAATAACTTGAATTAAGTGAATAGTTTATTGTGGGAACAATTGTGCGAACTGCAAAAAATGAACCTACACTATGGATTTACACCCTTTTATACACTTTTTCTTGGACTGGAGATCGTATGAACCTTTCTAAGCTGGTTACTCTATTAACTGGAGTAAGCTTGTTTGCTGGTGGAGCCGTGGCTCAGCAAAAATTTGAAAACAATGCTCAGTATGTTTCACCCAAAGCTCAAAACCCAATTTATGGTTCTTCAACCGCGCCTGATAGCTATCAAGATATGAAGCGTGAGTTTTCTGAAAAGTATGGTATCGACTATATGCTGCAACTTGCACCAATTATGCAAGTGGATAGCGAAGGTAATACTTACCTAGATAATGAAACCGACTTTAATATCTATAAGCGTTTTTGGGAAAACGATGAAGGTTACGGTAAAATCGTATTCTCAGGTGTAATGGTTAATATGCTTAATGATAGCTACACTCGTCAGTTTGCAAACGGTGGTGGCTTAGGTGTCTCTCAGCCGAATGGCGGTATGACCGGAGCAGGTAAAAACGTGACGGCGATTAATGCTCTTTGGTGGGAAGAAAGCATGTGGGATCGCCAGTTTACCTATCGTGTAGGCCAGCTATATACCATTTACCTATTTGCTCAAAACAAGTACCTGCGCAATGACCGCGAAACTTTCCTAGCCTCACCGTTTTCGCTACAGGGCTTGTCATGGGCGGGAGCAAACCGTGCCATTGGTGCCACTTTCTCGCTACAAAATGACTGGGCATATGTGCTAACCGGTTTTCACAATGCTAAGCCGACAGGTTTAGATATTGATGTGGCAAGCTTAAAAGATGGCAAATTCGTTAAGCACTTAGAGTTTGGTTTAACGCCTTCATTTGACTTTGGTGAAGGCTCATACAAGGTGAGCATGGCCCATATTGATGATACGGGCTCGGCGGCGAATAGTAACGATCCAGTCGCATACGAAGCCAACAAAGAGGGGACGACTCTTTCTGTAAGCATGAGCCAAGATTTTGGTTCTGTAGGCTTGTTTGCCCGCTTTAACCGCTCTTACGACCGCTATGCAGCTGATGCTGGTGACTCTAATTACAAAGGCGGTTGTACTAATGCATGTTCAACCGGTTTTGCGACCAAAGCAAGCGCGGTTGGTGGTGTGGTTTTCAATGCGCCTTTCGGTCGTGCTGATGACACCATTGGTATTGGTTATGCGGAAGTGGAACCAACGGCCACCAGTATACAACGTGCAAAAGATGCTGGTCTGGTGGATGACTGGGGTATTGAGAAGTCGATGGAAGTTTATTATGAGTTCGCATTAACACCGCGCCTAAGTGTTGCTCCGGATCTACAATACTACTTTACTCCATCTATTTCTAAGCATACCAGCAAGGCTGGTAACTTTGTTGCTGGATTACGTCTTCGTTATATGCTCTAAATTGCATTATTGTTCATTAAAGGCGCTCTTTTGAGCGCTTTTTTTTCAATTAAATTAAGCACATCTCCAAAAACCTTGATATAGCGGCATTTCAAATTTAATTTACATAAAAATGCAAATTTGCCCTGCATGATGAAAATGTTCTGCTAATGTTTATTTAGGAAATATTGGTAAATAGTCACCACATTGAAGTTTTTTCGGGTGGTCACTTTTTTCCTATGACTTACTAAGTATAAAATTTCTGGAGAGATTAGATGAAAAAGTATCCACCTATTCCTGAAGAGCGTTTGGCAAGATACAGAGACCTTTGGGAAAACTCTATGAGTATCGATGGTATCGATAAAGAGGTTATGGATCACCTAATTCGGATGAGTGAAATGGGCGGTGGCGCTGGTATTGAGGTTGTGGGTAACCTTAACAAAGAATACCTTGGTGCGTTCATGGCTCCGTTTTCTCGTGACACTAAAAATGCCGATATTGTTGTGATTGGTCAGCCACTTGAAAAAGCGGCACCAATGAATAGCTCCCACAAATATGGACCTAAAGCCCTTCGCGACCTTTCGAAAAATGCCATGGGTACCATTGAGCCAGGGCCCAATGGTGGCTGGGATATCCCGTTTGATAATGCGCGTATCGTTGATTACGGCAACATTGATACCTACGGTCAATTTGATATGCGAGATGAAGTACAGAAAATCGTTGATGAGTACGACCGTATTGTCAATGAGGACGAGTGTGTCACCTTCACTTGGGGTGGCGACCATACCACTTCTTATGCTCCAATCGCAGCTCTAGGTAAGCGTTTTGGTCCATTAGCATTAATTCACTTTGATGCGCACTACGACTTAGTAACCTTTGCTGACTTTGAATACCCATACCATTCAGGTAACCAGTTCACCCGTAACTTTGCCGAAGGTAACCTAGACCCTGAGAAAATGATTACTATGGGGATCCGTGGTCGTATGACGGCACTGGTTGGTGGCCATGCCAAAAACTTCGGTGTAGAAACGTACACAGCCGATGACGTATTTGATATCGGTACCGAAGAAATCGCGAAGCGCATTCTTAAGCGTGTTGGTGATGCACCGACTTATTTCTCATTCGACCTTGATGCCCTAGATGCCACCGATAACGCCTCTAACTCGGCCATTGAACCATTTGGTCTTAAGTCACGTCAGGTATGGGACATCATCCGTTACCTACGTAAGCATGGCGACATCAACCTAGTGGGTGCTGACGTGGTGGAATACACCCCACAGCATGATTTATCCAAGCGTGATGGCTACATTGCCGCCGGCCTTTCTTGGAAACTTCTCTGCTGGTTAGCCGATTGTGAAGCCAAACGTAATGGCGAGAAACGTTTAACTCAGTGGCCACAAGCCTTTGGTAAAGCCAGTCTGTAAGAGAGCATTATCATCATGGGAGGCATTTCTCCTCCCATTTCTTTCTTAATTGACTTCTAGAGAGTAGATATGAGCTTTTTTAATTTAGATGGCAAGGTAGCGGTCATTACAGGCGGTACCTCAGGCATTGGTCTTAGCACCGCAATACGCTTGCATCAAGCGGGCGCAAAAGTGGTCGTTGCTGGCCGCAAAAACGGCGAAGAAGCAGCAAAGGCTTGTAATGGTCACTTTGTGGCAACCAACGTTGGTGATGAAGATAGCGTTAAAAACCTGATCGATGAAACCGTTAAGCTGCATGGCGGTTTAGATATTTTGATTAACTGTGCAGGTGTTAACGCCGGCTATAACGAGTTATTGGACTCAGAGAAAAAAGATTTCGATTTTAACTATGGCATTAACACCATGGGCGTTGTTTATGGCATTAAGCATGCTGCGGCACATATGAAAAATGGTGGTTCCATTGTTAACGTTTCATCTGCTGCTGGGGTGCAAGGGGTTCCTTATCTTGCACCTTATGTAGCGTCAAAATGGGCGGTAATTGGCATTACCCGTACAGCGGCGCTAGAGCTTGGTAGCCGAAATATTCGCGTAAACGCTATTTGTCCAACATCTGTAAACACGCCTATGGCAAATACCCCAGATGGTAAGCCTCAGCTTGATATGGAGCATAAAGCGGTGCCACTTGGTCGTATTGCTGAGCCTGAAGAGGTTGCAGCCATGATTCACTTTTTAGCCAGTGATGATTGTGGTTTTGTGAATGGTCAAACGATTGGTGTTGATGGCGGCTTTACCGCGGGCATGAGCATCGATGCTTATAACACATTAGCTGGTTTAGCTTAAATATAGACAACTTGAGAGGAAACGAAATATGGCAGCACCTGGTAAAACAAAAAAAACCAATGCATCATTTTTGAAGTATGCACTGAAGCGAGTTTGGATGGCAGAGGGTGCCTCTGAAGAGCATGGCGAAGCCGTTGCTGAAGCGCTTATGACGGGTATTCGTCAGGGTAAGCTTAATCAAGGGTTGGGTGTATACGAAGCCATCGATATTATGAATCAGATGGGCTTATTAGACATCAAAGCGGTTCCTGAAATTGTTAAAGAAGGCCCGACATGGGCTGTCTATGACGGAAAAGAATCAACCGGTTATTGGACCTTGACGAAGATGACCAAAACTGCGATTGCAAAAGCAAAAGAGCATGGTATTGCGATCGTATTTGGTTTCAACCATAACGATGGTGGTTCGTTCGGTTCATACACCTGGATGGCCGCTCAGGAAGATTGTGTGGCATTAACCTCGAACAACTCAGTACCAATGTGTTCGCCGTTAGGTGGTATGGGTAACGTAATTTCAGTGCCGCCTCTTGATGCTATTGGTCCTTACGGTGAAAAAGCACCAGTATGGATGTCTACCAAATTGTGTGAATGGTACGACGCTGACACTGCTCAGGCAGTGCTTCAGGGGACTAAGTTGAAAGGTAACTTTGTTATTGATCCTGATACTGGCGAACTTTCAAATGACCTTGCACCTTATGCTCGCCCGATTGAAGGCTACGGTCGTGTATTCGATCAAAGCGCTTTCCAGGCTCTTGGTGAACCGCGTACTTACATGCTTAACCTATGGAATGAGTTGATGACAGCAATCATTAACCCTAATGGCGTGATTGCTCCAGAAGTCCCCTCTCTAACAGAAATCGCAGCGGGTGAAGCCAAATCAACGTCTGTAGGTGGCTCATACATGTTAGTTATTGATCCATCACACTTTGGCCCAATTGAAGAAGTGAAGCGCAAGTCTGATGCGCTTGCCACAGCGATTGAAAATACTAAGCCGTTACCGGGTAGTCGTGGTTGTCGTATGCCTGGCTCAGAGGGTTGGAAATCGTTGCTCAGTGGTGCGGAAGATTGTGAAGTGCTTGATTCTCACTGGGAACCGTTCTTTAAAACTCAAGCTGGTCGTCATGGTTTCACAGAAGAAAGCCTATGGGCTGACTGGGAAAAGGAGAATAAATAATGGGCAAATTAACTGGCAAGGTGGCGGTAGTCACCGGTGCAACTAAAATGAAAGGCTTAGGCCGTGCTATTGCATTAGGTTTGGCTAGAGAGGGCGCGAGTATTGCCCTAACTGGCCGTGCCAGCTCTAAAGCAGGGCTAGATGAAGTGGTTCAATCCATTATTGATGAAACTGGTGCAAAAGCTATTGGTGTGTTAGTGGATGTAGCCGATCAGGCGCAAGTAGACAGCGCTATCGCTGAGGCCGCAGAAAAGCTTGGTGGTGTTGATATTCTTGTGAATAACGCAGGTATTGGTGCGGGTTCTGGTGTATTTCTTGAAAATACAGAACGTGACTGGGATGCAAACTATGGCGTTAACGTAAAAGGTACCTTTGCGATGTGCGCGGGTGCGATACCTCATATGGAAAAACGCGGTGGCGGTGCCATTATTAACGTAGCTTCACTCGCTGGTATCGGTGCTTCTGTGGGGATGCCTTATCCTTACATTGCGACTAAACATGCGCTTGTCGGAGCCACCAAAGCACTAGCGCTTGAGTATGGTTCAAAAGGCATTACTGCAAACGTTGTGGCGCCGGGTGCGATAGCCACAGATATGCTTATGGAGGCTTACAAAGCAATCGCAGAAGCGGAAGGTTGTACTGTCGAAGAAGCAGCGGCATTAGAGAACTCAACTATTCCAGTTGGGCGTCCAGCAGAGCCTTCTGAAATTGCTGCAGCGATTGTGTTCTTAGCAACCCCAGAAGCGAAATACGTTACAGGTATTACCGTACCTGTAGCTGGTGGTATGTCTGCCGGTATCTAATCGAGAGATTGGATGCAACAATTAAAGCCGGCGGTCCATTACTGTCGGCTTTTTACTTGAGAGAAAGCTTATGTTGAAAAAATTAGGTATTGAAGGCTGGTTTGCGGCACATTTTGCCTATGGCATCATTCAGATGATTTTCATTCCTATATTGGTGCCGGTCTTTGTTTTAGCACAAACTAAAGATGCGGCAGTGGTAGGTATTGTCATGGGAATTATTGGCTTTTCAGGCCTATCCGCTCCAATTCTTGGGGGGCTTGCTGATAAATTTAAAGCCCATAGGTGGGTACAGCTGATCGGTGTGGCATCTTATGCGTTAGCGGCTGTGATATTTTCAATGTCAGGAACTACGGTTGCCTTGCATATTCTTGGTGCGATCTTTTTAGGGGTCGGTTCAGCCTCACTATTGATGATGAACCCAGCTTTTGTGGTTGCAGGTGGTTATTCCCAAGATGAAGAGGCGCTAAAGCTCACCCGTCTAAATCAGATTGCAATTGTTGGTGCGCTTGTGGGCGGATTTTTATTGAGTTGGCTTAGCACATCAGCAGATGATGGTGGCTTAGGTTTGTCTCATCAACAGCAATTTTATGTAATGGCGCTTATCGCTATAGCTTCTTTGTTGATTACTGCATTGACTAACAAAGAAGCTGCGGAGCGGGTTGCAAGTGGTGGCGCAGATGAGCAATCTGAGGCCGAAGAGGACGAAGGTGGCAATATTGGCGAATTATTAATGTCACGCTTTGGTCTATTTTTATTGGCAGTATTTTTTATCACCATCGGTCAAGGCGTGATTACTGGCCAATTCCCTAATTACATGGGAGATGTTTTTGGAATCGATGTTGCGCTGTCTTCTAGTGCCCTATCGGTATCCGCTGCGGTATCTTTGATTGTACTGGTTTTAGCAGGTAACTGGATGGCTAAGCTAGGTCCTGCGCCAGTATTTGTTGGGGCGCTGATTGCGTCTGTGGCGTCGATGGTGGCATTAGTTCTAGTGGCTATGGGTGGTCCTGCCATTTTGGCCTATGTTCCGTTAGGCTTATACGTTATTTACCTACAGGGCATTGCAGTTTGTGATATGTCACAGCCTTCGGTTGCTGATAAAAATTCATCAGTCGGTGCTGGTTTAACCCAAGGGTTGTTAATGTTTTCTATCGCCATCGCCTACGCAGTAGGTAATGTGGTCGGTGGGTTTAGCGCTAAGGAATTTGGATTCGAAAGTTTGGCTGTCGTCGTCGCCATTGTAAGTGGACTGTCGGCACTGATTGCATTTATTAGCTTAATAGGAAAAAAACAGTCAAGTTAATTTTCTGCCACTTAAAATGGGGGCTTAGCCCCCATTTTTGTTTAATCAAATGAATTATGATAATTATAAGTAGTCCAGTTAAATAGATTAGGGAAGAACGGTGAAGTTAGCCTGCGTTTATAGTGGTACAGCAAAATCTTTGGAGCATTATCAAAAACTTTCGCAACAGCATAAATGGGTTCCTGCTGAGATTGCGGATGTTATTATCGTGCTTGGTGGCGATGGATTCTTATTGCAAAGCATTCATGATTTTGGCCATTTACCAGCCCCTATTTACGGGATGAACTCTGGTACTGTAGGTTTTTTATTAAATCAATTCCAGCAGGATGACTTATTACAGCGCTTAGCTTTAGCACATACTGAAACCATATCGCCAATCATCACTAAATTAACCACAGTCGATGGTCTCATTCAAGAAGTGAAAGCATTCAATGAGGTCGCATTAATCCGTCAAGGAGGGCAAACGGCTAGCATCAGTGTGACGATTAATGGCAAAGAGCGGATGCCTCGATTAGATGGTGATGGTATTTTGATTGCGACGCCAGTGGGGTCGACCGCATACAACTTATCCGCGGGTGGTCCCATTGTGCCGGTCGGGGCCAATTTGCTCTCTTTAGCTCCCCTTAATCCATTTAGACCAAGGTCTTGGTCTGGGGCATTGCTACCTGATAGCGTGGAAATAGAAATTAGTACCCTACAACAAGAAAAACGGCCCGTTAGCGTTGCCTGCGATGGTAATGAAGTGAGGAATGTCATAAAAGCGCAATGTCGATTAAGTAATGACATCAAAGTTTCATTATTATTTGATCCTGGACATTCATTAGAAGATCGAATCATTCGAGAACAGTTTGAGACTTAATTATGACAACCACTAAATCATCATGGCGCTACACCCTTGGCAAGTTAATGTTTCTCGTGCCATTTCCTTTATTTTTTATTACTCCTATTGTTGTGCCATTTTTGGGCTTTTCTGCAGTAGAAACGGCGGCAATAATTGGTACCGCTTTATTGACCATTGAAATTGTTTGGTTTGCTAGTATTCCCTTGTTAGGTAAGGAAGGGTTTAAATCTCTAAAGGCACAGACATTTAAAGTTGTCGGAGATTTTCTAAAATACCCTGGTAAGCAGAGGTATTATACAGGCTTATTGATGCTCGGCATTGCCATTGGCGCTCAAGGCTTTATTTGGATTTGGTTTATTTTAACTCAATATTTTGGCACTGAAGAGCATGTGGTCTGGCTGGTTGAACATTTTGATCATATGGATGCAATTTTAGCGGGCATACATACTACTGCAATCGTTTGTACCCTAGTTGGTGCGGTGCTTGCCGGTTTAGACATGTTTGCGCGAATAGTGAAAGCTTTAAAATATCCTGAGCCAAAATAAGTTTTGAAACCCTCATGTAGGTTATTTATTTAAATAACCTCATATTAATAGCTATTTCCTACTAGACTGAAGGAGTGATAAATCATTTACTTCTAAAGTAGGAGAGCTATGAAATTCGCAGTGATTACCATCCACTTAACCTTGTTATGTTTTGGTGCCCATAGTGCAAATTTGATGGATCAATTTATCGATCCCAAAGATGGCGCTTTAGATGCTAGTGAATTTATTCTCGAAAATGCGAGTGGCTTTTTACCTGTTCCAATCATTATTACAGAACCTGCAGTAGGTTTTGGTGGTGGTGCTGCACTGTTGTTCTTTCATGAAAATGAACAAGAAAAAAAAATAAGATTAGCCTCAAAAGATAAAATGGTTTATCTGCCTCCTAGTGTTTCTGCGGTAGCCGCAGCCGCTACCTCTAATGGTTCTTGGGTTGCAGGTGGCTTTCATTTCGGTTCTTGGATGAAGGACACCTGGCGTTATCAGGGCGGATTGTTTGGGGGAAAATTTAACCTTAAATACTATGATGACGACCTATTTAAAGAAGCCCCTTTAAATTTCTCGATTA
Source organism: Paraferrimonas sp. SM1919 (assembly GCF_010993985.1). Lineage (GTDB taxonomy): Bacteria > Pseudomonadota > Gammaproteobacteria > Enterobacterales > Shewanellaceae > SM1919. Next base: position 68,593 of record NZ_WINH01000014.1, on the reverse strand, counting down.
AGGGCACTTACTTTATGCAGGACTTGGACTACCGCCTGCCTAATAGCAATTGGTTTGTAGGAACTAAATATACTTATTTTCAATCAGAGACGGATGTGGAACTTGGTTTGGGGGCAATGCTGCCCCCTGAATTACGCGACCAAAATTTTGAAGATAACGATGGTGCCTTAATGCTTAAAGCAACCTGGGACAGTCGCGATAACCTGTTTACTCCAAATTCTGGACTTAAATTTAAAGTTTCTAGCGATTTTCATGACAAGTTTTTTGGCGGTGACTTTGACTACCGTAAGGACAGAGCTACCCTTCATTATTACAATCATTCATTTGCGCAGTGGGTCATTGGTATGCGAGCAGATTTTGAGCATGCCACTTCTGAAGCTCCTTATTACGCTCGCCCATTTATTAAGATGCGTGGTATTAAAGCCATGCGTTATCAAGACGACTCTACAATACTTGCAGAAATTGAGGCACGTTACGATATTACTCCGCGATGGTCTATGATCGGCTTTGCAGGTACAGGTAAAGCTTATGGAGAGAAAAGCTTTTCAGATGCTAGCTTCCAAACCGCCGGTGGTGCCGGTTTTCGTTACTTGGTGGCACGTTTACTCAATCTTCGAGCGGGTATGGATGTAGCCAAAGGGCCTGAGGAGTGGACTTACTATATTCAGGTAGGCAATGCTTGGAATAATTAATTACCCCTATCAAAAGGGGAATTAACGCTATTGGATGAGTCATTAACGCATTTCAAAAATGGTAATTTCTAATTCGATATTACGTCCATTACGGTAAATCAGTAAACTGGCCGTAGTGCCTGGAACGCTTTCTGCAATGAGATCTTTAAGGTCGGATGGGGTATTAATAATTTGCCCATTAAATTGCAATATAACGTCGTCAACTTCAACTCCTGCCTGTGCCGCTGCACCTTGAGCAAAGACCTGAGTCACCAGCACCCCCTTGGTATCAGGTAGGCGAAGTAACTGCGCTTCCCTTGGGCCAATGTTCGTTCCGTTAAAGCCTATTTCTCCGCGGATAACTCGGCCATATTTAATGAGCTTATTCATGATGTTACTGGCTAATTGTATTGGAATAGCGAAGTTAATTCCTTGGCGAGCATTTTCGCTTCCCAATTCAAACTCAAATCGGAATGTCGCGGTATTAATACCAACTAAATTACCGTTACTATCTATTAAGGCTCCGCCGGAATTCCCTTCATTAATTGCGGCATCTGTTTGCAAGAAGTCTTGTAAACCTGTGACACTCATGCCAACTCTACCGGTTGCCGACACAATGCCCTGGGTAATGGTTTGTCCTAAATTATAAGGATTACCAATTGCTAACACGACATCGCCAACTTGTGATTGATAATTGGAATCTACCGATAGAAAAGGCAAATGGTCTGCGGATATTTTAAGTACTGTTAAGTCTGTCATTGGGTCACTACCAATAACCTGACAGTAATAACTTCGACCATCTTGAAGAGCAACCAGTATCTGGTCAGCGCCACTTATTACATGGTAATTCGTCAGAATGTAGCCGTTAGAGCTCACTATCACCCCAGACCCCAAGCCTTTTAAGCGCGAACTACTAAATGAATTTTGCTGTGAAAGGCTGTAGATATTGACTACCGCCGGAGAAGCTTTTCTAACGGCATCTGAGAAGCTGAGGCGATCGTGGTTGCCAAAAAAATTGATACTTGCTGAATGGTTACTATTGTTCCACGAACGTACAGCAACAATCACTAAGCCAACCAAGAGGCCTAGGCTAATTGCCTTAAGCAGATAACGTGCAATAGGTAGTAACTTCATAAGATGGTTAATATGTTGAATGTTAAGTAAATTGTAACATTGAAACAGAAAATACCAAACCGCTCAATTGAGCGGTTTGGTAAAATAGGCAACAACTAATTTGTGAGAGATTATTTTCTTAAGAAAGTATAAAGCAGTTGCCCATTACGGTTGATAAGTAGGGCTACTCGGTGCTCTTTATCGCTTAATAAACTCCTTAAATCTTTAAGGTTGGTTGTTTTACGACGATCCACTTGTACGATAATATCGCCCTTTTGTAAGCCATTTCTATATGCTGGAGAGCCATTAGTCACTTCGCTAATCTCTACCCCAACGGCTGCATTGGTATCGCTCAAACTGGCGCCTTCGAGTCCGGGATGAATGACCGCGGCTTGCACGTTTTGTTCATTACCTGAACCCAAAAGAACCTCGAATTTAAGCTCTTCACCTTCACGTAATACAGTCAGATTCACTTCTTTACCGGCCCCTAAAGTACCAATCTTAGCCCGTAATGATTGGAAGCTTTTTACTGGACGATCGTTTAAGTGGGTGATGATGTCACCTGGTTTTAAACCTGCTTTAGCGGCGGCGCTGTCTTTGACTACCTGAGTAATAAAGGCACCATGAACGGTATCATAATCAAATTGCTGTGCCAGCTCTTTATCGAGCTCATTACCAATGACGCCGAGCACGCCTCGGCGAACCTCACCATGATCAATAATTTGCTCCACTAAGTTAAAGGCCATATTAGAAGGAATGGCAAAACCAATCCCTACATTGCCGCCATTAGGACCAACGATGGCAGTATTGATACCGATCAGTTCACCTTTAAGGTTGACTAATGCACCACCGGAATTACCACTATTAATGGCGGCGTCGGTTTGAATGAAATTCTCGAGACGCTCAATGCCTAAGCCACTGCGGCCTAGGGCACTGACAATACCTGAAGTCACGGTTTGGCCGAGACCAAATGGGTTACCAATGGCTACAGAAAAGTCACCGACCCTAAGCTGATCAGAGTTGGCTTTTTTTATTGCGGTCAAATTTTTTGCGTCGATTTTTAATAAAGCAATATCAGACTCAGGATCAGAACCAATCAGTTCCGCTTCAAATTCTCGACCATCAGATAAGCCAACAGAGATTTTGTCGGCACCATTAATCACATGATGATTGGTAATGATATGACCTTTATCAGCATCAATAATGACCCCAGATCCTAAGCCTTTAAATGGGCGTTCTTGTACTCGCTGTTGGGGCGCTTGCGGGCCAAAGAAATAACGAAACATTTCAGGGATTCGCTGCGTCGTGACCTGAGTGCCAGCCACGTTAACTGATACAACAGCTGGAGTTGCACGTTCGAGCATAGGGGCTAGTGAAGGTAATTGTTGACCATCTACACTGAATGGCAAAGCGGCCTGAGCGCTATGGGGTAAAAAGGTGCTTAACGATAAGACTAATGCGGCAATTGGGAATGCTTTTTTCATTAAAATAAACTCCTACTAATCCATATTTATTCTATACGGATTAGTAGACTGAGCTTATTTTTAAAAGTTCTTATACAAGTTAACTTTTTTTGGTATTGATGATTTTTTGAGAGCCCTTAACATAATCTTTAGGAGGTAAATCCAACGTTTCATTAGCTGGAGCTGAAGGTGAAAAAGTCACCAGCTTCTTATCGGTTTCATCCCCAAGCATGTTTTGCGCAGATTCATTCCAATGTTCATTAATACGATTAATATGATTAGTCATTGCTTCAAGCATCTCATGTGTACTTGCAAAGTAATCACTTAGCTCCTGCTTTTGTTGCTCAAGCTCAAAGCGTGTGTTCTCGAGTTGCGTTTGAGTTGGGGATTGTTTATTAATTAAGAAAGTGTGACCGATGTAGCCAGCACCCGCGCCAATAATGAAGGTGATCAGAGGTAATACCCAATCCATAATTACTCCGTATTAAAATTGAATTAAATTTTTAAGGCACCCACATTCATTATAGATTCTGTGTGAGCATGTAATGATAAATATACCTGTTGTTTTAATGACATGATACTATCGAAAAAGAATATTTAATGACAAAAGTTGTAGAGGAAAGTTGTGGCTACAAGCTCACCACTAGTTATATATAGGCAGGATATAGCCAATAAGGGGTTTGTTGAAGATGATGCGCAATTGAATGCTGTCAAACATTTGCAGCAGCTATATGAAGAGCTGTGCCAGCCTATCGAGTCTGCTTCATGGTTGCAAAAACTATTTTCCAAACCTGCGTTAAATCAACAACCCAAAGGCTTGTATTTTTGGGGAGGAGTAGGCCGTGGAAAAACTTATCTGGTAGATATGTTTTTTGAGAGCTTGCCTTTTGATAATAAGCTCAGGGCGCATTTTCACCGCTTCATGCAGCAAATCCATGATGATTTACAACGTTTAAAAGGCCAAAGGGATCCTTTGTTAATTATTGCTGATGAAATAGCATCAAAATACAAAGTAATATGTTTTGATGAATTTTTCGTTAGCGACATTACTGATGCCATGTTATTGGGAACCCTATTTCAGGCGTTGTTTAACAAAGGTATCGTATTGGTAGCTACCTCAAACATTGAGCCAAAGCACTTATATAAAAATGGCTTACAACGTTCCCGCTTCTTACCTGCAATTGCAGCGATTGAGGAAAATTGCTTAATCGTTAATGTTGATTCTGGTGTGGATTACCGCTTAAGAACCTTGACACAGGCAGAAATTTTCCACTCCCCACTTGATAAACAAGCAAATGTTCAGCTTAAACAATATTTTCATCAGTTAGCTGACGCTAAGGTCGAGCATAATAAAAGCATTGAAATCAACCACCGCCAAATCAACACAATTTCGGTTACCGAGGGCGTGGTATTGTTTGATTTTAAAGATTTGTGCGACGGTCCAAGAAGTCAGAGTGACTATATTGAGCTGGCTCGCATCTATCACACCGTGCTTTGTGCTAATATACCTCTGATGGGCAAAGAGCATGGTGGGGATGATGTCGCACGCCGGTTTCTTGCGATGATTGATGAGTTCTATGATAGAAACGTCAAATTTATTGCTTCAGGTGCTGCACCAGTAAGTAATATCTATCAAGGTGGGGCATTGGACTTCGAGTACCAGCGCTGCATCTCGCGCTTAACGGAAATGCAATCTCATGAGTATCTCGCTAAGCCTCATTTACCATAAAGGCAAAAATGAGAGCTAAGTTATCAATTTTTTTAAAATAAGTGATGATTTTTAAAGCGAACTTCTCTATAATGCGCGGCCTGCCCACGTTAATTCTCGTTTTCGGACGAGTGTTTGATTAGCTTATGACAAGCTCGAAGGGGCTTTGCAATATAAGCAAATTATTGAGTCGCTAGTCATCTGTTTTAAACAGTAATGATTATGTGGCTTTGTGAAAGCAATTTTTTAAATTTTGGGTTTAAGTTTTATGACAACTTTTACTGCTAAGCCAGAAAACGTTAAACGTGACTGGTTCGTCGTTGATGCAGACGGCAAAACTTTAGGTCGCCTATCTACTGAGATCGCTCGTCGTCTACGTGGTAAGCACAAGCCTGAGTACACTCCTCACGTTGACACTGGCGATTACATCGTTGTTATCAACGCTGACAAAGTGACAGTTACTGGTAACAAAGCGAAAGGTAAAATGTACTACTCGCACTCTGGTTTCCCTGGCGGCATCAAAGAAATTAACTTCGAGAAGTTAATTGAGAAGAAGCCAGAAATGATCATCGAGAAAGCTGTTAAAGGTATGTTGCCAAAAGGTCCTCTAGGCCGTGCAATGTTCCGTAAGCTTAAAGTATACGCTGGCGCTGAGCATAACCATGCTGCACAGCAACCACAAGTTCTTGATATCTAAACGGGATTAAACCAATGGCTGAAACTCAGTACTACGGCACTGGCCGTCGCAAAAGCTCAACAGCTCGCGTATTCTTAAAAGCAGGTTCTGGTAACATTATTGTTAACAACCGTACTCTAGACGTTTACTTTGGTCGTGAGACTGCTCGTATGGTTGTTCGTCAACCACTTGAGCTAGTTGAAATGCTAGAGAAATTTGACCTATACATCACTGTAAAAGGTGGTGGTACTACTGGTCAAGCTGGTGCTATCCGTCACGGTATCACTCGCGCTCTAATGGAATTCGACGAGTCTCTACGTCCTACTCTACGTGCCGCTGGCTTCGTTACTCGTGACGCTCGTCGCGTTGAGCGTAAGAAAGTTGGTCTACGTAAAGCACGTCGTAAGCCTCAATTCTCTAAGCGTTAATATTTCGCTTATACGAATTTCAAAAACCCAGCCTTTTGGCTGGGTTTTTTTATACCTGTAAAAACGGCTACAGTGAAAGGGCTGCTAAGGTAATCCATCGTCATCATTAGCGGCCGAATTCAATTGTGATTGTCACTTCGGCACGCAAGCATTGAAAAAAGCAAGATTGAGGCAACTAGCATATTTAATTCGCAGCTTCATGAATAATACCCCTAAAAAACTTGGCATTATTTGGAATAAAACATGATCGAGGTAGGATTTTTTGGGTATAATGCGGATGGATTTATGTATCTTGTCTTAAATTGGAGACGAGATACCTAAAAACTTTAAAGAACTAAAAAATATCAAGACCCATATGAGGGAGATTTGGATGAGCAATGCGCCTGTTGATACCGGTCGTCGCAAATTCCTGACTGCTACTACTGCCGTTGTAGGTGGTGTTGGTGCGGCGGCTGTTGCCGTACCATTTATCAAGTCATGGAATCCAAGTGCCAAAGCAAAAGCTGCTGGCGCGCCGGTTGAAGTTGATTTAAGTAAAGTGGAGCCGGGTCAATTGATCCGTGTTGAGTGGCGAGGTAAGCCTGTTTGGGTTGTACGTCGTACACAAGAAATTATTGATCAATTAACAACGATTAACGATCAATTACGTGACCCTAGCTCGCAAGAGCCTCAACAGCCTGCATATGCAGCTGGTGAAGAGCGCTCTATCAAGCCAGAGTATTTTATTGCTGTAGGTTTATGTACGCACCTAGGTTGTTCACCAACTTACTTACCAGATTCATTCGGTGAGCAGGTTGAAGGCGTTAAGTCTGGTTTCTTCTGTCCTTGTCACGGTTCTAAGTTTGATATGGCTGGCCGTGTATTCGCAGGTGTACCAGCTCCGTTAAACCTAGTTGTTCCTAAGCATCACTATGTTAACGACACCACTGTGATTATTGGCCTTGATGAAGGAGAGTCAGCATAATGAATAAGCTTATCGAGTGGATCGATGCGCGTATTCCGATGACGGCGACCTACAACAAGCACGTCGGTGAATACCCAGCTCCTAAAAACTTTAACTTTTGGTACTTCTTTGGCTCTCTAGCCATGTTAGTACTAGTTAACCAGCTACTAACTGGTATCTGGCTAACCATGAACTATGTACCAACTGCTGAAGGTGCATTTGCTTCTATCGAATACATCATGCGTGATGTTGAGTACGGTTGGTTACTGCGTTATATGCACTCTACAGGTGCTTCTGCGTTCTTCGTAGTGGTGTACCTGCATATGTTCCGTGGTCTAATGTACGGTTCTTACCAAAAGCCACGTGAACTACTGTGGTTATTCGGTATGCTAATCTTCCTAGTACTGATGGCTGAAGCCTTTATGGGTTACCTACTACCTTGGGGACAAATGTCTTACTGGGGTGCACAGGTAATTATTTCACTATTCGGTGCGATTCCTGTCATTGGTGACGACTTAACACTATGGATCCGTGGTGACTACGTTGTTTCTGGTGCAACGCTAAACCGTTTCTTCGCCCTTCACGTTATCGCATTACCGCTAGTACTTGTGGTTTTAGTTTTCCTACACATTGTTGCTCTGCACGAAGTAGGTTCAAACAACCCAGATGGTATCGATATTAAGAAGAACAAAGACGAAAACGGCTGGCCAAAAGACGCTATCCCATTCCATCCTTACTACACAGTGAAGGACATTCTGGGTGTTGCAGGTTTCCTAATTTTATTCTGCTATGTCATTTTCTTCATGCCAGAAGGTGGTGGTTACTTCCTAGAGAAGCCAAACTTTGAAGCGGCTAACCCTATGAAGACCCCTGAGCATATTGCCCCAGTATGGTACTTTACTTCGTACTACGCGATCCTACGTGCTGTTCCTGACAAGCTACTAGGTGTTATCGCAATGGGCGCGGCAATTGTTGTGCTATTCCTACTACCTTGGATTGACCGTTGTAAAGTACGCTCTATCCGTTACCGTAGTACTCTGCACAAGCTAAACCTTGCTCAATTTACTATCTGTTTCATCATTCTAGGTGTTTTAGGTGCACTACCTTCAACTCCAGCTCTGACTGTACTAGCTCAGGTTACTTCTATAGGTTACTTTGGTTTCTTCGTAGCTCTATGGTTCTACTCTAAGAATGAAAAAACTAAACCTCTGCCAGAAAGGGTAACAGGCTAATGAAAAAGTTATTGATTGGATTATTGACTTTAGTGCCATCCCTAGCGATGGCCGCTGGTGGCGCCCCGGTGCCATACCAAGCAAATATTGACCTAACCGATACTGAGTCACTACAACGTGGTGCTAAAGTGTTTATGGAAAGTTGTTTTGGTTGTCATAGTGCACAATACCAGCGCTATAACCGTGTTGCAGACGATTTAAATATCAGCTACAGCGACATGCTGCAAAACTACATGGTAAATGATGCTAAAATTGGTGAGTTGATGGTGAATTCTGTCGACAATGAGCAAGCTGCTAAATGGTTTGGCGCAGCGCCACCTGATTTAACATTAGTTGCACGTGTACGTGGTGAAGACTGGGTATACAGCTACTTGAAAACGTTTTATGCCGATGAGACTCGTCCATTTGGCGTAAATAACACAGTATTCCCATCAGTAGGCATGCCGCATGTGCTACAACAGTACCAAGGTATTGCAACTGTAGATTCAGTAGATGAAATGGGTCGTGTGACACTTAAAACTGATGAAAACGGTAATGTCATCACTACTGGTGGTAGCATGAATGCTCAAGAGTACGATCAACTAGTTAAAGACCTAACCGGTTTTCTAGTTTACTCAGCGGACCCAGTTAAACTTGAGCGTGAAAGCTTAGGTAAGTGGGTACTAGGCTTCCTATTTATTTTCTTCATTATTAGTTACCTATTGAAGAAAGAATACTGGAAGGACGTGCATTAATTTGCATCAGCGGGTAAAATAGCTCGATACGGTACGGGAAGCTCTGGTTTCTCGTACCTTTTATTTTAGATAAACCAAGGGGGAGTTATGGCGATTGCTGCCAATAAGCGTTCAGTAATGGTGTTATATTCTGGAGCCAATGACTTATACAGTCATCAGACACGTATCGTTCTGGCTGAGAAAGGGGTAACCGCTGATGTCATTCAAGTGGATCCTAACAACCTGCCTGAAGACTTAGCAGAACTAAACCCTTACAACACGGTACCTACTTTAGTAGACCGTGACTTAGTCCTTTATGAGTCACGTATCATCATGGAATATCTTGATGAGCGTTTCCCACATCCACCGTTAATGCCGGTTTATCCTGTTTCTCGTGGTAGCTCTCGTTTGATGATGCACAGAATTGATAAAGACTGGTACAAATTAGTTCATAACATTATGAATGGTGTTAATGCGGATGTATCTCGTAAGCAATTACAAGAAAGCTTATTAGCGTTAGCGCCGTTATTTGCAGAAACGCCATACTTTATGAGCGAAGAGTTCAGCTTAACGGATTGCTACATTGCGCCACTATTATGGCGTTTACCTGTACTTGGAATTTCAATCGATACTCCAGCAGGCAAAGAAATTAAAGCTTATATGACTCGCGTATTTGATCGCGATTCTTTTAAGGCGTCATTAACTGAGGCTGAGCGTGAAATGCGCATGAGCATGTAACAATATGGCTCCTAATAGACCTTATATCCTAAGAGCATATTACGAGTGGTTGACTGATAATCAATTAACCCCTCACTTAGTGGTTGATGCCACTATTGTTGGTACAGTCGTGCCAAGACAGTTTGTTCAAGATGGACAAATTGTGTTAAATATTAGCTCAACCGCAGTACAAGGTTTGCAATTAGGTAATGACGAAATTCGCTTCAGTGCACGTTTTAGTGGTCAACCAATGCAGGTTATCCTGCCACTTGCTGCGGTGATTGCGATATATGCTCGAGAAAATGGAGCCGGTCAGGTGTTTGAGCCAGAAGAAGCTTATGAAAACCAGGCTGATTTAGAGCTAGAACAGGAAGTCGCCATTGATGAAGTTGATGAAAAGCCAAAACCTAAAAAAGGCAATCATCTAACTTTAGTGAAATAACATAATATAAAGAGAGCTTAGGCTCTCTTTTGTTTATAAGTGGTTTGAATTTTGATTTTAGTTATCGATAACTACGATTCATTTACTTTTAATTTAGTCCAATATTTTCAGCAATTAGGGCAGCAACTACGTGTTGTTCGTAATGATGAAATTAGTTTGCTTGAGATAGAGCAATTATGTCCAGATTATATTGTGATCTCTCCAGGTCCTTGTACCCCTAATGAGGCTGGTATCTCTTTGGCAGTAATTGAACGTTTTGCTGGGACAATCCCTATCCTAGGTGTCTGCCTTGGTCATCAGGCCATTGCCCAAGTTTACGGCGCGAAAGTCATTAAAGCCCCAGAGCCGATGCATGGTAAATTAAGTAAAATTAATCACAGCGGACAAGGACTGTTTAGTAATATCCCCAACCCCATCAATGTCGTCCGTTACCACTCATTATTAATTGATAAAATACCCCAAGGTTTTGAAAGAACCGCCTATTTTGATGATCCTCAACATGGTGAATTAATCATGGCCATGAGTAATCCGCAGCTAAAATTATATTCAATGCAATATCACCCAGAATCGATTTTAACGGAGTCAGGGTTACAGATGCTGGAAAACTTTTTGAATTTAGGTAAAGTAGTGGATAAAAAATGACATCAATTAGGTAAGTAGGGGCGAGTTTGTCTATAGAGTTTCAGCGGGATCCATTTTTGAGCATCATGCAGACTTTTTTGCATAGCTCAGCGACAGTCGCTGACAAGCTTCCTCAGTTTAGGCGCCATATAATTAAATTAGATCAAGACTTTCAACAGCCTAGAAATTTAATTAATAAAACCTATCACTTATCTAGTTCCAAGTTAAGGCATTTAGTTGGCTGCAACAGTTTGCAACATCGACATGTCTTATTTGTCAATCAAGGCTGCTTTGGCGTTGACACACCAGAATTAGAGCTTAATTTTATTGAATCCTTGATGGCAACCATGCAGGCGCAAGTATGGCAATCTCAGCCTAGGGTCAATAAAGACTATGGTTATCCTAGTGCTTCAATAGAGCTAATGTCAGCTTATAAAATGATGCGTACATTTGCCATCAAAGCTGAAGATATCACCATTGTCGCTTGCGGTGCGGGTGCTCAAGTTGTTCAAGACTGGCTACAAGCCTGCGCCATTCAAAATATGCAAATTACCAGTCATATCGTTTTCGTCTCTCCATGGTTTAATGACGCATCACAAGCGTCAGAGTTGAATGTCTATCAAAGGGTCTGGCAGCAATTAGCGGCAAATTATGGCGCCAAGCAGAAAGTACAGCACTTCCATTGGCCAGTGACCAAAATAAGCTTATTTGATGCAAAATATAATTTAGATTCGGTTGACCAAGTAAAGACTCAATTACAGGCTTTAGGTGGGAATTATAGCGCCACCCCTGTATTTGTTTCCCAAGCGTACCTAAGCTATCACTGGCGCAGTAAAAACTCTCAAATTGCTGATTTTATAAGAGATTTAAGCTGATTTTGTTGGTTTTTATCGGCAATGACTTTTTTTTGCTTAATTATTCATAAGTTTTACTGTTATTTGCTTGATAAAACAGCTTCGCTTTATAGCTATGCAATGCCCTCTTTTACGTTGTAAATTTTACTAGAAATTTGTCTATTTCCTCGTTATGTTGCCTGTTGTTAATGTAATGCTGTCAGAATGTATAGCAAAAGTTTTGAAGGAATATCTATGACTAATGTTCACCCAGTCCGTGCCGATTTTGATAAGTACCAAGCACCTAATTATGCCCCAGCACAAATCGTACCGGTTCGTGGCGAAGGTTTAAAAGTGTGGGACCAGCAAGGAAATGAATATCTCGACCTAGCGGGTGGCATTGCGGTTAACTGTTTAGGACATTGTCACCCTACAGTGACTAAAGCTTTGCATGAGCAGGGCGATAAACTTTGGCACGTTGCTAATGTGATGACTAACGAGCCCGCTTTGATGCTAGCGAAAGAATTAGTTGATAATACTTTTGCTGAGAAAGTCTTTTTTGCTAACTCCGGTGCCGAAGCCAATGAAGCGGCATTTAAATTGGCGCGTCGCTATGCCAAAGACCACTTTGGAGAGCATAAAGATCAGATCATCGCATTTAATCAGGGCTTTCATGGGCGTACTTTCTTTACTGTGACTGTGGGTGGCCAGGCCGCGTATTCAGATGGTTTTGGACCTAAGCCACAGAGCGTAGAACACATAGATTTTAATGATATCACTGCACTTGAGCAGCTAATCAGTGATAACACATGTGCGGTAGTTGTGGAGCCTATTCAAGGAGAAGGCGGGGTCATTAGTGCCCATGATGATTTCCTTGTTAAGTTACGTCAATTGTGTGACAAACATAATGCCCTATTGGTTTTTGATGAAGTGCAAACCGGTATGGGAAGAACAGGCAGTTTATATGCTTACATGCAAACCCCGGTGGTGCCTGATATTTTAACGAGTGCGAAGTCGTTAGGCGGTGGTTTTCCTGTTGCTGCAATGTTGACCACAGATAAAATTGCGCAGTCTTTGGTGATTGGTAGTCATGGTTCGACCTATGGTGGTAACCCGCTTGCCTGCGCGGTCGCTTTAGCTGTGCTAAAAGAAGTCAATAAGCCAGAAACCTATGCCAATGTGGCTGCACGCAGCGAGCAATTGAAACAAGGTCTACTTGCTTTAGGCAAGAAATATGATCTATTTGCAGACGTTCGCGGTAAAGGCTTGCTGATTGGTGCACAGTTAAGCTCTAACTACCAGGGTAAAGCTAAAATGATACTTAACGCCGCCCTTGAGCAAGGATTGATGATACTGGTTGCAGGGACCAGTGTTGTTCGTTTTACCCCGGCTTATATTATTACCGCTGAGCAAGTTGAGCTCGCTTTGAATAAGCTTGATGCTGCCATTGCGCAGTTAATGGTAAGCAACTGGGAATAACCAGCAGTATGTTAATAATTAGGCCTATTCGCCATGATGATTTTGAGGCTTTAAAGCACGTAGCCAAAAAAACAGGACATGGCTTCACTTCCTTACCAGAAGATGATGAACTGCTGCAATCTCGAATTGCGCGCTCGGTTGCTTCCATTAATAAAGATGTTGCCACTGTCAATGATGAGAGTTATCTGTTTGTACTAGAGGATACTCTGACTCAAAAAGTGGTCGGAACCTGTGGTATTGAGGCCGCTGTAGGTACTGCAGATGCGTTTTATCATTATCGTTTAGGTAAAGAAGTTTATTACTCCAAAGATTTAAACGTGAGGAATGAAGTTCAAACCCTCACCTTGTGCCACGATTATACTGGCGCCACAGAGTTATGTACTTTGTATTTAGATGAAGACTATCGACAAGGTGATAACGGGCGGTTGTTATCAAGAAGTCGATTGTTATTTCTTGCGAGTCATCCCCATCGTTTTGCATCGACAGTGATAGCTGAAATGCGTGGAGTCAGTGACAGAAATGGCGCCTCACCATTTTATGATTGGCTGCAAAAGTATTTCTTTACTATCGACTTTCCAGAAGCCGATTATTTATCTGGAGTTGGCAAAAAAACCTTTATGGCCGAATTGATGCCACGCAGTCCAATCTACACTTGTTTGTTACCGCAAGACGCTCAGGCGGTCATAGGCCAAGTTCACCCTAGTACTGCTCCAGCATTAAAGTTGTTGCAAAAAGAGGGGTTTAGCTTCAGAAATTATGTAGATATTTTTGATGCGGGGCCAACTATTGAGTGTCAATTGTCACAGATAGAGTCGGTTAAAAATAGCCAAGTATTCACTGTCAATGCCGATAACGTAACCTCCACAACACGGTATTTAGTGACCAATTTAGGTTTGACTGAATTTAGGGCTACGATTTGCGAGGCAACAATTGCAGGCGCCGTCATCCACCTTGAGCCTAAAGTGATTGATGGCCTAATGATCAACAATGGTGGTCAAGTGCGAGTAATAGAGATTTAAGGAAGAGAGATGCTGTTTATTAATGAGCAATGGATAGAAGGTGAAGGGCAAAAGTTTAATTCTTTAAATCCCTCAACCAACGACATAATTTGGCAAGGGTGCAGTGCCTCTGCAGAGCAAGTTGAGCAAGCATTCGAGTCTGCGCGTGAGGCGCAAATGCCATGGCAGTTATTGGGATTTGAAAAACGATGTCAGTTCATCGGTCAATTCAAAATACAATTGGAACAGAATAAACTTCATATCGCTGAAACCATTGCCTCTGAAACGGGTAAACCTCTGTGGGAAACCCAAACAGAGGTAGCAGCTATGATAGGTAAAATTGATCTTTCTATTAGAGCATATAATCAAAGAACCGGCACCAGCATCACTGAAATTAATACAAGTGCGCAAGCAGTATTAAGGCATCATCCCCATGGGGTTGTAGCGGTCTTTGGTCCGTATAACTTTCCAGGGCACCTCCCTAATGGCCATATCGTGCCAGCCCTTTTGGCGGGTAATACTGTGCTATTTAAGCCTTCACCTTTAACGCCTAAGGTTGCTGAAGTTATGGTTAATTTATGGCAACAAGCCGGTTTACCTAAAGGGGTGTTGAATTTGTTGCAAGGGGAATTATCTACCGCGAAGGCGATAGTTAATTTACCAAAACTAGATGGCTTATTTTTCACTGGAAGTTCAAACACCGGTGCTCATTTACAGCAAACCTTTGGTGCCGATCCAGGCAAAATATTAGCCCTTGAAATGGGGGGGAATAACCCGCTTATTGTGAAAGATATAAGCGATATAGACGCTGCTTGCCATGAAATAATTCAATCCGCTTTTATCTCTTCAGGACAAAGATGTACTTGTGCGAGAAGACTTTATATCAAAGATGACCAACAAGGGGAGGAGTTGCTTAAAAGACTGGTCGAATTGGCTGCCAATATCGTTGTTGACGATGCCTTTGCCCAGCCACAACCTTTTATGGGGGCGATGATTTCGATATCAGCGGCAGAAGGGATCATAGATGCTCAACAGGCATTAATTGCAAGCGGTGGTAAATTGCTATTAGAAGCTAAATTTATTAAACCCAATTGTGCCTTAATTAGTCCGGCAATCGTTGATGTCACTGATGTGCAGCAGTTAGCGGATGAGGAACACTTTGGTCCTCTATTAAAGGTCGTTCGATATCATAGTTTCGATGACGCTATTGCAATGGCAAACGATACTCGATTTGGATTATCAGCGGGACTGCTGGCCGACTCAAGGGACGATTTTGATTACTTCCTGGCGAGAAGTCGCGCTGGTATTGTTAACTGGAATAAGCAAACTACAGGAGCAGCAGGCTCAGCCCCATTTGGTGGGATAGGTGCTTCTGGTAACCATCGGCCTTCAGCATTCTATGCTGCGGATTATTGTGCTTACCCTGTGGCTTCGATGGAATTTGAAGCTTTAACATTGCCGCAAGTGCTCAGTCCCGGCTTAAAGTTTTAGGAGAAAATATGAATCGTGATATGCAAGGTTTATTTGAAGCTTTAAAACATGATTTTTACCAACAAATGCCCAGTGCTGAGGCGATAGAGCATCTATTCCAGGCACATGGTCCAATAGTGAACGATCATATTGCATTGAGAACTTTTGATCTTGCCAAAGTTAATATGATGCAGCTTGCAAGACATTTTATTGCTGGTGGCTATCAAGTGAAAGGAGAGTACCAGTTTGAACAGCGAAAACTCAATGCAATCCATTTAGAGCATATCTCAGGTAATCTTCCCAAAGTATTTATTTCTGAGTTACAAATAGAGTCGTTTTCTGCAGGGTTTCAAAATTTGATTCGTGAGTTAGTCGCTGAAGTCGATGAGCAGCAAGTATTGGCGGAAAACTTTCCGTATAGCGGGCGCTTATGGGATCTCAGCTATGATGAATATTTACGACTAAAACAAGAAAGTGAATATGGCGCTTGGGTAGCTGCTTTCGGTTATCGTGCTAACCATTTCACTCTAGATATTAATCGCCTTACCAGTATGAATGAACTTCAGCAGGTAAATCAGCTATTGCAAGACAATGGTTATCAAATGAATAGCGATGGTGGTTTAATTAAAGGCACAGCACAGCAGTTATTAGAACAATCTGCAACGGTTGCTGATCATGTCGAAGTAATTTTTACTGATAAAACTTGCTCATTACCAGGTAGTTTTTATGAGTTTGCTAAACGTTATCCAATGTCCGATGGCACACTTTATCAGGGATTTGTGGCCAGTTCAGCCGATAAGATTTTTTCAAGTACTAACAGTTAGTTATTAATAACATAAGACCCAGTATTAACTGGGTCTTAGCATTTGTGGCAATGGTTAGCGAGTACCATAAACGACGATGGTTTTGCCGTGCGCATGAATTAAGTTTTGATCTTCTAACATTTTTAAAATACGACCCACGGTTTCTCTTGAGCAACCAACAATCTGGCCAATTTCTTGGCGAGTAATTTTAATTTGCATACCATCTGGATGGGTCATTGCATCGGGTTGTTTGGCCAAACTTAATAGAGTCTGTGCGATACGACCAGCAACATCTAAAAATGCTAAATCACCGACTTTTTGGCTGGTTACCTGTAAACGGGCTGCCATTTGCGCTGATAGCTTCATTAAAATGTCAGGGTTTACTTGAATGAGTTGTTTAAATTTACTATAGGAGATTTCAGCTACCTCACAGGCAGCTTTAGCTCTGACCCATGCGGTACGTTCTGATTCTTCTTCAAAAAGCCCGAGTTCGCCAATAAAGTCACCTTTATTGAGATAAGAAAGGATCATCTCTTTGCCTTCTTCATCTTTGATTAAAACTGCAACCGAGCCCTTGACGATATAGTATAAAGTGTCTGAATTCTCACCAGCATGAATTAGTGTACTCTTTGCTGGGTACTTATGAATGTGGCAATGAGATAAAAACCATTCAAGTGTTGGATCGGGCTTGGGCTTACCAATCAGCGCCATAGTATTATCCTCTTAAAAGTGCTCCGAATTGTTGAAAAATACTTCCTAAAATACAGCTTTATTCAGTCAAAATCGGAATTGCATTAGTATAAATTTATAGTATGTAACCTTTTGAACTATATATATTAATAGACCCTTTACTGAGGATTGTCGAACTTTATTCTAAGAAAAGCCAAAATTTGCTAAGGACATAGGCTAAGCTCAACAAATAAGAGACAAAAATTTCTCAAAATTCTTCAAATTTTATAAACAGGTAGGGTCTTTTGTTTAGGATAATATTTTTATTAGTTATTCCATGCCTAGCTTTTGCAGGAAAGCTTCCTTCCGTTGCTGAAGATGTCAAACAAAGTAAAATTGCTTGGATAAGCTTTCAGGCACAAAGGGGGGATATTGATTCCAATTATGCTTATGGCTTACTCGTTTTGTTAGGTCTAGGTGTGCAGCAAGATACTGAATTAGCATTAGAAAAACTGATTTATGCGGCGGATAACGGCCATCAAGGTGCCATTGAAGCCATAGCTGATTTATATTTTGAGGATGATTATGTTAACCAGGATTTGGCTAAAGCTGTTGTTTATTATGAATCCCTAGCAGACCCTAAATCAGATAAAGTGAATTTCAGACTTGGTTATATCTATTCAGTTGCTACAGAGGTCGAACTGGACTGCAATAAGGCCTTAAAGTATTTTGCATTGGTTGATGATATAACCGCAATGGGCAATATTGTGTGGTTACTAGCCACTTGTCCGGAAGATGATGTCCGTAATGGCTATTTGGCGGTTAAATTAGGTTTGAAATTGGTTGAACAAGTAGGAGACGATCCGATTCATCTTGACAACTTAGCCGCTGCTTATGCCGAAATTGGTGACTTTACAAATGCACTGCAGTGGCAGTCTAAAGCGATTGCCGCCAGTGATGAGCAAGATGAACAAGCCCAAGCCGAACTCCAATATCGATTAGAGCAATACCAAAAGGGCTTGCCATATCGTATGCGATAAATTAAGAGTTAGTATTTAAAAGCGCGTGTCGCTTTTGTATCAATTTGCGGATCATTGGCGTTAAAATAAGTTCCATTGATAAGCTCATTTTACCTCCAGGAACCACCAGAGTATCCCGTCTCGACATAAAACTGCCTTGGATCATGCTAAGTAAATATGGGAAATCAACATTATCAATGCCTCTAAATCGGATGACCACAAAGCTTTCATCTAAACTCGGAATATCCTTTGCGCTGAAAGGGTTCGAGGTATCCACAGTAGGTACTCGTTGAAAGTTGATATGGGTGCGCGAAAACTGTGGTGTCATGTGAGTAATATAATCATCCATTGAGCGAACAATTGAATTCATTACCTTCTCATGACTGTGCCCCCTATCATTCGTGTCTCGAATAATTTTTTGGATCCATTCCAAATTTACGATGGGCACCATGCCGATTAATAAGTCAACTTCACTGGCAACATCATAATCCTCAGTGACAACACCACCATGTAATCCTTCGTAATACAGAAGATCGGTATTTTCAGGTAAGGGTTGCCACTGGGTAAAAGTTCCAGGCATTTGGTTATAGGGTACTGCCTCATCGAAAGTGTGTAAGTACTTCCTGATTTGCCCGCTACCGGTTTCACTGTATTCTTTGAAAAATTCTGCCAGTTTTTTAAAGTCATTGGACTGTGGTCCAAAATAACTAATATCTTTACCTTCCTCTTTGGCCTTACGGATCATTACTTCCATTTCAGCACGAGTGTATAAATGAAAGCTATCACCTTCGACTAATGCAGGAATCGCACCTAATTGACGAAAGATATGCTTAAACGCTTTGGTGGTGGTGGTGGTTCCTGCACCTGATGAACCAGTTACCGCTATGATAGGGTGTTTAGCTGACATTAACTTTCCTTGAATTAGGCAAACAATATTAATTTTGAGCGAACAATAATTCTACGAGGGCAGCACTATTTAGGCAAATAATCTTTGTTTTTAATTGCGATAGTTTCATTTTCTTCTGAATATTCAACGACTAACTCACCTTTTTTAAGTAAATCTAAGGTTCTAGCTATTGCACCTTGAATATTTTCTGCGGTGAATGTGGCTAAACTGCCATCTTCAATTTGGCTGTATAAATGTTCTTTGATCAATAACTCTAGGGTTGCTTTATCAAGCTGCTGAAGTTCATCAAATGGAATCAACATAGTGCTAATTGCTCCTGAAAAAATTGCATAAGCTGAGGCTCTAAGGAAAACTCTGGCCGCCAAGGGAGGCCGCCACAGATAAAGCCAATATGACCGCCATATTGATTTTTATGATAATAACATTGATGACTCAACTCTTGCTTACTAGGAATGACTTCCTTACCCATAAAGGGATCATCAACGTTATGGATGATTAAACATGGGGTCTTAATATATTTTAACCTAGGTTTAGCACTTGCTCGTTGGTAATAATCGAAAGCACTTTTGAAACCATGCAAAGGGGCAGTGATGTGGTGATCAAATTCCCAGAATGTGGTTATTTTATCGATATCGAGCTGGGTGTTTATTTGAGCTTGCGGAAATTTTTTTAATTTATTTTTGGCTTTGATTTTTAAGCTATCAATAAGGTGTTTTTGATAAATTTTAGCTGCTCCTTGGGTTAATGCACTCGAGCAACTGGCTAGGTCTAACGGTGCACAAACAATGGCCGCAGCGCGAATTTGAGGGTGGACTGAGTAGCTTAGGTATTGCCCCAGTTGATTGCCCCCTAAGCTATATCCAATAATGACGAATTTATGTTGAGGAAAAGCCCGCGTTAGATGTTGTAATGTTTGGCTAATGTCTTGGATTTCACCACTGTGGTATGTCTTGAGGTGGCGGTTATCTTCCCCTGAGCACCCTCGGTGTTGGTGAACAACCGCTATCCAACCTTTTTCATTGGCTTTTAGTGCCATGCGTTTGATGTAGTTTGAATCTTTATTACCTTCTAAACCCGTAATCATTAGTGCAATGACTTTATTTGGGGTTGAGCTAGGGTAACTAAATGCAAGATCAATAAAATCACCATCGGTTAATTCAAGCCGGTAATTCTCATAGGCAGGCGTAGGCAAGTTAATAAGGCCGGATAAAATAGTATTAATATGTGGATTTTTGGCCCACCATGGTGGCCTCAAGTTTAAATTGTACAATTGAAATTATGCTGAATATTGCCAATAAGTATCTTTAAGTTAGTGGTTTTTAGAGTAGTTTCCAAGTGCATTTTTTGTAACAGTGCGGTTACTATGGTTTGCCCATGGCGCTCTAAAATTAACTCGGTTGCCAATAGTTGTTGGTAGTGCTGGTCGCTAAGTTGTGATTTCGCCTTCCGTCTAATCCTGCGAAATGGATCAACAGTTTGCTGATACCAAGGGGTAATCGCTTGCTTGAGTTGCTGCCAGTGTACTGGACTTAGTTGTAACTGACTTCGATCCAAATACAGAGCAAGCAGTAACAAATTGACGTTACAGCCATGTTGGTCTTGCAGCCGAATACACTCTTTAGCTGTCGACGTATGGCTGTAGATGGCTTCACAATGCTGCCAATGTTGCTCTCTCCAAATCATGCTATTGCGCTTCAATATTTTCAATCTGTTGTTGTAAATCAAGCCAATCTAACTCACTTTCTTCAAGTTGCTCTTTCAAGCTAGCTTGGTCTAACAGCAGTTGTTTAAGCTTGTTTTTGTTGTCTTCGCTGTACAGACTGTTATCTGCTAATTGCTGCTCAATGTTATTTAATTGCTCTGTTAATTTAGCTTGCTGCTGTTCTAAGGTTTGCTGGGACTTTTTCAGTGGTGACAGCTGTTTTCTTAATTCAGCTTGTTGCCTTTTAAGCTCTTTCTTGTCTTGGCTGACACTGTTTTTAGTGGCGCTGTTAAGGCTACTCTTGGCGGATTTGGCGGACTCCAGAAGCCAGCTATGGTAATCCTCTAGATCCCCTGTAAAAGGAGCGATTTGCTGATTGTCAACAAGGTAAAAATCATCACAACAGGCTTTAAGAAGATGCCTATCATGGGATACGATGATCATTGCTCCTTCAAATTGTGCCAGTGCCATAGTGAGTGCATGGCGCATCTCTAAATCGAGGTGGTTAGTCGGTTCATCGAGTAATAACAAATTTGGCTTTTGCCAAACTAATAACGCGAGTACGAGGCGGGCTTTCTCACCCCCTGAAAATGGTCCAACTGCTGATGTAGCTTTATCACCGCTAAAGCCAAAGCCGCCTAAGAAATCACGTAATTTTTGCTCTCGCTCTAGGGGAGCAAGTCGCTGTAAGTGATTGATAGGACTATCTTCTACCCTCAAGGTTTCTAACTGATGCTGGGCAAAGTAACCAATGCTGAGCCCCGGACTGGCCTGATATACTCCAGAAATTGGTGCTAATTGCCCACTTAGAAGTTTAATAAAAGTCGACTTACCCGCACCATTGCGACCTAATAGGCCAATTCTAGCGCCGGCTGTTAGATTCATTTTTATGGATTTTAAAATGATGTTATCCCCATAACCAGCACTAATATTTTCCATAGAAACGAGGGGATTAGGTAAGCTTTGTGGGGGCAAGAAGTTCATGCTAAATGGGTTATCAGCCTGAGCAGGTAACAGATCCTGCATTTTTTCTAATGCTTTTAATCGACTTTGCGCTTGTTTTGCTTTTGATGCTTTATAGCGAAACCTGTCCACGTAAGCTTGCATATGTGCTTTTGCGACTTGTTGTTTTTCATATTGTGCTTGTTGCTGAGCGAGTTTTTCAGCACGTATGCGCTCAAAGGCACTATAGCCACCCTTATAATTATTTAACTTTTGGTGCTCAATATGAATAATTTCAGAAACGACATTATCCAGAAAGTCACGGTCGTGACTGATCAAAATAAGTGTCCCCTGATACTGCTTTAACCAAGATTCTAACCAGTAAATGGTATCGAGATCTAAGTGGTTAGTTGGTTCATCAAGCAGTAATAAATCAGAGCGACATAATAGCGCTTGGGCTAAGTTAAGACGCATCCGCCAACCACCAGAAAATGATTTAAGCGGTTGATTTTGTTCACTCTGAGAAAACCCCAATCCCGCTAGTAGCTCTGCGGCTCGAGCATGGATAGCATAACCACCAATAGCATCAATTTGACCATGGATGAGGGCAATTTTTTCACCATTATTTTGGTTTTGCGCCAGTTCAAGTTTTTGTTGTAATTGACGGTATTCATGGTCACCATCGATGACATATTCAATTGCCGAGGTGTCCAGCGCTGGGGTTTCCTGAGCCACGCTCGCTAATTGCCAATCGCTAGGAAGTTGACATTCACCTTTATCGGCTTGCAGTTTACCCTGCAATAAAGCAAATAGACTGGATTTACCACAGCCATTGGCACCAACTAATCCAACTTTATGACCTGGAAAAATTGTAGAGGAGGCTTCGTCCAGTAGGCTTTTACTGCCACGAAGTAATTGGACTTGGTTAATACTGATCATAAATAAGGCTAGCTAAGATTAAGTAAACAGCCGCTATAGTATCGAAAAATATTGATGCTTACCAACAAGGGTGCTTGTTGGCGTTGGCACTTTTGCTTAAGATTAGCCCAAACTAGGAGTTATTATGAAAACTAAAAAAAGATTTATAGCCGGTGCTAGTTGTCCGAAATGTAAGGCCATCGACAGCATAATGCTTTTTAAAGAAAATAACGTAGAAAAAATTGAGTGTATGGAGTGTGGCCATACCCAATCACAGGGGGATGACCAGCAACAACAAGCTGCTGCCGATCAGCAGCTTATTGGGGTATTTAAGCCAGAATAACCTTATTGGCCGAATAGGGTTTTAGTTTTGGTTTTGCGAATTTCTTTTTCGTCAGACCATTCAACCAGCCCAGTTTCTAATTCCATTAACTTCATGGTCATTTTGTAGTAAACATCACGGGTATCGTCTGTTTGCTTGATGATGCTCGAAAGGTTGCCATAAAGCATATATTCGGCGCCAACTTGGCGACCAAATTTAATTGCGGTTGAAGGATTGACCATAGCGGAGTTATTTTGATAATTTAACTGCTTCTTCACCGCCTCTACTTTAGTCATATCAATAAAGCGGAACTTGCCAGAGCGCAGTAGTTGATTGCTGATACTGTCGGTAATGGACTCGGTATCTATATGCTCTGTGGTTTTGTTTTTAATGCGATCCACAAAGATGATCGGTCGCTCATTGGCGGTAATCGCCACTACTGGTGGGAAAGTCAACATACTGTCGACCATCTTAGTGGTAATCGATTGTACGTCAGAAGAGCCGAAATTTTCGTTAACGGTCTCGACTTCACGGGCATCACCGTAATCAACCCTTGAAGAACAACCACTGACGGTTGCAATGATAAAAACGGCTATTAAATAGTTGCTAATCTTCATAATTTTGCCTTCTATTTAGATCTAAGATCTTTTCTGAGTTAAATAATAATAGAGTGGATTTTAAGCTTGTTGTCAACTTTGATGGCCCAAACTATCGTTGTGCGTCCTGGTTTGATTTCAAGCTGCTTGAGTTGACCGTTAATATTTAGTTGATGCTTACCGGCACTGATATGCTTACGAGTTAAAGAAGTTCCCTGGGGTAGTGTCAGCCAGCTACGAAGGTCGGCTCTTTCTGAGATCAAGTTAAAGATCTCTACCGCTAGCTCAAGGCCACGGGCTTCGTATTCCATTGATTCATTAACTTTAACCTTGGCGTAAATACGGGCAATCTGCCTGGCCGCTATGGCGATGTACTGTTCTTTTAACGCGGTGATGGCCAGCTTATCTAGTTGATTCACCCTGTTATTACTAAGTGGAATACTGTCCAGAGTCAGCTTGAGTGGTGCTGGGGGATAACTGCGACCATAGCTTGGCATAGATAGACGATACCATTTGCGGTCAATCCAAAACGGAATATTGATGGCCTTCTTAGCCTGAATCCAGCCTTGTTCACCAAGTAATACTAATGTACCTTGGCCTTTTGAGGCCGGAGCACCGATAAAGCCCTGCGGCATTTCCAGTTCTGCTTTTTGGGCTAATTCAGCCAGCCAACTTTTAAGCTGTGGGTTATTAGGGCTGAGCTGGTGGGCCTTCTTAATATCAATATAGGCGGCGTTAGCATTGCCACTGATATCATGCAGCAGAGCACTAAAGACATAGTTATAACTGTTTACCAATGAACTGCCATGATTACCGGCATTACGACTGAGTTGGGATAGCTGCTTTTGAATCTCACCGGATTCGAGCGCGGCCACACTGTGCTCACCTTGGTACTGCTGTAATTGCATTTGCTGCAGTTGGTTCACTTGCCGAGCTTCCACCATAGCGGCTTCTAAATTACCCTGAAATAGATAATTCATGCCCTGATATTGGTGTAGCATCAGTTGTTCAAAGGGATTACCACCGTAGCTAATAGCAAGATCGTTAATGATTACCGCTGCGGTCTGCT
The DNA here is from genome assembly GCF_010993985.1 of Paraferrimonas sp. SM1919. Taxonomy (GTDB): domain Bacteria; phylum Pseudomonadota; class Gammaproteobacteria; order Enterobacterales; family Shewanellaceae; genus SM1919. Next base: position 44,139 of record NZ_WINH01000014.1, on the reverse strand, counting down.
GTGCTATTTCTGTGGCTGAGAGAGTGGCTCTTTGCCATTGCTGTTGATAGAGCTCAATGGCTCGTTGGTAATGACGTTGTGATTGTGTAAAAGCCCCAGTAAGTTGCTCAAGCCGCCCCATTTCTTGGGCATAAAGTAAAAGATTAGATTCTTGGTCTAGTGGCAGTGGTTGCTGGCTATAGCCTTGATGAATATTTGTTTTAGCTGTCGCCATTAGCAACGGATGCTCAGGAGCAAAACTGCTGGCGCATCCTTGCATTAGTAATACAGTACTAAGGCATAAACTGTTAGTAATGCGGAGGAGGGGTTTCTTCATCTTCAGAAGCAAGGTTGCTACCACCAAGAGCTTGTATTTTACTGGTTAAATAGTTCAATTGTTCTTTTTGGAACGCAACGATTTCATTGAGTTCAATTAATTCTTGATTTAATTTCTCAATGGTTTCATCTTGAAACGCTAATTTCATTTCAAGTAAGTCTATTCGATGTTCTTGGGTCATAAAAATCGCAAAAGTAATAAAAGTACAAATATTAACACAAACCATGAACCAAAAGAGTGCTATGTAGTCTTAATCTGAAATTTAGCTTAATCTTATATGCTTTGCACTTGGAAGTATTGTATATCTAAGTTAGAGTTGGCAATTATAAAAACGATCTGAAGATAATCTGATTTTAAGGGAACTTATGAAGTCTGTATTTAAAATGTCACTATTGGCATTATCAGTAGCTACTTTAGCTGCATGTAATCACGAAGCTGCTCCTGCTAAGGTGGAGCTTACTACCGAAGCTCAAAAACAAGCTTATGCTATGGGTGCCGCAAATGGTCTTTATGCCCATGCACAAAATGGAGAGCTAACAGGTTTAGGCTTAAGCTTTGATTCAGAAGTTGTGGCGCAGGGTTTCAAAGATGGCCTTAAGGGTGAAGAAAACCTGAGCTTAAGCCAAGAAGAAATCCAAACTATTCTTAAAGCACTGGGTGAAAGCATTCAGCAGAAGCGACAAGCGCAAGCTCAAGAGGCTGAAGCAGCTGCGAAAATGGAAGGTGCTCAGTATCTAGAAGAAAATAAAAAGAAAGACGGTGTCATCGTTACTGATTCTGGCTTGCAATATGAAGTTCTGGTTGCCGCTGAAGGCGACAAGCCAAGTGCTGAAGATAAAGTAAAAGTGCGTTACCATGGTACTTTGATTGACGGTACGGTATTTGACAGCTCTCATGGTGAAACAATTACCTTTGCTTTAAACGGAGTGATTCCAGGCTGGACCGAAGGTGTTCAGTTAATGTCAGTGGGATCTAAATTCCGTTTTACTATCCCTTCTGAGCTCGCTTACGGCGCTCACGTCGTGGGCGCTATTCCTCCGTATTCCACACTTATTTTTGAAGTTGAGCTATTCTCTATTGAGAAAGCAAAAAAAGCGGACTAAATCGAATTGAGATGTGATAAAGCCAGCTTTGCGCTGGCTTTTTTTATATCCGTGTACGAGCAGGAACAATTAAGTGGAAGCAGAATTTCGTAGAGATCCTATTACTGGCTTGCTGGTGACAGAGTTTTCAATGGGCCATGAAGCCTTTGCCGTCTGGTTTAATGAAGAGTACGCCGCCGACAAGTCACTACAAAAGCAGTTGCAGCAATGGTTGGCAGAAGATCCCTTTAAACTCGGTGCTAAATGGCAGCACATCGGTAGTGAAGTCAACTTAGTCATTGAAGATGGTCAAGTGCAGGTGTGGGCGAATGCCTTGCATGGGGAAGAGGTGGCACTCGATGATGACGCTCTTAATATAGATAACTCGTTGTTAGAGGCTGATTGTGGCTTAGAAGATTTTATTGAGGTTATTGCGGCTTTCCACAAGTTTTAATGCATGAGTTATTTTAGGATTACTGTTTATTTATCCATGTGTTTTGTGTATGCTATTGAAATCTATAAAAATGGAGACGAGCACGCATGGCTGTTGAAGTTATTTACCGCGTTGTAAAGCGCAATGGAGACACGGCAGGGGAGTACATGGAAAAGAAGTTAGCCGATGCTTATGATCAAAGGTTAGATTGTATGTACTCAATCGTAGATTTAATTGCTAAAGCAGATGATTCTATTGCTGAAGACATCAGTGAGAAAATTGCTGATGTGTTTATCGAAAATCGTAACGAGCTAATGGCTGCACTGAAAAAAGTGAAAGATATCCCAGCCAGTTAGCCTGCTAATTTTTGATGCTACTTAATAAAAAACCCAAGCTAAATAGCTTGGGTTTTTGTTTGCTTTATTACTAATTTAGAAGCTGTAAGACAACTTACCGTAGTAGAAGCCACCGTTGTAATCAAACGGACCACTCTCGTAGTATTGACCACCAACAACAGAATAAGCGCTATCTTTAATGCGTTGTGCCTTTTGATCAAGCAGGTTATTGGCGCCTACAGTAAGGCCTAAACCATCAATGATTTGATAGCTAACATTTAAGTCTAGAGTAATTGCACTATTAGCAATTTCTGAACCCCAGTCTGAAGTGTCATCAGCATGGGTCGCAAAGTACTTACCAAAGTAATTTGCACGTAAGTTAGCACTTAGCTTGTCCCACGACTGGCTCCAAGTTAGGTTAAAGCGATCTAATGGAATACCTTTTTCTAGACGCTTGACCTTACCTTCATCGGTAGTGTCTGGATTATACTTATCAACGGTAGTGACGTTTAGGTTCTGGTTATAGCTAAACTTAGCATCGCCACCTAAGATTTGCGCTTCATAAGAGGCAACGATATCAACACCACGGGTAGTCGTATCAAAGTCATTGGTGTAGAAGGTTACCGCAGAGATCAGCTCTGGATTTTGTACACCAAGCGCTTTCAAATCTTCATGTGAGCTTGCTAAAACATCCACAGGGCTAGACTGTGCTAGACGACCTATTACCTCGATGTTGTAATAATCAACCGTTAAGAAGAAGTCACCAGATTCAAATACTGCACCAAGGGTAAAGTTGGTTGATTCTTCTGGTTTGAGTGGTTGCGCACCGTGGTATGAAGCCAATGGATCCGATGGTGGCGCAATAAAGCTTTGTACTAGTTGACCATTGATCATAGAAGTTTGGGTATTCACTACGTTTTCTTGACCAACCGTTGGCGCACGGAAGCCAGTAGAGTGTGAGGCACGCACCGACAAGTCTTCAGATACCGAGTATTGGGTAGCTAACTTATAGTTTAAGGTATCACCAAAGGTAGTGAAATCCTCATAACGTAATGCAGCATTAACCAACCAGTCGTCGGTCATTTGAGTTTCGGTATCGATATAAATACCAATATTGCTACGTGAATTTTCACCAGCAGACTCAGGGCCAAAGCCTTTGAAACCGTGGGAACCAATTACAAATCCTTGATCTGCATAAGGGCCGGCTTTCCAAGAAGCTTCATCACCTTGATAAATGGTGAAAGTCTCTTTACGGTATTCAATACCGGTTGCAAAGCTAACATCTTTACCACCAATGCTTAAAAAGCGTGATAAATCAAAGTTAGCCGTTAACTCATCCTGCTCATAGGCACCGGTATTGAAGTTTTTCGGTGACTCAAGCCCCATGGATGGGTTGACAGAGTTATTTAAACGGAACTGGGCTTTGTTGTTACCCCAGCCTGCACTTAAATCGTAGTTCCACTCTGCAATTTCACCTTTCACACCAGCAAAGAATGATTTATCTTCAACCGTACCACCAAAACTTGGAGTATAACCACCTGGGTACAGTTGGTTGATGGCAAAACAATTATCATCACCTAAAACGACATCTTGGTATGGTTGAGACGTTAAAACATTGCCGTCAGAACCATCTAAGTTTTTAGGGATCGGCACAATGCCACAGCTTGATGGATCACCGTTTACAGCACCAACGAGTAAAGTTGCACCATCATCTAGCGAAAATACGTTGCCGCGATTGTGTGGGTTACGGTAGTAGAAACCACCTGTCACTTCACGGGAAGAAACGTTACCAAAGGCATAGACCTTAGCTGAATCGCTGATGTCCAATCCTGTGTTGATGAATACTGTGTAATCATCTTTAATTTCTGGATTACCCCAGATTTGCGCAGGGTTGGCCACTGCGGTGTTGCCTTCTGCAATTAAATTTGCAGCATCAGGGCGCTGAACGGAACGGCTAGTGGCATCCGCTTGTTTTAGCTGACCTGAAATATTAATAAAACCAGCATCAGTCAAAGGTAAACCTAGATTGGCTTCAACGGTTGTTGTCGCACCATCACCTTCATAGTATTGGCCAGATTGTACCGCAATTGAACCACCCTCTGAGCTATCATTTAGGGCAAAGTTCATTACACCGGCGATGGCATCAGAACCGTATTGTGCCGATGCACCATCACGCAGAACTTCAACCTGTTTAAGGGCAACCCCTGGGATAACAGAAATATCTGGACCTTGGGCACCATCGTTCAGGCCACCACCTTGGAAGGCGATTACAGAGGCACGGTGACGACGCTTACCGTTCACAAGCACTAAGGTCGAATCAGAAGGTAAACCACGTAGGTTTACGGGACGAATAAGGGTGGCAGCATCAGAAATAGGTTGCGCACGAGAGTTAAATGAAGGTACCGCAGTTACTAACATATCAATCATGTCGGTTGAGCCATTTTTTGCTAGCTCTTCTGCGTCAATAATATCAATAGGAACTGGAGAATCACCTACTGAACGAGGTGCTGCACGGGTACCAACTACCGCAATTTGCTCAATTTTTTCATTATTAGCGGTTGCTTCATCAGCAACGGCTGTAAAACTTGCTCCGCCCAGTGCAACGGTGACTGCTAGACTTACGGCCGTCAAGCCGTATTTCCCTGTTGTTTTAATAGACATAGTTATTTCCCATACAAAGTAAAATGTTGCCGACGTCTTAACGCGCCTTTGGCTTTTGTTGTAATAAACACTCTAATGTTATCTGAGTGTTAAGCTCAACTTCATTGTATGTAGCAAAAAAATTAATATCTATACCGGTTGGTTATAAGTAAAGCTGTTTTTTGCATAATACGCAACGACCGAAATTAATTGTTGCGTAAAGTGAAATTAATTATGGTGTTGTCCGATTAATCTTGCTGGCCACTCATAACAAGTGTGTCGCTTTCTCTTACAAAAACGGCCGCATAAGCGGCCGTTTATTTATAATACCGTTATCTAATTAGAAGCTGTATCTTGCAGATAGCAGTACATAGCGAGGCGTTTGGAATGACACTGGTTTCAGGAAGCCAGGGTTAATTTCATTGTTGCCTTGTGACATATCTTTTTGTTGGTCAATTACTGTAGGTTCTTGACGGTCTAGGATGTTAAATACTTTGGCACTCACAGCTAAGCCTTCAACCCAGCTTGGCGCATAAGTTACACCCATATCTAGGTTGAATAACCAATTAGAACGGCCTTCACCGCCACGCTCATTAAGTACTTGTTGACCAGCTTCATTTTTACAGTAGAAACTAGACGCACCATAGCGACTGAAGTTATGAGCATCATAATCTGTAGAGCCGGAGCCACTTGGATCTTCATCCATACCAGCTAGACTTACATAACCTTGACAGCTTAATGGTGTGCCAGAAAGTAATGAAGCATTCGCTGATACATATAGTTCATCAGTAATTTCATACAAGCCATAGGCTTTAAACTGATGACGACGGTCTGTTGGTAGGTCTCCGTGTGCACCATCCATAAAGTTAGCATGGTCAAAGTCTTGGGTTGCGCCAGCATCTTCTTGGGCTAGTGAAGTATTTACATAGCCCTCAGCATTACCCCAAGTACGTGAAAGTACATAAGAGAAGTTCGCCTGCCAAGAATCAGCTAATTCACGGTTAAGGGTGAACTCAAGACCAGCATAGTTACGCTCATACTTAGGTAGTTCTAAATACGAAGCTGGAACGGTAGCGCTAGTCAGGGTACCATCATGATTTAGATCCATGGCTAAGGTTACGTCTTCACCTGGATTAATCAGTACGCAACCTGCTAAATCATGGCGATCAAAGTTAGTGTGGCCATTATCTGCAGCCCAGCGTGCAAAGCCATCTTTTCCGCAGTAATCATCCATACCGCTCTGAATCATACGTCCGGTAAACTTAACGCCACCGCTCCAGTTATCATCAATAAACTGCTGGTAACCAACAATTAATTCATCTTGGTGCATTGGCTTTAAGTTTTGATCAGCAATACGTTCTGGTTTAGGAACTTGCTCATCGTAAACCCCTTGTCCAATTTCAGCACCCATAGTAACTGCTGTACCGTCAGCATTCCAACCATCTGGAGCTAGATACCAGTTTTCGGTAAATAATTCTTCACGGGTTGCACGAATGTTGGTATTAGCTGCAACAGGGATATAGTTTCGGCCTAAAGAAGCAAATAGCTTGGCAGAAGAATCACCATTTACATCCCATGCAAAGCCTAAACGTGGAGCGAATAGGTTATCAGACTCTACAAAGATTTCACCACTACCTGCGTAGTTAGAGAATTTCTCTGTTCGTAGACCTAGATATAACAACATATCATCGGTCATTTGCCATGAATCCTCTACAAAGAAGGCGGTATTTTCTGTTTTAAATGTGGCGGTTTGGGTGAAGTATGTACGGTAGCGTACAGTTTCGGTGCCACAGGCTTGGTCCACCCCGTTGATACGACAGCCGTTTTCATTGGCATCAGCTGTTACGTATCGGAAATACTCGTCACCAGAATATTTTACACCTGGTGAGGTTGCATCATAAACTTCACTGTTATAGCCTACACGGACTAGATGGTCACCTAGCGCCCAGTCCAGACCTACTTTTAAGCTGGTGCGCTCATCTTTATCATCGACTTGATCAGTTACAATTGCTTGAACCGGAGCATTCCAGCAACCAATTGCTGTTCGCCCACCCCAGCCTACACCACCTGTAGTATCCCAAGCATAAGCACAAGTATCACCCTCTAGGTTAGGGATTTTGGCATATTTGGATTCTAACTTACCGTACATAACATCTAAGGTTATGTCATCGGTTAGGTAACCAGTATAACCTGCAATGTTAATCGTACCACCAGTGGTATACTCATACTCTGAACTTAAATCTCCGTGGCTGCCTGTCCATGGAATAGTTGCACCAGTTTGTGGCTCAACCGGATTGGTATAGTTTTTATATTTCCAATCGGTTTCGTTATTAATATGGGTAAAACGAACTGAGTGATCTTCTGTGATATACCAGTTCAGTTTGGCCATATACTTAGGGTTGGAAATCGAATATTGGTAACTATCATTTTTACTATAGTTATCCCTTTCAATTTTTTGTCCTTGCACGTTACCAAAGAAGAATAGTGTATCTTCAATTAATGCACCACCAGCATGAATATTATACTCTAATGCATCACGGGTATCTTCAGAGCGATATGCGCCAATTGTGTCGTTAAGGTAGTCCGTTGAATTTTTTGCTTTAGATCTTAGTGATTGTGGCTCATAGAACACGGAACCACCAAATTCCCACTCATTTGTACCAGACTTGGTCACAACATTAATAATACCGCCAAGAGAACGACCGTATTCGGCACCAAGGCCACCAGATTTAACCTCAGTTTGCTGAATTGCATCTTGAGGTAAAGTTGCATATTCCAACATGGTGCGTAAATTGGTCACATCCATGCCGTCTATGTAATAGCCATTCTCCGCAATAGAGGCGCCACCAAAAGAAGGTAAATTTCGACCAAATGCACTACCGCCTTGAATTGCGCCAGGTGCGAGTAAGGCGACTGATACAGAATCACGAGCAACAGGTAAGCGCTCAACATCTGATGCATCAAACACAAAAGAGGATTCGCTGCTAGTGGCATCGATGGTAGAAACTCGAGAACCAGTGACCTCAATTATTTCTGAAGCTCCAAAGGAAACATAAGCACCGCTACCTAAGTTGACTCGAATCTCTTGGGTATTCCCTGAGGAGTCTTTAACTACGTAGATACCTGGTGGTACGCTTTTAACATTAAAACGTCCATTTTCAGAAATGGTAATAGTGCGAGAAACACCTGTTTGGGTATTTGTATAGGTTATTTTCTCACCTGGCTCGGCTTGCCCATAAATTGAGCCAGTGGCACTGTTCGCAAAAGCTGGGGTGCTTAATGCAAATAATGCAGAAACACTGGCCGCAATCAGCGTATGTTTATATATTTTTGATTTCATGTTTTTTTATCTCCCTGTAAAAAATATAGAGTGTAACAATTTGTTAACTCTATGTTTTCATATTGTGATCTTTTGTAGGAAGATGCAAGCGGTTGCATCCAAAATGTAACCATATGATGGTGGACAATTTTAAATCTATGGGAGATGAGTAGGAATCTAGGGAGGTTAAAAATTGTATGGAATAACAATTAATTGAATAGTTTTAAAAAAGGCAGCTTAAAAGCTGCCTTTTTATTTGATGATTATAAGATGACGTAGAATGATACGCCTAAGTTAACGAATAAACCGTCTCCGATAACATCATAAGTATCGCATTGACGGCAACAACAGGGTTACGTTGACGACGCTTACCATTGACTAACACTAAGGTTGAATCAGAAGGCAGCCCACATAAATTCGCAGGCTGCATTAATGTTGCCGAATCAGAAATCGGTTGCGCACGAGAGTTAAATGAAGGTACCGCAGTTACTAACATATCAATCATTCAGTCGAGCCATATTTTGCCTAGCTCTTCTGCGTCAATAATATCAATATGTACTGGTGAGTCACCTACAGAGCGAGCCGCAGCTCGGGTACCAACTACCGCAATTTGCTCAATTTTTTCATTATTAGCGGTTGCTTCATCAGCAGCGGCTGTAAAACTTGCTCCGCCCAGTGCAACTGGTAACGGCTAGACTTACGGTCGTAAAGCCGTATTCAATATTATTTGAGCGTCAAGTTCAACTTCATTGCATGTAGCAAAAAAATTAATATCTATACCGGTTGGTTATAAGTAAAGCTGTTTTTTCGCATAATGCGCAATGATCGAAATTAAATGTTGCGTAAAGTGAAATTGATTAGTTTATTTGCAGCTGCCAGGCAAGTAAACCATTGTCAGGGCAAATTACCTCAGAATATGAGCTACAATAAGGCTTTGAGCTTAGAATGCTATCAAGTTGTTCGGCTGATTTTGCAGCATTCATCATCTCTAATAAACGTGCTTGAGATGCTTGAAACTCTTGCTGCCATTGCTGGATTAGCTTTTGTTTTTGATTCGAATTTAAGTTGCTTTGTATTAAACCAGCAAAACACTGACCAATGCCTGAATTATCAAAACCTTCACCATTTAATTTCACTAATGCATTCATCACCGAATTGAATTGTTTAAATGCTACAGATTTGGGATTAAATTCGACTAAAGCGGCAGTTGCTTTATTGAATAAATCCAATTCAAACATGGCATTAATGGTTGTTAAAATACTTTGATTGAGATTAATTAAAGTAGAGCCTTGGTGGTGGATGATAAAATGTGCTTTGCCGTGCGATTTTAGCACTCGATAAACTTCATCTAGGGCTAGGTCTAAATTGGCATATTCAATGCCAAAGGAAGAGGTGATGCAATCGAATTTTAGATCCGGATAGGGCAGTTTTTCACAATTGACTTGTGAATGAAACTCAATTTTGTCTAATAATGTTGGTTTGGGTTGTAGCTTGGCTAAATCGCAAGCAATAATAGATTTTGGAAGATCACAAAAGTTTAATGCTAGTTCAGCAATCGCACCATTCCCAGATGCTATATCTAGAATCGCAGCTGCGCATGGAGCTTGTTTAAAGATATTTTTCCAAAACTCAAATAAGACTCCTTCGTAATTATCTTTATAATCTTGGCTAAAAGAATGAAAGTTTCCTGCTTGCCAATAATTATCCCAGTGATTTGACATCTTTACTCCATTAAAAAAGGCTGCCGAAGCAGCCTTTACTTTACACTTAATAGTGATTAAAAGCTAATACTGTAATTAACTCGAACTTGACGTCCTAAGTTATTGTATAGCTCTGGGTAATCCCACGTACCGTTTGCTGACAATACTGGATCTTCATCAGTTAAGTTAGCAACAGAGGCTGTTACTTTACCAAATGGTGAAGCATAGTAAGCTGATACGTTGTGGATTAACCAAGAGTCTAGCTTACCAGTTGGATTGTTGTTGTCATCAAACTTATCTTCGTAAGTTGAGTGAGTGTAATTCGCATTGTAAGTTACACCAAAATCTGACCATGCGTAGCCAGAAGTGAATACCGATTTAAGCTTCGGTTGACCAGCCCAACCGGCAGTGTTACGAGCTGCGGTTCCAGCTTCAGCTTCATAAGAGTAATCCAAAGTGAAACTGTTAACCCAATTAAAGCTTAAATCACCAGGGCCTACTTCAAATGAAGCTTGATACGCAACGTCTACACCCTTGATTTGAAGTTTAGAAGCGTTGTCATAACCAGTACCTGCTTCTACTAAACGACCGCTAGTGCTTCGTAATAAGTAGAAAGTTGAAGCATCTGCAACAGCTTCACTGGTGGTAGACTGGAATGTACCGTTTTTCTCACCATTAATTAGACTTTGAACAGTACGAGTGTTAATTACGTTATCGATTTTTAGATCGAAGTAATCAACCTTAATCATGTTGTCCTCAATGAAGTCCCAAGCGAAACCGAAGTTGAAATAATCAGAAGTTTCTGGACCTAGATTTGGGTTAGACTTGTACCAAGTATCGAACTGTTGAGGCTGAGTACCACCATTTACAAAATCAATAGCGGATTCTGCAGAGAATGATGTTGCAGCATATAGTTGATCTAGTGCAGGTGCTCGGAAAGCTTCAGCGTAAGATGAACGAATAATTAGACCATCAACAAAACTTGGGCGGTAAGTAATACCAGCCTTTGGGGATGTTTGACCACCAAAATCAGAGTAATTATCGTAACGAGCAGCAAGAATAACTTCTACACCATCAAAAACTGGCAGGTTAGTTTCGAAAAATGCTGCATCAACAGTACGTTCGCCCGCAGCAGAGTTACCAGCAGACCCGCCTACAAGGCCAACTTCAGATTGGGCATCGTAGATTGAAGCATAACTTTGCTTGTATGTTTCAAAACCAAAGTAGTGGCCTGCTGTACCGCCTGGAAGTTCTAATGCGCTAAAGCCAAAACCAGCGTATAGCTGATCCATTACACCTTTATCATTTGTCAGTGTAGTCTGTTTTAGCATATCTGCATAACTAGCGTAATCACTTTCGTGGTTTTGATCGATGTATGCTTGACCGCCATAACTTAGGTAATATTCACCTACGTTTTTATTATCTTGAGTATTGTGGTGATAGTAAACTTCCCAGTTAGCATCCTCTAGGATGTCTAGTTCACCACGGAAACCCATAACGTAATCTTGAGTGTAATCATCTGAATTACCATCACGGTTACCCACATCAACCCAGCGCCAGTAGCCAGTTGTGCTTGTATAACCATTAGCTGGATCGTAAGCAATTACATTACCATCTTTATCTACAGGGTTGCCATCTGTATTACGAGGCACCCAAGACTGTCCAGGGTTGTTTGGGTCAGCAAAAGCTTCTGGGTTATCATCTGCAACCCCCCATGGATTTAGCGAGTTAGTCGCTTGCATGTTGCTCCAAGGAGCTGCCGGTGGAGCGTAACGACCAAATGAAGAATTTTTAACAACCATAGCACGACCAAACCACTCTACATTATCAGTAATTTGGTAATCAGCATCTACAAATACTGTGTTACGATCAATCGATGCCTTGTTGTAAGAAACGTTAGCATATGCAAATGCGCAGGCTTCACTTCCAGGGCCAAAAATCGAAGCATCTACAAGTGCAAATGTATCGTTTCCATATTGCTCGATTAATGAGTCACAGTTTGTTGCAGGTTTGATGTGCGATCCATCTGGTGCGTTAAGATTAGCACCGTAGTAACTCCAACCATCAGTATTAAAGTAAAGGCTTGAATCTGGGCCTATAGTAGAGGCTTTAGTAAAATCACGATCTTTATCTGCGATACCGTCACGTTTTTGCATATCAAATGCAAATGTAATACTACCTTTATCGTTTGTGGTACCTGCCACTACAGAAAATTCACGGCTGTTAATACCTTCATCACGTGTACGAGAACCAATTCCAGCATTAATGGTTACACCTTCAACTTCTTTTTTCATGATGATGTTAACTACACCAGCAATCGCGTCAGAGCCGTAAATCGAAGATGCACCATCAGTAAGAATTTCAATTCTTTGAACGGCAGCCATTGGGATGGCGTTAAGGTTGGCAGAAGCACCACCTAGGGTTGGTGAACCAACCATACGACGGCCATCAATAAGTACTAGAGTGCGACTTGAACCAGCGCCACGTAAGTTGATGGTTGCTTGTGATTGAGCTGAGCTACCTGAAGTTTCTGAGAAACTACCAAAAGAGTTTAAGTTAGAGTTACGAAGTGCATCAGCAACAGTAAAGTTACCTTCCAGCTTCATGTTTTCAGCTGTTAAAATAGTAACCGGACTTACACCTTCTAGGTCCGCACGCTTAATACGCGAACCCGTTACTTCAACGCGTTCTACTTCTTCAGCGGCTTCTTCAACAGCCAAAGCTGGAGCGGTATATGCAGTTGTCGCCGCACCACCGATTAAAGCTAAACGAATTGTTTTAGCCATAAATGAGCTTTTCATCTTATCATCTCCCTGTGATGAATTATTTTTCAGATGGGTTTTGTTTGAGTTTTGTATACAAACTCTTAACGATAACATCCTAGCAATATGGCCAACTGAATTGCAACAAAATATTTACAATGAAATAGATGTTGTTGAGAAAATAATTAATAAAGAGAGGCAATTAATAGAGAGTAATAAAAAAGCCAGCGATAACTGGCTGGCTAATTTATTAACAAAGTAGTTTTATAATTTAAATGCACCACTAGATGCTGTGCATAAATAAGTTTTCGTTTCTAGACCAGTATTTTTTACAAAATCGTTTTCTACAATATTAATCACTTTTTCAGTTAATTCATGTTCAACTAAAACCACAACACAACCCCCTACACCACCTCCGGTAACGCGAACACCGCCTTGATTGCCAATAGTATCGCTGAGCATTTCAACGAGATTATCAATTTCAGGGAGGCTTAAATCAAAGTCATCACGCATCGAGGCATGGGCATTTCTCATTAGCAAACTGAACTTATCGATTTGACCTCGTTTGAGGGCTTTGCTGGCCTGGTACACTCGATTATTTTCCGATATAACATGGTGTGCTCGTTTAAAAAGTATTGGATCGAGTTGGCTTTTGGCTGCGAGCAATTGCTCATAAGTGAGTTCTCGTAAACTGTTTAAGCCAAAAAAATCAACCACTTGCTTGCACTCTCGTTGGCGGTTGGCATAGTCGTTAGCTGTTCTGCTTAGAGAGACTTCAGGCTTTATGATCAATAAACTTAAGTTATCAGGTATTGAAACAGGCTGAGGGTCAAGGTCCATGCAATCAATAAGAAGAGCATGGCCTTCTTCGGCGCAAGCACTTGTAATGTGGTCCATGATGCCACATTCAAAACCAATGTATTGGCTTTCGGCGCGTTGGCATAGCTGTGCTAAAGCAAGGGGTGAGAGTTCAAGAGCTTGGCAATGATTCATTGCTTTGGCAAAACCGACTTCGAGTGCTGCTGATGAGGCTAAACCACATTTTACCGGCACATTGGAAGCGATGGCGATATTCATTCCTGCAATGTCTAGGCCGGTATCAATAAAAGAGCGGCAAACCCCTTTAAGATACTCTCCCCAGTTGCCATTGAGCTTTGAACTTGCTTGGAATTGATCGAGTTCATTGGCATGCCAGCTTAATGGGTCGCTATAGTGGTGAGATATCGCATTAAAATGTAAATCATCACGTTTAGAGATGGCGATGGCGGTATAAAGATTGATAGCAGTAGGGAGTACATAACCTTCATTATAATCGGTGTGACCACCAATCAGATTAACTCGTGCAGGCGCAATAAAAATAGCTTCTGGCTGACTTTTAAAATGTTTACTAAAAAGTGCACCTGCCAACTGCTCTGGGCTTTGCATTTAGATTGCTCCTATGCCAAAGGGCTTTTAAACTAAATTTAGCGCAGTTTTTACTTAACTGCGCTATCTAAGCCTTTCGGGGCTTAATGCTAATTAACATATAAAACAAGCGGCAGAAATCGCCCTTGATTTAGTTACCAGCAAAAATAATAACCCGTTATCTGGTCTGAGGTCTAGGCTGTTTTTTGATAAAATTTTCTGCAAAACCGGCACCGGCAGCTTGATAAAGATTATAAATATTATCGGCACCGAGTTCCTTTAGCTGTTTAGCTTCATCTTCAAATCTAGCAATGGCAGCTACTTGGCCCAAATAGCCACTGGCTCTAAGTTGCTCCAGTGCAAAAATGTTACCCATATGGTGTGGCATTGCCAGTAACACTAGTTGGCTACTGTGATGGCAAAGTTGATCCCAAAAATCTTTATCTGAAGCATCGCCGCAGATGACATTACGCCCTTGTTGTTGATGTTGTTCAACCAATTCTATCTTGTGGTCGATACCAAGGATATCATCATCATAAAACTTTTTGAGTTCATCATAGGCACCAGCGCCTACCCGCCCCATACCAAGTACTAAACATTTGTGGGTGCCAATTTGTAGTGGAATATCAAGCGGGTGCAGTGTAGATTTTTGGGCGGTAGAGAAAAATTTGGCAAATTTCTGATAAAGTTGTTCGTTGAGTATATTTAGCGGAGAGCTAATGATAAAGCTGATAGACAAGCTGATCGCGATCGCAGTAGCAAACTGGCTAGGCAGACTGCCAGCAGCGATGGCAATACTAATCACAATCAGGCCAAATTCACTGAAGTTAGTCAGTGCTAAACCTGTCATTAATGAGGTTCTGCCTCGAAACCCAAACCAATAGTTAGTTAAATAAAACACAATAAATTTAATGGGCAGCAATAGCAGTAAGATTAATCCTAGGTATAGATCGCTAAGGGTAGGTAAACCACTTAAACCTATCGTTAAAAAGAAGCCAATCAATAGTAGCTCCTTCAAACTTAATAAGGATTTTGCAAGTTCATTTGCTTTGGGGTGTGGCGCCAGTAAAACTCCCAAGAAAAGTGCGCCAAGATCTGGCTTAACCCCGAGTTGCTCGAACAACCAAGCGCCTAGAACAAAGGCACTAAATAGCCCAAATAAGACGAGCAGTTCACCATGGCCGACTTTATCTAAGATGCGATACAGTAGCGGTCTTGCCAGAGGAAGCAGTAACAAACCTAAGGCATAAATACTTGGCCATTGACCTTTACTGGCGGTCATATAAATTACAGCAAAAATATCCTGCATAATCAGAATGCCAATAGCAATCTGTCCATAAAGGGCTGCCATATCCCCCTTATCTTCTAGGGTTTTCACCGCAAAAACAGTACTTGAGAAACTTAGAGCAAAGCTGATAAGCAACAACTGATTCAGGTTTAAGCCCTCTATTGCTGTTAGCCCTATCCATGCCATACATTTCAGTAAACCCAAAGTCACTAAAATAGAAGCTGAAAATGTTAGACTTGCCCCCGCCCAAATTTCTTTTTGCAAAAGACTTTTGATATCTAGTTTTAAGCCGATAGCAAACAGTAGTAAGGTAATACCGATCTCGGCAATATGTTCAATAATACTTAATTGTTGCAAATCTAAGCCAAAGGAAAAGAGGGCAAAGCCAGCAATCAGGTAGCCAATCATCGGCGGTAAGCCTATGCGGCTGAACAGTAATCCGCAAGCAAAAGTGGTGAGTAATACAGCAGCTTCCATGGTTTATCCCAGCAGTACACAAGTGGTACAAAATATTAAAATTCTTTCAACATTATAAAGAGCTTAAGCTTATGAATAAAGCAGATGCACAGCAGCAGAAGTTTATTAACGCCTTAAACCAAGCCATGCCATTTGGTAAATATAAAGGCGTGCCGTTATTAAAGCTGCCAGAACCTTATCTAGTATGGTGGCACAGTAACGGATTTCCTGAGGGAACGTTGGGGCAGCAACTGGCATTAGTATATGAAATTAAATTAAATGGCCTAGAAACAGAATTTTATCATTTATTAAATAGTTAGCTTTAGTTAAGCTGGCACTTAATTTCCTTTTGTGGTGATGTCTTTAATTTTGTGGGTATTGAATACTTAAAGTTTTAAATTATTTGTATATGCATTATTTGGCAATAAATATGAATAATAAGTCACACTTTGGGGTAAGTGGGGGTTTACTTATTTACGATTTAAGGTAATCTTCGCGCAGCTTATAAAATACAGAGCCTGTTTGCTAAATAAACAGAATATTAGGTTGAAGTATGAAAAACCCAAAACAGAATAAATCTTACTCAATGACGACTTTAGTTACGTTTTTGATCCCTTCCATTATTGGTATTTTATTATTCATGACTCCAGTAAGTTATGAAGGGAATATCACGATACCAATTGCTATTTTGGCGAAAGGGATTCAAGCATTAGTGGGCGATTATGCGACTTTAGTATTGACAGTGGTGGTTTCTATCACAGGTGTAGCCAGTTTGATTTATAAGCTAAGTAAACCAAGCTTTATCAAGTCAGGCTCTTTCTTAGAGCAGTTGCTAAGCGTTAGTTTGCCTTGGCTGTTAGTAAGATTGGTGGGCATGGTATTTGCGTTAGCGACTTATTTTAAATTGGGTCATGAAGCTATCTATAGTGCAGATACTGGCGGCTTAGTTTTTGGCGATCTGATGCCTGTGCTGTTCTCTGTTTTTATCTTAGCTGGCTTACTTTTGCCATTGTTACTGAATTTTGGTTTGTTGGAGCTATTTGGTATTTTGCTAACTAAGGTTATGCGCCCTGTTTTCAACTTACCTGGCCGTAGTGCAATTGATTCATTGGCGTCTTGGTTAGGCGATGGCAGCGTGGGTATTTTGCTGACTTCTAAGCAGTATGAAGAAAAGTATTATACTCAGAGGGAAGCGGCAGTCATCGGTACTACATTCTCAGCAGTATCAATTACCTTTTCTTTAGTGGTGTTGGCGCAAGTTAACTTAGAGCATTTATTTGTTCCTTTCTATTTTGCTATTTGTTTGGCAGGAGTAGCCGCAGCTATTATTGTTCCAAGATTGCCACCGCTCTCTAATAAACAAGATCTTTATATTGATGGCAGTCAACCGCAACAGGAAAATGAGGTGATACCGGCGGGTTATAGCACGGTAGGTTATGGCTTTGAAATGGCGCTTAAACGTGCTGAGACTGTGCCTAGTTTAGCAAGTGTGGCAAAGGATGGCGTAAAAAATGCTATCGATATGGTTTTCGGTGTATTGCCTGTAGTAATGGCCATTGGTACTACCGCGCTGATGATTGCCACATACACACCTGTTTTTGATTGGTTAGGCATGCCGTTTATTCCATTGTTTGAATTATTGGCTATACCACAGCCAATTGAAGCCGCTAAGACGGTTATGGTGGGTTTCTCAGACATGTTTGTACCTTCTATTTTGGCCACCAGTATCGAGGCTGACATGACTCGCTTTGTGATTGCGGCGATGTCGGTAACACAGTTGATTTATATGTCTGAAGTAGGTGCACTGTTATTAGGTTCTAAGATCCCAGTAAAACTATGGGAACTGTTTGTAATCTTTATCCTTCGTACCTTGGTCACCCTGCCTGTAGTAGCAGGCGTGGCGCACCTCGTATTCTAAATTAGTCTATATATAGCGGATACAAAAAAGCCTGCTCTGAGAGATTACAGAGCAGGCTTTTGTCGATTCAGGGGCTAGCTTAGCTTTGTTGTTTTAACCACTGGGCTACACGCTTAGCGAAGTAAGTTAAAATGCCATCGGCGCCAGCGCGTTTAAAGCACAGCAGAGATTCCATTACAATGGGTTTCTCAGCTAACCAGCCTTTCTCAATCGCCGCCATATGCATGGCGTACTCGCCACTGACTTGATAGGCAAAGGTAGGCACTTTGAATTCGTCTTTAACGCGGCGAACAATGTCTAGATATGGCATACCTGGTTTAACCATCACCATATCTGCGCCCTCTTGAATGTCTAATGCAACTTCATACAGAGCTTCATCAGAGTTGGCTGGGTCCATTTGGTAGCTGTGCTTGTTGCCGCCTTTTAGGTTGCTCGCAGAGCCTACGGCATCACGGAATGGACCATAATAGCTCGAGCTGTATTTGGCTGAGTAGGCCATAATTTGGGTGTTGATGTGGCCTGCAGCTTCTAGCGCTTCTCTAATTGCACCAATACGACCATCCATCATATCAGATGGAGCAACAATATCGGCACCCGCTTCAGCATGGGAAAGGGCTTGTTTTACTAGGATTTCAGTGGTTATGTCATTTAGGATGTAACCTTCGTCATCAATAATGCCATCTTGTCCATGGGTCGTGAAAGGATCGAGGGCGACATCAGTGATCACTCCTAGCTCTGGACAGGCTTGCTTTAACGCTCGCACCGCTTTTTGAGCCAGACCATCTGGGTTGAAGGCTTCTTCAGCAAGCAGCGATTTTTTCTCTTGGGGGGTTACAGGGAATAGTGCAATGGCAGGTATGCCAAGTTCGACCAACTCTTTTGCTTCATCAATCAACAAGTCGATGGAAACACGCTCTACACCAGGCATTGAATCCACCGCTTCGCGACGGCCGTTACCTTCTAAAATGAACATAGGGTAAATCAGGTCATTGACAGTAACTTGGTTTTCTTGCACTAGGCGTCTGCTAAAGTCATTTTTGCGTAAACGGCGCATGCGTTTATTAGGGAAGCCACTGGTAATGATGTTCATAAATTACTCCGCTAGTATTTATTTTATTCTTTTCACTCGGGTGCGTTTGTTTATGCCTTCTTGGCTTAACCAAAATGAACCTAATGCACCATCTGAAATGATCACATTTTTGGTGTGATCTAATTTTAAATAAGCCTTTTCCTTCTGCTGCCATATCTGACCGTTATCTAAGGTCCAAATATAGTATCCATAGGCATTTTTCTTTTGTTTAACGACCTTGGCCGCGATTTGGTCTACAGCCTCAGCAGGTTTTTGCTTCAGCCCATAACTGCTTACTGGGTTACTGTTGTTTAACGTTGTAGTTGAAGTCTCTGTGTGGTTGCTATTAATTTGGTCATAGCACATAAGTCGTTTTAAAGAGTCTTGCTGTTGGCGACAATCCAACAAAGATTGTTCAATATTATTGGCCAAAGCAATGGGCGATATTAGGGCTAGCAAAGTAATTAAGCGCATAAAAATCCTTTTATTATTCCGTGGTTGCGGGTTGCTCAGGTTTTGAATATAGGCGAGCAACAACAAGACCAATCTCAAACAGCAGCAGCATAGGAACAGCCAGTAAGGTTTGTGAAATCACATCCGGTGGGGTGAGTAACATGCCAATGGTAAAAGCGGCCACCACAATATAGGGGCGCTTTGCTGCTAATGAATCGGCTTCTGTCACACCAGCCCAGCATAATAACACCACGGCTATGGGGATCTCAAAGGCTAGCCCAAAGGCAAAAAACATTTTAAGAATAAAACTAAGATAAGTAGAAATATCTGTCGCTATCTCAACCCCTTCAGGGGCGACACTGGTAAAGAATCCAAAAATAACCGGAAACACTAAGAAATACGCAAAAGCGATGCCTGCGTAGAACAAAATGGTAGAACTTAACAATAAGGGAAAAATTAACTTTTTCTCATGTTTATATAAAGCGGGTGCGATAAAGGCCCAGACTTGATAGAGCACATAAGGAATCGCTAAAAAGAAAGCTAAAAATAAGGTTAATTTAATGGGGGCAAAAAGAGGATCTGTAACATCAATAGCAATCATTGACGTGCCTTCTGGCAAAACTTGTTGCAAAGGTTCAGAAACAAAATGATAGATGTCTTGAGCCCAATAGGCCATGCCGATAAACAGCAATAGCACACAGGCAACCGCTTTTAGCAGCCTGTTTCTAAGTTCAAGTAAGTGGCTGATTAAAGGCAACGAAGCTGACATAATTTATTCTTTCGGTTTATCGTTGGGAACGTCTTGATAGGGACGATTGACATCTGCAGCCGCTTGCTGCAATTGTTCGACTGACTGTTGTAATTCCGGTGATAAATTTTCAAGACCCAGTTCTTCTGCTTTTTTTAGGTCTTTATGAAGTTTATCTATTTTTAACTCATGTTCTAGCTCATCTCGAACGGAGCCAGCCATACGCTTGATGGCACGAATCCAACTCGCGACACTCCTCACAGCATGGGGAAGTCTTTCTGGGCCAAGCACAACCAAGCCAATGATCATGATAACCAGCAGTTCCATAAAGCCGATGCCATCGAACATTTTTAAGCCTTATCTTTTGCTTTTTCAGCTTCGGTCTTTTGTTGATTGGCAGTTTGCTGTTCAGCTAAAGTTTTAGGCTCGTTTGCTTCTTCATCTTTGATCGCTTTTTTGAAGCCTTTGATGGCTCCACCTAAGTCACCACCAAGTCCTTTTAGTTTTTTAGTACCAAAAAGTAAAATAATGATTACTGCAATGATAAGTAGTTGCCAAATACCGATATTTCCCATGTTAAGGTCCTAATGTCTTCTTAATATATAAGGTTAAAGTTTATCTTTTTCTGGGCGGCTTAGCCAACCTTTAATCCATAGTGCAGTGGCAATTACCCCTAAAGCAATATTCGCCCATTCAGGTAGTTGATATGGATGCAGTAAAGGGATAGTTAAAAAGCCTACTAAGCCACTAAAAAAATAGTAGTTACTGGTAATTTTTTTCCTTTGAAAACTTAAAAATTGATTCAGCATTTGTTGTTGGGACTGCAGCAGTCCACGCCCCATTTTTAAGTTATCGACTAATAACTCTGGTAACTGGGGGAGATGTTCCAACCAACTTGGTAACTGTTGTTTTACCTTTTGGTATTGGGCTTTAACGCCAATTTGCGATTGCAGCCAACTCTCAAGGAAAGGTTTAGCGGTTTGCCATAAATCCAGTTGAGGGTAAAGCTGACGACCAAGTCCTTCTACATAAAGTAAAGTTTTCTGTAACAAAATCAGTTGTGGTTGAACGATCAGTTCAAAATCACGAGCAACACTAAATAGTTCTAATAGCACTTGGCCAAAGGAGATTTCAGCAAGAGGCTTATCAGCTAATGGTTGGCAGATGCGAGTGACCGCACGTTCAAAAGCCATTTTGTCAGTGTTATCACTTACCCAACCTTGCTCAATAAATAAATGTGCGAGTTTGCTGTAGTTGTGATTAAAAAATGCTAGGAAGACATCAGCAATTAAGCGTTTATCCTGTTCATCTAATTGACCTACGATTCCATAATCTATGCCAATATAGTGGGGATCTTCAGGCTTTTCGTAGGCCACAAAAATATTGCCTGGGTGCATGTCGGCATGGAAAAAATTATCTCTAAATACTTGAGTAAAGAAAACTTCAACTCCGCGCTCTGCTAATAACTTCAAGTCTGTGCCTTGTTCTTTTAGGGCGGCGATATCAGCTACTGGAATACCGTATATTCGTTCCATGACCATAAGTCTTGAATGGCACAGTTCATCATAAACTTTAGGGACATATAACGCATTGGAATCCTTGAAATTATTTTTAATGATGGTGGCGTTTTCCGCTTCAAGTGTTAGGTTAAGTTCTTTTAATAAAGTGCTCTGATAATCTTCAATCACTTCCTTCAATCTTAACCTTTTGGCTTGGCGCACCCACTTATCAATTAGACTGGTGCTTAGTAGCAGTAAATCAAGGTCTGCATATATTTGTTTTTCGATCTCTGGACGCAGCACTTTGAGAACCACTTCGCTATCGTTTTGTTTGAGCTTGGCAGTATGCACCTGAGCAATTGAGGCGCTCGCTAATGGAGTGCTATTAAAGTCATAAAAATACTGGTCAATACTACAGCCAAGTTCAGATTCTATTTCAGCAATAGCCTGCTCACCTGAAAATGGTGGCACGTCATCCTGTAACTTCGACAGTTCATAAGCCCATTGCTCGTCAAGCAAATCTTTACGGGTCGATAGCATCTGCCCTAGCTTGATATGAATCGGCCCTAATGTTTCTAGGGTTAGGCGAAGGCGTTCGGCAGGATGTTTGTCGGCATGGCGATTCCGTAGCCAAAAAAATAACTGTCTGACAATACGAATACTGATAGGCAGTTTTGACCATACTAATTCATCCAGGCCATGTTGTAAGATCGCTCGAATAATTTGATATCCGCGTCGTATGCTAGAAAAAACCATAATTTAGGACTTTAAACTCTTGAACAGTTGTTCGATATGTTGAGTCTGTTGTTCAAGCTCAAGCAGTTGTTGTTTGAACAGACTAAGCTCAGCGTTTCTTGGCAGCAGTTGATACTCTTCTTGTAATAGATCGGTAGTATGTTCAACCGTATCTTGATGGAGTTGGCTCAATTTACTTTGTAAGGTAAGCGCCCCTTGTTCTAGCAAACCTAGAATATTATCACTCAAATAGGGGGAAAGGTTGTCAAACCAATCTATGTCAAGATTATTAATTAATGCACCAAAAGCTTGAAGGGTTGGCAAATCACCTTCGAGTAAAATTTTATCTTGTTTAATGAGCTCGGTGAGCACGTTAGCCTGGTGTAATTGTGACAAATCTTTGATGGATAACTGCACCATAACATCAGGACTATGCTCATATTGTCCCATTACCGAGACTTGCTGGTAAAAACCGATATATAGGGGCCAAGGCGCCTCAGAAAGCTGTATCGCAATGACCTTACCAGCAAGGGAATGATCATAATTGCTGTCTCTTCTAGTTTGTTGCAAGAGATGGTTTAAGGTTTTCTCTAGTGCAATAGTGACTAGCGCTGGAGCCCCGAGTTTCATTAGTATTTGTAGCCCCGATGTAGTGCAACAATACCATTGGTCATATTGATATAGTCAGTTTGGTCAAAACCAGCGCTGTCCATCATCGCTTTTAGCGTTTCTTGGTCTGGATGCATACGGATAGATTCCGCTAAGTATTGGTAACTTTCAGCGTCATTAGCCACCAGTTGCCCCATTTTAGGCAGGAGGTTAAAACTATAGAAATCATAAGCCTTATTCATAAGCTCAGAAGTAGGCTTAGAAAACTCTAATACCAGCAATTTACCGCCAGGTTTAAGCACGCGGTACATTGATCGTAAAGCCGCATCTTTATCCGTCACATTTCTTAAGCCAAAGGCAATGGTAATAATGTCAAAATGATTATCAGGGAACGGCAGTGCTTCGGCGTTGGCTTGCACATATTGCACATTACCTACAATGCCGCGGTTTTGCAGTTTAGCGCGACCAACCTTTAGCATGGACTCATTAATATCGGCCAAAATGACTTTGCCTGTTGCACCAACAATATTGGCAAATTTAGCGGTTAGATCACCGGTACCGCCGGCTAAGTCTAAAACCTTCATGCCTGGGCGAGCTGCTGCTGCATCAATGGTATGCTTTTTCCAAAGTCTATGAACGCCAAATGACATAAAATCATTCATGACGTCATATTTAGCCGCAACTGAATGGAATACATCGGCTACCATATCAACCTTATCGTTGGTCTCTACAGTTTTAAATCCAAAATGAGTGGTATCTTTATGTTCGTTTGCCATAGCAAATCCTGTGCAGTAAAAAAGGTGCTAGCCCTAAAATTTGTCTGCGTGCATTACACCATAGCTGGTGGCCTAAATGAAGTAAAAGCAGCCAATTGGGCTGCTTAGTGTGTGAAAAATGTTGTCAGATTATTGATTAATCGATATCGAGTGGATCTGGGGATAAAATGATGCCGGTATTATCACAATAGATATGGTCATCGGGTATAAAAGTCACGCCACCAAAATTCACTGCCACATCAATTTCGCCCACGCCTTTGGTGTCAGCGCGTACCGGAATGGCAGCAATAGCCTGAATACCGATATCGATATCCTCCAAGGCATTAACATTGCGAACGCAACCATTAACGACAATACCTTCCCAGCCATTGTCAAAGGCTAATTGGGCGACTTCAACATCAACCAATGCTCTTCTTAAGGAGCCGCCGCCGTCAACTAATAGCACTTTACCGGCACCAGGCTGAGCAAGCACTTCAAGTAATAACCCTAGGTCCTCATGGCATTTGATGGTTGTGATAGTGCCACCAAAAGAATCAACGCCACCATAATTGCCAAGGATGGGCTCTAAAACATCAACGCTGTCGATATAGATATCACAAAGTTCAGAGGTATTATATTTCATAGTGGTAAGCCTTGTTTTCAATTGCAACAAGTATATATGCCAATTTACAGTACGTAAAATAAGGATTTTGGGTTGTCATAATTATTTAGCAAAGTTTTCACAGGAGTGTCATTGAAGCCATCTAAGGTGAGTTAAAAATCATAGAAGGTTTGGATTATGTTGAAAAAAGCTTTAAGGGTCGACCAACAAATATTCTTGTGGTTGGCCAAGGTTAATCACACCAACAATGGAGCTAGGCTGGCTACAGCTGTTTCGAAAAGTGGCGATGGTTACTGCTATTTTATGCTTGCCCTCGGATGCTATTGCTTTTCTCCTCGAGGAGAACATTTTTTTACCCTAATACTGATGGCTTTTGCTATTGAGTTGCCCTTATACGTCATCATAAAGAATGCAGTTAAGCGGCCAAGACCATTTGACGTTGTCGCTGGGGTAACTGCGATCATTACCCCTTCCGATAAATTTAGCCTGCCTTCTGGGCATACTGCAGCGGCGATGGTAATGGCGACATCAACCTTGATTGTTTACCCAGATTATTTTGCTGCAAGTTTTATCTGGGCGGCAGCAGTAGCTATCTCAAGAGTTGTGTTAGGTGTTCACTATCCTAGCGATTTAGTGGCTGGTGGGTTTTTAGGTGGTTCCGCAGTTTATATCGCCAATCTATTGGTGTAGGACGATACGATGAAAATCTTATATGGCATTCAAGGAACAGGTAATGGCCACCTTACTAGAGCTAGAGTGATGGCAAAAGCGTTGACCAATAAAAAGGTAATGGTCGATTATTTTATTTCTGGCCGAGACAGAGCTCAATTATTTGATATGCAGCCCTTTGGCGATTTTAAAGTGGCGAAGGGCTTAACCTTTGCGACCAACAAGGGTGCCGTAGATTACTTACAGACCGCATTTAATAACGACTATTTGGCCTTATATCATGATATTAAAAACATGGATTTAAGCCAGTATGATTTAGTGCTTAATGATTTCGAACCCATTAGTGCTTGGGCGGCTAAACGCCAGCAAGTGCCTTGTATTGGCATTAGTCATCAGAGTGCGTTTGTGCATCCTGTGCCTAAGGCCAAAGCTAATTTCATTAGCGATCAACTCATGCAACATTTTGCTCCCAGTGATATTAGTTTAGGCTGTCATTGGCATCACTTTGATTGTCAAATTTTGCCGCCGTTTGTGGATATTGAGGCCCTGCAGCCCCAGCAAAAGGGGCAAGTGCTGGTTTACTTGCCATTTGAAGACGGTGAACTGATTAACAACACCTTAGCCCTTATCCCCCATATTCAATTCCATGTGTTCCACTCTCAACAACCCCAGCAGACGCTGGCCGATAATGTTCATTGGCATGGTTTCAGCCGAACTAAGTTTAAAGGTTACTTAGCCAGCTGTGAGGGCATTATTGCCAATGCCGGGTTTGAGTTGTCCTCTGAAGCATTGACCCTAGGAAAAAAGTTATTGCTCAAACCGCTTCATGGTCAGTTTGAGCAGGCTTCTAATGTTGCTGCACTCACGTTACTGGGGGCGGCGGATAGTATGGATGAACTTTGCATCGATAATATTAACCGCTGGTTATTACAGCCTGCAAAAGAGGCCATCAGCTATCCTCAGGTTGCTGACCAGCTGGTGGATTGGATTTTGGCCGGTGACTGGCAGGATACTAAAAGCCTATGTGATTCACTGTGGCAACAGGTGCAAATGCCGAAGTCGTGGCAGCAAGCGATTTAGCAACTAAACCGTTATGGTAATGGAGTAAATTCTTGATTATCCCCAGGGATAGTTGGGAACTTACCTTGAATCCAATCCTGTTTTGCTTGTTCAATGCGGGCCATATCAAAAGAGACAAAGTTCCAATACATGCGCGGGACTTCAGGCCAGTTCTCGCCCCCTAATAACAAAAAGCGGCTATAGCGATCAGTAACCATGTGTTGTTCGTGCTCAAGTAGTACCGCATCGCCAGTTTGATATTGATTGTCACCGATTGTTAACTTGCCATCGATAATATAGATCATGCACTCTTGCTCTGGGGTGGGGCGGGTGATGGTTTTATTGGCTTTAGCAACCACATCTAGATAGAACATGGGGCTATAGGTTTTCAGCGGAGATGTCATGCCATAGGCTTCTCCGGCGATAAGCCGTTTGGTTATCCCTTCTTTAATAAAATGAGGCAACTGAGCCCGCTTGATATGATGGAAGCTAGGTTCTATTTCAGCCATAGCTTTGGGAAGAGCCAGCCAGCACTGAATACCATTCAACGTATGGCGGTGGGTTTGCACCTCTAGGGTTTCCCGTTCGGAATGGACGATACCTTTACCGGCGGTCATCCAGTTTACATCGCCGGGCAGTATCTCTAAGTTATTGCCGAGACTGTCACGGTGTAATAGGCTGCCATCAAGCATATAGGTAATGGTAGAAAGGCCAATATGGGGATGAGGCCTCACATCGATACCTTCACCCGGCAGGAAGTCTGCTGGGCCCATATGATCAAAAAAGATAAAAGGGCCAACCATGCGCTTTTTCATATGTGGCAGGAGCCGAGTAACACTAAACCCGTCTAAATCCTTAACGCTGCCTTTGAGTAACACTGCCATGGTAATAATCCTTATAAAGAAAAAGCCCCGATAGCTTTCACTATAGGGGCTTACAATTAAACTGTCACTATGACCTGTTGACTTTGATGTTTACAGAATGAAGCGAGATAAATCTTCATCTTGTACTAGATTGTCTAGGTGGCTATTGACATAGTCAGCGTCAATCCTGAAGCTTTCTCCTGCTTTGTCTGAAGCTTCAAAGGATAGGGTTTCCATTAAACGCTCTAATACCGTGTGCAGGCGACGAGCACCAATGTTTTCGGTTTTTTCGTTGACTTGGAAAGCGGCCTGGGCGATACGCTCAATACCATCTTCAGTAAACTCAATATCCACACCTTCGGTCTTCATTAGGGCAATATGCTGCTCAGTTAAAGACGCGTTTGGCTCGGTTAGAATTCGCTTAAAGTCATCAGCACTTAGGGCTTCTAGTTCTACGCGAATTGGTAGGCGACCTTGCAATTCAGGAATGAGATCAGAAGGTTTTGCCAGCTGGAATGCACCTGAAGCAATGAATAGAATATGGTCGGTTTTAACCATGCCGTGTTTGGTGTTTACCGTAGAACCTTCAACTAAAGGTAGCAGGTCGCGTTGCACACCTTCACGAGAAACATCTGGGCCAGAAGTATCGCCACGCTTACAGATTTTATCGATCTCGTCTAAAAATACGATGCCATGTTGTTCAACCAGTTCGATGGCCTGCTCTTTTAAGTCGTCTTGGTTAACTAATTTAGCGGCTTCTTCATCAACTAAAGCTTTTAGGGCATCTTTTACCTTCATTTTTTTACGCTTAGAAGGCGTTTGGCCCATGTTTTGGAACATAGACTGAAGTTGATTTGTCATTTCCTCCATACCTGGAGGTGCCATGATTTCAACCCCAACCTGCGGCTGAGAGACTTCAATCTCAATGTCTTTATCGTCTAACTTACCTTCACGAAGTTTTTTACGGAAAATTTGCCTAGTAGAAGAATTTTCTTGCTCTTCATTTTGACCCCAGTTGTCTTTTGCTGGTGGCAGTAAAGCATCTAGAATGCGTTCCTCTGCTAATTCTTCAGCACGGAATTTATGCTTGGCCATTTGTTGATCGCGAGTGAGTTTAACTGCGACATCGGTTAAATCGCGAATAATTTGCTCTACTTCTTTACCAACATAACCGACTTCGGTAAATTTTGTCGCTTCCACTTTAATAAATGGAGCATTGGCTAATTTAGCAAGACGTCGAGCAATTTCAGTTTTACCGACACCAGTAGGGCCGATCATAAGAATATTTTTTGGGGTAACTTCTTGACGCAGTTCTTTGTCTAACTGCATACGGCGCCAGCGATTACGAAGAGCGATAGCCACAGCACGTTTAGCGTTACCTTGACCAATAATATGGCTATCTAGCTCATGGACGATTTCTCTTGGAGTCATTTGTGACATGTTGGCTTCCTACTGCAATTAGTATTCAATTTTTTCGATAGTTTGATGATGGTTGGTGAATACACAAATATCACCTGCAATCTTAAGGGCTTTAGTTGCGATATCTTCAGCACTTAGTTCGGTATTTTCTAGCAGTGCAGTGGCTGCAGCTTGGGCAAAATTACCACCAGAACCGATAGCGATCAGATCATTTTCTGGCTGCACTACATCACCATTACCAGTGATAATTAATGAGCCAGTATGGTCAGCAACCGCCAATAGAGCTTCTAGTTTACGTAGCATGCGATCAGTTCGCCAATCTTTTGCAAGCTCAACTGCAGCGCGCATAAGATGGCCTTGGTGGGCTTCTAATTTGGCTTCAAAGCGTTCAAACAGGGTGAAAGCATCCGCAGTACCACCAGCAAAACCAGCTAAAACTTTGCCATTATAAAGACGACGAACTTTGCGAGCATTACCTTTCATTACGGTATTGCCTAGGGAAACTTGGCCATCACCAGCGATGATAACTTGATTGTTACGGCGAACAGAGACAATTGTAGTCACGTTGGTTCCTCATATTAGAAAGTTGACCCAGAAAATTCTGGGTCAACGTAGTTAATTTTAATATGGGGATATTTTCTAGAAGATCAAGCTTTGCTTGGCCAAAATTGGCAGTTAGCGATTTTAAGTTTGCGTAATTGCTTTTGTAGCCCCTGCGCTTGCCTTTTCGGGGTGAGCTGATTTTCAGGATCTCCAGTAAAGGGACCTAACCTGACCCGATACCATACTCCATTTTGTCCTTCAGTTCTTTCTACAGTACTGTGCTGGCCAACTTGCCATGCAATAGAGGCCTTCATCACCTCGGCATCGTCTTGGTTCCTGAATGAACCACACTGCATAATATAAGGCGTTTTAGAGTCTGACTGCTGTTGCAACTCAATTTCAACTTCTTTTTGCTTTAGAGTATCAACATACTCATAAATCTCTTTGGGCGGTTTAGGCAATGGTTTTTCAGCTACCTTTGCTTGAACTGTTGCTTTTGGTTTATTAACGACAGCTTTAGCCTCTTCGGCGGAACCACTGATACTGTTAAGAAAGTGAATTCCCCAAGCGACTAGAGCAACAGTAACTACAGCGAATAAGCCCAGTTTAAATTTGGATTTTGGGGCTTCCTTGCGCCTTCCGCGACTTCGACGTTTGGCCGGTTTGCGGTTTTTATAGTCCCTTGTCATTGATTACATCCGCTCTAGGGTCTCGATGCCTAATAGAGATAAACCCGCTTTTAGAGTACGTTCTGTCAGTACAGATAATTGCAAACGAGTATCTCTGGCAGCATCGTTGTCGGCAGCTAGTACCGGACAAGCTTCGTAGAAACTTGAAAAGATTCCAGATAATTCAAACAGATAGGTACAAAGCGTATGTGGTGTACCACGTTCTGCAACTTTTAACACAACTTCTGAGAATTTAAGTAGCGCATTAGCGAGTTCAATTTCTTTGTCATGTTCAAGCTGCAACTCACTACCGATGAAGTCGATATCTTTCGCTTTAACCAAAATATTAGCCACACGAGTTACTGCATACAGTAAGTAAGGCGCCGTATTACCCTCGAAACTTAACATCTGTTCGAAGCTAAAGATGTAATCAGAGCTGCGGTTTTTTGACAGATCGGCATATTTAACCGAACTAATGCCAACCACATTAGCGATGTGGCGTAATTCATTTTCACTTAGATCAGGGTTCTTTTGTTTTACCAGATCATAAGCTCGTTGCTCAGCTTCATTAAGGAGATCAATTAACTTAACAGTGCCACCAGAGCGGGTTTTAAATGGCTTGCCATCTTCTCCGTTCATGGTACCAAAGCCTAAGTGCTCAGCCTTAGTGTTATCATTTAAAAAGCCAGCTTTGCGGGCAACAGTAAATACCTGCTGAAAATGTAAGCCTTGACGTTGGTCAACAAAGTATAAAATACGATCGGCATTGAGCTGGTTTTGACGGTAGCGTACTGCGGCTAAGTCAGAAGTGGCATATAGGAAACCGCCACCTTTCTTTTGTACGATGACCGGTAGAGGATCGCCCTGTTGGTTTTTAAATTCATCTAAGAACACACACATCGCGCCTTGGTCTTCTTGCAGCAAATTAGCGGCTTCAAGATCCGCGACCACTTGGGCAAGATCGTCGTTGTAAGCACTTTCACCACGGACATCGTCACGGGTTAGCTTAACGTTCAGCTTTTCATAGACTTCTTGGCAGTGAGCCAGGGAAACATCATTAAATTCACGCCAGAGTGCGAGACATTGTTGGTCACCTGATTGCAGGGCAACCACCAGTTCACGGGCACGATTGGCAAAGTCTTCTGACTCATCAAAGCGGCCTTTAGCGGCGCGATAGAAACTTTCTAAATCTGAAAGCGCCATAGAGATTTCAGTATTTTCAGCACGCTTCTCTTCCATATAGGCAAGTAGCATACCGAATTGAGTCCCCCAGTCACCAACGTGATTCTGGCGAATGACATTATGTCCCAAGAACTCTAGGGTACGGGCAACGGCATCGCCAATAATCGATGAGCGTAAGTGGCCAACATGCATTTCTTTAGCGAGGTTTGGTGACGATAGGTCAACCACAACAGTTTCGCGTGCTGGCAGTTTAAGACCAAAGTGTTCATCGTTTAGGGCTGCTTTAATTTGACCGGCTAGGGCGTTGTCGGCAACAAAGAAGTTAATAAAACCAGGACCGGCAATTTCAACTTTTTCGATCACACTTGATTCAGGCAGTGCATCACAAATCATCTGAGCTAATTCGCGTGGTGGTTTGCCGGCTGCTTTGGCCATCATCATGGCGAGGTTGCTGGCAAAGTCGCCGTGAGATTTGTCACGGGTACGGTCGATCTGCAGGCGAGGGGTGAAATCCGCTGCAATCACTTGTTGCTCTTTCAAGCGAGTAACCGTTTGTTCTAATAACGCTAAAATTTGCTCTTTCATGTGCTCTTACTACCAAAGCTTAAATTCTGATAATCAAACCCTCGATTTTAGACTTGAATGACTGATAAATCTACGCTTTAGCGTGACTTATCTTATAAAATCGAGCAATTTATCTTAACTCAAGTCAATCGGGTCGATATCAAGATGCCAACGACACTTTCTGGAGCTGGGCAGTTGCTCAATTTGGACAATACTAGACTCAAGGGATAAGTGTAAATGCTTTCTTTGATTGCATTGTATGATGAGAGTTTGCCTAAATTTACCCGCGCGCCTTTCCATTGGCGCAGGCATAGGTCCAATAAGTTCAAGTTGGTACTGGGTTAGGATATCTCTAATTTGAGCGAGAAAGTGGTTGGCGTCATTAATATTAAAAGCTTCTGCCTTGAATATTGCCATAAATTGGGCGGGGGGTAATTGTGCTTGCTGCCTTTCTAAGAGTAAATTTCTTGATAGCGTTTGGTAGCCTTGAAAAAGGATCTGCTGGAGCACTGGGTGCTCAGTTTGGTGACTCTGTAATACCACAGTGCCAGGCTTTGAAGCGCGACCCGCTCGACCGGAAACCTGTGAAATTAATTGTGCAACCTTTTCTGATGCTCTGAAATCAGAACTAAATAGCGCTCCATCCACTTCCAGCATACCGACTAAGGTCACATCGGGAAAGTGATGTCCCTTGGCCAGCATTTGGGTGCCAATTAAGATTTTGAACTCATTCTTTAAAATACCATCTAGGCGCTGTTCTAACTCCCCTTTATTGCGAATGGTATCGCGATCGATACGCACAACTGGGTAGTCAGGGAATTGCTGTTCTAACAACTCTTGTAGTTGCTCTGTACCCACACCTTGAGGCATTAATAGGGTACTAGAGCAGTTGGGGCATTGCCTTGGAATATAATCTTGATCACCACAGTGATGACAAACAATACTGTTACTTGATCTATGTAGGGTGTAATAGGCATCGCAGCGCTTACATTCATGTAAATGACCGCATTCGTGACAAAGCAGAGCAGGGGCAAAACCACGACGGTTCAAAAATAGCATGACCTGATTGCCTGCTTGTAAATGCTTGCCCATCTCATCGAATAATGGCTGTGAAATACCAGCTTGAAGATGCAATTGGCGTATGTCTATCATGCCAGCCCTAGGAGGCGTTGCCTCGCCTGCACGTTGATTAAGGTATAAGTGCAAGTATTTACCGCTGAGGGCATTATTAAGACTCTCTAACGATGGCGTTGCACTGCCAAGCAATACAGGTATATTATCAATTTGACCGCGCATTACCGCCAGATCACGGGCATGATAACGGATGCCGTCATTTTGTTTAAAGCTGGCGTCGTGTTCTTCATCAAGAATGATAAGCCCAGGGTATTTCATTGGCGTAAACAAGGCTGAGCGCGTACCAATGATGATGCCGGCCGCACCAGCACGGGCCTTCAGCCAAGCCTGACACCGCTCAGTATCATTAAGGCCCGAATGTAACACCACAATAGGGGTCTTAAAGCGCTTGGAAAAGCGAGCAATGGTTTGCGGTGTTAAGCCGATTTCAGGAACCAATACCAGTACCTGTTTTCCTTGCTCTAGAACAGAGGCCATTAACGATAAATAGACCTCGGTTTTGCCTGAACCAGTGATCCCTTCTAATAGACAGCATTGAAAACCATCGTGCTGATTAAGCCTGGCAACGGCAATCGCTTGCTCACTATTAAGGGTCAGCGATTGCTCGGTTTGTTCAAAGCTGTTACGCCATGATTCATCGTAACTGATGGGCTCTTGCACCTTTTCAATTAAGCCTTTATTGGCCACTGTAGTAATCAATGCTTTGCTGATGCCATGGCGGACTATAGCATCAGGTGTTTGTTTGCCCTGACGCAAAAACTCTATCAGTTCAATTTGCTTTTTAGCATTACCCAAATCAGTGTTACTGGTGGCGTTACCTTGTGGGGACAGTTTCCAATATTGATGGTAGCCAAGCTCTGCATCTTCGCCTTTTCTAAGTTTTACAGGAATGGTTTGATTAAGCATCATACCCAGGGGGGCAATATAGTAACGAGCCCCCCAGCGTGCCAACTTAACAATATTTTCATTCAAAATACTTTTGTCATCAATCAAGCTGATGATATCTTTGATTTTGTTAGGATCAAATTGGCAATCGTCACTAAACCCCCAAATAAACCCAATCAAGGTTTTAGGGCCGAAAGGCACCTTTACTCGAGCTCCTATTTGGGCGTGCGAATGCTCAGCCTTAAGGCGATAGCTGAAAGTTTGGCGCATAGGAACAGGTAAGGCGACAAGAGCAAATTGATTCATGCAGTTTTGGCTGTCAAAAGGGTGTTTTAGCTATCCTACCAGATTAACTCCGCTTTAAAAGTTCCTTAGACTTCACAAATATGTAACCAGAAGAAAAAAACAGCAATTAACTATTGTATGAGTAGTCATTATCACGTAGTATTCGCCACCTGAAATTTTATTTATTTTCGTGTGGTGTTTGGCACATTGATGACCAAATGGCGACGCGGCCTTAACTTAGAGGTTACCCTTATGAAAGCTGGTATTCACCCAACTTACGAAGCTATTAAAGCAACTTGTTCTTGTGGCAACGTAATCGAAACTCGTTCTACAATTGCTAAAGACATCCATTTAGATGTTTGTTCTGCTTGTCACCCATTCTACACTGGTAAGCAAAAAGAAGTTGCTACTGGCGGTCGTGTTGATCGTTTCCAAAAGCGTTTCTCTGCTTTCGGTGGAAAGAAGTAATCATTACTTCTTTAATAAAAAAGGCGCATATTGCGCCTTTTTTTGTAGCCACAATCCAGGGGGATTGAGGCCGCTTCGCTTCGAGAGCGTCGCTTTGTGACTGCGAGCTTCGCTGTTCGATAACGGACGGCGTCCACCGGGAATACGGATTACAGAATACTGAAGATTAATAAAAAAGGCGCATATTGCGCCTTTTTTTGTAGCCACAATCCAGGGGGATTGAGGCCGCTTCGCTTCGAGAGCGTCGCTTTGTGACTGCGAGCTTCGCTGTTCGATAACGGACGGCGTCCACCGGGAATACGGATTACAGAATACTGAAGAGCATTTGACGTTCTTCATTCATCATCCAAATTTTGCCAGTAAAATTTAGATATAAAAAAAGCCAATCTAATGATTGGCTTTTTTACTAAAATCGCCCGAGGGCCATTTTATTACTATTAAGCAGCAACAACAGTTACTTTAACAGTAGCAGCAACTTCAGTGTGAAGTTGAACTGTGATGTCGAACTCACCAGTGTGACGTAGTGGGCCTTCAGGAAGACGTACTTCGCTCTTAGCTAGCTCTGCACCTGCAGCAGTTACTGCATCAGCAACATCACGTGCACCGATAGAACCGAATAGCTTACCTTCGTCACCAGCAGTTGCTTCGATAGTCACGTTTAGTGCAGCTAGTGCTTCAGCACGAGCTGTAGCAGCAGCTAGAGTTTCAGCTAGTTTAGCTTCAAGCTCAGCGCGACGCTCTTCGAAAACAGCAACGTTAGCAGCGTTAGCAACAACTGCTTTGCCTTGTGGAAGAAGGAAGTTACGTGCGTAACCAGCTTTAACAGATACTTGATCGCCTAAACCACCTAGGTTAGCAATCTTATCAAGTAAAATAACGTTCATTACTTTATCCTCTAAAATTCAATTACTAAACAGTGATTTACTTGTGTAGATCAGTGTATGGTAGTAGAGATAAGTAACGAGCGCGTTTGATAGCAGTTGCTAGTTGACGCTGGTACTTAGCGCTAGTGCCAGTAATACGGCTTGGTACAATTTTACCACTCTCTGTGATGTAGTTCTTTAGAGTAGCG
This sequence comes from Paraferrimonas sp. SM1919, assembly GCF_010993985.1. Taxonomy (GTDB): domain Bacteria; phylum Pseudomonadota; class Gammaproteobacteria; order Enterobacterales; family Shewanellaceae; genus SM1919. Next base: position 9,185 of record NZ_WINH01000014.1, on the reverse strand, counting down.
ATATCTTTGTAATCAATTTGAGTTACACCTTCAGCGGTGAAACGACAAAACTTACGACGACGGAAATAACGTGTCATGGGTTTCTCCTAACTTATCAATTTGATAGTTTCGGCATGTAAAAGATGACGACCGGGCTTATTACGACCCTGTTGCCAGCCAAGGTTGCCCTCAACTTTAACTTCACATCCGATTTTCAATTTGCTGGTCCAGTCCGAAGATTGTGGACCACTTAATACCACCTGTAATATGCAATACATTTGCCGTGGTAGGCCTGCATGCTCTGACATTGATCGATGTTCTAGGGTAAATAACGTGTGGGGAATACCCGCCGCGTTGGTCACCGTTTTCGGTCCCTTGACAATCGTGCCAGTTAATATCAGGTGATTAGCTGTCAAGCTGTTGCTTATTCTGCAGCTGCTTCTTGAGCTTCAGCTTTTTCTGCTGGAGCACGACGCGCTTCACGCTCTTCTTTAGCTTTAGCCATTGGCGAAGCTTCAGTTACCGCAGCTTTAGTGCGGATAACCATGTTGCGAAGAACAGCATCGTTGAAACGGAAAGCAGTTTCTAGTTCAGCAACTGATTCAGCAGTAGTTTCAGCATTGATAAGAACATAGTGAGCTTTGTGTAGCTTTTCAATTGGGTAAGCCAGTTGACGACGACCCCAATCTTCTAGACGATGAACAGTACCACCTGCAGCGTTGATAACGCCGGTGTAACGCTCGATCATACCACTAACTTGTTCACTTTGATCTGGGTGAACCATGAATACGATTTCGTAATGACGCATGATAGCTCCTTACGGTTTAAGTAGCCCCTTTATTGGCTCAGTCAGACCAATGTTCGAGGCAAGGAACAAAATAGATGACTGATTTGGACGCGCAATAGTACATAAACTCGTCAGTTAACTCAAGGGTTATCGTTGCTATTGATAAAATAAATAGTATTATCAGAACCAACTCTCATTTTTGTTATTTTTTATAATGTTAAACCTTAGATTTAGCCTTGGCCTTAGCTTTTTTTTGATGCCTTGTGCGCACGCAGTCGTTCCTACATATTATGAAGAGCCATTTAGTCCATTTAGCGCCGAAGTCGAGTTCGGTTTGCAAATTAATACTGGTAACACAGCCACCTCTAGCGGTAATGCTCGAACCAAGATGCAGTACGATACACAAGACGTGCGCCAAGAAGGGGAAGTTAGAGGGTATTATTCTTCGAATTCTGAAAAAACCACGACCCAGCAATTGCAGCTTCGATATCAGAATGATTTAAAGTTTGACGATGGCGACTACTTATTGGGCCGTGCCGAGTTTAGTTGGGATAAATTTGGTTCTTTTACTCGCCAACACACGATTTCAATTGGTTATGGTTTTAGTACCTTTAATTTAGGAAATAAAAGCAAACTTAAGTTAGAAGTGGGCCCAGGTTTTCGATATAACCTGCCCATTGAATCAGCTGAAAACTTAAACCCAACCAGTAATCAGGAGTTCATTGCTCGTACCGCGGTGAAGTATGAGCAAGAACTTCATGAGTATTCGACATTAGAGGCGGATTTAACCGCCGAAGTTGGTACTGACAATAGCATTTTAACAGGTGAAATAAGCTATAAAAGTATGCTGTTTCAAGATTGGGCTTTGAAAGTTGGCATTGATACTAAATACACTGCGATTGTTCCTGTGGAAAGTAAAAAATTTGATACGAAAACAACCATTAATCTTTTGTATCGTTTTTAAGGATAAGATGAATAAAAAAGGAGTGGCCATCACTCCTTTTTTACAGGAACCATTAATTGGGCATGTAAGCTTTATCAATGATGGCCCCGCGATGCTGAATCACCACGGATGCGAGATCGTGTCCGCACTGAGCGCAATCGGCAAGTGACCGGCCTTTGAAATATTGACTTAAAAAGCCACCATTGAAGGAATCGCCAGCACCGGTAGTGTCGATAACATTAGCAATCTTATGGGCAGCAACCCAAGATTGGCTAGCGCCATCACTGGTGAGGCAGCCATCGGCACCTTGTTTTACCACTACTTTAGCCACGCCAGCACTGTGCATTCGAGCGGCCGTTTGCTGTGGAGTTTCATCACCAAATAAGTCTTGCTCATCTTCAAAGGTTGGTAAGCAAAGGGTGGCAATAGCTAACACCTGATTAAAGGCATTTTGCGCGGCGGTTTTATTAGGCCAACCCTTAGGGCGGTAGTTACCATCAAAAATAATTTCTACCCCTGCAGCTTTCAGTTTGGCGAGGCCATCAAGCAATGGTTGCCAAGCGGCACCTTGGAATAGGGATAAGGTAATGCCTGAGAGATACAGAGCATGGTAGCCACTTAGCTGTTCAAACAATTTATCAGTTTCAGTGGCATCATTAAGTAAATCACGCACTGGCGCATTGTCACGCCAGTAATGAAAGCTACGCTCACCAGTTTCGTCGGTTTCTATCATATATAGACCGGGAACTCGATTATGCATACGGCGGACTAGATCCGTACCTATTCCTTCTTGTTGCCAGTTATCGATCAGCATTTGGCTGTAAGGATCATCTCCCAATGCCGTTACATAATCAGTATCTACACCAAGTCGGTTCAGGTAAGCGGCGGTATTTAGGGTATCGCCACCGTAAGACATTTTAAAGTGATTGCTGTTATCGCCATTAGCCCCTAAACGGCTAAACTCCAACATGCACTCTCCTAGCGCAGCAACTTTCATCGGTCGTCCTTACTTAAGTTGGTCTGGGTTGTACTTATCCATATCGTTGTAGTCGTGGTTTTCACCAGACATACCCCAGATAAAGGTGTAGTTAGCGGTACCTGCACCTGAGTGGATTGACCAATCTGGAGAAATCACGGCTTGCTCGTTCTGCATCCAAATGTGGCGGGTTTGCTGTGGTTCACCCATAAAGTGACAAACCGCTTGCTCCTGTGGCACTTCAAAGTAGAAGTAAGCTTCCATACGACGGTCATGCTGGTGACATGGCATAGTATTCCAAATTGAACCAGTCTTAAGTTCGGTCATACCCATTTGTAGGTTACAAGTATCGACTACAGAGCGGATAATGAATTGGTAGATGTTACGCTCGTTACAAGTGTCGCCTGAACCCATTTCTAGTAGGTTAGCCGTTTCACGGGTAATAATCTTAGTTGGGTGAGCAATATCAGCAATAGTAGAGTTAATGTAGAACTTAGCTGGATTGGCGGCATCTTTAGAAGCGAAGGTCACTTCTGTGTTGCCCATACCTACATAAATGGCTTCTTTGAAGTTAATCTCGTATTCAGTGCCGTCAACCGTTACTACGCCTGGGCCACCTACGTTAATGGTGCCTAATTCACGACGGAATAAGAAGTAATCGGCTTTAAGTGCATCAATGGTTTCTAGCTTCACTGCGCCGTTAATTGGCATAGCACCACCGACAATAAAACGATCGTAGTGGCTGTAGGTAAGTGAAATAGTATCGGCAACAAATAGTTGCTCGATTAGGTATTCGCTACGAAGACGATCGGTATCATAGTGTTTCGCATCAATAGGGCTAGACGCGTAGCGTGAGGTATAAGTAGTAGTCATAATTATTCTCTGTTTAATTCTTTAATTAACGAGCCATCCAGCCGCCATCGACATTTAGCACATGGCCATTAATATAATTACTGGCAGCCGATGCTAAAAATACTGCGGCGCCACCTAAATCTTCAGGCTGCCCCCAGCGTGCTGCAGGGATGCGAGCAGTAATATCGGCGTTACGCTTTTCATCGGCACGAATTGCAGCAGTATTGTCGGTTGCAAAATAACCAGGTGCGATGGCATTTACTTGGATATTGAATTGAGCCCATTCATTCGCGAGAGCTTTGGTTACGCCGGCGATGGCATGTTTGGAAGCGGTATAAGCGGGTACTGTGATGCCGCCTGAATAAGAAAGCATGGATGCAGTATTGATGATTTTACCTTCACCCTTAGCAATCATGTGTCTACCAATTTCTTGGCTAAGTACAAATGCTGAATCCAAGTTAACTTTGAGGACATTTTGCCATTCCTCATAGGGGAAATCTACGGCAGGGTATCGAGCTATAGTGCCACCATTGTTGACTAAAATATCAACACCATTATTTTTAGCTAATGCTTTTTCAGCCAGAGCTTTAACTGAATCCATATCACTGAGATTTGCTGCTATTTCACAGCCTTGGAATCCATTTTCAGTTATTTTAGCCAGTGTTTCACTGCATCCGCCTTCCCTAGAACTAGAGCAAATGACATAAGCACCGGCTTGGGCAAGAGCAAATGCTATAGCTTGACCTAAACCACGACTCGCGCCGGTAATAAGTGCAGTTTTTCCTTTTAATGAAAACATAATTAAAATCCTGTGATTGATTCACTGAGAACGTCTATGAAGATGTTAAATGTTGAGGAGTGTAATGATAAACAAAAGGGGTCTTATGTTTCTAATATGAACTTATCATGTTAAGTTGCTAAACATAATTCAAATATGAACGAGTTACAATCCCTTTTAATAGAGTCGGATGAATGTTCTAAGTCTTAATTTTAAATTATGATTTATAAAGGTGATTTGTTGCTTGCAGTGATAGCGAAATGAAATTTTTAGCTTCTTTAGAAACTGGAGTTCAGTAATAGCGCAAGAGTTAGCATGGACAAAAATAACTTGTAGCAAGGTTAACTTGGTCGAAATGAATCGCAGCAGTCCGACCAAATAACGGGCAGAATTTAATCTTCCAGATCGATTTCAATGCCTTTTTCTTTCATAATCGCTAAGGCTTCAGTGGGGATACCATCGGCTTTGTCTTTTCTTAAGTCTTCATCATTCGGAAGCGGCTGACCAGTGTATGCATGCAGGAAAGCTTCACATAATAATTCACTGTTAGTTGCATGACGCAGGTTATTAATTTGACGACGCGTGCGTTCATCTGTCAAAATTTTTAAAACCTTCAAAGGAATCGAAACAGTTACCTTTTTGACCTGTTCGTTTTTCTTGCCATGTTCAGCGTAAGGGCTGATGTAGTCTCCGTCCCACTGTGTCATATTAAAGCCTTCTTAAATTGTCTAGCAATGGTGTTTTTTAAAACCGTTTTCCCTAATGGGTTATTTCAATTATAAACATATTAATTACTGTACGTATAGACGTCTAAACATCTCTTGACGATATATAACGGTTTAGGTTAGTTTAGACGTCTAGACATCCTTTTGAGTAAGCCCTTTTGGAGCCGTAAATGAGCAATCGTAAAGTCGCCACCCATGCAGTAAGACAAGGTTTAGAGAGCGATAGTCAGTTTGGAGCTGTAGTCCCTCCCATTTATTTGTCTACTAATTATATTTTTGATGATTATCGTGATCCACCACAATACGATTACGGACGTGGTGGCAATCCAACCAGAAATGCGGTTGCAGATGCAATCAATAAGTTAGAGGGTGGGGCTGGAGCAGTTATGACTTCTTCAGGTTTAGCTTCTATAACGCTTGTTGTTAGCTTATTAAAATCTGATGATCTTCTAGTCATTCCCCATGACTGCTATGGGGGCAGCTATCGCTTATTTACTAACTTAGCTAATAAGGGCCATTTTAAATTGGCGGTGGTGGATCAAACTAATGAACAGCAGCTTAGGGCAGTATTTAAAGATAGGCCTGCGATGGTTTGGCTAGAGACGCCATCTAACCCGCTACTACGGATAGTCGATATTGGAGCCATTTGTCAGCAAGCTAAAGCGGTTGATGCCAAAGTAGTTGTCGATAATACTTTCTTATCACCTTTCGGACAGCAACCCCTGCAACTAGGTGCTGATATCGTGATTCACTCAACCACAAAATACATTAACGGTCATTCAGATGTTATTGGTGGTGTAGCAATTGCAAATACTGAGCAATTAGCAGAAGAACTGAGTTGGTGGGCTAATACACTAGGTTTGACAGGTTCGCCATTTGATGGCTATTTAACGCTGCGTGGTTTAAGGACCCTTGGCCCAAGGATTCGTCAGCACACTGAAAACGCACAAATACTAGTAGAGACTTTAGTTAATCATCCAGCAGTGACTAAAGTGTATTATCCTGGTTTGGAAGATCATCCTCAGCATCAACTTGCTAAACGGCAACAAAATAACTTTGGTGCGATGATTTCTTTTGAGCTCATCGGTGGCGAAGATGAGGTTGCTACTTTAGTGGGTAATTTAAATGAATTCTGTCTTGCAGAAAGCCTTGGCGGGGTAGAATCTTTAGTCTGTGTGCCAGCAACTATGACCCACAGAGCAATGGCGCCAGAGGCTCGCTTAGAAGCGGGTGTAAAAGATACCTTAATTCGATTATCAGTTGGTATTGAAGATAGCCAAGACCTAACTGCTGATTTAACCCACGCACTTGATAAAGTGTTAGAGACAAATAAATGACAATGCAGAAGTTATGCCTTCATAAATTTGGTGGTTCCTCACTAGCTGATGCCGATTGCTACCGTCGTGTCGCTCATATCTTGTTAACACACGGCCAAGCCAATGACCTAATTGTAGTGTCGGCTGCGGGTAAGAGTACCAACGCCCTGTATCATTTAGTGGACTTAGCCAATAACAAAGAGTCCACCGCAGAAGCATTAAAAGATCTGATCGATTACCAGCAACAACTGATTGAACAACTAGTTTCCAGTGAGCAGGCTCGCTATCTACGTGAGCAGTTAGCCGCTGATAAAGCGCTAATATATAGTTTGCTCAATAAAGCAGATCGTACTGGGGTTGAGCAAAACACCATCATTAGTTTTGGTGAACAGTGGTCAGCAAAACTATTAAGCGCACTATTAGCCAGTAATGGTGTTGCGTCTGGGTATTTAGATGCAAGAGATGTGCTGGTTGCTAAAGGTGGCGTACAGCCGCAAATAATTGAGCAACAATCTAGCCATAATCTGAAAGAATTCTTAAAGACTCACCCTAATCAACGAACCGTGATTACTGGGTTTATTTGTGCTGATGAACAAGGCCAAACTTTACTACTAGGACGCAATGGGTCTGATTACTCAGCTACCTTAATTACTCGATTAGCCGGTTACGATAGGGTAACTATTTGGACTGATGTAGAAGGTGTCTTTAACGCTGACCCAAATAAAATCAGTGATGCCAAATTACTGCCAAGTATGAGCCTCGCAGAAGCGGATACACTTGCCCGTTTAGGATCACCGGTATTACACCCAAGGGCATTACAACCTTTAAAAGGACAGCAAATCTCTTTAGCAGTTCGTTCAAGTTATGCGCCTGATACCGAGTTTACCATTGTCTCCCCCCAAAGTGCTCAGGCAAGTATGGCGGTGGTTACCAGCTTAAAGAGCGTTGCGACGATAAGTTTAAGCGTACGCGAAGATCTTGAAGAATTGTTAACTCAATTTCGCGCCGCAGATCTAGCCCCACTTGGATACTGGCGTGGCTATAGAGGGGATGTGGAGTTTGCTTTCACCTTAGAGACATATCAGGCGGCTTTAGAATTAATTGACAATTGGGCGGAAAGTTTTGGCATTACCCAAATATCAATGAATAAAGATAAGGGGCTAGTTGCCTTAGTAAGCTCAGCCGCTGATAAGTATCGTTACAGCTTCTCAAGATTATTATCTAGAAAAGCAAACCCGTTATATGGGGATGGCTTATCGTTGCTAACATTAGTGCCAAGTGAAGAAGTGTCAATATTGACTCACAAAGTACACCGTCGTTGTGCTGGTCCAAGAAAAGCAATTGCTATTGCATTATTTGGGGCAGGCAATATTGGCCAGGCTTGGATAGACTTATTTACGCAAACAAAACAGAAGCTAGAAACTGAATTAGAAGCGAAAGTGGAGCTCGTGGCTATTGCAAGTTCTAAGCTTAATTTAATAGATGAAGCTGGGATTGAATTAAGTAACTGGCAAGAAGCTTTTGTTAATGCTCGTAGTAGTCGTGACACTGAAACGCTAATTACTGAATTAGCACAGGTGAATTATGATGAGATTATCGCTTTAGATATTAGTGCCAGTGATCAGGTTACGCAATTGTACCCAAGGTTGTTCAGTTACGGCATCCATCTAGTGAGTGCAAACAAGCTGGCGGGTTCAGGTCCACTGGCATTTTATCGTCATTTAAAGCAAGAGTTAACTCGTCGCCGAATATATTGGCGTTACAATGCCAGCGTAGGTGCAGGCTTACCTGTGCAATATGGACTTAATGATCTCATTAATAGTGGCGATAAACTTAAACAGATTGGTGGTATCTTTTCGGGTACTTTATGTTGGCTATTTGAAAACTATGATGGTAGCCGTTCATTTTCAGAATTGGTTTTAGAGGCCAAATCATTAGGCATCACTGAGCCCGACCCAAGGGATGATCTTTCAGGTAAAGATATGCAACGCAAGCTGCTAATCTTAGCGAGAGAGATGGGCCTAGAATTAGAACTTGATGACATCAACCTAACATCGTTAGTGCCAGATGATTTGGCAAACATTCCACTAGAGCAATTTATAGAAAGAATAAACGAGTTGGATGCGCCAATGGCGAAGGCGCTTGCAGAGGCTAACTTAAATAAAAAAGCCATTAGATATATTGCGCACTTGGATGTTAGCCAAGGTATTAATGCAAAAGTTGCACTAGAGCAAGTTGAAGTGAATCATCCATATGCCAATTTAACTCCTGGTGATAACGTATTCGTACTGACTAGTCACTTCTATAAAGATAATCCACTGATTATTCGTGGTCCCGGTGCAGGTAAAGAGGTAACAGCGGCAGCAGTACAATCTGATTTAGTACAAATATGTGAAAATTTACTCATCGAGTAAAGTCAAGTTAACTAACAAAAAGGAGCATTTAAGCTCCTTTTTGCTGTTAAGGGCTGAAAAAGTGTGATCTAAAGACGTTAAAGTGCGATAAATAGGCAGTTAGATGTAATTTTCTAAAAAGAACTTGCGCTAAATGAAAAGCTCCCTATAATGCGCAACCACTGAGACGGGGAGCGGTGCTAAACACCAACAACCAAGCCAAATAAGGTTTATCTCAGAGTCAATTAAAAGCTTGTTTAAAACGTTTGAAAAAACATTTAAAAAAGCACTTGACGAAGGGTTTTAATTCTGTAGAATACGCAGCCCTGACCGACACGGTCAAACGTTCTTTAACAATGTAATCAAGTAATCTGTGTGGGCACTCACAGGCATTTGAAAATCAACAAAACGATTTTCTCAATGTACTTTAGTGTTC
>NZ_WINH01000116.1 GCF_010993985.1 Paraferrimonas sp. SM1919 | reverse complement strand
TACCGTGACGAAGCCAATGAGCATTGCTGGAAAGTCGGGGAGGAGCTTCGTCGCTTGATTCTAAAGTGTAGGTTCTCGATCAATGAAAAGAAGACCCGCATGCAATATCGTAGTTCGCGGCAGCAGGTTACTGGTCTCGTTGTGAATAAGAGGGTCAATGTCACAAGTGAGTATCGCTATCTTGTGCGCGCCTACGTTGCGGCGTTGGTCAAGAACGGAAAATATACGATAAAACGTCAGATTGTTGACGCGACTGGTAAGCAAGAGACGATCAGTACAGATGGAACACCGGCTCAGCTTCATGGGATGTTGGGCTTCATTCATTCCGTAGATAGCGTATTTCGGACCGATGTAAGGAAGCACCCTTATAATTATCCGGGGCAGCAGGCTAATGATAAGAAGCCAACGGGGAATTTGGCTATTTATCGAAGATTTTTGATTTACACGCGCTTCTATGCAAACGCGTTGCCGCTAATCGTATGCGAGGGAAAAACTGACGGTGTTTATATCAGCAACGCTGTGCATCAGACCAAGTCAATTTTTCCGAGCTTAGTCAAAAAGGACAAGGATGGAA
>NZ_WINH01000115.1 GCF_010993985.1 Paraferrimonas sp. SM1919 | reverse complement strand
AACTTTCCAAATGTTTGCCTTCGCAGGAAATGGCCCCGAGGAAGCTTGCCTCAAAGAGGTCCAGGAAGGACAAGGCAGCCGAAGAAACTAGTTCCGCTCCGGAGTATGACAGTCACCGCTTTAGGAGCGTTGTACACCAGCAGCGCTTCGAAGCCATCAAGGGATGGTCATTCCTCCGGGAGAGACGCGTCCAGCTCAGGGACGACGAGTATACTGATTTCCAGGAAGAGATAGTTCGCCGGCGGTGGGCATCGCTGGTTACCCCCATGGCCAAGTTCGATCCAGAAGTAGTCCTTGAGTTTTATGCCAATGCTTGGCCAACAGAGGAGGGCGTGCGTGACATGAGGTCCTGGGTGAGGGGTCAGTGGATCCCGTTTGATGCAGATGCTATCGGCCAGCTCCTGGGATATCCTTTAGTGTTGGAAGAGGGCCAGGAATGCGAGTATGGCCAGAGGAGGAACCGGTCCGATGGGTTCGATGAGGAGGCCATCGCCCAGTTGCTATGTATACCGGGGCAAGATTTTGCCCGGACTGCTGCCGGGAGACGGATGCGGATCATGCGCACCAACATGACCAC
>NZ_WINH01000114.1 GCF_010993985.1 Paraferrimonas sp. SM1919 | reverse complement strand
AAACAAGTATAGACTAGATTGCCCAATTTGGAAACAAGCATTGCATATCTGTTTGTTTTGAAAAGCGCTTTGGAATTTGCTACTCGCAAGTAGGCTAAAACACGGATTTCAACGAGTTTTTCCAACTCAAACAATCCAACCTTCACCCACAGGCATTCAGGCAGTTTATCTCATATAAGCATCTAGCCACATGGTAAGCATGCTGTCATGTTAACATTCACATTCATGCGATATGCTAAAGCATAAATACTTACATCGTACTCCGTGCCAAAACAGTAAACTAGTTAGCAAAACATGCATGACCTAGTTCATGTTAAGTGGCTAATGCGACACAGGCAGAAATGCAATCTAGAGTAGGCTCGGCTAACCCTAAACATGGCATGTGAAATGCGCGAGTAGCACGTATTCAATTTGGAATTGAAAATACAATGCAGTTTGTATGATGTACCGAGCCCGGTGCATGTAAACAAATGCATGAATGCACGCATGCATTGCATAAGGTATGCTAATTTAGATGTGCCCTAATCTACCATCGAAAGCGGGTAAATAAAAGGGAGAAAGAAATGGGGATTGGAAGATATG
>NZ_WINH01000113.1 GCF_010993985.1 Paraferrimonas sp. SM1919 | reverse complement strand
ATTAGACAAGCAGAAGGAAGAGCGCAGGTACCCTTTCATCTGAGGTACTTTCTTGATGAGGGGCAGGAGCTGAGAATCAACAGCTTTCTGGTCCTCCTTCCTCTGCTCTGTCAGCTGGTACTTCTCTTTTTCTGTGTCAAAGATCTCTCCCTCCTGGTGGCGGGGTCTCCTCAGCTTCTTCTTCTTGAAGTAGGCATCGTTCAGAGTTTTGGGGATCTTCATGCCAGAGATGTCGATTTTGGTGTTGGTGGCAATGGCAAACTTCTGGTGAGCCCTGCGCAGGGGTACTCTGTTCAAAGCAAGAGGGCCAGTGACAAGCAGGAGACCACTTGAGAGCTGCTTCAGGAACACCACACGCTTTCCACGGTGGCGACCAGTGAGCAGAATAAGGACAGTTCCTGGCGTGATGGAGGCGCGCAGCTTCCTCTTATGCTGGCTGAAGGGCTTCTTTCCGTGGCTCTTCAGTTTACGAGGAACATCCTCCGTGGGGTAGTAGCGGGGCATCTTGCGCAGCTTGACAACGCGAGTGCCTCCATTCTTGTCTCCCCCAACAGTCTTGACAACTGTGGCCTGGGGCTTAGCC
>NZ_WINH01000112.1 GCF_010993985.1 Paraferrimonas sp. SM1919 | reverse complement strand
TTTAAATCCACATAAGCCATACAGGCAAGTACAGCGGCTTCATCTAATAAAGCTTGTGATTTAAACCTACCTTCCCAGAAGTGGCCGGTGCAGTTATCCTCATGATTCGCTTTTCTAGCGATAGGCTCATTCAAGCAGCGCATAAACCATGAAATGTCTGAAAGCCTTGAGCGATACTCGGCAATGGTTTTACGAAGGGTTAGTGCTTCACCATCAGAGAGCAAGTCTCCTTTCGCAAAGCGTTGACTCAGTAGCGTGCCTTTAAACAGCTTGTGCCAACGTTCTACCACTTCTCTATCTGACCAATCATTATCTCTATAGATATCAATGTGTAATACCAAATGAAGGTGATTCGACATTACTGCGTAAGCTGCAACATCAATCGCAAAAATACCACTGAGTTTATGAATTAACGACTCAACCCAGCCGCGTCTATGGTCATAGTTTTTATTGGTGTATTTATCAAATCCGCACAGGAAAGCACGACGAACAACACGGCTAGTGATGTGATAATAAGGAGTATCTTCAACTGAAATTAACGTACTACGGGGTCTAGGCATAACAACCTCCTACAACTCGCTAT
>NZ_WINH01000111.1 GCF_010993985.1 Paraferrimonas sp. SM1919 | reverse complement strand
CTGCCCTGCTCGGCCGCAACAGGCTTAGCCGGAGTCGCCGTCGTCAACTGGCCGGTACGGTAGTAGACCCGGTACGCCAGGAACGCCGCGATCAGCACGCAGGCGATGAACAGCATCAGCACAGGCGGCACGGTGTACTTGCGCTTGATGTGCAGACTGGAGGACTTGTACAGGCCAAAGCTGGACTTCGGCAGGCTCCACTTCTTCTTGATCGGCGCAGTGTTGAACGTCTCCGGGTTCGCGCACTCCGGCCATTCGTAGTACCAGCGTCCGAGCAAGCCAGCGTCCCGCAGGTGGACATGCTGCCCCACCAGCTTGCGGATATGACTGTCCAGGAACGTCGGGTTCTGCGTGATCAGAACAAACGTCACGCCGGTATGCCGCACCGTCTCAAACGCCGCCACGTGGTCAGGCACCTTAGACCCGGCCGTGCGGACGCGAAACACCCGCTGCGCCTCATCCAGCACGATCAGCGAGTTCGGCGGGAAGGTGAAGTACGGCAGCATCATCCCTGGGTTTTCAGGGTCTTCGCGCAGCTCCGTCCAGTCCGAAACCGCCGGCGTCGGGATATACGGCAGCTTCAG
>NZ_WINH01000013.1 GCF_010993985.1 Paraferrimonas sp. SM1919 | reverse complement strand
AGATTAGATTAGCGCGCTAAAACAGCGAGTTAACAACAAATTATGCTTGGCGACCATAGCATTTTGGACCCACCTGACTCCATTCCGAACTCAGAAGTGAAACGAAATTGCGCCGATGGTAGTGTGGGGTCTCCCCATGTGAGAGTAGGTCATCGCCAGGCTTTAAATATCGAGAAAGCCCCAACCGAAAGGTTGGGGCTTTTTAGTATGTGCGATCTTAACTTGTTGGCTGTTAATTTTTTGCTAGCACAAAGCTATGCTTTTTCATGCACTTTAGTGATTCTTTAACTTGAGTAATGCTTTGTTTGTTGTAAGCATACATTTTAGAATCTTCATTAAATGAAGCGCGTGAGTCTTGATACTTTTCTAGGTTTTTTTGTTCTGCAAAACGATCCCCTTCTTTTTCTAGGTAATTAACCTTAGTCTTTTTAACGCCTGTAGTTGCGGCTTTTAAGGTCAACTCGCTTGCAGATCTTTTAGCCTGTTTATACTGGCAAACTTCTAAAGCATTATTTAATTCAATAGGATTGACTTGGACTTTATCTAGAGAAGCCCAGTTGGTTTGATTGCTGCATGCGTTTAAAAATGCTAAGCCTACAACGGTTACTGCAAGTTTAATTTTCATGCTATCTTCCTTATGCGTGAACATGACACCCGAAAATGTGGGTGTTTTTTGTACAGTCACTGTTTGTAGTAAAGCGTAATTATGTCTATAAATCAAACACAAAGATTTACTTTATATAAGAATAGTGAATATTGATTGGTCTGAACGGCAAAATCTATTATTTCCGCTTAAGCACCTTCCGGACGCGAAGCGTTCGCCAGGATCTCTGCTGCTCCTACTTCACGATAACTGCATCAGTTTCTTAAAATTCCCCAATTATTTAGGTTTCCTAAACTCATGGGGCTAATTTGAATCACTTCCTTGTTCTCGAATCGTAGGGTTTGCAGAGAAGTTTCTATTCTTTGTTTTTGTATACGCGAAATATGTTACATCTCGTCAATTGGGCACATAATCCCGCCGTTCGCCGTTCGCTGTTTAATACATACAAAAAAGGAGCCTTACAGCTCCTTATTCAAATACCTATATCACTTTAGATGAAAGCGAATGCGTCACCATAGAGTTGCTCTACAGGTAAACCTTGGGCAGTAAATTTATCTCTTGCAGCCGCTGACATTTCGAATCGACCTGCAATGTAAACATCTAACTTAGACATATCGGGATGTTTTTCAGCGATCACGTCTAATAATAGTCCTTGTTCAGCGCTAACTCCCTCAGCAACCTCTTCCATTACTGGCACGAAAGTTAACCATGGATTATTGGCTTGCCAGGCTTGAGCCTGTTCGTAGTAATACATTGCTTCTATATTCTTACAGCCCCAATATACGATAGTAGGTTGTAAATTATTTTTTGCGATACTGTCTTCAGTCATACTTTTAACATAGCTAAAGCCAGTACCGCCGGCAACCAGAATTCGGGTATGGTTGCTGTCATGACGAATATGTGCATTACCAGCTGGGGCTTCAATGGTAATGCTGTCATGTTGTTGCATACGCTCAATGACTTGCATTGGGTAGCTTTCAGCAGCTGATGCGCCAATGTGTAATTCTATATCAGTATTACCTGGAGCGCTCGCAATAGAAAAAGGTCTCTTGTCATCTTCCGCCATGACAACGCTGAGGTATTGACCAGCATTAAATTCTAGCGGCTGTGGTGGTGTTAAAAGGACTTGGAATACAAAATCATTTAACGGCTTTATGCTTTTTACTTTACATTCAATAGTTTGCATTATTACTTCTTCTTATATTTTCTAGTCATCTAGGCCTAAATTAGCCCACATATCATCAACTTTTGATTTTGTTTGCTCATCCATAACCATTGGCACACCCCATTCTCGGTCCGTTTCTGCATCCCATTTGTTGGTCGCATCTAAGCCCATTTTTGAACCTAGGCCTGCAACTGGTGAGGCAAAGTCGAGATAGTCAATAGGGCTCGAGTCAATAAATTGAGTATCTCGCTTAGGATCCATTCGAGTGGTAATTGCCCACATTACATCATTCCAATCCCGACAGTTTATATCCTCATCGACGACAATGATAAATTTTGTGTACATAAATTGACGTAAGAAAGACCATATTCCTAACATGACCCGCTTAGCATGACCAGGGTATTCTTTACGAATGGAAACGACGGCCATTCGGTAACTGCAGCCTTCAGGCGGGAGATAGAAATCGACAATTTCTGGGAATTGCTTAATTAAAATTGGCACAAAAACTTCATTTAAAGCTAAACCCAACATCGCTGGCTCATCAGGTGGACGTCCAGTATAGGTGCTATGGTAGATAGGATCGCGCCGATGAGTAATCTTAGTTACAGTAAATACGGGAAAATTTTCCACCTCGTTATAGTAGCCGGTATGATCTCCATAAGGACCTTCAGCGGCCATTTCTTCTGGATCAATATACCCTTCAAGGATATATTCTGAGGTGGCGGGTACTTCAAGATCGCAGGTCAATGCTTTAACGACTTGAGTACGCTCTCCACGAAGTAGACCAGCAAAGGCATATTCACTCATACCATCGGGAACTGGCGTGACCGCGCCTAAAATAGTGACGGGATCGCTTCCTAAAGCAACGACCACTGGGTATTTTTCACCAGGATGCAGTTTCTTAAAGTCCCGAAAGTCCAAGGCTCCACCACGATGTTCAAGCCAGCGCATGATAAGTTTGTTTTTATCGAGTAATTGCTGACGATAAATCCCTAAATTTTGCCTGTTTTTACGGGGCCCTTTAGTAATGGTTAATCCCCAACTTACTAAGGGTGCGACATCTCCAGGCCAGCAATGTTGTACAGGTAATTTAGTAAGGTCAACATCTTGTTCATCGATGACGATTTCTTGACAAGGCGCTTTTGAGACCAGCTTCGCTGGCATATTCAGAACTTGCTTAAATTTTGGCGCTTTATCCCAGGCGTCTTTAAGTCCAGCAGGTGGCTCTGGCTCTTTTAAAAATGCGAGTAATTCTCCAATTTCTCGTAAATCCTTGATATCTGATTTACCAATAGCTCGGGCAACTCGTCTAGGGTGGCCAAATAAATTGGTTAGAACCGGAGTATCAAAACCGACAGGGTTTTCAAAAATTAATGCTGGGCCATCTGCGCGTAGGACACGATCGCTGATTTCAGTCATCTCTAAATGAGGGTCGACAGGATGGGTTATCCTTTTTAAGTCACCTTCATCTTCTAGAGTATTAATAAAGCTGCGAAGATCTTTGAAGCTCATGCTGTTTTTCATTATTGGTTAAGTACATTGCAACTATAACATAGCTATGGCTTTTGCCTAAAGCTTAGACTTAAGTCCTGAATGGCTTCATGTTATTATTCCGCAGTTTTAAAATAATAATGGATAGCATTGATGAGTGACCTTAAGCTCAACCCTTTAGAAAAGAAAGTTGCTTTCACTTTAGCCGGTATTTTTGGCATGCGCATGATAGGTTTATTTATGATTTTGCCTATTTTTGCATTATATGGCCAGCATTTAGAGGGATTTAGCCCTATGTGGATAGGGATTGCGATCGGTGCTTATGGTTTGACACAGGCTTGTCTACAGATCCCTATGGGGATTTTATCTGATCGTATTGGCCGTAAACCGGTTATTTTGATTGGGTTAGTTGTTTTTGCCATAGGATCTTTGGTAGCGGCTATGGCTGATAATGTTTTTACCATTACTATTGGTAGGGCAATGCAAGGCATGGGGGCGATTGCCAGTACAGTGTTAGCATTGTCGGCGGACCTTAGCCGAGAACAGCAACGCCCTAAAGTGATGGCTATTATTGGTGCAGGTATTGGCTTATCTTTTGCGCTTTCATTACTGATAGGCCCTATCTTAGCAGAGCAATTTGGACTCTCTGGTTTATTTATTGCTACGGCAGTTTTTGCAATCGTGGGAGTGTTGTTGGTGTTATGGTTGATTCCTAATCCGATAGTTAAGGCGCCAACCGGCGATACAACTGCAGATTTGACCAGATTGAAAAGTATGTTAAAAGATCCCCAGTTAGTTAGGCTAGACGCTGGCATTTTAATTCTACATCTGTGTCTGACCGCTATGTTTGTGGTTGTGCCAATGATGCTTATTGAGGCGGACTATTCTAAAGCACAGCACTGGAAATTATACTTTCCAGTATTCATGTTGGCCTTTGTGTTAATGGTGCCGATGATATTGATTGGTGTAAGAAAGAATATTACCAAGCCAATGTTTCAGTTTGCATTAGTACTCTTACTGGCGGGTACATTATTATTAACCTTCGCTTCGACGAGTTGGTTAATTGCATTTTCATTGTTAATCTTTTTTATTGGCTTTAATTATCTTGAAGCGAGTTTGCCTAGCCTTATTGCCAAGCTTTGCCCGATTGGAGCTAAGGGCTCTGCAATGGGAGTATATTCTACGAGCCAATTTTTAGGTGCTTTCCTTGGGGGCCTATTTGGCGGAGTACTTTATCAATATTTAGGGCAACATGCGGTGCTACTCTTTATGTCTATCATGTTGCTATTTTGGTTATTCCTAAGTATTGGTATGGTGCAGCCAAAGTTAGTTAGAAGCGTAACAATTTCTACTCAGTTTGTAGATGCTGAAGCAGCGGTATTAGGCATGCAAAAGTTGTCTCAGTTAGAAGGTGTAGATGAAGCTATAGTTGTGTATGAAGAGCAAGTTGCTTATCTGCGTGTGGGCAATAAATTTGATGTTAGTTTAGCTAAAGCTGTGGTAGGCTCTGTCAATTAATATTGAAAAATTTTGCAGGTTAAGATAGGAGATTTCCATGGCCAGTAAAGGCGTAAACAAGGTAATTATTATTGGTAATTTAGGGCAAGATCCTGAAATCCGTTATAACCCTAGTGGTGTTGCTTTTGGTAATTTATCAGTGGCAACGAGTGAGTCATGGAAAGATAAGCAAACTGGTGAAACTAAAGAAATGACCGAATGGCACCGTTGTGTTGTAAATGGTCGCCTTGCTGAAATTTGTGCAGAGTACTTGAAAAAGGGCTCTAAGGTTTATCTAGAGGGGAGTCTTCGAACTAGGAAATGGCAAAATCAACAAGGTCAAGATCAGTACACAACTGAAATTCGTGTTCAAAATTTACAAATGCTGGATTCGCGAGTTCAAGGTCAAGCGATGCCAAATCAACAGGCAGCGAATAATTTTGCTCCTGCAGGACAGCAAGGCTATAGTCAAGCCCAACCATCTGCACAGCCACAGCCACAGCCACAATACGGACAGGCTCCGGCTCAACCACCGCACAGTACAACTGCACCTGTGAATGTGCAATCACAGCAACCAGCCGTTAACCCTAGTGCAGGTGTAGCACAACCAACAGGGCAGCCTGTTCAAAATAATAATTATACCCCTGATCTTGATGATGGCTGGGATGATGACATCCCATTCTAAGCAAAAGCGTAATTTTTAAAGTTTAAAAATATAAACCCAGCGTTAGTGCTGGGTTTTTATTTGGGATTTTGACTAAAGGTTGATACAGTTAATCCACACTTCCTTTGTTTGAATATTTTTTCAAAAAAAGGCTTTTAGAGCAAAAAGTTTACGGAAGACGAAACAAATGAGTAAAGGATTGTTATTCTCAAGGCCAATAATCAATTACTGGTTGATTTTTGTATTCATTATCTTTTCGCTGACAACTACCTTGTGGGCAGTTCAACAGTCCAGTAACGCCAATACTCTTCTTAAATCTAAGCTCGAGAGTGTTAAGTTGGTGCTCGAAGCAATCGACTTTAAAGATAGTGGGATCGAACAACAACCAAAATATTCTTGGGCATTAGCGTTATTAAAGCAAAATGAGGTTGCTCAAGTTGTTATCTTTGAAGATAAGTCTGAAGTCAAAAAAATTATTATTGATGAGCAATGGACGGTTCAAGTTAGTAGTCACAACATTGATGTTGATGGTTATGGTATCGCTGTATATTTAACAACTAATCCTAATTGGATTTATAGCATTGAAAATGGGGTGTTTTTAGTTTTATTGTTGAGCTTATTTGTGATTGTTGCCGTCGTTGGAAGTAAATGGTTGCAGCTGCAATTAGCCGGTGTGGATATACTCAATCAACGCTGCGATAAAATCATTAGAGGTGAATATCAGCAAGCGATAGAGCAGCCTAAATTTTCGCAACCTAGAATTATCAATAATGCTATTTCACATCTGTTAAGAATTTATGCAGAAGCTAAAGTCGAACAAGGTGAGTTTTATGAATTTATTCAAAATTCTACTCTTATCGATAGAGAAACAGGTATCGGTAACCGACAGTTTTTAGAAAATAGGCTTCAGTTAATTCAAAAAGACACAGTTAATCAAAGTCATAGTGCATTATTTATTCTTGAGCTCGATGACATTGAATCTCCGGATTCTGGGTTTAACAGTGAAGAGGCAATGGAATTACTGAACACTATTATTAAAGTATGGAAACAATTACTGAGTAAGCACGATAATAATTTAATTGCTCGATATTCAGAACATCAGTTGGCGGTATTATTGGTCCAGATTTCTAATAAAGATGCACAAAAGGTTGCTGAAAAGTTATTGCGGGCGGCCAGCTCAGTTCCGCTGCCAAGGGGGAAAAATACCGATAACTTATTCCATATTGGCGGTGTTTACTTTAATTCAACTTCATCCGCTGATGTAATTAGTGAATGTTTTGCAGCTCTAAAGGCCGCACAATTACAAGGGTATAACAATTGGTTTATGTATGATGAGGGGCAATTAAACCACAATTTAGAGCAAGGTAGTGTACGCTGGCGAGTATTACTAGAAAATGCTGTTGCAAAAGCTTCCTTTGTAATCTTTGGTCAAGAGGTGTTTACCGTAGATGGTAGAGTCAATCACTTGGAGTGTTATGTGCGCTTGCAACAAGAACAGCAACTTATCAGTGCCGCTCACTTTATTCCAATGGCTAAGAAGTGCGGACAAATGGCGGCTATAGATAAGATAGTCCTTGAAAAGGCTGCTCAATACTTAGATTGTAACCCGCAAGCACCAGCCCTAGCTGTCAATCTATCGAGTGAAACCTTAATTGCAAATGGTTTTGAGCAATGGCTTAAAAACTTTCTGGATAATAACCGTAGGGTTATGCATAGATTATGGTTTGAGTTTAGTGAGCTTTCATGGTCGCTACAGTTTGAACAATCAGAGACCATCAGCAGGATGATATTACAAGCTGGTGGGCGTTGCACAATGGATGGTTGTGGTAGGCAACTACTCACACCTGAGGGGAATATCGTCAATAGTATTTCAAGAGTGAAACTGCATCGTTCACTAATTAGGCATATCGATAAAAATCCTCCCCAACAATTATATGTAAAGAGTCTGATAGAGCAAATTAAGCAATTAAAACTCTCCGTTTATGCGGAAGGCGTGGAGCATGCCAATGAACTGAGTATCTTAAAAAAATTAGGGGTAATGGGTTATCAAGGGATTTTGACCTCTGTACCGAAGAGATTAGGCTAGAACTTGAGATACTCTCAATTACAGGTTGACTTATCACTGCAATAAGATCGTTTTTAAGTGTAGAATGCTGTTAGGTAAAAATACTTTTTTTAAAAAAAAGTTTTCCTAGTTCAGGCATTTTCAAGAAATAATTTGATATGCTTTAGGTTGTACCAATCAGTATAAATATTGTGACTGATCTAAGCCTTGGTTCGAACAATGTTAAAACTTACAGTTGAGGCAAGTATTTATATTCATTGGTACATTTTATAGTTTAGTAAGATTGGTCGCTTGAGATCTTACAGTTTTAGTTTTTAGTATAGAAGTGAGCTGCTTTCATGTTTAAAAAGCTTAGAGGAGTGTTCTCAAATGATCTGTCTATCGATCTGGGAACAGCAAACACGTTAATTTATGTACGTGAGGAAGGGATTGTTCTAAATGAGCCATCGGTTGTCGCAATTCGTGGCGAGCGTGGTGCTCAAGGACAAAAGTCTGTAGCAGCTGTCGGTTCTGAAGCCAAACAAATGCTTGGCCGTACGCCCGGTAACATTCAAGCAATTCGCCCGATGAAGGATGGTGTAATTGCGGATTTTTACGTAACAGAAAAAATGTTGCAGCACTTTATTAAACAAGTACATAACAATAGTTTTTTCCGTCCAAGCCCTCGAGTATTAGTATGTGTGCCAGTAGGTGCAACCCAGGTAGAGCGTCGTGCTATTCGTGAATCGGCATTGGGTGCTGGTGCTCGAGAGGTGTACTTAATCGAAGAGCCTATGGCAGCCGCCATTGGTGCCGGATTGCCTGTTTCAGAAGCAACAGGTTCAATGGTGGTTGATATTGGCGGTGGTACTACCGAAGTTGCGATTATTTCTTTAAATGGCGTAGTGTATTCATCATCAGTTCGCATTGGTGGTGATCGCTTTGATGAAGCGATTATTAATTATGTTCGCCGTAATTATGGCAGCTTAATTGGTGAGGCCACAGCAGAGCGTATTAAGCATAAAATTGGTGCAGCCTACCCAACCGATGAAGTGCAAGAAATTGAAGTTCGTGGTCGTAATTTAGCAGAAGGTGTGCCACGCAGCTTTACTTTGAATAGTAATGAGATCCTAGAAGCGCTACAAGAGCCTCTACATGGCATTGTTAGTGCGGTTATGGTGGCATTAGAACAATCACCACCAGAGCTTGCTTCTGATATTTCAGAGCGTGGTATGGTGTTAACGGGTGGTGGAGCATTACTAAAAGACTTAGATCATTTATTAATGCAAGAAACTGGTATTCCGGTTGTTGTCGCTGATGATCCACTTACCTGTGTTGCCCGTGGTGGTGGTAAAGCTATCGAAATGATAGATATGCATGGCGGCGATTTATTCTCAGAAGAACTATAATATGAGGCGGCTTAGCCGCCTAAGATCTTATGAAACCAATCTTTGCTGATGGCGTATCCATCCAAGCTCGTTTAGTGATAGCAGTTTTGCTATCACTGATGCTTTTTGGGGGCAAACAAAAAATTGAGCCCCTTAGGCAGTCTCTTGCTACTCTTTTAAGTCCTCTTCAGTTTGTTGCTAACCTTCCTAGTTACGCATTAGATTGGATAGATGAATCGTTAGCTGCTAGAGAACATCTATTAAAGAAAAATG
This sequence comes from Paraferrimonas sp. SM1919, assembly GCF_010993985.1. Taxonomy (GTDB): domain Bacteria; phylum Pseudomonadota; class Gammaproteobacteria; order Enterobacterales; family Shewanellaceae; genus SM1919. The sequence continues at coordinate 95,854 of NZ_WINH01000013.1, read as the reverse complement.
CACAGCTACTGCAGCAGCAGTTAGAAATTAGTGAGCGTTTACAGCGCTTTGAACATTTGAATCAAGAAAATGCTCGACTAAGGGCGTTGCTCGGTTCGAGAGTGCATTTTGATGCAAAAAAAATGGTTACCGAAGTGATATCAGTAGCTTCGGATCCATATCAGCATTTTGTGACAATCCCATTAGGCTTAAGTCAAGGGGTATATGATGGGCAACCTGTTATTGATAATAAAGGGGTTATTGGCCAAGTAATACAAGTGAACCAATTAACCGCTAAGGTACTACTTATCAGTGATCATCGACATGGTATCCCAGTGAGAGTCAGTCGCAATGATGTGCGTTCTATTGCCGTTGGCAGTGGTGATCTAGATCAATTAGTGCTGAATTACTTACCTAATAACACCGATATTAAAGAAGGTGATTTGCTGGTTTCCTCTGGACTTGGTGGTCGCTTTCCTGAAGGTTATCCGGTGGCTAGGGTTAAATTGGTAGAAAGGAGTGAGCAACAAAGATATGCAAAGGTAATTGCTGAACCTGTGGCGGCTCTTTCTAGGTTAAGATACTTATTATTGCTGTGGCCAGAAGGCAAAACACAAATAGGAGTGACTGATGGTGACTAATGCTAATGGTAGGCAAGTAGTCTGGACTTCTTTGTTTATAGCATTGTTGTTGCAAATCATGCCATTACCAGATTTGGTTGTAGATTTTAGACCTGATTGGTTGTTGTTAGTCTTGTGCTATTGGGCAATGGCATTACCTCATCGATATGGTATTTTAACAGCCTGGTTGATGGGGGTGATGTTAGATATTCTATTGGGTTCTAGTCTTGGGGTGAGAGGCTTAGCTCTCGCTGTTGTTACTTATATCATCGCCATTCACTTCCAAAGGTTGAGAAATTTTAGCACATTCCAGCAAGGATTGGTGATTGCACTTTTTAGTGTGTTTTATCACTTAATGATTTTTGTACTCGAACAGTTAATGGGGGGGGCTAAATTCACCATTACCGCTCTTTATCCGGCAGTAATTAATGCGCCATTATGGATATGGGTATTTTGGGTATTAAGAGACCTAAGAAGACACTTTAAGGTTAGGTAATGATACTCATTTTGGCATCGGCTTCACCACGCAGAAAGCAGCTTTTGCAGCAATTAGGTTACGATTTCCTACAAATTGCTACAGACATTGATGAAACACCAATAGCAGGTGAAAAGCCAGTCGATTATGTATTAAGATTGGCCAAATTAAAGGCCATTACCGCTTTGAATGAGCACCCAGAAGAGGCGATAAGTTTGGGATCTGATACTATAGTCGTACTTGATGGCCAGTTACTTGGCAAGCCCGTAAATAAGCAGCATGCCTGTCAGATGTTACAAAGTATGCAAGGGCGTAAGCATCAAGTTGTTACGGCGGTGGCAGTTACCAACGGTAATAAAACCCTCACCCAAGCTGTCACTACTGAAGTGGAGTTTTGTCCAATGACTTTATCTGAAATAGAACAATATTGGCTTACCGGAGAGCCAGCAGACAAGGCTGGCGCTTATGGCATTCAGGGTATTGGTGGTAATTTTGTTAAAGCCATAGTAGGCAGTTATAGTTCAGTAGTTGGTCTACCGTTGGTAGAGACAAAACAGTTACTTCAGCAAATAATGGAATGACCCATGGCTCAATTGGAGAAAATCCAAGATAAAATAAATGCCGAATTATTGATCAATGTGACTCCTACTGAATCAAGAGTTGCTTTGGTTGAGCATGGTGCACTCCAAGAAGTCCATATAGAGCGAGAGCTAAAACGCGGTATCGTTGGCAATATCTATATGGGTAAAGTTTCTCGAGTACTTCCTGGTATGCAGGCTGCCTTTGTTGATATTGGTCTCGAAAAAGCGGCTTTTTTACATGCATCTGATATTGTTCCGCACACTGAGTGTGTAGCAGAAACAGAAAAAAAACAATTTCAAACTAAAAGTATCTCAGAGTTAGTAAGGCAGGGGCAATACTTGATGGTTCAAGTAGTAAAGGATCCCTTAGGCTCAAAAGGCGCTAGACTAACAACAGATATTACTCTGCCCTCAAGGTATCTCGTCTTTATGCCGGGCTCTGCCCATGTTGGTGTTTCCCAGCGAATTGAATCAGAACAAGAAAGAGAGCGTTTAAAAAAAATCACCAAGCCATTTATTGATGATGATGGTGGCTTCATCATTCGCACAGCAGCCGAAGGTGTAGACGACAACGAACTGGCACAAGATGCCAGTTACCTTCGTAAAGTTTGGCGTAAAGTTATGGAGCGTAAGCAGTATCAACAAATTAAGCCTCTTTATACTGACGTAAAATTACCCATTAGAATTATTCGTGACTTCGTTGGAATGGGCCTTGATCGCATTCAAGTGGATTCTCGGCGTACGATTGAAGAGCTTATAGAGTTTACCGAAGAGTTCATTCCAGAAATGGCAGACAAGTTGACTTTATACCATGGAAATAAGCCAATTTTTGATCTGTATGATGTTGAAAATGAAATTCAAAAAGCACTTGATAAGAAAGTAGAGCTTAAATGCGGAGGCTACTTAATTATTGATCAGACCGAAGCGATGACGACTATCGATATCAACACCGGTGGTTTTGTGGGGCGCAGAGATCTAGAAGAAACGATTTTTAATACTAATTTAGAAGCCAGTCAAGCTATTGCAAGGCAGTTAAGGTTAAGAAATCTAGGTGGCATAATTATTATTGATTTTATCGATATGAAGAACCCAACACATCAACAAAGAGTTCTCGATTCACTGCAGTTGGCGCTTGAACAAGATAGCGTAAAAACTAATATTAGTGGCTTTTCTTCATTAGGATTAGTAGAGATGACGCGCAAGCGTACGCGTGAGAGTTTAGGCCATGTATTGTCCGATGACTGCCCTGCTTGTCAGGGGCGAGGGATAATGAAAACGGTTGAAACAGTCTGCTATGAAATTTTCAGAGAAATCATAAGGGTTGATCGGGCATACAGTACCGATGAGTTTGTGGTGTATTGTTCTAATGCCGTACATGAAGTGTTGTCACTTGATGAGCATCAGCATCTGGCAGAATTAGAAGTTTATGTAGGTAAGAAAATTAATTTGAAGTGTGATCACCTTTATACTCAAGATAAGTTCGATGTAGTGATGATGTAACACTATGAAATTTCTACAACGGCTCACTCGATCATGTATTTTAGCGATAACCACTATATTAGTGATTATTGCCTTGCTATTGAGTTTTATTCGCTTACTGCTTCCCCAGCTCGAAGATCAACATAGCAAAATAGCGCAATATGTCGAAAATGAATACCAATTGCAGATTGCCGTTGGCCAGTTAAAAGCAGGTTGGGCGGCATATGGCCCTGAGGTGATTATTCAAGACCTGCAACTGCCTGAGCAGGTTGGCATGCCTTTTACGCTCAACGTTAATCAAGTTCAAATTAAACTCGATTTTTGGCAAACAATACGCCAGCTCAAACCCGTACTTGAAGATGTCAATTTTGATGATATTGAATTAGTTCTGGATCTAAAAAAGTTCGCTCAATTAGAGTCGGATCAAAATAGTAATACCGATTGGGTTTATGAGTTGCTATTGGAGCAGTTAGGCAACTTTAGTTTAAATGACTTAGAGGTGGTTTTTAAAGGCGACCAAAAAATAGCACCACTAATTGTAAACTATCTAGATTGGCGTAATACCAAACAAGGACTCCATCAGGGTAAAGGCGAGTTGTTGCTTGATAATGACAACCCGAATTCCACTTTAGCATTAAGAATGGACTTTAGTGGTGATGGTTATGATCCCGATTCCGTAACCGGGGATATTTACTTGGTGGCTAAGGATTTTGATGTTGGCGCATGGCATCATCAACAAAAAGAACAAAGAATTTTAAATGGTGTTCTGAATTTCCAGTTATGGGGTCGTTGGCAACATAGACAACTTGATAATGCTCAATTAAGTTTTGGTGCGTCAACTATAAAGTGGGAAAATCAATATCTTAGCTTAGTTTCAGGCAACCTGATTTGGGAGATGGCTGATTCAGGTTGGCAACTGTATGGACAGAATTTTGAAGCCTACTCCAATGGCGAAAAGTGGCCGGAACTTAACTTTGCGGCACAACTCGAGAATGAACAATTAACCAGTTATTTCAGCCAAATACAGCTGACACATTTGACCCCAATTTTACCTCTACTACCAAATGTTACCGCTAAGGATATTGAGTTATGGCAACAGCTTTCGCCTCAAGTTTTAGTTCATGATGGCTTTTGGCAAAGTAATGCGCAGCACTCAAATTGGAAGGTCGATTTTGAACAGTTGAGTTGGAAAAACCATGGTTCGATTACAGGAATCGATTCCCTTACGGGCGTGCTAAGGGGTAACCAAGGGCGTCTTAAACTTGAGTTAGGACCGCAACAGCTGGCCGTTAGTGATCAATTACAATTTGCCGAAGTACGGCCTTTGATCATTAATAATGTTGAGCTTTGGGCTGATCTTACAACGTTAAACTCAATTGTTGTGGATGATCTTTCCATTGAGTTCAATGGCGTAAAATTAGATGGTTCCGTTAGTGTAAATAAAATAGAACAGCAACAACACTTAGCTGCAGCAATCAAGGTTAGCACCTCTAATATTGATAATCTGACACAAGCCTTCCCGGAGAAGTTAATGGGTAGGGATTTAGCTGGTTATTTGAAGGCGGCTTTAGTCAAAGGGTACTTTGATGATGCAAAGTTAGTTTGGCATGGTTTTCTAAACCAGTATCCATTTACCTCTGGAGAAGGTCTCTTCCAGGCTGGTTTTACTTTGCAAGATTCGGAATTTAAATTTTTAAAAGACTGGCCTAGTGTTGCTCAGATGAAGCTTAATGCCTTGTTTGAAAATGATAAAATGGAACTTTACATTGACCAAGGAGTACTTGGCGAAGTGCCTGCTGGTGGCGTATTTGTCGGCATTAAAAAGCTCGGTAAAGGATCAATTCTAGACGTCAAAGGCAAAATCACTTCGCCTGCTATTGCTGCTGCACAAATGTTCAATGAAACACCGTTAACAGGCAGTGTAGGTAAAGCTCTGGAGTTTTTGGGCATCGATGGTCAAATTAGCAGTAATTTAGATTTAAGCTTCTCCCTTTCTGGTAAGGCCCCGCCACAAATTATTGGCGATATCGAATTTACTAATAATGATTTGTGGATACAAACACCGGGCGTGGCGATTGAAGGGTTAACAGGAAGGGTCGCTTTCAATGGCGCAAGTCTGCAAGCTGAAAATCTTCAAGCGAAATTATATAAGCAGCCATTGCAGCTTGATCTAGTCGCAGACAAGCTAGGCAAAAATTATGGTATCGATTTAGATATGAGTGGCCAATGGCAGCTTGATAAACTCCCTGAAAAATTGGCCAACATTTATGATCATTATTACCAAGGGCAATTATCATGGCAAGGTAAAATGACCATTATGCTGGATGAAACAGGACATTCATTACAGGCACAAGCGCAGTCAGACATGAAAGGGGTGGAGTTATTATTACCTGAGCCACTGTTTAAAGCTCGAACTCAGTCGAGGCCACTGCTGTTGCAATTGATAGGGGATAATAAAGAAACTTCGCTTTCGATCAAGTATGCCGATAAAGCAGAGTTTTGGGGCAGAATTACTGGCAATTCAGAGAGTTTTATCGATCGTTATGATTTGATGGTTGGGCGTAAGTTAAAAACAGGTGATCCTGTCAATGATAATGACGGCAAAATTATTTTAGACTTAACGGCCACTGAGTTTGAACCTTGGTTGCAGCTAATGAAATTAAAAGAGCAACCTAAAAAAATAACAACCGCAACCAAAACATTATTTCCGCCACTTAAATCGGTAGCTGCCAAAGTAGGTAAAACGAATATTTTAGGCCAGGATTTTAATAATGTTGAATTTGATGCAAATCCACAACAACAGAATTGGATCCTCAATATTCGCTCTGATGAACTTGATGGCAAGCTCACATTTTATCCCGATTGGCACCAACAAGGCTTAAAGTTAGTGGCGTCGAAATTGCAGATTGGCCAGACTAACCTCGCTAGCCAACAGGCAAATGATTCGACTCAAGATATTGAACTTGTTGATGTCGAAATCGCCCAGTTACCGCCTTTGGCACTTGATATTGAAAACTTCGAATTATATGGCCGCAAACTTGGAAAAGTTGAGTTTCAAGGTCAACCACAAGATTATGGTTATCAAATTCAATCTTTATCTGTGACCGATGGCAATGCGGATTTTCGGGCTAAGGGGAATTGGTATATTGATAATAGCCAAACAACCGAAGTTGACTTTCAGTTAAATGCTAAGAAATTTGATGAGTTGACTAAGGCCTTAGGTTTTAACCCTGGAGTCATTGACTCTAGCCAGTCAAGTAGCGGTAGCTTGTCATGGCGAGGCGCCCCTTTCCAGCCGAACTTAAAAACCTTATCTGGCCATTATAGGTTTGAACTAGGTAAAGGCCATTTAGCTGATGTCAGTGATAAGGGCGCGCGCATCTTTTCTTTATTTTCTCTTAATTCTATTTTAAGGAAGTTATCTTTAGATTTCACAGATGTATTTGGTTCTGGCTTTTATTATGACAAGTTTAGTGGTGACCTTGAAATTAATAATGGAGTAATGAACACCAACAATACCGTTATTGATGGTGTTCCTGGTGACATGAAGATTAATGGCTACACCAACTTAGTCAATGAGCAAATACAATATGATATTCGTTTCTCGCCACATATCGCATCAAGTGTTCCAACAGTAGTGTTATTAAGTACGAGTGCTTGGAACCTTGGCTTAGGCGCTTTTGCTTTGACTAAAGTGCTTGAGCCGGTGATTTCGGTGATTACTGAAATTCGTTTTGATCTTGGTGGTACACTGTCAGAGCCAACCCTTGACGAGCTCGATCGTAAAAGTAAGACTATCGAAGTACCGGAAGAAATTTTTGAACAAAACAATTCCATTGAAAATAAGGAACAACCCGCCAATGGTCAGAGTTTGCCTACTGCAAATGCAGTCGAGCCAAAATCTACAGGTCAACCTTCAACAGCTGGATAAGTTTGCTGAACAACTTGAGCCTAGTGTTGATGGCCGGCAATTGATCGTTCTGCCTGAATGTGCGTTGTTCTTTGGCCAAGGAGCACAGCAACAACTCAAGAATGCAGATGGTATGCAGCAGTATCCGCTAAGAGATAAGCTTGCCGAACTGGCTAGGCAAAAAAATAGCTATATGATCGCAGGCTCAATAAGTGTTCATGCCGGTAACAATAAACTCTACAATCGTAGCTATTGCTTTAGTCCTGAGGGGAAAGTATTAGCTCATTATGATAAGCTGCATTTGTTTGATGCCAATGTCAATGATGGTCAGGGTTATCAAGAGAGCAAACTATTTAAAGCTGGTGACAAAATACAGGTTGTAGATACTAATATTGGCAAACTCGGTCTTTCTATTTGCTATGATTTACGTTTTCCAGAACTGTACCAGCACCAACGTCAACGCGGTGCTGAAATTTTAGTTGTACCAGCGGCATTTACTGAAAATACCGGCAAAGCCCATTGGCAAACTTTACTGAGGGCTAGGGCGATTGAAAACCAATGTTTTGTAGTTGCAGCCGGACAATGGGGTAAACACGACAATGGCCGCTCCACTTTTGGAAATACCATGGTGATTGACCCTTGGGGTGAGGTTCTCGGCTGCAAACAGCAGGGCACTGGGTGGTTATGCATAGACATTGAACTATCGAGACTGACAGAGATAAGAAGCAACATGCCAGTATTTGAGCACAAGCGTTTATCTCTCCAATAAGGCTAAATTAAGTCTGTATGTATCATTTACTGAGCAAATTCAGCTCATAGGAATTTAGATGACTATTATTGAAAATGTTGCCAATGAGTTGCTATTACCAGGCAATTTAGACTTCGATAAAATACAAAATATGCTTGAGTTAGCTCACCATCATCAAATCGATTTTGCTGATCTTTACTTCCAAGATAGTCGCAATGAAAGCTGGGTACTAGAAGATGGCATTATCAAGGAAGGCAGTTTTCATATTGAGAGAGGCGTAGGTGTTAGAGCTATAGCTGGAGAAAAAACAGGATTCTCATACGCGGATGAAATTAGTGAGGCTACCTTACAACAAGCGGTATTAGCGGCGAGAGGGATTGAGCATGCAGGGAATTGCAGTAAGCCGCAAACATTAACTCAGGTATCAGCCAAAGTGCTATATGATGGTGCGGATCCTATCAATGCCTATAGCCAAACCAAAAAAATACAACTTTTACAGCAAATCGATCGCTATATAAGGACATTGGATGAGCGCATCGTTCAAGTTGTTGTTAGCCTTTCTGCTGTTTATGAAAGGATATTAGTCGCTGCCAGTGACTCGACTTTAGCCGCTGATATTAGACCTTTGGTGCGTTTAAATTGTTCAGTCGTCTTAGAGCAAAATGGTCAGCGTGAGCGTGGTGGCAGCGGCATGGGCGGGCGTTATGGTTATGAACCATTGTTTGTAACTGATAATAATGGTGATTTGGAAGTATTTGAATATGCTAGAGAAGCTGTCCGTCAAGCGCAAATCAATTTAGATGCGGTAGAAGCACCAGCGGGGGAATTACCTGTCGTATTAGGCAATGGTTGGCCGGGGGTGCTATTGCATGAAGCGGTTGGTCATGGTTTAGAAGGTGACTTCAATCGTAAAGGAAGTTCTGCATTTAGTGGCCGTATAGGTGAAAAAGTTGCGGCAAAAGGGGTTACTGTTGTTGATGATGGCACTTTAGAGGGCCGTAGAGGCAGTTTAAGCATAGATGATGAAGGTACCCCTAGCCGATATAATACCTTGATTGAAGATGGCATCCTCAAGGGTTATATGCAAGATAAACTCAATGGTAGATTAATGGGGGGCGAGTCCACGGGTAATGGTCGCAGAGAATCTTATGCCCATTTACCTATGCCAAGAATGACCAATACCTATATGCTTGCAGGTAAAGACAAGCCTGAGGATATGATAAAAGCCGTTGAAAATGGTATTTATGCCGCTAATTTTGGTGGTGGCCAGGTTGATATTACTTCAGGAAAATTTGTGTTTTCGGCTTCGGAAGCATACTTAATTGAGAATGGTGAAATCACTAAGCCTATTAAGGGGGCAACTTTGATAGGTAATGGCCCTGAATCTATGGCTAGGATTGCTATGATAGGAAATGACTTAGCCTTAGATAAAGGCGTTGGTGTCTGCGGTAAAGACGGTCAGAGTGTTCCTGTTGGTGTTGGTCAGCCAAGTTTATTGATTGATGGTATGACTGTTGGTGGCACCGCATAATTAACAAAAGGCGCATTAAGCGCCTTTTAATTTGCCCAGTAAGCTAAATAACCTGATCAGCGATTCATAGCCGCAAACAGTACTTTAATCATCAAAAATATTCTGTTTCATATCTAATGCAGGCATTTCACTGCATGGTGAGCCCATGATTTTAGCTGGTATACCTGCAACCGTGGTATGAGGGGCGACATCTTTTAGAACGACTGAACCTGCACCAACTTTAGCTCCAGTACCAACTTCAATGTTGCCAAGTACTTTGGCACCAGCACCAATCATTACCCCTTGGCGTATTTTAGGGTGTCGATCGCCGCTTTCATTGCCTGTACCGCCCAGAGTGACCGATTGCATGATAGAGACATTGTCTTCAATGACACAGGTTTCACCGATCACTATGCCGGTGGCATGGTCAAACATCACCCCTTTGCCAATTCTGGCTGCTGGGTGAATATCAACCCCCAAACGCTCTGATACTCTACTTTGTAGATAGATTGCTAAAGATTTTCGATTTTTACTCCATAAGCAGTGAGCGATGCGATGACATTGAATGGCGTGGTAACCCTTTAGGTACAACAACACTGAACAATAATCGCTAATCGCAGGGTCACGGTCTCTAACCGCTACGATGTCTTGTGCCGCGGCTTCTACAAGCTCAGGTTGTTGAGCATAAGCTTGTTTGAACAGCTCACGAAGATCAATGGCTGGCATGGTGTCATTACCAAGTTTAATTGCTAAAAGGTAACTTAGAGCCGATGACAAACAATTATGATTAAGGATACTAGTATGGAAAAAGCTGGCCAAAGTATCTTCATGACCTGCCAATTCGCCAGCTTCTTTATGGAGAGACTGCCAAATTTGAAAGCTGCTAATAGTCATGGAGTTTCCTTATGCTTTAATGGAATTAAAAGTTAATAAAGTAAGCGTAATCAGAATAACTGAGATAGGCCAATTTGCAAAATGAAGATTATTCGAGCTCTTCTCTTAGATAGCGAAACAGTTCTTTACCTGCTTTAGAGGGGATTCCTTTTTCTGCATCTTTTTGTGCAGTACGAACCCAGCTACGAAGTTTTTGCCTGTCCAAGTGAGGGTATTCTTGCATCAGTTCATTGATTGCAGATATGCCTTCAGCGACTAGAGTATCTCTTGTGTTTTCAAGAACATAAAATTCCGCAGAAGATTGGCTGCGTTTAGAATTAATTTTATCTAAAGTGGCTTCAATATCCGTAGGGTTGAGCATCCGCAGAGCTTTACCGATAAACTGTAATTGGCGTCTGAAAGCTTCATGCTTACCTTTAAGTTTTTGAGCCAATGTAATGGCGTCTAACACGGTCTCATCAAGTTCAAATTTATCGAGTTGATCTATTGGTAACATAACGAGTTCTTCTCCGAGCTTTTGGAGTTTATCCATATCTCTTTTCATCTCGGTTTTACTAACAATTTCATATTCGATTTCTGCTTCGAATGGATCTCTTTTTTTGCGAGCCATGATTAACCTTGCTGCTGATAATAATCTTCTAATAATAACATGGAAATTCAGTTACTGGGATCTTTGCTCAATGGTCACAGCCGGTATAGCCGTTGTCGATAGCATCGGGGTTAATTCTGTCCTGTGGCTTTAGCTTCTGGTATGCTGTAGCTATCAAAAATTAGGAAATGATACTTGTGAATACTTCCCAACAAAAAGTACAACTTGAGCAATTAAAGCAAGCCGTCACGAAAGCCTTGGATTATGCCAAGCAGATGGGGGCAGAGCAGGCTGAGGTTGCGATTAGTCGCCAGCAAGGCTTAAGTGTTGCTACCCGTATGTGTGAAATTGAAACGGTAGAGTTTAATCAAGATGGTGCCTTAGGGATCAGTGTTTACAAACAAGGTTGTAAAGGAAACTCATCGACTGCAGATTTAAGTGATGAGGCTATTAAGCAAAGTGTTAAAGCAGCTATTGAGATTGCTAACTATACCCAAGCGGATGAGTGTAATGGTTTGGCTGATGCTGAATTGATGGTTGCCCAAGCCGAAGATCTAGACCTCTTCCATCCCCATCAATTGGATGCAGCTCAATTAGAGAAAATGGCGATAGCGGCGGAAAAAGCAGCGCTTAGTCATGGTATTGAAATGTCAGATGGCGGTAATGCCAGTGGGCATACTGGTACCAAAGTATACGGTAATACCCATGGCGTCTTAGAGGGCTATAGTTCTTCCCGTTATGGATTAAGTTGTGTTGCCATTGCCAAAGATCAGCAAGGTATGCAGCGAGATTACGATTATACCGTGAGTCGTAAATTTGAAGATTTGTTAGATCCTGAACAGATCGGTCTAATCGCCGCTCAAAAAGTGAAAAGTCGTTTAAATGCTCGTAAATTGAAAACCCAAAGTTTGCCTGTGATTTTTGATGCCGATGTGGCCACTGGCTTATTGGGACATTTAGTATCAGCAATCAGTGGGACAAGTATTTATCGTAAATCCAGTTTTTTAATGGATGCTGTGGGCACTCAGATCTTTCCTCAATGGTTTAATATTTCAGAAAGACCACACTTAAAAATGGGGCTTGCCAGTGCTGCATTTGATTCGGAAGGGGTAGCGACCAAAGATAGGGAAATAATCGAAGCAGGGATTTTAAGTCAATATCTACTCAGTGCTTATTCTGCAAGAAAATTAGGCTTACAGAGTACCGGGCATGCTGGTGGGATTTATAACTGGTTAATAGCGAATAGCCAAATTAATAAGTCCGCATTGCTTAAAAAAATGGGCACAGGGATATTGGTCACAGAAGTCATGGGGCAAGGAGTAAACTCAGTAACAGGTGACTACTCCAGAGGAGCCGCCGGTTTTTATGTCGAGAATGGCGAAATCCTCTATCCAGTTGAAGAATTTACTATTGCGGCTAATTTGAAAGATATGTACCGTAACATGGTGGCAATTAGTGACGATATAGATCATAGATCAACAATAAAGACAGGTTCAATATTACTTGAAAATATGAAAATAGCGGGTAATTAAGTCAGGCCAAGCATGAGGCTGGGAGTGACCCTTAGCCTCATGCTCAAAGTAAAATTAAAGTAGCTAACCCTAAGAATATAAATAGCCCTGCAACATCGGTCACGGTCGTCAAAGCCATTCCTCCAGCTAACGCAGGATCAATATTAAGTCTTTTAAGTAACAATGGAATAGCAGCCCCTGCCAAGCCAGCAATAATCATATTACATAACATCGCTGCGCCAATTAGAATGCCGAAGCGAATGTCGCCATGCCATAGCCAAACTACGATAAAAACAAAGCTCGCCCAAATTAACCCGTTTAACAAACCAATTGCGGCTTCTTTACCTATTAACCATTTTGAATTGACATCGCTAATGTGACCAAGAGCGATACCACGAATAACGAGCGCTAAAGTTTGATTTCCAGCGACGCCCCCCATGCTTGGTACGATTGTCATCAATACCGCAATCGTTGCAAATTGCTCTAAAGTCGCTTCAAACGTATGGCTTACCGATGCGGCTAACAGGGCGGCAAATAAGTTTACTGTAAGCCATAATGAGCGGCGAAGGGTGGATTGAAGGACTGGACCAAAGGTATCTGCTTCATCTTCCATACCGGCCATGGACATCATCGAATGTTCGGCATCCTCACGAATAACATCGACGATATCATCAATGGTGATACGTCCTAATAAATTCCCTTCAGAATCAACTACAGGGGCAGAAATCCAGTCATATCGCTCAAATAGATGCGCGACTTCAGTCTCATCCATAGTGGCTGAAATCGCTTCTAGCTGATCATTCATGATCTCGGTGATACTTAAACTAGGATCACTGGTGAGTAGATCGGTAATATAAACCCCACCTAATAAGCGATCATTTTTATCTACCACATATAAGGTATCGGTTGCATCCGGCAAATCACCCCTTCGCCTTAGGTAGCGCAAAATCACATCAATAGAGACATCGGGGCGAATTGCAACGGTATCGGTATTCATTAATGCCCCAGCACTTTCTTCAGGATAAGAAAGTGCCTGCTCAACTCGCGCCCTATCTTGGGAATCCATGGATTGCAGTACAAGTTGGTAAACGCTGTCGGGAAGGCTTCTTAAGATATAGGCAAGATCATCGGTATCCATACCGGCAGTGGCATTGATCAGACTCTCGGTGCTCATTTTTGCAATGAACTGATCTTTTAAATCTTCAGAAAGCTCTTCGAGGATTTCCCCTTGTTGACTGGCAGGGGTCAAGCGCCATAGAATTTGGCGAGTTTGCGATGGACTGGATTCAAGTAACAGAGCAACTTCTTCTGGGGCGAATTCCTGTAAAAGTTCTCTTACTTGAACGAACATGCCTCGGCTTAAGGATTGATTAATTTGGGCTAGGCGTATGTCAGCTTGTTCTTCTTCTAATACACCTAGAGCCATAATATATCCTCAAATGTTATTAAACTTCATCGAAACCTGACTGGATGAGCTGACAGATTGCATCGAGAGCGGCTTCAGCGTCATGACCGCAGGCGCTGATAGTAATATTCTTTCCCATGGAGCTTTCTAGCATCAATAAACCTAATACACTGGCAGCATTCGCAGATTTTTCACCTTGTTGTATGGTAATTCTAGCATCGAATTGGATTGCTAGCTTGGCTAATAAAGTTGCTGGACGAGTATGAATACCGAGTTTATTGGTTATCATAATTTCCCGCACCCACTGGCTCATAAATTCAATTCCCTATGATGGGTTTCCACTTTATGCATGGAATCTTTAAATCTGTTAGCCAGTTTTTCTACCATATAGACACTGCGGTGTTTACCACCAGTACAACCAATAGCCACAGTAAGGTAGCTACGATTGTTTTTTTCTAATGAAGGCAACCAAGTATCAATAAAATTGTAGATTTGCATCTCCAGTTTATTCACTTCTTGTTGTTGCATAAGAAACTTTTGCACCGGTTCATCGCGACCAGTAAATGGCCTCAGTGATTCTTCCCAGTGAGGGTTCGGTAGGAAGCGGACATCAAACATAAAATCCGCCTCTTTAGGTTGACCATACTTAAAGCCAAAAGAGGTGAAGTTTAGTATCAGTTCTTTTGCAACTTGACCATTGATGAGTTGATTAATTTTATCAGCTAACTCGTAAATGGTAGATTCACTGGTATTTATGATATGGTCAGCCTCCTGCTTTAATGGCTGCAAGAGCTCTCTTTCATATTCAATTGCGCCTTCTAGAGTACTTTCTTTGGCAGCTAAGGGGTGGATCCGACGACTTTCAGTGTATCGTTTAAGCAAGACGTCGTTATTGGCATCAAGAAAAATACTGGTTACTTCAATATCCTTTGGGAAGTTACCAAAAGAGATAATTGAGTTATCAATATCAGAGTTTAAGTTACGAACATCTAAACTAATGGCGATTTTGTCGAATCCGCCTTTTAATTCAGTCAATAAACTGTTAATTAAAGTGATAGGTAAATTATCTACACAATAGAAATCTAAGTCTTCTAAAGTACGTTGGACAATTGATTTTCCAGAACCTGAAAGGCCTGAGACTATCACTAGTTTCATGGGTTAATTACCTGATAAAGTTGTTCATTATCCTGTGCTCGACGCAGCTTTTTGGTGATACTCTTATCACCAAATAATTGAGCCACCTGAGACAGAGTTGATAAATGTGCTTGGCAATCCTCTGTGGGCACAAAAAGAGCGAAAAGGATGTCTACAGGTTTATTATCCATAGCATCAAATTCTATTGCATGGTCGCATTTTATAAGTACAGCAATCGGTGCTTTGAGGTTATCAAGTTTACCATGGGGAATTGCGATCCCATTGCCTATGCCAGTGCTGCCCATTCTTTCCCTATTGATTAGGGCTTCAAAAAATTGTTGAGCGGTGACATCGCTTGTTTTTATAGCTGCAGTGCGACTGATCAGCTCTAAGACTTTTTTCTTGCTGCTGATGTTTGTGCAAATAACGCACTCTTTGGCAAGTAAATTCGATATTTCCATGTTAAATACAAAATTGCTTTAGCTGTTGCAATGTTAAATGATCTCTCTGCAAATGTGCAGTTTAAAGAGTAACCGCTACCCCTTAAAAGTTGTATCCGCTGCTACAGAAAAAGCCAGCAAATAATCATATTTACTTTAGAGCATTTTCCGTTGGTTTGATGGTGGTATTTGCAAAACATCACGATATTTTGCAATCGTTCTTCTCGCAACTTTAATCCCTTGTTCTGCCAGTAATTCTGTAATTTTATTATCACTTAGGGGCTTCTTAGGGTTTTCGGCCGCAACCAGTTTTTTAATGATGGCTCTGATTGCTGTGGAAGAGCATTCACCACCATCATCAGTAGCAACATGGCTAGAGAAAAAATACTTAAGTTCAAAAATACCCTTAGGGGTATGCATGTATTTTTGGGTGGTTACACGGGAAATCGTCGACTCATGAAGGTCTAAAGCCTCCGCAATATCATTTAGAACCATAGGTTTCATTGCTTCAGCACCATACTCAAAAAAGCCTTGCTGATATTGCACAATGCAGTTTGACACCTTCATTAAAGTGTCATGGCGGCTTTCGAGGCTCTTAATAAACCACTTTGCCTCTTGTAAGTGGCCCTTGATAAATTGACTATCAGACTTATTAGAACTGGATGCCAATGCTGCATATTGTTGATTAATATTCAATTTTGGTATGGCATCAGAGTTTAGTTCGACACGCCATCTGCCATTAATCTTTTTCACCGTGACATCTGGAATAATATAATTCTCATCACTAAGGTTTAAGCTCGTACCTGGTCTAGGGTTGAGGGTCTGAATTAACTCTAGTGCTTGTTTAAGCTGATGCTCTTTAAGGCGCGTTTTTTTTACGAGACCGCGAAAATCCTTAGCGGCCAGAGTATCAAGATGATGCTCAATTAGAATTTTAGCGTGCTCTAGTGCAGGGGTATCTGGAGGCAATTGGTTTAATTGTAATATTAAGCATTCTGATAAGTCTCGGGCTGCGACGCCAATGGGGTCAAAATGTTGAATGCGTTTTAACACTGCCACAACTTCATCAAGTTCAACGTCATCATCACCTATCGCGCTTAGAATTTCCTCAGTGGTTTGACATAAATAGCCATTTTCGTCTATGGCATCAATAATGGCGGTAGCGATCGCTTTGTCAACCTCACTAAATGGCGTTAGTTGCATTTGCCAAAGTAAGTGTTGCTCTAAGTTCTCAACCGTTTGTCCTTGGTATACATAGTCTTCTGAAGAATGAACCGGTGATGCGCTTGTTGAAGTTTGCGCGCTGTAGCTTTCTTCCCATTGGGTATCAAGGGGCAGGTCATCTTTTACCTGTTCGGAATTAAGCGCTTCGCCAGTATCAACTTCACTGGCTTCAAAGGTTTCTTCTGTTTTAGTTTCACCTAGTTGTTCTTCAGCTTCTAGAAGAGGATTAGCATCTAAGGCTTCTTGAACTTCCTGCTGTAATTCTAATGACGAGAGCTGCAATAAGCGAATGGCTTGTTGCAGCTGAGGTGTCATTGTCAGCTGTTGGCTAAGTTTGAGTTGCAATGAGGCTTTCATGATACGACTTAACTTCCCTATTAATGAGTCATAGCCTTGAATGACTGATGGGTTTACTAGGTAATATAAACTAACTATAGCTTGAATTGATTACCTAAGTACACAGCTCGTACTTGTTCATTGGCTAAAACTTCATCAGCGCTGCCTTGAGCAATTAACGAACCGGCACTAACAATGTAAGCCCTTTCACACACATCAAGGGTTTCACGAACATTATGGTCAGTGATCAATACCCCTAAACCACGGTCTCTAAGTTGTTGAATAATATTCTTGATCTCACCAACAGAGATTGGATCAACACCGGCAAAGGGTTCATCAAGCAGAATAAATTTTGGATCAGCAGCCAATGCTCGAGCAATTTCAACTCGACGGCGTTCACCACCCGAAAGGCTCATACCTAGGCTGTCACGGATATGAGTAATAGAAAACTCTTCTAATAAATGCTCTAGCTCTTCATGGCGTTGTTGCGGGCTTAAACTATTTCTAGTTTGCAAAACCGCCATGATGTTATCGGTGACACTCAGTTTACGGAAAATACTGGCCTCTTGGGGTAAGTAGCCAATTCCCTGTCGAGATCGAATATGCATTGGTTCTAGGGTTAAATCTAAGCCATCGATAGCAATAGAACCCTTATCACTTTTGACAAGTCCCACTACCATATAAAAGGTGGTGGTTTTGCCTGCACCATTAGGACCAAGTAGACCAATAATTTGACCGGCAGCGACTTCTAAGCTGACATCTTTAACGACCTGCCTACCCTTGTATGCTTTGGCTAGACTATTAACCTTAAGTACTGAAGGATTCTGCATTTATTGTTTCTCTTGGGAAAGCTGTTGTGGTTGGATGATAGTGATCACCTGACTGTCATTGTTACCATTACCTTCAGCTTGAATTTCTTGGGTTTCAATATTGTAGGTGATAACCTCACCCTTAATTTGGCTTTCATCTTGTGACAATTGCGCATCACCAGACATGGTCAGGGTTTTGGCTGCTAGATCATAGCGAATAGAATTAGCACTGGCTGTCGCAATAGTGCCATTCTCCATGGTTTGGCTGTAAGTCGCAGGTTTACCAGTGGCAATTAAAATTGAGTTATTACTCTGTTCCTGGTTAACCGCTTCGACCTGGTCGGCATTGAGTTTGATAGAACCTTGGGTGATAGTGACAGGACCAAAAAAGATAACCTTATTATTTTTAATATCACCACGCTGCTTGCTTGCCGCTATTTTTACTTGCTGTAAAAAGTCTTGTGTCGCCGCCACCACCGAACTTGAGCTGAAAATTGCCCAAATCAATAGGATTAAAAGTTGTTTATTGTGCTTCATAAGTACCATTAACTTGCTGTTTGAGGTCAATATAATTTGCTTCTAAATCACCGTATAGACCAACACCAGTGAGGTGGTAGTTGCTGCCATAAATATCTACTTTTCGCTGGCTAGAGATTATCATGGTGTCTAAATTTAGTTCTAAGTATTGACTGCTAAGAGACTGAATTGGTTCATTTGGTTCAATGGCTTGTATGATAACTTGATTAGAGAGTGATAGCACTTGAGTATCGGTATTAAATGTTCCTTGGGCAGAGGTTGCTGTCCATTGGGAACTGCCATTATTCGGGTAAATATAAACCAAAGGTTTCTCAAAGTTAGTCATATCTAGAGATTGGTAGTGTTCCATATAATCGGCTTTTAATTGGCTTTCTTTAAACCCTTTTGCCGTAAACGTAACACTGGTTAACCCCGTCGCAATAAAGTCGGGCTGAATACTGGTATTAGCTGCTGCGTCACTATTCGCTCGCTTAAGCTGAGCCTGCCAGTATAAAGTAAAGGCTAATAATCCACAAAAGAGACAAACGGCAAAAATACGTTTCATATACTCAGACCTTTGGCTTGCTCAAAATTCCCCTGAGCAAGTAGGATGATATCACAAAGTTCGCGAACGGCCCCTTCACCCCCTTTGATATGGGTGCAATACAATGCGTTTTGTTTAAGTAGCGGATGCGCATCATGAACAGCAACGCCTAAGCCACAAATTTCCATCACAGGCCAATCAATCAGATCATCACCAATATAGGCGACTTCGTCGGCTGTGCACTGACATTGTGTCATTAGGTCATTATAGGCAACGAGCTTATCATCCACACCTTGGTAAATATGTTTAATTCCAAGTGCTTGCATTCTATTGTTGACAATTTCTGATTTGCGACCAGTAATAATCGCGACGTCAATCCCTGTAGAAAGCAGAGCCTTAACGCCATAGCCATCGCGGGTATGGAAGGTTTTTAACTCTTCCCCATTGTTACCCATATAGATTCGACCATCAGAAAAAACACCATCAACATCACAGATAAGCAGCTTAATTTTCTTCGCAGCAGCCCAGGCCTGTTCATTTATTTCACCATAGAAAGTGCTAGCCATTTATAATACTCCAGCTTTAACCATATCAAGCATATTCAATGCACCAATTGGCTGATTTTTTTGATTAACCATGATAATGCCATTGATATCATGTTGCTCCATCACCTTGAGAGCTTCGGCTGCCAATATGTTCTCGGTGAGGGTGATGCAGTCCGGGGTCATCACACTGGCAATATTATCCGATTTAAGGTTAAAGCCACCATCAAGCATGCGTCTAAGATCACCATCAGTAAAAACACCAGCTAAAGAGCCATCGCCATTGACTACGGTCGTCATGCCAAGGCCTTTGTTGGACATTTCAAGCAGAGCATCGGCAATTGGGTCGGTTGTTTTAACCATAGGCAGTTGTGTGCCTTGATGCATAATGTCAAAAACACGAATAAGTAATTTTCGACCTAGGCTGCCACCTGGATGTGAAAGCGCGAAGTCCTTTGCAGTAAAACCATTGGCTTGTAGTAAAGCCACCGCAATAGCATCACCCATCACCAAAGTAGCGGTAGTGCTTGAGGTTGGAGCAAGGCCTAGGGGACAAGCTTCTTCTGGAACCTCAATACACAAATGAACGTTAGCCATTTTAGCAAGAGATGAATTCTCGTTACCCGTCATAGCGATCACAGGTAAGCCTAAACGTTTAATGACAGGCATTAATGTGAGAATTTCGTGGGCTTCACCTGAATTAGAGATGGTTAGGATAATATCTTGAGAATCGAGCATACCTAGATCGCCATGGGCCGCTTCACCAGGATGAACAAAAAAGGCAGAAGTGCCAGTACTCGCTAAAGTCGCAGCGATTTTATGGCCAACATGTCCCGATTTTCCCATACCCATAACGATGACTTTACCTTTACCATTTAAGATAAGGTTGCAGGCAGCTGCGAATTCATCTGAATCAACATATTGATACAAATTTTCTAACGCAGCTTTTTCAATATCGACGACAGTCCGTCCCCATTGTTTTAATTGTTGATTACTCACTAGAGTTAACCTTATGAAATCTGGGTATTAGAGGATAATAGTACGCCTTGGTAGGCAAGGAAACATATTAATAATAAACCACCTTGCCAGCGCTTGATGGATCTTGGTTGGCGACTCAGCATTAGCAAACCAACAAGTAAGAATGCACTGGCTAACATTAAATAGTTATCACGACTGGCTGCCGCTGCATCAATAGCGCCAGGGGCAATCAAGCCAGGAATCGCCAGTACGGCGAGAATATTAAATAAGTTTGAACCGACGACGTTACCGATAGCAAGATCATCTTCACCTTTTAACACGCTCGCAACTGAGGCCGCTAATTCTGGTAATGAGGTACCTATGGCCATGATAGTTAGGCCAATAACCAAATCACTGATGCCAAAAGTTTTGGCAATACCCACTGCGCCATCGACCATTAAATCGGCACTTATTGGCAATAATACAATACCAAAAATTAGCCAGCCAATGCTTCTGGGTAAATCTAATTCTGGTTCTAAAGGCGAAGTATCGGCAAGTTTGTCTAGTTTTCTCTGGGTTAAGGCTCGGCTAATGAGGTATCCCATAGCCGCAATGAATGCCGCCATTAGAATATAAGCTTCGTGGCGCTGAAAATGGCCATCGACTAGCAGCCAGGCGGCTAACATTGATGCCGCAAGCATAATTGGAAGTTCGACTTTTAATGTAGCGGAGTCGACTTTAATGGCTTTGATGAGAGCGGTAATACCTAATATAAGGCAAATATTAGCAATATTTGAACCGAGGACATTGCCAATGGCCGTATCAGGTTTCGCTTGTAATGAAGCTTGTGCAGCAATAAACATCTCTGGGGCTGACGAACCCATAGCGACAATGGTTAAGCCAATTATCATCGGTGATAAACCCAATTTGCGGGCAACGTTAGAGGCCCCATAAACAAATTTATCAGCACTAAACATGAGTAATAACAACCCTGCACTAAGCAGGCCAAGATCCATTAACAGCATTATTGCGTTATATCCTGAAACAAATAAAGGGGAGCATTTTCGCTTTTTATTAGGTTAAATGGAAGCCTAACGACATAGCAATATCACCAGATGATGGAATTTTTAGATATAATCATTGTCAACTGATAGAATTTTTATACTTTATGATCAGATGATTAGCATATAGGTTGTCTGATATTCCAATTGGGAATTTTTCCAAGGAGAGGGGGCAGTATGGCACAAGCCTTAGTTGAGGTTGAAAACTTAAGTTTTAGTCGTGGTCCTAGGCAAATTTTTGATGGCTTAAACCTGAAAGTATTAAAGGGTAAAGTGACAGCCATTATGGGGCCTAGTGGTATTGGTAAAACCACACTATTGAAGTTGATGGCTGGCGAATTGATACCCGATGCAGGCAGCGTAACTTTGTTAGGTCAAAAACTGTCGCAATTAGATCGTGCACAGTTATTCAAATTACGTAAAGATATGAGCATGCTATTTCAAAGTGGCGCGCTTTTTACCGACTTAAGTGTTTTTGATAATGTTGCCTTAGCACTTCGCGAGCATACTCAGTTAAGTGAAAGCTTAATTAAAAAGCTGGTATTAATGAAGCTGCAAGCCGTAGGGCTAAGGGGCGCCAAAGATTTAATGCCTTCTGAACTCTCAGGCGGTATGCAACGCAGGGTTGCTTTAGCAAGAGCAATAGCCCTAGATCCGCAACTGTTATTTTTTGACGAACCTTTTGCGGGTCAAGATCCCATTTCTATGGGAGTACTCACTCAGCTTATTAGACAATTAAGTGATGCACTCGATTTAACGTCTGTGGTTGTGTCACACGATGTTGTAGAAGTTTTATCTATCGCTGATTATGTTTATGTTGTTGCCGACAAAAAAATTATTGGAGAAGGTACACCGGCGCAATTAAAAGCGACTAATGATCCAAGAATTCAACAGTTTTTGGCTGGTTCAGGCGATGGGCCAGTAGCATTTCATATGCCAGCAGCGGACTATTTACAGGAATTACAATAATGTTTGATTTTGTTGCTCGCCTTGGTCGTAGCGGTATTGATAAAGTTGGCTCCCTTGGGGCGGCCACTATAATGTTAAAACGAGCCCTTTGGGCTTGGCCTGAATTCTCCAAGAATTTCCCTCTATGGGTTCGACAAATGTATGTGCTTGGAGTGCAGTCGGTATTAATTATCACGATATCGGGATTATTTATTGGAATGGTGATAAGCCTGCAGGGCTATACCATTTTAGTGGACTTTGGTGCCGAAGATAGCCTTGGTCCCATGGTTGCATTATCCCTGTTGCGAGAACTAGGCCCGGTTGTTACCGCGCTTTTATTTGCAGGTCGGGCAGGCTCTGCGTTAACGGCTGAAATAGGATTGATGAAAGCCACGGAACAGTTATCAAGTATGGAGCTGATGGCCATTGATCCGTTAAGAAGAGTGGTGGCTCCAAGGTTTTGGGCAGGCTTCATTAGTATGCCTTTGCTTACGATGATGTTCGTGGCGATTGGTATTTGGGGGGGGCAACTTGTAGGCGTGGATTGGAAAGGAATTGATCACGGAACATTCTGGTCGATACTGCAAGCCTCGGTAGAGTGGCGCCAAGATATAGTAAATTGTTTAATTAAAAGTTTTGCCTTCGCTATGGTGGTAGTATGGATTGCGCTATACAAAGGTTACAGCACTATTCCTAATCCCGAAGGTATCTCGAAAGCGACAACTGATACGGTAGTTCATGCATCGCTTGCAATTTTAGGTTTAGATTTTGTTTTAACAGCAATGATGTTTGGGAGCTAAAATGAATTCAAGGAAATTAGAAGCTTTAGTTGGGTTATTTATTCTTGCCGGTATTGGTGCATTCTTAGTGCTCGCCATTAAAGTTGCCAACAGTGAAATAGGTAGCGATAAGCAAACGTATAAATTGACCGCTATATTCGACAATATTGGCGGTTTAAAAACTCGTTCACCAATTAAAGTTGGCGGCGTTGTCATAGGGCGGGTGGAATCCATAACCCTTGACCCTGAAACTTTGCAGCCTCTGGTTATTATGAACATTGATAAACAATATTCGGCATTGCCCGAAACCAGCAGTTTATCCATATTAACTGCTGGCTTACTCGGCGAGCAATACCTTGGATTGACTCCGGGTTTTGTTGATGACGATATTGCTATGCTGGCTGATGGTGATAGGGTTGAGGACACCCGTTCGGCGATCGTGTTAGAAGACTTAATTGGCCAATTCCTATTCAGCATTAAGTCAGAGGACTGAGTGAAATGAAAAGCATTTTTAAAGTAGCCATGTTGTTAACCCTATCTTTGCTGTCATTGATGATTCATGCCGAACAGCTCAGTATGGCCGAGCAAAAGGATCCTTACCAATTGGTGCAGCAGGTATCGGAGCGAACGTTTGCTCGCTTTGAAGCAGATAAAGCGCTTATCGCAAAGGATATTAATCATTTAAAAATCATTATAACCGAAGAGCTTTTACCTTATATCGATACCAAATATGCATCTTATAAAGTTTTAGGTCGTCACCTAAAAAGTACATCAAAACAACAACGCAATGAGTTTGTTGATGCATTTACTCAATATATGGTGATGACGTATGCGCAAGCCTTCACCGAATACACAGATCAAAAAGTGGAGTTTCAGCCGACTAAGCCGATAACAAGCAACATCGTCTCAGTAGCGGTGAACATTGTAGAGCCAGGCCGACCAGATATAAAAATTAGCTTCAAAGTTAGAAAGCTTAAAAATGAAACCTGGCGAGCCTTTGACATGATTGCCGAAGGGGTGAGTTTAATTGCTTCAAAACAGTCAGAAATTGGCGCCTTAATAGAAGCGCAAGGTATAGAGCAAGTGTCAAAAACGTTGCTGGATAAAAGTGCTACCGAATTAAAGCCGAAATCATGACACAAATTATTAAATTGCATGGTGACATTGACATAAATAATGTCGCCAATCGACAAGATATTACTGACATCCCTGATTCAGATTGCTGCCTAGACTTAAGTGATGTTTCTAGAATAGATAGTGCTGGTTTGGCTTACTTGATAGAATGCCGTCAAAACTTGCAACAGCAAGGTGTAAATATGTCATTTAGAGGTGCTAGTGAAGCTTTGCTAAAACTTGCTAAACTATATGACCTAACGGATATTTTTATAAGTAGTAAAGGCTAGGTAAAGGTAGTTTAATGGATAGTGAACAGGTTAAAGCCTTGTTGCTTGAACAAATTGTCGCTGACGAGATTCGAGTTTCTCAAGAAGGAACCCATTACAAAATCATTGTCGTTGGTGAACAGTTTGGACAAATGCGCAAAGTTAAGCAACAACAAACAGTTTATGCCCCTTTAATGGATAAAATTAAAGATGGTACTCTGCACGCGATTACGATTAAGGCTTTTACGCCTGAACAATGGCAGCGTGAAAAATTATTTAATTTATAGGTTTTGAAGTTTTGGATAAGTTAAAAATTACCGCTAGTGGCCCGTTATCAGGTAACGTAACTATTTCTGGTGCTAAAAATGCAGCGTTACCGATATTAATGGCTGGGGTGTTAGCGGATGGCCCTTTCACTTTGTCAAATACTCCAGACTTACGTGATGTGCAAACAACGGCTAAATTACTGCAATGTTTAGGGGCTAAAGTTGAGGTCAATAAAGATGTCTTTACTATCGACCCTACCACTATTGATGAATTTGTCGCGCCTTATGATCTCGTTAAAACGATGCGAGCATCTATCCTCATTCTAGGTCCATTATTAGCTAAATACGGCAAAGCCGATGTTTCTTTACCTGGTGGCTGTGCTATTGGAGCAAGGCCTGTTGACTTGCACATTAATGGCTTGAAGCAAATGGGTGCAAAGATTGAAGTGACTGACGGTTACGTTAAAGCACGGATTGATGGCAAACTTCAAGGCGCTCGTATCATGATGGATATCGTATCGGTTGGTGCGACAGAAAATCTATTGATGGCTGCTGTGTTGGCTGAAGGTGTTACCCTGCTAGAAAACGCTGCGCGTGAGCCTGAAATTCTCGATCTTGCCAATTGTTTGATTGCCATGGGAGCTAAAATCGAAGGTGCGGGTACTGACGTAATAAAAGTTACTGGAGTTGAGCGCTTAAGGGGTATTCACTATAGCGTAATGCCTGACCGCATTGAGACCGGGACCTTCTTAGTGGCTGCTGCGGTCACCCGCGGTAAAATCCGCTGTCAAAAAGCGGATCCTAAGTCACTCGATGCTGTTCTGCTAAAGCTTGAAGAAGCAGGGGCGCACATCACTACCGGTGATGATTGGATTGAACTGGACATGCAAGGTAAGCAGCCTAAAGCCGTGAACATTAAAACGGCGCCTTATCCAGCGTTTCCAACTGATATGCAAGCTCAGTTTTGCGTACTCAATGTACTTGCGACAGAGCACGGTAATGTGACTGAAAATATTTTCGAAAATCGCTTTATGCATGTCCCTGAATTAATTCGTATGGGGGCCGACATTGAAATGGCTGGTAACTCATGCACGATTACTGGCAAACAGCGTTTAAGTGGTGCACAAGTGATGGCAACCGATTTAAGGGCTTCTGCCTCTTTAGTGATTGCAGGATTAGTGGCAGAGGGTGAAACCATCGTTGATCGTATTTACCACCTAGACCGTGGTTACGAGCACATTGAAGATAAGTTTAAAGGCTTAGGTGCCCACATTGAGCGTATTAGCTAAGTTTCTGTAAAATACACAAACCTAAAAAAACCCGCTTTCATTAGCGGGTTTTTTGTACCTAAATAGAACTTACTTTGTTTCGGGTTTAGGTGGGTATTGCTTCATCATTTCAGTGACCGCATTGACTACTTGAGCTGTCGCTTCTGCTGGTGTTTGATTATCCTTAACAGTATCAGCGGCATTGCCACGCCATATTAGCTTTTTAGTAGAAGCATCAACGAAATCTAAAATTAGAGTACCAACTTTATACTCGCGAACACGGGTGTGGCTCATACCAGTACGGGAACCATAACCCCAATAGCCGTCCCAGTATGGATCATAACCAAAGTTAGAATGGAAAGTGGTTGAGTCCATTTTCTTTTCCACTTTTGTAAAATAATTCACCAGTAAATCGGCTTCGGCTGTGCTGACTTTGGTAAAGCCATCTTGGGCAAGTTGAGCCTCAACTGAAGAGCGGATGCGCTCATCCATTAGGCCGTCTAAGTGGTAAGGAGCATCCGCTTCAGTTTCCACAATCCAGGCATAAGTTTTATATTTGTTAAAGTCTACATCCGGGTTGTAATCTTGGGCAGTTTTTAAAGAGCTACAGCCTGCTAGTATTAACATAGCAACCATTGCAAATAGCTTTTTCATAAAGACTCCTTAGTCAATAATATTAAAATTCAGCTTAATAAACTGATAGTTACAGTGTAACAGAACAAATTGTATTAATACTGAACATATTACACAAATTGTATAAAAAAACCTCCTTCATGGAGGTTTTTTTGACAACTTTTTAGTAATAAAGTTCCGCAAATAAAGAGGTCACCAGACCCTAGTCTTTAAATGCCTGCCGACATACCACCGGCTACAGGCATTGTGATACCAGTCACATATTGTGCAGCAGGGCTTGCTAGGTAAACGATGGCATCCGCAATTTCAGAAGGCTCAGCTGGGCGACCTACAGGGATAGTAGAGTTTTCTAGCGCTGCAGCTTCTTCTACAGTACAACCTTCCGCTTCAGCAATAGCCGCGTAAGCTTCAGCAAGCATGTCAGTTGCGATAGCGCCTGGTGCTACCACGTTAGCACGGATATTCTTTGAACCGAACTCAAGTGCCATGGCTTTGGTGGCGCCAACCAGTGCGTGCTTAGTGGCAATGTAAGGGTAAGGCATACCAACAGAAGCACCGATACCCGCTAGAGAAGCAACGTTCACGATTGAACCGCCGCCAGCAGCTTCCATGTGTGGGATAACGCCAGCACACATAGTGAAAGTACCTTTAACGTTTACAGCGTAGTTAGCATCCCAGTCACGCTCAGAGTTTTCTAATAGGATACCAGAACCCGCACCGATACCTGCGTTGTTTACTAGGATATCAACACGACCAAATTTAGCTGCAACTTCAGCAATCGCTGCTTCTACTTCGTCAGATTTAGATACGTCAACACATACACCGATAGCGTCTGCGCCGCGAGCACGTAAGTCTTCAACCACTTCGTCTAGACCCGCTTTTGAGCTAGCACGACCGGTTAAAGCGATTTTAGCGCCTTGCTCCGCCATTTTAATTGCAATAGCTCGGCCAAGGCCTTTCATTTTGTTTGCGCCAGTAATAATGGCAACTTTACCTTCTAGGATCATGATGATTTCCTTTGTTTGGTCGCTATTTAGGCCATGCCTAAATATAAAAAATTTTAAAGCTATTAAGCCGCCTGTAACGACGGCTTATTGAACAGGCGATTAAGCTTGTTTAGCTTGCTCTGCTTCCCACTCAGCGCGTAGGCTTTCTTCAGTGAAGCCGTGACGACCTGCTTGAGTGTCGAAGAACGGTGCCCAGTGGCTGTCTAGTACTTCACAGTCTTCAGCGTTGCTTAGCAGTGATTTCCAGCCTTCTGCACCAGGCATACGACAACCGCGACTGTTTGGTAGTGGCTGGGTGTTCTCAATTGCAGTGGCTAGGGCATCAGACTTGCGCTTCACTTCTTCGATTGGACCGAAGTGTGATGGGTCAATGACTAACATGTAAGAACCACCTACAGACGTTGACTTAGCTTCACCCGCTGCGATTTCTGTGAGTGATGGTACTTCAGGAGCGATAACACCTTTAGGGTTGATGATCGCCGTCATCAGTTCGTTCCATAGGTTTAGCATGTAAGTACGTGGCTCGCCTAGTGCTTGGTAAGCGCTTTGGTCGAATACACGGCCGTAACCTTCAATTGGACGAGCGTATGGTGCGAGATCGTTAGATAGCTCACCTGTGTCAGGATCGATGACGAAATCACCCTTAAGTTTCGTGCCTTGTAGGATGGCTTGAGCGGTATCGGCATCGTACCATTCACATAATTTAGTGGACATCCATACCGGTGGTTTTTCACCGTAAGGGCCGATAGCATCTAGCGGTGGTACCGAAATAACGTTACCCATGCCGCCTAGTGGCGAACACATAGGAACAGAGTTGTTCGAAGTTAGGGCAACCATGTCTTGTTGCGCAGCCATCCAAGTGTAAGAACCGAATGAACCCGCATCATTGTGGTTATAACCAAATACAATAGCAATACCATGCTTTTTAGCTTTCTCGATTGCCGTTTGAGTCATCTTGGTTAGGGTCCAGTAACCGGTAGATTCTTTACCGTCGTATACTGCCCAAGTTTCACCTTCATCAACAATAGCTGGCTCAGCTTTGATGTCTAGTAGACCCATTTGGTTCATGATGTCGATAGCTTCGTATACACCAAGACCTTGGTTAAGTTTACCTTGACGAATACCCGTCATTAGAGCATCTGCAACCGCTTCACCGTGTTCTTCAGAGGCGCCTTCTGCCATCCATACGCGCTTTAAACAGTACTTAAGGAATGATGCGTTAGTTTTCTTTGTCTTACCAGGAGCTGCCATAATATGCCTTCCTATCTATAGTCAATCGAGTTACGGGACTGAGCCCTTTTAAACAGGAGTCAAACTAGACTCTATTAAGTTGAGTTAAGTATCTACAACAAACGCCCATTAGTGGAGTTGCTTACGGTAATGACATGGAGTGATAAGGTAAAATACCTTGATGTGACTGTTTTTATTGGGTGACAGGGCGGCAAGTTACTTAGCAAATTAAGGTAACAAACTAATCCGCAGGATACATTTTGCGCTGACACATCTCATCGAGAAGTTTTTGCTCTAGACGTAAATGTTGTCTTTGTTGTTTTAATTGTTTCTTTTTTAACAGTAGCTCAATGGTCTTCATCGCAATCGCACTTTTAGCTTGCTGTTTATGCGCGCTTTGCTGCTGCAATTGAGTCAATTGTAATTCTTGATGAGTAGTGGTTTTTAAGCTATCGAGGTTTTTGGACAGTTGGCTGCGATTTCTAAGTAAGATTGCTTGACCATTGTTATTTTGGCTACGGTAATAATGTTCAAGCTGATTTAAAGCATCAAGTTGTCGCTCTAACTCTTTCGACTGGTGGCAGAGACGATTATGCTGTTGCGCATCATTTTCTAATTGTTTTTGTCTTGCTTGCAGCAAAAGAGTTAGGCTCATCGATTAGGCTCCTTGGTTGAAAAGCCGGGCAAGTTCACTCAGACTTTGTTGGGCATCCACCGCTTGATCCATTTTTTGAGAGACATACTGTTCGAGTAATGGGTACTGCTGCACAGCAAGATCGAGCTCAGGATCGTTTCCAGCTTGATAACCACCGAGCGGGATAAGCTCTTGAACTTGACGATACTTACCAAGCAAGCGTCTGAAATAATTGACCAAATCAATGTGCTCAGGTTGGCAGCACAAGGGCATGGTACGACTGGCAGACGCGGCAATATCAATGGCCGGAAATTGGCCGGCCTCAGCAAGTTCTCGTGACAGTACAATATGGCCATCTAGGATTGCCCTAGCGGCATCGGCAATCGGATCCATATGATCATCACCTTCTGTAAGGACGGTGTAGATTGCACTCATGCCGTTTCCTGGATTTTGGCCATTTCCGGCACGTTCTACTAATTGTGGCAATAAACTAAATACAGAGGGTGGATATCCTTTGGTTGCTGGTGGCTCACCCAGAGCCAGTGCAATTTCACGTTGTGCTTGAGCATAACGGGTTAATGAGTCCATCAGTAACAGCACATTTTGGCCCTGGTCACGAAAATATTCCGCTAAGCGATGACATAATAAAGCCGCATTCTTTCGCATTAATGGCGAACTGTCCGCAGGAGCGGCGACCACAATTGCTTTTTGGCTTCCAGCTTGCCCTAAGTTATGGTCAATAAATTCTTTCACTTCACGGCCGCGTTCACCAATCAAGCCAACAATGACGATGTCGGCCTTAGTTTGTTTGGTCATCATGCCGAGTAATACACTTTTGCCGACCCCAGAACCAGCAAATAGACCCATTCTTTGGCCTTGTCCGAGGGTCAGTAAACCATTGATAGCCCTAACACCTACATCCAAAGGCTCACTGATAGCTTGTCTAAGCATGGGATTGATCGCAGGCTGATGTAATTCGATAAAGTGTTCACAATTTATTTCACCTTTGCCATCAATAGGCCGTCCAAGACCATCGATGACACGGCCTAACAAAGCGTTACCAACAGGGATTTTTGAATTCTGTTCTATCGGTATAACCTTGGCGCCAGCATAAAGTCCACTGGCTTGATCGATTGGCATTAAGCAAAGGGTCGACTCTTTAAAGCCAACCACTTCGGCTTCTACCATGCCAAGCTCAGCATTATCAACTAGGCAACGTTGACCAATCCGCAAATTAAGGCCGACAGCTTCTAATAATAACCCTGAAACACGGGTTAGGCGGCCGTAAAGCTTGGCCACAGGGATGTCATTAATGGCTCTTAAAGCGTTATCTATGGGGTTACTTTGGCTAACCATAGACTGTTAGACCTCAGCAGTGCTGTTATTAATATGCTTAGTAACGGCTTCCATGCAATCATCTAGACGTTGATTAATGGTGGCGTCAGCTTCGCTATTATCTGTGCTGATAATACAGCCGCCAGCTTCTATGCTAGGGTTAGCTTTTAGTAACCAGTGTTCAATCTGCTCTGGAGCAAGTTCTTGTAACAGTGCCACATCACGGGGGTTTAACATGATGGTGTATTTACCATCGTTATGGGGCATTTGTGAAATGGTTTCTTCAATCAGGTTCATAATCTGCTCTGGGTGCAAGCTTAATTCACCGCGAATCACCTGTTGTGATACCTTTTCAACTAATTTCAGTAATTGCTGTTTCAGCTCTTGCTGGGCATCGGCTTGTTGCTCAGAGAAATTTTGTTGCAATTGGTTTAATGCTTGGATTAAAGGCATAACTTGCTGAGTATGCTCGGCTTTAACTTTCTGTTCGGCCTCGAGTTTACCCTGTTCAAAGCCTTCTCGATGACCTTGTTGTTGGCCTTTTTGAACACCTTCTAAAAAGCCTTGGTCAAAACCTTGTTGTTGCCCAACTTCGAAACCTTTGGTTAATCGTTGCTGATACTGCTCTACTTCATTTTGGCTTGCTTCGCTATCGGCCGTTGGTAACGGTGGAAACCGATGACGATACTGATTGCTTTCTAGTGTTTTAAATAAACCTGCCATTATTCAACCACCTGAGCTGCAAATAATTGAATTTCAATTTCACCAGCATCCATGAGCTCGCGTAATAGTTGCATGATATCTTGGCGTGCTTGTTCAGCACGACGCATAGAAACGCCACCAAGGGCTTCCATTTCCGCTTGTAAAGTTTGCACCATGCGTTTGGGCATGGCCTGGATAAATTTATCTCTAAATTTAAACTCAAGTCCTTTAAGCGCCATCGCCAGAGTATTCAGCGGAACTTCCTGGACAATTCGTTGCATGGTTTGCTCGTTTTGGCGATCTAGTATGATGAAGTCGAACATGTGCTCCTCGACTTTCTTCGCTAACGCCAGATCTTGATCTTCGATGATCTTCATCATTTCTTTAGGATCACCTTGGAAGGTGGCAATCATATCGGCAACTTGTTTAATACCAGTGATGCGAGAACCTGAATTATTAACCAGCTCGGTTAAGCAGCGATTCACTAATTGATGTAACTCCTCAACCACATCCTTAGAAATCTCATTTAAGTTGGCAATTCTTAAGAGTAAATTCTGATGACTTTCTTTAGGCAGATAGCCGAGCAATTCAGAGGACATTTCTGGCGGCAAAAGTGCTAAAAATACTGCTTGCATTTGCGGGTGCTCTAACTCTAGTAGGCGTGCTAATGCGGGCAATTCAACCCATTGCAGTCTTTGCATATCGGCACGAATTTCTTCACCGTAAATTGAGTCTAGTAGGTTCTTGGCAAGCTCATGACCAAGGGCAATATCTAAGGTTTTCTGCAGATATTGTCTTGATGCACCGCTGATCCCGGATTGCTCACGATAATTATTAAAGAAGTTACCTAAAACAAATTGTGCTTCTTGGTGACGGATGCCATTTGGGCGAGCCATTGACTGGCTCACCATCTGCACCTGATCTCTAGACAAATGTCGCATGACATTTGCTGCACTTTTTTCACCCATTGAAAGTAAAAGTAACGCGGCTTGTTCTGTGCCGCTCATTTCCATGATATCTGACATATTAAGACTCTTTTTTAGTTTGCCATTAAGCGATGGATTAACGGGCTTTGTTATTTTCTAGCCAGCTCTTAACAACGTCTGCAACTCGATTAGGTTCCTGATCTGCAAGCAGGCGTAAATGATTTAATTGTTCCTGCAGTGTTGACTCAGGCGGTGGTAAATCATCTAGTGCAATGGTCGCGATGTTATTGACCTGAATATTATTGAATAGGTCGTCAATTTCATTTTGAGAACTTAGATTCTTAGAATCTTCCGCAATGGCGATGGTTTCTTCTGATTCCGTTACATCAACAATTGCCGGCTCTAAGGCCAAACTATCATCAAGAGATGACTCGGGTTCACGAGTTAAGTGCTTCACTAATGGGCGCAACACAAAGAAGATCAGAGCCAGTGCCAGTAGCGAGCCAATGATGTAGCGAGCTAGTGATTGGAAATCAAACTGGTGCCACCATACTGGTTCATATAAGGCGGTTTGTTCCGTTTCTACAAATGCAAAACTTTGCAGTGACAGGCTGTCACCACGATCGGCTTTAATGCCAATAGCATCAGCAAGCATGGTTTGCATCTGGCTCAATTGATCGGGCTGCCAACCACCTACAGGAGCAATATTATCGTTGATAAGTACCGATACGCTTAGCTGCTCCACCATACCGGTTTGAAATTTAGTATGGGTAATGGAGCGACCAATTTCATATTGAGTCTGGTTTTCTTGGCGTTGGTTGTACTGCGCATTTGTCTGAGCTTGATCGTTTTGTTGCTCAGCATTAGCCGGCGGTTGAGGGTCTGCAGGAGTAGCTGGGGCTCTATTGCTTAGGGCGCCAGGAATACCTAACCCTAAGCTTTCACTACGATTGTCAACTTTAGTAACCTGTTGGCGAACAACTGTCTGTGGATCAACAACTTCTCTAGTCTGTTCAATGCTATCGAAATTAATCGCAGCGCTGGCCTGAACTTGAAAGTTACCACTGCCAAGGATTGGTTTAAGCATATCGGTGGCACGTTTAATGGCGGCTTTCTCTACCTGAGCAACATATTCAAGCTGAGAGCTACTTAATGTCGCCAATGATTGTTGGTCGCCCACCATACTTGATAGCAAATTACCGTATTGATCTGTCACCGAAACATCGGCTGCAGCAAGGGCTGGAACACTACCTGTCACAAGATTGATAATGGCCTCCACCTGTGACGAGTTTAACTCTTGAGTCGGTGCTAATTGCAAAATTACTGAAGCTGAAGCGGTCTCTGGATTTTCTCGTATAAACAAGGTTCGTTTCGGTAAAGCAAGATGCACCCGAGCATGGTTAATGGCTTTCATCGTCATAATAGAACGTGCCAGTTCACCCTCTAAACCTTGACGGTAGCGGGCACTTTCTAAAAATTGAGAAGAACCTAAACCGCCAGCACTGTCTAATAATTCCATACCAGCAGGTATTTGTGCTTTAACCCCTTGGGAAGCAAGTAACATTCTTGTTGCTGAAAGGGTTGACTCATCAACGAGAATGCTGCCGTTATTAGGATCCAATTTATAATTGACCCCCTGGGCATCTAAAACACTAATGATTTCGGCACTATCGTAGTTTTCATTGGTTCCATATAAAGGTCGATAATTGCTATTGCTGGCCCATAATACTAATACGATAACAGCCGCAATCACAGAAGCTAAAATGGCAATTGTGACCACCTGTTGCTGGGCATTACCATCATTTACTTGGCTAAATTTTTCTTTTATAGAGCCAAAAAAATCAGAGCTGGCAGTGGGAGTTTGAGCTTGAGGCACGATTGATTGAGACATAATTAACTCTCTTAAACAGGCATTTTAAGCACTTCGTCCAAGGCACCAATAACCTTGTTACGAACTTGCACTAATGCGGAAAAAGAAATGCTTGCTTTTTGGCTGGCGATCATGGCGCCGACGAGGTCATTACTCACACCAGTTTCAATATCAGTAATTTTGTTTGCCGCTTTCACACCATCATCATTGACAGTGTCCAGTGCAGACTTAAAAACTTGGCCAAATTTAACATCACTCGCTTGGAAAGATTGTAAAGGTAAAGCAATATCATTTTTATATTGAGATAACTGCTGTAGTTGATTCATTTTAATCAACATAGGTTGCTGCTCGATTGGTGTAATTTTCATTGTAAACCTTCTTAATTACGCTGCAGTTAGTTGTTCGAGAATTTCATCAATATCAATGCCATTTTCTCGCATCTGGGTCACTTTGTATCGAAGCGCTCTGGTAGTCATCCCCAAGGCGTTTGCGGTTTTAGTTCTATGACCATTAAATTGTTTTAGGGTATCTATGATGTATTCAAATTCAGCCAGTTGCTTGCTCATTTTTAAGCCATGGCAAGCATTGGAGTGAGTATTTAAATTTTGCATTTTAGGTTGCGGCAACATTAGGTCGGAGGCCATGATGGTGAGGCTCCTGCGCATCACTAATGAGCGCTGAATAATGTTATTGAGTTCGCGAATGTTGCCAGGCCAATCATGGCTCATAAGTGCTTGCTTAGCTTCATCAGATAGGCAGACATTTGAATCAGGGCAAGCTGATTTTATGAAATGATTAGCCATTGCCAGAATGTCTGCGGGGCGGTCTTTTAAAGGGGTAATATGCAATGGCATAATATCGAGGCGATAGTATAAATCTTCTCTAAATAGACCTTTATCTACTAATTCTTTTAAATCTTTATTGGTAGCAGCGATAATACGAATATCTAATTTGATTTTTTTATGGCTACCAAGGCGTTCAACCTCGCGTTCTTGTAACACTCGCAGTAATTTTGCTTGTAATTCAAGAGGTAATTCAGCAATTTCATCAAGCAATAAAGTACCACCATTGGCCGCTTCAAATTTACCCATAGATTCGCCGCTGGCACCGGTAAAAGCGCCCTTGGTGTGGCCAAATAACATGGCTTCAAGCATGGTTTCAGGGATGGCGGCACAATTTAAAGCGATAAATGGGCCGCTTTTTCTTGGTGACACTTGATGAATATACTTTGACAGCTGCTCTTTACCAGTACCGCTCTGGCCAGTTAGCAAAATACTGGCATCGGTTTGCGCAGCCCTATGGGCAAGTTGTAATAACTGCTTCGAAGACGTGGCCTTGGCGATGTAGCTTTGCTCCTGGTTAACGATCACTAAACGCTCAATTAACTGTTCTAATTGAGCACTTTCAAATGGATGTAGCAGATAATCCGTTGCCCCATGGCTAATGGCTTCGGCGGCGAGGTGACTTTGTCCAAAATCCACCAAAACCACAAAAGGAACATTAATGCTATTGTGCTTAATCGCATTTATCGCTTGGGTCATCTTAGCTTCATTATCGCTGTTGATGATGACCATAGGTTGTGCACTTAATGCAATTAGGCGGCTAAACTCTTCAATTGCAAAGCAGCGTTGAACCTTAATGCCTTTATTGGGAATTTCCTGAGCAATATTAGGATTGGTTTCATAAATAATGATATTCATTAACTTTGCTCCGGTTGTTTAATTAGGCGTAAATCAACACGGCGGTTTTTGTTACTTTTAGAACCACTATAGTTAGGGTAGCGCTGGCCATGATTGCGAATTTCTATCATTGATAGTGATACCCCATTCTCCACTAGCACGGCAGCGACTTCTTCTGCTCGCTGTTTTGATAGGGTTAGATTTTCTAATCTATCGCCCTGTTTATCAGTATGGCCATCAATTAGCACCGCCTTAATAGAACTATCAGCAAGGATCAAGCGTGCGGTATTGATCAACTGTTGCCTTTGTGCCGCAACCAATAAGTATTGATTAGGTTGAAAGAAGAACTGTTGTTCACGACCTTTGTTGTAATCAAGAGGCAGCAGGTTTTGACGACAATTCCTGAAATGGCTTAGTTTAGGTTCAATCCCGACGGATGTAAGCGACAATGATTGCATGCGACCTTGGCGCTGCCACTGTAACTGTCCCCAATGTCCAGCGGCCATTGCTTCAATAAGAGTATCGATATTTTTGCTGATCTGAAGTTGCCCAGCCAGGTTCCAAGATTGTTTAGTTAGAGCTTGCTGATAGTCAGCTGACCATGGTGGATTAACAATATTAAGTGCGACGTCAGTGACTAAATGATTTTTTTCAAATGGCGTCAAGTGAAGTGTTAGAGACTCACCCGAACTAATTTCAAAGCCCCAAATGCCAATTGGAGTCGTGGTTGATAATTTGCATGAGAATTTATTAAATGAATCAGCCCAATTAACATCATCTAAAGCTTTATTCCAGCTTTGGCTATTAAAGTTAGCTTCGGCTTGTTTAATATTAAATGCCAAAGAGCTAAAAAATATAATAAACAGTGTATTTTTTAAACGAGGAAAAATCATATTTTAATCTGCTCTATAAATGTTCTAATTATTGCTTTTATTGTTGCATGAAAGTTAGCCAACTGTTGCCTTTGTGGTAACTCCATGAAAAGACACATTATCAGCGTCTGATTTTTATATCAAATTATTTATTTGTTGTTAACAAGTTGCTTTCAAACGCCTACTGGGGTAGGGTTTGAGGGTAGTGATTAGGTATTTAAATCAGTGTCAAAAAAGCGTTAATAAGAACTGTTTAAATATCGCTTTATAGTGATGGTTATTTAACTGGATCTGACAAAATAATGTCAGTCATTAAAAGTTATACTGTCAATTAAATGACGAAAATAATTACTCAAATAAAAGTTTATTTATTTTATTTTTTATTTATGAAAAAAACTCAAGGGTGAACGATTTATGTTCGATTCTAAAGTTATTTCGGCTTCAGAAGGAAAGAAATTACCTTTGTTGGAGTTAGTTGGGCATAGGCGCCATTTAGTTGCCGCTCAACTTTGGTTAGATAATAACAAGGAACAATTGCAGGAATTATTCGCTCTGCAATTATCTGGGATTTCACACGGAAGGATCAGCCACTTTAAAATTGATGCTATCGGTCGTTTAGACAAAGTTCAAAGTGTTCTTGATGAACTCTATGAAGTTGGCTTAGAAGCTGGCGATGAATTGCAGTCATGGCTTAGGATGCCGCGGGAACAGTTATATGTTTTGACCGAAAGCTTCTGTGGTAATACTCCAAGATCAGATATTAGCATTCCCGATGCAGTATCAGTGACAGAAAATCGTTTGTTAAGAAAAATCCAACAAAAATTGTTAGGTGAAATCTTCCCATCGCTGCAGGCATGGCAGTCGATAAATGACTGTCTGTCACAGGAACCCGGTATAGAGATTTGTATAAGTTACTGGCTAGGGGAGTCACAACACCGGCTGCAGTTGGTGCTAAGTTGTCCTTTAGCGGTGATCAATTTTAGTTCCTCTCATGTCGCTATTGCCTCAGATAGTGTGCACAAGTTAGCTCAAGTTTGTGAAAATATTCCGCTTAAGTTCACTGCACAATTAGCCAAGACAAGTTTACCTTTGGGAACACTAACCAAATTAAAAGTAGGGGATGTACTGCCCCTAGAAATTCAATCAAATGCCAAGCTTTTCCTCGGTGATACAGCCAAATTTGAAGCGAAAATTCATGAGCATTTAGGGTCATTAGTCGCCCACATTGACCAGGAGATGGAATAATGAGTCAAGACAATAAAACATTAGAAAATGAACTGTTAGATGATACTAGCTTATTAGGGGATGATCTGGATTTCAGTGATGTAGATTTTGACCCATTTGCAGATACCGAAGACAAGCCTGTAGAAGTGGTTGATGTCGCTCCGGTTCAAGCTAAAAAAGACCTCGCTTTTTTCCATAAAGTGCCTGTTACACTGACCTTGGAAGTCGCCAGTACTGAAATCCAATTAGGTGAAATGATGACACTTGCCACAGGCTCTGTGGTAGCTCTCGATAAACTTGCTGATCAGCCACTCGATGTAAAGGTCAACGGCACTTTACTCGGTCATGCCGAAGTAGTGGTAGTCAATGGCAAGTATGGCGTACGAATGACAAAAGTAGTTGAAGATGCCCAATTGCAAGACTTTACTTCTTAAGCTTTTATTCGCGGCAGGGTTACTCCTCGCCGCTTGCTTCGAAAGCTACGCCAATGAACTCACACTGTTCAGTGCGAAGGATGTTGATGATGGACAAGAATATACAGTAAAACTGCAAATCTTAATACTAATGACAGTATTAAGTTTATTGCCGGTAATGTTGATGATGATGACAGGTTTTACACGCATCATTATCGTCTTGTCTATCCTGCGCCAAGCTTTAGGTTTGCAACAAAGCCCACCTAATAAGGTGTTAGTTGGTATTGCCCTGATACTGACTATTATGATCATGCGCCCAGTCTGGGTGGAGGTCTATGAAAAGGCTTTTGTTCCATACCAGAATGAGCAGTTAACCTTATTACAGGCCATTGATGTAGCAGAGCAACCTGTTAGGGCCTTTATGCTGGGGCAAACCCGAGAAACCGATCTCGAACAAATGTTACGGATAGCTGGCGAGCCAAGCGATACCAAGGTTGAAGATATACCCTTTAGCGTATTAATGCCTGCATTTGTATTGTCAGAGTTGAAAACCGCATTTCAGATAGGCTTTTTATTATTCATACCCTTTTTGATCATTGACTTGGTCGTTGCTAGTACTTTGATGTCAATGGGGATGATGATGCTGTCACCACTGATTATTTCGTTACCATTTAAGCTAATGATCTTTGTTGTGGTTGATGGTTGGTCTATGACAGTAGGTACTCTTAGCGCCAGTTTTGGGGTGTAGTGATGGATGTAGTCGAGTTATCCAAACTATTTTCTGACGCCGTTTATCTGGTGGTTATTATGGTAAGTATTCTCATTGTCCCAGGGATGCTGATGGGACTTATCATTTCTATCTTTCAAGCTGCAACTCAGATAAATGAACAAACATTAAGTTTTTTACCGAAATTGATCATTACTTTGTTGATGTTAGTGTTCGCGGGAAGCTTTTTAATGACAAGCTTAACTGACTTGTTTGATCGGTTATTTATCAATATCCCTGTTTGGATTGGCTAACTATGTTAGCGCTTAGTTTTGGTGAAATTGGTGCTTGGTTAGGGCAGTTGTGGTGGCCTTTCATGCGGGTTGCTGCTTGTTTTATGGTAATGCCAATATTTAATGAAGCCGCATTACCGAATCGAGTGCGTTTGGGGATGGCATTAATTTTAGCCATATTGGTGGCACCAATTGTAGGGCAAATGCCTCAAGTTGAGCTGCTATCAATTAACTCACTATTGCTGGCCCTTGAACAAGCACTCATTGGTGCCATGATGGGCTTTGTACTGCTGATGTTATTTGCCGTGATGTCAAATCTTGGACAAATTCTGGCCATGCAAATGGGGATGGCAATGGCGGTCATGAATGATCCTCAAAATGGCATTTCAGTCGCCATTTTAGGCCGAATGTTTTTATTATTTGCCAGTTTAATGTTTCTTGCTCTGGATGGTCATTTAGTTGCTATGGATGTTGTGGTAGCGAGCTTTACGAGTTGGCCTGTGGGAACGGGAATGATGGCATTTGAATGGCATAGATTAGCGGGGTTATTCGCCTGGATGTTAGCCAGCAGCTTAGTCTTAGCATTACCGGCAGTTGCTGCCATGCTATTAGTTAATATCACGTTTGGGGTGATGAACCGTTCTGCACCAAGCATTAATGTATTTTCTTTAGGCTTTCCTATGGCCATGATTTTTGGTTTATTTTCACTGTTCTTATCGATTTCTGGAGTCCCAGAACATTTTACTCGATTAAGTAATGAAGCGTTAAACTTAATGGCAAGTATCGTGGGGGCACAATGAGTCAAAACAGTGCTCAAGAAAAAACAGAACAGGCATCCGCCCATAAGCTCGAACAAGCAAAGCGTGAAGGTAATGTTGCACGCTCTAAAGAACTAACGACTGCGGCAATCATTGTTGGAAGTGGCATACTGCTGCAGATATACAGCAGTTGGTATGGCGATCATATTGCCAATATTTTTGAATCTAATTTATTAATCCCGCGGCAACACTTATTTGACCCCAAATGGTTAACCATTCATCTTGGCACCACCTTGATCGGTTTTATTGAGTTACTGTTGCCGATGTTTGTGGGCTTGTTGGTATTTATTGTTTTGTCACAACTGGTGCCCGGCGGCTTTGTTTTAAGTACTAAAACTCTCCAATTTAAGATAAGTAAAATAAACCCAATTAAGGGCCTTGGGCGCATGTTCTCAAAGCAAACCTTAATGGAGCTTTTTAAAGGCATATTAAAGGTGGCACTGATTGTTGCAGGCTTATATTGGTATGCCAGTGGGGCGATGCATGAGTTTATGCAACTTGATGAAATGCCCATTAGGATGGCAATGGTAAAGTCTTTAAGTTTACTTTCTGGTTTGTTAATGACCCTTGGTGGTTTGTTAGTGATCATTGCATTGATCGATATTCCTTATCAGATCTGGCACCATAAAAATGAACTTAAGATGACTAAGCAAGATATAAAGGATGAACATAAACAAAAAGAAGGTCGACCAGAGGTAAAACAGCGGATCCGCCAAGTTCAACAATCCATGTCGAAGCAACGAATGGATCAGGTCGTTCCTAGTGCCGATGTCGTTATTGTTAACCCAAGCCACTATGCGGTGGCCATCTGTTATCAACCCGATCGGGCTGATGCGCCTTTTGTGGTCGCTAAAGGGGTGGATGAAATGGCTGCTCATATGAAAGCGATAGCTCAGCTTCATGGGGTAGAGATTGTCAGTTCTCCGCCATTAACTAGGGCAATATATTATTCAACCAGAGTCGATCAAGAAGTTCCAGGGCCATTATATGTCGCTGTTGCTCAGGTACTTAGCTATGTTCTGGCTTTAAAATCTTTCAGACAGGGTCAAGGGAGAACTCCAAAACCTTTACCCGATTTCGATATTCCCAATTCACTGCGCAGATAACAAGTAGGAAGCTATGAACTTTTCACGAATCTCAGCATTGTTTAAGAATCAGCAGGCTTTTATAGGCATCCCAATATTGTTATTAGCAGTATTGGCGATGATCATTTTACCCTTACCGCCTTTGATGCTCGATGCTTTATTTACCTTCAACATTGTTTTGGCCATCATGGTATTACTGGTGTCAGTATCAACCAATAGGCCATTAGAATTTTCCATTTTTCCTACGGTTTTGCTGATCGCAACCTTGATGCGATTGACTCTTAACGTCGCTTCGACCCGAGTGGTGCTGCAAGAGGGCCACAATGGTGGCGAAGCTGCTGGTAAAGTGATTCAAGCTTTTGGTGAAGTGGTTATTGGTGGCAACTATGTGGTTGGTATGGTGGTGTTTCTGATCTTAATGATCATTAACTTTGTGGTGATCACCAAAGGTGGCGAGCGTATCTCAGAGGTAGGTGCGCGTTTTACCCTTGATGCCCTTCCTGGTAAGCAAATGGCCATCGACGCGGACCTCAATGCAGGCGTACTAACCCAAGAACAAGCTCGCGATCGTCGTAAGGAAGTAACTCGTGAATCAGACTTTTACGGTTCTATGGACGGTGCCTCTAAATTTGTGCGTGGCGATGCCGTAGCAGGCTTACTTATTTTAGCGATCAACCTGATAGGTGGTATTTCAATAGGTATGTTTCAACATGACTTGAGCATGTCACAGTCATTTGAAATTTATGCCTTACTGACCATTGGTGATGGTCTGGTGGCGCAAATACCTTCGCTATTACTGGCGGTTGCTGCGGCAATTATTGTTACTCGAGTTAGTGATGCAGAAGATCTGCCCCAACAGGTTTCTGGGCAGCTGTTAGCCAATCCAACTGTACTGATGATGGCGGCTACAATTCTCGGCATTATTGGCATTGTGCCGGGAATGCCAACCTTCGCCTTCTTGTCATTTGCTGCCGTGGTGGGCTTTGCGGCCTGGCGCTTGAAAGTGGCTCAAGATGTCGTGCCACCGATACAAGAAGATGACATTATTGCCCAGATGACACCTAAGGAACCACCATTAAGTTGGCAAGAGTTACCCCATACCGACACTTTATGTCTGACTCTGGGGTACAAATTGGTCCACCTGGTCGATAATGAAAAAGGAGCCGAATTGGTAAACCGTGTTCGTGGGGTAAGGCGAACCCTGTCCGAACAAGTTGGCTTCTTAGCACCTGAAGTCAGAATTAAAGATGACCTTAGATTAAAGCCGAATCAATACCAAATTCTATTAAGGGGTTCGGTGGTCGCGCAAGGAACGATTGAGG
Source organism: Paraferrimonas sp. SM1919 (assembly GCF_010993985.1). Lineage (GTDB taxonomy): Bacteria > Pseudomonadota > Gammaproteobacteria > Enterobacterales > Shewanellaceae > SM1919. Next base: position 53,198 of record NZ_WINH01000013.1, on the reverse strand, counting down.
CGGAGCATTTGTTGGCCATTAGTGGTGGCGATACCTATGGTGATTTAGATGGTATTGTATGTAGTGACCCTGCCTATGGTATGCCAGCGACGTGGATTAAATTAGAGCATAAGTCAAAGGCATTAAACTTTGGTTATTCGGTGGTAGATTCGGCTACGGTAATTGGTACCCATGTTTCTAAGGTGATGCAGGATAACTTAGCAGAACTGCTCACTCATGCTGATGTGGTCAAGTTAAATGATAGACTTGGTGAGCTAGATGAAAAGCTGCAAGAATCATTGGTATCTCAGTTGAGTTATTCCCAACAGTTACGGATTTACCGTCGCTTGTTAGAGGATTATGTCCCTCTGGTTGATATCCGTGCCATTGCCACTACGCTGCTGGAAAGTGCAGAATTGTCCAAGGATCCGGTATTACTCGCCGCGGATGTCCGTTTAGAGTTAAGGCGTAATATTCTCAACCAAGTTAACGGTAATGATACTGAGGTACATGCATTTACCCTATCGGCAGAATTAGAGCAGCAATTAGTCAATGCTTTCAATCAGTCGCAACAGGCTGGAGCGCAATCACCAATCGATGGTTTCCCAATTGAACCGAACCTGTTAGGGCAATTGCAGACACGGATGCCAGCGGTTAAGGAGCAATTACAAACCCAAGGTTACGCGCCTATCTTATTGGTTATGCCACAGTTAAGGCCGTTGCTGAGTCGCTATTCAAGAACTTTTGCTAAAGGTCTGAATGTACTAAGCTTTAACGAGATCCCAGATCATACTCAAGTGAATGTGATAGGGCAGTTAGGTTAGCTATAAAGATAAAAAAACCAGCGTTAAGCTGGTTTTTTTTATTCTAATAAAAGATAAATAGTTTGATTAAAATTCCTAGGGACAACAGTCCAGCGCCTAAAATAGGATAAAGGATATAATAATCTGATTGGCGTCTGGCGCGCCTAAAACTTAACTGGGTTAAAAGTAAATTGTATGCAACCAGTAGTAAAGCTACGGCAATATTTGTCGCAAATCTTAATTCGTTACTGTTATACATTAGCCAAAATAGCAAGCCGTAATCTAATACGATTAAATACAAAAATAGTTTTTGTAATTTATCAGGTCCATTTCTGACAAACGATTGGGCCATAACAGGCATTCCCTTATAAAATATGATTAATTAATAATTATTTTAGCCGAGATTGTGCATTTGCAATGAGTTTTTTTACGTGATTGCTGGAACTGTTTTCCCAGCTGACCCCATAAAAATTAAGCTTTTTATTTACCGCTTTTTCATGGGCAATAATAAATGGAATCACTTCACCTTGAGCCGTTTCAAGGGCATATTTTTTAGTCGGGCTAAGTAACATTGGTGAAAGTAGGCCAGCACCACCTAGTGATACATCTTTAATGATGCAGGGGCCTAATGTTTTCCAATTGAAGAACCCCCGCATCAAAATTTTTGCTGGCATACCAGCAGCTTGCATTGCGATGTTAGTATCTCGGTCGGTTAAATAATATCGTTCAAACTGCCGTTTTTCAGTGCTCATTGGCTATATCAGATCCTTGAAATTGCCTGAAGCCTCGATATAGGTTGATTGTCTGTTGCTAGCTGCTGTGCTGCGGCAACCGGGCTCAGGGCATTTGTTTGTTTAGTTGGTTGACCTTCAACAATATCAGCAGGTTGTTCTGCTGTTACAACTTCGTGGGGATCAAACATTTGGTTTAACTTATTTGCAGCACTTTCAGTTAAGATTAACAATTCGATACGACGATTACTAGCACTATTCGGGTTGGTTTTGTCAACCGGAACGGTATCGGCCATGCCGCTCACTTGCACGAACTGATCATTAATACCGCCATAGGCTAGAATATGCCTTGCTGCCAGAGCGCGATCGCTAGAAAGCTCCCAATTGCTGTATCCAGTTTTAGAATACTTAATACTATCTGTATGGCCGGTTAATATAAGTGAATTATCTATGGTTGATAAAATAGGCGATAAAGCCAACAACAAATCTTCAAAGTAAGGGGTAACCTCAGCTCGACCTCTGACAAACATTTGATGCTCTACATTATCTTGAAAACGTATTCTTAAGCCATCAGTGACGATATCAAGTTTCATATTATGGTTAAGCTGTGCTTGTTGCAGCTGCTTTGCAATAATATCCGCTAACGCACTGAGTGTTTGTTCGCTGTTGTTTTGCTCGGTAATGATTGAATTTGACTGCGGACCTAAGCCGGCATTGGTTTCTTGGTCACCGTTAGGTAAATGGTTCAAGGTGGCAGTACCTAAGGCCTGCACACCGTTAAACCCGCTTGGGGCCTGCCACTTGACTAATGATTGACTGCCTTCAAAATCAATCGGAAATGGACTGGAAGCGATGTCAAATGGATGACCACCGTTATCAAACACTATGGTACCATTGAGATATTTAACAATGGCTTCACGTTCACGATAGTCGGCAATTTCTAAAATCCACATCACCATGAAAAAGGCCATCATAGCTAAGGTGAAGTCAGCAAAAGCGACCTTCCAAGCACCACCATGGGTCGTTAGGCCTCTTTTTTTGCGGCTCTTGCGAACAATAATAGGGGCTGCTGAAACTGCCATTAGTGGGTCGCCTCTTCAATCCAGTGCTCAACTTGTACGAAGCTTGGTTTTATTTCGGTACGGATTTGCTTTCTTGCGGCATCAATACAAATCATGGTGGCTTTACCTTGATGGTAGGCTGATAATGCTGCGCGTATCGATTCTAACATGACGGTTTCATCTTTAACCTTGTGCTCTAGGGCACTGGCTAGCGGGTCTAAAATACAGTAACAAGCAAAAATACCAATAAAAGTACCAACCAGCGCTGCTGCAACATGAACACCAATCATGGTTAAGGGGCCATCAATAGATTGCATAGTAATAATAATGCCGACGACAGCCCCTAAAATACCAAAACCTGGCATGGCTTCAGCTGAGCGTTGTAAAGCGGCGGCAGGTCGAAGTTGGTCTTCAGTTAGATTTTCAATTTCTTGTTCTAACATTTGCTCAAGCTCATGGGGTAGGATTTTACCCATTGATAGCAATCTTAAGTTGTCAGTCAAAAAGGTGATGGCTTGAGGACACTCTAATAATTTCGGGTGAGCTAGGAACATTGAGCTTTCAAATGGTGAATCTAAGTGTTCGTCTAATGACTTGATGCCAGATTGGCGAACTTGTTCAAACATCATATAAATCAAAGCAAACATTTCTTGATAATGCTCTTGGGTAATTTGTTGCCCCTGAAAAACTTGTTGGGTTTGTTGCCACATAAGCTTTAATACCGCGATTGGATTCGCTAGCACTAAAGCGCCGATACCGGCTCCCAAAATAATGATTAATTCCGCTGGCTGCCATAAAGCCAGCATGTTTCCTTGGGCCAAAGAGTAGCCGCCGAAAACGCTGAAAATGACGATAAGAATACCTAAAAACTTTTGCATACTACTACCCTGAAAATTATCCGTTAATTAAGCTTGCTTGTAATGCACTGACGGCTTGTTTATGTAATTGGCATACTCTGGATTCTGTAACTTGGAAAACCAGAGCGATTTCTTTCAAACTCAGCTCTTGCTGATAATACAAATGCAGCAGCACTTGCTGACGTTTGGTTAAGGTTTTAAGGGCTTGTTCCAATGAACGCTTTTGAATTTCCCTTTGTAAGGCTTGGTCTTGACCATCCAGTTGCAGACCATCATCGAGCAGAGTTTCTAAGCTTTGCAAGTTTGCCGCTTGACTGGCGTAGAGACGTTCTCGAAAGTCATCCTCTGATAAATTTAAAGCGGCGGCGACTTCTTGATCTTTAGGCGGGCGGCCTAACTCTTTTGACAATTGCCTAATGGTGTCATTGAGTTCATGGGATTGTTGGCGCAATTGTCGTGGGCGCCAATCTTGACGCCTAAGCTCATCTAAAATGGCACCCCGAACTCTTTGCTTGGCATAACTGCCAAAGCCAGGATCATGTTTACCCGGATAGCGCCTGATGGACTCTAATAAAGCCATCAAACCAAGCTGTTCCATATCCTCTTTTTCGAGGGTAGGGCCACAGTGAGATTGCATCATATTGACCGTTCGTTTCACTAACGGTAAGTAACGGCTGAGCCAGTATTGCTCATTATTGATCATATCTTCTTGGTTAGCAGGATGAAGCTTCTGCTCTTCATAGCCGCCAAATGGAGAACTGCTTAGGCTTTTGTTTTTTGGCTGGTTATTATGATTAGTTGCCAACATAGAGCGCCTCCTAAAGGATTATTGCAGTACTAATTGGGTAAATAGGACATTATCAATAGCAAAAGGAAAGCCATTCTTTTCAAGGCTTTGTCTTAGTCTTTGGACCACTTCTTGTTGCAGTTGCTCGATATTGTCCATCTGTTTGACGGTGTTGTAGTCTTTAGAACCAAAGAGCTTTAATAGTTCGTTGCGAATGATGGGCTTGTTTTGCTCCATAATAGTGATCTGACGAGGATCTTTGGTTTGAATTGACATTTCTACCATTAGGTAGTGAATTTGTTTTTCGCCTTCGACGCTAACCACGATTTTCTCAAGTGGGAAATAATGGGTTCTGTCATCCCCCATTACATTTTCACCAAGTTGAGACTTTTGTGAATCTAGGTAAAAAAATACTGCGCCTAAGGTAATAACAATACTGGCAAGTACAGTGAAGACATTTTTAAAAGTAGAATTTTTCATAGGTACCTCAAATTTCCTTATTAAACTAGCGTGTTAACCATGGCAGAACGTTGCTCTTGGGTCGATTCTTTGGACTCATTAGCAATCAATCCAGGGTTAGCTGAAATAGCATCGGATTGCTGTAATTGTTGTTGATGCTGGTGTGGGTTGCTGTCACCAGAGACATCAACGCTGACTTGATTAAATGTCTGGGTAGACAAATCTTGTTTAAGCCTATCTAGGCCAGCGGCTAGGGCATCACGCACAGCAGGATTACTAGCGTTTACTTGTACATTGAGCTTGTCCCCATCCATCTTTAGGGTGAGTTCAATTTTACCCATTTCTGGCGGGTCTAAGCGCATTGAAGCATGTTGAATGCCCTGACTGGCTTGAAACTGTAATCGCTGTGAAACCGGCGCTAATAACTGTTGTGACCAAGCTGCCATGGACTTATCGACTTTGATCTGCGCCCATTGGTGTTTGGCTTCATTAGCTGCAAGAGTTTGCTGTTGATTAAGCTGTTGCAATAATGCTTCCGTTTTATTACTGCTGGCATCCAAGTTTGTCGCTTGGGTGACTAAGGTTTTTAACTGAGTCACGGCCTCAGGCTTAAGTTGATTGGATTCTGCTTTGCCTGGTAACAACTGTTGTAGTTGCTGCACGATGTGTTGCTGTTGGTCACTGGGCTGTTGTTTGAAAGCCGCCAGCCATTGCTGTAATTTAGGTTGCAACTGATGTTGCTCGACAACGGGTAAATTGCCTAGCCACTGGCTAATTTGTTGATTTAAGGGCTCCGGCAGTTGTTGTTCAAGCAATTGCACAAGATCGTCAATTGGCAGCTGTTGGTTGCTATCTGCATTGACATCACTGGGTAACGCAGCCATAAACATACCTTCGCCACTAAAAGGGTGGCCAAAAAGTGGTTGGCCAGCAGTGAACAGCTTGGCACCGTGAGAGCCAATAGCTGTTGGGTTAGCGATATTTAAAAAGCCCTGCATATTAATTCCTGGCATGGGTCTGTACCTGATTGTAGGCATTAACCCGGTTTTGGTTGTTCTTATGTGCCTTTAATTGTTGACCTAATTTGCTTTGTTCAGCTTGTAAGGTCGCCAATATGGTTTGATGTAATTTTTTTATCTTATTAAGCAACGGCTTAACGTCACTGGCAGCTTGCTGCTCCGCTGAAAGGTTTTGTAAAGTCACGGCAAGCTGTTGGTCAAGCCCTTTAATGGCCAGCCAATCTTTTTCTGCTAGGGCTTTTTGCATTAAAAAGCCCAGTTGCTGCAGTGTCTTGGTTAAACCGCTATCAGCCATTAGTTGCACCTTGCCAGCCTTGTTTAAGGTTGTGCATCACCTGCCTGACCGGTGTTAACACCTCAATGTCATTTTTTAAGCTGGCATCAAATAAACTGCGGGAGCAGTACTGATAAAGCTGGTGCAAGTTTTGCGCAAGGTCGCCGCCCCCTTGCATATCCAAAGAAGTATCAAGTCCCTGAATAATTTCCATGCACTTATTTACCGATAGCGATTTTTTTTCGTGGTTGCCGGCATTGATATGACCTTCAACACGGTCGATTTCATCGAGTAAACCGTCAATTAACATCACCACCAATTCCTGAGGACTTGCGGCAGCAGCACGGGCCTCAAGGCCGGTGTGCTGGTAATTGGAATATGGATTATTGTGAGTAAGCATAAAATCCTCTTATTAGTAAAATAGGCTCATGGTGGAGTTCATCTGTTGTTGGATGGCCTCCATTTGGGTAAATTGAGCCAAATAGCGCTGATAGATGCGATCCATGCGCATATTATGGTTTTCAATCTTGATATCGATATCGCCTAAACGATTTTGCAATGAATTGGTACGGGTCTTAATTGAGCCATCAACACCAATTTGACTGTCGATAGACACATCTAAACGTTCGATAAGGCCATTGGTTTCATTGAATAAATTCTCAATACCGGCACTGTTGTTAGCAATGGCATCATCAAGTTTGGCGCTGTCTATGCTTAAGCTGCCATCGCGGCTAGTGGTTATGCCGATTAAGCTTAGGGATAAACCATCGGCCGATTGACCGTTTAATATGGTGCGTAACTGGGAGATCACCGAACGCATTGAACCATCGGCTGAGAGGGCGCCAAAACTGCCTTCACCGTCACCACTACTGGTGGCTTCTTTAAGGGCGTTATAGAGCTCGTTATAGGAATCAACAAAGCTTTGTAGTTGGCCTTTAATGCCTTCATCATCTTGATTGATATCAAGCTTGATAGGGCCATCAATGTAGCCACCGAGGGCATCTTGGGTATGGGCCTTAGTCAACTCTAAGGTTACCCCTGGAATAGCGTCAGTGACGGTATTAGAGCTGGAGGTCAATACCAGTGGGTTCGTGCTACCGACTTCAATAATGGCGTCTTGGGCGGCAGCACGTTCAGTACGGTCATTAATTTTACCCACCAATAAATTGGCCTCGGTCTCGCCAGCGTCATAGTTGGCAAAATTAATATCAATCTGATTAGCCGCACCGGTTTCATTACTGGTCAGCATTAAGTGGGTTTTATCTCCACTTTTAATCAGTGATGCCGAAATTCCGGGGTTATCGCCAGCGGCATTGATGGCATCCCTTAAGTCAGTCAGTTTGGCCCCTGCTGGCAAGCTTGCCATATCGATGGTGAAACTATCACTGCCTAAACTTAAGGTTAAATCCCCCTGGGTGGCCATGATGGCGTCTTCACTGCCAAATTGCAGCGACACCTGGTGGGCTGAGGCCAACTGCTTAACGTATAAATCATAACTGGCACTGACCGCATTCGCATCTGAGCTGGCGGTAAAATAATCTTCACTTGAAAGCGTTGGCGCCGTGCCTTGGAAAGAGCCGGTTTTAGCCAATTCATCCATGGCAGACTGAAATGAACTCATTTTAGTTTTAAGCTCATTTAGGGCATCAATCTGGGCATTCAATCTGGCCTGTTGCATCTGAAACAGGTTATCTTTAGGGGCTCTTTCTACCATGACAAATTGGTAGGCCATATCGGCAGCGCTACTGACAAACATATTCTTTCCTTATGGTTAGTGTCTTACTAAAGCATTTATTATGCCAATATTAAAACTGGCTAAAGGCTTGTAACTAAAGGGTTGTGATGCTGAGGCGGCTCGAAGCAGGAAAACACAAGGTAGTGTTAGGAACCCATATTTCCGCATAACCAAGCGTGGCTGAGCAATCACTTACCTAATACAGGCGACCTAAACGGCGAGTGAATAAACTTTTAATGGAACGAACCAAAGCTGGCGCAGCAAGGGGGCTGTCAGTGGGGGGGGATAATCAATCCAATGGTTAAAATGGTGTAAAAGTTATTGGCTTTGGCAATAAAAAAGGCGCCCAAGGGCGCCTTAAATCAGCTTAAGCTAAAATTAACGAAGTAGTGAAGTCACTAGGCCAGTCATTTGCTTAGCTTGCGCTAGTACAGAAGTACCCGCTTGCATTAGGATTTGTTGCTTAGACATGTTTGAAGACTCAACCGCGAAGTCAGCATCCATGATACGGCCTTTAGCAGCAGAAGTGTTCTCAACAATGTTACCTAAGTTAGAGATAGTGTGCTCTAGACGGTTGATGGTTGCACCAGTTTTACCGCGTAGGGTGTTGATGTTGTCAAATAAAAGGGTAACAGCATCAATTTCGGCTCTTGCACCTGAATTAGCAGCTGTATCACCAGTAATAGTTCCGAGGGTACCAGCAAAATCAATGTTAGTTAATTCACCTGACATATCCACCTCGATGAATTCATCTGAGCTGGCACCGATTTGGAATTCCATAGGGTTCTCTAGGCGGCCATTACGAAACAGAAGGTCACCTGCACCATAGCTAGTGAATTCCATAATACGCTCAGCTTCTGCTTTTAGCTCTTGGTATTCTGCATCTAAAGAAACACGCTCAGAAAGGCCGTTTGAATCGTTCGCAGCTTGGGTAGCTAGGTCTTTCATGCGGTAAGCAATGTTTGATAGCTCGTCTAGGGCGCCATCGGCGGTTTGTAGCATAGAAATCGCATCTTGAGAGTTACGCATCGCCACAGTCATACCGCGAGTTTGTGCTTCTAGCTTGTTAGCAATAGATAGACCAGCAGCATCGTCAGCTGCCGAGTTAATGCGTAGACCCGTACCTAAACGCTCCATCGCTGTGTTTAGCGAGTTTTGGTTTTGGTTTAAAGCATTTTGTGCAACTAGTGCAGAATAGTTAGTGTGAACTGATAGTGCCATTTTCCGTCTCCTTGTAAAAAATAATGGAAGGGGAATTCCCGTAAAATGGTTATCACCCCTGGCAAAATTAGATAGGCGACATGGCTTTATCGATCGTTAAGTAAAAAATGAAAAAAAATGGGTTTTTATTTTAGTTGCTTATTTTAACGTCAAAAAAATGGCGAATAGTGACAAGGTAAAGGGTATCAAAGCAGTAAGCGCTTACTAAAGTTATGCCGTTGCATTGTTGTCTGATTGATGCGGCACAGAAACGCGCCGCCATGCTGATTAACCCATTCAGCCCAGATGGCCAAAGTATAGCGCCCAGCTGCTGGGCCCTAGTCGATTATTTTAGGAGGGCAACGGTGTGGTTGCGGCTGACATTGGCTTGGGTTTGATACCCTGCTAGGGCACCGAGTAAGCCATCATTCAGGGTTAAATGGACGCGCCCCTGGGTCATGGCTAATTGCTCATCATTAAGGGTCGGGCTGACTGGCAAAGCCTGGATCACCTGTTTAGAAAAGGATTGTAGTTGCCCCATTTGCTGCACCGCCTGTTGGCTGGCCTTTTGCAGCAGCTGCATACTGGCATTAACCTCAGTTCGATTGTCAAAACTTAATCGACTCAGATCCTTGGGGTGAATATGTTCAGTGACCTTTAGGGCAATGGGGTTGCCTGCGGGTAACCTTAGGCCTTGACCTTTTATATAAATTTGATCCTTTAGATCATAAAAGCGCGATTCTTCGGCTTGCAGCAACATTTGCCCTTGGGCATCTATGGCAACGCGAATGCCATGGGGAGCAAGGGCCATATTCAATTTATGGGCTGCCGCCTTGGCTGGCAGATTGGCCTCCAGAGTGATGGGGACCTGGACCGGGTTATCGCCCCCTAATACAAAATTTAACTGCTCAGTGCGTGGTTGTGGGCTGATTAAATCGACGTTATTTAAACTAAAAGTACGTTTATCATTAATTTGCTTGTTTAACACCCGTACTTCTAACTGATTGGTTAACAGGTTTTCACCATCAAAGCGGGCATTTTTAACAAAATCAATCAGCTGCTTTTTTTGCCTTTGTAGCTCAGCCTTATCAAGGTTGCCGCCCTTGTTATAAAAGGACAGGTCACTCATCAGTTCATAGCTTTTTTTACGGAACGCTTGCAAGGTTTTCGCACTGGCTTCGGCGGTGGCCAACTGCATATGCTGACCATTAAGCTGTTCCCACTGCGGTTGCCTTGCCAGTCGTTGGCTTAGGCTGACCCCTTTGCTGGTTGTTGTTACTGTGTTGCTATCACTAGCGGTTACTGCCGGCGCCTTGGCGTTGGGCAGTAACTGGGTTTTTCCTAAATAGTGATTGTTATGACTAGTAACATTCTGAATTTGCTGCACTTAATTCACCTTAAAAGTAATCAACCAACGACAGCTGATTCACTTGTGAATAGCTGGCCATGGTCGCTTGCAACGCCGTCGATATCTGGTTAACTTCCATGGTGGCTTCGGCGTAATCAAGGGATTCAATCTTACCTAATAGAGTATCTTGAAACAGCTCAACCTCGGCATGGGAGCCTAAAAACTGCTCTAGGGTTTTTTGACGACCACCCATTTCTGTTTGAATGGTGTTAATGCTGCTAAAGCTAGCTAGCCAGGCATCATTAAGGACAGCAATTTCAGCAGCATGGTCAACAGTAGGGTCTTTTAAGGCCGCGATAGCGTCATCAATGGCTTGAAATAAATTGGTACCATTAGCGTAGAACATCGTTGCTGCAGTATCGTTTGACTGCATATAAGTACCCTTAGACACCAATACATCACGGCTGCCATTGTCCCCTTGGTAGCTGTTATCGGCGGCGATAGCTGGGGTAGTAATTTGGTGGCCAGAAAACAAGTAGGCACCATTTTCATCTTGGGCGTTGGCAGCGCTCATCAGCGACTTGCGCAATTCGGTAAGTTCGATGGCAATACCATCTAAACCATCTTGGGAAACCGCATCATTATTAGATAAAATGATCAGTTCATTGACCCGCTGCAAGCTGTTGAGCATATTTGAGGTATAGGTTTCTTGCGAGCTTAAACGCGCCTGTAAAGATTCAATGTTTTTTTGATACTGGGCGGTAGCACTTTGTTGCCGCTCAATGCCCATGATCTTCATACTGGCTAATGGATCATCAGAGGGCTTGTTAATTTTATTACCGGTGGCCATTTGCTGCATTAACTCAGCGTACTGGCTGCCACTGCGGTGTAAGGACGACAGCATCATGGTTTGCATTTGTGTATCTGAAATTCTCATGATAATCCCCTAGAAAGTATTAATTAACGTGTTGAACAGTTCATCGGCAGTGCTGACTACTTTGGCATTAGCCTGGTAATTTTGGCTATAAATCATAATGTTGGCCAATTCTTCATCTTCATTAACGGCACTGACTGAATCACGCTTAGCGATGGCGTCATCTTTCATGGCTTGGCCAGCATCCACTTCCATTTGCGCTTGACGAGTGCTAATGGCAAGGTCACCAACAATATTGGAAAACACCTCATGCAAAGTGGCATCTTGACCTAAGCTGTTGTAGTAAATTGAGCGATCTTTAAGATCAATCAGATCCTTTAGATTGGAGTTATCCCCTGGGGCGCCGTTTTGACTAAAGGCCAAATCATTTGCTGAAAGGCCAGCGGTAACACTTAAAGTTGCCGCAGGATTGGTGGCATCAAAGCTAAATAGAGAAGCGCCTGGATTGCCATTTAAATCAAAGCCATTATTTAAAATGCCGTTGATTTCATTGGCAAAAGTTAGTGCTAATTCGTTAACTGAATCACGCATACCAGCTAAATGATTGTCACGGTAATGCAAAGTGCCGCCTAGCTTACCCCCAGGCTGGTTGATTTGGAATTGTTGGCCACCAAGTTCCAGTTGTAAATGATTCATACTCGTGTCGACAGGGTCAGTATAAACAGCCAATTTTGCTGCGGTGGTTGATAATACTAACGGTTGGCCATCAGGCAATGACAGGTTGATGGTGCCATCATTGTTTTCAGTAGCACGTACTTGTACGATGTCACTGAGTTGTTTAATCGCTTCATCACGCTTATCTTGCAGATTATAACTCTCACGGCCTTGACCTTGGGCCTGTTGGATCTTTTGGTTAAGATCGGCAATGTTGGCCATTAATTGGTTGGCGGTGTTAACCCCAGCATTTAATTCATTGGTAACTTGGGTGTACTCAGTATCAAATGATTGCGCTAATTGATTAAATTTTTTGGCAATAGAGTTCGATTCGTTAAGAATTTGCTGTCTTTGGGCGGTAGCATTTGGTTGCTCCATGGCTGCATTGAAAGCGGCAAATAATTCATCAAAACCGACACCAATATTGTTTGAGTCACTCGCGACAATGGTTTCTAGCTTGGACAGGCCGTCCAATACATTGTTATTAAAACCTTGGACACTGCTGGTACGCCATACTTGCTCGGTTAGGAAACCATCGGTAATACGACGGGCGCCAGTAATTTGCACACCTTTAGAAAAGGCATTGGCAGTTTCCTGTAGAGCCTCTAAACGGCTGAAACCTGGGGTCAACATATTGGCAATGTTATTTGAGGTGTAATTTAAATTGATGTTTGCCGCATTAATCCCTGACAAACCAATATTAATCATGTTCATAGGTGACTCTTATTATTTATTTTGGCCAATTTGATGAATGCTTGCCCTAAATGCAGGGTGAACATTGGCGTTATCATGAGTATGCTTATTTAAAGCGACAGGTTTTTGCTGAGGCTGAAGTGCCTCAGGCTGTTGCCATTGTTTTACAATAGAGTTAGCCAGCCCAAGCTGGCCACGTTGTGAAAGACTCTGTGCCAACTTGCCATCGTACATATCACGATAAAATTTATTTTCTTTGGTGGAAAATAGTGCCTCATCATCTTGCAGGGCGTCACTGGCACTGCGCATATGTTTGAGTACTTTCTGTAAAAACAGTGCTTCAAACTCTGAAGCCACACCTTGTAGATCTTGGCTATTGTTTTTAGCAATAGTGGTTTGCTTATGACTCACTTGAGCGAGGTCAATTTTATTGATTTGAGTCATTATATTACTACCAACTCCGCATCCATTGCGCCTGCTTGATGCAGGGCTTGTAAGATTGCCATTAAGTCGTTAGAAGAGGCACCTAAGCTGTTAACCGCCCTAACAATTTCTTCTAATGAGGTTCCCTCTGGCCATACAAACATATTAATTTGTTGTTGGTCAATATCAATATTACTTTCTTGCGTTACCACGGGCTCACCATCCGTTAAAAACCCGGTTGGTTGGCTGACACGTTGGCGTTCAGTAATGGATACGGTCAAGTTACCATGGCTGACTGCAGCCTTATAAACTTTGACATCTTGCCCCATTACTACGGTACCCGTACGAGTGTTAAACACGACTTTTGGACGCTTGCGACCCGTTTCTACTTTGACTTCTTCAAGCATCGACATAAAGGTCACACGTTGGCTGCTGTCTGCTGGGGCCGCCACCATGACCCGAGCATGGCTCGCCGCTACCGCGACACCCGGGCCAAATAACTGGTTGATGGCTTTTTCAATATTTCTAGCAGAGGTAAAGCTGGCTTGACGTAGATTTAAGCTTATCTGTGGCTTTGTTAAGTATTCAGTGGCAATTTCTTTTTCGATCAGCGCGCCAGCAGGGATGGTACCCACGGTAGGGGTATTAATTTGCATACTGGAACCATCACGGCCTTGGGCGCTAATCCCGCCAACAACTAAGTTACCCTGTGCTACCGCATACACTTGACCATCGATACCTTTTAACGGCGTCATTAATAGCGTGCCACCCCGTAGGCTTTTGGCATCACCAATACTTGAAACCGTTACGTCGATGGTTTGACCAGGGCCCGCTAGAGCAGGGATGCTGGCATGCACCGCCACCGCGGCAACGTTCTTAAGCTTAGGATCCGTGCGGTCAGATAGCTGTACCCCAAATTGCTTTAACATATTGACAATTGACTGACTGGTAAAGCGAACTTGGGTACGATCACCGGTACCAGATAAACCGACCACCAGACCGTAACCGATTAGTTGGTTGTCACGCACCCCTTGCACATCGACCACATCCAGTAGTGGTTTAGGTGCAGCGAAGGTGTGCAAGCTTATTAGTGATAAAAGGAAAATTAATACTCTCATGGTTAGCCTTAAATTGGGAAAATCGGGTCATTAAAGAAGCTGCTTAACCAACTTTGTTTATTGCTGTTGGCAATATCGCCTTTACCCGAGTAGGTAATGCGAGCCTCTGCAATACGTTGTGAGGAAAGACGATTTCCGCCATCAATGTCTTCCACTCTGACAATGCCCTGTAACTTAATAAATTCATCACCTTGATTGAGGCGAAGCCATTTCTCACCCTTGATAAGTAGCACACCACTTGGCAACACTTTATACACGCTTACGGTAATTGAACCTTCGAGTTTGTTTTGCTGAGTTGAGCTGCCATTACCATTAAAATCACGGTTAGCACCAATACCAAAGGTGCCCGAACCGGTATTACCACCAATACTGAAGTCACCAGAGGCGCCAACGGCCGAGTCCTTGCCTAAACGAGTGCCAGCCTGCTTAGAAGAAAAAGTACGCTCATCAAGCACAACCGTGAGAATATCGCCAACACGATAGGCTCTTCTGTCTTGGAATAATGACAGCACATGGCCCTGACGATAGAGGCTGCCATCCTTGGCCGCCGGTACTTGGTAATCCAGAAGCAGCTCGGTTTGTTGTGAATCTGGTTCGGGAAGAACGGTCTGATGCACAGTGACACAGCCACTGAGCAACAATACTAATAAAGGCGTTAGCACCCGCTTAATCATAAAAATACAGCCTTAAAGTGATTGGTTAAGGAACTTAAGCATGGAGTCGGCAGATGAAACCACTTTGGCATTCATCTCATAAGCACGCTGGGTAGAGATCATTTCTACCATTTCATCTACCACACTGACATTTGAGCCTTCTAGGTGCTTATGTTTAATTGAACCAAATGCACCTTCCCCTGGAATGCCTTCAACCGCTGGGCCGCTGCCAGCGGTTTCACGGAAAAGGTTACCGCCGATTGCTTCAAGGCCAGCAGCATTCGCAAAGTTGATTAGGTTAATTTGGCCAATTTCCTGAGGCTCGACATCACCTGCTACGCTGACGGTAACTAGACCATCAGTACCAATTGAAATACCGGTGGCTTCTTCTGGTACCTCAACTTGAGGAACCAGAGGCAGACCGTCGCCATTTACCATTAAACCCTCAGAGTTTAAGTGAAATTGGCCATTGCGAGTGAAAGCACGCTCACCATTGGCCATCTCGATTTCAAAGAAACCTTGGCCAATAATCGCCATGTCTAAATCTTGGTTGGTGGTTTCAAAAGTACCTGAAGTGAACACCTTTTGGGTACCTGTAACCCGCACGCCGTTACCAATTTGTAAGCCTGTTGGTAATTGGTTCTGTTGGTCTACTTGGGCACCTGCTTGACGCTGAGTTTGATAGAATAAATCACTAAAACCGACGCGAGATTTTTTAAAACCTACCGTGTTGACGTTAGCGAGGTTGTTGGCAATCGCTGACATCTTAGTGTCTTGAGCGGCTAGGCCGGTTTTACTTATCCATAGTGCTGCTTGCATAGTTTATTCCTTAATAATTAACTGCCACGGATCAGGCGATTACCTGCTTGGGCTAATGAGTCGGCGGCTTTCATCATTTTTATTTGCATTTCAAATTGACGACTCATGTTCATATTGGCGATCATCTCGGCCACTGGGTTAACGTTAGAGCCTTCTAAATGACCTGTGACTAACGATACCTCGTCATTGACGTCTAAAGGTTGGTCATCGATGGTTTTATAAAGCCCGTCTAAGGTTTTGGTTAATTGATTATTGGCCGGATTAACGAGTTTAATGGTATCAAGTTGCACACTTAAGCCACCGTCTTGAGGCTCCATGTTAATCATACCGTTGGCGCCAATGGTGATGCGGCGATTTTCAGGAATTTCAATTGCACCATTAATCCCCATCACTGGGCGGTTGCCTAATACGAGTTGGTTATCACCATTAATTCGCAGTTGCCCAGTACGCACATAGCGTTCCTGCTCTCCCTCTGCGACCGCAAAGTAGCCATCCCCTGAGACAGCAATATCAAGTTCTCGTCCTGTCACCTCTAACTCCCCATGAGCAAAAGAGGTACCCGCGGCAACCGCATGGTTTAGCACCCTAGCTTGATAGCCAGTGCCTTCTAAGCGGTGCGCTTCAGAACGTTCAAACTGGGCCTTGAAGCCCATCGAGTCGCCATTCGCTAGGTTATGGGCATGCACTTGCTGCCCTTGCATGGCTCGAGTTGCACCACTTACCGCGGTGTACATTAACTTATCCATGACAACCCTTAGATAGCGTTAAATAGTGCTTTAGTTAGCTGGTCAGCCGTACTAATGGTTTTTGCGTTTGCTTGATAGTTACGCTGTGCTGACATTAGGCTAACGAGTTCACCAGTAAGGTCTACGTTAGAGCCTTCATAGGCGCCACCCACAAGCGAACCTAAGGTGCCTGAATCAGGGGTGCCAACGAGTGGAGAACCTGAAGCAAAACTTGCTTCCCAAGAGGTTTGACCCACTTGACGTAAACCTTGGGTATTAGGGAAGTTAGCCAGTGCAACTTGACCTTGCATACGGTCTTGACCATTGGTGTAAACCGCAAAAATAGAACCATCGTCCTCGACACGAACGCCGGCAAGCTCGCCAGAGGTGTAACCATCTTCAATGGACTTGTTGACGTTGAATTCAGCCGCATATTGGGTCGATGAGGTGAAATCAATATTTAAGTTCATCAGGTCAGCACCAGTTTGGGGATCGATACCGGTGAAGTTATAAATTTGCCCTGCGCTTAGGTTACCGGAGGTATCAAAACTTAAGGTATGGGGTGCGCCAACCGTCGCCCCATTTACATGGGTCTGTACTTCCCAAGTATTCGGCGCTGTTTTAGTAAAGTATTGGGTCATTACATGCTCATTACCTAATGAGTCATAAATTTTTGCTGAACTTGATGCGTTGAAACTTGAAGGATCAGCCGGATCAAATGCAACAGTTGCACGGTCAACTTGAACTAAGCGTGCGTCGAGGTTCATACCCAGCTCTAGGTTTTCACTGGCTTTAGCAGGTAATGATGCTGCGCTAATCTTAAGGTCTGTGACTGCACCAGTGTTAAGCTGGCCATTGGCGTCTACTTGGTATCCTTGGAGTTTTTTGCCATTGTTATCAACGATAAAGTTATTGCGATCTTGTTGGAAGAAACCTGAGCGAGTATAAGTAGTTTGGCCTGCAGATTTAGTCATGAAAAAACCATTACCAGAAATGCCTAAATCGAGAGCACGGCCGGTATTGATCATGTCACCGTCACGGTCAAAGTTTTGGGAAACGTTAGCGTATTCGACACCGCCAGCTTGGCCACCTGAATAAATGGAGGCAAATTCACCTCTACCAGCTTTAAAACCAGCGGTTGAAACGTTAGCGATGTTATGAGAAATCGTGCCTAAATCTTGAGAAGTAGCGCGTAATCCGCTTAATGCAATATTGTATGACATAGTAATAATCCTTTATTGTTAAGCGCCAATTTCGCGCACTTGGAATAGGGGAACTTGGCCGATACCGGCAAGGTTAAGCATCAGCGAACCATCAAGCCCACTGATTTTTACTGAATCTACCGTGGCATTAACTAATGACGCTACGGGTACCATTTCATCACCGGCAGTAGCATTAATTTCAAGACTGTAAGTGCCAGGTTCTAGGCCTAATTCTTCTGGGTTAATGTGGTATTGGTTTTCACCAGCATGTTGTTGACCTAGATTAATTTGGGCGACTTCTGCACCATACTCATCTTTTAAGGTGACGGTGACTTGGTCGGCACTGCTGGCAAGGTTAATTGCGGCTTGCTGTGGCTCGGAAGTAAGGGCAATGGTGTTGCTCTCTAGCACGACTTCTTTGCCCACTAAATTGGTGGTTTGCAGTACTTGTAAGTTATTCAGTAGCACATTTTGACTGGATTGCTCCATCCGCAAAAATTCTAAAGACTCAACTTGTGAAAACTGTGCTAGCTGCGACACATACTCAGTACCATCCATCGGGTTAAGTGGATCTTGGTTATTGATTTGCGCCACCATCATTTGCAGAAACTCATTTTTTAATGAGGCGCTACTTTGACCACTGGTGCCCAATTGGCTGTTGTATTGATTGATATTATTAATTTCCATCATAGTTTCCTATTATTGACCCAGCTTCAATAAACCCTGTTGCATTGACTTAGCGCGGTTCATTATTTCAACGCCACTTTCAAAGCTGCGGCTCGCTGACATCATGTCAGCCATTTCTTCAACCATGTTGATATTGGGTAAAAATATAAAGCCATCTTCATTAGCAAGGGGATGGTCTGGTTGATAACGTTTTTCTAAAGGGGCATCCGATTCAACCATTTGTGCAACTTTGACAGAAGCATTCAGTAATTGTGGCGCGCCGAACTCTTGATTAAAGTTTGGGCTTTGCTGCTGGTAAATCGTGGCAAACACGGGTTTGATCGCACGAAAGGCTTGTTCTGCTGAACCTGCGGCGACGTCGGCGTTAGCCATGTTACTAGCAATAGAATTTAAGCGCGTGGTTTGGGCATTCATGGTCGCCCCAGCGATTTGATACAGATTATTTATAGACATAGTTATTTACCTTCAATCGCTTTATGTAAGCCATTTATTTTCATTTTTAAGAACGTCAGGCTAGTTTCGAAATCCATGGCATTTTGAGAATAGGCAGCTTGCTCGCTGTGTAACTCAACGGTGTTGCCATCTTGGGAAATATGGAGCGGATTGCGATATAGACTTTCTGCAGACATGGCAACATTAAGTTGTGAAATTGGCGCCTCAAGCTGGCCGGCTACATCTTGCATTACAGCCTTAAAATCAATGTCTTTCGCTTTAAAGCCTGGGGTGCTGACGTTAGCGAGATTACCCGCAATCATGCCAGCACGTTCAACCCTAAGGGATAAGCTATAAGGATGGACACCCAGTGCCTTTTCCAAACTAATTGCCATGAAATATCCTCTACAATAGATACAATTAAATTTCTTTGTGGCAATATAAGCGAAATCTATGCCAATCTTTGAAAACATAGGTATACCGCACTCTTAGAGGGTTTTTATTAATAAATTAAGGAAGTTACGGAATGACCTTTTCCGTTATTTTAAATTGGATTTTCCGCACTTTTTTGCTGGTAGGCTTGATCGTCAGCTTATTGTCGGTCGCCCATGCGAATAGTCAAATAAGCGCTAAATTAAGCCAATTAGTTAAACAGGATATTGCTCAATGGTCAGGCAGACAAAAGCTCACCCTGTTTGATGTTAACGTTGTAATTGAACCATCAGTGCCTTGGACTAAAATCGCAAGTTGCAGTTATAACTGGCGCCTTAAGCCTATTAATAATCGTCCCATCAGTACCCAGTACCGTCAATTTATCTGTGGTCCTGAAACATTAACAACCCATTGGCAATTTCGTGCAAAGGTAAGTGTCGACGCTTTTGCTAACGTTGTCCGTTATAAATCGGCCTTACCCAGAGGCAGCCAGTTAGCACTAAAGGACCTCTATACCACTAAAGCGTCTATTAACAGCTTAAAACGAACGTTTGTAGGGGACCCTAAACAATACTTAGGCTCAGTACTCACTCGGAAGGTAAGAAAAGGGCAGTTGCTTAATCCACAAAATTTACGTTTACCATACCTGGTCAGAAAGGGTGACGAAGTTGTGATTAAAGCCAGTAGTGATAGCTTTAATATATCAATGAAAGGTATCGCCCTAAGTACAGGGGAAAGGGGCAGGCAGATAAAGGTAAAAAACCTCACCTCAGGTAAAATTATCAAAGCTTATGTGGCTGATTTAGGTGTGGTGGAAACCCGATTTTAGTCAATTTATTGACAGCGTCATTTTTTTTGTAATTTAATTTAAGTTTGGACAGTTTATGTTCGCCTTAAAGATATGACGATTTAGTTTACACCGAAAGGAGTAATTTTATGGAAATAAATCCATTACACGGAAGCCATAGCGTCACTCAGGATGTGGTAAGTACTGAGCACGCTAGTAATCAAGTGCAAACAGTTAAAGCACCTGAATCTGTAAAAGAGTTAACCCCAGAGTTAAGTCAAGACTCTCAGTTAATGAATACAGCGACCCATGAGCTATCACAGCTGCCCGATGTCGATATGACCGTAATTAAGTCTATCCGTCAACAGCTTGAATCTGGCGAACTGCCAATCCACTATGGTGAACTCGCTAAAGCAATTAGTGATTTTCACTTTAGAGGCGAAAAGGATTAAGAGAGATTAACATTGACTTCTAAAGTGCTTACTTTGCAAGAAAAAATGAAAATCCTAGTCAATGGAGTGGCTAAGGATAAAAGTGATTATCAGAAATTATCTCAGTTATTGATGCAGCAACGAGAGTTTATGCTTAATCACGATAATGCTCAATTGTTGCAAGCTAATCAGCAGCAACAAGATTTCTTAAGGCAAATAAAAAAGCGCGCAGCGTTTAGGTATCAACTGCTTGTCAGTTTAGGTTTAGAGCCTAACTCTGAAGGTATTTCAAAATTAGCGAGAAAGTTACCAGAACGCCTCGCTAACCACTTGTTACAACAGTGGCGTGAATTAGAGTTGTTATTAACCACCTGCAAAGAAGCAAATGAAGTCAACGGCCGTATCCTCGCCAACCAAATGGAAAGCCTGGCTTTGATGCTTACCCCAAAGGCAACAGAAACCTATGGGGAGCAACGTTTAGCAGGTTTTAATGGTTAAATCTTTATTCTATAAAAAAGGGCTTTACCTGCGAGGGTAAAGCCCTTTTATTTTGGCTGTTATTTGCAGCAGAAAATAAAAAGGCCTTGGTATCACTACCAAGGCCAAATATTAATCGCTTAACTAATGGTGATTAGTTCATGCCGTATTATCCATTTTGATGTTTCCATTCGATTTTGTTTGATCTCTGTTGTCTTGCAAGTCGTTGCTGTTATAGTGTTTTTATTAAAGTGATGTTCCGGTTTGATTTTCTTGGAGCATAATTAGAAATGCATTCTGTGTACACTGGTGTGTACACGAATTGGCTGGGAGGCTAAATTGGGCAAATTGTATGACAAGCAATTAAAGTCATTAAACGGAAAGCCACAGGAAAAAGTGTTCGAGTTACCAGATGGTGAAGGCTTGTCTATTCGAGCCTCCCTTAAGGGGAAGCTCAACTGGCAATATCGCTATCGCTGGGGCAATAAGCCTAGGCGTTTAGGCTTAGGGGTATATCCTGAAATGAGTTTAGGTGATGCTCGGGAGATGGTTAAGCAGTGTCAGAAGTGGCTTAATAAAAACCTTGAGCCACATGTGCAAGTAGAGCTAGAGCAGAACCAGGCTGTTGAAAAAGTAACAGTGAGGCAAGCTTTAGAGTATTGGATAGATGAGTATGCCAAGGAGAATCGTGCTAACTATCTAAAGCATCAGCGCCAATTCGAAGTGCACATATATCCATATATAGGGAAGTTGCCTTTAGAAGAGGTTGAAACTCGCCATTGGTTAGAATGCCTTGATAGGGTTCGTAAAGGTGTACCAGGTAAACGTCGGCCCGCCCCCACTGCTGCTGGGTATATTTTAGGTAACAGCAAGCAAGCCCTTCGTTTTTGCCGTGTAAGAAATTTTGCTCATTCTACCGTTCTTGATGATCTTACAGTAAATGATGTTGGTGCTAAGGCCGCAAAAAAAGAACGCTACTTAAGCATTCCTGAGTTAACCAAGCTATTGCATTGGTGCGCTGGCGATAAAGGTAATACCTATTACCGTACTCTTGGCTTTTTGCTTGTTTGCTTTGGTGCTCGTACTCAAGAGATCAGAGAGTCAAAGGTACAAGAGTGGAACCTTACTGAACGAATATGGACTGTGCCGGCAAGTAACAGTAAAACCGGTAAGAAAATAATTCGCCCTATACCTAATAAGCTTATTCCGTTTATCAGTGAGCTGGTGGCTGCTAAAGACAGTGGTGATTGGCTACTAGGGGATTACAAACGAAGCGAGGCAGTAAGCGCCTACGCAACAACAGTAGAGAAGGCGATTGCCAGCCAAGAAAAGTGGAACTGGCATGATCTGCGTAGAACTTTTGCAACTCACATTACCGACCTAGATATTGCTCCGCATATCACTGAATTACTTTTAGGCCATGAGCTAGGTGGTGTCTTTAGTACCTACAACCGTAATACTTATTTAAAAGATAAACTTCATGCTTTAGATACATGGGTGGACTTTATTGAAGGGTTGATTAGCTCTATTGGTGATAATGTAAATGAGATCGAGATTAAATCTCAAACAAAGGGGGTACGGTATGGTTAGCATCTTAGGTGTAGGTTTTTTAGTATTTCTGATACTCAGTTTGCTTTTTGTTAATTGAATGTCTTATACCCCCCTAGGGTATGACTTAACGTAGGCAATTAGAATCCTTTGAGTTTAAATGTAATTAAATTATTAGCTTAGTTTAACTTTGCAGCTGTTGGTATGATTTTTATAGCTAATCTAGCTGCATTTTAGGCTATTTCATATGATATATTCAGGTAAAAATTATAAGAGAAGCTAGGTTTTAAGATGTTTGGAAATTTTATTAGTAAAGTCAAACAAGGAATAAAAGAGTCATATCTAGAGGATGCGTATAAAAGGCTTGCACCGATTTCTAGAGTGCAGTTAAAGCCTAGCCAGATGACAAGAGCTACAGCTTTTTTTAATGCTGTATCCGCATATGCACTTGATGAGCCGGAAATTATCAACTTCAGCACTAAGGTTCAGCTATTGGTAGCATTAAGTGCGACAGCTGATGCCGCTGGATCTGAAGGAGAGCGGGATATTAATGAGTTCATGCAGGATTTGTTTACATTTCATTGTAAAAGGCTTTTAAAAGATAAGAGCCTGAGTCAAAAAGAATTTGTCTGCGTTCAGAACCTTTCTGCAAAAATTGATGTATATAACTAAGGTGAAAAAATGTTGTTTAGAGCATTAAAAGAAGGCGTTGATAAAGGGCTAGCAGATGTGCATTTTAAGGAGTATTCAGATTTACTCCCTGGTGAGAAAAAAGATAAAAAGCTAGCATTAAAATACTTTGCTCACTACACCTCTAAAATTAAACATTTTAGAGTTTACGATAAGCTACCTGAGAAAGCTCCTTTAAAACTGAAGTTTCTGTTTAGTATCATGATCGCAATAAAGGAGCTGAAGAAAAAAAATGAGATTCAAGCTATTAAGGTTCTAGCTGAGCTTTTTCGGATAACCAGGAACAGCCTGGTCTCAGATGAGAATACTAGGGTTGATGTAATTGAAGCTGTACATATGGCAGAAACTAGCATGTCTAAAAATATACTTGTGAATGTTAACTTAGTGTAAATTTTATTTTTCATCAAAAGCTTAAATTTATTTTTGATGTAGTGTTTGCTTCAGTGTGCTGTCCTTCACCCATTAGCTATCAACTGCTGCACCCGTTTATTAATTCTTATAAAGTAGTGATAAACGGGTATGAAACTTAGAAATTTTATTGATAATGTTGGTTAGTATTATCAAAATGATGTAATCCTTCCTTTTTGTAATAAGCTTCTCGCGCTTTAGCGTTCATGCCACCATGTACCGGGCAATTTTTACCTGTAAGAGCAACAAACTGAGCCAAAGTTATAGGGCCGCCGCTAGTTACTGGTTTTTTGCATTGTCGTCCATTTTTTAGGTGGTGGTTGCATTGTATTTGGCCAGAATCTTTCATCCACCTTTGATAGTCTAGATAGCTTAAGCTAAACACACTTTCGATGAGTAACTTCGGATTACTCACGATTTCTTGATACTTTTCTAACGAGACTTTGACCTCTATATCTCTACTTGGTGTATCAATATATACAGGAACCCACCAGCCCTTCTTATGTGAGAACTTTAGAAATGGGAGTATGTAATAATCACGATCTACCTCATTAAAGTAGGGGGCCTCAGCCACAAGATACTTGCCTATTTTCTTAGAGCGTCGGGGATAATTGTTTAATAGTACTTCTTTTTCTTTATCTGAGACATTTGACTCAGCAATGCTAACCATAATTTGACCAGCTGGAGATTGGTGTCGATTGTTTGAATTGCTCATATTACTTCTTCACTTATGCCTATTGAGTTGCTGACTCCTTGTCAAAAAATCATCATCCCTAAAATTCGTGAATAGATGTTATATATCCAGAATAGTCTTATCAAGACTTTTTTAGTTAGTTTATGGTTTATGAAAGTCGGTTATAGCGTGTGAAGATCTTCTAATCTTATTTTCATAACACTCTTGATATGCAAACCGCTCAGAAACTAATTGGCTTAAATGTAAAAATTGAACGTACTCGAAAGGGCTGGAACCAATCTGAATTGGCTCATAAGCTCGGAGTAGAGCAAAGTTATGTAAGTAAAGTTGAGCGTGGTGAGATAGCGGCTTCTTGCGAAAGGGTCTATGAAATTATTCAAGTGTTAGGCTGCGAACACACCGACATCTTCCCTGATGTGTCCGAGCTTACTGGGTAGCCTTATTTGACTACCATATAGTGAAACCTAATAGCTTCTATTTATTAGACACATTATATACCTCATTATGACCATATAGAGGCAAATGCCGCATCGGAAGACTTTGGCTTAGGATTGGCTTTATCTATTGAGAATCGAATCGGAATGTTGAAAGCTGACCCGAAGCCGATAGCATCACCCCTAGGTAAACCTGAAATTTCACTAAGAGTATGTTCGTTACCATTTTCTATCGCATGCCTTAATGCATTGATGTCTCGCTCATTAGTTAAGCGCAAAGAAATCCAATTTGAACACATGGCAAGGACTGTAGAAGATAGCTCTGAAGGCCTCTGCGTACTCACGAGTAAGGAGCAGTTAAATTTTCGTCCTTCTTTTGCAAGCCTTTCGTATGCTTTAAGTTGAGTGCTTTCCTCTGAAAAAGGGTCCCTAAGGTAGTGATGTGCCTCCTCTAAAAGAAGCATTGTTGGGTAATTTTGCTCTTGGCCTCTTTTAAACAATACATCAGAATACATTTCTAAAAGTGAACCTAAAATCATTGGGGCATGGTCATTTGCAATATTTTTTAAGTTAATGATATGAACATCCCAGTCTTGCGATTCCCCTGATTTTTTCCCAAATATATAATCGACTTCTTTTTCAACTTCTTCATCCCACATTAACAAAGGGCTGTTAATAGTTTGGCCACCATTTAAATTAACTATATTATTAAAGCGTGGATCATCTACAAGTTGCTGAATAATCTTTACTAGTGGCAATACATTACCATAACTAAAGGCATCTCTTTTACTTGTACCGTTAGGTGTGAATGCTTGGCAGCCAAATTCAGCAACAAGGTTAGCTATTGCTTTAAAAGGAGGCCACTGTTGGAAATACGGAATTGAGTTGCTTCTTAATTTTGTTAGCCATTGGTTTAAATGTTCTTGCCCTTCTTGTCGACAATCATCAACTAATTGGAACCAATTTGGTTCCGTCGAAGGAGGTATTGTTTCTTTCGTCCATATGTTCCCATCCTGTGCTTTCATAACCATGTGAAGTGACTTCAATGCATTTCGTAAAGCTGGTAATTGTGTTTTGTCACTTGGCCTTAATAACTTTATTAGCCCGGCATAGCCAAATGCCTGATAAGGAATTTGATGATAGATAGGGTGTTTGCCATCGAATTTGATAGGTGGTGGTACCGGGGGGAAGCCTGCTGAATTAGTTGTTGGTGGTGGGATACTTCCTAATATGGTCTCTTTAATACGGTTATGCCCAATAAAAGCATCAGCATACTCCCCATTTATATCGAATATAACCAGTCTAGACTTTTTGAACTTATTGAGAATCCTTTGTGACAATAAAGCATTGAAATTTGATTTCCCGTAGCCAGTACTACCTAAGACTGCCAGATGTCTTGAAAGTAGAGAATTAAGGCCAGCATTTACTTTAGTTGTTCTAGTTCTAGAGTCTCGTCCGAGCTCAATTGTTGAGGCTTTTTCGTCTTCATTTACTCCGTAAATAGTCTCTAAATAGTCGCTTGATAGTGGGATAGCTTTGGCTCCTAATGTTGGTAGCTTCCAGCTCTCGGAGACAAACTTCTGATTTTCGCCATCCTGATATACATAACCAATTGAATATGCGATCAATTGCCTTAAGGGAGTATCTGTTACATTCATTGTACCGACATTAGAAGTGTGGGCCTTGTCTGGATCAACAAATGCCATGTCCGTTACTCTAGCAATAACTAGACTAGTCCCAGCATCAAATCCAATTAAATCACCAGGTTGAGAGACTGAACTTACTCCTAGTCGGTGAGCTGCCAATTGACCTTTGTGTCCCTCAAGTAAGTTAACGCGAATTTTGGTACCTTCAAGAGCAACAACATAGCCAATAGAATCAACGGTTTCTATGCTCATATTTGATTACCACTTAAAACTAAATCATTAATAGCTGACACAAGCTCTTTCGTAGAAGTGTCTTTAGGGAAGAGCACGGGCTTCGGAATGTATTGAACAAAGGCATCGAAATAAGCTTGAGAACCGCCACCTACAATTGTGATTTGATTTAGCGAAAGAGATTTAATCTTTTTGATGCACTTTTGGGCTTCATTTAAGTTTTTAGCATCTTTGGATATGTTACTGAGTTCAGGAAAGAAAATAACAATGTGTAAAGATGGGTTTAGCAATGCACCCAGTATGATCCTGTTAATATGGTAGTCGCCAAATCCATATCCATTGACGAAAATAGCAGTCTGAGGTTTGGATAGAAATTCGCTAAATCGGCGAAACATTTCGCCATATACAAAGCCGATAGTATGGTGGTATTTATTGGCACCAGGATAGATTAGGAATTGTTTTTGATATACGGGCTTACCGCTTAGCAGAGGGCCGATGTAGCGGGTTTTTGCTAGCGCAGAAGGGATTTCCTTTATTTCATTATCATGCTCTTGAACCCAAGAGAGTGAACCATGTAATTTATGCAGATAGGCGTGATAGTGGCCAAACCTTGCTTCCCCTTTTGCATTGACGTTCCTAAAGCTCAAGTCAAAGTTTTGAGGTTGAAAAGTTCTAGTGTGAAGCCCAGAGAAGCCGTTAATGAGTTGAATGCCTATTTCTTCAGCAGCCCATTCTAAAGAGAGATCATAATTGGTGGTAAAGAGCATAGGTGCAGCTTGACCTGGTTGGCGATTTGAAATCAATTTTTCAAGTAATTCTCGATGAAATCGAAATTTATCTTGTGAGCCAAGATTCTCTTCTCCAAAAGCTTCTTGCTCTACCAGTAGTGCCGCTTTGGTAACAGATTGATATAAGCAAAGTAAGATTTTTGATAGACGCTGACTATAGGAGGCTTCTTCTTTGTCTTCAGTATTAGGGGGCGCATTTTTGTACACAGATAAATATTGGGTAACTTGATCTAAAAGCTGCTCGACATTGACATCTTGATTATCAATATTTTTTTGAGTAACAAGATTAAAAGCTAGTAGCTCATCTATGAGGAAATCATTAGCCCCTGTTGCATCGAGCCATACTTCCTTCATTGTCATGCCGCCACAACCTGCAGATGCGCCAGCTCCAAGCAGGACCCCGATGTTCTCTAATTGACATAAAGACGCTAAATGACTTGTAAAGTCACCATCAGAAATAGGCAAGCCGCCTTGAAATATATAATCCGTCATTTTTAATCTACATCAATCAAGTGTTCTACAAGTTTGCTATTTTTATTGATTTAATACAACAGTTTATATTTGTAGAAAATATTGATAGCTCATTAAGAGAGATTAGTATTGCTCATGCGGAAGTGGACCGTTATGAATATGGTTAAGTGATGCCTTAATTCTGCAAATGCAGGTAGCTACTCTTCAAATTTTTTTAATCGCCCTGCTGGTGGCAAAGCTTCTCACTCCACTTTCTTTTGAATAGTTTTTAGCTAAATAGCTTAGTCTAAAGAAAGGTGCGATTAACGATTGAGGGTCATTGCTATGTACCATGTATCCAGCATTATTAGGGAAGGTTACGCGGATATCCGTCAGCATATTACAGACTGACTGAGCTATTTTTAGGCTTTGGTAGGTAGAATTAACTTTATGGCCATCTAGCAAGAGAGCTGCATGGAAATGGACTTTATTTGTACCGGGTGTTCGTTCTCTTTTCCAGATAAAGCCAACATCACAGCTATAGTATTCCTTCAGCTTAATTTTAATGCGTTGGAAGAAGCTGGATATTTTGGTGCTTTCTCGTGGGCAGTGATAAAGGTCTAAATCTAACCTGATGATAAATAGTCTGGCATGTATAGATAAGTAGTTTGAAATGCAGTCCATTGTTTTTATGAGGTACTTCTTATCTAAACCATCATCTAGAACCATTACTCGATAAGCTTTATTTTTATAAATCCATGGCTGAGATTGTTCTTTGGTAATACTTCTATCCATAAACCTTCTTATTATTCCCAGTAGTGTATACACCTAGTTAGAGCTTGATGCCCTGCTATACCTGGGTTTAATTAACCATTCTTTAAATTTTCTAGAGTTGATTTATGGATTATTGTGCACCATTTGTCTCATTTTTGGTACAAAAAAAGGCCAGATCGGCCTTTAATGAATTTTAAGAGCAGGGTGTAACTAATAGTTTTGTTCTGTATGAAAGTGTTTGCGTACAGTGTTTTTTTTCCAATAGTACTTCTTGTCCAGTATTAAGTCAGGTTTAGGAAATCCAGGTTTTTTAATTCGTCTATAAAATGAACGTAGCTCGATTTTGAGCTCGAGGGCAAAGGCCGAAGAATCGGAGTAGTCTTCAAGCGGGTGTTGCTTAGCAACTTGTTTGCATAGAGAGGGGCGTTTAATCATGGCAAGCTCCTTTAAGAGAGCCACGTTCGAGGCTGTCTATCCAAGACATTACATCTTTAAGCCACCAGCCGCGTTTACCATCTGGATAATGAATTCCCTTTGGAAAGCTGCCATCTTTCTCTGAGTTAAATAAGGCAGTGCGAGATAGGGAGGTGAGAAGGCAAGTACACTCAAGGTCTATTGGGGGGTTATCTGTGTATTGCTGTGGCAGTGAGATCATAGGAAACTCCGAAATTAAATAAAATCTTTCAGAGTTTCCTAGGCCGTATTAGATATGCAAAATTTTAGAGGTTTTTAATTTTTTAGGTTTATTTAGTCATGCAGGGTCACTTCTTACGCCTGTAATTACGCTCAGCATCTAGTTGTCGCTTTCTTCTCTCCAGAACATGTATAGGCCACCCCATCGCATTTTTATAGTTCGGGATTGGTGGTGGTATGAGCTTATCTTTTTTGTGGCGGTCTAAGGTTTGGCGACTAATCCCTAAGAACTTCGCGGATTCATTAACGTTTAGCCAGTCTTGGATATCAGACGAGTTATTCATAATGGTCACCATGACTCGAAGCTGGAAGCTCTGTTGCCCACTGGTTCAATTCGTTTAATTTCCACGCACTAGTTCGATTCAAGATTTTTACTCGCTGAGGAAAATCCTTTCCTTTTTCTAGTGAATAGCAAAGGGACTTGCTAATTCCGGTAATGCGTAGACGCTCAGGCTCCCTTACAAGCCTATTAAAAGGTAACTTTGTTTCTACTAGTTGTCGGTAAGTTAATGGTGGTGGAAGTTGCATTTCACTGGCTCCATAGTGTCATTTTGAAGTCAGTATTTGGCAGTAAGTTGGTTAATCAAAATTTTAGAGGTTTTTAATAATTTTTATGGTCAAGCTGATCATGCGTGGTGTGATCACGTTAGTGGTCAGATAGCAAAAGCGTTCATTCAGCGTCAAAGCTCAGCAGAAATTTAAAGAAAAGTAGTGTGCTGAGATTGGTACGGGAATGCCTAAATATTTTGAGTGATCAATGGCAGAGTCCCCTAGCTGAGAATAATCTCTGGAACATCAAATAGCGCAGCAGAAAATGTAAGGGGGGAGGTGGACTGAAAGCTAGATGCTGATCAGATATTCGTTGGGAGTGGATTACTCGTTTTTGTGATCAGCTTACATTTGCGATAGTTTGCTTCTAATTGCAGTTGAATGGCTTTGCACTGTTGATCAGTTTTAGTATTTTTAAAGAAAAGTTGATCACTATAGTAGCTCCGGTTAGCTAACTCATTTTTGCCCCATTCCGAGTTACGAATAGCGAGAGCGGGTTACACCCTTCGAGAAGTTACAGTTTCTAGTAATTAATGAGACTCCAATAAGCGGAAAACTCGGTTTGTAATTCGGCCTTTGTATTGATACTGTAAATTATCAATTAAATCATTGGCTTCGCTTCGCTGGTGTGGAATAAAGAAACAAATGAAGCGAGCATACCTCTTGTACAAATATTAAGTATCTAAGGAAGACAACAAATGTCAGAAGAAGACCTATTAGTAGAGCCGGATAATGATTCGGGTGCTGTTAGCACACCTGCTACTAAAGGCAGACAATCTTTTAGGCAAGTCCGCAGAGAGCTTACAGAAGAAGAGCTAGCAAGCCCTGCTGCACAACGTTTAATTCTCGATGAGTTAGACCGTCTGGAAGAGGAAAATGTCAGCTTAAAGAGGCTCAGAACTGAGTTTCATACAGTTGATAAAAAAGCCTCTGTACTTAATGAAAAACTAAAGAGGCATAATGCATTAGATATATTATCGTCAGCAGCACTTGCAGCAGGCTCTCTTTCCCTTGGCTATGCTCCAAAGGTATGGGCTGCAGATACCGCGACTGGTCCTATTTTTTTAGTTATTGGCATTGTTTTAATCGCTAGTGGCATTTGGGCTAAGGCGGTGCGCACATGAAGCTCGAAATGAAATCAATACGAGATCGGGGCATCCCAGATAAAGAGCGTGTTGTAATGCGTGCATTAGCTAGAATTGATATTGGGCAATTCGCCCTGATTGAAGCTGGGTATAGTAATGGCGAGATAAACACTGAAACTGGAGATTGTTTCTGGTTCCCAGACAAAGTTATTGATGAAGGTGACTGGGTTGTTCTTTATACGAAGCCGGGAAAATCAAAAGAAAAAGTTCAGAAAAGTGGTTCTCTTGCTCACTTTTTCTATTGGGATAAATCCAGAGCAAAATGGTCTAGCAACTCAAAAGCACCAGTAGTTTTACAGGTAGACTCATGGAGTTTCCTACCTCCCGACAATACTTAACAAGTAAAAACAGCATCTCCCTGCGGGCAGGACGCGCAAACGCGCGCCGCTGCTTTGGGCGTTGAATACAACTTAAGGAGGTATTTGATGAAGTTAAATCATTATTCCGTTCACAAAAATGAGGGTGGCGAGTGGTGTGTCACATCATCTGGAACTGTTAGAAAAGAGCATAAATTTGGAACAAAAAAACAAGCTATTGAAGCTGCTCGAAAGTTTGCTCAGCAAGGTAAAACGGTTATTGTTCACAATAAAGATGGGAAGGTGAACCAAGTTATCGGTCTCAAATATAAACCTGGTATGAAGTCGGTTAAGACTAGAAGCAAGTTAAAAACTAAAGATGTCAACCTTGCTATAGCAAAGGCAATGGAATCCAGAGCGGTCAAGGGGTAAGTAATGTCTACCGATTATGAAGCTAGTGTATTTATCAACTGTCCATTTGATAGCCAATTCGAACCTTTGTTTGAAGCCATATTATTTACTATTTATAAGTGTGGATTAAAACCAAGATGCGCTTTAGAGCATGATGATGCAGGAGAAACAAGAATCGACAAAATAAATAGTATTATTGCTGATTGCAAGTATGGTATCCATGATATTTCCAGAACTGAACTTGACACTCATAATAGTCTTCCTCGCTTTAATATGCCTTTAGAGTTAGGTTTGTTTTTAGGATGCAAAAATTTTTCAACCGGTAGAAGCTCTGAAAAAATAACCATCATATTTGATTCAGTACCTTATCGTTATATGCAGTTTATCTCTGATATCTCAGGTCAAGACATTAAAACTCACAACAATAACCCTCAAATCCTAATCCAAAATCTAAGGAGTAGTTTTAACACAAATCTTGGTGGTGGTTTACCAGGTGCTACAGCAATTTACAACGACTACACTGCTTATCAATTGCTTAAGCCCACAATAAAAAATAACTTAAATCTACACGATGATGATGATTTAACATATTCAGATCATGTTCAAATTATTCAACAGTGGATGCGATTGATTTCTTAACGCGTGGCATTTTACTATGAGTTGGTTTTAGTGTTTAAGGTGGTATGCGACAGCTTGGTATTACATTGTTCACACTTTAACAGGGCGTTACCGGCATAATTCCTAGCTCACTTTTGTCCATTTTCGAGCCAAAGTGAGCAACATACTCATTAGTAATTAACACTGATTTACAAATATTTGTCTAGGATAACTTTCGTCCCGTTTAACACATATATTCAGGAGCTTAATGTTATTAAGCTTTATTTCGAGATGTAAATTCACTTTATTTCAGCGACTTAAGATGGCACATTAACGTTATCCCATATTATAAAATGACAATTTGTCGAGCTACTGATGAAGGTTTTGTTGAGATTATTTAGGTTGAAAGATTAATGGATCAAAGTCTTATAGATTTTAAAGCACTATCAGAGCCAGCATGTAAATTAATCGATGCTGTCAGCAGTTCCATTGGGGTAGTTTACGAGCCCACTCGGATACGCCGGAAAGCTAAGGCTGAAGCTGAGGCGCTTGTAATTATGGCCAAGGGTGAGGAGGAAGCTCTTGCTGCTCGTGCAGCTGTTAGACTCTCTACTCAGGAAATCTATCGTCAAGAAAATATTGAATCCATTCTTAATAAGTCAGTAGAGCTTGTCGACCAAACAATTAAGGTCGACAAGTCACCACCTAAACGTGACTGGTTATCTTTCTTTTTTGATAAGTGTAAAGATGTATCTGAGGAAGAAGTACAAAGTGCATGGTCTGCAATATTAGCTGGAGAATTTGATAAGCCCAACTCATTTAGAAGAGTAACTCTAACTGTGCTGCAATCGATGAATGAGAGTGATGTAAAGCTATTTGAACGGTATTGCTCTTATGTTTTTCGATTAGATGGAAAGCTAACTAGAATAAAGTTTTCAGCGCATAATAAAGAGCTCGCGAAAAAGGATATAACAGAAGAAGAGATACTCCACCTTCAAGATCTAGGATTACTCCAAGAGCCCAAAATATGCCACTTTAATAAGGGGGCTACAGTGATAGTGGAATATGGGGCTAATAGATTTAGCTCTACATTTCGTTCTCATAGGCAAAATAAAGCGGAGTATCTTACGATGGCAGGACGGGAGTTGTATTCCATAATTAATCTTACTCATTCTGATAAGTACGGGGAAATACTCCTTAGTAGATTTCAAATAATGTCTAAAACAAGGCAAAAAAATGTTAAAGATTCCTGAATTCAAAAGGAAACAAAATGCAGATTAGTCAAGCAACGCTGCAAGCTATAATAAGTCATGCAATTGAGAGCAAAGCAAGCTATTTAATAAAAAATATAGCTGAAGATACCATGTCTTTAGAAAAATTTAGTTATGTTTACGATGTTTTGTTTGATCGCCAGTTTGTATCTTTAGCCGTGGAATATTGTTCAGATGAGATATTAAAAACTAATTATTTTTACTCATTACTTGGTAGTGACGATGGAGCAATCAAGTTTTCTTTATCAGATTCAAGTGATGAGGAAGTGTTAAGTATTGAATTTGAACCAGGATATGATTTTGATTCTCTAGTAGAAAATCATAAATAATCACATGCATCTTATACTGCCGAAGATGGGACACCACTATGATTTTGGTTCTAAATGAATATCATGAGCTAATCTAGTGTCCACGATTCCTAGCTCATTTTTGTCCAATTCAATGACAAAAGGTGAGCGTGTCTGAAGGCCAATAAACAAAAATACTAAGACACGGTAATTCGTTTCTTTAAGCGATATCCTAGTGCGAAAATACAGGAACTAAAGGTGCTTATCATGACGAAATTACCTACAAATTCACCAACTGACTTTTGCGTAGCTTTTATAGAAAGGGAACTTGAAGATAACCGAAAGAAAAAAATTTGGATGGACCGATGGCCGCTTATGCTACGGATGATTGATCAGGCATCAAACCTTGAAAAGGTATTCAACGAGCTAATCAATAAGTTTGGCTACGCTGACAAACTAGCAATCCTTTCTGAATCAGATAGGCCAAATGCAGAAGCTGTTTGGTTGACGTTGGAACATATCTGGATGAGCGAGGATTTTGCGAAGGAAGAGCTTATCCAAGCTAGAGCAGAGAGGCGTGAGCTACTCACATTACAAAAAGGTATCTCTGAGCTATCATGTCGCCTGGCTGGTATGCTAAGGCGCCAGACTGAATTGTATGAGTTATCTGGTTTTCGTCGGCATGACTATCAAACGGCTGTCGATTCGTTGGTGCAAGGAGCAGTCCATAACCCTCTTTTCAAGGTTTACGTTAAAGATAAACTTGAAAGTCTAGCGCACCAATATGAGCTAAAATACTGGCCTTCTCGGGCTGATGTGGTAGAAGCGATTGGTGAGTTTGAAGAGCTTCTACCAATACCACAACATGTTGAAGTCCCTGATGCGGTACTAGATGGAAGAGCATCAGACCATAAAGATTTTGTTCTTGCGTTTGACGCCCAGTTTAGTAAACCAAATCAACTACCTACTGGATTTAGATTTAGCAATCAAGCTATGGCAGACATTATAAATGTTGTTTTAGACCTTCCTGAAGATAAACTCATCCTTGGTGATACTATTAGGAAAATCAGGTATCGATATGTAGTGGCCAATAGAAATTAGCCATAGGTTTAGGGCTTATTCATAGTTTGAGTTATCTGAAATTCCGTTATTAGAATAAATGTTCTAACACGAAAATGTCCAATAGAGAGCTAGACCCCTATTACTAAACTTGAGTTGCGCTGTCCTCGGCAAGCTTCAGCTGTCGATATTAAGAAGCCTGGCCAAGTATACAGGTTAACTTTACTTGACCAGACAGACGAAGCTGAGTCTTATTAAAATAGTCAACCACCAAAAGGTTGGCTTTGGCTCATCCAAAGGTCGATTTGGCTTTCACGCCATGAGTGGATTTTGCCATTTTTTTTAATGGGTTCTGGTAGGTATCCATTTTGAGCATAACGTCTAACCGTGCTGACGCTTTTACCAAGACGTTTAGCCACTTCTTTTATGCTAATAAAGTTTTCTGCTGCCATTATACTAACCCTCATACCCAACGGTTTCTCTACTCGCTACCCAGTCGAGTAATTCTGATTCCACCCAGCCTACTGCTCTAGCAGATAACTTTCTGCGTTTAGGGAACTGATCTTTCTTTTCAAGCTCTAGGGCGTGTCTTCTGGATATGCCTGTGATTTCTTCGCGCTTCTTATCTCGAACAATCATGTTATTTCTCCTTTTTTCTAAAGATTCAGGAGGAGTATTAGTGGAGGGGAGGGAATTGCGAAATTTTAGGGGTTTTTAATTTAAGAAAATTGTTGGACTATTTTTTAAGAAATACTCTAAGTGTACATGGCTGTGTACACGAATAATAAAAAAGGCCTTTATTATAAAATAAAGGCCTTTTAAAACATGACTTTAGCTAGATGTTTTTAGTTCATGCCGTATTTTTTTAGCTTCTTACGAAGGGTACCACGGTTGATACCTAAGATGTTAGATGCACGGGTTTGGTTACCACGAGTGTGTTGCATGATGATGTCTAGTAAAGGTGCTTCAACTTCGCAAAGAACCATTTCGTAAACTTCTTGTGCTTCTTGTCCGTCTAGTTGGGCAAAGTAGTTTTGCACAGCACGCTTTACAGAGTCGCGTAATAATTGTGGCTTAATAGTGCCATTTGCGGTCTCAATTTTACCTACAGTTAGTTGCGCTTCATTAGTCGTAGTTTGGTCAAACATGCGTATATTGCTCTTGTATAAAATTACTGGTAACTAAAGCAGTGTTCTAATTCAGAACGCTGCGCTTCAATCGTTTCGTGTCGATTAAACCTTGCTCGAAATTCTTTATGTTGTGGCCCATTTAAGTACCACCCCACGTGTTTTCGTGCAATACGAATACCGAGGTATTCACCATAAAGATCAAGCAAATCATCAAGATGCTGCTGGATCACCTGGTATACCTCTTGTAACGGCGGGCTATCAAGATGCTCGCCAGTCTTCAAGAAATGATCTATCTCTCGAAAAATCCATGGTCTTCCTTGTGCAGGGCGACCTATCATCAGCGCATCGACACCAGTGTAATCTAAGACTTGTTTAGCCTTCTCTGGACTGTCAATGTCGCCATTAGCAATCACTGGAATAGTAATTGCCTGTTTAATTTGGGCTATGGTGTCGTACTCGGCATCACCTTTGTACATGTCCTTTCTGGTTCGGCCATGAACGGCTAAAGCAGAAATGCCACAGTCTTGGGCGATGCGGGCAATATCAACCCCATTACGATTTTGGGGATCCCAGCCAGTACGAATTTTAAGAGTTACAGGAGTGTCAACAGCGGCGACCACAGCCTCTAGTATTTGCCTTACTAGAGTCGGATCTTGCAGTAACGCTGAACCTGCAAGTTTCTTATTTACTTTTTTTGCTGGGCAACCCATGTTGATATCAATGATATCGGCACCATTGGCGACATTAAATTGTGCAGCCTGTGCCATTAACTGGGGATCACTACCAGCAATTTGTACTGAACGAATTCCATTCTCACCCTTATGGCTCATTCGTAAGCGGCTTTTGTCTGTATCCCAAACGTCTGGGTTAGATGACAACATTTCCGATACGGCAAGAGCCGCTCCGTACTTTAAACATAAATTACGAAAAGGCTGATCAGTCACACCCGCCATTGGGGCTAAAATCAATCGGTTCTGCAATTGATGTGGGCCTATGCGCATTAAGTGTGTCTCGTCTACCAAAGGGCGGCTATATTACTGTTTTTTGAACTATTTGAAAAGGTCGATTTTTAACCTTGAGGTAAATATTTTTCTTGACATTTGATCTAGGTAGCACCTCTGCAGGTCGCTACCCAGTTGGATTTTAATCCTTATTTACGGACGCCTGTTAAGCGCGTCCAGTCTTCTTTGTGACAGGGATCATCCATTTCAAACCATTGGCTGTAGTGGGCGTGAAGTTCGTCAGCTTGTTCACCTAATAGGCCAGATAATGCCAGCTTGCCACCAGGGCGAACCAAGTCACTAATAAGGGGAGCAAGCTCACGTAATGGGCCTGCCAAAATATTTGCTACAAGTGTGTCCGCCTTCAAATTTTTAGGCTGTTCTTCAGGTAGAAATACTTCAAGTTTCGTTTCAACCTGATTACGCTTTGCATTTTCTAGGCTGGCTTCTAAAGCTTGCGGGTCAATATCAATGCCAGTCACATGTTTAGCACCAAGTTTCAATGCAGCAATTGCTAAAATTCCAGAACCACATCCAAAGTCGATGACATTTTGATCGGTTAAATCCATAGAGTCTAACCATTCTAGACATAGGGCTGTAGTTGGATGGGTACCCGTACCAAATGCAAGCCCAGGATCAAGCATGACATTAACGGCGTTTTCATCGGGTACGGTGCGCCAGCTCGGGCAAATCCAAAGACGTTTGCCAAATTGCATAGGATGGAAATTATCCATCCATTCTCGCTCCCAATCTTTATCTTCTAGGGCTTCTACTTTTAGCGTAATACCGGTAAATAAGGGCTGCTCTGATAACCACTGGGTGACTGCTTTAGTATCGATATTAGCGTCGTATAACGCCATAACAGTAGTATCCGGCCACAGTGGTGTTTCACCAGGTAGTGGTTCTAGTACTGGAGTATCGTGTGTGTCTAAAAACGTGACGGAAAGGGCACCGCTTGCAATCATTACATCAGAAATTGCTTCTGCGTGCTCCTCAGTCGTGGATAGGCGAATTTGGATCCAAGCCATAGTTTATCTCTTAAATTACATTATTGCCCTATATTGTAAGTCATTGTCGTGAGGTGATGTAATTAATTTAAAAAGAAGCTCGAGTTTTAGCAGTTGGCATTGGAGCGAGTCAGTCGAAGGCCTGATGTCGAAAGTATCCTATCGATAGCCAAATGGTGATGGCGAGCCCCTAGTTTTGTTAGTGGGCAACCTTGAGCCTTAGGGAGGCGCTTCTTTAAGCTTAGAGCTTTAGCCAATAAAAAAGCCACCCCGAGGGATGGCTTAATATACTTTTTTTACAGCCTTTGGTTGCTATTGCAATCCTAGTTTCTTTTCTAGGTAATGAATATTGGCACCGCCATTTTGGAAGTTTTCATCATCCATAATGGTTTGCTGTAATGGTGTATTCGTTTTAATACCGTCAACCACCAACTCGTTAAGCGCGTTCTGCATACGGGCTATAGCAATGCCACGGTTCTCACCGTAGGTGATGAGTTTGCCAACCATAGAGTCGTAGTGTGGTGGTACTTTATAACCCGCGTAAATATGCGAATCCCAACGGATACCCATGCCACCTGGAGGGTGGAAGCGGGTAATTTCACCAGGGCTCGGCATAAAGGTCACCGGGTCTTCTGCATTAATACGACATTCGATCGCATGGCCACGGATTTTAATTTCATCCTGTGTCACAGACAGCGGCTGACCTGCGGCAATACGTAATTGTTCTTTAATGAGGTCAACACCGGTAACCATTTCTGTCACAGGGTGTTCTACCTGAATACGGGTATTCATCTCGATAAAGTAGAATTCGCCGTTTTCATATAAGAACTCAAACGTACCAGCGCCACGGTAATTGATATCGATACAAGCACGGGCACAACGCTCGCCGATGAACTTGCGCATCTCTTCAGTGATACCTGGAGCCGGTGCTTCTTCAACAACTTTTTGGTGACGTCGCTGCATAGAACAGTCACGCTCACCCAAGTGCACGGCATTACCTTGACCATCGGCTAACACTTGAACCTCGATGTGACGTGGGTTTTCTAGGTATTTCTCCATGTACACATCAGGGTTGTTAAAAAAGGTACCTGCTTCTGATTTAGTCAGGGCGATTTGCTCTAATAAATCTTCTTCTTTACGCACAACACGCATACCACGGCCACCGCCGCCGCCTGAAGCTTTAAGAATAACTGGGTAACCGATACGTTTAGCAATTTGCTTATTTTTGTCAGCATCTTCACCTAGGGTGCCATCTGAACCTGGTACGGTTGGTACCCCAGCTTTTTTCATTGCTTCAATGGCAGATACTTTATCACCCATTAGGCGAATAACATCACCTGTTGGCCCGATAAAAATAAAACCACTTTCTTCAACTTGATCAGCAAAGTCAGCATTTTCTGCAAGGAAACCATACCCAGGGTGAATGGCTACGGCATCGGTCACTTCAGCTGCGGCGATAATAGAAGGCACATTTAAGTAACTCTCTAGGGCAGATGGTTTACCAATACAGATAGCTTCATCAGCCAAAAGTACGTGTTTTAGGTCTTTATCCGCGGTGGAATGTACCGCTACGGTTTTGATGCCAAGTTCACGACAGGCACGCAAAATACGTAGGGCAATTTCACCACGGTTAGCAATTACGACTTTATCTAACATGGAAGTCTTGCCCTATTATTCGATGATAAATAGAGGTGAATCAAATTCTACAGCATCACCGTTTTCAACTAAGATCGCTTTGATTTCACCAGCTTTATC
Source organism: Paraferrimonas sp. SM1919 (assembly GCF_010993985.1). Classification (GTDB taxonomy): domain Bacteria; phylum Pseudomonadota; class Gammaproteobacteria; order Enterobacterales; family Shewanellaceae; genus SM1919. Next base: position 13,614 of record NZ_WINH01000013.1, on the reverse strand, counting down.
AGATTCAATTTGGTTCATCATTTTCATAGCTTCAATGATACATAGGGTATCGCCAACGTTTACTTTTTGGCCAACTTCAACAAACGGTGCGGCTTCTGGGCTCGAGGCACGGTAAAAGCTACCAACCATTGGTGATTTCACTTGATGGCCAGTTGGCTCAGTTGCAGGTGCTGCTGCTGGAGTAGCAGGTGCAGCAGCTGGTGCGGCAACTGGGGCAGCGGCTGGAGCAGCATAAACCTGTGGCGCAGCAGCTACATTGGCTACGGTTTGACGGCAAATACGAACGGCCTCTTCACCTTCTGTGATTTCTAGTTCAGCAATACCTGATTCTTCAACAAGCTCAATCAGTTTTTTAATCTTACGAATATCCATGATTTCTCTCTTTTATTATTTTTATCGCTGTGATTGCAGTTGGTTAACCGCAGCGGTTAAAGCAAATTGATAACCTTGGTGGCCTAAACCTACAATGACCCCTTGGGCAGCATCTGAAAAATACGAATGATGCCTAAAGGATTCACGGGCATGTACATTTGACAGATGCACTTCAATAAAAGGTATAGCGACACCAAGTAGTGCATCCCTTAGGGCAACACTAGTATGGGTAAAGGCTGCTGGATTAATAATGATAAAATCAGCATTGCTTGTATGTATGGTGTCAATTAGCACATGTTCAGCGTTTGACTGCATGAAACTAAGGTTAACCCTTAATTCTTGAGCTTGCTGCTCAAGTTGCTGCTGAATATCTGCTAAAGTAAGGGCACCATATAGATGGGGCTCTCTTCGTCCAAGCAGATTTAAGTTTGGACCATTTAATACAAGAATGTTGAAATTTGCCATAATTATGCCGGCATCCTTTATTAATTTCGTAGAAATTAAAGGTAACAAGCAGGAATTAAGTTTTCAATACTTAATCTTCTACATGTGAGTTTAATTTCCTTCTTATTTACATATTATATGCATTTCGAAGTAATTAGCAGCAAAATACTGGTCTAATCACCGAATTTTATTTCCATAACACCGAGCAGATTGGGGTCTGAGGCAAATTTGTATGGTTTGCGCCATTGTGGTGCAAAGGGGGCTTTGAGTTTGTTTTCAATTGGTGCAGGATGGATTGTTCCTTTTTGTATGTCATTGTTAAATATGGTTTTTTTGTTTTGGTATGGACTTTGGATAAGTTATGCCAGAAACAAAAATAGAGGGAAACAACATGAAATTAATCAGTGCAATTATCAAACCTTTCAAGCTTGATGATGTACGCGAAGCTGTGGCTGATATCGGTGTAGAGGGTTTAACGGTATCGGAAGTTAAAGGCTTTGGTCGTCAAAAAGGTCATACAGAGTTGTATCGTGGTGCAGAATATCAAGTGGACTTTCTACCTAAGGTTAAGCTTGAAATTGGAGTAAAAGATGAGGATGTCGATCGTGTGATTGAAGCCATCGTTGACGCCGCGAAGACAGGTAAAATTGGTGACGGTAAGATTTTTGTTACCGAGCTATATTCAGCGGTACGTATTCGTACTGGTGAATTGGATGTTGAAGCGATTTAAGGAGAATAATGATGGAACAATTAACAGAATTAAGGTTTGCACTCGATACCTTTTATTTCTTAATTTCGGGCGCATTAGTCATGTGGATGGCTGCAGGTTTTGCCATGTTAGAAGCGGGCCTTGTTCGCTCAAAAAATACCACAGAAATTTTAACTAAAAATATTTGTTTGTATTCAATCGCTTGTATCATGTACTTACTTATCGGCTACAACATTATGTATGTTGATAATGCAGAAGGTGGTTGGTTACCAAGCTTAGGCGGATTGATTGGTTCACAAGCTGCTGATGCTGATCACGCTTTAGAGTCTGATTTCTTCTTCCAAGTCGTGTTTGTCGCGACAGCCATGTCAATCGTATCTGGTGCGGTGGCTGAGCGTATGAAGCTATGGGCATTCTTACTTTTTACCGTAGTGCTAACGGGTGTGATTTACCCTGTTGAGGGTTACTGGACTTGGGGTGGTGGTTTCTTATCAGAAGCTGGCTTCACCGACTTTGCCGGTTCAGGTATTGTGCATATGGCTGGTGCAGCAGCGGCCGTTGCTGGTGTGTTATTGCTAGGTGCTCGTAAGGGTAAATACGGCCCTAACGGTGAAGTTAACCCAATCCCTGGTTCTAACATGCCATTAGCAACCTTAGGTACGTTTATTCTGTGGATGGGTTGGTTTGGCTTTAACGGTGGCTCACAGTTAATGGTGTCTGACGCTGAAAACTCAACTGCCGTTGCTAAAATTTTCTTAAACACTAACTCTGCAGCCGCCTTTGGTGCTGTGGCTGCTCTATTAGTGTGTCGTACACTTTGGGGTAAAGCTGACCTAACTATGATTTTAAACGGTGCGTTAGCAGGTCTTGTTGCCATTACTGCGGACCCATTATCACCTAGCTACGGTATGGCTGCTTTAATCGGTGCTGCCGGTGGTGTGATTGTTGTCTTCTCTATTATTGGTCTAGACCGTTTGAAGATTGATGATCCAGTAGGGGCAATTTCAGTACACGGTACTGCAGGTCTATTTGGTCTGTTAATGGTGCCTGCATCGAATGCTGATGCTACTTTATTAAACCAATTATTTGGTGCTGCTGTTATCTTTGCTTGGGTATTCCTAGCTTCTCTAGCGGTTTGGTATGTACTTAAGAAAACCATGGGTATCCGCGTGAGCGAAGAGGAAGAGTACCTTGGTATGGACGTATCTGACTGTGGTATCGATGCTTACCCTGAGTTTGTGAGTGTTAAATCACAAGGCTAACCTATAGTCGATAAATAAAGATTAAGGTCAACCAATAGGTTGGCCTTTTTTTGTATGACAGTTTTAAATTGGACCTTTTGCTATTAAGGTTATGTTATTGAAATTAAGTTTAATAGCGATTAACTTGTAGGATATAACGTTACAGAGGGAATGATAATGCCAAGAGTGCAACTGGGCATTTGTGCAGAAGGAAATTTGCACAGTAGCTATTTGTTGTTTAATCATTTAGCCAATACCAGTGTTGAACAACAACAGCTGCAATTAGGTCAGGCCGCCAAGCTTATTCACGGATTAGCTGAAGCCCATAGTGATTATGCTTTTAATGGTTTTGTGGCTATTGGCAGTGAATACTGGTCTTTAATTTCCCCTTGTGAGCGTCCTAGATTATTGCGTGGCTTCCCCACCATGCAATGTGACGACAGACACGCCCCAAAAACAGATGTTGATGTATTCATCACCCTTCGAGCAGATAGGTATGACCTTGTTCATCTTATTTGTAATCAGTTGGTTGCTTTATTAAGCACAAGCTTTGAGTTATTAGATGATACTAGAGGCTTTAGATACTTAGATAATCGCGACATTACTGGATTTGTTGATGGCACAGAGAACCCGAAAGGAAATCATAGGCAAGAAGTCGCTTTAGTTGATGATGATACCGCGATCTTTTGTGGAGGAAGCTATCTGCATATCCAAAAATATCATCATAAAATGCAAGCGTGGAATCGTCTTGACGACCATCATCAACAGCAAATTATCGGCAGAACAAAACACTTTAATGTTGAGCTGAGTGAACAACAAATGCCGATTGATGCCCATGTGAATCGTACTTCTATTAAGGGCTATAAAGGCCAGCCCCTTGAAATTTTACGGCAAAGTATGCCGTTCGGAAATTGCCTCGATCAGGGGTTGTATTTTATCTCTTTATGTAAGACACCTGAGCATTTTGAAAAAATGCTCTACAGCATGATTTATGGTGAGCAAGGGCATTTCGATAAAATATTGGACTTTTCTGAGGCATCAACCGGAGCCGCTTTTTTTGTTCCAAGCTTGTCCTGGTTTGAAACGAGAAGTTAGCTATTATAATTAAATAGTTCAACGACCATTGATTTAGTTTGTTCGATGTCTTGGGTAAATGATGGCGCGATAAAAATAGTATCATCACCTGCAATCGTACCTAAGATACCATCATGCTTACCAATAGAATCTAACAATCTCGCAATTAATTGTGCCGCTCCTGGACTGGTTCTTACTACGATCATTGCACCATTGTGATCGACATCTAACACTAAATTTTTAAGGGGACTACCAGCAGTTGGAACACCTAATTCAGCAGGCAGACAGTACACCATTTCCTGTTTAGCATTGCGAGTTCTTACGGCACCAAATTTACTCAGCATGCGAGACACTTTAGATTGATTAATGCTATCAAATCCTTGTGCTTGCAAAGCAGTTACTATCTCACCTTGAGATCCGAATCTTTCTTCCTTTAGAAGAGACTTAAACGAGCGGGTTAATTGCTCTTGGTTTTTGTTGGTTCGCACTGGGTTACATTCCTTTGGCTAATTTCAAATATTGTGCTTAAGCGCTGGCATTTAGTCAATTGCTAATCACAAATATTACATAAATATTCATTTATAGGCGGTAAAAATCGAAAATTCTTTATTATTTAGCGTCAATATCTAATGTGCGTGAATAATAGTAAAACTATGTTGATAACAACAAATATATTGTAGTATTGTGACCCCGAAAATTGATAACACGGCCTTAAGGCAAGGAATTAAAATGAAAGTTTCAGTATTAGGTGCAGCTGGCGGTATTGGCCAAGCATTAGCATTACTTCTAAAAAATCAATTACCTGCTGGATCTGAGCTGTCATTATACGACATCGCTCCAGTGACTCCTGGTGTTGCTACTGACCTAAGCCACATCCCAACCGACGTTAACGTTGTGGGTTTTGCTGGTGAAGATGCTGCGCCTGCGCTTGAAGGTGCAGATGTGGTATTAATTTCAGCGGGCGTGGCTCGTAAGCCAGGTATGGACCGTTCTGATTTATTTAACATCAACGCCGGTATTGTTAAAAACCTTATCGAAAAGATTGCTGATGTTTGTCCTAAAGCGGTTATCGGTATTATTACCAACCCAGTAAACACCACCGTTGCGATTGCAGCTGAAGTACTAAAAGCTAAAGGTGTTTACGATAAGAACAAATTGTTTGGTGTAACCACCCTTGACGTTATCCGTGCAAACACCTTCGTTGCACAAGCGAAAGGTCTAAGCACTAGCGATGTCAATGTACCAGTAATTGGTGGCCATTCCGGTGTAACCATTCTACCGTTACTTTCACAAGTTGAAGGTGTTGAGTTTACTGCTGAAGAAGTTGCCGCCCTTACACACCGCATTCAAAACGCTGGTACTGAAGTTGTAGAAGCGAAAGCTGGTGGCGGTAGTGCGACATTATCTATGGGGCAAGCGGCCTGTCGTTTCGGCCTATCTGTGGTAGCCGCGCTGCAAGGTGAAGAAAATGTGGTTGAGTGTGCCTATGTTGATAACGATGGCGCTGCCACTGCATTTTTCGCGCAACCGATTCTTTTAGGTAAGAATGGCGCAGAAAAAATTCTTCCTTACGGTGAATTAAGTGCATTTGAAGCTGAAGCAGTAGCACAAATGCAAGCTACCCTTGAAGGCGATATTAAAATTGGTGTTGAGTTCGTAAAGTAACTTGATACAGCCGCATTTAAAAAGCCGCAACAATAGTTGCGGCTTTTTTATTGACCTAAAAAACTAATAACCTAAAGCAAAATCAACACAGTTTTTTAAGGGTTGAGAGGTATGAAACCTATGGTAGTTATCTACAAATTGCTCAACCACGTCTTTGGCAGAACTCGGGGCGGCAATATGTGGCGTTAAAGTCGCGTTCTGACATTTCCACAAAGGGTCATTTTCTGGTAAGGGCTCTTGCTTAAACACATCTAAAATACCATGACTTTCTGGGTGAAGTGCTAACCATACTAATAAGTCTTGTTCATCCACGACGGAGCCTCTGCCAACGTTAATGAATACCACATCGGACTTGAGATATGACAGGGTATCTCGATTGAAAATATTCTTGGTTTCAGAGGTTGCCGGCAGAGCACACACAATAACATCAGCATGGGGCAACTGCTGATGCAGCTGACTTATGGAGTAGCATTCATCAAAATGTTGTGCTTGGTGGCCGCTTCGATTAATGCCTATGGTCTTCATGCCAAAGTGATTAGCAGTGGTGCATAAGTGGGTACCAATGTCGCCTGTTCCGAGGATTAAAATGCGTTTGTCTTTTATCTGCCTTGTTGGCAGTCGGTGCCAGCGGTTTAGGCGCTGATATTGTTTGTAATAGTGGTGTTGTTTATAGACAGCAAGTAAATGGCTAAACACGTATTCACTCATCATAGGACCAAATAAGTTTTTGATGTTGGTCAGGATGAAAGGAAATTTACGACGCTGCTTGGTGAGATCATCAACCCCTGCAAATGTCGATTGCACCCAGGTTAAATTTTTACCTAAGTTGAGAAGGGGGGCTGCTAACTTGGGTTCAGCTAACCAAATGTTGGAATCCAAAATCGACTTAGAATTATCACTCAAGATCTCTAAGTTTGGCAGGTTGTACTTTTCAAGCTGCTTTAAGTAAGCCTGATTATCACTGGTAAGCAGTAAAAGCTTGTTTTTCATTTTGAGCCTTATAAGCGCCAAGGTTGCATGTATACTTTAGAAGTGCATATTGTGGCGCACATTAATAAAAATCCTATAGCCTATTGGCGGTAATCAAGTACCTGTAATTAATTGCTCCAGACATACATTGGTCTTGTTGGCTGGCTGTTACTGGTTTTACGGGCCTTACACGGAAAGTTGCTAAAAATTCCATCCACATTAAGCTTTTGTAGTGTCTTAATATCTTCTTCTTCATCAACAGTATAGACAAAAATCTTAAGTCCACGCTGGTGGGCATCTGTTACCATGGCGGCGTTGATAAAATCAACATCGCAGTGTACCGAGTAGGCGTTAAGTTGCTCTGCAAATGCACAATAGTCAAGGGGGAGGCCGGCGGTTAGTGCGCCAATCTTCAACTGTGGGTCTAAATTATGCACCTGTTGCAATAGGTGATGGTTAAATGAAGAAATCAAAAACTGAGATTTATCAAAGTGGCTATGGGCGATGGCATAGCCAATCTCATCGATCAATGCAACTGCGGTGTCAGCCCCTTTGAGTTCAATATTGACGTCGCATCGTCCATCGATGAAACTAAGTAATTGTCTAAGGCTTGGAATATTTTGCCCTTCACCAGCATCTAGAACCGCCAGCTTTTCCAGAGACGTCTGATGAATTTGGCCGATGCCATTAGTACGCTTGTGTAACCAGCGATCATGGATCACCATTAACTGTCCATGACTGCTATAAACATCTATTTCAATGGCGCATGCTTCCGATTGTAAAGCTAATTCCATTGCCTTTAGCGTATTTTCAGGTGCCAAACCGCTGGCACCTCTATGGGCAATTATTTTCATTTCCTATCTCAGTATTTGAGGGTCACTATTTGGATTAGTGGCCATATGGATTTCAAGTTGAGGATAGGCCAAGATGACATGATTTTCTTTTAATTTTTTATTAATCGCCTTATGTAAAGCATGCCTTAAAGGCCAGCGGTTAGACATGTCATGGGCATAGGCCCTTACTTCAAATTCCTGAGTATGGCTGCCAAAACCTGTAAACCACACTTCAGGCTCTGGAATAGGTAATGCACTTGGGCATTCTTTTACTGCTTGAAACAATAATGCTTCGACAAGTGATGGGTCAGAGTCCCTAGCAACGGCAACCTTAACAATGACTCTGGTGATGGGGTCGGAGAGTGACCAGTTGACCAATTGTTCGGTAATAAAGGCTTTGTTTGGGACAATAATTTCTTTTCTATCCCAGTCAACAATGGTTGTTGCCCTAGTTTTTATTTTGGTCACTTGTCCGGTAAGGTCGCGAATGGTGACCGTATCACCAATGCGGATCGGTTTTTCAAATAAAATAATGAGGCCAGAGATAAAGTTGGCGAAAATTTCTTGAAGACCAAAACCTAAACCAACTGAAAGGGCGGCAATTAACCATTGTAATTTGCTCCATTGCATGCCAAACATAGAGAAACAGGTAATGGTGGCAACCATTACTACCATATAACGGCTGACCGTAGTGATAGCAAAAGCAGTACCTGGGCTAAGTTCTAGCTTTTGTAACACCATCAGTTCCAGTAGACCGGGTAAATTGGCGGTGATCACGAAGGCAAATACCATAATGGCCAATATTAACAGTAGGTCTCTAAGGGTAACTGGCTGGCTAAGGCTGATACCATTTTCTATGCTATTGGAATGCCATAAAACTAACGAATCTAAAAAGCTAAATAACGCACTATGAGTTTGATACCACAGACTCACCAAGGTAATAATAAAGGCCAGGGTCAAAATAGATTTGAGCAATCCAAGTGACTGTTTAGAAATAGTTTCTAAGTCTAAAATGGGTTCTTCATTTTGTTCGTTAATTGGTTCAGAAGGATCCGTTTTGATTCGATGAGCCAACATTTCTGCTCGTTTGGCTTTCGCCCTTTCAAAGCTAATATTTCTATGTTCAATTAATACCCAGCGTTTTGCAAAACCATAAATAAGTAGAAAGTTTAGCGCTAAAATTACTGAAACCTGTAACTGACCTAATAATTCATTAGCGGTAAAGAAGTAACCTAAACTGGCTAACACGATACATGCAATCGGGCTAAAAATGAGTAAGCTCCAGGCAAGATCTTGGAGTAAACGGCGATTCTTGTCAGTCGCTTGAAATTGATGCTCTCGGGCAATGGTTCGCCCTTGCCTAAACAATGAAAATAAGATGAATGCATAGCCAATAAACACTGCTCGTCCAATACCATTGTGAAATTGCGAGTTTTCTAAAGTCTGAGTTAACGTCAGCAAACCTAATAATGGTGTTGCGACAAAAATTTTGCCGACGATGGCTTGTTTGCACTGATCAACAAGGCTAGTGGAAATATGGAAATGTTTCTTAAATAAACCTTCATCATCACTGAATAAGGTTAACAATCGGTACAGGCCATAGCTTATTCCCACCATGGTTATGGCCGCCCCCGCAGCTTGGCTAATGTCGTTATCATCTAGGCTAAAACCAATGCCAGCTAAAATGATGGGTAAAGCGAGCAAACTGCCATAGCCTAAGGATGCAATAAAAACCTGAAAACTTCTGATTAAACTATCCCGAGTAACATTCCCTACGAGATGGCCATGCTTGGTTAACAAGCGGCGAAACTTGCTGCCAAGTAAGTCATGCAACATCAAACAAATGAGCAAAGCGATGACCCATAAAGACCAATAACCACTTTGTCGGTCTATGCTGAATTTAAGTTGCTGTATGTTATCTTGTCTGGTCATCCAACTTACAGTAGTGAGCACATCTACTAACCAAGTAGGGCCAATTACCATCGCATTTGGCACCCAAAATAAATGCTTTTGAAGTAGGGCATTAAGCTCTTGATACTGAATGGTTATATCATGATTTTTAACCTTAAGCCGAGCCAGTTCATCAATGTATTGTTGTTGCGCTAAGATAAGCTCATTGAGCAATTTAATATTGAGCTCATAAAGCTTTTCAACTTCTTGCTGTTGGCTTGGTAGATACTGATTTTGGTTTTGTTGTAATTCACTTAACTCTTGTTCGAAGCGGAAAAGGTCTAACCGTGCTTGGGACAAGATTTGTTTAAGAATGTGTTCTTCTGGAGGCTTAGGAAGTTGTTGTAATTGCCTTAATAAGTTGTCACCAAAAGCTGGGCTAAGTTCTAAGTAGTTAAGTTGTTCTGTGACTTTTTGCAACTTTTGGGTTTGCTTGACAAGATTCTGTTGAGCGAGTTGCTGCTGTTGATCAGTCTCTTTGATCTTGTCGTTTAATTGTGCCAAGGATACAGCGAGTTGTTTATTTTGCTGTTTAAGTTGTTCTGTTAATGGGTCGAAATGGTTTTTTGTTGGCGATGAGTTATCTAAGGCTCTTGCCGCAACGGTCTGTCGTTGAGTATTAATAAGATCATTAAGGGTTTTTAAGTGCTTGGTCCAATTTTCACTATTTTTATCAAGTAACTGAATTCTGAGTTTGGTGGTATTAATATCCCCAGCCAATTTCAAATTAAGCGTTTTGAGGTTGAGTTGCTTTTGCTGCCAGTAGCTTATTTTTAATCGAATATCCGATGTTGATGCTTGATTGCTCTTGGCCAAATACTCTAATTGCTCTGTCGCTTGGGCTAGTTGTGCTGGTAATTGTTGTAACTGTTGCTCTAATAAATTGATTTGGGCTTGTAGGTCAGTCTTTGAAAGCTGTAATTGATCGAGTTCAACATGAGCCATGGACAACTGCTGTGACAATTGGGCTTGATTAATTTTGATAGGCTTAATTAGAACACTTAATTGCCTTAGCAAATACTCTTGTTCAGTATCGAGCCTTAGGATTTCTTGTTCAATTTTGAGTTGTTGCTGTTTTAATTCAGCAATGGCTTCAGTGAGTTGTTGCTGGTTTTCAGGTTGTTGCAGTTGAGTTGACTTTAACCAGGGCTGTAAAAGGGTATTATTGGCGTAGCTAGGGGCAGCCAATATAACAAAAGATACAGCGATAAATAACCGAAAAATCATGGGCATAGTTGTATTATTTTGGGGAGAAGATATATCCAAATTATAGTCTTGTCTATTCTTTTTTGCTTACCTATTAAAGCCACTAATGTGAGCGACAAAACATAATTTTTGCAAATAAAAAAGGCGACTCTGAAGGCCGCCTTAAATCTTATAAAATTGACATCAATTATTGAATATTTAATGTCGCTAATGGTGTCCCCATAACCGTTGTTGCTGCAGGGGCAACAGAATCATCAAAAGCTTTAACCGCATCTTCAGCAAATAACATGACAACTGTCGAGCCTAATTTAAAGCGACCCATTTCATCGCCTTTATTGAAGTTAATATCTTTATCAGAATAGTCCCAAGTGAATACTTGTTTGCCAGCAGGGGGAGTAACAGTACCCGCCCAAACGGTTTCAATACTAGCGACAATCGTCGCACCGACAAGGACCATCGCCATTGGGCCAACGGCGGTTTCAAATAAACATACTACACGTTCATTACGAGCAAATAAGCGGGGAACATTACGGGCTGTTAATGGATTAACCGAGAATAAATCACCAGGAACATAAACCATTTTTGTTAATTTTGCGTCCATTGGCATATGGATGCGATGATAGTCTTTTGGTGATAAGTAGATATTAGCAAAACTGCCATCGTTGAACTGGTTGCCGATGGTTTCATCGCCACCTAGTAATTCCGTCGCACTGAAGGTTTGCCCTTTTGCCTGGAAAATTGAGTCATCATCAATTTTACCAAATTGACTGACAGCACCATCAACAGGGTGTGCTAAACACTCTTGGCGTGGGTCAAAGCTGCGGGCGCCAGGCTTTAGTGCGCGGGTGAAGAAATCATTAAAGCTTTCATATTGATGGGCTTGTGTACGTTCAGCTTCAGCTAAATTAACATCGTAACTTTTGGCAAACCAGCGAATAATTGCGTGGGTAAAGCTGCCTAATTTGGCTGCTGCTAATTTACCTACTAAACGTGAAATAGCATGCTTAGGGGTAATATATTGAAGTGCGATTTTAACTTGATCCATGGGTAAAACAGGTTCCTTAATCTATATCTATCTGTTTGATATGTCGTCCACTTTTTTGTTCCGACATGCTTTGAATAATTCTGCAGTAGTTTGCGTATCTATCCGCGCTGATCTGTTGTTGTTCAACGGCATTAATGATGGCACAGCCGGGGTCTTTTATATGCTTACAGTCGCGAAATTTGCAGCCACCGACAAAGTCTCTGAACTCCCGATAACACCAAGTTACTCTCTCAGGGTGTAGGTGCCAAAGTCCAAACTCCCTGACCCCAGGCGAGTCAATCACATCGGCACCTTGGCCTAAATGCAATAGCTTTGAAGTAGTGGTGGTATGTTGCCCGAGTCCAGAAGTCGATGAGATTTCTCCTTCTAACTGCAATTCATGGTCGCTTAAAGCATTAACCAATGATGACTTACCTACACCAGATTGGCCAACAAAAATAGAAGTGGATTCTGCCATTAAAGACCTAAGTTGTTCAATACCTTGTCCCGTTTTAGCGCTAACTTGAATGAGCGGATAACCCAAATCTTGATAGTTTTGTAATATGGGCGCGATTTCTTCGGCTTGCTGACTGGAGATCAAATCAGCTTTGTTGATGATGATGATAGGCTCAATTTCAACATCTTCAGAAGCAATCAGATAACGGTCAATTAATTGACTAGAAAAGCTGGGTTCTGTGCAACTAACAATAAAGATTCTATCGATATTCGCTGCAACAACTTTAACGCCATCATAATAGTCAGGGCGAGTCAGTTTGCTGGTTCGTGGAAAAACCGCTTCAATGATACCCCCTTCATCAGTAGTAGAAGGGCGAAACAAGGCTTTATCCCCAGTCACTAATGAAGTGATGTTGCGACGTAGCTGAGCTTTTATTAAAGCACCGTCTTGGGTCTCGATTTCGGCATGTTGGCCAAACCTAGAAATAACCACAACTTGTTGTTCTTCTCCAAGTTGCCCTTCGTCGATACTTACCTCTGACTTATCATTGAGCTTTTTCGAACGATTTTCTTTGATGCGGCGAATCTGACCTTTACTGAGTTTTTTGCGTTTACCAGCCAAGTGTATTTGTTTCCTAAAATTTTAAGACTCTATTATGATAACCCTAACCAATGATTGCAGCCACAAAGTATGGCATTATTAGTATTAATAAAAGACAGATAAGGTGATATTTGCATATGAATGAGCAAAATTTAGTTTGGATTGATTTAGAAATGACAGGTTTAGACCCTGAAATAAACCGCATTATCGAAATTGCCACTATCGTCACTGATAAAGATCTGAATATCCTAGCAGAAGGTCCTGTACTGGCTATTCACCAATCCGATGAGCATCTAGCAATAATGGATGAATGGAATCAAAAGCATCATGGCCAGTCTGGTTTAATTGACCGGGTTAAAGCCTCGTCTATCTGTGAAGAAGAGGCAATTAATCAAACTATCGCCTTTATCGAACAATATGTACCTAAAGGGGTTTCACCTCTATGTGGTAACAGTATTGGTCAAGACCGAAGATTTTTAAATAAATACATGCCAAGACTTGAAGATTTTTTTCATTATCGTAATCTAGATGTGTCCAGCGTTAAAGAGATCACTCGACGCTGGGCGCCGCATATTTGTGATGGTTTTAACAAGCGCAATACCCATCAAGCTTTGGATGATATTCGTGAATCGGTAGCGGAATTACAGTACTATCGTGAGCAAGTATTCAAAATTTGAGCAGTTGATAAGTTTTTTTCACTTTAGGGGTTGCAGCTTTCTCTAAACCGCATATAATGCGCACCACTTCCAACGACATAGTGTCTCACTTGAGTTGAAAGTGATTGGAGTGCGAGTATAGCTCAGCTGGTAGAGCGCAACCTTGCCAAGGTTGAGGTCACGAGTTCGAACCTCGTTACTCGCTCCAATTTTTAAAAATGATTTTGATTGCGAGTATAGCTCAGCTGGTAGAGCGCGACCTTGCCAAGGTCGAGGTCACGAGTTCGAACCTCGTTACTCGCTCCAATCATCATTTTTAAGTTTGCATTTTTTGTGCGCGAGTATAGCTCAGCTGGTAGAGCGCGACCTTGCCAAGGTCGAGGTCACGAGTTCGAACCTCGTTACTCGCTCCAA
>NZ_WINH01000110.1 GCF_010993985.1 Paraferrimonas sp. SM1919 | reverse complement strand
GTTCATGACTGGGGTGAAGTCGTAACAAGGTAGCCCTAGGGGAACCTGGGGCTGGATCACCTCCTTACCTAAATTGATATTCAACGTTTGTTGAGTGTTCACACAGATTGCTTGATTAGATGTAAGAACATAGTAGTCACACAAAGTGATACTGAGATAGGTCTGTAGCTCAGCTGGTTAGAGCGCACCCCTGATAAGGGTGAGGTCGGCAGTTCAAGTCTGCCCAGACCTACCAATTTCGCCCTACTCTGCGTTAGTTAATAACTCGTTTAGCGAACTAAACGTCGTCATTAACTGCCTTGATTAGAACGAAATTACTTCAATAGTATTTTGGTGTGCTACATTTTCTGTAAGAGTTTCAGTGGGGCTATAGCTCAGCTGGGAGAGCGCCTGCCTTGCACGCAGGAGGTCAGCAGTTCGATCCTGCTTAGCTCCACCACTTACTCTACAAGAAGCCTAAGAAAAACATCATGAGGTTTATGTTGTTCCTCTTAGGCTTTTTTAAGCCCAGAAGCTTTATGTTTCGACGTTCTTTAATAATTTGGAAAAGCTGATAAAAATAACAAACTTGTTTGTTATTTATCTTTAA
>NZ_WINH01000109.1 GCF_010993985.1 Paraferrimonas sp. SM1919 | reverse complement strand
TGAGGCCGCTGAGGGCCGCAGAATCGTCCCGCACATCGAAGGCCCAACCTAGGGCTGAAGGTCTTGACATCGGGGACCGATCCTAGCAAACAAGGAACCCAAACACAGGGACTACAGACGGACAAGAAGCTGGATCTTAGTTAAAAGATCTCAGCCAGCCACGCCCAACCAGCGCCCACCGGGCTTAACCAGCAGGGCGCGGACCGATAGATCTTAGTTAAAAGATCACAGCTAACCACGCCCAACCTGCCGCCCTAGTGCCCACAGATACCCCCAGAACGATCGCTAGAATGAAGGTAAATCGCTAAACATAAAGAAGAACCCCTTCGCTCACTTTTTGTTTTTCGGAATCACCTCACCCTACATATACTCACCGAGGTCTGTTCAAGCGATTTCGCATGTATCACGTGGTCTCGGCCCAGTTGACACTGGGCTTGCACAAATTTTGTATGGGTCCAGTCGAAAGTGGGCTTGACACCCGCAAAATTGACAGTTTCCAGAGGCTCGAACAGAACAAAAACGCGGACTTAGTCAAAATTTTTTTGATTTCAAAACTCGAAGACGAAATAGGTCGGCGGGGAGGGGTGGTATCGGTCCGACACCTCCAGGGGGG
>NZ_WINH01000108.1 GCF_010993985.1 Paraferrimonas sp. SM1919 | reverse complement strand
AGGAGCCTGAGAAGCCGGAGCGCTAGCTTCGGTGGAGGCGTCGGTGGGATACTACCCTGGTTGTATTGAAATTCTAACCCGCAGCCCTGATCGGGCTGGGAGACAGTGTCAGGTGGGCAGTTTGACTGGGGCGGTCGCCTCCTAAAGTGTAACGGAGGCGCCCAAAGGTTCCCTCAGAATGGTTGGAAATCATTCGTAGAGTGCAAAGGCATAAGGGAGCTTGACTGCGAGACCTACAAGTCGAGCAGGGACGAAAGTCGGGCTTAGTGATCCGGTGGTTCCGCATGGAAGGGCCATCGCTCAACGGATAAAAGCTACCCCGGGGATAACAGGCTTATCTCCCCCAAGAGTCCACATCGACGGGGAGGTTTGGCACCTCGATGTCGGCTCATCGCATCCTGGGGCTGTAGTCGGTCCCAAGGGTTGGGCTGTTCGCCCATTAAAGCGGTACGCGAGCTGGGTTCAGAACGTCGTGAGACAGTTCGGTCCCTATCCGTCGTGGGCGTAGGAAATTTGAGAGGAGCTGTCCTTAGTACGAGAGGACCGGGATGGACACACCGCTGGTGTACCAGTTGTCTTGCCAAAGGCATCGCTGGGTAGCTATGTGTGGACGGGAT
>NZ_WINH01000107.1 GCF_010993985.1 Paraferrimonas sp. SM1919 | reverse complement strand
CTGTGAAAGTTTTTCCGAACACCCAAGATAGACTCAGATGAATGCACAAATTGATAAAAGAATATATTTTGGAAATACTGGGTTGACTAAAATAGAGAAAATGAATTATGAGCCCTAGCATCACATGACCATAAAAATTTGACACTTGAGTGTCCACATAGGTGCATGCATGACCAGTTTTGCATAAAATTTCCAAATCATCATTGTTGCATTTGTGTCATGGAAATAATGTGGGGCATCCCTTTTATCCTTGAACCAAATGCAACAATGATGATTTGGAAATTTTATGCAAAATTGGTCATGCATGCACCCATGTGGACACTCAAGCATCAAGTTTTTATGGTCATGTGACACTAGGGCTCAGGATTCATTTTCCCTATTTAAGTCAACCCAGTGTTTCCAAAATATGTTCTTTTATCAATTTGTGCATTCATCCGAGTCCATTTTGGGCGTTCGGGAAAATTTTCACAGCATTCACCCTTCAGGTGTACACACATTTTTTTTCCAAAAACTAGTTATGATCAGTGAATTTTTTTCAAAGAAAAGTTGGAAGTCATCTCTTTTCAAAAGCATGTTGGTTTTTCAGCTAGACAACTTATTTTTCTTTTTTTCTTTCCTTTTTTTTA
>NZ_WINH01000106.1 GCF_010993985.1 Paraferrimonas sp. SM1919 | reverse complement strand
ATGGAGAGCCTGGCGATGACCTACTTTCACACGGGAATCCGCACTATCATCGGCGCGGAGTCGTTTCACGGTCCTGTTCGGGATGGGAAGGGGTGGTACCGACTCGCTATGGTCACCAGGCTATGACTTGTCGCGTCGCTGACTTCAGGGTCAACGCCGCCAATATGGAATGTAGTTTGGGGTTGTGCTTTTGTGTGTATCAGGCACAAGGCAGACCCAGCCGGAAACATACCGGTTATAGGATCAAGCCGCACGGGCAATTAGTACTGGTTAGCTGAACGCATTACTGCGCTTCCACACCCAGCCTATCAACGTCCTGGTCTCGAACGACCCTTCAGGGAGATCAAGTCTCCAGGGAATCCTCATCTTCAGGCGAGTTTCCCGCTTAGATGCTTTCAGCGGTTATCTCTTCCGTACATAGCTACCCTGCGATGCCTCTGGCGAGACAACAGGTACACCAGCGGTACGTCCACTCCGGTCCTCTCGTACTAGGAGCAGCCCCCGTCAAGATTCCAACGCCCACGGCAGATAGGGACCAAACTGTCTCACGACGTTTTAAACCCAGCTCACGTACCTCTTTAAATGGCGAACAGCCATACCCTTGGGACCGGCTACAGCCCCAGGATG
>NZ_WINH01000105.1 GCF_010993985.1 Paraferrimonas sp. SM1919 | reverse complement strand
GCGTTAGAGCAACCCATGAGAAAATACTTCGTCTTTGCTATCAGTATTATTATCTTAGGGTGTACAACCATTCCTGAGGAACGCTTTACGTCTACTGATGTTGATTTCATGTTTAATGATCATGAGGAGAAAAGTTTCGACTACCCTTATGGCGAATATCCTGAGCGCATCATAAATTCTGTGCTTAGCAGAGCTTCTGAACTGGGGTTAAAAGTGAAAGGGATTACTGCAATGGCATGGGGAATTCACCCTATGGCTTACGTAATCTATACAGAAGAAAAAGCATATGTTTCATTTTTTTACTGGGGTAATACTGCTGGTAAGGGTTATATCAAAGATTTCTCTGCCTCTGAGCTAGAAGCAATGAATAGCGCAGTTTATTCTGACGAGTCATGCAAACCTTATGAGCAAGATAGTATTAACTGGGTTGGTATTCATGTCTTTAAAAAGGGCGCCGGTTATATAGTTTGCAATGAGAGTGGTGCGTTTTTTGGCGGTGGAAAAATACGTGAGTATTTTGGAGCGCATTTCGATGAACGCATACATTGGGTCAAATACAGTTATGGCAAGTAAACGCTCTAACAAGCGCAGGCACATGGACAAAATTTCCGCTGCGCTCCAATTTTTCCTGTGCTGCGAGCGT
>NZ_WINH01000104.1 GCF_010993985.1 Paraferrimonas sp. SM1919 | reverse complement strand
CAAGGTGCGCCTGCATTAAAGTATTTATCACGATACCTTTACCGCGGTGTATTGCCAGATAAAGCCATAGTGAAAGTTACTGCTGAAGCCGTCAGCTTCAGGTATCAAGACAGTGCGACTAAACAATCAAAAATACGAACACTGCCGACACTCAAGTTCTTAATGCTTATCCTACAGCACATACTGCCCAAAGGACTTAGACGAGTGCGGGACTATGGGTTACTACAAGGGTGCAATCATCACATCATCCAGCAGGTTCAACTGCTGCTAAGGGTCAGCATACCCACAGCAATAGAAACATCGAGGCCCTGTTGTTATCGAGCTTGCCCTTGTTGCCATGAGCCTATGTTGTTTAAAGGGATATTAATGAAGAAGGTGCTCAACCTAGCTTAAGTTCAACTTGAACAACTCTAGGAAAACATTCATTTAAACAGAGGAAACACACACAAAAAGGTTAAGAAACAGCGGTTTAGCCGCTTGGCTAAGGGCAGAACACATCTAAGAAAAAGTGGCTATGAATCAACAGCCAAAACCTTATCAGAATACCACACGATATTTCCTATAAATAAGCAGACTCATCTAGCTTCGGGCTTGTTCAACAATCGGGATAAGGTCGCGGCTGCGCGCGGCCTATCCTTATTTGTTA
>NZ_WINH01000012.1 GCF_010993985.1 Paraferrimonas sp. SM1919 | reverse complement strand
AGATTAGATTAACGCGCTAAAACAGCGAGTTAATAACAAATTATGCTTGGCGACCATAGCATTTTGGACCCACCTGATTCCATTCCGAACTCAGCAGTGAAACGAAATTGCGCCGATGGTAGTGTGGGGTCTCCCCATGTGAGAGTAGGTCATCGCCAGGCTTTAACAATGCGTTTTCCTGTCAATAGGGAAGCAAAATTATAATTAAAGCAAAAATATATAAGACTTTAATTAATAAAGAATTTTTCTGACGACCATAGCGCTTTGGTCCCACCTGATCCCATTCCGAACTCAGCAGTGAAACGAAGTTGCGCCGATGGTAGTGTGGGGTCTCCCCATGTGAGAGTAGGTCATCGTCAGAATCAACTTCGCTGATATAGCTCAGTTGGTAGAGCGCACCCTTGGTAAGGGTGAGGTCCCCAGTTCGACTCTGGGTATTAGCACCAGATAAGAGAACCGCTTCAATCGAAGCGGTTTTTTTATATCTGCAAGAACTTAATTTGCAATAAGGTTCTAGAGGTTGAACCTCTAGAACCGATGTTAATTAATTTGGGTATTTGCTGGCAATGGTGGCATACACATCATCTGCGAAGCTATCTTGATTGGCATCGAGGCTATCCATCGCTTCAACCAAATGCTCATTGTCTTCTTTACCAGCCCATACTTTTATATAAGTGCCTTCTTTGTAGCCGTGATCTTGACGAAAGATATTCAATACATTCTTAGCTACATATTGGCGGAATAGTTCATTCCAATCCATTTGACAGTCAATTAACAGAGCAGCGAATAGACCACTGTGAATTCTTCGATTAGTCGCTAGCCCAATCATTAATTCAAGCTTTTCTATAAGACCATAATCCTTATAGATAACATCTTTGCCATCAAAGCTAATGCAGCTTTCATTTAGGGAGTTTTCTAACTCTTTGGCGGCTAATTGTGGCTGATTTTCATTGCTTATAAGTGCCGCCGAGAGCATAAAGTGCCAAATATCGACGAGTTCTAGCTGTAGTTGTGGTAAATCGCATTGTTGTTTCTTCCACCATTTCCAGCCGTGGTGCTCTATTCCTTCTGCTGCTTCAATGACAATAGCGCGGTGAAAGGCGTAGCCAGCATTGAACCAGTCTGGATTTACCCGAGAGTTCATTTTCTGTTGAAGGTTCAGCATAGTAGTTAATTGTGCTTGATTCATAAGCTTTCCATAGAGAGTGTAGATACAAAAAAGCGACCTCTTAAGGTCGCTTTTTTTTTAAGTTTTAGCAATCATTTTTTACTGATTGAGTAACCAGCAATTAATGGTGGAACATAGCTGAAATAGACTCTTCGTTGCTTACACGACGAATTGCTTCAGCTAGCATGGTTGATAGAGTCAATTGCGAGACTTTACCTGTCGCGATCATTTCATCTGTTAATGGTATTGTGTCGGTAACAATCAGTTCATCAATGACAGACGCTTTAATATTCGCTGGTGCATTACCCGAGAATACTGGATGTGTTGCGTAAGCAAATACGCGGTTAGCGCCACGCTCTTTTAGTGCTTCTGCAGCTTTGGCTAGGGTGCCACCAGTATCGATCATGTCATCAACGACGATACAATCGCGGCCTTTAACATCACCAATAATATTCATTACTTGCGCTACGTTAGCCTGTGGGCGGCGTTTGTCGATAATTGCTAGCTCAGCTTCGTTTAGCAATTTAGCAATTGCCCGAGCTCGAACTACGCCACCAATATCAGGTGACACGACAACAGGGTTATCAAGTTTCTTATCTAGCATATCTTCAAGTAGAACTGGGCTACCGAATACGTTGTCTACAGGTACATCGAAGAAGCCTTGAATCTGCTCAGCATGAAGATCACAAGTAAGTACACGGTCAACACCGACACTAGATAAAAAGTCCGCTACTACTTTAGCAGTAATTGGCACACGAGCACTACGTACACGACGATCTTGACGAGCATAACCAAAATAAGGGATTACAGCAGTAATACGTCCTGCAGATGCACGTCGCAGAGCATCAACCATTACGATAAGTTCCATGAGGTTATCGTTTGTAGGGGCACAAGTTGATTGAATAATGAATACGTCTGCACCACGGACATTCTCATTAATTTGGACACTGATCTCGCCATCGCTGAAACGACCAACAACACAATCACCTAGTTTACAGAATAAACGGTCAGCAATTTTTTTCGCAAGTTCTGGTGTAGCATTGCCGGCAAAAAGCTTGATATCAGGCACGGTATAACCTCGGGCTTTAAATTGTAATGAATTTGGAGTCGAAAAATTCAACTCTAAGTAGCTTAGCTATCTTGGGTTAGCTTTTCCAATAAAGGAGAGCGATTACACCCACGACTCAAAAAACCATGGAATTCTTTAGGTAGTTGTTGATATACCTTAACAGCCTCTTCTTCGCTGCTAAACTCGGCAAACACACAAGCACCTGTTCCAGTCATTCGAGACGGGGCATATTTTAACAGCCAGTCTAAGGCTTTGGCAACTTGAGGATAAAGTTTAGTGACTAATGATTGGCAGTCGTTTTTAAATTTTGATCTTGGCAAGCTGCTCACATCGATCTTGGCACTATCCCTTGTCAGGTGAGGATGGCTAAAGACCGCAGCGGTGCTGACATGAGTTTGTGGCACAATCACCAAATACCAGTATTCTTCAGGATTTGCATCTGTAAATTTTTCACCTACTCCCTCTGCATAGGCAGCATGGCCACGGACAAATATCGGCACATCAGCACCGAGTGCTAAACCCAGATCAGCTAATTGCTCCTGGCTGACACCGGTTTGCCATAAATGGTTTAATGCCACCAAGGTGGTTGCTGCATTAGAAGAACCACCGCCAATACCACCTCCCATCGGTAGCTTTTTCTTTATCCAAATATTCGCGCCAAGCTTTGTACGGGTGTGCTGCTGGAGGATCCGGGCTGCTTTTACGATCAGATTGTCGTCATGGGCAACCTCGTCAAAGTCAGTAAGCAGCATAATTTTACCATCATGGCGGCTTTCAAAATCGAGATAGTCACAGATATCGATAAACTGAAATAGTGTTTGTAGTTCATGGTAGTTATCTTGGCGGCGACCATTGATATTTAAAAACAAATTGAGTTTGGCGGGTGCGGGCCAGTTATTTAGAATAGACATTACAGGTTTTGCCATTGATTAATTTGCAGTTTAATTTTTAATTGAGGGTGTTGAATACTGATGAGTTTAGGCATCTTTTTACCGTGTAAATCTTGCCATTTACTGATATTGACTAGCCAAGTTTGTCCAAAAGAATTTTGCACAAAACTCTGTAGTTGTCCCTCAGGGGTATAAATAATATTTGTTGCGGTTTCGCTGGGAACCCCTTTAACCCATAAAGGTAGTTCTGCGAGTGGTAATTGCCACCCTGTGACCCTATAGATTAATTCTGAGCTAGACTGACCATGATACTCTTTACCATCAAAAGCTAGCTTAGCGCCATCTTTGTTGGCTTCCATGGTCAGCACATTAATGCCTAGAAAGCTTGAAAAGTCCAGTTGCTGACGGCTTTCCAATTGTTGCCAGCGAATATTAACACTGCTGCGTTGTTGGGGGGTTATTATTGCTAATTTTCCCTTAAGCTGCCAGTTGTCATTCGGATCAAATTGCTGGTTATGTTGTAAAACTGAACATGCACTCGCGAAAAATAACATTAGCGAAATTATAAGCAGTTTAGGATATGATAAATGTTGCAAGACTGGCTCATTTTTGTTCGATAACATGTCTATATGATACGGTTAGTGCAACTTAAGTTAAACCTTTATCTTCTTTTAGGGGTATCGAACTTTTTTTATCTTAAGCTTTTGTTAAAATAGTGCCCTATTCTCAATTTTATTAGTCAGAAAGTTACATCAATGAGTTTGATTGCAATCGGTATTAACCACAAAACTGCATCTGTTGATTTACGGGAGAAGCTTGCTTTCTCTCCAGATGTATTAAAGCAGGCCCACCAAAGCCTAGCATCGCAATCTAGCACGGGAGAAGCGGTGGTCCTTTCAACGTGTAACCGCACGGAAATTTATTCCAATGCCAGCTCCCTTGATCAATTGATTAACTGGCTAGAAGAGTTTCATGGTGTACCTAGGACTTTAATCGAGCCTTGTCTTTATGGTTATGAAGATTTAGACGCGGTTAAACACCTTATGCGTGTTGGCTGTGGTTTAGATTCTCTAGTATTAGGTGAACCGCAAATTCTTGGGCAGCTAAAGCAAGCATTTGCCTTGGCAAAAGACTGCGGCACTATGGGGCAAACTTTAGATCGTTTATTTCAACGAACCTTCTCTGTCGCCAAGAGGGTGCGAACCGAGACCGCTATTGGTGCCCAAGCTGTGTCTGTTGCCTTTGCTGCCGTCAGCATGGCGAAGCATATTTTTGATAATTTAGCCGATACTCAAGTATTATTGGTAGGGGCTGGTGAGACCATTGAATTAGTGGCCAGACATCTTGCTGAGCAAGGGGTGACAAATATTGTGGTGGCTAACCGTACGATAGCTAGAGCGCAAAATATGGCTGAAGAATTTGGTGCTAAGGCGGTGAGTCTTGAGGCCATTCCCGAGCATTTAAGTCAGGCTGATATTGTCATCTCATCAACCGCTAGTCCGCTACCTATTATTGGCAAAGGTATGGTGGAAACAGCACTAAAGGCACGCCGCCATCGCCCGATGTTATTAGTGGATATTGCTGTACCGAGGGACATAGAAGCTGAAGTCGCTGAACTCGATGATGCTTACCTTTATACTGTGGATGACCTCCAAGGTATTGTTGAAAAAAATATGGCTTCCCGTAAAGAGGCTGCAGCTCAGGCTGAAGAAATTGCCCAAGAGCAAGCTGGCGAGTTTATGACTTGGTTGAATTCTCTCGCCAATTTGGACAATATCCGTGATTACAGGAAATATAGTAATCAAATAAAAGACGAAGTATTAGAGCGTGCTTTAAATAAGCTGAATCAGGGTGCTTCAAGTGAGCAAGTGCTGATAGAATTAGCAAATAAATTAACAAACCGACTGATCCATGCACCAACGGCAGCGTTGGCAGAGGCCAGTCGACAGGGTGACTGGCATGCAATTTCAAAATTGCGTAGTGACCTAGGTATAGATCAAGAGAAAGGCTAGCAGCCCAATGAAAGAATCAGTATTAAGAAAATTAGAAGGTTTACAAGAGCGCTACGAAGAGGTTCAAGCGTTACTTGGTGATCCTGGTGTGATTGGCGATCAAGATAAATTTCGCACTTTGTCACAAGAATACTCTCAGTTAGAAGACATTGTGAAAGCCTTTGCAGAGTTTACCCAAGGTCAAGAAGATTTAGAAACAGCCCAAGACATGCTTAGTGACCCAGATCTTAAAGAGATGGCACAAGAAGAAATCAAAGAGGTAAAAGCGACTCTTGAACGCTTAGAAGGTGAGCTGCAGATATTACTGTTACCTAAAGATCCTAAAGATGATAACAACTGTTTTATTGAAATCCGTGCCGGCGCTGGTGGTGATGAAGCAGGTATTTTCGCAGGGGATCTTTTCCGTCTCTATAGCCGTTATGCTGAGAAAAAAGGCTGGAAAGTGGAACTGATGAGTGCCAGTGAAGCTGAGCATGGTGGATTTAAGGAAGTCGTTGCTCATGTTACAGGTACAGGAGTTTACGGCATATTAAAGTATGAATCAGGCGGTCATCGTGTGCAGCGGGTGCCAGAGACCGAGTCTCAAGGTCGTGTGCATACCTCTGCTTGTACTGTTGCGGTATTACCTGAGGTGCCAGCCGCTCAAGCGATCGAAATCAACCCTGCGGATCTTAAAATCGATACCTTCCGTGCATCGGGGGCCGGTGGTCAGCATGTCAACAAAACGGATTCTGCTATTCGTATTACTCACATTCCTACAGGTACTGTAGTTGAATGTCAGGATGAGCGCTCTCAGCATAAAAATAAAGCTAAAGCACTGAGCGTACTGGGTGCCCGTTTGCAGGCTGCGGAAGATGAAAAGCGTCAAGCTGAAGAAGCTTCAACACGTCGTTCTTTAGTCGGTAGTGGTGATCGTTCAGAACGTATTCGTACTTATAACTATCCTCAAGGGCGTGTGTCAGACCATCGAATTAACCTGACAATTTACCGCTTAAATGAAGTTATGGAAGGGGATCTAGATTCCCTGGTTGAGCCTATTTTACAAGAACACCAAGCCGATCTACTTGCAGCCCTTGCGGATGAGCAATAATTCTATGACGTTGACCCAGGCGATCGCCTGGGCTAGCGAGCAATGTGAAAGCAGTGATAGTGCTCAACTTGACGCTAAAGTGTTACTGCTGCACGTCCTTAAGAAGCCTCAAAGTTATCTCTATGCTTGGAGTGATAGTAAATTAACGGTTGACCAGCAGCAGTTATTTGAAGCACTAATTGAACGGAGAAAACAGGGCTACCCTGTTGCTCATCTTACCGGTGAAAGAGAGTTTTGGTCTCTGCCTTTGAGCGTTAGACCTTCCACACTCATACCAAGACCTGATACTGAGACTCTGGTTGAAGTGGTTTTAGAGCTAAAACTCGATGATAATATTCGGCTTCTTGATTTGGGGACAGGTACAGGTGCGATAGCTTTGGCATTAGCTTCAGAAAATCCAAGCTGGCAAGTTATAGGTGTAGACCGAGTGCAAGATGCCGTTGAATTGGCGCGCTACAATAGCGAAAAATTAGGGATTAAGGTCGAATTTCTGCAAAGCAATTGGTTTAGTGCAATCAGTGATCAACAATTTGATATTATTGTTTCTAATCCCCCATATATTGACGAGCAAGACCCTCATTTGAATGAAGGAGATGTCCGTTTTGAGCCTCTGTCAGCATTGACGGCAGCAACAAATGGATTCCAAGACTTTATTGATATCGCTAAGAGTGCTAAAAAGCATTTAACAGAAGGTGGCTATTTAGTATTTGAACACGGTTATCAGCAAGCTCCAAAACTGGCGGAGTTATTAACAGAGATGGGCTATCAAGAGATTGATTGCCATCAAGATTTAGCTGGTAATCCAAGAGTTACTATTGCTCGTTGGCTATAGACACCGGTATAAGACTCGGTACAATTCGTACCTACAAAGATAAATATAAGGAATTTAAAATGGAATCCCTAGCAAGCATCTACCCAGGTTTAAAGCATCTGCATTTAACGTTAATCGCTATTAGTGTGGTGTTTTTCTTAATTCGTTTTACTGCAAATCTAATGCAATCGACTTGGATAGCCAAAAAATGGGCTAAGATCTCCCCACATGTGATTGATACTCTGATGCTTTTAAGTGGTGTAGTGTTAGCATATCATGTTGCCCAAACTGGAATGGCAATGGGTTGGTTACATGAAAAGCTGCTCGCGGTGGTGGCATACATTGTTCTTGGAATAGTCGCAATGAAGTCCAAGCGCAGTAATTTTTATCGTGTCATGATGGCCTTTGGTGCAATTGGTTGGGTTCTTTATGCCGCTAAACTGGCGATGACTAAAACCCCTATATTATTTGGTTAAGCTGTAAATAATTATGAAATCATCTGAGCAGTTATTAGAAGATATTCAATTTCCCCAAACCATCTTTGAGTTAAACCAATTATTGCAAATTGGTGATACACAAGTTGCTCATTGGAAGTGGCTGGAGCTCAGTGGTGGTGTGCTAAGTCAATATGTGATTGGCGCAGAAAATCGTTTTAATGCTTTGCTGAACTGGTTTTATAAGGAGCAAGGATTTATTGCGGCTGACAAAGACTATTTTAGTGTTCACGCCATTGAGTTAGCTCAGGTACTGAGTCGACGCAGTGGTAATGCTACTTCTTTTGCTTTACTGCTGTGGATGCTTGCCAAACAACTCGATTTAAAAGTGGATATTATTGTCATTCCAGGTCAATTTGTACTGCGAGCGGATCTTGATGGTAAACAGGTCTACGTTAATCCGATTAATGGTGAGCAATGGAGTGTAGAGCGACTGCACAAACAAATTAAAGGCGAACTTGGCGCTCATGTTACGGTCACCGATGAAATGCTTAGTTGTGCAACAGATGCTAAAATTATTAAGCAGTTAGTTCAGCATTTAAAAGCAAGTAGCTTGCTCGATAAAAATTATGAGCTGGCCCTTAAATGCAGCAATATTCAGATAGATTGGTTTCCTGATGAGTACCCATTAAAACGTGAGCGTGCCTTTATCGTGCAGCAACTCGGTTGCGTCACCGCCGCAGCGGCAGACTTGCAGGATTTTGTTGATAATTCACCAAAAGATGCCGTCAGAGATGCTGTGAAGCTGCAATTAAAACTCCTTCAAGATACCACAGAAGTGTTTCACTAATTGTGGTGAGCGACAATGCTCAAAAAATTAAAGAGAAAGTTATGGAACAGAAAATTATTAATGTTGCTGGTATAGATGTGGCCAACGACAAGCCATTCGCTCTGTTTGGTGGGATGAATGTATTAGAATCTCGTGACTTAGCGATGAAAATTGCTGAGTACTATGTTGAAGTTACCAATAAGCTTGGCATTCCATACATTTTTAAAGCCTCTTTTGATAAGGCTAATCGCTCTTCAGTACATTCTTACCGAGGACCTGGCATGGAAGAAGGCCTAAAGATTTTTGAAGAAATCAAAAAGACCTTTAATGTGCCAATTATTACTGATGTTCACGAACCATACCAAGCTCAGCCTGTGAGCGAAGTGGTGGATGTGATTCAGTTGCCGGCATTCCTTGCTCGCCAAACTGACCTAGTGGTTGCCATGGCAAAAACAGGCGCGGTAATTAACGTTAAAAAACCACAGTTTTTAGCGCCCCATGAAATGCGCCACATCATTACTAAATTCGGCGAAGCCGGTAATGACAAAGTCATGTTATGTGAGCGTGGCTCAAGCTTCGGCTACAACAACCTAGTAGTAGATATGCTGGGTATGGATGAAATGAAAGCGACAGGTGCGCCAGTAATTTTTGATGCTACCCACGCCCTGCAGCGACCAGGCGGACGTAGTGATTCTGCTGGTGGCCGTCGTCAACAAGCAACTGAATTAGCTCGTACAGGCATGGCATTAGGTATTGCAGGTTTGTTTATAGAAGCCCATCCAAATCCAGATGAAGCCAAGTGTGATGGTCCTTGCGCATTGCCACTGGATAAGCTCGAACCATACCTTGCCCAAATGAAAGCAGTTGATGATTTAGTTAAGTCTTTTCCGGCTCTAGAAATCAAATAGTCACCAGTTAAGCCACCATTTGGTGGCTTTAGTTTTTGTTGAAGGATTACCATGTCTAAGCGTTTGCCACCATTAAATGCCGTTAAAGCATTTGAGGCTGCAGCTCGCCATTTAAGCTTTACTCGTGCTGCGGAAGAACTTTTTGTTACTCAGGCTGCTGTTAGTCATCAGATCAAGGCATTAGAAGACTATTTAGGTTTGAAATTGTTTAAGCGTAAAAATAGAACGTTGCTGCTTACTGAAGAAGGGCAAAGCTATTTTTTAGACGTCAAAGACTTGTTTAGCCAATTAGGAGAAGCCACCGAGCGTCTGCTTGCTCGAGGTGCAACTGGCTCCCTAACAGTGGGTATGTCACCGAGCTTTGCAATTCAGTGGCTGGTACCTAGGTTGTCACAATTTAGTGAAATGCATCCAGAAATTGATGTGCGCATCAAAGCTGTAGATTTTGATGAAGGTTTTTTAACTGAGGATATCGATGTAGGAATCTACTATGGTCTTGGCCAATGGCCTGATTTACATACGGTAAAGCTGCGTAATGAAACCATGTTGCCAGTATGCTCTCCACAATTGTTGCAAAAGGGTAAACCTTTACTTACTCCTGAGGATCTAGGCAATCATACTTTATTACATGACCTAAGCCGCGAGGATTGGAAGTTGTGGTTTAGGCAGCAGGGGATCCGCAGTGTTAACGTTAACCAAGGGCCTATTTTTAGTCACTCTTCGTTAGTGCTGCAAGCGGCTATTTATGGTCAGGGTGTGGGCTTAGGTTATCGTTTGTTGGCGGAACCTGAAATCTCAGCTGGGCGGCTAGTGGTGCCTTTTGAAGAGGTGCTGGTGAGCCCTAATGCCTATTATTTAGTCAGTCAAAAAAGTGTTGCTGAAACCGGCAAGATTAACGCTTTCCAAGAGTGGATGGTATCTATGTTTGCTGAAGAAGAAAATCAATAATGAGCCAACAATTATGGATTGATGGCCCATCTAACCCCAAAGCTAGAGTGGTGTTTGCCCATGGCGCGGGTGCGGGCAGTGAGCACCCTTTTATGGTGGATTTTGCTACCGCCCTAGGCAAATACAATATTGAAGTGGTTCGCTTTAATTTTGATTACATGACCACCATGTTAGAAACAGGTAAGCGTCGTCCTCCTGAGAAAGCCGATAAACTATTGGCTTGTTTTAAGCGAGTGATTGAGCCTTATTTAGCGGATGATGTGCCATTATTTTTAATGGGTAAATCTATGGGGGGACGCATGGCGGCTATTATGGCCGAAACGATACCTGTCAAAGGAGTTATCGCGCTGGGCTACCCGTTTGTGCCGCTAAATAAAAAGCAGCCCCCAAGGCTAGCCCCTATTTTACAGGCCAGCTGCCCAGTGTTGATTAATCAAGGGGAACGGGATGCCTTTGGCGGGAAAGAAGATGTCGTCGCTTGGGATTTAGGTGCGCATACCAAATTGCATTGGATCTGTGACGGTGACCATAGCTTTAAGCCAAGAAAATCATCAGGCACCACTTTAGCTGCTAATATTGAGCAGGCAGCTGTTTTTACAAAAGATTTTATAAACAGGATCTGTGACGCTAATTAAGTAGAGTATGCATCATGCAACGCATGTTATTAGTAGCAGCACCACTATTATGTGGCCTAGCGGTGATCATTGGCGCTTGGAGTGCCCACGGTCTTAGTCAACTGCTCTCGGCTAAGTCATTGCAGACCATTGAGTTGGCAGTGCGATATCAATTTTTCCATGGATTAGGACTGTTTATGGTGGCCTTAGCTTTAGCTAAATGGCCATCTAAATTGTTGCAGTTAGCGGGATTGCTAATGCTTATTGGAACCCTGTTATTTAGTGGTTCCTTGTATTTATTAGTGGCAACTGGGGTGAAATGGTTCGGCCCAGTTACGCCAATAGGCGGCCTAAGCTTAATTAGTGCTTGGTTGCTTATCAGCTTAGCTATGGCGAAAGCTAAGCTAGGTTAACCTTAACGAGTCTTAAGCTAGAAACTATGGAACATTTGTTGTTATATTGCCGTCCAGGCTATGAAAAAGAATGCGCTGCTGAAATTCAAGATAAAGCAGCTGCCTTAGAAATTTATGGTTTTGCTAAAACTAAAGATGATCAAGGCTATGTGGTGTTTGAGTGCTATGGTACAGGCGATGCCGATAAGCTACTGAAAAAGTTACCAGTAAAAGACCTCATTTTTGCCCGCCAAATGTTTGCTGCGAAATTGGTTAAAAACATGGATTTGGCCGATCGCGCCTCTCCAATTGTAGAGGCGTTTGCTTCTCTTGAAGCTGCTGGTGAGCTGCGTGTGGAAACCCCAGATACCAATGACGCCAAAGAGTTGTCTAAGTTCTGTCGTAAGTTTACAGTGCCACTGCGTCAAAAGTTGCGCAGTGCTGGGGTATTGTTAAATAAAGAAAACCCAAAGCGCCCAGTGCTACATGTGTGCTTTATTGCCAATAACGCCGCTTACGTAGGTTACTCTTACAGCCAAACCAATAGCCCATGGCACATGGGGATTTTACGCTTGCGTATGCCAAGCGATGGCCCAAGCCGTTCAACCTTGAAGCTAGATGAAGCTTTTCAGGTATTTATTCCCGAAGACGAACATGAAACCCGCTTAGCGTCGGTACTTAATGGCGTAGACCTAGGGGCTTGTCCTGGTGGTTGGACCTACCAGCTCGTGCGTCGCGGCATGATGGTTGGCGCCGTGGATCACGGTCCAATGGCTGAAAGCCTAATGGAAACCGGGCAGGTGACCCATTACGCAGAAGATGGTTTTAAGTTTGAGCCACCACGCAAAAATATTTACTGGTTAGTATGTGACATGGTGGATAAACCTGCCCGTGTTGCCCACTTAATGGAACAGTGGGCCATTAAAGGTTGGTGTACAGAGGCGATTTTCAACCTTAAGCTGCCAATGCGCGCCCGTTATAAGGAAGTGACTCAGATTATGGAAACCATGCAAAAAATTCTGTTTGATAACGGTATTAAGCATGCCAAATTCCAGTGTAAACATTTATACCATGACCGTGACGAAGTGACGGTACACATGGATTTAAGAAAGTAGTAGAGAAAATATCATGAGTTTAGAAAGAACCCTAGGTCAGCGTGCTGGCAACAAGTGTGAATTGTGTGGCAATGACAAAGATTTAAGTGCTTACACCGTACTGCCACTGCACGGCGGTGAGGTAAATTCTAGCGTGTTAGTTTGTGGCACTTGTAAGCCACAAATCGAAGGCGAAATCACAGATGTTAATCACTGGCGCTGCTTAAATGATTCTATGTGGTCAGCAGAGGTGGTGGTGCAAGTACTAAGCCACCGTCTGCTAGAAAAGCTTAAGCCAGAATCTTGGGCGCAAGATTTGCAAGACATGATGTACCTAGAAGACGACATGCTAGAGTGGTCGAAAGCCGGCTTTGAAGAAGAAGACGACACGCCACCAACTCTTGATGCTAACGGGGCAATTTTACAGTCGGGCGATAACGTAGTGATCATTAAGGACCTACCAGTAAAAGGTAAATCAATGATCATCAAACGTGGCACCCCAGTACGTAACATCAGCGTAGGTAATGATCCTAAATACATTGAGGGCCGTGCTGATGGCCAGCATATGGTGATCATCGCCGAGTACGTTAAGAAGTAAGCTTAGCGCTTCTACAAGCACCCGCCAACGAGCGGGTGTTTTTGTTTTATAGAGTAAGAGCCATGTGGGATTCTAGTTTGTGCACTGCTACGCCTGCATCATGATTACTGCGTTCGCCTCACTTCCTAACCCGAGTCATCTTTGACTCGCCAAACTCCTTTTGCTGCATTAGCTTCAGATATGCTGCGTTATCTTCATAAAACAACCCAAGTCATTTAGGCAAGCTAAACTCCTCGGGCTTGTTTTAAATATTAAATACATCCGTGTATTTAACCCTACTGGCCAGCTAAAGCTGTTCAAAAGTTTTCCAGAAACTTTTGTGATGCCTTGCCTCTCTCTCGCTAGCCTTGCAAAAACAGGCTTAGAAAGCTTGCTGCCTTGTACTCATTTCGCAGAGCTTGCAGGGAAGTCAGCTTGGCTTTTGAGGGGCAAATCTTCTAAAACCTTCAGCTAAGCGATCCTTCAACCTTCTACCTAGATCCCAAATATCTTCATCGACACCCTGCCATTGTTTACCACCACTCCTTCACTCATTAGAAGTTGATGTTGTTTGAGGTATTCTTTTGAGCTTTCAGCAAAGGAGATTTCACCTTTGGCATTAACCACCCGATCCCAGGGGATGTTAGAGCCTGATGGAAGTTGTTTTAGTACTGTGCCCACATAACGGGCGTAGCCGGGGTAGCCCGCCATTTTGGCAATTTGGCCATAGGCGGCAACCTTGCCACTAGGAATAGCGGCAAGGGTTTGAATAATGACAGCCTTTATCTCCATCAGGTTACCAACTAATACTATATTGGTTTCTTAACGGAATTTTTGAAGACGTGATGAGTTTTCTAGAGTAACCACTTGAATCCAAGAATAATTCGAGTCCTTTACGAGCAGTTTCACCGGCACTAGGAGGTAAAATGATTTTGGTGATTGGAAGCTGTGCCCTCTTAAAGAGCTGTTTGTCCGTTGCTTGTTTAAAGCTGCCAATCAAATAAGGAATAAAAGCTCCATTGGAAATCCTAAATTCACTATATTTTTCATTCTGGACACTATGTAATGAAAAGATTGCTCGAATTTCCTTCTCTTCCGAGAAGCTCTCGTTTTTGAAGGAGGCAAGTAGAGGACGAAATGAGTTTGCTAATAAGGGTAGGTAAAGGTTTTTATTACTTTGTTCTTCTGAGGGGGCATTCTCAAATATTTCGATGATTCTATCAATAATACTATTAATAGCTTTAATCTTTTTATCTGGCGCGTAGATAACCGGAATAAGGTCAGAATAAGTTACATTATAACACCATAGGTCTGAATCAGAAAAATCGAATTCAATACAGTAACCTTCGGAACTGCTGGAATAACCTCTCCATTGACTTAAAAGATCTCCATCTGCACAGAAAGATGTTATATAGGGCGTAACGACTTCAAGAAAGTTAGAAGTGTCTGATTTTAAATACTCAGACAGTTCTGTACATAGGGTAGAATTTCTCTTTGCTAGCTCTTCAATTGTGAAAGAAAGGCCGTCATGAAACTCTGTTGAATCATTCAAGAATCTACAATCTGTAGCCCAAAGGGATTCACTATTAATGATACCTTTCAGGCCTTCAGCAGAAGTGTAATGATATAGCTTTTGAGGCAAAGGCATATCTACACCTTGTACCAGGTTGCTATTGAGTTGCTGGGTTTCTTTAAATATTTGGGAGGAGAATAATTCCTTTATAAACTTATGAGCATCCATGCTTATTCCTTTTGAACTACATTTCTAAACTTGCTTTAATCGCCTGTTCAATCCCAAAAATGCCGTTGGCGCGGGATGGGCTTAAGTGGGCGAGTAACCCTAATGATTCAAACCACTGCCTAGCATCAAAGGCGGCAATGGTATCAGTACTTTGGTCTTGCACTTTAGATAGCATAATCACAATTAAGCCTTTAACAATGCGTGCGTCAGATTGAATATGAAAGTGCACCTTGTCATCAAGGATTTCAGCCGCTAACCAAACCGTGCTTTCACAACCTTGGACCAGGTTGCTATCCACTTTATAAGCATCATCAATATCAGGCAGTTGTTTACCCAACAGCATGATTTGCTTATACCTGTCTTGCCAGTTACGGCCTTGGCTCATTAGCTCGCTAATGTCATTTGGGGTTGGCAGGCTCAATCTAATAGCTCCAATACTTCATCTAATGCCCTTAAAAAGGCATCAACATCTTGTGGTTTTGAATAGGCGGCGAATGATAACCGACAACTGCCCTTAATGCCTAGGTGTTGCATCAGCGGCATGGCACAGTGGTGACCGGCGCGAATGGCAACGCCCTGTTGATCTAGCAAGGTCGCCACATCTTGGTGATGCTCACCCTTAATATTAAACGCCAGCACCCCAATATGCTCAGGGTGGTAGCCATAGATCTCGATACGATCGTTTTCACTGAGCGCCTGATAGGTTTTAGCCAGTAAGTTACGTTCATGGCTAAGGGCGGCGGTAGAATCAAAGCTGTGCATAAAATCGATAGCTGCGCCTAAACCAATGACCTCAGCAATGGGTGGTGTGCCGGCTTCAAGGCGATTCGGCAAAGGGCCGTATTCGGTGCCAGTAAAGCTGACGCTTTTGATCATCTCACCACCGGTTAGCATGGGATCTAAGGATTCTAATGCAGCCAGTTTACCAGTAAGCACACCAATACCCGTTGGGCCATACATTTTGTGACCAGAGAAGGCATAGAAATCACAGCCTATGGCTTTAATATCTATCGTCAGATGCGAGATGGCTTGGGCACCATCAACCATACTAATAGCCCCTGCTGCGCGGGCTAATTGGCAAATTTGCTGTACTGGGTTAATGGCACCAATGGCATTACTAACGTGGGCACAGGCGACCACTTTGGCACCGAACACTTGCTTAGCAAATTTATCAAGGTCAATACGGCAGTACTCATCAATGGCAATGGGCTCGATAACGGCACCTGTGCGCTTGGCCAAGGCTTGCCAAGGGACGAGGTTGGCGTGGTGGCTGGCAGTATCAACCAGAATGCGATCGCCTTTATTGATCTGTGGCGTTAGGCCGTGGGCCACCATGTTAATACTGCTGGTGGTACCATGGCTAAAGATGATCTGTTGGCGGCTATCGGCCCCAACAAACTTAATCAATTTGTCCCTAACGGCTTCATAGGCGAAGGTGGCCCGGCTGGATAAGGAGTGGGCTGCGCGGTGAACATTAGCATAGTCTTTTTGATAGAAGCCCTGCATCGCATCCAATACCGATTGCGGCTTTTGGGTGCTAGCGGCACTGTCTAAATAGGTCAGCGGGTGATCGCCAACACTTTGAAGTAAGGCAGGAAACTGTTGCCAAAGGGTATCTATGCTCATACAAATAGGGAAATAATCAGTAATGCACAGATCTTGGTGGATAGTTGCTGGCATTGCAAGTGAATGCCAGCAAAAAGTGCATTTAGCCAGCAATATTTTTATGGACAGGGATTACTAAATTGAATGCCTAATTGTTCAATTTGCTTTTGAACATCATCACCAAGGACAATATTGGCACTATCAATATTTTCTTTAAGCTGTTCTAAGCTGGTGGCGCCAATAATGTTACTGCCAACAAACGGCCGTGAATTGACATAGGCCAGTGCCAGTTGCGCAGGACTCAGGCCGT
The DNA here is from genome assembly GCF_010993985.1 of Paraferrimonas sp. SM1919. Taxonomy (GTDB): domain Bacteria; phylum Pseudomonadota; class Gammaproteobacteria; order Enterobacterales; family Shewanellaceae; genus SM1919. The sequence goes on along the minus strand of NZ_WINH01000012.1, from coordinate 89,340 downwards.
GATCAGCGGCGAGTTCGCAGTAGGCTTTCGTCGCGTTCCAAGCATTGTCAGTTTTGGTATAACGGGCGAAGCGTTCGAATAGGGTTAAACGGGCATTTTGGGGTTTAGCGCCACCCAAATACTTGCCGGTTAGCATACCAAAGGCTAATGGCGAGTATGCCAGTAGTGGTAACTCTTCTCGATGTGCCACCTCTGCTAAGCCCACCTCAAACGAGCGGTTAAGCAGATTGTATGGGTTTTGAATGGTGGCAATGCGTGGCAGTCCATGTTTGTCGGCAAGATGCAGATACTGCATCGTTCCCCATGGAGTCTCATTAGAAATACCGATATAGCGAATTTTGCCCTGTTTTTGTAGATCCGCTAATGCCTCTAGGGTTTCTACGATTGGGGTTTGCTTTTCACTTTCTTGAGCTTGGTAATTCAGCTGCCCAAAGCTGTTGACGTTTCTGTCAGGCCAGTGGACTTGGTAGAGGTCGATATAGTCGGTATTGAGCCGAGCCAGGGAGTCATCGCAGGCTTTATGGATATTACGCCAGTTTAGACTCATATTATCGTGGTCGCCACGAATGTAGTTCACGCCACCAGGTGCGGCAACTTTAGTGGCAATGACTAAATCATCACGCTGGCCGCGTTGCTGTAAAAATTCACCAATAAATCTCTCAGTATCTCCTTGGGTTACAGGCGATGGAGGAATTGGGTACATTTCTGCGGTATCAATAAAGTTAACACCATTAGCGGTGGCGTAAGTTAACTGGGCAATGGCTTCTTCAATATTGTTTTGGGCGCCAAAGGTCATAGTGCCTAAACAAATAGGGCTCACATTTAAGGTGGTTCTGCCTAATTTCTTATGTTGCATGGGTTATCCTTGTTTGACATCTTGAGCAATGAGCTTAGCAAGGCTTTCTGGAATTAAACCTTTACGTCCAGTGTCTTTATCGACGATCACAACTTTAGAGGTCCCCACACTGGCAAGGGTTTGCTGTGCTTGGGAATAAACTCCATACTCCATAGTAAAGCCATGAGCATTTAGGTCGGTAATGCGGGCACCTAAAGTTAAGGTATCTGGAAAGGTAACGGCGCGACGAAAGCGGCATTGGACATCGGCTAATACAGGAAACTTGCCATGCTCAGTTAAGGTTTGCATGAATTTATGGGATTCAAAGTAGTCCAGTCGTACCGATTCAAAATAACGGAAATAAACGGCATTATTGACATGCCCAAGGGCATCCATTTCACCCCAAGCCACTGGGATATCTAGCAAGTGTTTGTATTGGGATTTAAATTCTTCCATGAATAACTATTACCTTAAAATATTTCGCTAAAACTTATTGGCGCCATGGCGGCAAGTAGCGTGTGGGTGTATACCGCCTGTCGTGAGGAGTGGCCTTTAGTTAGCACTCCTATGGCTCCACCCTTTTGTTTAATATTGGTCTGCTGGAATAAATCATCCATTACTGTGCCCAATTCCTCTCCCTGCTGCAAGCGTGTATAAACCTGTTTAGGTAAGGGTAACGCGCTAGAACGGGAAAAGTACACCTGTTGTTTATGCAGTACCGCAATGTAGGCAAAGGTAAAAGGTAAGTCGTCAATGAGGTCAACGCCACCTTCTAAGCCGACGTAAAAGTCGCAATCGGGCAGGATGGTTGCCAAATTTTGAGCACGATTAACCGCGCCGGCTTTGGTTTCAGCTTCGCTCATGGGCTGGTCGCTGACCAACGAAGGTACACTTGCAGGCAAAAAGTCCAGCTGCTGCTCGGGGTAAAGGCTGTTAAAAGCCGATTCTACCGCACCAATTTTAACTGGGTTATGGGAGCCAATTGCGATACGTAAAGCCATTATTTTTGCTCGTACATATCATACTGGCATGGTTTCATGCCTAGGGCTTGGTAGGTACTCTGGGCACGCTGATTGTCTTTTTCAACGTAAAGGCGAAAACTGGCGGCACCGCCATTAGCTGTAGCCTGATCTTTCACTTCTTGGTACAGCTTGCTGTAAATGCCCTGACGGCGAAATTCGGGTTTGATATAAACCGATTGAATCCACCAATAATCCTTGGCGCGCCAGTCAGACCATTCAAAGGTGACCATTAATGAGCCAGCAAGGACACCATCTACCTCTGCAACTAAATAAAAACCACGCTGAGGCTCTGCTAAGAGGGTGCTTACCCCCTTAGTGATAATAGTGCTATCGAGCTGTAGGTCTTCGGTTTCAAGAGCCATTGCTTGGTTAAAGTCAACAATGGCTTGAGCATCATGTAACTGCGCTTTGCGAATAGTAGCTTTAGTCATATTTTTTACAGGCGATTAAGAATAAGTAGTACTTTGTGGTCTTCGTTTAGTAATTGCAGCTTTTGAGAGTCGCCTTTAACATAGGTAACTTGGGTGATAGCTTGCATTGTTTTGCGCTCTTGCTGCATCAATGAATCAACACAAGCTTTCATGGTCGTTCCCATAGGTGAAAAGCTTAATTGATTATCTTGTTGTTGGTATTGACCAAAAAAATTATTACAAGCATTAAAGCCGGATACTTTATTGTCCTGCTTAAAAGTAATTGTACTTTGCCCTAGAAGACTAAGTTTTTGTTTCTCCACCTGAGTAATTTGCCATTTGCCGACAATGGATTCAGGTGCCTTGATTGGGACGGTAGAACTACAACCAGAAGTTAATAAAAAGAAACCACCCAATACAACAAGCTTTTTAAGCATAAAATATCCAACTTGAAAAATTAAAAACAACAAAGCATATTACCGCTTTACTAATATTTGTTGAATAAAAAAGCGAAAAGTTCCCGATTTTTTTGTGTATTTGTTCAGGTTAACAGCATTTTTATAATAAAAGGGGATATTTGTGACGTTTTTAGATTGGCTACCATTGGCTGTGGTTTGTTTGTTAGGGGCAATGTCTCCTGGACCATCACTCGCACTCGTGGCCAGACATACTTTAGCTTCTGGTCGCTTGCATGGCGTGGTTTGTTCTTGGGCACATGCATTGGGAATAGGTGTTTACGCGCTAATGTCAGTGTTGGGGTTGCATGTATTGATGCAACAATATCCGCTTATTTTCCAAGTAATAAGCGCTTTGGGTGGTGGCTATTTAATATGGATAGGTTGTAAAGCTATCCTTGCTAAACAAGGGATTGCCCAGTCCTTAGCTGCGGGGAAAGTCGCCCCACTTTGGCGAGCCGGTTTAGATGGTTTAGTCATGTCACTCTTAAGCCCTAAAATTATGCTTTTTTTTGTGGCTCTATTTAGTCAATTTGTGGCACAGATCAGCCATTCTGGTAATATCGGCACTTTAGTTATCACACCGCTTATGATTGATGGGCTTTGGTACACTTTAGTCGTGTTGTTATTGTCTCAATCGTGGTTATTACCTAAATTACGCCAACAAGCACAGATTTTAGATAAACTCAGTGGTATCTTACTGCTGGGATTGGGGCTCAATATTTTATATCAAGTTATGGTCCTGTGGCTTAACTTTAACCAATAATGGAAGTTGTATTTTGAAACAGTGGATTTTAACCTTTTTAAAAGGTGCAGCAATGGGCGCTGCGGATGTCGTACCTGGAGTGTCTGGGGGTACGATTGCGTTTATTACCGGTATATATGAGACTCTGCTAGAAAGCATTCGTCGTATTAATCCGACATTAATCATCCGTTTAAAAAATGAAGGCATTAAAGGGAGCTGGGAATACATTAATGGAACCTTCTTGGTTGTATTGTTTGCAGGTATTTTAACCAGCATTGCCACCTTAGCTAAAGTGATTTCATTCTTGCTCGTTGAGCATCCAGTGCCGTTATGGAGCTTTTTCTTCGGCTTAATTATCGTGTCGGTATGGCACATGTTACGTCAGGTACAGTCTTGGCAAGTCAGTCGTATTTTAGCTCTAGTGTTAGGAGGGCTGTTTGCCTACGGGATCACTGAAGTCACTCCAGTTAGTTTGGATGTGAACTATGTGACGGTATTCTTTGGGGGGGCTATTGCAATATGTGCGATGATTTTACCAGGCATTTCAGGCAGTTTTATCCTACTTTTGCTTGGTTTATATAGTGGCATTTTAGGTGCTGTTAAATCGTTTGATATCGGGATTATCTCTGTGTTTATGCTTGGCTGTATTACTGGTCTGTTGAGCTTTTCTCACATATTGTCGATGTTACTAAAAAGAGCAAAAGATATTATGTTAGTTTTTCTAACGGGTTTAATGATTGGCACCTTGCCAAAAATCTGGCCATGGAAACAAACGATTACTTGGAGAACTAATTCAAAAGGTGAGCAGGTACCGCTGCTCCAAGAAAATCTTTCTCCAGAGACCTATGAGCAACTATTAAACTTACCCGCGCAACTGCCAATGGCTTTAGCATTAATGGCTGTGGCGATTAGTATCGTGTTGGCGTTGGAGTATTTTGGTAAAGACCAAGGCTAGCAACCAATATTTTTTAAAAGGCTTGTTACTTTAGTGAGTAGCAGGCCTTTATTTTTGGACTATCTTTAGCAAATAGATAACACTATTACCCTTTAGGGCGTTTTTACTGTTAGTAAGTACTTGTTATGGTATTATGCCGCCCCATTATTGAATGGTTTTAACTTGCCAGAATTGATCTGGTTACATGGAGCATAGCGTGAGCATCGAAAAACACTTTATTTCTGCACAAGAACTGCTGGATATTTCATTCCAATTAGGTAAAAAAATCTATGAGAGTGGTTACCGTCCGGATTATATTGTTGGTGTTTGGCGCGGCGGTGCTCCGGTAGGTATCGCTGTTCAGGAAGTGTTTGATTTCTTGGGGCATGAAACCAATCATATTGCTATTCGTACTTCTTCTTACGTTGGTATTGGTGAACGTGGTAAGCAAGTAAAAGTTCATGGCTTACGTTATATTGAAAAACAAGTGAACTCTGAAGATTCAGTACTGATCATTGATGACGTTTATGATTCTGGTTTATCAGTAGAGCAGGTGATTAAGGATTTACATGCTTCATGTCGTAAGAACACGCCTGAAATTAAAATTGCAACGCCTTATTTTAAACCAAAGAATAATCAAACTGGTCGCGAACCAGACTTCTACATTGATAAGTCAGACCGTTGGTTAGTATTCCCGCATGAGCTAACTGGCCTAAGTGCTCAAGAAATTGCTGAACATAAGCCAGAGCTGGCACAGCTAGCTAAAGCTCAAGCTGAGAAGTAAACTTGGTATTGCAATAAAAAACCTCGCCTAGGCGAGGTTTTTTATTGCAATTAAGCAGCTGTTTTATTGGGTTTAATAATATTTTTATGAAATTCTGGACGAGTTTTTAATAATCGCTTCATTTCAACTTCATCTGGCTGCCCCTTAGGTAACATTAACAGCTGGCGGTTAAGTTTTTTGCGGGCATAAAGGGATATCCTAAACTCTGCGGTGGGCTCAGAAATGGCATAATGGCGTTCTTTCCCTAGCTGCTCTAATACTCCAGCTTGTTTAAGGTTGATGACACTAATTTCAGTGGTAGGCATGGTCAAAATTGAACTTGACTGAATAAAAAACTCTCTTAAAAGTGAGCGTTCAGCTTGATCAAGAAACTCAATTTTTTCATCGATATCTTGCTTTTGTCGTTGTTGCTTTAAGGAACGTATCGCGTGGTCAAGCCCATAATTAAATACGTTAATAAGTTTAAGGCCACTGCAGCCAATAAAGACTAAACCAATATAGATATCATATTGGCCTAGCCAATTGGCGACACCGATCAACTGCAATACAGGTTGAGGTAAAAAAATAAGTAAACTACTACACAGTAGTAGCCACATAACTAAGCTATCAAAATAGCTCTTTACATTTTTAGGCATAACAACAATGGTTCTTTTTATTATAAGGTTTACAACATTGTTGTTATATCAGGCTTAAGCTATCTTCGGCAAGATTTTGCTGAACAATCCTAATATTTTCATTAACTAAACTGACATGGCAGGAGCTTAGATTTTTAGGCACCTTCAGGCTTCTTTTGCCAATAGAGAGGTCTACACCGGCAAATATCTGCTGAGTAACGATTAAAAGATTTTGTTTGTAGAATAGTTTCACTTGTTTATCTATCTCTTCAAACTCTTTTTGTACTTTTTCAAGGCGTGTTTCAACATCATTTAATTCGCTCTGAATTGCTTGAGCTTGGGCTTTTAATTCTGGATAGAGGTCCCAATCTTGTGGTTTTTCAAAAGCGCGGATTTGGGCAAAAATACGTTTTTGATTAATTTGTAAATTCTCAAGTTCGGTCAGGGTAACGAGTCTTTTTTTAACTAATTTAGGATACGCTTTTCCCCATTGAATCAATGTTTTGGTATGGGATGTTGAACCGATTTCTTGTGCCAAAACTTGATAGCCGGCAGATGACTGACCACCAACAATTGCGCCAGATATTGAATCATCATGACCTAATTCGATATTATTTTGTGCATGGGTTAAACAGTGCAGTAATTGTTTTTCGACTCTAATATTCTGCGCCTGCAGTTGTGCATATTGAGCGTAGCCAATACAGATATCTCCTTTAGCGGTAAGTTTGCAGCTTAAGTATTCTAAACTACGTTGCTTTCCAGCTATCCCTTTGGTGGCAATGATATCCCCCCCAGCATGGATATTGGCGGTTTCTATAATACCGGCGATGATAATGTCTCCAGAAGCTTTTATCGTACAAGCAGAACGAACATCCCCCTTAATAAATATTGAACCATCAAATTCAATATTTTGGCTCTGATTGATGACTTGTTCCAGTTCCAAGATATCATCTATCCTCAAACCAGTGTCGCCATGCACTGGTAATCCAGATCGAGTCGCAATCAGGGCATCTTGGGTATCATTCAGTGTTGTGCCAGGGGATTGTTGTAGATGACGGTCTTTTCCTTCAATAGCAGGCAGTAATTGACCTGTGACAGTGAAACCTTGTTTTCCTTTGGATGGTGGGTGCTTGATCAGCAGCTTTTCACCTTTGCTAACCAGTGGTAGTTCTGACCCTTGGGATTTATTTAATACATGTTGGCTTGGGAAGACTAAGTTTTCAAGTTGAGCATCAACCCCGTTTTGAGCTGGTGTACCTAAAGCAATGATGATTGCTTCGGTTTCCCCTGGCGCGAGTTCTGCGGACCTATTAATAACTTGAAGGATCTTTTGGCGGGAAAGCCCTTGATTGATGTTAGCCTCTTTAAGTTGCTCTAATAGTCCTATCAGAGAGATAGGCTTGCCACCATAGGCGCCAATTAATTGTGCTTCAACTGCCATCGAATCGGCAGTCACGTGAATGTTTAATTGGCAGTCTAGTTGTAAGGCAATCTCAATTTTCACCAATTGTTGGAGCGGGGTAATCGTTTGCAGCAATGGTGCTATCTGCTTAGAAAGATAACTGAGATTTGAGTAATAAGGGGTATGCTCAATAACGTAATCTAGAATTTTTTTCGCTTCTAAATTGGGAATTTGCTCTGCACCAATAACGGCAAAAAGCTTTCCCTGTTGCTGATCAAAATGAAGCTGCTCTTCTTTTAACATAATCAAATGCTGCGCAATTTATTATTTTTGTTCAGCATACTTTAGTTGTTAATAAATTGTAAAGCGGCAGTAAGTTGAAAAACTTTAGCGATTTTGAAGGTAAACCTTAAACTTATTATTACTATTTTCGACGCAGATTGTTCCAAAACTGGCCGCTATTGCTTCACCATAAGGGAGGTGGGCATTCGCAACAATTTGCCATAGTCCACCTTGATTGAGCACTTTTTTAGAATCCGCTACAAATTGAGTTGCGATATCTGTAGTAGTTACCAAGCCGTCATGAAATGGAGGATTCGATATAATTGCTTGTAAACCAGGTTGCACTTCTTGTAAGCCATTTGACGGGTAGACGTTTACTTGTAAGTTATTGGCATCCATAGTTAATTTGCAAGCAGCTAAAGCCATTGCGTTAATATCGACAGCTTCTATTTGTGCATCCGGGTTGTTCAGGGCGATGGCTGCGGTTAAGACGCCTGAGCCACAACCAAAGTCGAGAATACGTCCTTGCTGGTTGTTCACTAGGGTCTGTAACAACAGCTCAGTGCCAGCATCTAATTTTTGCCCAGCAAATACACCAGGCAAGGTGCAAACATGGAGGCTGCTTTGATTAAATGAAAGTTGAAACTGTTCGAGATAATCTTCAATGGCAAAGTGGCGAGTTGGCTGCTCTATTTGTGAGTAATATAAACTGCAACGACGAGCGCTATCAGATTTATAACAAGTGCTTGTTAACATTTTGGGCAAAGTTTTAATGCCGGAGTTATTCTCACCTACGACCCAAATATAGCCGTTATTTTTAATTAAGTGCTGAGCCATATCAAGAAGGTATTGGCTTAGCGCTTTGGTTTTAGAGAAGTAAATAATAATATCATCAAAGCCGTCTCCCTCTTTATTGAGATGAGTGCCAAAATGACAGTCAACATAATTGTGACCCTTGAGAGTTTGATGATGCTGGAAATCGAGCGCTAGGGCGGTAACAGAATCAGCAATTTTACTGGCAGACACAGCAAAATCATCATCTTCATGATTTAGGATCAGTAGCTTAGAGTTTTCAAAAGCTTCTAGATTGCGCTCGAGTAAAATCGAAGGATTAGTTAGGGACACTGTTAGGACTCATACAAAATTCAATGTCCCTATTATACAAGGTTATTGTAGAAGTTTAATGATCTTATCGGCGATATCGGTATTATCTAAATGCCCGCTAAACAAATGAGCACCAACCCCAGTTGCATAAACTGGTACATCTTCACCAGTATGACCTGAGGTTGTCCAGCCAGTTCCAGTGTGTAAGTCGATCACTTTTTTTATAGCGTTGGTTAATGCTTTGGGCTCTTTGAGATCGGTATTTTTAATGAGTTTTAGTTGTTCATCATTGAGCTTGAAAGGCAATGAACGGTTGATAATAGCGACTGGATCTTCAGCGGTAGTGGCTATTTTAGCGATTGCTTCAGGTGACTGCTTGATCTTTAACAGTGATTGTGGCTCCCAACGGTAATCACCATCACGAGCTAAGGTTAAACCACCGGTTGAATGATCGGCAGTACCAATTAATAGGGTATCAGGGTTAGCTTTAACAAAGGCTTCTGCCGCTTCTACCGCGCCACCGTAATCCGCCATTTCATGCATTGCCCAAGCAATATCATTAGCGTGACCAGCCCAATCGATTTGACTGCCTTCAATTAATAATACAAAGCCTTGTTTTGAACCTTTTAACTGCTTAAGGGCTTGTTTTGTCATTTTAGTGAGTCGCATTGGTTCATCGTCAATGGCATTGGTCAGTGGCATGGTTGCCATTACCTTGCCTGGCTTAAGACTGGCTAATTGCTTGTACTCACTGATCACCTGGTAACCTTTGGCAGCTAAAGTGTCCAGTTGGGCTTGGGTAAAGTGACGGCCATTACCAAACATTACATCTGCAGGCGTCTCGGTTAGGCTTTGGGCAATCTCTTTTTCGTTTTTGCGGTATTCGTTGTGTACAAAAAAAGAAGCCGGGGTAGCGTGGGTAATGGTTGAGGTGACCGCTAGCCCAGTGTTCATACCTTTAGCTTTAGCGATTTCCATTACAGTGGTTAATGGCTCTTTTTCAATATCAACCGCAATCGCACCATTGTAGGTTTTAGTGCCCGTGGCTAGGGCGGTTGCCGACGCGGCAGAATCGGTTACCACACCATCATGATGGTGGGGATGAGTAGAGGCGGAGCCCACATGCAGCCGATCAAATACTGTGGTCTCGACGGTGGTGGTTTCTTGGCTATCGACAAAGTGGCGGTAACCTGTGGTGTATGGAAAACCCATACCATCACCGATCATAATAATAATGTTTTTTGGCTTTTCGGCTGCAAACCCAGGAAGGCTTAAGGCAGCACCCAATAAGCAGCTTAGTAATTTTTTGTTATTCATTTCGATTCCATGTAAAAAAATGCTCGGCAATTGCCGAGCATAATATACTCAATTTATTAAATAATTAAGGCATTAAGTATCCAGCTACCTTTGAGCGTTAACGTAGCGCTCAATCGCATCCATCAGCTTGCCAGTAATATCCACGTCATAAGCGGCTTCAATTTCGCGGATACAGGTTGGGCTGGTCACGTTAATTTCTGTGACATTCTCACCGATGACATCTAAGCCTACAAAAATCAGGCCGCGCTTTTTAAGCTCTGGACCAATGGTATTAGCAATGTGCCAGTCAGATTCAGATAGCGGCTGAGCCACACCACGGCCGCCAGCAGCTAAGTTACCGCGGGTCTCTCCTTTCGCTGGAATCCGAGCGAGACAATATGGCATAGGCTCGCCATCAACAATTAAAATGCGTTTGTCACCCGCATCAATTTGCTTAATAAACTGTTGCGCCATGGCATATTGGGTTTCTAATGACGTGAGAGTTTCAATGATTACCCCAATATTAGGATCGCCTTGTTTAACACGGAAAATAGAAGAGCCGCCCATGCCATCGAGAGGCTTTAAAATCGTGTCTTTATGTTCCTCAATAAAATGACGAATACGTTTGGCATCACGGCTGACTAGGGTGTTAGGGGTAAATTGACTGAACCAAGCGGTGAAGAGTTTTTCGTTAGCATCACGCAGTGACTGTGGCTTGTTAACAATTAAGGTGCCTTTTTCTTCGGCACGCTCAAGCATGTAAGTCGAATAGATAAACTCAGTATCGAAGGGGGGATCTTTACGCATAAGGATCACATCCAGTTCACTTAATGGCATGTCAGCTTGTTCGCCAAATTCATACCAAGATTCAGGATTGTTCTCTACTTTAAGTGGTTTTACCTGACCAAAAGCTTCACCATTATTTAGGTAAAGATCCTGCATTTCCATATAGTAAAGCTGATAACCTCGGGCTTGGGCGGCCATTAGCATGGCAAAGCTAGAGTCTTTTTTAATATTGATGTCCTTTATAGGATCCATCACTATGCCAAGTTTAATCATTGTTATTCCTTATCCTAAATCGCCAAAGCGAGCCTGAAGGGCAGTAATAGCGGTTAAAGAGGCCGTTTCAGTACGAAGTACTCGTGGGCCTAATAAAATATCGGTAAATTGGTAGTTTTCGGTCATGGCAATCTCAACATCAGAGAGTCCACCTTCGGGACCAATCAGTAGTCGAGCGGATAACTTATCTAGGGTTAGGCCATTGATACCATGCGCAGCCCTTGGATGCAGATTTAACTTTAGAGCCTCAGTATCTTCCGCGCACCAAGCTTCTAATTGCATGGCTGGACGTATATTTGGAACCACATCTCGGCCCGATTGCTCGCAGGCCGCAACGGCGATTTTTTGCCATTGTTCGATTTTTTTAGCGAGACGATCGCCACTCAGTTTAACGCCACAGCGCTCTGAGAATAACGGTGTGATGGTGTTGACCCCAAGTTCCACCGATTTCTGGATGGTAAAATCCATACGGTCACCACGGCTGATCACCTGGCCTAAATGAATGCGCAGCGGTGATTCATTATTGGAGCTTATCGCTTCATCGATATGAACTTCTACATTTTTTTTGCTGGCGCTGGTGATGGTAGCAGGGAAGTGCTGACCTGAACCGTTAAAGATAATGACCCGTTCACCCGCTTGCATTCTTAGCACCCGGCCTATGTGACCAGCTGCATCATCATTAAGTACAATTTGCTGCCCAACGGTTAAAGGTTCATTGTGATAGAAACGAGCTAAGCCCATGGGGGAAATTACCTTATTTTAATCATCTGAATGTTGTTAGTTTATCAGTAAAGGCTGGACTGAGTTAAACAAAATATGTTTCTATAGAGTAAAAGTGATTAAGGAAATATCATGGTTATAGGATGGATACTGCTGCTTGGTATTGTTTTTGTGGGGTTGAAAAACGCCACCAATAAGTCTAAACATTAGCAATGCCTACTGTTAATTGTGGTTTGCAAGTAATTAATGCCTAGATAAATAGCTATAGTCATTAGTCCTAGCTCGATGGCGATATAGCCAAATAAATCAGGGGCTTTCATTAAGATCGTCATCAAAGAGTCTTGATAAAAAAAATGCCATTGATTTTGAGCTGGAAAAATCATCTCATGTAACCAGTAAAACAGATTTTTGGGGCCCACCACGATAATTAGCAGATTACTCGTTATCAGCAAAGATGTAATTGCAACCAGTTGTTGTTTGAAAGTAGGTGCCTTAAGCCATTTTCTTAGATACATCAGAGCCAGTGCCAGCCAAATGATACTCGCGATAGTACCCACCCAATAGAGCAAGCTAATCAGTCTGGCTACATCTTTTAAATGAGCGATTTCACGTTGATGTAATAAAGTATCGGTGGGGCTGTGCTGGCCGTTTATTACATATGAAATGTCCTTCAAACCTTGGCCATTATTGTGAATCGCTAAGTTGATTTCAGAGAATAACCGAACCCTTTCCGTTTTGGTGGTAAACTCAAAGTCTTCCCGATTACGGTTCTTAGGGCCATATTTTTGGGTATGGGCTCCGATATCGATGACATCATGTAACCAACTGTAGCTAAAATCACTCTTGGCTAACACCATCCAACTCATAAAAAAGGCGGCAATAACGCCCGACAAGATGAAGCTTATCCAATGCAGATAACGGCCGATTTTGAAATATTTGTATGGCACTTAATTTGTTCCTAGCTAAAGCACTTAGTGATTAGAGTTTTAGGCCATCAGCATGCCCAGCAAATTGCTGACATTGTTGATGAACAAAGGGATTGCTCCAACCTTGTTTTTGACTTAAAGCTGCATCGCGACGGCACTCCTGAAACGTTGCCGGATATTGTTTATTCCAAACTTGATAAAGTTGCTTCTGGGATTTTGCAATATTTAAACCATAATGCTGTTCAAAGTACAAATAGGTTCTGGCAATTGCCCCCCTGCTTCTTGGGCTTGGGTAGGCTTTACGTGATTTAAAATCAACCATCATAGGACAATGCCCATATTGATCAGGCTGTAGGTTATTTTGACTAAATCGAAAATTAGAACGATCGCCATTAACCTCGCCGATTGCAGGGACCAAGTTATGTAAGTCTGCTTCCATTTTTCTAAATACGGGGTCGTTTTTGCTACAATTTTTCCTACCACCTTGTTGCCAACATTGTCTTTGGTGGCCGAACTCCCATGCTGGAACGATGTGTTCCCATTCAATTCTAGCTGCTCGCTTTTGTTGTTTACGAACTTGATAGCCACAGGATTGATGATCAGGAACCCATAATTTTTGTTTAATTTTAATATCGCAGCCACAGTAGAAACTGGTTAGCTGCAAATTATTTGCATAGAGCTTTTTAAGTTCAACCTTAGACTTTCTAAAATTTTCTGGAGTGGCAGCAACACTGAAACTAAAACATAAAACCAAAAGCGTCAAAAGACGTAAAAATAACGACAAAAAATAACCCTCAAAAAAATTAACTCGCTTTATATGTCAGTACCGTTGCACATTTTCTGCAAAGGTATTGTGCGCCTTTTAATACTTTATTATGGCGTCTAATTGTGAGTGATACTGGACCACATTTGCATTGATAAGCAAAGCTTTTTTGTTGCAGCGGGGCTAAATCCATAGAATGTGTTGCACGTCCAGGTAAGTTAAATATGCCCTGCATTAAACTCCGCCACTGTACCCCATGGGGGCGAGTACGGCCAAACAATTGGTAGCAAAGTAAGTGGCAGATCTCATGAGGGATGACCTCTTGCATAAATTCATCTTGATTATGCTTAAAAAGAATGGGATTTAAGCGCAACTTGTTTAAGGTTAAATTTGCACTGCCAGCTATCCGACCACGACCATTGAGTTCAAGTTGTGGCCTGATAAATGTCCGCTTAAGCTTCTGTTCTGCTTGTTGATAACAAATTTCAATGCGGGTTTGAATTTGTAGGATTTGTTCTTGTGTGAGTGTTCTTTTCATAGCCCTAAGGCTATCATGAATTGGCTTTTAATGACTTGCTAGAACCAGCATTTTTTGGATTTGTTTTAATATATCCAGTGCTGCTTGGCGATCATGGCCTTTTATTTTAGGGGTATGGATATGACCTGCGACTATCTCTGACTGCAGATTCTGTAATTGTAATAACGTTCGGTAGCTTATTTCATTTGAAAGGTAACCTCCTCCAGATCCTTGAACACTAATTTCATTGGCTAAGATGTTTAAATTTGCAGCATCAATTTGCCCTGTTAAGGTGGTGACCAGGCGGCGATCATTAATTTTGTAACGGCCTGTTGCTTGTTGCATTTTTGCCACCGGCAAGGAAAATTCCAGAAATTGGGGCCCTTGTAGTGGCTGCTTTTTTAATCTTGGTGGAAGTGGTTTTGTAACGTTGGCACCGGTCAACACGTTAAGGTTATCAACTACCGCACTGGAACGATTGAGACCTGGAAAGCGTTCTAAATCAAAATGCTCTCTACCCATTGAAATGGTCACTATCATATCGACTTTATTGTGTTTGATAAGTGGGCTAATAATGGCTTCGATTAGGCCTTGATCAAAATCTTTAAACCTAACAGGTACAATTAGGCTTTGTATTTCAACTTGCTGATTGGATTTATTGCGCCAGCTGATATTGTCTAATGCGAGCGCTGCGATACCTGAGGGATTAGATTGACTGATATCCTTATCTAACAGGAATGGATCAAAACCCGTGACTAAGATTCGAATGTCACTTTGGTCGGAAAAACTAATGTCAGTTATTCCTCGTGAACTTTGCTCAAAGCCTTTTAAAGCCACTTGAGTTAACCAGTTAACTTGATTGGTTTTAGCTTGTTTAAAGTGTTTTGCAAGCCACAACCTGCCCCAGTACAAAGAGCGATCATCCAGATTGCCTGATTGTACATCGACTCTGGCTTGCTGCCAGAGTTTCAGTCCCTGTTGGTAACTGATGGAATTTAAATGGCGTTCATCTTCGGCAGTTTTAAGCTTAAACAGCATATGTTGTAGTATCGATTGATAGCGATTAACAACTTCGGGCAATTGATTCTGTGCTTTATTCACTCTTAGCTCTTCGACATCAAGTTCCTTAGCACAAACTGATAACGGCAAAACCAGCATGATGGCGATTAAAAAGAGTTTCATTTGGTCATCCTTAGACTGAAGATGGTTAGCTAAAGTAAAGCTTAGTCTAAAACGGTAATGATATATATATCCTCATTTTTCATTGTGTTAGCAAAAGTTCCTGTCACTCCTTGTTGCTCGAAATTCCAACCTAAGTGATCAGCAAGCTGTGTAAATAATGATTTCGATGCTTGGTTATCTGGGGTGATAGTCAGTTGAATTTGTTCAATACCTTTAACCTGAGCGGCTTTGCAAAAAGCCGTTGCCAAGCTCATCCCTATCCCCTTGTTTTGCTGGCTTTTGGCGACACATATTTGCCAGAGTAATACCCCATTTGAGGTTTGCCGGCCAAAAATATAGCCCACCATTTGACCATTAAGCTGTGCAGTTAAAAATAAATCGCCATCGAACTGGGCGGCCTGCCAGAGGGTATAACTGTTATGATGATCAATGGTGTCACTGGAATGCATTAAAGCTAACAGTTCTGCAGCCATATCTTGAGAAAACGGAGTGATTTTTAGAGTCATAGTTGAGTCTTAAACCCTATACATTGATGAATATCGTGATCAATTTTTTGTGCTGTAGGTCAAAAAAAGCTCAATTCTAATGCTGGAAATTTACCAGTATACAAACTTTGTCGATTTTTTTCTTTAGATATAAGGGTATTGTCGTTATGATCAGTAGTTGTTCAGAATAGTATTCAATTTATCTCATGGGTTCAGGTTAAACAACTTAGCCTGAACTTTTTTTATAGGAAGTGAAAATGTCTCCATCTAGCGTAAACGCAAATGATGCATCTAAGAAAACGTTTTTTACACGCTTTTTAGATGGCGTTGAATATCTAGGTAACTTACTGCCTCACCCAATTACTCTGTTTGCGAGCTTCTGCTTGGCGATTATTGTGATGTCTGGGATTGCTGGTTACTTTGAAGTATCAGTTTTGGATCCTCGCCCAGAAGGCGCGGCAGGAAGAAGCGCAGATGGTGTCATTCGAGTTGTCAGCTTATTAAATGCTGATGGCTTAGAACGTATTGTTACTCACTTAGTGACCAACTTTACTGGCTTTGCGCCCTTAGGCACGGTACTTGTGGCTTTATTAGGGGTTTCTATTGCGGAACACTCAGGGCTATTATCAGCTGCAATGCGTGGATTGGTCATGGGCGCATCTAAGCGTATGGTAACGGTTACCGTGGTATTTGCCGCTATCGTTTCTAATACCGCTTCAGAGCTTGGCTACGTGGTACTTATTCCATTGGCAGCAATGCTGTTTCACTCTTTAGGGCGTCATCCATTGGCTGGTTTAGCGGCAGCGTTTGCCGGGGTATCTGGAGGCTATTCAGCTAACTTGCTTATTGGTACGGTTGACCCGCTATTATCTGGTATTACTGAAACTGCAGCACAAATGATTGACCCTACTTATACTGTTGGGCCAGAAGCAAACTGGTACTTCATGTTTGTTTCTACTTTCTTTATTGCCATCATTGGTGCTTGGGTTACTGAGAAAATAGTTGAACCTAAGCTAGGAACCTATAATCCTAATGATGCAGCAGAAGACTTGTCAAAAGATAGCATGGGGCATTTAACTGCTGTAGAGAAAAAGGGCTTAGCTGTTGCGGGTTTGGCTTTATTGGTGGTTGGCGCTTTGGTTGCTTGGACAATTGTTCCAAGTGATGGCATTTTGCGTGGCGATGATGGGCAAGTTGCAGGCTCTCCTTTCTTAAAAAGTATCGTTGCTTTTATTTTTATTTTGTTTGCGATTCCGGGCTTTGCTTATGGCAAAGTGGTCGGCACGATGAAAAATGATCGTGATGTCATTAATGCAATGGCTAAATCAATGTCTTCTATGGGGATGTACATTGTTCTGGTATTTTTTGCAGCACAGTTTGTTGCTTTCTTTAAGTGGACTAACTTTGGTCAAGTCTTTGCGGTTACCGGAGCTGAGTTTTTAGATAGCATTGGCTTGACTGGTCCATCGTTATTTTTCGCCTTCATTTTATTATGTGGTTTTATTAATTTAATGATTGGTAGCGCTTCTGCGCAATGGGCGGTAACGGCACCTATCTTTATTCCTATGTTGATGCTGGTGGGTTATGCGCCAGAGACGATTCAAGCGGCCTATCGAATTGGTGATTCGACGACAAATATCATTACTCCAATGATGAGTTATTTTGGGTTGATTTTAGCGGTAGCCAGTCGATATCAAAAAAATCTAGGTATTGGGACCTTGATTGCAACAATGCTGCCATACTCCATCTGCTTTATGCTTGGATGGTCTATTCTATTTTATGTATGGGTATTTGTATTCGGGCTGCCGGTAGGGCCTGGTGCAGCGACTTATTACACGCCTTAACGGTTAAAAAATGCTCCTTTGGGAGCGTTTTTTTATCTTAATTTAAGGCTATCAAGGTAATTTTGCTTTCTTGTTAGTAAGTCTTCACAAATGGCTTGAGCGCTGTCTTTGTAGCTTTCAAATTTTGCTAAATACTCATCAACATTAATGATTTCAACCTTACCGTAGCTTTTTTTGAAGAATTTTGGCCAGTACTTTCCTCTCGGAAGGATATGCCTAAAGCCGCCACTGTAGTACAGCAGCATATTTTTTCCTTTAAAAGCTTGTAACACATCATAAATGCCTCTGCGCATGGTCATAGGTTTGCCATGCTTATCGACTCCGCCGCGGCGAGCCATTCTCCCTTCTGGGAAGAAAATCATAATGTCTTGCTCTTCAATAGCATTCATAAAACCATGCCAGCTATGGTCGCGGCGGCGACTTATAGGTAGGATCTTAGGGCCAATTAAACGGATCAGTTTGCCTATTGGACGAGTAGCCGTTTCAGCTGCAATAGGGATGATAAGCTTTTGAGCTAATTGCTTTAATGCTCGATTTGGTAAAATCCCAGCTAGGATCACTTCAATGAAGCTGGAATGATTTAAAAACACCGCAAGGTGAGTGTTATTATCGAAATTAATTTCTTTTCCGGGGTGTTTCACCTCAATCGGAAAAAACAATTTTTGAATATATTTCAAAAAAAGTAACAACCAGTATCTAAAAATCATAATCACAGCGAGCAAGGGTATTTACTTCCTAACATAGCGCTTTTTATAATTCTTGCAATACTTGTTGTTTCATTTCATTAGTAGACATAAGGTGAATACTGGCAAGTCGAATGCTGAAACCAAATTGCTGCTGTCCAACTTTGTTAATGATTTTTTTAACAAAGCTTTTATCTAAATGCCGAGCTCTACAGTAATGTTCGATAGCATCACTAAGGGATGGATAACTTACGCCATCAAATTGAAACGTTGGTGGTTGTTGATGGTCTAATTCAACGCCATCTATGGCAAGCTTCCAACCTTGATAGTTAACCCTAGACTTGGCAATTTCATACATTTTCCAACCGCTGATTCTGAAGCCTTCGAGAGCCTTTCCTTCGAATTCGCAATCCCTTAGCTCTTGTTCAGTCCAGTTGACACCTATTGCTAGGTGCCTTTGGTAGCGTTTGATTAAGGCTTTTTTAATGTACCTTTGCTGATCCCACAAAGATACCCGAGTCGTTTTATGAGATATGTTAATGCACTCGCCACAGCCCGGAACGGCCAGCATAGGATGGCTGCCATCAATTGCTGCTGGCAACTCAATAACATGCTTTTTAGGTTCGCCACAGAACCAACAGTCGTGGCGAAATTGAAAAGGAATATCGATACAGGTGGGCATTAATGAACAATATTAGTCGCTTTCTTGTTCAGCAAAGGCTTTAGCCAGTTCAATAGGATCATATTCTGGACATTCGCCATCAAGTTGCCATTGCACTCCAACAAGCACCCCATCGTCGTTTAAATCGCTGACCCAGAACTCAAGGAATTGTTCTAAATCAATACTCACAGGGCTGTATTCTGACCATTCATCGGTGCAATGACTTGCCGCTTGCTGCTCTGAATCCCAAAGAGGCATAACATCTGTATCTTCATATTCACTGGAATCACAAACTAAAAAGCCATCACCATTTTTTTCTGCAAGTCCCCACAGTAATTGGTTATCGATGACGGCATTGATGAATTGTGTGTTTATGCTCATGGAGGAATTCCTTAAAGGTAAGCAATTAATTTAATGTATGTTGCCATAGGGTTTGCCCTTTATTCAGGGTGATTAAAGTGCAACTGTGATCATCTATTATTCCCGCACTTGCAGGTAACCCATTTCTAGGTAAGGCGGCAGAACCAGGATTAAAATGCCAATAATTTTGTAAAGGCTCCATTACTGGAATATGACTGTGACCACTGCATAGTATATCCTGATTATTCAGCTTTGGAGGCTTTTTTGGACCAATATCATGGCCATGGGTTAAATAAAGTCTCCTGTGGCCGATGAGTAGGTGGTTATAGGGTGCCAGAATATCGAAATCCAGCAATTGCTGGTCTACCTCAGAATCGCAGTTTCCCTTTACGGCAATAATATGATGGCTAAGTGGGTTAAGAATCGAAGCAAGCCTTAATGGGTCATAGCCCTCGGGTATTGGATTGCGTGGGCCATGGTTAACAAGATCACCTAATAATACCAGATATTCACATCTATGATACTCAAATTGATTAATGATTTTTTGGGCAGCGGTAGCACTTCCATGTAGATCGGATGCAATTAGTAGTTTCATGGTGCAATCTTGTAGCTAAAATCTCTTATAAGATTAGGAATACACCCCAATAAGTGCAACTATTTTGCTTGTAAGTATTTATTCTTAAATTGTTGTTTGGTTTTTGGTGAGGCTTGTTGCCACCAATATTCGAGCATTTGTCGGGCCAAATCATCATTGCCAAGCTTAAGTTGAGCTGATGTGGATACCTGAGGTGCTTGATTTGATACCACAAAAGCAATGGCCTCTTTGCCAGGTTTCACTAGTGTAACTTGTGGGTTGAGGGCATATTTTTTGGGGTCCACATTGATCAGCTTACCTGCGGCCAAAAGTTGGTAATGGCTTAAACCATCATGGTTGAAGTGCAAGTAGAAAGGCTTCGATGTTATTATTTCTGTCGAATCTGTAATATCATCTTCTATGATATCTTGATATGTTAAGGCAATAATTTGCGGTCCTTTTTGCAACGCTAATCTATCTTTGTGGCTGAAGTTGCTCGTCGCAATTGGGGTGCCATTAATGCTCTGAAATCTGAATTCATAGGGAATAGTCAGACTTCCTGCAAGGGCGTGACAACTCATTAGCATCAGTCCAAGTAGCCATTTTTTCATCTGTATTTACCTTCAATTCGGTAGATGTTTTGTTGTAAATAATCCATTGCTTTACGACATTGCCCAATGCGTTTATGGGTTTGTAAGATGTCCTGTTGTAATTTTATTTTTTGGTCATCCCGACAAAAATCAAGGGTTCTTTGTTGTTCTTTTGCTTTGTCTTCGAGTTTTTCTAACCAATGTTGATGTTTCGCTAACTCTTGATGCATGGAATGGCTCGACTGCATTACGGTCGCTGCAATCCAATGATAAGGATTGTTAGAATGATGGGCAGCCACTTTAGCTTGATAACTTTTGCGTTTGGAATTGCGACTATAAATTTGATTTTTGATATCAAGCTTAGTTGTGACTAGAGCCGTTGATAAGGCTTTAAATTTATCTTCTATTTGCCCCATTAAAGATAAGGCAAGCGGCCCCGTAGTGCCCCTATTTAGTAACCTTTCTAAGCGCTTGATATCCCCTTCAATTTGTTTAATGCAAGGGCCTAACTTGGCACCATGTTGCTCAAATAAGCTGTGGTTAAAGCGACTGTGATTAGCAAGTAATTTTGCGCTGTCTTCATTTAGAGCGGCATCATGGTTCAGAGCTTGTTGTTCAAGTTGTTTTAATTGCTGATACAGCCTGTCGATAGCGTTTTGTTTCATCATTTAAAGCCATGCTTCCGATGCGAGTTGTAATGACAGTATCACGACCATGGTAATGAAGATAGGGCGAATAAATTTGCTACCAAAGCGAATTGCAAAGCGAGCCCCAAAAAAAGCGCCAACCATGATACATAAGCCCATGGTTAAGCCGAGGGCCCAATTAACTTTGCCTAGATAGATGAATACTATCAGGGAAGTAAAGTTACTTACAAAATTCATCGAACGGGCAAGGCCACAACTTAATAATAAGTTTAATTTATAGAGCGCCATCGATGATGCGGTCCAAAATGCGCCGGTACCGGGACCGGCGAAGCCATCATAAAATCCCAAACTAAGGCCTTGTGTTATTTGTTTTATGGTTAAGCTTTTTCCCGCTACCGGTAACGTATGTTCTGATTCTTCTTGGCCACGGGTAAAAAAGGTGTAGATCGCGATTGATATGATCAGCAAGGGTAGAGCTTTTTCTAAAATTGTGGCATCAATAAAATTGACCATCAAAGTGCCAATACAAGCGCCGCTGAGGGTGGCATAAAAGCTCCACTGCCAAAACAGCGGGTTAAAGAGCTTTTTCTTGAAGTAGGCATAACTTGCAGTGGCGCTACCAAAAGTCGCGGCCAGTTTATTGGTTCCTAAAGTTAAATGTGGTGGTAAACCACAAGTTAACAAGGCCGGGATGGTCAATAATCCACCGCCACCAGCAATGGCATCAATGAAGCCTGCAACAAAGGCGATAACCGCTAATATTAACCAAGTTTGTGGTTCAAGAATAAATTCCAAAGAAATCTCCATTATTGGAAAAGGCGCCGATAAGGTGGCAAAGCGTTCAAAAGTGCACTGCCATAGCGACGAGTTAAAAGGCGTTTATCTAAAATAGTGATTTTGCCATAATCATCTTCGTTCCTTAGTAATCTGCCGCAACTTTGAATGAGTTTGCGGGATGCATCTGGAACCGTTAGTTGCATAAAAGGGTTACCCCCTTTAAATTTAATATATTCACTGTGAGCTTCTTCTACTGGTGAGGTAGGCACAGCAAAAGGCAGTTTTGTGATAATCAAATTTGTTAAATAATCCCCTGGTAAATCTAACCCTTCTGATAATGAACTGGTACCAAAAATCACACTGGGTTGATTGTTATCACAACGCTTTTTGTGCTGGGCAAGCAAGTGTTGTCTTGGGATTTCTCCTTGAATTAACAATGGCATTTCTAATTTGCCTCGAATGCCAGAGGCGACTTCTTCCATTTGTCGATAGGAAGAGAATAATACTAACGTGGCCTGCTCATCCTTTATAAGGTTCGGTAATAATTTGATCAGCTCCTTTGTAAAGTCGGCAACATTGCTTGGTTCAAATTGCATTTTAGGGATAACTAAAGCAGCATTATTTTGGAAATCGAAAGGCGAAGCTAAGGCTAAGTATTGACTGCCATCATTTTGTTTAATTCCAACTTGATGACAAAAATGATCAAATTTACCGAGCGCCCTTAAAGTCGCACTGCACAGCACCACCCCTGCGGCCTTGCTCCACAGCATATCTTCTAATAAAAAACCTACCTCAATTGGCGAGGCGCTTGCAAGGTATTCCATATTCTTGGTATTTGTACTTTTGTCTAGCCAACGGGCGTAGGGGGCAGCATGGGGATGGTCTTCACGATTATACATTTTCCAGAGCTTATTAAGATTTTCCACTCTTTGTAAAATATAGCCATTCTCAGCTAACAAGGGTTCGGCTAGATGGTTTGCTAATTCATCATCTTTAACCGCCTCAGTGATCATAGACTGGATTTTAGTTAAGTGTTTTAAGCAATGGTTGGAAGTTGTGGTTAGGTTTTCAACTAAAATGGTTAAACTGTCAGGTACCACACCATGGGGAAATCGAAAACGCTGTTCTTCGTTATTAAAGAGTTCGCCACTCATGTCGCAATAGCTAAATAATTGCATCATATATTGACTGAGCTCATTGGCATCATCAATCAAACCTTGGCATGGGGCAATAATTTTGTCAGTAGGTACCGTGTTTTGGACTTTTACTATGGTTTTGTCGAGTTTAGCCAACCAGTCGCTGGTGGCCTTTAAGCTGGTGCTGGCACTGGAATAATTACGGACAACATCGGGTAAGTGATGGGCCTCATCCAGCACGTAATACATAGATTCAGGTTCTGGCAGAATAATGCCGCCCCCCAGGTCTAAATCTGCTAATAACAAGCTGTGGTTGACCACCAACACATCCCAACTGTCCATTAAATCACGCGCTTTATGGAAAGGGCAATGACGATGGGATGGATTTTGTCTTTGGCAACTGTGCTTATCACTGGCGATTTGCTCCCATAAGTGTTCATTGATGGGCTCTTTTAGACTGTCGATATCGCCATCCCATTGTTGCGATTTGTAGTCTTTGTAGAGTTGCTGCAGCTGCTCAACTTGTGCGCTATCTGGTTTGCTTTGCCACAGTGCGGCTTGCATACCATCTTGTTCTCCTAGCATCATTTCAAGTTTTGATAAACACACATATCGTTGGCGACCTTTAACTAATCCGTATTTAAAGTCTTTTTCGCAATATTCTTGTACTAATGGTAAATCTTTATTTACTAATTGCTCTTGCAGCGCTACCGTGGCAGTTGAAATGCAAACGGTTTTACCTTGATTGAGGGCTAGTGGGATGGTGCCAAGGAGGTAAGCAAAAGACTTACCAATACCGGTGGCAGCTTCAATCGTTATTAGCCGCCTCTGGCGGTCATATTCCCCTGCAAGGGTTTTCGAAATTTGTGCAACCATGTAATTTTGTTCACGGCGGGAACGAAAATTAGGTAAGTTTTTAGCAATTGCCTGATACAGGGTGCGTATTTCGGTTTTCACTTTTTCATCAAGCATGGGTACACTCTTATCCACTGGCAATCGTATTTTGGCAAGTTAGCTGTAAATAATAACAGTGCTTTGGAAAATACCCTAGAAGCAATTTTATGAATAACATAATTGAACAGTTTAAGGGGGTGTTATTAACCCGCGAGCTATACTCTGATGGCGAACAGCAGCGTATTGATTATTGGCTTAAAACTGAAATCGGACCGAGGAAGGTCAGCTTACCCAAGGCTAAATGGAGTTGCTTTTGCCCGACACATAAATTGCCGTTACTAGAACAAAATGCCAAGTTCACGCTGAGTAATAAACAACTGGCTTTATCCACTTTTGAAGGGGTTGAGGTCACCGCAGTCCATTTTGATAATCAAATCACAATGCAGCAAGCTCAGGATTATTGCGAAGCTAAAGGTTTTGAGCTGTATGAAACTCAGACTCGACCCCAGCATAGGTTTTTGCAAGAGCGATTTATTCGTTTTGGTATGGAAGTTAGGGTTAACCATCAAGAACCCGAACAATTAATACAGGCTAGAAGCGCATTGATTGATATACCGCTAAAGGTGTTAAGTCTTGATATCGAGTGCAGTGGTAAAGGGCAATTGTTTTCTATCGGTTTGGTGACTCACGAGCAGCGATTGTGTTTGATGATTGGTGCTGGTGAAGACACTGCAACAATCACTTATGTCGAAGATGAAGTAAGTTTGCTGTTGGCCTTTGTTGATCAAATCGCACGCATCGATCCTGATGTGATCATCGGGTGGGCAGTGATCAATTTTGATTTAAGTCTACTTTATCGCCGGGCAGCACTTTATCGGATGGAGTTAAACATAGGCAGGGGGTTTACACCATTAAGATGGAAGGTCAAAGACGTATATAAATTTGATACTTTAGTGCTGCCGGGACGGGTGGTATTAGACGGCATTGAATGGATCAGAGCAGCCTATTACCAATTTCCCAGGTATTCTTTAGAAGTCGTTGCCCAGCAATTATTAGGAAGGGGCAAGGCCACAGATGATGTTGATAATAGATTAGCTAAAATTGAGTGGCAATTTGAGCATGATAAACCTGCTTTGGCCTTTTATAACTTGCAAGATTGTCAGTTAGTGTTAGATATATTTGCCAAGACCCAATTACTTGAATTTGCGATTGAGCGAGCCAAGCTTACTGGATTAGAGTTGGGCAGAAGTGGCGCTTCGGTGGCGGCATTTGAAAACCTATATTTACCTAGAATGCACCGCTTAGGGTTTGTCGCGCCAAATTTTCCCAAGGTACCTTTAGGTGTGAGCCCCGGTGGCTTTGTCATGAATTCGATTCCGGGACGCTATCAGAATATTTTGGTGCTCGATTATAAGTCGCTATACCCTTCGATTATTCGTACCTTCTTAATTGATCCCAGAGGCAGGGCGCTGGCTAAGCTGGATCCTAAAGAGAGTGATGTCGATGGTATGTTAGGGACTAAATTCAGCCGTGATAATCCAATATTGCCCGATATTATCCGCTCCTTGGCCGAGTCCCGCGAGCAGGCAAAAAAAGAACAAGATCAGCCGTTATCCCAAGCCATTAAAATTATTATGAATTCGATGTATGGCATCCTGGGGTCAAAGGTGTGCCGCTTTCATCATCCGCAGCTGGCTTCCAGTATAACCATGCGTGGTCATCAAATCATGAAGCAAACCAAAGTATGGCTTGAGGAGCTTGGCCATACGGTGATTTATGGCGACACTGATTCAACCTTTGTGTTACCGAAGGCTGAATATCAAGGGAGCTACCAAGCACTAGGCAGTGAGTTAGTTCAACATATTAATGCTAAGTGGCATCAGTATTGTCAGCAATTACAGTTACAAAGCTTTTTAGAGTTAGAGTTTGAAAGTCACTACCATCATTTTTTCATGCCCACCCTCAGGGGATCAGATGTTGGCTCTAAGAAGAGGTATGTGGGGGCGGTGATGGTACAAGATGAGCTGCAATTAACATTTAAAGGGATGGAGAGCGTGCGATCAGATTGGAGTGATTTAGCAAAAACTTTGCAGCCTAAAGTTTATAAAAAATGGTTTGAGAATAAAGCCATTAAGGAACTGCTCAGTAATTTGATAGAACAACTGTGGCAGGGGAAGCTGGATAAGCAATTAGTCTTTGAAAAGAGATTAAAGCAACCGATAGAAGATTATAAAGCCAACGCACCTCATGTACAGGCCGCTCGAATTTTGCAAAATCATTTAAAAAAGCCACTAGCGAGAGGTAAAAGCATTCGCTATTTGATGACGCTGGCGGGGGCTCAACCAATAGAATGCCTGAGCAGCCCTATAGATTATTACTATTATCAGCAAAAACAGGTGTTACCAATAGTCGAGCCAATTTTGGAGCAGCAGGGAATTAACTTTAGTGATCTAGTCTCCAGACAAGATACTTTTTTGTGATGCACTTCAAATTGAAAAAAACAATAATGTGATATTAGGTGTTATTGTTCCTGATGATAAGTAAATGCAATATTGCCTTTGCTGCTTAAATGTTAACCTTTGGTGATGTTGTTGGTGTTAATTGCTGGGATTTAATCAATGCTTCTAGTCACCCGAAAATGCCTTTGATAGGCTTGCCTTAACTGAAATTAAGTCAAGTCAAACAACTTAGGTTTTACGATGAAAAAGACATTATTAGCAACAGCGTTAACCGCTGCAGTCGCTGCACCAAGTGTTAGCGCAATTGAACTATACAATGACGGCAAAGATACCATGAGTGTTGGTGGTTGGTTAGACGCACGCGTTGTTAACCATGGCGGTGACACTGAAGTTGTTAACGGTGCTTCTCGTATTAACTTTGCTTTCAATCGTGATATGGGTAACGGCTGGAACAGCTTCATGAAATTTGAATGGGGTGTGAATCCAGTTGGTGAGTCAAAGCTTATTTATAATGCTGACTCAAAATTTCAAGCTCAGTCAGGCAAGGGCCAATTTATGCATAATCGCTTAGGTTATGTTGGTATTGGTAATGAAGATTTAGGCAGCATTAGCATCGGTAAACAATGGTCGGTATGGTATGACGTAGTGGGCAATACCAACATTCACCATGTTTGGGATGGCAACACTTCTGGTACTTACACCTTCCACAGTGATGGTGGTGTAAACGGTACAGGTCGTGCAGACAATGCGATTCAGTACCGCAACAGTTTCGGTGATTTTGATATCGCACTGCAAGGTCAATTCAAGAAACAAGAAGTTGAGCTGAAAAACATTACTTCTACTGATGGTTCAGTGAATAAAGTTCGTTTCAACGGTACAGTTGGTTTCTCTTCTAAGTATCAAGTGAATGATGACTTAAAGATTTTAGTCGGTGCCAACACTGGTAAATTTGAAGGTGTTATTAAAGGCCAAGCTGTTGAAGAGACAGATTATATCTACGGTGCAAGCTTTACCTATGGTGGCAACTGGGATGAACAAGGTTCTTACCTTTCTGTAAACGTTAACCAACAGCAAAACCATGACGTGGATAACGCTGGCTACCTAATTAGAGATGCTTGGGGTCTAGAATCGCTTGCGGGTTATACTTTCCAGAACAATATCCGTTTAATGGCAAGCTACAATATTCTTGATGGTCAATCAGATGTTGCAGGAATTAACCACAATTTTAAGCGTCAATTTATGACCGCTGGCATTCACTACATCTGGGGTAAAACCACAATGTACTTTGAAGTGCGCAAAGATCTGAGTGAATTCTCAGGCGCTGATCAAAATTGGGTAGAGTTGATGAAGCAAGGCGAGCGTGACGGTCTAGGCTTTGGTGTTCGTTACTACATCTAGAAGAAAAGTTAATTTAAAGCGCCTTAGGGCGCTTTTTTTTTGGTTAAATCATTAAAAATATAGTTTTATGGGGCTATCCTTTTATGGGGCTGCCTTTACAAGTAAGTGTGTTTTGAGTTTGTTAATTTTTTGCTGGGTTTTAGCAAAAAAAATGAAAAACCAAGTAAACAGGCTGTTTGCGGCTTGGTGTGTAGCTGATCAAGGTTTGTTAATGGTTTGTTATGGGGATTTGTGGAAAGATGGTATTTTGCTCGTTTGCTTAATTAATGCTCGAAACCTTTGTCAAACTGGCTGTTAATCTTTGTGATCGAGTTGACACTTTACTTGTTTCTGTGGAATTATGCCCATCGGGTCTACTTATGTAAAAGTGAGTAGAGAGAGGGGAATATAAAATCAACAAACGTTAATAGGAGTTGGCTTTAATTTTCTACCTCGCAAGAGGCTAAAAGTTAGCCCCTATTAATAAAACACATTTTTGGTTGGGAATTATGTCCAAGTTAAGTTCAAAAACTAAATTAGCAAGTGCACTGGTTGGTGCCTTAGCTTTTGCTGGTAGCGTAAATGCTACAGAACTAGGTGGCTTACAAAACTCAGTAACAAAAACTCATGTTGCTGCAGAAAAGTCACAAGTTAAAATCAACAAGTACTTCGATCAAACTCAAGACTTGTTATTTCAATACAATCAGACAGAAGATACTCGTGAGTCGCTAAAAGGCTACAACGATTACCTTGCTGCTCAAGTTGCTGACCAAGAAGCTGAGATGGCGTTAATCCAAAAAGATATCGACTACGTTGACACTCTTCGTCAAGCGGTTGTGCCTTTAATGGATGATATGGTTAGCGCACTAGATAAATTCGTTGCTTTGGATCTACCTTTCAACGCTGAAACTCGTGCTAACCGTGTTCAAAACCTTCAAGACATTCGAGGTAAAGCAGATATTTCTCTTGCAGAAAAATTCCGTCTTATCTTTGATGCTTACAGCATTGAAACTGACTATGGTCGTTCAATTGGTGCTTACGCTGGTACCCTAGACGTAGATGGTAGCGGTAAGGGTGCTTTAGTTGACTTCTTCCGTCTAGGCCGTGTTGCGCTGTTCGCACAAAGCCAAGACCAAAAACAAGCTTGGATGTACGACGCAGACTCTAAGACTTGGAGCGAGTTAGATGAGCAATACCTACGTGAATTAACCAAAGGTATTCGTATCGCACGTAAACAGGGCGCCAATGACCTGTTCTCATTACCAATCCCTGCAGCGGAGAGTGCACAATAATGAAAAAGTTAATCACTTCTGTATTAGTTGCAGCAGCCTTTGGCTTATCAGCAGGCGCTCAAGCACAAACTTCTGGCTCTCTTGATGGCCTTCTAAAAGAAGTAAAACAATTAAACAGTGCAGGTGCTAAAGTTAATAAGCAACGTGAAGCTGAATTCCGCGCCGACATGAACAAGCAAAACGCACTGCTTAGCAAGGCTAAAAAAGCACTAGCTGACGAGCAAGCTCGTGGCGAACGTTTAAAGAAAGCCATCATTGATAACGAGCAAAAAATTGCTCAGTTAATTGAGCAACGTAAAATTGCCCAAGGTGACTTAGGCGAGATGTTTGGTGTTGTTAAGCAATACACTGGCGATTTAGCTGGTCACCTAATGGGTTCAAACATCTCTGCACAGTTCCCTAACCGTCATCAGTTTGTGACTGAATTAGGTCTGTCAAAAGAGCTACCACGTATCGAGCAACTTCGTAAGTTCTGGGAAACTTACCTATTTGAAATGGCTCAGTCTGCTAAAGTTGTTAAGTTTAACGCTGAAGTGACGGGTGCTGACGGTCAAAAACGTGAAACCGAAGTTTCACGTATTGGTCCTTTCAACCTTGTTGCTGACGGTGAATACGTAGTTTGGGATGACGAATTAAGTATTATTAAAGAGCTTATCCAGCCTGAAAGCCGTAAAGTTGAACCAATTGCTGATTGGCAAGCGACCACCGAAGGCTTCGCACCTTTCTATGTTGACCCATCATCAGGCGTACTACTAAGAGTATTCACTCAACGTGCGACTTTAGAAGAGCGTATTGAAAAGGGTGGCCCAGTTGGTCAAATTATCATATGGTTGCTAGGCATCGGCTTTGCGATTGCAATCTGGAGACTTGTAGTATTAACTTTAGTTAATTCAAAAGTTAAAGCTCAAATGAAAGACGTGGCTAACCCTAAAGCGGATAACGCCCTAGGTCGTATCCTTAAGGCTTACCACGACAACAAGTCTGCTGATGTTGAAACCATTGAGCTGAAACTGGACGAAGCAATTCTGAAAGAAACCCCTACAATTGAGTCTTGGATTTCTATTCTGAAAGTGATGGCGGCTATCGCGCCTATGCTAGGTCTACTTGGTACGGTAACGGGTATGATTGAAACCTTCCAATCTATTCAGCTATTCGGTACCGGTGACCCTAAACTGATGGCTGGCGGTATTTCTATGGCACTTGTGACTACTGTACTTGGTCTGGTTGCAGCGTTACCATTGATGTTAATGCACGCGATTGTTTCTACTATCTCTAAGTCTATTGTTCAAACTCTTGAAGAGCAAAGCGCAGGTCTAGTGGCAGCACACGCTGAGAAGAGGAACGGCTAATGATGATTTTCCTGATGGATTTATGGGATTCCGTCAGGGGCTTCATCGCCACTGGGGGCGATGTGCTCCTATTGGTTGCCTTTGTTTTGTTCCTAATGTGGACATTGATGTTAGAGCGTTATTTCTTCTTGAACAATGTGTTCCCGAAATTACGCGATGACATGATTGCGAACTGGAATAGCCGAGAAGAAACGACTTCTTGGCATGCGCATCGGATCCGTGAAGCCTGGATTTCCCAAGCAAAGCAACAATTGAACGCGCGTATGTTAATCGTTAAAACCTTAGTAGCTATTTGTCCGATGATCGGTCTATTAGGTACGGTAACCGGTATGATTAACGTATTTGATGTGATGTCAGTGCAGGGTACGAGTAACGCTCGTCTCATGGCCGCTGGTATCTCAACAGCAACTATGCCTACTATGGCAGGTATGGTTGCGGCATTATCTGGTGTATTTTTCAGCACCCGTTTAGATGCGCGTTTAAAAATCAGTATTGAAAAGCTAACTGATAGCTTGGCACATAAAGAATAGAGAGAACGACTATGGCACGTAAGAAGCATTCAAGCGTGGAAGAAGAAGCTCAAATCGATATGACTCCGATGCTTGACATCGTATTCATTATGTTGATTTTCTTCATCGTAACAACGTCATTTGTTAAGCCATCAGGTTTGGATGTAAACAAACCAAAAGCTTCACAATCGACGCAAAAGAAATCAGCTAACATCTTTATTGGTGTAAGCGCATCAGGCGTAATCCAAATGGAAAACCGCCAAGTAGATATCGAGCGTGTAGGTGCAAACGTTGAGCGTATGCTTGCAGAAGCACCAGAAGCAGCGGTACTTATCCAAGCTGACAAAGAAGCCAAGCACGGCATCATTGTTAAAATTATGGATCAAGTTAAGCAAGCTGGTATCGACAAAATTTCTGTTGAAGCAGATAAGGACTAAATTATGTTGAGATCACTGCTATCCCTAATACTAGGTGGCTTAGTGACCTTTGCATTATTTGTCTTCATGGCCTTCCTGATCAGTGGTGGACCCACTCGTCAGGAAGAAGCCAGCGAAACTCCTGTTATCGAAATTACGATGGACAGGGATGATGCAAAGGCTGAGCGTAAGGCACGTCGCGTGCCACCGCCACCGCCACCACCAACGCCGCCACCAACACAAGATACTCCGCCACCTGAGCCGAGTTCAAATGTTGATGCAGGTATGAGCTTTAACATGGGTGCGGTAAATGCCGGTGGTGTTGGAACTGACTTCAGTTCTAAAGGCTTTATGATGCAAGACGGTGATGCAACCCCGATTGTACGTATTGAACCACGCTACCCGACTAAAGCGGCTCGTGATGGCAAAGAAGGTTGGGTACAACTTTCATTTACCATTAACGAACTAGGTGGAGTAGAAGACGTTAAAGTGATTAAGGCTGAGCCTAAGCGTCTGTTTGACCGTGAAGCTATTCGTGCTCTTCGTAAGTGGAAGTACAAGCCAAAAATGGAAAACGGTAAAGCACTACGTCAACCTGGTATGACGGTACAGTTAGACTTTAAATTGGATGGGAACTAAACAATGGTAAAAGCAAGAAGTATCGCTGCGGCCTTACTGCTTGGCTTAGTTGCAGGAGCGGCATCTACGCCAGCTCTAGCCGCCAAGAAAGGTGAATGTCCGATTGATAAGCGTAAATCAAAAGCTGTTGGTGAGCGCGCCGGTAAGAAAGTTCAAAAAGCTTTCGAACTATACGGTGAAGAAAAGACTGACGAAGCTTTACAAGTTTTATTAGATGCCGATCCATCTAATGACTTTGATAAAGCTTACGTGAATCGTTTCATTGCTAACCTTTACGCTGAAAAAGGTAATAACGATGCCGCTGTTAAACATGTTGGCATGGCGGTAAAGGCTGACATACTTGGCGGTTCAGACCATGCTGGCGCTGTGCGTTTGTATGCTGACTTGCTAATGCAAGGCAAAAAATACGCACAAGCAGTGCCACAATACCAAGAGTGGATGCGTTTTACCTGTAAAGAAGATGCTGATGTGTACTTCCGTATTGCGGTAGCGCATGTTGAGCTAAAGCAATACCGTGAAGCAATTAAAGCGACAAATAACTCAATTAAAACGGCTGAAGAAGTTAAGAAAGGCCCTTACCAGCTAAAACTAACTTCTTACTATAACCTTAAAGAGTACCGTAACTCGATTAAGGTGCTAGAAGAAATGGTAGTACTGTTTCCTGAGGAAGCCAACTTTTGGATTCAGCTTGCACAGTTCTACCTATTGGTTGAAGACTCTAAAAAGTCTCTAGCAACTTATGAGTTAGCGTATTCTAAAGGCTTTTTAGAAAGCGAAGGTCACCTGCGTCGTTTATCTCAATTACTTTCTCAGTTCGGTAATCATTACCGTGCGGGTAAGCTTTGGGAAAAACATATGCAACAAGGTAAAATTGAGAAAACCGAGCGTCACTATAAAGAGCTTGCTCAATTCTTCCAACGTTCTAAAGACGTCGCGACAGCAGCTAAGTACTTTGGTAAAGCAGCAGACTTCGAAAAAGATGCTGAGCTATACATGAAGCAAGGTAACATGCTGATGTTGGCTCAAAAGGAAAAAGCAGCAATCTCAGTATTTAAAAATGCCCTTAATGCGGGCATGGATAATCCTGGTGAAGCTCACTTCCAGCTAGCTTTGGCAAATCTTGCTTTAGGTAATTTGAAAACAGCTAATGCTGAAATTCAAAAAGCTAAAAAAGACAAGAAAACCAAGAAGTATGCAACTAGCTACGAGAACTACATCAAAGAAAAAGCACGTTTACGCAACATAAACCTAGAGCTTTAATCTTTGATTTTTAAAAAGCCTCGCATTTGCGGGGCTTTTTTATGTGTTTTTATAACTGTTTAGTGGTGCCTAGACCCACATAAAATAGGTAAAATGAAATGATAAAACGTACCCTAACCATTGTGTTGGTAATTCAGGCACTTCTGGGCTGCAGTGATGATGCGAACACAGCGCTAAAAACGACCTCAAATTATCAGCAATTAGCCGATCACTATTTTAATCAATCGTTAGCTCTAGATCCGATCAGTGCGACTTATGTTGGTCGATCAGAATTTAATGGTAAATTTGGCCAGCCGTTAAGTGAAGCGTTTTTAAAACAACGACATCTTCTTAATAGTAATTTGCTCAAAGACCTCAAAGCAATCGATACCACAACACTAGACCAGCAGCAGCAAATTGGTCATGCGATGTTAAGTTATTCAGCTGATCAGGCTTTAGTTGCGGAAATGTTCCCTAGTTACATGATGCCGTTAAATCAGTTTTATAACTCAATTTTTACCATGGTGCAGCTTGCTCAGAATGGCAGTGCTCAGCCTTTTAATAGTGAACAAGACTATGTGAATTGGTTCAGTAGGGTAGAAGGTTTTATCCGCTGGTTAGCTGATGCTGAAGTAAGGATGCAACAAGGGATAGCAAATAAAGTTGTCCTGCCTAGGGTATTGGTTGAGCGAATGATCCCACAGCTAGAGGTACATCTAGTTGAAGATATTAATGACAGCTTATTTTATGCGCCATTAAATGTATTACCCAAAACATTGTCAGATAACCAAAAGCAGCAGTTAACCAAAGAATACCAACAGTTGTTAACTGATAAGTTAATCCCAGCATTGAGCAAATTTCACCACTTCATTGCTGGAGACTATTTAGCGGCAAGTCGCAATTCTGACGGTTATTGGGATTTACCAAATGGCCGTCAATGGTACCAGTACCTAGCTAATATGCACACCACCACAACGATGAGTGTTGAAGAAATTCACCTGCTAGGCTTGCAAGAAGTGGCGCGTATTCTTAAAGAAATGGACCAAGTGCGAGTGCAAGTTGGATTTAATGGCGATTTAAAAGCCTTTTTAGCACACTTGTCTTCTGATGAGCAGTTTTTCTTTGGATCTGAACAAGAATTAATTCAAGCCTATTTGGACAAAAAGAAAGATATTGATGCTGTCGTCGGTGACTATTTCTCGGTGATGCCGAAAGCTGAGTATGTAATAAAACCAGTGGAAGCCTACCGTCAAAAATCTGCTGCAGGCGCTTCATATATGTCTCCTGCGGTGGACGGTTCACGTCCAGGGGTGTTTTATATTAATACCTATAATCTCCAAGCCCAACCTAAATGGGGGGTAACGACCCTTTCTATTCATGAAGCAGCTCCGGGACACCACTTCCAAATCGCCATTAAACAAGAGCTTGAAAATGTGGCAGAATTTCAAAAGTTCTCTAGCTACACCGCGTTTAGTGAAGGCTGGGCCTTATATACTGAGCACTTGGGTATTGAAATGGGCTTGTTTAACGACCCGTATCAATATTTTGGTAAGCTATCTGATGAAATGCTGCGAGCGATGCGTCTTGTGGTCGACACCGGCCTTCATGCTAAAGGTTGGTCGAGGGAGCAAGCGATTGCTTATATGCTAGACAACTCGGCTATGGCTGAAACAGATGTAACCGCTGAAGTTGAGCGATATATGGCGATTCCAGGCCAAGCGTTAAGCTACAAAGTAGGGCAACTCAAAATCATCGAGCTTCGTCACCGTGCAGAAACAGCACTAGCAGAAAAATTTGATATTAAAGAGTTTCATGCACAGGTTCTGCTATCAGGGGCATTACCTATGCAAGTACTTGAAAGCAAGATTGATAATTGGATTGAACTGAAAAAATAACAACAGTAATCAATTCAAAATGCCACTCCATTGACAGAACATTGATCATTTAATAATTATGCAGTTCAGTTGATCGATGTGGTAGATGGTTACAATGCCCTTAAGCTTTTTGTTTAAGGGTATTTTTTTATGTTATTGCAGAAGTTAATTAACATTGATGATTTTGCTAATCCTGAGTCCCACTCTTTATTTCAAAAGGACCTCCGCTAGATTGGGTAACTATGCTTGGTCTAAAAACAACAAAGCCAGTGTGGCTGAGGAAAACGCCCTGCAGAGCAACTAGCATGCTTGATAGTTCGATTACTGATGCCTTAGATACACTTGATCTTAAGTTATCGGATCACTCGCTGAGACTATTGTCCCAAGGGTTATTGCTTAAAACAGCCTATTAGCAAGCAATTGATGGCAAACAGTTTATAACCCAAAAGATAGGGATAGGGAGCATCCCATGAGGGAGCGGGTGAAGCGCTATATAGGGTCATAAAACAAAAACGGCCCTAATCAAGGACCGTTGGTATTAGCAAATCTCGCTCTAAACCCCTGAAGTGATGGGTGTTAGCTCAGCGACATTTTTTAAACTTATTAGCTTATGCAGACTTTAGTTTAGGCTCTTCAGTGGCTTTTTTTTTGTCATCAGACTTTTTTAGGGTGTGCTCAAGAAGGGCTTGTGGCTCTTTAACACGACGACCAATAAATTGACCACCGTCGTAGATTTCCATATGTTCACAACATACTTCGCCTTCTACCGTTCCATGATTTAGGATCACTAAACGAGAGCAAGACAGGCTACCTTTAAAGTGACCAGATACCTTTACATCTTGACACTGCAGCTTGCCATCAAATAGACCTTGTTGGTCGATTTCAATATTAGCACTAGAGTTAAGTTCACCTTCTACGTGACCGCCAATTAAGGCTTCACCATGAAGGTCCATTTTACCGTTGATGTGGCAGCCAGGGGCAATAAATGTCAGTTGAGTAGATTTCTTCTTGGAAAACATGATTCCTTTCCTAATTCTTAAAGGGTTTTATTATTATAGACGACAGGGTTTAATAAAGATTAAGCTACCATGGCCTTGCTTAACAAGAGTTTACTCGGTTTGTCCATCCTTGGACAAGCCTAAAACAAAATTAAATTACAAAGTAATTAATGATTTGTTTTTCTTGATAAAGCTAGGTCCAATTCCTTTGACTTTAAGTAGTTGGTCAATGTTTTTAAATGGGCCATTTGCCTGTCGATACTCAATAATCCGCTTGGCTTTGTTTTGTCCAAGCCCTTTTAATTCCATAAGCTCGTTCACATCGGCCTTATTGATGTTGACCATTTTACTGACTTGATAAACGGCATCGGCAGAGGGTTCGGCTATGGCATTAGAGGGGGTGACAAATAAGCTTGCACTAATTAGAGGTAGAGCAAGAGTTAAGGTGTGTACTAGTTTTTTCATAATGCTATCCTTCTATGGACAATGAATGGAACTCAATTCCGAAATTTAGCCTAGTAGTAAAAATTAAACCTTGCAAGTTTTTAAATGTGATCAGTTTTTCACCGTACAGTGATCTTCAACCCAATTGGGTATTGCTTAACGACGGTAGTTTTAGGATAATGGTCAGGTTGCTTAGGTTCCCTAAGCAGTTCACTATGGTGGCCCTTTGGTCCCCTCGCAATAATAGTTCGTGAACCTGGTCAGGCCCGGAAGGGAGCAGCCACAGCGGGTGACTTATGTGCCGGGGTGCGGCTGAAGGGTTGCCACCAAATCCCTTAAAAATCTCCTTTATACGAAGTCCAATACGATACTTTTCCGATTTTTTTCAAGGATACTGGACAGACTTACGACTTTTTATAATCTCTGCAACAGCCCATTGATGTCACTCACAATCGATTTGGTTGTTGGCTCCCCCCCCCCTGAGTGCTTCGCTTTTAGGATGTCAGTTAATGACCTCACGATCTAGATTAATGGAATGATAATAATAACGGCCCCATAATTGCTGCTTAGCCCGTAATATGTTTAACTTTTGACCATTCACTGCTAGTCTTTAATTAGGTACTTTTTAAGAGGTGTCTATGAAGTTTGCATGGTTTTTCCCTTTAGTGCTATTTGCTATGAGCGGCTGCAGTTCTAAGGTGCAATTTGCGCCAACAGCTGTGCTACCTATGGCTGATAACTTATTTATCTCGCCTGTGGATATAACCGATCCTAAAGAGTTATTTGAACTTAGTAGTGAACAACAGGTTCAGCTTAATCAAACCCTTTCTAATAAACCTAAATTTATGAGTGTCCAACGTTGGTTGGCAAAGCAGTTATCCGTGGCCGAAGGTGGCTTCACTTATAAAGACCGTTACACCCAATTGCCCCACGATAGTTTTGATGAGCGCCTGGGTAATTGTATGTCCTTGACACTTGTTGCGGCGGCAATGGCAGAGAAAATGGGATTGGCTGTGACTTTTCAAAAGGTAGAAGTGCCACCCGTTTGGGATCTAGACTCGAATTATTTAATCATTAATGATCATATCAACCTTAAGGTGCATAAGAAGCATCAAAGTAACGTAATTGAGACTTCTAAAAAACAAGTCACTATCGACTTTATGCCAGAGAGGACTTTGACAGCGTTAAAGGTGCAGTCAATATCAAAAGACTATGTCATCGCCATGTATTACAACAATATGGCGGTAGAGAGCCTAATTGATGGCAATATTGATCAGAGCTATTGGCTGGTTAAAAAGGCATTAGAGCATAAGCATGATTATGAGGTGGCGATCAATACACTGGCTTTAGTATACCGTCGGGCCCAAAGGGATGACCTAGCCGAGCAAACTTATCTTTATGGCTTAGGATTAAATGCCGAGACTCAGACTTTAGTTAATAACTACGCAATTTTATTGGGCTCACAGGATAGGCTTGAGGAATGGGCTTATTTCCATAAGCAGCTGCATAAGTTCAATATGAATAATCCTTATTATTTTTATGCGCAAGCAGAGCGAGCTTATAGCCAAGGGAATTTTGATCTAGCCATCTATCAATATAATCAGGCGTTAACTAAAGCAAAATACCGCTATGAGTTTCATTTAGGGTTAGCCAAAAGTTATCGTCAACTCAAGCAAATGACCAAAGCACAACTCCACTATCAAAAAGCTGAGCAGTTATTGCCTGATGGGGTGGATATCTCGGCTAAGCGGTCATGGATAATGGCGAGTCGCTAATTAAAATAGCAACTACAAAAAAGGCCTGCATTTGCAGGCCCTAGTTAAAGCAATGATTAAGCTTCAAATACTTTTTGTAAGTTTGGTACGACTTGCTTCTTACGGCTTAGCACACCATCTAACCATACACGACCTTCTACAGAGGCTTTGCCGTAGGCTTGTTCTGTTAAGCTGTGGTTGTCAGAGATCACCAGTACTTCTGAACCTTCTTTCATGATATCAGTAAGTAATAGCATCATGGTGTGACGCTCACCTTCTGCTTTCATTGCCGCAATGTCGGCTTCTAGATCGGCTTTAATGTCGTCAAATACTGCCAGGTCAATCACTTCAAGTTGGCCAATACCCACTTTGCTGCCATTCATGTTGAAGTCTTTAAAGTCACGCATTACTAGGTCGCGCACTGGAGTACCTTCAACAGCAGATTTAACCTTGAACATTTCCATGCCTAGGGCTTTAAAGTCTTCAACGCCAGCAATTTCAGCCAAGGCTTCAACACACTTGATATCCGCAGTGGTACAAGTTGGTGACTTGAAGATAACCGTATCACTGAGAATTGCGCACATCATGATACCGGCAATGTTTTTTGGAATTTCAACATTGTGGAAGTCATACATCATCTTGATGATGGTGTTTGAACAGCCCACTGGGCGGATCCAACATTCCAGTGGCGTCGCGGTAGTTAGATCACCAAGTTTATGGTGATCCACAATACCTACAATAGTCGCTTCGCTGATATCGTCAGGGGCTTGAGTTAGCTCTGAGTGGTCAACAATGTAAACATCTTCGCCAGCGTAAGATTCTTTAAACTCTGGTGCTTCAAAGCCAAACTTTTCTAGGATAAATGCCGTCTCAGGAGAAACGTCACCTAGACGAGCAGGAGTAGCAGGCTCACCAATTTGGTTTTTTAGGTAAGAAAGAGCAATGGCACCACAAATAGAATCTGAATCAGGGATCTTATGTCCAACAACGTACATTGACATTGATTTTTATCTCCAAAAAATAATTGTCGCTATTGTAGCAAAGGAAATGACTGTTTTAAACTTGAGCGCTCACGAAAAAGGCTAATGAAAATAGCATTAGCCTTT
The DNA here is from genome assembly GCF_010993985.1 of Paraferrimonas sp. SM1919. Taxonomy (GTDB): domain Bacteria; phylum Pseudomonadota; class Gammaproteobacteria; order Enterobacterales; family Shewanellaceae; genus SM1919. Next base: position 50,183 of record NZ_WINH01000012.1, on the reverse strand, counting down.
AAGGATGCACTTAATTTGACGTTAATTATGATACTTTAAACAAGTCTGAACTTCGTTTTTAGAACCTAGAATCACCGCTACACGCTGGTGAATATCATTCGGTTGAATGTCTAAAATATTCTCATAACCGGTAGAAGCGATGCCACCGGCTTGCTCAACTAACCAGGCCATTGGATTGGCTTCATACATTAAGCGTAATTTATAAGGCTTGGCTGGGTTCTTGGTATCGGTCGGGTACATGAAAATTCCCCCACGGCTAAGCACTCGGTGAACATCACCCACCATGGCCGCAATCCAACGCATATTAAAGTTTCTATCACGCTTACCTGTGGTGCCCGCCACTAGGTCGGCGATATAGGCCTGCATGGCAGGCTGCCAAAAGCGTTGATTAGACATGTTAATGGCAAACTCACTGGTGTCAGCAGGAATACTCATGGCTTCATTGATAAGTACATAGTCATTAATGCTCGGATCTAGCAGTAACAACTGCACCCCTTCACCTGTGGTTAGCGCCATCAATGTGGATGGGCCATACAGCATATAGCCCGCGGCCACCTGATTACGGCCAGATTGTAAAAAGCTCTCTTTAGTCAGCTCTCCATCGCTTGCCGGTAGTACAGAAAAAATGGTGCCAACTAATGAGTTAATGTCGATATTAGAAGAGCCATCTAGGGGGTCAAAACTTACTAGGTACTGGCCGTTGCTGTTGCTGGCCACCACATCGTCTTCTTCTTCTGAAGCGATGCCTTTTACATATTGGCAGTTGGCTAATGCAGCTTTGATTTGCTCATTAGAAACAATATCTAATTGTTTCTGAGTTTCACCTTGTACATTTTCACTGCTAGCATTACCCATAATACCGATAAGAGGGCCGTGTTGTAAGGATTGGCTAATGGTCTTAGAAACCTCTGCCAATGATTGAATGACAGCAGCAAGCTCTTGGTTGGCTTGTTTTTTTAATATATCGCTGAGTAAAGTCATGTTCATTCCTCGAAAAACCTATGGCTTATAATACCTAAAAATGCCTGAAATTACTTAAAACCTTGGTATTAACTTTCTTCATAGTGCAAAATAGTTACATAATTATAATGATAAGGTTACATCATGAATCGACTCTCTTTTGTCACCACTGCGATGGCTGTTACGCTCGCACTTGCAGGCTGCACGGAACAACAATCTGAAAAAAATGATCCAGCAACAACCACTGCAACCATAGCCCAAGAATTAACTGTTGAGCGTTTATATGACTCGCCATCGTTTTCAGGTAAAGCCCCTGTTGGAGTAAAGCTATCTCCTGATGGCAACATTTTAACTTTGCGTAAAGGCCGAGATGACGACCAATTTCGTTACGACCTTTGGCAGCTTGATATGCAAAGTGGTGAGCAATCTCTACTGTTAAGTGCAGATCAATTAGTTGAAAAAGAACTATCAGACGAAGAAAAAGCCCGCCGTGAACGCATGCGTGTCTATGGTTCAGGCATTATGAGCTATGCCTGGGGCACAGACTCTAAGGCGTTGCTTATCCCATCAGCAGGTAGCCTGTATTATTACACCCTTGGCAGTGAACAGGCGCGTCAGCTTAATACTGGCGATGGCTTTGTGACGGATCCTAAGTTATCTCCTAAAGGTAATTATGTCTCCTATGTAAAGGCGCAGAACCTTTATGTTTATGATCTAAAGGCAGATAAAGAAATTCAACTGACCTTTGACGGTCAAGGTCCAATTAAAAATGCCATGAGTGAATTTGTTGCTCAGGAAGAAATGGATCGCATGACAGGCTACTGGTGGTCGCCAACCGAAGAGCACATTGCTTTTTTACAGGTCGATGAAACTCCGGTAGAGCTGGTAACCCGCAACGAAATTTATGCCGATGGCATTAAGTTAGTGGATCAACGCTACCCTTATGCAGGCACAGCTAACGTCGATATTAAGTTAGCCATTACCGATCTAAAGGGCAAGCGTACTTGGATAGACCTAGGGGACGAGCGTGATATTTATATTCCTAGAGTTGATTGGCAGGCGAAGGGTGAAGACCTGACTTACCAATGGCAGGACCGACCGCAACATACCATTGAGCTGCGTAATTACAATTTAGCTTCAAAACAGCAGCAGGTGCTATTAACCGAAAGCGATGATGTGTGGTTAAACCTGCACCATAACCTAAAGTTTTTAAAGCAATCCGCCCAATTTATTTGGACCTCAGAGCGCTCTGGTTTCAGTCACTTATACCTATACAACAACGATGGTTCTTTAGCTAAGCAACTGACTAAGGGCGATTGGCAGGTTGATAAACTGGTAAGCATCAACGAAACAGCCGGTAAAGTTTACTTCAGCGGTCGTAAAACCGATGTGTTAGAAGTGCATTTGTATGAGCTGGATTTAGCCACAGATCAAATCAAACAAATTTCTAAACGTGCGGGCACTCACTCGGTGAGTTTTGCTAATGCGGGCAATGTCTATATTGATCGCTTCTCAAGTGATATGCAGCCACCCCAGGTGAGTGTGCATGATGCTGCCACTGGCGATAACCTGCAGTGGATTGAGCAAAACCAAATTGATGAAAACCACCCATTGTCGCCTTACTTTGGTTACTTCCAACGTGCCCAATATGGCGAGCTCACAGCAGAGGATGGCAAAGCCCTTAAGTACCGTTTATTTAAACCGCACAACTTTGATGAAAGCAAACAGTACCCGGTGATTGTGCGGGTTTATGGTGGCCCACACGCGCAGCTAGTGGCGAATCGCTGGTCAAGCCATGACTACTTTACCCAGTACTTATTACAACAGGGATACCTGGTATTCCAGCTAGATAACCGTGGCAGTGCCAATCGTGGTACCGCATTTGAACAAGTGATCTATAAGCACTTAGGTGAAATTGAGCTGCAGGATCAAATTGTCGGGGCTAAGTACCTTCAAAGTTTACCTTATGTTGATGGCGACAATATTGGCATTTATGGTCACAGTTATGGTGGTTATATGTCGATTATGGCGTCCTTTAAGGCAGGAGACACCTTTAAGGCTGCTGTCGCTGGGGCGCCGGTAACCGATTGGGCACTGTATGATACCCATTACACAGAGCGCTATTTAGGCCATCCGCTGACGAATGCTAAGGGCTACGAGTTAAGCTCAGTCTTCCCATACGCGAAAGACTACCAAGGCGGCTTATTTATTTACCATGGCATGGCCGATGACAACGTGCTGTTTACCAACGCTACTAAGTTATATAAGACGCTGCAAGACCAAGGGAGTTTATTTACCGCTATGGATTACCCAGGCTCGAAACATTCGATGCGGGGTAATAAAGTTCGCACCCATATGTATCGCACGATTACTGCGTTCTTCGATGAAAAATTAAAATAATTAACAATAAGTGTTATTGCCCCTTTAGCCTGATGGTTAAAGGGGCTTTTTTATGCATGGGTCAAAATTTGTTTCATAAATGATACGGGATAAATAAACAATAGCTGTTTGTTTGATATTTGAAACAAAAGTCTTTGTTCGAACAAAAAATATTGAGTATGTGCTTTAAATAGGATTGTCCAAATGGGATAGATAGATCAATAAAGGCTGTTAGTCGTTGTCGTTTTTAAATGGCTTTTTTTGAAAAAAATACACTCAAAGGGAATAGTGATGAAATCAAATAAATTTAAAACGAGCTTATTAACGGCTTCAATTTTGCTTGCAATTAATGTTAATGCTCAAGAACAAGAACAAGAACAAGAACAACAAATTGAAGTTATAGAAGTAAGTGGATACAAGGGAAGTATCATCAAGTCGTTAAATAATAAGAGATTTTCCGACAGTGTGGTTGATGGTATTTCTGCAGAAGATTTAGGTAAGTTTCCAGATCAAAACGTAGCAGAGTCTTTACAACGTATTACTGGTGTAACTATTGACCGTGGTGAATCTGGTGAAGGGCAACAAATTTCGGTACGTGGTTTTGGTCCAGATTTTACGAATGTATTGTTCAATGGTAGAACCATGCCAACGGATAATAGTAGCCGTGGTTTCTCATTTGATTTGGTTGCTTCAGAGCTCATTAGTGGGGCCAACGTTTACAAGACGGCGAAGGCAGAAGATATAGAAGGTGGTTTAGGTGGCAGTGTTGATGTTACCACATTCAAACCTTTCGACATCGAAGGCTTTAAAGCCGCCGCTTCGGCAAAGGCGGTTTATGATGATTTAGCAAAAAGTACTAATCCTTTTGTATCTGCCATTGTTTCAAATAATTGGGATAATGAATTTGGTCTGTTAGCTTCATTTGCATTCCAGCAAAGAGACAGCAGAATGGATCAGGCTTGGGTGTCTGGTTATGCTGATAATGTTCAGATCATTGAAGAGAATGATGCAACCAGTTCGAATACTATTCAAGGTCCAGGCGTTGCTCGTTCATATGGTCAGCGTTATGAAGAAGCCGACCGTCAGAGAATGGGGGCGACGATTTCCGCTCAATGGGCGCCAACTGATGAACTGACTTTAACTGCAGATGTATTGTACTCTAAGTTAACCGCAGATAAGCGAAACACTAACCTTAACCGTTGGACTTCGAACCCAGCTCACAATGCAACAATCGATCCCGATATGGGGCCAGCGGGTACCGTGACTAAATTTAGTCGTTCGACGAAGCCATGGAATCCTGACACAGGAATGTTTGATCTCTATGATGGTTCTGGCCAATTACTTCCTGTGGGGCAATGGAACTCAACATCAATGGATCACGTAAACCGTGATTCAGATACTTTGATGATTGGCTTTAATGCTGATTGGTCAATTACTGATGATTTGCAAATGAACTTTGATATTCAGAAGTCGAGCTCTAAAAGCGATTCTAAAAACAACCCAATCCTACAGGTCGCTTACCCAATTCAAGAAGAAGGCTCATTCGAGCTTAAAGATGGCTCCTTTATCATGGAAACAGCGCCAGGTTCATTTAAAGGTAATAAAGATTACTACCACATGAACACTATCATGTTGCGTGATACCATGACCGAAGATGACATTACTGAAGGGCGTTTAGACTTTACTTATACGCTAGAGCTTGGTCCACTGCAGAGCGTTGATTTTGGTCTTTACTATCAAGACAGAAAGAAAGATTCTAAGCGCTGGGAAACACCAAGTGCAGTGAATAATGCGTATCGATTCTTCCGCTTTAATGTTCCAGGTGAACTATTGACGGAATTCGCTCCTGAAGGTGGTTTTTTATCAGAACATGAAGTGGATAATGGCTTTGCCGATTCATGGTATGTTTATGATCCGGTCGATATCTTTAATCATTTCAGTAGTGTTGATGCAACAGCATTAGCACAGCAGATGTATGATCAGGCGATGCATAACTGGGATCAGGGTGGCTTTAGAGGCGATTATGCAGATACCGAAAGAGATCTGTATGCTGCAGAAGTTGCTCAAGGTGAATATGACTCTGTGTTATCTAGAGTCGAAGCCGCTCGAGCCTTGGATAATGGTGGTGAATTTAATGAGTTTACCCCAGTATATAATGCAGGTGCTGCTTGGAGTGTTAATGAAGAAACGATAGCTGCATACTTGCAAGCTAACTTTCAGTGGGAACGCGTCAGTGCTAACTTAGGTTTAAGGTATGTACAAACCGATAACACTATTGTCAATGCTGGTCGTCAGTTCTATTCATTAACTCCACAGGCAACAACCGGTGGCTACACTGATAATTATACTGAATCAGATACTTTAAAAACTGAATCCAGTTATTCAAAGGTTTTACCAAGCCTCAATGTAAAGTTTGATGCTGCAGAAGATGTTATTGTGCGATTTGCATATTCACAAACTTTGACTCGTCCAATGATTGGTAGCTTGGGCTCCGGTTTCAGCGATAGTGCGACAGCGAGTACAAATAATAATGGCTCAATTAACTTTTATGGCTCTCGAAGCGGTGGTAACCCTAACTTAGAACCATACACAGCTACCAATATCGAATTAGGTGTTGAATGGTACTATGGTGAAGATGATGCGATTAATATCACCAACTTCCGTAAAGATTTACAAGATTGGATTGCAGCCGATGTAGGCTCGATTGAACTTTATGATCATAATTATGAAGTAAACCGCACCTTTGAAGTTTTTGGCGACCAGAACGTAGGTGAAGCTAAAGTTAATGGTTATGAATTTGCTGTTTTGCATAACTTTGATTACGGTTTTGGTGTTCAAGCAAACTTAACATTACTCGATACAACAGCAGCAAAAGATGATACTGACGTTTCTAAAGTTAACATGTATGGTCTATCAGATAAGTCTTACAACTTAATTGGTTATTATGAAAATGAAAGCTTTGGAGCGCGTTTAGCCTACAACTGGCGTGATTCTTATACGTTATGTGCTAGCTGTAAACGAGGTTATGGTGAATCGGTTGATGCATATGGCCAAATTGATGCTTCATTTAGTTACGACTTTAATGAGAATATCGGTTTAATTGCTCAAGTAATTAACCTGCAAGGTAATGATCCTTATCATTACTCGGTAGATAAAGCGCGTATGGTAAGTTTATTTGATACTGGTCGTCGCTTTACCTTCGGTGTAAGAGGTAGCTTCTAATCTTTCGTTGCTAAAATTAAGCCCCCTCTTTTTGGGGGCTTATTATTTATTAGCGTTTATTAATTTGCTAAGTTAGTAAACGCTAGTGAATAATAAAAATTAAAAAACAAGGATGTATCATGTCTTCAATTCAAATCATCTCTTTAGAAAAGCATGCTAATACCCGCATTGTTAATGGAATTAATATTAAACTTGTTAAGACTCAAATGGTGATTCCTGCGGTTGTTAGTGAGTTGCACAAAGTTGCATTAGATTGCCCAGTGGCTTTTGTTAAAAGTACGCAAACAGGTCAATTTGAACCTGTGGGTCTCTATGGCGTTAAGCAAAATGAGAACGTGTTTATTGTGGATCAAAGTTGGAGTGGTAATCATCTTCCGCATGCATTGGCCTGCTACCCATTTCTGTTTACGCCAAATGACAATGGTGAGCCTGTGCTGGGACTCGACGAGTCGAGTGAGTTGCTAGGCAGTAAAGGCAACCCACTGTTTGTTGATGGTAAAGCTACCAGCTATTTAATTAACCGTGAACAATGGTTAATCGATTACGCCCACGATGCTCAAAAAACGGTCGAGTTCTGTCAGCAACTAGCCCAGCATGACTTACTGTGTAAACGTGACATCACAGTGACCATCAATGGTGAACAACAATCTTTAAATGGAATATACATTATTGATGAAGAAAAGCTGAAAAAGCTAAGCCCAAGCGCACTTGCAGAGTTTAATGAGAAGGGTTACTTAAGGGCTGTTTATGCTGCAGTTATTTCCTTAAACCAGTTAGCGAATGTGATTAAAAAAGCCAATGAACTAGCAACTGCAGTTGTTTAGTATGAGCCCAATTAAGCAAATTGCCATAGTTGGGGGCGGCACTGCTGGTTGGTTAACTGCAGCCAGATTGGCCGCCCATCATAAAACTAAAGCTGGTGGCGTAGCGGTTACGTTAATCGAATCTTCTGCTGTCCCCATTGCTGGCGTTGGTGAAGGTACGTGGCCAACCTTACGTTCTACATTATCCAAAATTGGTGTCAGTGAGACTGAATTTATTATTAAATGCGATGCTACCTTTAAACAAGGGGCACGTTTTGATGGTTGGCAAACTGGGAGTGATAGCTATTTCCACGCTTTTGCAGATGCCGGTAATCGAACCAACCTTCCTTTAGAGCGAATTTGGCAAAGTGTTAAAGTCCACAGCAGCGATGCTGTTTATGCCAATGAGATCTGTTTTCAAGCTGCGATAGCCCAGCAAGGTAAGGCCCCTAAAGATATCACTCATCCAGAATACGACAGTGTAGCCAATTACGCTTACCATTTAGATGCTGGAAAATTTGCCACATTTATGCGAGAGCACTGTATTAATAATTTAGGGGTGAAGCATGTAATAGGTCATGTTGAATGCGTAAATTCAGCTACTAATGGTGATATCGCTTCTCTCACGCTGCAAAATGGTCAGATTATTGAGGCGGACTTGTTTGTAGACTGCTCGGGGTTTCATGCGCTATTAATTGGTAAACATTATGATGTTCCCTTTATTAGTCAATCCCAATATCTATTTGCGGATACTGCTTTGGCGGTTCAAGTTCCCTATGAACATGAGAGTACTCCAATAGCGAGTCAAACCATAGCTACGGCACAAGAGGCTGGCTGGATATGGGATATTGGTCTGCATGAAAGACGAGGCGTTGGTCATGTTTACAGTAGTAGCCATATGGATGAAAAAACCGCGCTAGATAAGCTCGATGTATATTTGGATGGTAAGTTAGTTGATTATAACTATCGAAAAATACCCATCCGTAGTGGTCATAGAGAAGTACTTTGGAAAAATAATTGCGTTGCTATTGGGCTTTCAGCGGGTTTTTTCGAACCGTTAGAAGCTTCAGCCATTGCACTTATTGAGTTAAGCGCTGATATGCTGACCGAGCAGTTGCCAACTTCAAGGTATGGCATGGACTTTATTGCCAAACGTTACAATAAGATCATGAATTATCATTGGCAATCCATTATCGACTTTATCAAACTACATTACTGTATTAGTAAGCGAACGGATTCTCAGTTTTGGATAGATAATCAGCATCAGAACTCTATCCCTGAATCATTACAAGCGCTTTTGCAGCACTGGAGGCATCAACCGCCAATGCACCACGACTTTGCCCTTCGGGATGAATTATTCCCCACAATTAGTTGGCAATATGTACTTTACGGTATGGGATTTGAAACGGATTTTTCGGGTGCCCCACATCTGACAATAGCGGATGAGGTATTGAATGAGTATCAAGCGCATAATAAAAAGCTAATTCAGCACCTTAGTGATGTTTTGCCAGCTCATAGAGAGCTGATTAATAAAATAAAAAAATACGGAATGTCAAAAATTTAGGGCAAGCAGTATGAGTAAGAGCGTCAAAAATATCATCATCGTCGGGGGTGGCACTGCAGGGTGGCTAACCGCTTGTCATTTAGCTAAATATTGGCAATGTCACTTGCCAGACTCGATCAATGTAACCTTAATTGAATCGCCAAATATACCAACGATTGGCGTAGGCGAAGGGACGGTTCCTGCGGTAAAAGAGAGTCTAGAGTATTTCGGTATTAGTGAGACAGAGCTGTTCAAACAGTGTGATGCCACATTTAAACAGAGCATTAAATTTGTTGATTGGATGAAATCGAAGCCAGGGCAGCCTAATTATTATCACCATGTATTTGATTACCGAACCCACAAGGATATTGACCTAACGCCATACTGGCTAATGGGAGCCAATGATGACAAGTCATTTGTCGACTCTACGGGCTTTCAAGGTAAGGTGTGTGATGCCCATTTAGCCCCTAAAAATATCACCAATAAAGAGTATGAAGGTGTTTGTGGTTACTCCTACCACTTTGATGCGGCTAAATTTGCTTTGTTATTGACCAATCACGGGGTAAATAACTTAGGGGTCACCCATATTAAAGATGACATCACTGATGTGCGTTTGGATGAAGAGGGTAATATAAAAACACTGTTTGCGACCTCAGGAAAGTCCTATACCGCTGATTTATTTGTGGATTGTAGCGGTTTTCAATCATTGCTACTTGGGCAGGCAATGAATGTGAGTTTTATTCCCAAAAACGATATATTACTTTGCGATAAAGCCTTAGCGATGCAGATACCCTACGAGGACGACCAGTGTGAAATTCCACCTTATACCATAGCTACTGCAAAAGAAGCGGGTTGGATTTGGGATATAGGTCTTTCAAGTCGTCGTGGTATTGGTTATGTATTCTCTAGTCAGCATCAAAGTATCGAAGCCGCTAGCAATCGTTTAAAAGAGTACGCATTATCAGTGGCAGGGGAGAGTGCTAAAGCTATCGAGCCACGGCTTATCGACATGAATATTGGTTACCATGAAAAGTTTTGGGTAAAAAACTGTGTGGCAATTGGTTTGTCTCAAGGCTTTGTTGAACCCTTAGAGGCTACTGGGTTAATGGTGTTTGATGGTGCGGCAAAAATGTTAGCTGAGTTGCTTCCTGTAAATACTGAACAGTTCGACGAGGTAGCAGCGCAGTTTAATCGAGATATGCAAACCCAGTGGGATAATGTGATAGATTTTGTAAAGCTACACTATGCTATTTCAGATCGTGATGACAGCCAGTTTTGGCAGGATAATAGAAAAAATCAGACCATGACCAAGAGTTTAGCCAATCGACTCTCTCGATGGTCGAAGCGATTACCAAGTGAATTTGATTTTGCATCTCGCCATGAAGTTTTTTATACCGTCAGTTATCAGTATATCCTCCATGGAATGGAGTACCCTATTGAACTCTGTGCACAAGAGTATCGGTTTACAGAAATCGAGACCGCTCAACATGAATTCCACGCAGTGGCTTTGATGGCACAAAAAGCATTAACGGTATTACCCAGTCATAGAGCCTTACTCAATAAAATTAATCAGTACGGTTTGCCAATTTGCTAAATCATAACGCCCTTTCAGTTTCTGAAAGGGCGTTTGGGTTATTCTATTTCAGCGGCAACCACTGAAATTTCAACCAATAGGGCTTCACGAGCCATATTGGCAGTAACACAGGCGCGAGCTGGGGCATGCCCCTCTGGTACCCAAGCATCCCACACGGCATTCATGTCGGCAAAATCATCCATGGTTTTAAGGTAAATGGTCGCACTAAGTATATGTTCTTTTGCTGAACCCGCTTCTAGCAATAGCGCTTCCACCTTATCTAACATGGTTTGGGTTTGTTCTTTAATGCCTTGCTCGGCATCAGCACATACTTGGCCGCAAAGGTAAATGGTGCCCTTGTGCTTAACAATACGGCTCATGCGAGCCTTAGTGTGCATACGTTCGATCATCTGAAAATCTCTATCTATTAGTTTGTTTAGAATTAATTATACCAGCCTTAGCTAGCTGCGAAGCCGCTATCAAAGACCTTAGGTTATGCTAGAGTACTATAACCCTTCCTAAACAAAAAAGGGCTGCCTAACAGCAACCCTTTCGAACTAATGCTAAGTTAAGGCCGTTTAGCCATCACCAAGAATAAGCAGACTAGCGTTACCGCCGATGGCTGTAATGTTGTTTGAGAAGGTTTTCTCAGTCACAAAACGGCTTAGGTAATGAGGACCACCGGCTTTAGGACCTGTACCCGATAGGCCTTGACCACCGAACGGTTGTACACCAACAACGGCACCAATTTGGTTACGGTTAATGTAAATGTTACCCGCATCAACTTTGTCAGCCACTTTTAGGGCATGACCTTCATTACGAGAGTGAATACCTAAGGTGAGGCCGTAACCGGTCGAGTTAATGTCGCTGATCACCTGATCAAGCTCACCCGCTTGGTAACGAATAATATGCAGAATTGGGCCGAAGTGTTCTTTGCTAAGCTCAGAAATACTATTAATTTGTGCAGCCATTGGCACTACAAAGCTACCGTGCTGGCAGTGCTCTGGTAACTCCATCTTGTGCAGAACTTTAGCGCTACTAGCTAGGAATTGCTGGTGCAATTCTAGGTTTTGTTTAGCATTTTGGTCAATTACTGGGCCAACATCGGTTTTGTATGAGGCAGGGTCGCCAATAGTAAGCTCCTGCATCGCGCCTTTTAATAGCTCAATCACACGGTCTGCGATGTCATCTTGCAGGTATAACACACGTAGTGCTGAACAACGTTGGCCAGCTGAGGTGAAGCTTGATTTAACTACGTCGTTAACCACTTGCTCTGGTAGTGAGGTTGAATCAACCACCATGGCGTTTTGGCCACCGGTTTCAGCAATTAATGGGATAATCGCACCTTCACGTTGGGCAATGGTTAGGTTGATAGCTTTGGCGGTTGCAGTAGAACCGGTGAAACAGATACCGGCAATACGCTCATCGGCGGTTAGGGTGTGGCCAATTTCTTTACCTGTACCGAGTACCAGTTGTAGCACATTGGCAGGGATACCTGCTTCAAATGCCAACTCTATCGTGCGAACCGCGACAAGTGAGGTTTGCTCGGCAGGTTTAGCGACAACGGTATTGCCTGCAACAAGCGCCGCCGAAATTTGACCTAGGAAAATCGCTAATGGGAAGTTCCATGGGCTAATACAAACAAAGACACCACGACCTTGCAGGTGTAGCTCGTTGAGCTCGCCTGTTGGTCCAGTCAGCAGCTCAGGTTTGGCCATCATTTTCTTAGCTTGTACGGCGTAGTAACGACAGAAATCTACCGCTTCACGGATTTCATCGATGCCGTCTTGCAGTGATTTACCCGCTTCTTGGGTTAATAGGCTGATAAGCTCCGCACGGTTTTCTTCAAGCAGATCCGCCAGCTTTTGCAGCATTTGGGCACGGTCGTTGACATCGCTACGGCACCATGCTGAAAAGGCATCATGGGCGGTAGTAATGGCATTGGTTACCTGCGCTTTATCGGCAAAAGAAACCTTACCCACCACTTTGCGACAATCAAATGGGCTCGTCACTTCAATCTCTTGTGAACCTGCAACAGATTGACCGTTAATGATAGAGTGGCCTTGCCACTGCTTGTCAGTAAATGCGTCTACAGAGTCAAAAAATGGTTGGGCTTGAGATTGAATATTCATATTAATACCTGCTGAATTAATTCTTTGCTCGCCGAAAATGTCCTTGGCTAATGGAATCTTATTGTTATGTAATGTTGGTGCGGTCGCTAACTGATCTAATGGGTGCGCCGTTAATGATTCAATTGGCGTATTAGCATCAACCAGTTTGTAAACAAATGACGTGTTAGCACCGTTTTCTAATAAACGACGAACCAAGTAAGGCAGCAGCTCCTTGTGTGCTCCTACTGGTGCGTAAATACGGACACGCTGACGAGGATCTTGGTTTAATAGGGTATCGTACAGCTCTTGACCCATGCCATGTAGGCGTTGGAATTCAAATAAACGACCAGCCGCCAATGAACGGACTGCTGCCACGGTATGGGCGTTATGGGTCGCAAATTGCGGGTAAATGTTACCCTTAGTGGCGTCGGATAATAGGAACTTAGCACAAGCAAGGTAAGACACGTCAGTTGAAGCCTTACGGGTAAATACCGGATAGCTTGCTAGGCCTTGTTCTTGGCTCCACTTAATTTCACTATCCCAATATGCGCCTTTTACTAGACGTAATGGAATTTCATCGCCCACTTCTGCCGCTAGGGTGTTTACCCAAGCCAGCACAGGTAGACAGCGCTTAGAGTATGCTTGGACGACTAGACCGAGTAAATTCCAGCCTTTGGTTTCTTCGCTGCGGTATAACTTTTCAAATAACTCTAGAGAAAGCTCTAAACGGTCGGCTTCTTCGGCATCAATTTGAATGCCAATATCGTTACGGCGGGCAGCATTAATTAGGCTGATCACGCTTTGATAGAGTTCGTTAAGAACACGGTCTTTATTGGCCACTTCATAACGTGGGTGCAGTGCTGAAAGCTTAATCGAAATCGTTGGACGCGGCGCTTCGTTTAGGTCGTAGTTACCTTGACCTAGGGTTTCAATAGCACGCAGATAGTCATTGAAGTACTTAGTGGCGTCATCGGCAGAAAGCGCCGCTTCACCTAGCATGTCGTAAGAATGGGTGTAACCCGTTTTACGATTGTCCTGGGAGTTTTTCATCGCTTCTTTGATAGTGCGACCGAGAACAAACTGCTTACCCATAATTTTCATGGCGGCGTACATCGCGTTACGGATCACCGGCTCACCTGCACGGTTAACCAGTTTTGCTAGCAGCGAACTTGGCTTGTCTTCGGTACCATTATCAAGGTTAATAATTTTACCCGTTAGCATTAGGCCCCAAGTCGAAGCGTTTACCAGTAGAGAATCACTGCTTTTTAAGTGCTTATCCCAATTGGCGCCTGATAGCTTATCTTGGATAAGCGCATCAGCTGTAGCAGCATCAGGAATACGCAGTAAAGCTTCCGCAAGACACATCAGGATGATGCCTTCTTGGGTATCTAATGAGTACTCTTGTAAGAACGCATCAACACCAACCATGATGCCTTTTTTTTCATAGCCGCGTACTTTAGCAATAAGAAGATGAGCCTCTTCAGTAACTTGATCGATAGCAGATTGGTCAGCGTCTAATTGATGCTGTAATTGCTCAATGCAGTTGCTTTCATCAATATCATAGTAATCACTAATGGTGCTCATTAGTGTCGCTAAGGTTATTTCTCCTGGTTTTTGATTCACCAGTTGGTTGACTGTAAACATTGAGGCGCTCCTCTAGGTGAGTGCTGATGCACTTCTTAAAATTGTATACAATATTCAATGGCGGGATTATAACCACACAAGTGTGATCTTGAACAGGTTTTTATTTGCTTACCGGAGTGAATGTTAATAGATGGTAGTGTTGAGGTAAGGTAACTGCACCAACAAAGGAAAAAGATGCAAAAAAAAAGCGTACCTAGGTACGCTTTTTTTACAACAAAAATGTGTTACATGATAGGGTTGCCGTGACGGCTTTTTCTTGGTCGAGGTAAATAAACTAAAATAATACCAACTAAAATACCTACACCGGCAATCATTGCACCCTCTAAAGTCAGTCTAAACTTATGTTCAGCTTGATATTGTTGTAGATTTTCAACTGCACTGTCTCGTTGGGTCGTTAAGGTCTCAACTTCTTTTGATTGACTGTTAAAAGAAGCCCTTAGTTCTGCCAGTTGCGAAGACAGATTATCAATTTCTTCATTTAATTTACTAGTAGAAGTCGACGCAGTTTGTTGTTGGCGCTGCAGTTTCTCAGTGAGTAGCTTATTTTCTTTAGCGAATGAGGCAACTTGCTGGCGGAAGCTTTTGTTTTTACTATACCATTGGCTTTCAATCCAACCTTTGCGACCTTTGGAATCGGTAACTTCCATAAAGTTATTACCTTGATTTCCGGTTACAGAAACCTGCATACCAGCTTCAATGCTGCCAACAATGCGATAATTTTTTCCTGGGCCAGCATGCATAAAGATATAAATATCATCACTGATATAACCATTAGCATTGGCTGAAGCAGGGGTAAGGATTAGGCTTGATAAAGTAAAAAGGGCGACAAATAGAAAACGTTTCACAATCTTAACTCGATAACATTTGATAACTTAATGCTATTTAATAAGCGGCACAAAAGCAAGAGGCTAAACCTTTTGGTTTAGCCTCTTAGGGTTATATTTTAATGCGGGTCAGCTAGGATTAAGCATTAAATATAGCGCGCATAATATAGAAGAATACGATGGACAGTGCCGCACCTGCAGGTAGAGTAACTACCCAAGAAACCACAATATTACGAACTACACCAAGGTTAAGCGCTGCAATACCGCGAGCTAGACCCACACCTAGTACCGCACCCACTAGGGTTTGCGTAGTCGAGATAGGCAGACCAGTACCAGAAGCAATCACTACCGTTGACGCAGCAGCTAATTCAGCGGCAAAACCACGGCTTGGGGTTAGGTGAGTAATGTTCTTACCAATAGTTTGGATAACGCGAGAGCCAAAGATAGCTAGACCCATTACGATACCAATACCACCTAGAGGAAGAATCCACCATGCTAGGGCGGCTTTCGAAGCAATTTCACCATCGTTTTCAACAATAGAGACTACCGCAGCTAGAGGGCCAATCGCGTTTGCAACGTCATTTGAACCATGGGCAAATGCCATACAACATGCGGTAATAACCATGAGTACCGCAAAGATTTTCTCGACGTTTACAAAGTGATCGTCTTTAGTTGCTTGCTCATCGATTTTAACTTTGGAAATGAAGTACATACCTACAAGAGCTACGATAACCGCCACGGCAATAGACAGTAAATAAGCTTCAGTACTTGAGAAGTCTAGACCTAAGTGCTTAAGACCTTTCTTAATGGTCACTAGTGACATAATAAAGCCGGCTAGGGCCATGTAAGCAGGAACGTAACGCTTAGCGGCTTGGAAAGGGTTGGCGGTATCAAAAATAAGCTTCTGTGCACTTTGGAAAATCAAGAATGCGATAAAGCCAGAGATGGCAGGGGTGATAATCCAAGAGCCAACAATGCCGCCGACTTTGCCCCAAGCAACCGTTTCCATACCCACACCAACTGCCGCAAAACCAACAATTGCACCAATAATGGAGTGTGTAGTCGATACTGGCCATCCTAGGGCTGAGGCAACAACCAGCCAAATACCAGCAGCAAGTAGCGCTGAAATCATACCGAACACCAGTAATTCAGGTATATCGGTAAAAGCACCAGAATCAATGATACCTTTACGAATGGTTGAGGTTACCTCACCACCGGCTAGGTATGCACCAGCAAATTCAAATACCATAGCAATTAGAATTGCTTGTTTAATAGTTAACGCACCAGAGCCGACTGATGTACCCATAGCATTGGCAACATCGTTAGCGCCAATACCCCAAGCCATTAAGAAACCGACGATTGCAGCAAGGCCAACTAACCAAGGACCGTAAGTAATAATAGTCTCAAACATGATAAAACCTAATCAGCAATTAAGAACGAGCTAACATTAGCTCAAGACGAGCACCAACGCGCTCTGCAAGATCAGCTAATTCGCCAATCCACTCGATTATTTTGTAGAAGAACATTACATCTACAGGGTTCAGATCTTTTTCCATCTCGAATAAAGTTCGACGCAGCTCAATTTGCATGCTATCGGTGTCATCTTCAATCTTATCTAAGTTTTCGATCATCTTTACAACAAGCTTTACTTCGCGTCCTTGGAAGCCTGTTTCTAGGAGTTCATCGAGTTCATTAATCGCTTCGTTTGCTTGAGCAACAGCATCAATACAGCGGCTTAGATATGTAATTAGAGCATCATGCATAGACTCTGGAAATTGCATTTTACGGCCAATAACTCGACCCGCGATATCCTTAGCGCGATTTGCAATCTTGTCTTGTTGAGAAAGTAGCTCTAACATGTCCGTACGCTCTACTGGCATAAACAAGCCACCAGGAAGAGACATGCGGATTTCGTGTTTAAGTTGGTCAGCTTCTTTTTCAAGTAGGCTAACTTGCTTTTGTAATTCAGTAGCTTTGGTCCAATCTTGAGCGAATACTGCTTTGAAGAATGGCTGCAATAAGTTGCTGCACTCATGAACTTTATCGATATGTAGCTCAAGAGGCTTGATTGGCGATTTTGCAAATACGCCGAAAATAGAGTTTACTGGCATAGCCTGTACCTAACTTTGTTGTTATCACATAGGTGTGAATTTGCGCGCATCTTACCCTAAGATGCAGCAATATAAAAACTTAATTATGGTCAAAACATATTCATTTTAGACGTTTTGAGTAAAATTAGTCCTTTAAAAGTGACGCTAAGTTTATGACGCTAATATTACAGTTAGATTACAGTGTGAAACTTAGATGACAATTTCAATAAAATTTAACCACAAGCTGATAAAGAATTTTTTATGAGTCAACCAGAGATAGAGCTTAAGCTTCTGATTTTTAATAAGAACGTTGAAGAGGCGATAAGGTTTTTAAATAACCATAATAAGCTGAAGTGTGCCCCTAAAATTTATCTAAGTAATGCTTATTACGATACCCCTGAGCAAGTTTTGACCAAAAATAAGATGGGATTTAGGGTTCGCCAGCAGCAAAAAAAAATTGAACAAACCATAAAAACTGCGGGCAAAGTCACAGCAGGAATTCATTCTCGACCAGAATTTAACATTCCCCTTAAGAGTGCCACACCCGACTTGCGTCTTTTTCCAAAGGAAATTTGGCCACAGAACTGGGATATTGACTCAATAAATCAGCGCTTAGTCAGTGTATTTGATACTGACTTTGAGCGTCTACGTTGGTACTTAGATGATAACCAAATAGAAATTGCACTAGATAGTGGTTTGATAAAAGCCGCTGGCCTAGAAGAAGCCATTTGTGAAATTGAGCTTGAATTAATCGAGGGAGATCTGCAGCAAATGTTAGCTTTGGCGAATGAATTGGCTGCAGTGATACCTGTTCGGCTAGGTCAAGACTCAAAAGCTAAGCGTGGCTATATGCTTGGTGCCACCAAAAAACTGCAAACCTTTGAGCTCAAATTCTGCAACCTAGTGACCAATAGCGACGAACATCATGGGTTAGCGTCATTACTCATTAATGTATTAGATAATTGGCAAAAACTGGAGACTTTGTTGCTAAAGCAGCCAACCTTGGAGCTGTGGCAAAGTTTTAAAGATAACTTACTTGCGATTGTGTGTTTGGCTGATTTCTGTCACATGGATGATGCTATGCAGCACACCATCCAAGGTTTGTATAAAAAGCTTGATTGGATTGATAACTATCGAATTTGTCAGTGGCTAGAGCAGAATATAGAACTTAGTGATGGGCTCTTAGGGCGAATAAATAATATTAAGGCAGAGATGTTCAATATTGAAGACCTGATTGAAGATGTGTCTTATGGTCGAATCCAATTGGCTATATTAGCGCATTCTCAATTACTTTTGCAGCGTCCAAGTGCTAATTCTATTAGAGAGTTATCTGATACCCTCCAAAAGCAGTCTTGGCTCAAGTTTGTTGAGTCACTTGCACACAGTTCGCATTATACTCCAAAGCAATACCTAGCCGCTAAACCACAATTAAATTTAGGGTTAGTAACTGGAGCACTGTTTGCTGATCTTTATCATCCAGAAAGGGCCCACCAATTTAGAATCCCATGGCTAGATTTAGCTTTAGGTTTAATAGAGCTTGAGGCTATCGAGTTACTTAAACAACTTTGCTCTGAATTAGGAGAAACCCCTCCAGAACAGGCGCTAAAGTCCCAAGAGTCGCTGTTATTTGCTTTGGATTTAAGTCGGCAAGCAGCCTTAACCGTACAGCCTTATTGGCAATAATTAATATATAGGGTCAAGTATGTCATATGATTTGCTGCTTGAGGATGGGCTAAAAGCAATTAATAAACTGTCATTATCCCCATTCGATTTGACAGCGACACAGGTTGAACAGTTACAACGCTTTATGGGATTTAGTCCTTTTGCCGCCAAATTCATTCAATCGAATGTCGATTTTGTTAATGAGTTGCTTTGCTTAAATGATGATTTTAGTGCCAATTATGAGAGTTACGTTAATGAGTTGAATCGTCAATTAAGTGGCAGTAGTAGCGAAGCTGAAACAATGAAGTTGCTGAGAGTTTTTAGACATCGGCAGCTTATAACAATTATTTGGTTGGATTTTTTTAAGCTCCAGACACAATCACAAATTCTGTTGCTTATTAATCGTTTGGCTGAAGCCATTATTATTGCTGCTAGGGACTGGTTAACGGACTTTATGTTGCCTGCTAATGGCAGAGCGTATGATGCCAGCGGTCAACCAATGCCACTAATCATCTTAGGTATGGGGAAACTTGGCGGTGGTGAACTCAACCTATCTTCTGATATTGATCTGATTTTTACCTTCGCAGAGCACGGCAATACCAAAAATGGTCGTCGCTCGCTAGAGCATCAGCAATATTTTATAAGGTTAGGACAGAAGCTGATTAATCTATTGCATCAAGTTACGGTGGATGGCTTTTGCTACCGAGTGGATATGCGGCTGAGGCCTTTTGGGGATTCAGGGCCATTGGTGATCAGTTTTACCGCTTTAGAGGACTATTACCAAAATCATGGTCGCGATTGGGAACGTTATGCCATGGTTAAAGCAAGGGCACTTGGTGCCATTTGTGAAGGTGGCAAGCAAGTTGAACAATTGCTTCGTCCCTTTGTGTATAGACGGTACATTGATTTTTCAGCAATTGAGTCGCTGCGTAAAATGAAAGCGTCGATTGCCCAAGAATTGAGAAGGCGCAACCTCAAGCATAATATTAAGTTGGGTTCTGGCGGTATTCGAGAAGTCGAATTTATTGTACAGTCATTGCAATTAATTCGCGGTGGTCGCGAGCCTAAACTTAGGAGACAGTCATTATTTGCTGCTATGAAGCAGTTAATAAGTCATGGCATGTATCCTGAAACAGACATGGCGCAGCTATTGGATAGCTATTTGTTGTTGCGCCGTCTAGAAAACTTGCTCCAAGGGATCGATGACAAACAAACCCAGACGCTGCCTAATCTGGAGGATGAGTTAAACTGGCAAAGACTCAATTGTGCTTTTGGTTGTCGAACCTCAGAGCAATTGTTAGCCATAGTCACTCAGGCGATGACCATAGTGCATCAGCAATTTGTTTTTGCCATTGGTGACAGTGATAGTGAAGATGAACAATTAGAATGGAGTCAGGAGCTGTGGCAATCTCATTCTGATGAAGCGGCGTTGCAGATACTTCAAGAGCATGATCTTGTCGGGCAAGAGTTTTGGCAAAAACTGAAGCAATGGCGAGTGCAGCTAAGTAAGCGCTCGATGGGAAGTCGTGGCAGGGAAACCTTAGATAAACTGATGCCTGCCTTGCTGGTGGATTTTAGCACCCAGCCCGATCCTACCGCAGTGTTTGATAGTATAACCCATGTACTTGACCGAATTCTTACTCGGACTGCTTATTTAGAGTTATTATTGGAAAACGCTGGGGCCAGACAGCAATTGTTAAAATTATGCCAAGCAAGCCCTTATATTGCTGAGCTAATCGCTAAATTCCCATTGCTGCTGGATGATCTGATTGATCCTTCCTTACTCTACCAAACGACAGCATTAGAGGATTACCAGCTGGAATTACAGCAATATCTATTGCGGATCCCAGAGGAAGATTTGGAACAGCAAATGGAAGCCTTACGCCAGTTTAAGCTTTCTCAGCAACTCAAGATTGCCGCCGCGGATATCACCGGAGTGTTACCGTTAATGCAGGTCAGTGATCATTTGACTTATTTAGCTGAAGCGATAGTTAGTCAGGTGGTAGAATTGGCTTGGAAGCAAATAACCGAACGCTTTGGAATACCGGCTGGACTGGCACCAGAAGACAAAGGTTTTGCCGTGATTGGTTACGGTAAACTGGGGGGTATTGAGCTAGGTTATGGCTCAGATCTGGATCTGGTTTTTTTACATTTTGACGGCAAAGGTGATACCCAAGGAGGACGCAAGCCGATCTCCGTTCATGAATTTTATCTGAAACTGGCACAAAGGATCTTGCACCTATTTTCGACTCGAACGCCGTCTGGCATTTTGTATGAAGTCGATATGCGACTTAGGCCTTCTGGTTCTGGGGGCTTGCTGGTATCTAATATTAATCGATTTGCCGAGTATCAACTTAACGAGGCTTGGACGTGGGAACATCAAGCACTGGTGCGAACTCGTTTAATAGGAACTAATAATTCCCTGCAACAAGATTTTGATAAAATTAAGCAACAAATACTATCCATACCAAGAGAGCCTCAGCAACTGCTTACTGAAGTGGTTGCGATGAGATCCAAAATGCGTGAGCATTTAATTGACGCCAAAGCGGGCGAGTTCGACCTTAAACAAAGCCCAGGCGGCATCACTGATATCGAATTTATGGTGCAGTATTTGGTTTTAAAACACGCTAATCAGTATCCTCAATTATGTCGTTGGTCTGATAATATTCGCCTGCTCGATGAGTTAGCACAACAAGGTATACTTGAACGTAATACAGCGATTGATCTTATCGATAGCTACTGTAAATTGCGTGATGAAAGTCATCGGCGATCACTGCAACCAAATCAATCTAAGGCGTTACCGGCAAGCTTGATAACGAATATTGAATTAGTAGCCCAAACTTGGCAGGACTTAATGCACGATCATTAATCAGTGTGGAGCTAAAGCTCCACACTCAAGCTGCTCCCTTATTTGTTATCAGGGTTGGAATCTAGAGTATAGCGCACAACATTATTGGTTGGCCGGCCTCGTGCTTGTTTGACCACATCAGCAATACTTGCCCGTAGCTGTTCTAGTTTTACATGGTGCTGATGTTTTTGTGCCAAATTCATCAGCTCATCAGGATCGCTTTTTAAATGATAAAGCTCTTCATAAACCGGTTGTTCGCCCTTGATTGATGCTTCTACATAGTGCATGTATTGGGCGACATCATTATCGTGGGTGCCGTACAGTAGTTTATTGACAGGCATGTTTAACTTTTTAGCCAATTTTACGGTATCAACTGCAGATAAGTTATGGTTGGCAAAATAACGTATGTACTTCCACTCACTATCTTGAATGGCTTCACAGCGAGGGTTACCGAAGTGAGTCGACCAAAGGTTTTCTGCAAAAGCGTATTGACGCTTTAGTGGTTTATCTTCATAGATGCTTGGGCTGAAGTTTTCTCCTTGCATGCTGCTTGGGGCCTCTAACCCCGCTAGGGCAAGCATAGTCGGCGCTAAATCTATGTTTTGTACCAGAGCATTACGTTTGCCTGTTGGCTTTGCCCTTGGATCAAACACAATGAGTGGGACGTGGTTAGTCTTTTCGTAACACAGTGATTTCCCTCCTAAGCCGTGCTCACCCATAAACAGACCATGATCCGAGGTAAAGATAATAATGGTGTTATCCGCAAGCCCTTGTTGCTCTAGACTATGGCGTAAATGCCCCACTAAATTGTCTATCCCTGTCATGGCTTGGTATTGACGAATCTGACGCTCTTTTAAGGTTTCAGGAGTATCAACATAGTCGTAAATAAATTGTCTATCGCGGCTGCGCAGTAGGCTTGCTGGCAGCTTAGGTTGTTTGATGTCTTTTTTAGCGACGTAGTGTTCTGGCAGAGGGATCTCTTGGTTACGATACTTTGTGGTATATAACTCACCGTCGCTGTCTTTTTGCTTCATATTACTGGTGCCAGCATTGTGGGGTAAATTGAAGTTAATCGACAGCATAAAAGGTTTATCAGTGGGGCGCCTGTCAAAGAAGGTGAGCGCCTTTTTAAAACGATATTCATTGCTATCTAGAAAATCGGTTACCCCTTCTTGAATAATTTCAGCTTGGGTATCTGCGTGAGCTTCAGAGAAAATCGAATGTCTAAATTTTGGATAAAAGAACATATGCCCATGACCGGCGTACCAATAGTCAAAGCTCTTTTCCATTAAGCCGGTTTGATAGCCATGTTTCCCAACTGGGACATGGTTTTTACCAATCCAGCCAGTGTAATAGCCCGCCTGTTTGAATTGGTGTGGGTAAGACTGTTCCCAGGCAAATTTAGATACTGCGGTGCCAGAGTTAAAGTTCACATTGTGCATGCGCTCGTATTGCCCTAAAAGGGTGGAGACACGGCTTGGGGTACAAATTGAGCTGGTGACATGGGCGTTAGAGAAGAACACGCCTTCGTTAGCAAGGGCATCAATATTGGGTGTTTCCACGACTGGATTACCCGTCACCCCCATCATGCCGTAGGATTGGTCGTCTGTGAGTATTAATACGATGTTAGGTTGGGCGCTGTGGCTAAAGGCGTTAGCCATAAAAAGGCTGCTGACAAGGGTAAATCCCCTAACAAAATCATTCCATTTCATATTCTTTCCAAATTCAACTCAGTCAATTAGTTGCGGTGTCTGGTTATTTTTATATACAGGTTTCGTGGTGTTTACAGCTGGAAGTTTCGCTCAAAAATATCGATGTGTTCATCTTCTAGGTGGCTGACATACAGTATGGTTGCCAGCTTTTCGTTAGCGATTTTAGTGATTAAGTTCAACACCATTTGTCTGTGCTGTTCATCAAGACCTTGAGTGGGTTCATCTAGTATCAGTAGCAAAGGGGATTTAACCAGTGCCCGTGCAATCAGTGCTAAACGCTGCTGCCCAAAGCTTAAGTTTTGAAAACGAGTTTGCTGGTGGTCCCTTAAGCCAACAAAATCAAGCCACTGTTTGGCTAGGCTGATTTGCTTGCTGTTTACCTGCTTATACACACCAATGCTGTCATGAAAGCCTGAGGCTACCACGGTTAAGGTATCGCAGGCGATGCGGTAATAGCGATGTAATTCACTGTTGACTAAACCATAATGTTTTTTGATGTCCCATATACTTTCCCCTGTGCCGCGTCTATAGCCAAATACTGTGACATCGTTGCTGTAGCACTGGGGGCAATCCCCCGTAATAAGCTGTAATAGTGTGGACTTGCCCGCGCCATTTTTTCCGGTGATTAAGGTGTGTTGCAAGGGCTTAAGGCGAAAGTTGATATTTTCGAACACCACTTTACCATCAAAGCTGACGCGGCAATCTTTAAGCTCACAAAGGTAGCGGTGCCAATACTGCCTCGCTTGGTATTGTGGGCTCTGGGAAACATTAATTGGGCTGACATCAAAAAAACGCTTGGCAACCTCAATGGCAGAATCATCCGTTGTGGTTAATGAACCCGCTTCGATCATAGCGACATGGCTAAAGCTTTGCACTATGTCGTGGTAATTATTCATTACCATAATTAAAGTAGTGCCTTGCTGGTGTAAATAGTTCAAGGTTTGGCTAAGTGCCTGGTTGCTGCTGCTGTCTAGTCCATCAAAAGGATGGCAAAGCACTAGGGTATTACAGCCTGAAAAGATGGCATTGGCGATCAGCAGCTTTTTGGCTTGTCCGGTGCTTAATTGCCTAAAACCTTTATGAAGATGTGGGCGAAGTGAAAGCCTATCGATAAGATCTGAATCAAGATTAGTTTCACCAATAAAATCGATGGCAAGGGTGCCGGGATCAAACTCGTTGGTAATATCGGTTTCATCAATTTTAAGCTCGTGCTCAAATACCTGTTGAATCGATTCAAAAGAAATAACCTGTGCTTTGCAGTTATCAGACCATAAGATTTCGGGGTGTTGATCATACTGGCCCGATAACGCATCTAGTAGGTACTTTTCACTGATGTCATTGCGACTGAGTATGCCGCAAAACTGTCCTCGACTGATCGATAGCTCTTCAACTTTAAGGTGCGGAAGATTAAGGTTCGTCATCGTCAGCATAAAATAATTCTCCGACAAAAAAGCCTTTTCTAGTTTGCACTAAAAAAGGCTTTGCTAAGTTTAGGTGTATTTAGTGCTCAATCACAGTTTGTTGTTGGCTGCCAAGGCCTTCAATGCCAAGCTTGATAACATCACCTGCGTTTAGGTATACCGGTGGAGTTTGACCAAGGCCAACACCAGGAGGGGTACCTGTAGAGATAACATCACCAGGTTTTAAGGTGGTGAACTGGCTCAGGTAGCTAACAATGAAAGCCGGCTTGAAGATCATAGTGTTAGTATTACCGTTTTGGTAACGCTTGCCGTTTACTTCTAACCACATGCCTAAGTTGTGTGGATCTGGGATCTCATCACGGGTTACAAGGTATGGGCCAATTGGACCAAAGGTGTCACAGCCTTTGCCTTTATCCCACTGGTTGCCCATCTCAAGTTGGAATGCACGTTCAGATACATCGTTACACACTGTGTAGCCGGCAATGTGTGCTTGCGCTTCTTCTTCGCTGATGTAAGACGCTTCTTTACCGATAACAATGGCCAGTTCTACTTCCCAGTCAAGCTTAGTACTGCCTTTAGGCTTAACGATATCATCATTGGCACCACAAATCGCAGTGGTAAACTTAGAGAATACTTCTGGTTCAGTTGGAATCGGCATATTTGATTCAGCCGCATGATCCGCGTAGTTAAGGCCAATACAAATGAACTTACCAACGTTGGTCACACATGAGCCGTAACGCACATCACCTTCGACGACTGGTAGAGTTGTTAAATCTAAAGCCTTTAGCTTAGCTAACATGGCATCAGATAGGGCTGCGCCATTGATGTCACTGACAATGCCTGATAGGTCACGAATTTGACCTTGAGCGTCTAAGATACCTGGTTTTTCTTGTCCCTGTGGACCAAAGCGTAATAGTTTCATTATTGTTCCTAATTGTTAATTGTGACAAAGCCGCCGTCGATAGGGAAATTGCTGCCAGTAATAAATGTGGCATCGCTTGAGCATAGGTATTTCACCATGGCTGCGATTTCTTGTGGCATGCCCATACGGCCAATTGGCTGGGTTTTGGAAAGGGTTTCGAACATTTGCTGTTTGTTATCTGGATAGTTTTTCTCAAGATAAGCGTCTACAAATGGGGTGTGCACACGGCCCGGTGCAATCGAATTACAACGAATGCCATCTTGTACATAGTCTTTCGCGATTGAGTAAGTCATGGTAAGTACCGCGCCTTTACTCATTGAGTAAGCAAAGCGATCTGCAATACCTACGCTGGAGGCAATTGAAGCCATATTGATAATTAGGCCTGATTGCTGTTTACGCATCTGTGATATGACCGCGTGGCTACAGTTATAAACACCTTTTACATTAACGTTATAGACTTTATCAAACTCAGCTTCTGGGGTTTCTTCTAGTGTGCCCACTGAGCCAATTCCTGCATTATTAATCAGAATATCAATGCGTCCATGGCGCTCGATGACTTGATTAAAAGCAACGTTAACTGCATCATGGTTAGACACATCTACGGCTAAAGCATGGGCTTTACCCCCTTCACTGGTGATTTCCGCAGCGGTTTTTTGTGCCGTTTCTAAGTGTAAATCTGCAACAATTACAGTATGGTTTTGCTCGGCAAGGGCCTTACAGATGGCGTAGCCAATGCCACTGCCACCTCCGGTTACGATTGCAATGCTTGTTGAAGTCATTTACTTATCCTTGGAAAATAGATTGTCTAATTTATAAAATTTGGCTGCGCTGTAGTGAAACAGATTGTTAAAATCCTGTGCAGACCAGTCAACTGTGATGTTTTCGCAAATTTCAAGCCACTTGTGGTAGCTGCTATTGAGATTTACCACAGGCCAATCGCTGCCCCACATTAATCTTTGTGAGCCAAAGTTTTGCAACATATATAACAGGTAATCTTGATAATCTTGCGGTGACCGCTGTTGTGAGCTTGCTTCGGTTGTTAAACCTGAGACTTTAACGCTGACATTCGCAAGTTTGATAAATTTAGCAATGCCTTGCTGCCAGTAATCGAATTGTCTATCTGCAATGTTCGGTTTGGCACAGTGATCAATGACAATATTGAGATTAGGATAGCGTTTGGCAATGGTCTCTAGAGCTGGAATATGTTGGCTATTTATTAGGGCATCAAAACTTAAATTTAGGCTGATAAGCTGCTTAAAGATCGCATCAAATCTGGGGGTTAAAATCCAATTAGGATCATCAATGTCTTGCAACATTGGCCTAACTCCTTTGAATTTTGGGTTGGCAGCTAGTGTTTGCAAGCGCTGACAAACCGTTTCGATTTCGCCCTCAAAATCGATCCAACCGACGACGCCACCAATAAAGTCATTGTCAGCGGCGAGCTGCAACATGAAGTCGGTTTCAGCGTCGGTGTTGCTGGCTTGCACCAGAATAGTTTGCGAAACATTGATATCCTTGACCTCTTGCAAAAAATCAGAGGGTAAGAAATCACGATAAAGCTTGCTTAACTCTGGGGTGAGCCAAGCGTAATCGCCACGACTTAATTGCCAGAAATGCTGGTGGCTATCAATAACGTTAAGGGAATTAACGTGCATCTGCTTCGACCTCTCCTGGAACTGGCGCATTGGCTTGAATTAAGCCCTCAGCTTTAAGTTCCTGCCAAAAATCATCGCTGATGACTTGGTTAAACAGCTGGACGGTTTTTTCAACCCTTGCCCCTGTGCCCATGCCTGGGATCACGGTGGCAACTGCGGGGTGCGCAATCGGGAATTGCAGCGCTGCGGCGGCTAAGCTCACCTTGTGATCTTGACAAATATTTTCAATTTTGGCGACACGTTCGATGATGTGCTTAGGGGCAGGTTCGTAGTCGTAGGTAGCATTAGGGTTGTTGCTAACCCCAGTTGCCAAAATACCTGAATTATACGGCCCGCCTAAAATGACCGAGGCGCCGTGCTCCATACATTTGGGCAAGAAGCTATCGATGGCTCCTTGCTCCAATAGTGAGTAACGTCCTGCCAGTAAAAAGCAATCAAACTGACCTATGTGCATGGCGCGTTCACAAACCTGCGTTTCGTTAACCCCAAGGCCAACGGCTCTAATTTGCTTGGAACTGCGAAGTTCTTCTAGGGCTTTATAACCGCTGGTTTCTAGCTGCTTAAAGTAATGGCTGTCTTGCTCGCCATGGGTTAGCTTGCCGATATCATGCACCAAAAGTACATCGATACTGGCTAAACCTAGACGCTGTAAGCTGTCCTCATAGGAGCGCATAATGCCATCATATGAATAATCATAATGGGCATCAAATGGCATAGGAGTATCAAAACCATAGCGAAGTTCACTGGTGTTAGCGTGTCTATCAGGAGTAAGGATACGGCCGACTTTAGTCGAGACCACATAGCTATCTCTGGCTAATTCGCGAAGGGCATTACCGACGCGACGCTCGCTCAAACCCAGACCATAACGAGGCGCGGTATCATAGAGGTTAAGCCCAGCACTAATCGCAGCCGTAAGGGTTGCTGATGAGTCTAGCTCTGAAACTTTATGGTATAGGTTACCCAATGATGCGGCGCCAAACCCCAGTTGACTGACTTTGATATCAGTATTACCTAATGTTTGTCGTTGGATGTGTTTATCCATTTACCCCATTCTCCCTAACAAGGTACTCTTTTAAACTGGCCACATTGGGGCAGCCTAATTGAGTCATAATTTGCGTTAGCTGTAGAGAAAGAGCATTGATTGTATGATACCCACCTTTGTTACCTAATGCGCCAACACCATAAACAAAAGGTCTTCCAAGGAAGGTGAAATCAGCACCAGAAGCCAGCGCTCCGGCAATATTGGTGCCACTGCGTAGGCCACTGTCCATCATAATTTTGATTTGGTCGCCGTACTTCTGAGATACTTGTTGAAGCGGTTTCACTGGTGCTTCACCTGCATCGAGTTGTCGGCCACCATGGTTCGACATCACTACCGCATCGGCACCTAATTCTATCGCAGCTTTAACATCAAGCTCGTTAATGAGCCCCTTAACAATTAAAGGACCATCCCAAGTATCCCTTAATGGTTTCAAACCTTCAATGTCGACTCGTCCCATTACAGTTTTATTCATAAAAGCAGCCAGTTCATCGGTCGGCATGTTTTTAGGCATATAAGGCTTTAGGGTTTGCATTTCAGGCTTGCCTGCTAGAGCGGTTTCGTATAACCAAGTTGGGTTGGCTAGCATTTGTGCAATATTGGTGAGGTTCATTTTGGGTGGCATCGCCAAGCCATTTTTTATATCACGAGGACGATAGCCAAAGGTTGGTACATCGACAGTGACGACCAATACCTTATAACCAGCCGCCTTAATGCGATTAAGTAAGTCTTTACGAATACTGGCATCGGTTGGGTTGTACAATTGAAACCAAGCATGGCCTTCTGAAATTTCGGCAATCGTTTCTAAGCTCGCGGAAGACACGGTACTGAGCACATAAGGGATGTTCATCTCTTTTGCTGTTTTGGCCAATATTTCGGGTGCCTTAGGCCACATCAATCCTTGTAAGCCAACAGGAGCGATGCCAAATGGTGCCGCGTATTTGTGACCAAATAGCTCAACGCTCAAATCCGTACCGTCAAAAGGTTTCAGCAATTGGCTGCGTAGTTGCACCGATTCAATCGCCTGACGATTACGTTTTAGACTGATGTCTTCCATACAGCCGCCAATTAAATAGTCGTAAGCAAATTTCGGCATACGTTTTTTAGCTGCGACTTTTAAATCAGAGATTTCTGGGTATTTATTGTTGAAGTAATCTTTCATTGTCAAGTTTACCTACGAACCATACATGACGGACCAAGTTGTCCATTGCGACTAATCACAATTGAGTCATCAAATTGTTTATAGGTCAGGATGAATTCTTTATGACCTAAAGCCTCGGACTTAGACTCAACACCATTAGCAACGTCAAGTACTCGATTGAAAATTTCTTGGCCGACGCAATCAACAGTGGCCTTGCCTTCAATAATTTTGCCGGCATTAATGTCCATATCATCACTTAATTTATTGTAAGTATCAGGATTGGCACAAATTTTAATGACTGGCGATATGGCTGAGCCTACAACTGAGCCACGACCTGTGGTAAATAGCGTCATGTGCGCGCCTGACGCTATCATTTCGACTATTTCGGCATTATCAGAAATATTTGGGAAGCCAAACATAGGTTCACCATCTGGCACTACATCCATTAGGTACAAGCCTTTGGTTTGTGGAATGTCACCTGGTTTAATAATGCCATCAATCAGAGATGCGCCTGATTTGGCATACGCTCCCATAGATTTTTCTTCTTGGGTCGTCAGGCCACCTTCCGCGTTACCTGGAGCGAAGCTGCCGTAGCCCATCTTGGTGTAGTATTTTTCGGCTTTCTCTACACATTCAACCAAAGCTTTACCAATTTCTGGGGTGGCGGCTCTGTCTGCCATGATGTATTCACACCCAATCAGTTCACCAGTTTCTTCAAAGATACAAGTTGCGTCTTGCTCAATAAGCTTGTCGAAACACACGCCAACCGCTGGGTTGGCACTAATCCCACTGGTGCCGTCAGAACCACCACAAATGGTACCAATAACGAGCTCTGAAATTTCCATTTCAACTTTAGGTGTCATTTCAATTTGAGCAAGAATTGATTTAGCGTGTTGTGTTCCCTGTTCAATGGTCGTTGCAGTACCGCCACAGTTTTGGATAACCAAGGTTGCGAGTGGGCGACCGCTGGCGGTGATCGTTTGTTGTAATGCTTCTCGGTTAAATCCTTCACAGCCCAGAGAGACAAGTACAACGCCACCTACATTCGGATGAGTACACAGCTGCTTCATCATTTTTAATGAATAGTCATTAGGGTAGCAACCAGGAAAGCCTATTAACTGAACATCTTTGTGATTGACGTTAGTGACAATGGTTTTAGCAACATGCTGAGCGCACTCTACTAAATAGGCCACAACCACAGTGTTTCTAATGCCTTTGCGGCCATCGCTTCTTAAGTAACCTATCATTTTACTGCTCTACCTTTGACTCTCTTGTGTGGCTAGGAATGTAATCGCTCTTCATATTATGAATATGCACATGCTCCCCCATTGCGATATCAGCGGTTGCTGAACCAATTGGCACGCCATAACGGATAATTTTTTCACCTTTGCTGATGGCTTTTTTAGCGATCTTGTGGCCGATATCAATTGATGTTGAGAATGTATAGGTAGCGTCGCCTAGACCAACGGTTTCTTTCTCATCAATGCTCTGGCAGCAAATTAACACGTTATCGCTGCTATTAATTAGAACTAACTTATTACTCATTTTACTGCCGTATCAAATATGAAATTCTATTTTGAAATATAAAAATAATTTTTAAAGGGTTGGATGTCAACAAAAAAGCAACAAATGTGGAAGAGTTTGACTGATTTTTTATCAAGTAAATGATTAAGATGGTTTATTTGAGACTTTGTTTTTTCTTTAATCACTAAAACTATCCCAGTATTAAGTGTTTATTGATGAAGTTTACAAAATAAGTCATCAACCATAGAGGTATGTCGTTTAGGCTTATTTGCCATGTATGAGCAGTGGTGGAAGCAGTGATTGGGTAATTAAGTTCCTTTTGGCCGACTTTTTACTTGATGAAGATAGAATTCACAGTTAATTTACATATAAAATGTGTATTAATAATTATTACTTTATAGGACGAATCATCATGGCAGCCAAAGAGCCTAAAAAATACTCTGCGCCGGCACTAGAGAAAGGGCTGGATATTATAGAGTTGCTTTCTGCTCATTCATCAACTCTCAGTATTTCAGACATTGCAGAACATTTAGGCAGAACCAACGCTGAAATTTATCGGATGATCTTGGTGTTGGAACAGCGTGGCTATTTAGTTAAAAGTAAACATGCCGATGGTTATCAAATTACTCGTAAATTGCTTCAGCTTGGTACTGAACAAGAGCCTGTAAAAGATGTGCTTGAACATGCTAGGGTAGTGATGCCTAGGTTGGCAAATATAACCAGCATGGCCTGTCATATCGCAGTAGAGTCTCAGGAACAAATTGTGGTCATTTCAAGTGTTGAGACCCCGGCCAGTTTATCTTACTCTGTGAGGGTGGGGTACCGTCGTCCCATAATACAATCTGCCTCAGGTAAAGTTATTTTCGGCTTCCAGAATGCAGAAAAAAAAGAAGCCATGATGTCGATCTTAGAGAGGCACCACAGTAAAGCGGAACTGACGGCTTTTTTAACTGAGTGTAAGAAAGTAGTGAAGCAAGGCTATTTCATAGGTGAAAGTGGTTTTGTGAAAGCGGTAACCGATATTTCTGTGCCCATTTTTGATGGTGACCAAGTTGTGGCCGCACTAACGATTCCTTTCATCGAGCGCACTCCTGAGAAAATGCCAATAAAACAGGTGGTAGAAGAGCTCAAGAAAGCTGGTGAGTTTATATCTAAATCATTGACTTATGGTTTGTTGAAGTAATATTGATTTAAAGAGTTCCTATATTTGCAAGGGCGCATGAATATTCGTGTGCCCTTTTTTTTAATCTTATTTAGCACCAGCGCTTCTGTTTGCTTGATTTTTGGGCAGCTCGGGCAGTGCCGTTGTAGTAATGTTGTGTCGTGGTTGTGTAAAAGTGCTTATTTTGTAAATTGCTTCTTTACAAGATGCTGAGTCGAAAATAGAATCGGTATATGTGAAATTAAGTTTTTATATATGATTTTAATTTTCGATAGTGGTAACCTTTGCTTAACTTAAAATAAAAATAACAAGTAAGCGTTACCTGCAAAGCAAGGAAGAGCGAGATGTCAGTAAGATTTAAACTCAAGCCAGTAGCCAAAGCCATTTTGCTACTGATGTGTACCAGCAAGGCTTCACTGTCTATGGCTCAAGATAATCCACAAGACAATATCGATGCTGAACAAACCGAACAACAAGAAAAGAAAGCTCAAGATCCAGCCTTAGAAGTTATTGAAGTTAAAGGCTATCGGGGTAGTTTACAAAAATCGATAAATGAGAAGCGCTTAAACGATTCTGTTTCAGATTCAATTTTTGCTGAAGATATTGGTAAATCTACCGATCAGAATATTGCTGATGCCCTATCTAGAGTGACAGGGGTTACAGTACAGCAATCTGATGGTGAGGGTTCAAGGATATCGGTGCGAGGGGCCGCTTCAAGCCTCAACCAAGTTTCTTTAAATGGTGTAGCATTAACTTCATCTTTAAGCGGTAGCGGTAATGAGAATTCAGAATCAGATCAAAGTGTTGATTTAAGTACATTCTCTTCAGATATTCTATCTTCAATTAATGTCATTAAAACGGCTGCTGCTGATCATGATGAAGGTTCGCTTGGTGCCAACGTAATATTAAAAACCGTTAAACCTCTTAATGTGCAGCAAAATAAGCGCATAGTTGAAGTACAAGGGCGCTTAAATGAGTTTTCTGATGATGGTGACCACAAGCTGTCAGGCACCTTTTCTGAAAAGTTTTTTGACGAGAGTTTTGGCTTTATTGCCACTGTTTCAAATGAAACCCAAGGTTCAAGAACTGACGCATTAGGAGGTCATTGGAATACGCCTTATATTGTTGCAGATGTTCGTGCTGGAGGGGCCAAATCTCAACAAACTGGTGAGGTCATTACCGAAGCACAAAAAGCCATTATCGCCAAGGAACGTAATTATTCTACCTCAATTAACCGTCGTGAAAGAACCACCGCCACCATGGGCTTTCAATTACTGCCAGGAGAAGATACCGATCTGCAGTTTGATATAAGTTACTCGAAACAGACCGTTGCTCAGGACAGTCATACCGTTGGTGTCAATATGCCAGACTTGGATAACGATGGTAATTATGTTGTGGGAGATATCGATCATCTCGGTAATAAGGTGGACTTTAATGATCCCCAACATCAATGGTGGACTGTGGATGAACAAAATCACACCGTAGTGAAAGCCTTAAACAGAAACGGTACTGGTCGTTTAGCTCGGAGTGTTGGTGGTAATGAGACTGAAAATAAGGTAGCTACTTTTACAGCTGAGCACTTTATCACTGAAAATTTAGTGATGAATTTAAAGGCAGGTTACTCAAGTACCACTTATGCATCATTACCTAATGCGACATTAAGTACTGGCCATTGGAATACCGTGCCTCGCCAAGTTACCAAAGCCACCTCGCTTGAACAGTTAGAGCCTATAGGTTATGACTGTAGTGCGGGCCCTTGCCAGCTAGTTGTGGGTACCGAACCTTTTATTTTTGTTCCCGGTGGAAGTTCTAATGGTGCTCAAAATAGCGCCACAGCGGGTTTTAACCCACTTGATCCTCACGCTCAACACCTGAGTTATGTTGCCCAATACGATGAAAGCACTTCTGATGTTAACAAGTCTGTATTTGTCGACTTTGATTACACATTAGATAATTTGTATATCCCTAGAATTGAGTTTGGTGTGAAGTATTCTAATCGTATTAAAGATGTATACACCAACTATCAAACCCTTGAAGGGCCGGGTGTTACGGTTTTTGATCCTGAAACAGGAGAACCAATTAAGGGCGCTGCGGTTTCAGATATTAAAATGGTGGATGTGATCACTGGTGCCGGCTTACCCGTTGACAACTTTATGGATGGGATTGCTGGAGATTACGGTTACAACAATGACTTCCTTAATGGCTGGGGAGTACTCGATCCGAATAAAGCGTTTGCTGAAATATTCCAAATTGATAACGTAAAAATTCAACCTGATGATACAGGCTCTAGAAAAATTGATATGGATACCGCGGCAGCTTATGGCAAGCTTAATTTTGAATTAGTCGATGGCCACTTAACTGGAAATATAGGTATTCGCTATATTTATGATAAACATATGGCATCGAGTACCACAGGAGTTAAGTTTTATAATCGCGATAATATTTTTGATGCCAATCAAATGATTTACGGTAACCAGCTTGCGAATAGTTCTTTAGCGGCATGTTCCCAAGTGACTCAAGCTAATCAGACTATCCCAGTGGAGGAGCCTTGTTATGAGCCTTTATTAGCTCCTAATGGTGAGTTATTAGTGAGTTATGATGAGTTTGGCAATGTCGTTTCTATTGACCAAAATGATCCATCTACCAGAAGTTGGTGGCAACTGTTTAGGCATAACGACCCAACGACTCAAAAACAATTTGGTAGCCTCTACTATCCTGATGATCCCGATCAAATCTGGAAGCGCACCTTTGCAGAAACTGCCACATCCAGCTCTAGCGTTTGGTTGCCTAGCCTAAACTTAAATTATCAAATTAATGATGAGATGATCGGGCGCTTTGCAGCCTCTAAAACAATGGCTCGACCTAAGTTTGATTCTCTGCGTCCTGGCTTTAAATACACAGAGACGGTATGGGGCGATGGTGTTAGTCGCGCGACGGTTTTTAACCCCTATTTAAAGCCTCTGGAGTCAACCAATTTAGATTTATCTTTTGAATGGTATTTTGGCAAAACTAATATGGTGTCATTGGCATTATTCAGAAAAGACATGGTTAATCTAGAAGAGCAGGTCAATGATAAAGTCCATTATTTAGACATTCGCAGTGATTACTCCCGTGATGCTTTAACATGGGATGAATTTGCCATGCCAATTGAAGATGATCACAGTCCAATGGTCGCCAATTGTATGCCTTCACGTATGGTGCAAGACAAGATCCGCAACCCATTAGATTTTAGTTGTGACAAGCTTAATGCGAGCGTTATTCGTAATGGTAAAGGGGCATTAACACAAGGTTTAGAGTTTACATATTCTCAAGATTTATCGTTTTTGCCTGGAATGTTGGCTCACTTAGGCACATCCTTTAACTACACTTTCCAAGACTCTAAGCAAGACCCTGATGTACTTGAATTAACGGGTAATAAGCTTAAGGCGTTGCCCCAAGCCTATACGCCAAAGCATAGTGCTAATACCACCTTATATTGGGAAAAAAGTGGTCATCAAATCAGACTATCACATCGATTTAGTGACATTCAGCTGATTAACCGCAGCATGAATCAAGGGGCGGAATGGAAAGATGCTACCCATTTCTTAGATTTGAGTGCGAGCTATAAATTTAGTCAAAGTATTACTTTCTCTTTGCATGCTCTTAATTTGACTGATGAAGTCTCAAGAACCTTCTTTACTTCGACAGAAATGGACTTAGGTTTGGTTGATGGTCAGGGCAATTCCATCGTTTTTGATGAGGGTAATGCAATGAATGGCGAAACCGATACTTCGCGTACATTACGACAGTGGAAGACAGGTCGTCAGTTCCGTTTAACCGCACGAATTAACTTCTAGAGAAGAATAATTATAACTGCTGAGTTAATCAGCAGTAGGAGTTTTAATATGAAACTAAAGCCATTAATTAATTTAACCTCAATGGTCATGCTGTCATCACTATTGAGTGGCTGTGGTGACGGGCCAAATTACCAAGATGCAGATGCTTATGCCCATGCCCAACCGGTAATTGTTGAGGGTGATTTGCTAATTACTTTGCATGAAGGTCAGGGAGAGGTCGCTCTCAGTTTGGTGAAGGGGGTAACCAATCCTTCGGCAACTCAGTTATACACCCGAGAGTTTGATTACCTTGAATTTAAGCAAGATGAGCTGGGTAATGAGATCACTTTGACTCAGGGACCTGAATTACAGTTTGCTGCAATTCGCCAAAGCGGTGATACCTTACTGATTAATACAGATGTGTGGAACAATTTATTAGTGCATCCAGCCACCAAGGCTAAGCGCGACGGGTTAGCCATTAATAATGATTTGGATCCGACCAACGATACCCCTGAACTTTATACTTCTGGTGTCTATCACTTTACTTATAAACTGGATAATGGTGCGCCACAAATTGTTGAGCGTAATTTGGTTATTACTATCTTAGGTAAAGAAGACAAAGTGACTGATGTTGAGATTAACCACAGTGACGGATTTAGTGTACCTAAGGGCTTTAACATGCAATTTAGTACCACAATCGTTCCTGAAAATGCCACTTTCTCGCAACTGGTTTATAAAACTTCAGATAGCACTATTGCCAGCATTAATACCAAAGGAGTGATCAATGGCCTCAAGGAAGGGGAGGTAAACTTCACCGTTGCAACCCTTGATGGCAACATCGTTAAAACGGTTAGCGCTGTAGTCGAACCTCTGACTGCTCCAGTAGGTGTAGATATTCGCCTGCAGGGGGAATCTGTGACAAAGCTGAGTCTAGCTGTTGAAGATTCCGTGCAGTTAAGCTCTGTTTTATTACCTGAGGGATTTGGTTTTGGCCACGAAGTGCTATGGGCGGTATCACCGCTGGGCATCGTTGAACTAGATGAACAAACTGGCAAAGTGACGGCCTTAGCTTATGACAGTTCTGATCCACAAAATAATGTGGCCAATATTTATGCTTATTTAGCTAATGATCCCAGTGTCAAAGGGGTGATGACCATTACAACCGAAGCCAGTCCAAATTTATTGTTTGAACACAATGGCAACTTTGAAACGGGTGACGTATACCCATGGACCTTATATTCAGAGACTCCAGAAGGGGCATTTCCACTGACGGTTGCTGTCGAGCATGAATTGACCGGTGAGGCGAATCATGTCCTTCATTTTGGTGCTATAGGAACCGAACATGCAGGGATCAGATTAAATGCAGAGGTCGCCCCTCAGGCATTAGGTCAGGGCCAGGCGCGCCAGTTTGAGTTTAGTTATGATATTAAGATGAATAACTATGATGGTAATGAACATCCACTGCGTTTTTACTTTGTTGCCGATGGGGCATTCGAAAAGCGGATTGAACAATACCATACGCCAATTAAAAGCGGCGATTGGACTTCGGTCAGCTTGACCTTAAACGAGAAGGATTATCGCGCGCTTGCAAATAATGGCAGGATCGATTTGTTTTTTGTAAAAGACCACGGCCCTGTGGATGCTTATATTGATAATCTTCGCTTAGAAGTGATTGAGTAATATTTATAAGAAAGCCTGCCAATTGTAGGCTTTTTTGTTTGTGGTCTTAGCTTAGCAACAGTGTTGCCCACTGATAATGGGGAATATGAATACTTGTGTGACTTTGCTGGTGATCATGTTTAAAGATTGATTTTTATAATAATAACTAATGGAGAGTAGTTGGCATGAGCATTAATCAAGCGACTGCGGATGGTTTGGCGAGTGAACCAAAGGCGAAAGTAAAAATTTTAGAGACTAAATACCTTTTCCCTTTTGTTTTGGTCGCATCTTTGTTTCCACTGTGGGGGTTTGCGAATGATATAACCAATCCCCTTGTTAAAGCATTTAAGGATATTTTCTTAATTTCTAACGCCCAAAGCTCGATGGTGCAGTTTGCGTTTTATTTAGGCTACGGCATCATGGCTATCCCTGCGGCGATATTTATCCGTAAATACTCCTATAAAGCAGGGATTTTATTAGGTCTAGGACTGTATGCGGTGGGGGCGTTAATGTTCTTGCCAGCATCAACCTATGGTGCTTTTAATTTCTTCTTAGCAGCGCTGTGTATTTTGACCTGTGGCCTAGCCTTGCTCGAAACTACCGCCAATCCTTACGTTTTGTCGATGGGACACCCAGATACGGCGACTCAACGTTTAAATCTGGCCCAAGCATTTAACCCGATTGGCTCATTAACTGGGATGTTAGTTGCCAGTAACTATATTTTAAGTGAGCTTCGTGTTGAAGCTTTTCGTGCTGAAGAAAAAGCGCTGCATCCAGAGTATGCCAGTATGTTGCCCTCTGTTGTAGACGCTAAATTGACTCAGGCATTACAAGACTTCTCCGTCAATAATCCTGTCGCTCACCA
The DNA here is from genome assembly GCF_010993985.1 of Paraferrimonas sp. SM1919. Classification (GTDB taxonomy): domain Bacteria; phylum Pseudomonadota; class Gammaproteobacteria; order Enterobacterales; family Shewanellaceae; genus SM1919. The sequence goes on along the minus strand of NZ_WINH01000012.1, from coordinate 11,609 downwards.
AGCAATGCAGCAAGCGGACTTGGTGACTGTGCGTGGGCCGTATATCGCGATTGCGGTGGTGGTGGCAATACTGTTTTGTGTGTTCTTATTTGCCAAGCTTCCCAAAAGTAACTCTAACGAGCAGCCATTAACTGGCGCTGAGTTAAAAGCGACCTTTGGCCGTTTATTGGCGAATAAATGCTATCTAGAAGGCGTTGTCGCCCAGGCGTTTTATGTAGGCGCACAAATTATGTGTTGGACTTTCATTATCCATTACGGCATGACTTCTGTTGGGCTTAGCGCAGCACAGGCACAGCAGTTCAATATGGTGGCAATGGCTATTTTCTTATGTAGTCGCTTTATTTGTACTTTACTCCTTGGCTATATTCGTCCTGGTGAATTGCTTATGAGCCTAGCCGCGGCAGGGATGGCCTTAACTGTTGGTGTTATCTTTATTGGAGGGGAAATTGGACTGTACTGCTTGGTGGCGGTGTCAGCCTGTATGTCACTGATGTTTCCTACTATTTATGGTATTGCTCTGAAAGGCATGAAAGCCGATGCTACCCTTGCTTCGGCAGGTTTAGTGATGGCGATTGTTGGCGGAGCATTGATGCCACCTATGCAGGGGGCATTAATTGATGGCGGTGAGCTTATTTCAGGTATTCCTGCGGTGCAGACATCATTTGTATTACCCCTGATTTGCTTTGTGGTGATTTGTCTTTTTGGTTACCGTGCTAAGACCAAATATAAAGTGTAATCATCAAGGGTTTACTGCTACAAAAGCGCCTTAGGGCGCTTTTTTTGTATCTGCAATAATACCAAGAAGGTTGGCGCTGCGGTACCCGTGGAACTTTACTTGTATGGGTAGGCAGCAAGGGAGATCTGCTGTGTATGTTATTTTGATCGTCATTAGTATCAATAGCACCATCGGCCATCCAAGTGGGGTGGACGATAAGCCGATTACGCGGGTTTGAAGTGGCAGCTACAGATAAAAGACATGAATTGTTCCTTGTAACCTCACCCCTCAGTTAAAAAAAAGGCTGCCGAAAAGTGGCAGCCTGTGGTTTGGATTAGGAGGGGGAACTACAGTTTAAGCGGAATATAGACCGAGTAACTATCACCTGTGGTGTAGCTTTCTTTTGCAGCGACCGCCATCACCTTTGGTACACCATCTTCAACGTAAACGAATGGACGCTCTAAGCGTTGTACTTTAGCTTGACCATGTTCGGCGTGAGTGTAAGAAAGCTCAGATACCTTGTAATGTTTCGCATTTTGCCACTCAAGGCCATCCACAGAGGTAATCAGCCCCATGTAACCAAAGGCGTGGTAAATGCCGTAGAAACGATTACGGGTTTCATCATACCAAAGGGCTGGGTCTTCTGAATTTAAGTTACCCACCGCCGCTTTAGGTTGAATTTGCCATGGACCCATTGGCGAGTCAGCGAGTGCAACCGCTTGGCTTCGAACCAGTTTTTCTTGGTTTGGCTTATCACCTCGTACTAGCATTACATATTTACCATCAGGACGCTTAGCGACAGCTGGATTACAGGTAATTTGCTCAATTGGGCCGCTTGGCTCAATGATTGGCTTATCAAAGCGCTTCCAAGGGCCATTAATGCTGTCTGCTACAGCTACGCCCACACGTTGATTTTCACGAACGAGATCGCGGTATTTGTCGCCTAGCTTGCCTTTGCGTGCCAGCTCGAACTCTTCTGGGCTCAGCTCTGTATCACCTGTATTGGTTGACATGTAATATAAGTAGTACTTGCCATCAAAGAACTTAATGCGTGGGTTATGGGCGGTGTATGCATCCCAATGGCCATGACCACGACCTTCTAGAACCACTTCAACGTGAGTCCAAGGGCCTTCTGGAGAATCAGCAACTGCATGAGAAATAACACCATCGGTTAACCAAGTGGAAAAGCCTAGCTCTTTGCTCATTTGTGAGTAGAAGCTGTGGTATTTACCGTCTTCACCTTTAATGATTGAGGCGCCCCAGTTGTGCCACTCATCGTTAGTGAAGATGTTTTTATCGGTTACTGGCTGAATAAGCTCTGCTAGATTTAAATCGTCCACCCCTGGCTTTATGTCCGCCATATTTACGACAGGCTTAGTTTCAGAGCAGCCCATCATTGCCATTGCAACTAGGCTTAAACAAAGAGTTTTTTTCATGATAAATCCTTTTTGTTGTTAGTTGAGCAAAGCTGCTAGCTTTGCTCAGTTTTTTTAAGAATAAATTAGTTAATGCGGCTCTTTTGAGCCACTAGGGAGTCAATTTTTGCTTGGAACTTGGCAACCAGTTCAGGGTGCTTATCGGCAAGATTAGTCAATTCGCTTGGATCTGAACTTAGGTCATAAAGCTGAGGCTGTTCACTTAAGCCAACCTCGATGTTCTTCATGTTTTTGACCCATTTATGCTTCTTCTTAGAAGGTTGAATATACTTCCAATCACCTGCGCGTAATGACAGGGTGTAAGACTCTTCAATTAATTCTGCACGGCCTTCGCCTTTGGCATCAAATAGAGCATGGCTGTAATCATAACTGTCAATGGCTTCGTCGTTAGCGAGAGGGATATCAAGCAGCTTCGCAATTGACGCGTACACATCAATTTGCGAGGTCAGTGCATCGCTTACACCTGGTTTGACTTTAGCTGGGTAATGCACAATAAATGGCACGCGGGTGCCGGCTTCAAAAGCGCTGTATTTACCGCCACGGTATGGGCCTCCAGCTTGGTGTGCGCCTAAAGTTTCAATGGCTAAATCATCGTAACCGTCGGTCAGTACTGGGCCATTGTCGCTGGTGAAAATCACTATGGTATTGTCTAATACACCGGACTTTTTAAGTTGATCAATCACTTGGCCTGTAATCCAATCCATTTGTACAATGGCATCTCCCCTTAAGCCCATCTCACTTTTACCGGCAAACCTTTCGTTAGGCAGGCGTGGAACATGGATGTCATGGAATGAGAAGAATAAGAAAAACGGCTGATGGCTGTTGTTCTTAATAAACTGATTGGCCTTGTCGGTAAATACAGTGTAGAAATCTTCATCTTTCCATTCGGCAGACTTACCACCGGCCATATAACCAATACGGCTAATACCATTGATGATAGATCCTGAGTGCTGTGGGTCAGCGCCTTGGCGTAATAGCTCTGGGTGTTCATGGCCCGTTGCACGGTCACCTATCTTACCTTTATAGCTCACGCTAAGTGGGTCGTTAATATCGAGGTTTTGTACGCGGTAGTTTTCTAGGTATACGGTTGGGACACGGTCACCTGTTGCAGGAAGTAAGTAACTGTAATCAAAGCCAACTTCGAGCGGACCTGGTTTAACGTCAGCATTCCAGTCAATTGGGTTTTGACCATCACCTAAACCTAAGTGCCATTTACCGACAACGGCGGTTTCATAGCCTGCTTTTTTAAGCATTGCAGGTAGGGTAGGACTGCCAGGTTCGATGATTAATTTGGCATCGCCTTTAAGCACTGCAGCATTATTACGAAATGCGTATTCGCCAGCAAGTAATGAGTAACGAGAAGGGGTACAAGTTGCGGCAGAGCTATGGGCATCGGTAAAGCGAATGCCATTGTTCGCCAGTTCATCAACATTTGGGGTTTCAACGCCAACGGCGCCGTAACTGCTAAGATCGCCCCAGCCTAAGTCATCAACGTAGAAGATAACCACATTGGGTTTATCGTTAACCACTGGCTTTGGGTCAGGTGCGCCGCAGCCCGAAACGACTTGCGCGGCCACCAAAGTTGCGAGAATCTTTTTAAACATATCTATTCCTTGTTAAGCCCAAGCCTGCAGACTTGGGCATTCCATAAACTACTTAGCACTGGCGCTTAGGGTAAATTGGTATTGATACTGTCCTGCAGGCACTTGGTATTTCTTAATTGGCGCGGCATTTGGGCTCCAAGTATCGATACCGCCAATACCCGCTTGAATTAAGTCAATATTCACCGTATTAAAGTCGTTCTTTTGCAGCTGGTATGGATGTGTTGCTTGGTTGATTTGTTTGGCTGTGTAAGGCCATACCGACATGCTTAGTGGTACTGCACCATCGATTTTGAGCTCTATTTGGTCGTTGCCAAGGGTTAGCCAGTCAATGTCGGTGCGGTTGCCATTTTCTTGTGGGCGAACGTACTCATAGGTGAACTGCTCAACATTGCCGCTGTATAAACCCAAGGTTGCCCCTTGGTTACGGTCTGAATAGTTTTCAAATGGACCGCGACCAAAGAAGCTCATGTTATCAAGCTTGGCGCTCACCCCTGTGCTCATCCCCACACGCAATAGACCCGGCAAGCTTTGTTTGGCGTCAAGATTGAAATTAACCGTGATGTCGCCATTGCCATTAACGCTGTACTGAGTCGTGGTTGAAAACTTTCCTTCAAAGCTATGCTTAGTGGTGACTACTATCTGATTGTCCTGCTGTTGCACCTCAATATCAGTCAGTGGCATGCCGTTTGAGGCTTTTTTCCACAGCGCCATATGTTGCCAAGTTTTCCAGCCTAAGCGGTCGTTGTCGGTTGATGGACGGAAGAAGTTTGCTTTAAGAGGCTGGGTGATGACATCATTTCCTGCAACTTGATAGTGGTTAAGGTAACCCGTTTTACTATCAAAACTTAAGTTAAAGCCTTCACCGTTGATGGTGAGCTTATTGGCTGTCTCGTCAAGGCTGAGAGTGCCGCTAGCGTTGCTAATCGCTTTTTGCTTTTTCCAAGGTAAGATGAACTGTTCTTTGGCGACCTCATGGCCTTTAGCTGCCCATAGTTCATTTTTGGTTGAAAGCATTTGGATATTTAAGGTGTAATTGGCGCCAGCTTTAAGTTGTGGTTGGCTAAAGTTAAGCGCCACGCTTTTGTTGCTATCTGGGGCGATATCAAGCGGTTTCAATTGACCAGATTGAATGGTTTGGCCGTCTTCTTCGATGTGCCAGTTCACTTGATATTCATTTAAGTTGGTAAAGTTAAAGCGGTTAGTGACATTCAGCTTGGTACCATTAAGGGTAAATTTAACAGGCTGGAACACATATTTTGCTTCAAAGATCTGCGGCTTGGGTTGACGGTATGAGTCAATAATACCATTGATACAGAAGTTGGAATCATTTGGTTTATCACCAAAGTCACCGCCATAGGCTAAAAAGGTTTGCCCCTGTTGGTTTGTCGTTTCAATACCTTGGTCAATCCAATCCCAAATGTAACCACCAATTAGATTTTTACGCTCGCGTACCAGTTCCCAGTATTCTGCAAGGTTACCCAGTGAGTTACCCATGGCATGGGCGTATTCACACATAAGAATAGGGCGATCAATGTAGTGACTATCTGATAAACCTCGCAGCTCATCTATGGTTGGGTACATGCGGCTAATGACATCGACAAAAGCTGGGTCGTTGGGGTTGGCCAGCGGTGTATGGCGCAAGGCGCGCTCTTTCTTGGTGGTCCAGCGGTTCTCAAGGCCACGATATTCAGGATGGGTTGGATCGCCCTGGGCGCCTTCATAATGGACAAAGCGAGTCTCGTCATAATCTTTTAGCCAGCCTGCAATCGCCGCAAAGTTAGGGCCAGTGCCCGACTCGTTACCCATCGACCAAGAAATAATAGACGGGTAGTTTTTATCACGCTCAACCATACGGCGAACACGATCCGCCATCGAATGCCCCCATTCCGGCAGGTTGGCCATCAGGCCACCGACACCGTGGGTTTCTAGGTTGGCTTCGTCCATGACGTAGAGGCCGTACTCATCTGCCAATTCGTAAAAATATGGGTCGTTCGGGTAGTGGGCGGTACGCACTGAGTTGATGTTAAACTGCTTCATCAGTTTGACGTCAGCAAGGATGTCTTGACGGCTGAGGGCTTTACCTTTTTTAGCATCGTGGTCATGGCGGTTAACACCGATGACTTCAACACTTTTGCCGTTAATAAGCATTTCGCCATCGTCGTTAAACTTGACATCACGAAAGCCCACACGGCTACTACGAGTCTCCACCAGTTTGCCCTTAGCGTCAGTTAATGACAGCACTAGGGTATATAGGTAAGGCTTCTCAGCACTCCATAAAATTGGCTTATCAATCTGTGCGTTTAACAAACCAAAGCTGAAGTTGTCACGCTGTGGATAAATAATGCGGGCCACTTTAGTGGCGTTGACCGACATCTTGCTTCCTGTTACTGGCTTTTTGTCGGCATCAAACAATTCTGCTTTGACTTGCCAGCCTTTTAGGTCGCTGCGGTTCAGGTTAGACAGCTTAGGCTTAATGGCTAATTGGGCCGATTGGTAATCGTCACTTAGGTGGGTTTTAACAAAGAAGTCATTAATGGCGACTTTTGGTTGAGCGATCAGCATCACTTCCCGGTGAATACCGCTTAAACGCCAGTGATCTTGATCTTCTAAATAACTGCCATCGCTCCAACGAAATACTTGAATCGCCAGTTTGTTCTTACCATCAACAAGGTAGTCTGTAATATCAAATTCAGAGGGTAGGCGACTGCCTTGAGCATAGCCCACCTTTTCACCGTTTAACCATACATAATAAGCCGAGCTCACGCCACCTAAGTGCAGGATTACTTGCTGGTCGTTCCAGTCCTCATCGATGGTGAATTCTTTAAGGTATGAACCCACAGGGTTATCACGGGTAATAAGTGGCGGTACGATTTCGTCTACATTTTCAAACATAGGATAGACGCTATTGGTATAAATAGGTTGGCCGTAGCCTTCTAGTTCCCAGTTTGATGGAACTTTGATGCTATGCCACTCTGAGCTGTCAAAATCAGTATTAAAAAAGTCGAGAGGACGCTTGTCGCTGTCGTCTACAAAATGAAACTTCCAGTCACCATTAAGGGATTGAATTTCTGAAGCGGCTCTATCGCGAGTTAATGCTTGCTCAACATTATCAAATGAGTAAGATGTAGCACGCGCTTGCATGCGGTTTATCTGAATGACTTCTGGGTTTTCCCAGTCATTACTGATGGCGGCTGTGGTTGGCGCTGCCGTTGCCATCATCACGCTTGTTGCTATCACAGTTAAGCCACTTCTAAGCAGCCTTTTCTTTATTGTCATTTTGTTAACCCTTTATCCATCCAAGGTTTTAAATATCAAATATGATTTTTATATACGAGTTAACTCTATAATATTTAGTGACGAACAACAACGGCATTTGTTACTAACATGCTGCAAAAATTGCTTTGGGGTTGTGAATTTCTGCCTGACTGCTGATTTTGTGAGCGCTCTGCAGTTTGTAATGATAACTGGATGAAAGGCTTTATTAGTGGGGTTTACTGGGGTATTTATGAGAGTGTTATTTGGCACTAAATCATGATTTTTTATCACATATAAATTTATTTATTTATATGTGATTTCAATATTGTCCCAGTTTTGATAACTTTAATGCCTATAAGGGGATATATTGCAAGGACGATATTGACACATGAAATTTCAGTACCTGATGTATTTGCTGGTAGCACTTAATTTGGTGCTAACGCCCAACATAGCCTTTGCCAATAAAGCTGCTTCAGTTGGGCAGCAAAGCTTTAATGATGGTTGGTTATTTTATAAAGGAAAGGTCGATGGCGCACAGCTTGCCAGCTATGATGATAGCCACTGGCAAGGGGTAATCCTGCCCCACGACTGGGCCATCGAAGGCCCGTTTGAGCCTAAATACAATGCTCGCAATGGCGGACTGCCATTCCACGGTACCGGTTGGTACCGAAAATCTTTTAAGCTACCAAATAGTGCTAAGGGCAAAGTTGTCAGCATTACCTTTGATGGGGTGATGTATAACGCCCATGTGTACATCAATGGTAAGTTGTTAGGTAATCGCCCATTTGGTTACATCGGCTTTGAATATGACCTTAGCGAGCATGTGCATTTTGGTGATATTGATAACGTAATTGCGGTAAGCATGTCGCCAGAGGATTTAAGCAGCCGTTGGTACCCGGGCGCGGGCATTTACCGTGATACTTGGCTCGCCATTAAAGAGCCCACCCATATTAAGCAGTGGTCGACCTTTGTACATACTCCAACGGTTTCAAAGCAGCAGGCTACGGTTGCCGTGTCATTAGAAGTAATCAATGGCGGCAACCACAGGGCCATTGATGTTGTAACAGAAGTTATTGATAAAGTCGGTAAGGTGGTGGCGGCTAATACACAAACGCTCAATACCAATAGTGCTCAAACCAAAGGCTTTAGCACCGAATTAACCCTGAACGGCCCAACCCTGTGGGATATTAGCCACCCTTATGTGTATCAGGTAACAAATAAGCTGGTTGCTAATGGTGAAGTATTAGCGACCGAAACCTCGCCTTTGGGGGTTCGCAGCTTAAAGTTTACATCCGATGATGGCTTTCATTTAAATGGCCGCCGAGTGCAAATTCAAGGGGTGTGTTTACACCATGACAACGGCCCATTAGGGGCGGTGGCAAATCGCCGCGCCATTGAACGTAAGCTTGAAATCATGAAATCGATGGGGGTGAATGCCATTCGCACCGCCCATAACCCGCCTTCGCCATTGTTGGCTGAGCTGGCCGATGAAATGGGCATATTACTGCAGGTTGAATCTTTCGATGTGTGGAAAACCCAAAAGCAGATGGTGCACAACAGTTACAACAAATACTTCGATGACTGGCATGAAGTAGACCTGCGCGACACCATTAAGCAGTTCCGTAATCACCCGTCGGTGATCATGTGGAGTACGGGTAATGAAATCATGGAACAAGGGCAAAAAGACGGCCATGTTATTACCAAGCGCTTAACCGCTATTGCCCATGATGAAGATCCAACCCGATTAGTCTCCGCTGGCTTTAACAACAGTTGGGGCGCACTTAAACATAAGCTTGCCCATAATGTCGATATTCCGGGCTTTAACTATCGTCCACTGCTTTATGGTGACATCCATGAAAAACACCCAGAGTGGCCATTGCTCGCCAGTGAAACTTCATCGATCACCAGTACCCGTGGCAAGTATCATTTGCCGATGGAAAAATATAACACCCATGACTCTCGTTATGTCAGCAGCTATGACATCATTGGCCCACCTTGGGCCTATCCGCCAGACATTGAATTTGATGCCCTTGCGCAAACCCCCGCGGTCATGGGGGAGTTTATCTGGACAGGCTTTGATTACCTAGGCGAGCCGACCCCTTATGGTGGTAAAGATCACTCAGGTGATGGTTACTGGAACAAAGATTGGCCAGTACGCAGTTCATCCTTTGGCGCGGTTGATCTAGTGGGCTTTCCCAAAGACAGGTACTACCTATACCAAAGCCAGTGGACAACTAAGCCCATGGTGCATGTGCTGCCCCACTGGAACTGGCAAAACTACCTTGGGCAAACCATTCCTGTGTTTGCCTATACCAACGCTGAAGAAGTCGAGCTGTTTGTTAATGGCAAGTCTATGGGGCGTAAGGTCAAGGGCGTAGATAAAGCCGAGCTGCCGGTATCGTTTAACCTGTGGCGCAAGCAAGACCGCAGTGATTATAAAAGCCCGTACCGGCTACGTTGGGATGTCACGTACCAGCCAGGTAATATTGAAGTTGTCGCCTATACCAAAGGTAAAGCGGTTGCCCGTAAGCAAGTCTTTACTGCAGGTAAACCTGCGGCGCTCACCTTAAGCTCAGATAGAACTGAACTGAGCGCAGACGGTTATGACTTATCTTACATCAGCGTCAGCGTTGTTGATAAAGATGGCCACTTAGTGCCCGATGCTGAAAACAACATTCGCTTTTTTGTTGAAGGGGCTGGCGAAATCGCCGCCGTAGGTAATGGCGACTCTGCAACGCTCGCGCCCTTTAAAGCAGATTACCGCCGCGCCTTTTCTGGTAAAGCCATGTTGATTGTAAAAACCAAAAAGGGCGAGACAGGAAAAATTAAGGTGAGGGCTTATTCAGAGCACTTGAAAGGGCAGTCGATAGAACTTAGGTCGTATTAATATTTGCTGGTCAATGTTCAGGCCATGTGTGCTTGAGTCTTGATCTTTATTGAATGCTTCAAGGGCAGGAATGAATATAGGAGAGAAGATCAGGCTGCTGGCTTTGGTTATCTCTAAATTGTTTATGCCCCATTGTGAGTTACGAGTAGCGAGTGACGAGAGCGGGCTTCGCCCTTCGAGGGATGAGTTAGAAGCATATTGGGAACAGGTCGGTCTTTATACAGGTATAACCGTTCTGGCGATTACGGTGTTACAAACAGAGCCAAAATTGTCTCTTTTAAGGCTCGATAACCTTCCAAAATTTAACTAAGTTATTGATTAACTTCAAAGTAGCCAAGGGATGTAGGGAAACCCTACATCCACGGTCTCGTTTTTGCCGAGTATGATTTTCAGTTTTTCTAATCTTTGGTGTAAATTTGTTCTTTATTTCAACAGCTTAAAATGACATATTATTTGTAAGTTAAATTTTGTGCGGAAGATTATCGAGCTTCCGCTTAATAAGTTGTTAGCTGCCTTAACGGAAGCATCATTCAAAAAAGGAAAAATATGAAACAAATAGTAGCTCTGACATTCTTACTTTTCAGCTCTTTCTCATTTGCCAATGAAAGCACTGAAAATGTAGTGCTCGAAGGTATAGTGAGTTTGGATATTCCCCAAGGCTTCTCAAGGATGTCTGATGAGCTAGCAAGGCGAAAATACCCTATGGAACAAAGAGCTAAAAGTATTTTTACAAATTCTCAGGGAAATGTAGACATACTTGTTAATTACACTCAGAACAAGGTTCCAGATAATCAAGAAGATTTGTTGAGACAAGCTTTATCGAACAATATGAAGAGGATGCACCCCACGGCTCAATGGCATTCAAATGAAGTTGTTGAGATTAATGGGCATAAGTACGCTTTTTTGGAACTCACTACGCCCGCTTTAGACACAGACATACACAATGTGATGCTAGCGACAACAGTAAACGGTCGGGTTCTGATCATCAGCTTCAACATGACAGTCGAACTTGAAGAAAAGTGGCTCGATAAAGCTCTTAAAACGGTAAGAACTGCCAAAATCATTAGCAGCTAACAAGGCGTTTAACAGAGATTATCAGCTCATGTCATGCCGCTTGCATTCGCAAGCGGCATGACATGAGCTGATAACTCGTTAACTTGGCGTTAGGTAATCAAGTAGATAGTATATGAATCAATCTTTATTTAAAGCTGGGAATTACTTTAAGGCTAGAATTACTCGTGTTGAACCAATGCTCGAAGCTGCATTTATAGATTACGGAGCTGAGCGACATGGATTCTTACCGTTAAAAGATATTGATGGATATGATAAATCACTCCATAAAGAAGGCTCTATTATTAACGTTTGCATGAGTAAAGCCGAAAAGCGACAAAAAGGCGCTCAAATGTTTGCTCCTTTAGAAGTACCCGAAGAAGTGACGGTTCACGAGCTAATAAATGAGAGTACGCAAGGTTCAAACAAAGTAATTCAATTTGCATTTATTTCTATCGTTTTAGTTATTGTCGGAATTGCAGTGTTTACGAGTACCTAACAAGCCAATTCAGTGCGGGACTGCTAACAGCTTGCTCGGTTCCGCTTCGCTGCACATTTTAGCAAGCTATTCTCATCCCCTGATTGGGGCGTTGGTATGACTCCCCTTGTCAATAAAAAGATCTCTTTCTTCTCCAACACTAATTAGATTTCAGCCTCTATTA
>NZ_WINH01000103.1 GCF_010993985.1 Paraferrimonas sp. SM1919 | reverse complement strand
GCGCGACGCTGGCGCGAGCAGCAGGCGCAGGCTCCGCGCCGACAGGCCTACGTGCCGCTGGCGTTTGAGCTGGGCGAGGCCTTCCAGTTCGACTGGAGTTGCGAATACGTCTTCGTCGGCGGACTGCGCCGACGCCTTGAGGTCGCCCATGTGAAGCTGAACGCGAGCCGCGCGTTCTGGCTGGTAGCCTACCCGACCCAGAGTCACGAGATGCTGTTCGACGCGCACGCGAAGGCGTTCGCCGCGTTCGGCGGCGTACCGCGCCGGGGCATCTATGACAACATGAAGACGGCCGTGGACAAGGTCGGGCGTGGCAAGGCGCGCACGGTCAACGCCCGCTTCGAGGCGATGTGCAGTCACTACCTGTTCGAGCCGGAGTTCTGCAATCGCGCGGCCGGGTGGGAGAAAGGCATCGTCGAGAAGAACGTGCAGGATCGGCGTCGACAGATCTGGCATGAAGCGGCCCAGCAGCGCTGGGCGTCGCTGGAAACGCTGAACGACTGGGTGTCGCAGCGGTGCCGCCAGGCCTGGCAGATGCGGCATCCGCAGTGGCCGGAGTTGACGGTCGAGGACGTGTTGCAGGACGAGCGCACGCGCCTGATGCCGAACCCGCGTCCGTTCGACGGCTACGTCGAGCAGTTCCTGC
>NZ_WINH01000102.1 GCF_010993985.1 Paraferrimonas sp. SM1919 | reverse complement strand
CACACCATGCTGGCGCGCAACCATCGAGACCGTCTTGCCCGGCTCGAGGCTCTCCCTGACCATCGCAAGCTTCTCTTCCACCGACCACCGCCGGCGACGCTCCGGGCCCGTCAACACTTCCATCACTTCTTGGTTGCTGCTAGTCATAAACACAGTCGTATGCCTACCCGTAGTTTAAGTACCGCTAACAAAACCAAGTCATCGAACGCAGGTGGTTGAGCGTTGTTGTTGGCATGGCACGAAAGAAGATCAGCAATGAACTGTGGAAGGCATTGCAACCGCTGCTGCCGGTTGTGGAGCCTTCGACCAAAGGCGGTCGTCCGCGCGTGGATGATCGGGCGGCGCTCAACGGCATCCTGTTTGTTCTGCATACCGGTATCCCGTGGGAAGACCTGCCTAAAGAACTGGGCTTTGGCAGCGGCATGACGTGCTGGCGTCGCCTGCGGGAGTGGCAGGCCAACGGCGTTTGGGAGCGGCTGCATTTGGCTCTGCTCAAGCGCCTACGCGAACACGACCAGATCGACTGGAGCCGAGCCAGTGTCGACGGTGCAACGGTGGCCAGCCCCCGGGGGGCGAGCAGACGGGGCCGAATCCAACGGATCGCGGCAAGCTCGGTAGCAAGCGCCATCTCGTCGTAGATCGGCGCGGCGTGCCGTTGGCGCTGAT
>NZ_WINH01000101.1 GCF_010993985.1 Paraferrimonas sp. SM1919 | reverse complement strand
TTGATTTCGCTGTTAGAAATTTCTGCCTATCCATTAGTCTGGGGGTGGTATGGTGTGGATACCCTGTGTACCACCCCGTAATTTTTAAGCAGGGCATGCATTGTTCTGTTGCAAAAATGGGTTCCTTGATCAATAACGATTGCTTTAGGTACTCCAAACCTGCAAAATAGATTAGATCTGACAAAATCTGCAACAACCTTAGCATCATTAGTTCTAGTGGGCTTGGCTTCCACCCATTTTGAAACATAATCAATATCAAGGAGAATATAAACATAACCAAAAGAGACAGGGAAAGGCCCCATAAAATCTATACCCCAGACATCAAACACCTCACAGAATAGCATAGGTTGCTGAGGCATTTGTTGTCGCCATGTAAGTGTATTTCCTGCTCTCTGACACTGCTCACAAGTGCTGCAGATCTTCCACGCATCTTTAAAGATGGTGGGCCAATAAAAACCACAGTCAAGCACTTTGCGAGCTGTCCTTTGAACACCCAGATGACCTCTCGGTGCGAAAGAATGACAGAACTGCAGGACTGAGTCAGTCTCATGATCTGGAATGCATCGTCTAATGACCTGATCACTACACAATTTCCACAAGTAGGGGTCATCCCAAATAAAATACTTAGCATCACTTTTAATTTTATCTTTTTGGGCCTTAGATGCTAA
>NZ_WINH01000100.1 GCF_010993985.1 Paraferrimonas sp. SM1919 | reverse complement strand
GGGTGTCGATGTGTCTTCCAATAGTATCTCAGCGCCAGTAATGTGCGTTTAGGGAGAGGAACAAAGCGGTCTTTGCCTCCTTTGGCGTTACGAACATGCACTTGCATGAGCTTGGCATCAACATCACCTACATGCAGGGTAATGGCTTCGCCCAGTCTTAGCCCTAAGCTGTACAACGTGAGGAACATGACTTGATACCTAAGCTGTTTAGTTAAGCTAATCACCAGTGCCACTTCGGTCGGCGTTAAGATATCAGGTAAGGTTTTGACTTGTGGGGGTTTAACGATATTCAGCCACTGCCACTCTTTATTAAGTACATGGCGATAAAAGAACTGCAGCCCGTTTCTATCGAGCTTAACGGTACTCCAAGAGTGAGTCTGAATTAGCTCAGCAAAATATTGTTTGAGCGCATTGGTGCTAAGGTTATCCGGGCAACAGTCATAGTAGTTGGCTATCCTTCTGACTGCGCGGGCATAACCATCGACAGTGGCAGGCCGCTTGCCTTGTAAGCTTAAGTTGGTAAGATGTTGTTTATAAAGATAATCAAAGCGTCGTTGTTCGGATGGTAACATGATGAATACTCCTAAAACTGACCGTTATTGGTCACTAGAAGTATTTAAGAAGACTCTCCACTATGCTTTTTCTGCCGCGAAGCGGCTTCGTTCAACAA
>NZ_WINH01000099.1 GCF_010993985.1 Paraferrimonas sp. SM1919 | reverse complement strand
CCGAATTCACCTGCATCCTTTTCTGTGTACCTTCCACCCTGGTAGTATTTGCCATTCAAATGTGCAGCATGACACCTGTTCATCCACCAGCCGGAGCCGTCCTGCTGAGCACAGTTGCCATCATACTTGTCATTGTCCTTGTCGAAGGTACTGAACTGCATGCCATTGTGAGACGTGTAGAACTTGTCACTGGGATCATCACCAAAGTCGAAGCCATCGAAAGCATCTCCAGCATCACCGCCAAAGTAGTAGCCGTATGTCAAACGGTAATTGTCAGTCTCTGCTCCAACTCTGAACATGGTGTAGTCGGCATACTTTTTGTTGCCGTCCCAGTCAACAAGCTCTATCCTCAGCACAGTTGGGATGGTCACACTGGTAGTCAGTAGATGCATCTTCTCGTTGCCGAGCCAGAACTCTGTGGTGTCATCTGGTGAGAGATAACCAAAGCCCTGCTTGTACTGGATCCAGTCCTTATGGAAGTCCACGCTGCCATCACGTCTCCTCTGTATCACTGTGAAGCCACGTCCAAAGCTGTCAATCTCACAGTAGACCAGGAACTGCTCAGTGGCTTTCGCTGGCTTCACATAGTACAGACCACTGGTGGTGGCACCTTTGTTTGCAATATCCTGGCAGTCTGTTCCTGTGGTGGGCTGCATCTCAACTGTGTCTTTG
>NZ_WINH01000098.1 GCF_010993985.1 Paraferrimonas sp. SM1919 | reverse complement strand
AGCGTGGCGCTTTCTCATAGCTCACGCTGCTGGTATCTCGGCTCGGTTTAGGTCGTTCGCTCCAAGCTGGGCTGTATGCACGAACCCCCCGTTCAGCCCGACTGCTGCGCCCTTTCCGGTAACTATCATCTTGAGTCCAACCCGGACGGACACGCAAAAACGCCACTGGCAGCAGCCATTGGTAACTGGATATATACGAGAGAGATATTGAGAGGTCTTGAAGTGGGTGCCTAACTGCGGCTACACTGAAAGAACAGTTTTGGTATCTGCGGTCTCGTATACCCAGTTACCCGGTTAAGCAGTTCCCCAACTGACTTAACCTTCGATCAAACCGCCTCCCCAGGCGGTTTTTTCGTTTACAGTGCAAGAGATTACGCGCAGAAAAAAAGGATCTCAAGAAGATCCTTTGATCTTTTCTACGGGGTCTGACGCTCAGTGGAACGAAAACTCACGTTAAGGGATTTTGGTCATGAACAATAAAACTGTCTGCTTACATAAACAGTAATACAAGGGGTGTTATGAGCCATATTCAACGGGAAACGTCTTGCTCTAGGCCGCGATTAAATTCCAACATGGATGCTGATTTATATGGGTATAAATGGGCTCGCGATAATGTCGGGCAATCAGGTGCGACAATCTATCGATTGTATGGGAAGCCCGATGCGCCAGAGTTGTTT
>NZ_WINH01000097.1 GCF_010993985.1 Paraferrimonas sp. SM1919 | reverse complement strand
CTTCAACCTGAACGGCATTACTCTATAACAATATGTACCCCACGGGGTGGTAAAAGCAGTCTTCTCCCGATCTTCGGCTGCCATTACTATCTGATTATAGCCTGAAAAGCCATCCATGAACGAAAGCAAAGCATGCCCCGCTGTGAAATCTACCAACTCGTCGATATGCGGCAAGGGAAAGTCGTCCTTCGGACTGGCTCTGTTTAAATCCCTGAAGTCCACGCATACCCGGATTCTGCCATCTTTCTTCGGCACTGGAACTATGTTGGCCAACGAAGTGGGATATTCAGATACCAGCAGGAAACCTGCGTCAATTTGCTTGGTGACCTCTTCCTTAATCTTGAGAGCCCAGTCCGGGCGGATCCTCCTGAGTTTCTGTTTGACAGGTCGGGCCTCGGGGTCAAGGGGGATCCGATGCTGTACAATCTCAGGATCGATTCCAGGCATGTCTTCGTAGGACCACGCGAAAACATCTTTGAAATCTTTTAATAAAGCGACTAAGCGCTCGCGTTCCTCCGAAGACAACGTGGACCCGATCTGGACCAGCCGCGGGTCCTCCTCAGTACCAATGTTCACGGTAATGATTTCATCCATTAATGGTTTAACAAATCTCTCTTGCTCTTGCTCAATTAAACGTTGTAAAACCGGAGGAACTTCGTCCTCGTCGTTTTGATCAAAATTTTGAAAGT
>NZ_WINH01000096.1 GCF_010993985.1 Paraferrimonas sp. SM1919 | reverse complement strand
CTGGTGACATGTTTGCCCTGCTTTTAACTTTGCATGATTTGGCAAGGATGTTGATTTGAAAAGAGGCAAGGGATTGTATTTGCATTGTGCATTGCTCTTCTCAGCATAAACTGGTGTAGTTTCTATGTGCTATCATCTATTACAGGCTGCTGACAGGTGGTTTGCGTTAGTTGGTCTTCTTTACTCAGCGGGCAAGAATTGGTCCAGGTAGACCTTGATGGTGTCGATGGTGCTGCTCAGGTAGTCGCCGACATGGGGACGCACGTAGTGTCCGTACAGACCCAGCACTGATGTGCGGGCCTTGTCGATCAGGGGACCTGCCTCCTGGCCCAGGCCAGTGGCAACCTTGACAACGGCTTGGAACTCGGGCTTGGTCTGCAGTTCCTCGATGTAGTCTTTGGTAGCCTGTCCACGTTCGCTTTCACTGGCCTTCTCCACTAAAGGAGCAGCAGCAGCCTGCAGCTTGCCATAAGCAGTCAGCAGCCTCTTGTAGAACACACTTTTCATTTGATCATACTTTTCAATAAGATCCTGCGATGGTGCGGGAATCTCACACAGGCTCACGGAGACCTGCAGAGCGAGGATCAGTGCCAAGGCAAATTTTGCATTCATGTCTGCTGTTGAGTTGGATGTACAGATCCAA
>NZ_WINH01000095.1 GCF_010993985.1 Paraferrimonas sp. SM1919 | reverse complement strand
CGTGATTGTAGTACCGGATGTATTCGGCAATGGCGCGTCGCAGTTGGTCGATGTCCGCGAAGCGCTCTAACCGGAAGCACTCTGACTTGAGTGTGCCGAAGAAGCTTTCCATTGCCGCATTGTCTAGGCAGTTGCCTTTGCGGGACATGCTCTGGCGCAGGCCTCGCGCGGCCAGTTTGCGACGATACGCTGCCATTTGATACGGCCAGCCTTGATCCGAATGCAGCATCGGCGTCTCGCACGGGCGCAGCTTGCGCAACGCCTTGTCGAGCATCTCCCGGATCAGCGTGTAATCAGGTCGTTCACTGGTTTGCCAGGCGACGATCTCTCCGTTGTACAGGTCCAGGACGGGCGACAGGTACAGCTTTTTGCCGCCGACGTTGAACTCCGTCACGTCCGTTACCCACTTCTCGTTCGGCTTGCTCGCCTCAAACTCGCGCTGTAGCAGATTGGGAGCAACCCGCCCGACTTGCCCGCGGTAAGAGCGGTATTTCTTCGGCCGCACGAGTGACTTCAACTGTAGCGCCGACATCAATCGCTGTACGGTCTTGTGATTCACCAACGTCCCTGCCCGACGGAGCGTCGCCGTGATCCGGCGGTAGCCATATCGGCCCTTGTGCTGGGCATAGATGTGCTGAATGCGCTCCTTGAGCGCGCCGTGACGATCCTCTGCCTGGCTTGTCGCCATCTGGT
>NZ_WINH01000011.1 GCF_010993985.1 Paraferrimonas sp. SM1919 | reverse complement strand
AGATTAGATTAACGCGCTAAAACAGCGAGTTAATAACAAATTATGCTTGGCGACCATAGCATTTTGGACCCACCTGACTCCATTCCGAACTCAGAAGTGAAACGAAATTGCGCCGATGGTAGTGTGGGGTCTCCCCATGTGAGAGTAGGTCATCGCCAGGCTTTAAATTAAGAATAAAGCCCTCTGCTAACGCAGAGGGCTTTTTTCGTATTTAAACCCGTAATGGCGATGACCCTCACATGGGGAATATTGATAGGCCGATGATTGCATCCTGCATAATCGTAACGATCGCCATCCATGGCGGGCGTAGGTGAAGACCGCCCGTAAATGGCGAAGCGATTTCAGGTCTGAACGACAAAATCTATGATTTTGGCTGGGCACCTTTGGATGCGAAGCGGTCGCCAGGCTTTACTCTTTGTTTTCACTTTGAAAAGTGAAGTCAAACAGCAGAAACAAGCCCCAACCTTTCGGTTGGGGCTTTTTTAATATGCACCATTTTAAACTTAGGAAGGTTAAATAAACTATTCTCAAACATTGCAGAAATTACCATATAGGGCTATCTTTATTAGGTCAGGCTTCTGTAGCTGACTCTCTACTGTAAAGTTAAGGCTAGTTTTTCTTAATAGCTTTTTGTTATTACTACTAAAAGTAATGCAACACTAGCCAACAATGCATGCTGAATGCATTAAGGGCTTATCTTCAGTTGTGCTTAGACTGATCCTAAGGTTTAGATTAAATTTGCGGAAGGAGTGGCGATTAAGTGATAAGAGTTTTTACAGATTGACCTTCACGCATTAGCGTATCAATGCCGCATATAAGGCATTCTAGGGTACCTTGATAGCCATAGCTATCGGTACCCTTTTCTATTTATGAGTTATTTCACTCCTGATTACCTATTCACATATTGAATTACCGTATACTTCCCAGTTTATCCGCTGTATATTTTACAGAATTTATTTCCTAAGTTATTGAATTTACATTGACCTTATAATATCGAGGTTTGTATTTTTGGTGTTTTTTTAGACTACCAGTCAGTGTCAAGAGTAAATGATGAGGATTAGTTTTGATAAGCAGTAAACAAAACGGAGAATATTACCTTTGGGGTGACAATTGTGATGGCTGGCATTTAGTAGCGAATGAGCAGTTGAGTGTTATTGAAGAGCGAATGCCAGCTGGGGCTGTTGAGCAACGCCATTATCACCAATACGCCCAGCAATTCTTCTATGTACTTGAAGGAGTGTTATCCTTTGAACTTGATGGTGAAATTTATCAGTTGGCTGAGGGGGAGGGATTACTAGTAGCAGCTGGTAAATCCCATCAGGCGAGAAATGACTCAGAGGCCGAGGTAAGGTTTATTGTTACCTCCACGCCTCCAAGTCATGGTGATAGAATCGTCAGCTAGCTACTAAGCATCCAACTGCCGTCTACCTGTGGTTCATAACCACAGCTTACTAATACTTTTCTAAAGGTACTTGGTACTTTTAAATCATTATTAAATGTCAGCTGCGTTGGGGTCTTAAAGTGTTTAATTACTTGGCGCAGTAAATCATGGCCAATGCCGCGGTTTCTGTTAATCTCACCTACTATGAGATGCTCAATGATCAATGATCGTTGTTCTAAATTTACATGGCAAGAGGCGATGTGGCGGTCGTTAAAGGTAGAGGTAAATAAGTATCCATCGGTTACAGCTGCCAATTGTGGCGCTAACCATTCAGGGATATCTGCACAAATCTTGGCTAAATCGGCTTCTAAACGGGCATCGATCTCAGAAATAGGTTTTACCATTAATCGCATGTTTATAACTCTTTAATTAAATGTTTTAATTGTCGCTATCATTTCTGACATTATACATGGGCTTATGGATTGTAGACTAGGCTGTGGTGCATGTTGTATTGCACCTTCAATAAACTTGCCCATTCCGGGTATGCCAAATGGTAAAAAAGCAGGGGAACGATGCATCCAGTTGGATGACAATAACCTGTGCAAGTTGTTCGGTAAGCCAGAAAGGCCGGCATTGTGCGGTCAATTTAAAGCGGGTAAAGATGTGTGTGGCGATAGTTCAACAGAAGCTCTAGCCCTTATAACAGAACTAGAGCGCTTAACCAGTTAATTGTTTACAGCAATTAAGTTTGATTGTTGATTTAAAATTTCAAGAGCCTTGAATAAGCTTTTATCTTCAATAAGCATCATATCAATAACAGGATCAGTTATTTTAGTTGCTAAAGACCTGTTCTCCATCTTGCTAGCAGGATCAACAATGATGTCTGGAGTAATACCAACATCATGAATATCATTTTTATTAGGTGTGTAATAACGAGCTGTCGTCAGTTTAAGTGCGGTGCCAGCAGGTTGGCTAGGTAAAACCGATTGGACAGTACCCTTGCCAAACGACGTTTGCCCAATTAGCTTAGCCCTGCCATTTTCTTGCAATGCTGCTGCGAGTACCTCTGCTGCAGAAGCCGATCCTTTGTTGATCAGAACAATCAGTTGTTGTTGATGTTGCACTTTATTTTTTTGCGCTATGTATTCACGATTTGCATATTTAAACCTACCAGATGTTTTGACAATAGTTCCTTCAGTAATAAACATATCAGCAATCGAGATAGCTTCTCTTAGCAATCCTCCAGGATTGTTTCTTAGATCTAAGATTATGTTTTTATTGGTTATTGGTAGTTGTTCAAGTGCTGCTTCGAACTGCTGGCTAGTGTCCTCATTAAAATTGTGCAGCTTAATGAGTTGTGTGTCTTCGGTCACGGTGGTCGATGTGACCGAAGCGACCATGATGTTAGCTGGTAACAACCTTTTAAGTAGACTCTGGTTGTCTCGGTAAATTTCAAGCTCAATTGGCAAGCCATCATTACTTGATTGTTTAATTGAAAGTAACAACTTATCTACTTCGGCAAGAGTCACAGGATTGTTATTGATTTTCTTAATTACGTCTCCGGCCTGAATTCCTGCGGCAGCAGCCGGTGAGTTTGCTAAGGGAGTAATAATGGTAAGCAAATCATTTTTTATTGAAACTTCGATACCATAACCAAAGTATTGGCCTTTGCTGTTGTCGTAAAATACGGCAAGGTCATCCTTGTTAAGGTAGTCTGAATATGGGTCAAGTGAAGTTAGGATGCCTTCAACGGCAGCCATTTCTAGTTGTGCGATATCGACATCATCAACATAGAATTGACTAACGGAATTTAATACATCATTAAGTATTGAAAATGGTGCCTCATCATCCGTAAATTTACTATCTTGGCTTGAGTGTGTAACTGTAATACCAAGGCTAAATCCTATTAATATGGCACATAGATAACGGATAATAGTCACCATGAGCTCTCCAGAATTTGAAGAGCAAACGGTACCTATTTACAATACTTGCTAGGATTAACCGCTTGCCCTTTATGTCGTAATTCAAAGTATAGGCCAGCTTTTGATTTCCCACCTGAATTTCCAACAAGAGCGATGGTATCGCCTTTTTTGACGCGAGCACCGGTTTGACCTAGGAGTGCTTGAGCATGGGCATATAAGCTCATATAGCCTTCACCATGATCGACAACCGTCATCATGCCGAAGTTATTCATCCAATCAGAAAAAATGATAACACCATCAGCAATGACTTTGACCGGAGTGCCTTCTTTGGCGCTGATATTGATGCCTTTCCACTTTACTTGAGCGCTACGTTTACTTCCAAAGCTATTAGTATGATTTCCAGATACGGGCCAGGATAGTTTGCCTGCGGATTTTGCTAATCCAGAAAAATGGGTGGGCCGTTGCAAGCTGTCAGTTATCAGTTTTTGCAAGCTAGCTTGTTCTACTTCAAGTTGTTCTAAACCTAGGGTTGAGCTGCTGATATTAGATTGCAGCTGTTTTAAGGTTTTTTCACGTTGAGACTTTTGCAGTTTAAGTTGCTGACTTTGCTCTAAGTTAGCAGCCACTAAATTTTGTAATTTGGCTTGCTGGATCGATTGCTGCTGTTGGCGTTGGTACAACGTATTTTCAGTTTCTTGGAGCTTATCAATGGCTTCACTGCGTGCTTGGCTTAAGGCTTGATAGTAAACGCTAAAGCGTTCGGCTTGGGATACTTGTTGCTGTTCAAGCAGAAGTTGTAAAAAGCTGTGAGAGCCTATTTTATAAGCAGACCGTATCGAGCTGATAAGTTGCTGCTGCTGAATACTCATCTGGTCTTCAAGCTGAAGTATTTCCTTGCGAGTGACCTCTATCGCTTTTTTTATTTGTGTAAGCTCATCTTTGCTTTGACTGAGCTTCTTAGCAACTCTTGCAACTGCTTTTTCGTCCTTTTTTAACAGCGCGAGCAATTTTTTATGCTGTTGTCTTCTATTACTAATACTGGCTTGTTGTTTAGCAATCTGTAGCTTAATTTGCTCAAGTTCTAGCTGTCTCTGTTTCAGATCAGCGTTATCGCTACCGTTGGCTGTGCCGGCAATTAAGCCGGCACACAAACCTACTACTAATAAACTAAGTCGCATTAATTAACAGTCATTAATGGCTTGCCAGTCATCTCTGCAGGAATAGGGTATCCCTTCAGCGCTAAGATGGTTGGTGCAATATCGCTTAGACAGCCACTTGCAGCTGCTGTCGCTTGCCTACCGTAATAAATGAATGGCACAGGCTCACTGGTATGTGCTGTATGTGCTTGACCCGTCTGTTCATTTTTCATTTGTTCAGCATTACCATGGTCTGCAGTTATTAAGCACTCACCATGATTGTTGTTTAAGGCTTCTATTACCCTAGCAATCGAGCGATCTACCGCTTCACACGCCTTAATGGCAGCTTCAAGGTTACCCGTGTGTCCAACCATATCACCGTTAGGATAGTTACAAATAATGACATCATACTTGCCAGAATCGATAGCGCTAACCAGTTTGTCAGTTAGCAGTTCAGAGTTCATTTCTGGCTGCAGATCATAGGTGGCAACATCAGGGGAAGGGATCAACTCACGATCTTCACCTTCAAAAGGAAGCTCTTTACCACCATTAAAAAAGAATGTGACATGGGCGTACTTTTCAGTTTCAGAAATACGTAGCTGGGTCTTGCCTAGATTTTGTAAGGTCTCGCCTAATGTGTTTACGAGGTCTACCGAAGGAAAAGCACAGCTGGCGTTAATGTCTGCGGCATACTCTGTCATCATGACAAAGTCACTTAGCTGTGGCATGACTTTACGGTTGAAGCCTTCAAAGTTAGCTTCGGTAAAGCAGCGCGTTAACTGGCGAGCGCGATCAGCGCGGAAGTTGCAAAAAATGACACTATCACCATCTTCCATTTTTACTTTGTTAACAATGGAAGAGGCCGCGACAAACTCATCATTTTCATCACGATCATAGGCAGCGTTCAAAGCGGCAACTGCGGTGTCGTAATGGTATTCACTTTGGCCTAGAGTGATCACATCGTAGGCTGCTTCAACGCGCTCCCAGCGGTTATCTCGGTCCATGGCGAAGTAACGCCCAACAACAGAAGCAATATGGCCACAGCCAAGTTCGCTAAATAACGCTTCAATCTTGCTTAAGGAACCTTCAGCACTACGAGGAGGCGTATCTCGACCGTCTAAAAAAGCGTGCAGGTAGACTTTAGCGCCTTTTTGGTGGCACAGTTTGATGGCCGCGACAATATGGTCTTCATGGGAATGTACGCCACCGGCGGACAACAAGCCCATTAAGTGAACGGCTTTACCCTTAGCATTAGCCGCGTCAATGGCGTTAACCAGTGCAACGTTGTTATTAAAATCGCCATCTTTAATGGCTTTACCAATGCGAGTCAGTTCTTGATAGACCGTTCGACCTGAACCGATGTTTATATGGCCAACTTCAGAGTTACCCATCTGGCCATCAGGCAAGCCTACATGGCCACCCGATGCAGAGATGAGCATGCTTGTTGATTCATTCCAAAGCTTATCGAGAGTTGGAGTGTTTGCTAGAGAAATAGCATTATCAGGGGCGTCTTCTCTATGACCCCAGCCATCAAGGATGACCAATGCAAGTGTTTGCTTGTCGCTCATGGGTAATTACCAAATAAAAAATAAACTGGTTACTATATTACTATCCAATTTAAACAGTTTAAATGTAAAAATGTTATTAACTTAAGCGGCTAATATGATTCTTTGCTGAAATTTTATCAACTGCTAGGTATAATTCACGCAAATTTTCATTTTCAGTAAGTAAGTAGGTATCTGCAATGTTGGAATTTATGGATTTCCTTGGCCGCAACCCGGTATTGTCCATCGCTTGGGTTGGTTTATTTTTAGTACTGGTTGTTTCTGTAATTAAAGGCATAACTTCTAAAGTACAAAAAATTAATCATCAACAAGCTGTGCAATTAATTAATCGCCAAGATGCGACGATTGTTGATGTACGCAGTAATGAAGAGTTCAAAAAAGGTCATATCACTGGAGCTGTTAGCCTTCCGGTCGCGGATATTAAAAATAATCAGTTAGGAAAACTTGAAAATAAAAAATCTGCACCCATTATAGTGGTATGCACAGCAGGGATGACATCAACTCAATGCGCCAATCTTTTGGTTCAACAAGGATTTGAAAGTGTTTATAACTTGCAAGGTGGCATGACTGATTGGTTAAATAATAATTTGCCAGTTGTTCGCAAAAAAAATTAGTAGGCAAACAAGCGTCTATTCTAACTAAAATTAATTAAAAAAGGTTTTAACATGTCTGAGCAAGCAGTAAACAACGAAGCACAAGCCCCACAATTTAATATCCAACGTGTATACACCAAAGATATTTCTTTTGAAACACCAAATAGCCCGGCTATTTTCCAAAAAGAATGGAACCCAGAAGTTAAACTTGACCTAGATACACGCAGCAACAAGTTAGCAGAAAATGTATTTGAAGTTGTGTTAACGCTTACCGTTACAGCCTCTATTGGTGAAGAAACAGCATTCTTAGCTGAAGTTCAGCAAGCCGGTATCTTCTCTATTGAAGGCTTAACAGAACAACAACTTGCACATTCATTAGGCGCATACTGCCCTAACGTATTATTCCCATATGCACGTGAGACAGTATCTAACTTAGTGAATCGTGGAACATTCCCACAGCTAAACTTGGCGCCTGTTAACTTCGATGCATTATTTGCCCAGTACGTTCAGCAAAGCCAACAAGCTGCTGCTGAAGAACAGGCTCAATAAGGTATTAGCTTTGTCTTTTTTTGATATTGCTGTGTTAGGTGCCGGTTCCTATGGCACCTCTTTGGCAATTGCGATTGCTCGGAACGGTCATAAGGTTTGTTTATGGGGGCACAACCCAGAGCATATCAACACCCTTATTAAAGATGGTTCAAACGAAAGGTTTTTACCTGGTATCGCCTTTCCTGAAGCGTTGTCACTTGAGTCTGATTTAGCAAAAGTGGCGGCTTCAACTAAGGAAATTTTAGTGGTTGTTCCGAGTCATGTTTTTGCACAAGTTTTGACTCAATTAAAGCCTCACCTGCAAGCAGGTACCCAAATTACTTGGGCCACTAAAGGCCTTGAGCCTGAAACCGGTCGGTTGTTGCAAGAAGTTGCTCGAGAAATTTTAGGTGATGACTATTCTTTAGCGGTTTTATCTGGGCCTACCTTCGCAAAAGAATTAGCTGCGGGCTTGCCAACAGCTATTGCCGTAGCATCCGAAAACCAACTTCATTCAGCCAAAATTGCAGACCTGTTACGTTGTGAATCTCGCCTAAGGGTTTATCAGAATCATGATTTTATAGGCTTGCAATTGGGTGGCGCGGTTAAAAATGTCATCGCAATTGGTGCGGGAATGTCAGATGGTTTGGGTTTTGGTGCCAATGCAAGAACGGCGTTAATCACTCGTGGCCTAGCGGAAATGTGCCGTCTTGGCGAAGCGGTTGGTGCCAATAGTAATACCTTTATAGGTATGAGTGGTCTAGGGGATTTAGTGCTTACTTGTACGGATAATCAGTCTCGCAATAGACGTTTTGGTTTAGCGTTAGGTAAAGGACATGAAATCCAACAAGCACAAGATGATATTGGCCAAGTGGTAGAAGGCTATCGCAATACTAAAGAGGTATTTGTGTTGGCGAAACGATTAGACGTTGAAATGCCAATTACTGAGCAAATATATCAAGTGTTGTATGAAGGTAAGCCTGCTATTGAAGCGGCTAAAAGCCTCTTGTCTAGAACTCCGAAGTCCGAGCATTAATTATAAGTCATTGATAAAAAAGGTGCCTACTGGCACCTTTTTTGTCTTTCAATGACAAATATTGATGCAATATTAAATTTAGGTCGCTATATTTAAAATATAATTAACATCTTGTCTAAGAGGGTATAGTGAGGAATACAAGCAGTGGTTTTTCATTTATTCTTTTGACAGTACTTTCCTTTCCCCTTATTGCCGAGTCATGTCTCACAGAAGACCAAGTGCTGCTCGAGCAAAACAACATTTTCAATACCGAAGCCGAAGGCACAATCTGGCTTCATAGACTTGCCAACAATCTTCACCTCACGACTAAGCAAGCGGCCATTAAAGAGGAGCTTGCTGGCTTTGATATTTGTCCTAATGATGCTGCTGGCCTTGCTGAGATTGAACGCCATTTAAGGAATTCAAGATATTTAAGAGATGCAAGAGTCACCAAAACAGAGGATGATCAAGTCAAAGTGGAAACTTGGGATACGTGGTCACTTTTGCCAACGATAAATTTTGGGCGCTCAGGGGGAGAAAATAATTACAGCATAGGTATTAGAGATAGTAATTTTTTAGGTTATGGAATCTATAGTAAATTTGCCTATAAGAAGAATTATTTAAGGACTGGATATTCTTTAGCGATTCGGGCGCCATTATTTACAGGTAATAATGCCTATGCCAGTGTTGCTCTGTCAAAAAACAGCGATGGTAGCGATAAGTATCTGAGTTTATTCAGACCGTTCATGTCTCTAGATAGTGAATGGGGAGCCGGGGTTAGTCTACATGATACCACTCAAACAGATTTGATTTTGGCAGGTCACGATAGTGTTAATGAATTTAGACATGTTATTGAACAAGGAGACCTATGGTTTGGCTGGCGTTTAAGCCGTTTTAGTGGCGTCAGTAAAGTTCGCCGTGTAAAGCTTGGATTTACCATTGATAAGCATTACTTCTCAGAGCCGATAATAGATACGCTTCCCCAAAATAGGCATTTTCAATATCCTTGGATAGAAATTCAAAAACGGCAAGATGGCTATAAAAAATTAACCAATGTTTATTTAATCAACCGTATTGAAGATATTAATTTTAATTTAGATTATCGAGCTAGATTAGGTGTTGATACATCAAATACAGCAGCATCAGGCAAGGGTGCTATCTGGGAATTGGGCTTTCAAAAAGCCACTCAGATTTTTGATGATTTGATCTGGAAAACTAGCTTTAATAATAATGGGGAACGTCGCCCTAATGGAGAATATCGAATTGCTTCAAGGCTATACAATGAGGTTTTCTATCGGCTCAACGAAAGCGTTTCGGTTTATGGCAAATTAGATGGCGTGGCATCTCAGAATCAATATTTAGATACCCCGATAACCTTGGGTGGCGATAATGGTTTGAGGGGGTACCCTATTCAGTATCGCCACGGCGATCATTACCTTTTGGGAACCATAGAAGGTCGATGGTATCCAAATATTAATGTTTACCGTCTATTTGAACTTGCTGGTGTGGCTTTTTACGATATTGGGAATACTTTTGGGGGCAATTTATATCAGCAATCAAGAGCCACTATGAATAGTGTAGGCATAGGCTTGAGGGCCTATTCGACCCATGCCTCAAATAACAATATTGTCCATCTAGATTTCGCCAAGCCAATAACTGACGATCCTAAACTCAGTAATTGGGAGCTGAGAATTCAAGTCAAAGAGCAGTTTTGAATACTCAGCTTAAGCCTTTATTTTTGCGCTAAACCACAGGCGACGCCTGAGGCCCATGCCCATTGGAAATTAAAGCCACCCAACCAGCCAGTAACATCAAGCACTTCTCCAATAAAGAACAATCCTGGTACGAGCTTACTTTCCATGTTTTTACTTGAAATTTCATCGGTATTAACACCACCAAGGGTTACTTCGGCGGTTCGGTAACCTTCGGTTCCACCAGGTTTAATACAAAGCTGATGCAATTTGTCATTGATAGCTTGCAATTGGGTTTTGCCCAGTTGTGCGATAGGCGTTACTAGAATTTGCTCATCAATCAAAGCTTCAACTAGTCGTTTGGGGATTAGGTTGCTCAGAGCATTTTTGGTACTCAGTTTTGGTTGCTTGTGGATAATCCTATTTAGTATTTCAATAACATTTTGGTTTGGAAGTAGATCAATGGTGACCACTTCGCCAGCTACCCAGTAATTGGAGATTTGTAATACTGCTGGCCCGGATAACCCACGGTGGGTGAATAACAGATCTCTATCAAAACTTGGACCACGTTGTGCTTGAATGGTTACGGGTAACGAAATGCCAGAGAGTGTGGCAAAATTTTGTTTGTCATCAGGTTGCAAAGTGAAAGGGACTAATCCTGCTCTTGTTGCGATGATGCTATGGCCAAATTGCTCGGCAACTTGATAGCCAAAGGGGGTCGCACCAAGTTTTGGCATAGATAAACCACCTGTAGCGATAACCAGTTTTAAGCCACAAAATTCACCTTCAGAGGTATTGATTACAAAGCCGTTAGGCGTATGTTCAATGGCGATAATTTCATGGCGCAATCTAATATCGCAACCTGCCCATTCGCATTCAGTTAATAGAATATTCAATAAATCCTGAGCAGAGTTCAAACAAAACAACTGACCATGGTCGCGCTCCTCGTATTGCAGTCCGTGGCGCTCTACTAGCTCTATAAATTGAGTTGATGGATAGCGTGCTAGCGCCGATTTAACAAAATGAGGATTACTGCAAACAAAATGATTGGGCTCTACTTTTGTGTTGGTGAAATTAGACTTACCGCCACCACTAATGAGAATTTTACGGCCAGATTTTTTAGCATTATCCAATACTAAAACTGAACAGCCTTGATAGCCGGAAGTTGCGGCACACATTAAGCCGGCGGCACCGGCGCCGATGATGATAGTGTCGAATGTCTGCATTGAAATAAAAGGCTTCTTAACAATATTAATTAATGTGCTTATTATAAAGAATTTCGTTGTAAGTTTTTGAGACTTTGGTTTCTTTTTTGCTGTAAAAACGGCAGTTAATAGGTTATGTTGATGTTTTTATATCATCACGAGAGTTATTGTGTTCGGAAAAAAATGGTCACTTGGGGTTGCATTACCTATTTTAGTGTTGTGTTTTTTTTGGAGTTATCTATTCATAGAGTATAACTTTGAAATGACGAGCACTAAGGCGCAGGTCATAGAACGTCAGTCAATGCTGACAGACCAGCAAATAGATAGATTCATTGAGCAATCTTCATTGGCTATGGAACAAAAGCAGTTCTCTCGGGTTGCGGATGAACTTACAATTTTGACTTCCGATATTAATGTGTTGGTGGCTGTGTTGCTAGATAAGCAGGGCGTGGTTAAGCACTCTAATCATTATGTCTGGCGCAATAACGCTGCTTCCGAAGTATTAGATGGCTATCAGAGTAAAACCCATCAAAAACAAATAGAAGTTGGCTCCTCTCAGCTGTTATTTAACTCATCAAGGCTAACCTTACAAGGCTACTATCCGCTAAACCAACATTTATTAAATATTGAACAAAACATCGAATTATTTTACATCGAGTATGATATTTCTTTAGCTCTTAATCGTGCTCAAATTGAAATCCAGCAGATATTTATTAATAAAGGGATCGTAGGCACAATATTAATTGTTCTATTTTTCTTTAGCTTACACTTCATGCTTATTAGGCAGTTACGCTCACTGGTGACGGCAGAAGAAGGGCAGGTTGGTAACGGTAAACTTTATTTTTCTGAAGTAGATGCGGTTGCTAAGCGAATTACATCACTGCATATGCAACTGTCGAGTTGCTCAAAAAAATTAAAAGAAAGCGAGCAGAGGTGGCTTTACAGTATTGATGGCTCCGCTAGTGGGGTTTGGGACTGGTCAATTAATACTGGTCGAGTTTTTCTGTCCGATAGATGGAAAGAAATGTTAGGTTTTATGCCTGATGAACTGCCATCAAGCTTTCAGTCCTGGGAAAGTCGATTACATCCAGATGATAAAGATACAATTTTATCTGAATTAAATAGCTATCTAAAAGGTGAAATTGATAGTTTTGAAAATGTTCATAGGCTGCGTCATAAAGATGGACATTTTGTTTGGGTATTAGATAAAGGTTCGGTAGTACAGTGGGATGAACAGGGCAATCCGATGAGGATGATTGGATCGCACACGGATATTAGTGATGATGTATCCTCTAACCGAGTACTCAATAAAGCTTCTATTAGCGATAGTTTGACACAACTTCCTAATAGGCAAGCTTTAATCGATAGAATGAAAAGCCTAGAGCCTAAAATTACCAAGACCCAAAGCGGTTTAATTTTGCTTGATGTTGATAACTTTAAAACTATTAATGAAGGTTTAGGTCGTCAATTAGGTGATGAAGTGCTAATGCAGTTAGCAAGAAGATTGCAAAATCATTTTGCTAAGAGAGCCTTTTTGGCACGATTAAGTGGTGATGAGTTTGCCATTCTATTTGAAGGCTTGTCCGCAATTAATGGTACCCATCGAACCATTGTTTTTGCTGAAGAAATCAAAAAGGTAATTTCTCATCCTTTCATTATTAATGAGCAACAACTTCATATTAGGGTCAGTTTAGGGGTATCGATGATCCATGGGGGGTGTGAGGATCCTATCTCTGCCATTTCTCAAGCTGAACTGGCGATGTTTCAAGCTAAGGAGCAAGGTAGGGATACTTTCGCAATGTATACTCCTGAATTGCAAAATAAAGCAAAACTGAGCTTATGGATACAAAACGAGCTCAGAGAAGCGTTGTCAGAAGATAAGCTCCAAGTGCATTTCCAACCTATTGTGGATAATGATAACCAGATAAAAACCATTGAAACGTTACTGAGATGGGAGCATCCAGTTAAAGGATGGATTTCGCCAGCAGAGTTTATTCCCGTTGCTGAAAGTAGTGAGCTTATCGTTCAACTTGGGCATTGGGTAGCAGAGAAAATTTGCCAGTATATATCTACTCTCAAAAATAACGGCATTATTGATATCCCGGTGTTCGCGATTAATGTGAGTGCTAGGCAGTTCTGTCAGAATGACTTCAAGGCAAGTTTGATGGGGGTATTAGATAGATATAAAATCGAACCCCGTCAAATTGAACTAGAACTCACTGAATACGTAGTTTTAAGCCCAGGTTTAGATTCGGTGGAGCGCTTAACCGAGTTTAGCAAAGAAGGATTTAGTATAGCTATTGATGATTTTGGTACAGGTTTTAGTTCCCTAAGTTACCTACAACAGCTGCCTATTCAAAAGCTTAAAATCGATTCAAGTTTTATTTCAAAAATAGGCCAAGGAAGCAAGCCAAACATTCTGGTGAAGTCAATTATAGATTTAGCGCATAACATGAGTTTAAGTGTCGTTGCTGAAGGTGTTGAATATGGGCATCAACAACAATGGCTAAGTGCCAATGGCTGTGATTTATATCAAGGATATTTATTCTATAGGCCATTGGCGCCTGCCGATATGCTAACACTTTTAAAGACTAGCAGTATTTCTGAAACTCTCTAAAAATCGCTTCAAGAGTTGGGTTCCTTATCGAATCACTTTCTAGCAGTAATTCATGCTTAGCATTGTCAATTTTGAGTAATTGGCAGTGTGGGGCATGGCAGGTAAACCTATTTTGAGAATAATTGTCGACGATATTATCTGCGCCCGCTTGGATAATTAATGTCGGCACAGACAGCTGACTCGCAGCGGATAAATTGTTGCTGCAAGCTTTAAAAGCCTGATCAAGCCAACCATTAGTGGGCGAGCCCAGTTGCATGTTGGGATGCTCAAGGTACAGCTCCCTAAACCACTGATAACGTTTCGCATCACCAGTTAGCTCATTACCAGCAAAAGGCTCAGGATCATATTTACCGCCACCTAGAATATATTTGTTTTTGAGCCCTAGTTTTAATAATACTGCTAATAATAGCTTAACCAACGCTTTAGGGGCGGGTAGCTTAATTCCAAGC
Source organism: Paraferrimonas sp. SM1919 (assembly GCF_010993985.1). GTDB lineage: Bacteria > Pseudomonadota > Gammaproteobacteria > Enterobacterales > Shewanellaceae > SM1919. Next base: position 111,752 of record NZ_WINH01000011.1, on the reverse strand, counting down.
ATAGGTGCACAGAGTGCGGCAGCAGCAAAATCCTGCGGATATTTAAGCATATAATCGATAGCAATCGCCCCCCCCATAGAATGCCCAAGCAGAAGTAAGGTTCCTTGGCATTTGGGTTGAACAATTTTATTGAGCCATAAGCTAAAGTCATCGGTGAATTGGTTAAAGTCGTTAATATGTCCTTTATGGGAGTCAGCAAGTAAACGTTCAGACAACCCCTGCCCGAGGTGGTCGATAGCAAATACTTGGTAGCCTTGCTGGTGGAAATCATAAATGACTTCCAGATATTTAAGATAACCTTCGACTCTGCCTGAACTGATCACTACCGTAGCTTTAGCATTAGCTAATGGGTAATAACAATAATTAATTCTTTTACCGATGGAGTTGCTAAAGTTCCCTTCAATAAGACCTTGCTGGAATTGTTGCAGCTGTTGAGCAGAGATCTTGTTTTGATAGCCAAGAAATAAATCAGTCATCGAGTTGCTCTTTTATATATTGCTGTACTTGCTTTTCAAGCACATTTAATGGCACAGAACCTTGCTCTAAGATGACTTGATGGAATTGTCTAATATCGAATTTATCCGCCAACTCTACTTCAGCTTGTTTACGAAGGCGCTTAATCGTCATCTCGCCAATTTTGTATGATAAAGCTTGACCTGGCCATGAAATATAGCGGTCAATTTCAGTGGTAACATTATGCAAAGAAAGTGCTGTGTTTTTGGCCATAAAGTCAATTGCCTGCTGACGGCTCCAACCTTTAGCATGAATTCCGGTATCAATCACTAATCGGGCAGCTCGCCACATTTCATAGGTCAGTCGACCAAAATTGGAGTATGGGTCTTTATAAAATCCCATCTCTAATCCCAAGTATTCAGCATATAAGCCCCAACCCTCACCAAAGGCAGAAATATAACCATAACGGCGGAAATTTTGTAAATTATCTAACTCTTTGTTAAGGGCGATTTGTAAGTGATGGCCAGGAACAGCTTCATGCAAGGTTAGCGCTTCCATTTCATAAAGTGGACGCTTGTCTAAAGCATAAGTATTGACCCAATAATAACCCGCCCGATCTTCACGGTTAGAGCCCGAATAACGGCCTGTGGTGTATTTGGGGGCTAGTTCAGCTGGAACTTCCTTGATGCCGTAGGTTTGCCTTGGTAATTTGGCAAAAAATTTGGGCATTTGTGCGTCAGCTTTTTTAGCAATGAAAGCCGCTTCCTTTAAAAGCTCGGCTGCCGATTTAGGATAAAATTGGGGATCGTTTCTAAGAAACTGTAAAAATTCACTGAAATTGCCTGTAAAGCCTGTTTGTTGAATGACCTGCTCCATTTCTTTACGGATGCGTGCGACCTCTTTAAGCCCCATCTGGTGAACCTGATCAGGGGTAAGGTCTAATGTTGTGTAGAATTTAATACGATTATGATAAAAGGCTTTACCATTTGGTAAATCATAGGCCGCTAATGACTCCCTTGCATTAAGCTGATAGTCATTCACCATGAAATCATAAAAGGCTAAATAGGCTGGTATAACATGACTATTTATGGCTGCAATTGTCTGGGTTTGCCATTGTTCCTGTGTTGCTTTGTCTATCGAGTCGGGAAGCCGATTAAGGGGGCTGTAATAAACACTTTTATGCGCTTCCGTAATAAAAATACTGATGCCATCTTCGACCCCAGCTAAAACCGCCTTGGGTAATGTGTTACCCGTGGCTAGACCTTGCTTCATCCATGCAATTTGTTGCTCAAAATAAGGTTTTACTTGGGTAATTTTTTTCAGGTAATTGTCAAAATCTTGCTGGTTTTTTATGTCAGTACTTCTGCCCATGCCCGCTAAGTAAGAGTGGAAACCACCTTCGGCCATAATCGGTACTTGATGCATATTAAAATAATAGCTATCGATTTCATTTTGCACTTGACGAAGCAGGATTTGGCGATTGATTTCAGCACTATTGTCGGTTTGCACACCGAGTTTAATCAGCTTGTCACGAATGATGGTATACGCCTGAACTTTACTTTCTAGTGCAGCAGCAGAAACATCATCAAGTTTGCCTTTCGCGTCTTTATCGCCAAAGGCTGCAGCAAGTGATGGGCTGTGATTAAGATTGACTTGCCAGTGCTGGCTTATTACGGATTCGAGGGTATCAACAGCGACGGAAGGATTGTTGCTACAAGCAATGAGGCTGCTGGTAAAGGCACCAGCAACCAATATTTTTTTAAAGATATTCATGGCATTAACAGTAATTTTTATTTCAATCCATCTTATGCCAGAGTCACTTCAAAGTTAAGCTTTTTGCTCTTGAGGTAAGATGATATTTAGGATGATCGCAAGAATACCGCACAGGCCAACACCTTTAAGGGTAAACTCGCCAAGGCCTATAGCCATGCCGCCAATACCAAATACTAAGGTCACCGCCACAATCACCAAATTACGAGGCTGATTAAGGTCTACTTGCTTCTGAATAAGGGTGTTCAGACCAATCGCGGCAATTGAACCAAATAGCAGGCACATGATGCCGCCCATTACTGGCACAGGAATCGAAAGTAATACCGCCCCGGTTTTGCCAACAAAAGCTAAAGCTATCGCAAAACATGCTGTCCAAGTCATAATTGCAGGGTTATAGGTTTTAAGAAGGCTTACTGCACCGGTTACCTCACCGTAGGTCACAACAGGTGGCCCACCAAAGCTGGTGGCGGCAATAGTCGCGAAACCATCACCCATTAATGAGCGATGAATACCTGGCTCTTTAATAAAGTCTTTACCCGTCACATTGGAAATGGCCAGCATGTCACCAAAGTGCTCGATAGTGACAATTAAACCGATAGGAGCAATAAACAAAATTGCCTCCCAGCTAAATTCTGGGGTAACAAATTCAGGCGCTGAGAACCACTGAGCATCTGCAATTGTGCCAAAATTAATAATGCCATAGTAACTGCCAAGACCATAACCTACTAATACACCGCATAAAATAGGCAGTAGCTTGAGCATGCCTCGAGCCATGGTTGAGATGATAATCGTGGTAATAAGAGAGGCCAATGAGATAATCATAGCAATGTCTTGCTCGACTAGCTGAACTGCACCATCACCAGTTTTACCTAGGGCCATGTTTACTGCAGTAGGGGCTAGGGCTAAACCAATCACCATAATGACTGGACCAACGACCACTGGCGGTAGATATTTTTCAAAGACTTCTACCCCTCTTTCTTTAACTACAGCCGATGCTAATAAAAACACCACACCGGCAGCCATTAGGCCACACATGGTTGCTGCCATACCAAATTGCTCAGCACCTAGAATAATTGGCGCGATAAAGGCAAAAGAAGAACCTAGATAGATAGGGATTTGACGTTTAGTGCAAAGTTGGAAAATCAAAGTACCCACACCAGCACCTAATAGTGCTAATCGAGGGTCAATGCCCGTTAGAATCGGTACCAGCGTAGTTGCACCGAAGGCCACAAGTAGCATTTGTGCGCCAAGAATTGGAGTCTTCATAAAGCCTCTAATGTATTTATATGTTTATCTTCCCAGAACTGATTGGGGCGTGTGAGCTGTTAATACCAAATTGGATTGGTATAAAGTATAGATACTTTCTGGCCTAAGTGATTTCTAGGCCTAACGCTGGAAAGGTATACTATTACTCAAGCGATATTGTTAACTAGTGTTATTTGTCCTTAAATTTAACGATGTGATCCAGTTCACTTAGGTTTCTAATAATGGGTGATCTTCAGGTAGCTGCTTTGTTAACCACAACACTAAACGGTGGCGCATTTCTGGGCCAGTTTCTTTTTGTGGTGGTAGCGGTGTAATTCTTTTATCTGCAACCAGCATACGATAACTGGCCTCAACTTTATCTTTTTCAGAGGCTCCTGGGGGAAAAGAGCCAAATCCCCTTTGGACACCGTAAGCCTGTGCCAGTACGAGTGACTTTTTAAGTAATTGCCCTTCATTTTTAAATTTTTTCAACGTGAAACCCCTAATTGTTAAATATAAATTGAGTTACAAAGTGACTGGTGTATAAAATAGCATCAATAGTTAATGGTGTGTTAATAAATTAGGGATGATGAAATGCCATTTTCAGTCAGTCATGTACACATAACCGTATCCATCATTGCGCTAATTTTAACCTTGGTAATGCTAGTAACTTGGCTTTATATCTATAAAAAGTCTTTTGTTGCGTTGTGGTGTGGCTTTTTTTCACTGATATTAATAAGCAGCTTGCTAAATAGTGTTAAAGCAGGAATGGGGCATTTTTCACTTTATTGGTTAGTGGTTAATTTTACCACTATCAGTGCTTATTTGCTTTGCGTGGCGGGGCATAGGGCAAGGCTAGGGGAAAAGCCATTGACAACCTGGATGTTGCTCTATTGCGTTGCATTATATGCAGGTTTGGTATTTTCTACTGTGGTGGTTCCGCACCAGGGGCTTAAAATGTTTTTAGTTCCTTTGAGCGAAGCGCTGGTGGTGTACTATTGTGCCTATTTGTTGTGGTGTACTCCTTCAAAATATAAACCTGCTGAAAGAACCATGATCGTAGGTCTCACAATATGGGGTGGAATTCAGTTTGCCACTGCACTTATCGTACTATCACAAGGAAGTCTTGCGGTTCCACAAACGATAGCTTTATATGAGAGTATCAATAATTTATTTACCCCAGCGGCCTATGTAGGTATGGGGCTTTCATCAATTTTAATCATTGCCAGTGACCTAGCCAAAGAATTGAGAAAACAGGCTAATACAGACACCCTAACAGGGGCATTGAACCGCCGAGGTTTAACAAGTTTATGTATGCAGCAAGCACCTTCAGCAGAAGTGGCCACTCTGGTATTAATTGATTTAGATGACTTTAAAGGGATTAATAATCAATATGGCCACGACGGTGGTGATAAAGCATTGCGTCGTTTGGTTGAAATCGTCAATGAGAATATACGCGGCGATGACATTATTTGCCGCTTAGGCGGAGATGAATTTGTATTATTGTTGCGAAATACCAAGCTAAAACAGGCGACCTTGGTTGTTAATAGAATCCAACAGCAAATGAAGGCGCTAGCGATCGAAAACAACAACATTGAGATAGCCCTAGAAGCAAGCTTTGCTATCCAACAAGTGCACACGCCCTGTGATGATATTTTCGATAAAATTAAAACAGCGGATAAGGGCTTGTTTCAAGCCAAAAATAGAGGCAAAAACCAAATTGTATTATTACAAGATGGTTATAGTGTTTGAATGTTAATGATTCTCTGATTGCTACTGCCCCTAAACTTTAAGCTAGGGTCTTTTAATTCTTGCTCAAATTTACCATCGACTAACACATCAATCATAGCCACTATGCGACGTTGTTTGTCGCTGAGCTGTTCATAGCTATAGCCACTCCACATCCAAATGTCTTTATCAGGACAGGCGGCTTTTACTTGAGTAACGATATCCAAAATACCATCCAGATTTGCAGGATGCAGGGGATCACCACCAGAGAGTGATAACCCCCGTCTTGGGATGCGACTGTCCTGCAAATCTATAATGATTTGTTCAACCAATGCCTGAGTCACAGGGATACCGCTCGTTGGCGATAAGGTGCTTTGGTTGAAACAGCCGCGGCAATGGTGCTCACAGCCTGCAACAAACAGGCTAACACGGGTGCCGGGGCCGTTGATCACATCAAGGCTGTGGTATTTATGGTAATTCATAATGACTACAGGTGCTTCACTCGGCGTTGCACTTCTACTTGCTTACCGAAGTTAAATGGACGTGCTTCTGGGCTACCCAAATAGCCACACACGCGACGAGTCACAGATACGCTGGCGCTGTCATTGTTACCACAGCCAGGGCAGCAAAAGCCCTTAGAAGTGGTCTCAAACTCACCGGTGTAACCACATTGGTAGCATTCATCAATTGGGGTATTGGTGCCATAGTAAGGCACTCGGTCATAGCTGTAATCCCAAACGTTTTCTAACGCTTCAAGGTTATGTTGCATGTTTGGGTATTCGCCGTAGCAAATGTAGCCGCCGTTAGAAATGGCAGGGTATGGCATTTCAAAATCGATTTTATCGTACGGGTTCGCCTGCTTTTCTACATCTAAATGGAACGAGTTGGTGTAGTAGCCCTTATCAGTTACCCCCTCAATTGCCCCAAATGTTTTAGTATCAAGGGTACAGAAGCGAGAGCACAGATTCTCACTCGGGGTCGCATACAGGCTAAAGCCATAACCAGTTTCGGCTTTCCACTGCTCGGTTTGCTGTTTCAGGTATTTGACAATCGCTATCGCCTTTTGTTGCCGCTTGGCATCATCAAAGAGGTGTTTGTCACTACCGTAAAGTGCATTAATGGTCTCATGCACGCCAATATAACCAAGGGAAATAGACGCTCGACCGTTTTTAAAGATTTCGCTAACAGGGTCTTCTGGACCTAAACGTACGCCACAAGCACCTTCCATGTACAGTATTGGGGCAACTTTTGCTTTGACGTTATTTAGGCGCTCAATGCGAGACATCAGCGCATCTTTAGCAACACTTAGGCGCTGATCAAGGATTTTGTAGAAGGCCTGCTCATCATTTTTAGCTTCAATGGCAATGCGCGGCAGGTTAAGGCTGACCACACCGATATTATTGCGCCCTTCATGGATCAGCTCGCCAGCTTCTTCATAGGTCCCTAGGAAGCTGCGACATCCCATTGGGGTTTTGAATGAACCTGTTACTTCCACTACTTTGTCATAGTTAAGAATGTCCGGGTACATACGCACGCTAGCGCACTCTAGTGCTAACTGCTTAATGTCATAGTTAGGATCCTGTGGTTGACGGTTTAAGCCTTCTTTAATGGCAAACACGAGTTTAGGGAACACGGCGGTTTTGGCATTTTTACCTAGACCGGCAATGCGAATTTTGAAGATAGACTGTTGAATTAGACGCGCCTGCCAGCTATCACCTAGGCCAAAGCCAAAGGTCACAAATGGTGTTTGGCCGTTGGCGGTATGCAAGGTGTTAACTTCATATTCAAGTGACTGGAACGCGTCTAGACACTCTTTCTCGGTCATTTTTTTAGCATACTGCTCAGCATTAGGGATATCCCACTCTTGCGCTGTGGCCAGGTGCTTATCATGGCTAAGGGTAACGTATGGGGCTAATACTTCATCAATACGGTTGATGGTGGTGCCACCATAAATATGGCTGGCCACCTGAGCAATGATTTGTGCCGTCACAGCAGTGGCGGTAGCAATGGATTTTGGCGTTTCAATTTCAGCATTCCCCATTTTAAAGCCGCCGCTTAACATACCCTTCAGATCGATGAGCATACAGTTAAACATAGGAAAAAATGGCGAGTAGTCTAAGTCATGGTAATGCAGTTCACCCGCGTCATGGGCGTTAACAATATGCTTAGGCAATAGGTGATTACGGGCATAATGCTTAGCCACAATGCCGGCTAATAAGTCACGCTGGGTTGGGATCACTTTGCCATCTTTGTTGGCATTTTCATTGATAACAGTTAAGTTACTTTGGTCGATTAAGCCTTCGATTTCTTGAATAAGCTGGCTGTTCTTTTCACGAGCTAAGTCCCGCTCAAAGCGGTATTCAATATAATGACGCGCCACGGACTTATCGGCTAGATGCATCAGTTGGTCTTCAACGAGCTGCTGCAGTTGGTGGATAGTGATCTCATTTAGCGACGTTAGCTTAGCTTTAATAGCATTTAAGATTTGTATGGGATGATCATCAGGCTCTACAGCGGAAGCCGTAAATGCTTTCGATACGGCATCAATAATTCGATTACCATCAAACAGGCTGCGACGTCCGTCGCGTTTAATAACAGCTAGCTTCACCTTGACTCCAAAATTTAATGCACAACATATTGATATATGTTGGTAGGAAATGTCTATATGGTCTATTAGACCTGAAAAGGTAAAACTGTAAATTGATCTGGATCGGGATTTGAATTGATGGGGTGGTCAAAATGTAGCCTCCGACTTTTAAAGTGAGAGGCTACTCGGATCTTAGATAACTCGTGAAAATTGTTGTTGACGAGCTTTTTCTCGGAAGTAGCTATCGAAGCACATACAGATATTACGGATCAGCAATTGGCCGGTACCTACCACCTTTAATTGTCGAGCTTGATAGGACACTAGGCCATCATCAATAAAGGTTTGTAATAGCGCTAAGTCATGCTGGAAATATTGCTCAAATTCAATAGAAAACTCCGCCTCTATGGCGGCAAAGTCCAATTCAAAATGGCAGATTAACTGCTTAATCACCGCACGACGAATGAGGTCATCTTCTGTTAATGCGCAACCTTTCCATAGAGCGTGCCCTTGCTCATCAATGGCAGCATAGTAGGGTTTTAAATCTTTCTGGTTTTGGGCATAGGCTTTGCCTACTTGAGAAATTGCCGAGACCCCAAGGCCCAATAGGTCACATTCCGGTTGGGTGGTATAGCCCTGGAAATTACGGTGTAATTTACCCGCCCTTTGCAGCTTTGCTAGTTCATCATCCGGCTTAGCAAAGTGGTCCATGCCTATGTACTGGTAGCCAGCCGCGGTTAGTTGCTCAATAGAGTTATGCAGCATGGATAATTTAGCCTGAGGGCCCGCTAAATGTTCATCTTTAATCTTACGCTGGGCGGCAAATCGAGCCGGCATATGGGCATAGTTAAATACCGACAGTCTGTCTGGGCTTAATTCTATGGTGCGTTCAATGGTCTTTTTAAAAGATTCTGGGGTTTGATGGGGCAGACCATAAATTAAATCAGCGTTGCTCGACTCAAAACCAAGTGCTTTGGCTTTGGCAAATAAATCAAAAATAAACTGTTCATCTTGCTCACGGTTAACTGCCACTTGTACGTCTTTATTAAAGTCCTGTACACCGACACTAATACGATTAAAGCCTACTGCCTTAAGGGTGTCTAAGGTCGAGAGTTTGATTTCCCTTGGGTCAATCTCAATCGAGAACTCGCCATCATCAGCAAAATTAAATTGCTCTTTTAATAGGCTCGTCACCGCCACAATTTGTTCGTCGGTTAAAAATGTTGGTGTACCACCGCCCCAGTGCATCTGTGTCACTTGGTAGTCTTTAAATAGTGGCGCGCGACTCATAATTTCTTTGGTGAGGTACTCAAGGTACTGATCGGCCTTGTGCTGGTGGCGGGTGACAATTTTATTACAGCCACAGTAGTAGCAAAGTTTATGGCAAAAGGGCACATGCAGATACAGGGAAAGCTTACGACTATCACTATTGATGATGGCTTGACGCCATTGAGCTTCATTGAAATCTTGATTAAATTCAAGTGCCGTAGGATAGGACGTGTAACGGGGGCCACTGTAATTATATTTTTCTATTAATGATTGATCCCAAGCTAATTGGCTCATGCCGACCTCTGCCATACAAAAATTCAAGCTATTATCGCAAAAGCAAGGTGGCAGAACTTTGATCTAGATTGGATTACAGGGTAACTTGTAGCGACAACAACAACGGAAGGTAATAAATATGTTGAAAAAGCTCTCCTTACTTGCACTGTTAGTAAGTGCCTATAGTGCATCAGCTGCAACCCTGATACATTCAGGGAAATTAATCGATGGTGTGAATGATAAAGTACTTACCAAGCAAACAATTGTTGTCGAAGGTAATAAGATCACTGCCATCAAATCTGGTTACATAACCCCTAGCAGTAGCGACACTTTGATTGATCTAAAGGATGCGACATTACTGCCAGGGTTTATCGATATGCATACCCATTTAGTGATGCAAACCAGCAAAAATAATTATCTTGAAAATTATCGTTTAGAACCCGCCGATGTCGCCTTACGTGGAGCTTTATATGCTAAACGGACCTTGGAGGCGGGGTTTACCTCAGTGCGTGATTTAGGCGATAAGGGTAATGCCTCTATTTCCCTAAGAAATGCGATTAACGGCGGCTATGTGATCGGCCCAAGGATTTTCACTGCTGGAAAATCAATCGCAACAACAGGAGGTCATGCCGACCCATCCAATGGCCACCGCAAGGGCTTGTGGGATCAACCTACGCCAGCCGATGGTGTGATTAATGGTGCGGTTGAAGCTACTAAGGCGGTGCGTGAACGTTATCAGGATGGGGCAGACTTAATTAAAATCACCGCCACGGGTGGGGTGCTTTCAATGGCCAAATCCGGCCAAAATCCACAGTTTCAAATGCATGAGTTAGAGGCGATAGTTAACACTGCAAAGGATTACGGAATGACGGTTGCGGTACATGCCCACGGTAGGGAAGGTATGCGCCGCGCTATTATGGCAGGCGTGACCACCATTGAGCATGGCACCTACATGGACAATGAGATCATGGCACTAATGAAAAAGCATAATGTGACTTATGTGCCGACTTTATTGGCGGGGGCATTTGTGGCTCAACAAGCCGCAATTCCGGGCTACTACCCAGAAATTGTTCGACCTAAAGCGGCTAAAATTGGTCCGTTAATTAAAGAGACGTTTGCCAGAGCGGTAAAAGCGGGAGTAACAATTGCCTATGGTACTGATGCAGGCGTCTTTTATCATGGTGATAATGCAAAAGAGTTCGCTATCATGGTGGATGCGGGAATGGATGAAATGGCGGCGATTAAAAGTGCCACATCGGTTGCGGCTAGAACCCTTAATCAAGACAACATTGGCCAGTTAAAGGCAGGTTACTTGGCGGATATTGTTGCGGTAAAAGGCAACCCTCTGGATGACATTAGGGTGCTGGAAAGCATCGACTTCGTTATGAAAGATGGCAAGCAATATAAATAATAAACCTACTTAAAATAAAAGCCGCCTAATGTTATTTAATAGGCGGCTTTGCGAACCCTATACCAACTTGACAGGTATATCGCCTATCGGTAGTGCTTTGTTGAAGTCGAATTCATGCAATAGCTTGGCTTCGTTAGTCACTGCCTGCTTGTATTCAATTTCAAGCTTCATTCGCTCTAAATCAAACTTCATTAATTCTTTATTATTATATTGTTTACGAGCATCTAAAATTGGATGATGGTTAATTTTAGCGTGTAATTCATGAATATTTGGTAGCAAACCTTTGTACCGGTTTTCAATACCCGCCGTTTCTGCCGCTCTGAAAAGCCCTGCAAGTCGAATGACGCCTTCGCCAATTTCACATTGTTCTTGTGTTATACCCTTGGCAATCACTTGAATGCTTAATTGAATGTAGTCAAGGCGCTCTTGTTGCTTTTTCTTGAGCATGGCGTGAGCTTCAGCCTGTTTTTGTTTTTGGCCTTTAAGCTTTATAAGAAGGTGCCCAGCATAAGCACCCAGAGCAACGATGATAATTAGGCCAATAATTGCCACAGCAATCAGCATAATTACTTATCCTTGAAGCTTTCTAAGAAATCCTGAGCACTATCAAAACTGTCAAGACGGTCTTCATCACTCGCAGGCTTAGTTTCAGCAGCATCAATATTAACTTCTTCGATAAAATCGAGCTCTTCGTCATCGAGGCTAATGCCAAGTTGTTCCATTAACTCTTCAATACGGCGAAGCTGTTGATTCATCCACTTGCGATCTTGCTTAGCAAGCACAGCATTTTGTTCAACTTTATCTAACAGACGGTTTAAGCGAGGATCATTTTCTATCTGCATTAGCAATATTTCGGCGTCCCTATCACTTAAGCGCTCTACCTGAGTTTGCTTAGTGGTGGCAACCGTAGCGGTTAGAGAAATCGGTTTTTTGCTACCCAACATTGGATTAACCGCTTTATTATGCTTATTTGAGGCAGACTGTGATTGTGAGTCGAAGGCGTTACGAGAACCTGAAGACTTACCTTTGCCCTTTTTCTTAGATTCAACCTTGACGCTTTTTTCTTTAGGTTTAAGCTGCGGGCCATGGGATCCAAGTACACGTGATTTTTTCTTGCGAGTCATAATAAAGTCTCGTTATCTAACAGTATTTAAGGGGGCGTTTTATACCAGAAAGTGTCGCTTTTTGCATCAATGTTTTTGCATTAAGATGACATCTTGCCCAATAAATTCTAGTTCAAAGCCATCCCGCTGGGCGAGAAATTCAAAGGTTGCCTCACTAAAGAAGCTCACATGGGTTGGATCATTTTTATAATGCCAATTGCCAAAAGCTTCAGGGCTTTTCACTAGCTTGGTCATTATGCCTAGCCAGCCCCCATGATTGAGCATATCTAAAAATAACTGCCATTCCCTGGCTGGGCGATAAAAATGCTCGATGGCTTCGGTGCAGGTGATAAAGTCATAGCGCTCTCTGAGAACGCTTCTGTCAGGATGAAAGTAGGGGTCATAAAGGGCCACTTTAGGCTGTTGTTCTTCGAGCATCAAAGACAGAGTAGGCCCTGGCCCGCAACCAAAATCAATACCTTTTTGTTCAAGAGCTAATCTCTCTAATAAAGGTTCGCAAAGACGATTAAGGAAGCGGCGATAACCTATATCGTTATGATCATTTTGATGCAAGTTATACTGACTGACTTCGGCCTGAGGCGGTAATAACGTGCTGGGATCGGCGAAGACTAATTGGCATTGCTCACATTGGAAATAGTGGCGACGCTTGTCTTGATGATAAGCAACAGTTTGGTCATGTAAGCAAAGGGGGCAAGTGTGTTGCACTATAACCTCAGAAAGGGCAATAAAGTTTAAGATAACACAAAAATGAACAAATAAAAAAGGCGACAGAAGTATCTGTCGCCATTTTAAAAAATGTCATATGACATTAACCTGTTATAAGCATCATGCTCAAAGCTACCGTCCTGGTATCGATGTCCGTATTATGTTTTGTTACTTCCATGCTCTTAGTTATTTTTATGTGCAAAGCACTGGCAAATATGCCAATTGCATCAATCCTAATGCGAGTCACAATCATTGTGAGAATAATGCTCAAAACCATCAATAAACAGCCTAATAGCAATGCAGTGCATCTTAGACATCCTGTCGTAAGTAAGCAGCTTATTGTTGGAGCATTGAACTAGCATTCTTTACAAAGTAAAGTGGATAAAACTCCTACTAGTTATCACTTTTATTATTATTATTCGGGCTAAAGCCCAATCACATTTTATTATTTTGTTATTATTAATTTTTTTGTGATTTTATCTGGTCGCACTAACTCAAAAACTAGCATAGCCAGTATTTTTTGCTATTTGTGTTACCAACGTCACTATTTGTAATAAAATGTGACTTGAGTGTCAACCATCTTTTGCTAAATTTTTATTATAAAAAGACAAAAGGGGAGCTGATTAGCTCCCCTTTAAAGAATAAATTTCATTGAAATTATAGGCTTGAGATGTATTTTGCTAGCTCAGAAATTTCATTGTCTGTAAGTTTCTTAGCGGTGTCTTGCATCATGCCGTTTTGGTCGTTGTTACGTGAACCATCACGGAACTTTTTAAGCTGACCTTCGATATAAGTTGCATGCTGACCTTTTAGAGAAGGGAATCCCGCGGCGGCCATGCCAGTCGCTGTTGGGCCGTGACAGGCGGCACAGGCTGCGATGCCACGCTCAGCGTCACCGCCATTCCATAAATCAGCAGCAACAGCGGCAGCTTGTTGTTTTGGGTTTGCTGACACGGCTTGAGAAGCGAAGTATGCTGCAACATCAGCTACCGCTTGGTCTGTTGGTAATGCAAGTGCCATCGGGCTCATGGTAGGATCAAAACGACCTTGCTTGCCAGCAGACATGGCGCCTGCTTTAAAATCATTAATTTGTTTAATTAAGTATTGTGGATGTTGACCTGCAAGTTTTGGCCACATCGGAACCATGCTATTACCATCAGCCATGTGACATGCAGCACAAGTAGCAGATAAAGCCTTACCAGCTTCAGCGTCACCCGCAGCAATAGCTGGTGATGCAGATAAACCAATTAGAGACAATGCGAATAACAACTTTTTCATAGTGAGCAATCCAATTTTTAATTTTAGTGTTTTAAGGCTTACAGACAAAGGCCACAAGCATGTTAAAATAGATAATAATATGATCGACTCAGTATTTTACACGAAATTGTGCAAAAGTAAGCATTTCTTGATAAGTAAATCGGTCGTTTAACAAAATGCCAAATAAGAGGAAAGCCCTTTGAGCCCGAAACAGAATCATTTACGCCAAGCAAAATTTGTCACTAGTGCACCAGATATTCGCCATTTAGGGGAAGATAGCGGCATCGAGATTGCTTTTGCTGGTCGTTCTAACGCTGGTAAATCCAGTGCCTTGAACTGTTTAACTGAACAAAAGGCGCTTGCAAGAACCAGTAAGACGCCTGGGCGTACTCAGTTAATTAATGTGTTTGCCATCGATGAAGATAGAAGACTAATCGATTTACCTGGTTATGGCTTTGCCCAGGTCCCCTTAGAGGTTAAGAAAAAGTGGCAAGCATCATTATCAGAATACCTTCAAGAGCGTGACTGTTTGCGGGGTATTGTTGTTTTAATGGATATTAGGCATCCATTAAAAGATGTTGATATGCAAATGATAGAATGGTCTGTTCATAACAGATTGCCTGTTCTAGCGTTGTTAACTAAAAGCGATAAACTCAAAAGTGGTGCGGCTAAAAATACAGTTTTAAAAGTGCGCAAAGAATTAGCAGCTTATGCAGACCTGATTCAAGTGGAGTCTTTTTCATCACTGAAGAAAGCAGGTAAGGAAAGGGTGTTAAATATATTGCACGACTGGCTGGGTATTGTAGACGAAGATGAGATAGAGCAAGCTGAACAATAAAAAAAGCCCCAAAAGCTTAGGCTTTTGGGGCAGCTAAATAATATCACCGGGCAGTGATAATTTGGCTGATAAATATAGAATATGTAAATCCTTATACCCTACCCGCGCTAGCATACGGATTTAAGTTGATAGGGCAATAAATTTACGTTTTTTAAGTTCAACAAAGTGATTTAGCTCGCAAAATATTGTAACTATGGCCGTTGATACAACGATTAAATGGGGCCAATTTTGCCTGTACTAACATAAAGAGATAGCCATGACTCGGGTGATTTACGACCAGCAAGATGTCAAATTACAACAATTTGCAGAAACCTATAATTGGCAATATCAAGCGGATGCTGATTTTGAAATGTTGTGGTTAGATGGCCAGTTATCTCTGCGTTATTTGCCGGAACCTAAAATGGGTGCAATTAGTGTTGATTTTGTAGATGGGGCAACCGCACATCGCCGCAAATTTGGCGGTGGTAGAGGTCAAGCTATTGCGAAGGCCGTTGGCTTGAAAGGGGGGGATAACCCAAGTGTTTTGGATGCTACTGCCGGTTTAGGCAGAGACGCTTTCGTGTTGGCTACCCTAGGCTGTCAGGTGCAAATGCATGAACGTAATCCTTATGTTGCTTCTTTACTTGCTGATGGTCTTGAGCGCGCTTCATTAGCCCACGATGAATTACGAGGGATCGAGCAACGATTGAGTATGCGACATGGTTCAAGCTTGGATGATATGCTGGGCGCTGATGAAGTCGATGTGGTCTATTTAGACCCTATGTATCCCCATAAGCAAAAGTCTGCACTGGTAAAGAAAGAAATGCGCGTCTTCCAACAGCTTGTTGGTGCCGATTTGGATGCTGACGGCTTATTAGAACAAGCCCTAACAATTGCTAAAAAACGTGTCGTGGTTAAAAGGCCAGATTATGCCGAGCCGCTAGCAAATGTTAAGCCTACCATGGTGATCGCCACCAAGAAAAACCGCTTCGATGTTTATGTAAAAGCAGCGATGTGAAGCCGAAGGCTTCAGGGCGCTTTGCTTCGAGAGCGTCACTTCGTGACTGCGAGATCGGACTGCGTCCTTCGAGAATAGAGGTTTGAGAATACAGATTCTGTTATTCCTCACCTGTACTCTGTTATCTTACTTAATAATCAGAGGCGAATTGGTATTCGCGCCTTGGCCGCCATGTTCGGCGAGGTTTTGACATACGGCGGTGACTGATGGCCAGCGCAGTTGACACCAGTCTGGGGCGATTAGCATGGGTTTATTGGCAGTGGCCGATACCCGGTGAAAAATGATTTCCTGTGGGGTGTGGCGGATAAAGTCACCAGCCCATTGGGCATAGGTATCCATATCTAATACATCCACTTTTCCAGCGCGATAAGCTTTGGCCAGAATGCTGCCTTCAACGATATGCAGTGGATGCAGCTTAATACCGGCTAGAGGTTCAGCAAGAACCTTATCTAGGGTTTGCATGACTTCAGTTTGCCCTTCGCCAGGCAAGCCTAAAATCAAATGGGTACACACTTTAATGCCGTATTTTTGAGCACGGTTGACCGCATCTTGGTAAGCAGAAAACTGGTGGCCGCGATTGATGCGTTTTAATGTTGCATCATGGCTGGTTTGTAGGCCCAGCTCTAACCATACTTCATAACCCTGCATAACATAGCTACCGAGTAGTTGCAGCACTTCATCTGGCACGCAGTCAGGGCGGGTGCCCACGCATAGGCCGACAATATTAGCCTCGATTAGGGCACTCTGGTATTGGGCCTTTAGGTACTCAACTTCGCGGTATGTGCTGGTATAGGCTTGAAAATAGGCAAGATACTGTTGCGCCTTGTTGCCAAGTTGCTTCTTACCCCTAGCCAGTTGTTCACTAATAGGGGTAGTAGCAGATTGCTGCGAAAAAGAATCAACATTACAAAAAGTGCAGCCACCTTTGCCTAAGGTGCCATCTCGGTTAGGACAAGTAAAAGCGGCATTTAGTGTCAGTTTGCGGACTTTGTTATCAAACTTGCCCTTAAGGTATCTTCCTAGGGTGTGCACATACTGGTCTAACTGCATGAGGTCGGCCTTTACTTAAAAAGGGCAAGTGTAGGGCTGCTTGAATTTTGGTCAAGCTTAGCGGGCTCAGCCTGAGATATAGCTCGTGTAGTCATTGCGAATACTGGGATCATCACTGTGATATTGCACGAATTCAACCTCAAAGCCGTCGGCGTCTAAGTAATAAACATTGGAGCGATTTTCAGCGAATGTAGGGCCTATATGCGGGCTGAAGTTGGCTTTTTGCAAGCGCTGAATTAGCCCCTTTAAATCGTCACAAACATAGGCGAAGTGCGCTAAGCCCACTTGGGTGCCTTTAAGGTTTCTATTTTGGCCTTCACCATGATCGCTTAGGGCGATGTATTGCTCGTTATCACCAAAATGCAGCCAAGTTCTTGGTTTTCCATACCAGTCACCTGTGCCTGAACCCCTGACTTGCCAGTGTGGAAAAGCCGCTTGGTAAAACTTAAGAGACTTAGCTAAGTCAAGCACGACCAGATTAATGTGTTCAAGATGCATAATGTCCCCCTACATACTGGTGATCGTTTGTTGTTATTTCGATGCCGTTACCAGCAGGGTCGCTAAAATAAGCCGAAAAAGTGATTTGATGGTCTTTAACGTTAAAGGCCAGTTGGCTCTCGGTTAGGTGTTGTATCCAAGCTATAAACTCTTCACCAGAGGCTTCAAAGGCAATGATGTTACTTGGGCTGTTAGGCTTAACAAACAAGGCGAGTTTAACCTCTCCACTGGCTAACATTAATGGGCCGCTATCGCTGTGCCATATTTCAAAACCAGATAAGGGCTGGAAACCTAAAATATTCTGATACCAATCGGCCGCCTTGGCTAAATCGTTCACATATACATGCAGGTGATTAACCTTATTAATCATTGGACGCATTACTTTTTCCTGTTTGTTATGGGTTGTAGGGAAAATCATTAGCAAGTGGGTGGCTCAATCTATGTTTGTTGTGATCTAGCATTTGGCAGTATTGCTTGAACAGGTGTAAACAGTATTCGATTCTGCTGCGAGTCCGAGCATCTTGCGAAGATTGTGGCTTAGGATGATTGAGCGCATCTTCACAATGGCGAATCACCAGATAATCAGGTAGCACTAGCATGCGCGAATTTTTAAAGGCATTCATTTTTAATTCATTGATGGGGTGTACGCCGCTGATGCCACTGACAACAGAAACCAACAGAGTAGGCTTGTGGGCGCACTCTTGCGCATCACACATCATCAAAAAGTTTTTCAACAATGGACTCGCTATCCCATTCCATTCAGGGGTAATAAAAATATAACCCTGTGCGTGTTTCAGTTTATGTTTAATTTGCTGCCATTGTGGCTTTGCAATGGCTTCATCTGAGCCATCCCAAAAGGGTAGGTTGAGTTGCACAAGCTCTAAATGTTCAGCACTTGAACCTAATTGTTGCTGTAAATATTGAGCGACCTTGGCTGACTGGGAAGCGTCCCTTGGGCTGCTGGAAACGATTAAATAGGACATATTAATTCCTTTAGTAAAGCTTTTTGTTTATTTAATGTTTTATAAAGTAGATGCTTTACTTAATTAAGTAAACAAAAAACTTTACTTAACTGCTGGTGGCAGAAATAATGAAGTCATGAAAAGTACAGATAAAATATTGCAGACCCTTAAGCTTGAAGGGCCGCAGACGGCGCAACAACTCGCATTGTCTCTAGGTTTAACCAGCATGGGGGCTCGCCAACATTTGCAGCAACTGCAAACCCAGGGCTTAATCGATACGTTTGATAAAAAAGCTTCACGGGGGCGGCCACAAAGGTTTTGGCAACTTACCGAGCAAAGCCAAAATGAATTTGGTGACAACCATAGTGAATTGACTTTGCAGTTGATTGAATCGGTAAAAACGGTTTTCGGTAATAACGGTTTAGAGCAGCTGATCAGCCACAGGGAAAAACAAACTCTGGCCAATTATCAGGGGCAACTAGCCAGCTGCAGTGATTTGCTAGCTAAGGTGAATAAACTGGCTGAAATAAGAACCGCTGAGGGATATATGGCCACCGTTGAAGTGACCAAAACCGAAATATTTTTATTAGAAAACCATTGTCCTATTTGCGCAGCGGCAAGCGCTTGTCAAAGTTTATGCCGAAGTGAATTAGAGATGTTTCAAGCTTTAGTGGCAGGATTGGCTAATGTAAATCGCACCGAATACATTTTAGAAGGCGCACGGCGCTGTGGGTATCAATTTGTTGCAATTTAATTATCTGTTGAAATGGGATTTCTTGTAAGCTATGGGCAAATAATGTTAACTAGGAATACTTATGTTCAGGGGAATTGTTAGTGCCGTTGCCTTTAGTGTGGCAGCTTTAGTGCCGTGCTATGGTGATGAATATCGTTTAGAGCGAGTTGCAAAACCAAGTTTTCAGGCGGTGAAATTAGACCTAGATGCCGAATCCAAGCGATTTTCGGGTTCAGTAAGCATCGATATCGAGGTGATTAAGCCGACCAATTTTATTGAGCTAAATGGGTTGGAACAAACCATTACCAAAGCTTGGTTAGAAAACGATTTAGGTCAAACCATAGTTTTAAACGCTAGCCAGCAAGCTAATGGTATTGTTGCTTATAACAGCGTCAATGAAATTGCCATTGGCAAATATCAAATGAAAGTGGAGTTTAACTCCCCTTATAACCGAAATTCAGCCGGTTTGTATCAAACCTTTGATGGTGGAAAAGGCTACTTATTTACTCAATTTGAAATGCAAGATGCTCGTCGTGCTTTTCCGGTATTTGATGAGCCAGAATATAAAATCCCATTTCAGCTAACCCTGTCTGCACCCAAAGGCCAAACAGTTTTTTCCAATACCCCTGTTATCAAAAAAACAGAGTTAGCCAAGCGTATTAGCTATGAGTTTGCGAAAACAAAGCCAATCCCATCTTACCTAGTGGCGATGGCTGTCGGCCCATTTGAAAGTGTGCCTATCGATGGCATGTCAATCCCAGGTAACCTCATTACCGTTGCAGGTAAAATTCATCTTGCTGACTATGCAGTAAAAGATACCCGTGCCCAACTTAAGCTATTAGAAGATTACTTTGGTCGCCCTTATCCATACGCTAAGTTAGATTCGGTTGCGCTACCTGAGTTTCCCTTTGGTGCAATGGAAAATGCAGGCTTGATTACTTATCGAGAGGATATCTTGCTGGTTGATGAAGCCAATGCTAGCGTGGCTCAGAAATCTCGCAGTTCAATGGTCATCGGGCATGAGCTTGCCCATCAATGGTATGGCAATCTTGTCACTATGAAGTGGTGGAATGATCTATGGCTAAATGAAGCTTTTGCCAGCTGGATGGGTGAAAAAATTGCCCATAAACTGCACCCAGAGTATGGTCGTGACTTATTATTATCACAAAACAGGGTGATGGCCGCTGACGCTAAGATCACCACTAAACCAATCAGAAAAGAGGTTCGTAACGAAGCGGATATCATGGATGGTCTGGGGCTTAACTATGCTAAAGGCTCTGCAGTACTGGCGATGATAGAAAATTGGATCGGTGAAGAGCCGTTTAAGCAAGGTGTTCGGAACTATATTAATAATAATGAATTTTCAAATGCGGTAGCTGATGATCTTTGGAATGAATTAGCTAAAGCATCGGGCAAAGACGTACCTGCAGTACTGACCTCATTTATTGAGCAATCGTCCTATCCTCTGATCAGTTTTAGCCGTGAAGGTAATAAACTAACATTGTCACAGCAACGCTTTGTCAATGCGGGTGTTAAAGCCAAAGCACAAACTTGGACTGTACCAGTAGCATTAAAGTTGGGTAAAGGCGATAAAGTGTGGCAGCAAATGGTATTGCTTGATAGCCCATCTAAAACAATCTCTCTAGACGGCGAGCCAGATTGGGTTTATCCGGATGCCAACGCCTTTGGTTACTACCGTTGGTTGCTTAATGAAGAATTGCAAGCGTCATTATTGGCCAATAGTGAGCAATTAAATACCCGTGAACGCTTAGCCTTTATCGCAGCGACTGGCGCTCTTCTGAAAGCGGGCAAGATAAATGCAGGTCAGTATCAACAAGCAATCGAGCGCTTTGTTAATGATGCGCACCCTAAGGTGATATCTGAGGCGTTAACGGCACTAACTCTTTATCAACAGACATTTGTGAATTCGAACAACCTTGGCCAGTGGCGAGCTAAATTAGCGAATACACTAAAACCAGTATTAGCGCAGATAGGTGAACAACCAAAGAAAGCTGAAAGCAATCAAATCCCTGGGCTTCGTAGCAAAATTATTTATAATTTAGGCGCAGTCACCGAAGATGCTGAAGTTATTTCTTTAGCGCAAGCGCTTACCAAGTCATATTTGAATGACTTTAATTCTATTGATGCAGCAACCGCTGGTAGTTATTTGCTGATTGCCGCACACAATGGTGATAAAGCTTTGCTTGATAGCATGATTGCAAAATTCAAGGGCTCCGTCGATCCTGCTAATCGTTCCCGATTACTCGCTGCCATTTTTAGTTTTAGTGATAATGTTGGTAAGCAAGCGTTTGATTTCATGTTTGATGAATCAGTTACTTCTTCAGATATGCGCTCAGTGCTTTACTATGTCACTAGTGTCCCAGGTCAAGAGCAAAGGGGAATTGACTATATTTTTGCTAATTTTGACAAGGTATTAGCTAAAGTACCGCCTTATGTTCAGCCAAGCCTTCCTGGTTATATGCTGCAGTGTAAGCAAGCAGACTTTGACCGCGTCCAAGGCTTCTTTAAGCCTAAAATTGATGAGCAACCTGGTTATCAGCGCACCCTGACCAAGCTCCAAGAAAGTGTGCAAGATTGCGCAACCATGCACAGTGCAGGGCAAGCGAGCTTTGATGCTTGGTTAAAATAACTCTTAGTGTTGAATTTCACAGAGGCCTCATTTTGAGGCCTTTTTTAGCTGAAAGTGGCTATTGACTAGAATTTTAGATTGAGGCTAGGACAGATTAGTTGACGCCACTTGCAAAGAGTTATTTAATCGAGCTATAAAAGCGAATGAAGGTTGATTAAGGCTTTTTGCAGCATTAAATTTGCTTTGTTGCCCCGTTTTATCAACAATAGACGTATAAAGATGAATACTTCCTAATGGAGAATGGTGATGTTATCGGCAACCATGATTGATAAGTTAAACGAGCAAATTAACCTAGAGTTTTTCTCTTCTAATTTGTACCTGCAGATGAGTGCTTGGTGTGATGATAAAGGCTACGAAGGCGCTGCAACTTTCTTAAAGGCTCATGCAGATGAAGAAATGCAACACATGCGTCGTTTGTTTACTTATGTTGCCGAAGCAGGCGGCTTGCCAATTATTGGCCATATTGAAGCGCCAAAGTCTGACTACGACTCATTGCTTTCTCTATTTCAAGAGACATTTGAGCATGAGCAAATGATCACAAAGTGCATCAATGAGTTAGCACATGCAGCCTTCATGAGCCAAGACTATTCTAGCTTTAACTTTCTTCAATGGTACGTAGCCGAGCAGCATGAAGAGGAAAAGCTGTTCAAATCTATTGTTGATAAAATTGAGCTTGTGGGCGAAGACGGCAAGGCTTTGTACTTGATTGATAAAGATTTAGAAGCACTAGCTAACTCAGAAAGCTCAAGCATACTGCATACAGATCAAGCATAATATCAAACTTTAAAATTATAAGCCCCTTGATAGGGGCTTTTTTGTTGTTTGATTTTTGACCGTCAAAACATTATTCTGTATTGGTTATATGTTAATCAATAGTTGGCAGCAGATTACTTATTTAGGTGCTGTTAAATGAAATAACAGGGAAAGTTATGAAAAAATGGATATCTATAATTGTTTTCTTGTGGCCAATTTCTCTATTTGCTCAAGAAAATAAACTCCCCTCCGACAATCATCAGCTTGCTGAGTTATTTAGTAAACCAGCTGCTTATTTTGATCTCAAATTATCACCAAATGGCAATTTTTTGGCTGCACAAACAAAGTCAGACGGCAAAAATATAATCGTTATCTTTGACCGAGAAAAAATGGACGTTGTAGGTGCGATTCGTTTTTCAAGTCGAGCACAGGTTGGAAGTTATTACTGGGCTAATAATGAGCGTATTGTGGCAACTAAAGAATACTTAACCAGTCGCTCTGACCACCCCCAGTATCGTGGTGAAATCTTTTCCGCCAAGTACAATGGTAAGGGTGGGCGTTATCTGTTTGGTTATCAAGGTGGTAGCAGTGCAGGTTCACGGGTAAATAGCAGTGCTGGCAGTATTAGGGCGTGGGGCTGGGTTTTAGATCCAATGCACCATGATGAGCGTCATATTCTAGTTAAAGCCATTTCTTTTAATCGAGATGGTGGTATGGATTCAAGAGCGACGGTATATAAGGTCAATGTAAAGACTGGAAAACGCAGTTTTGTGACCCGCTCGCCTGTTATCAATGCCACTTTTTTAACCGATAAAGATGGACAAGTTAGATATGTCGGTGGTCAAAATGATGATTTTGACTATCAAGGTTATTTTAGACTTGAAGGCGATGGTGATTGGCAAAAAATGAGTAATCTTAAGTTGCCAGTTGATGATATTACTCCTTATGCCTTTACCGCTAACCCAGAAGAATTGATAGCAAGTTATAGTATAAATGGCGAGCCAGATGCATTGTATAAAATTAACATGGTCACCGGTGAGTCTAAAAAAATAGCCTCTGATAAGCTGGTCTCGCCTCAAAAGGTTTGGTTAACCCATGACACTAAGGAAGTGTACGCAGTTGAGTTTGAGAAGGGTTACCCAAGTTATGCGATGCCATATAAAGATCACCCAGAAGCTAAATTGCTTAAATCAATGTTGGCTAGCTTGAAGGGCCATCAAATTCACCTAAGTTCACAGTCTCAAGACGGCAATTATCGAGTTATTACTGCTTTTAATGATACTAATTCGGGTGTGTATTACATGTATGATAAAAAAGCCAACAAATTAACCTACTTGGTACAGCAGCGAGATTGGTTAAATCCAGAAAGTTTAGCCTATATGGAGCCAATTAAGCTAAATGCTCGGGATGGTATGGAATTACATGGCTTTTTAACTCTTCCGAATAACAAAAATAAAAAGAATCTGCCTTTAGTCGTAATGCCCCATGGTGGCCCTCATGGTCCGAGAGACTACTGGGGATATGATGAAGAAGTGCAATTGTTAGCCGCAAAAGGGATAGCTGTTTTGCAAATCAATTTTAGGGGGTCTGGCGGCTATGGTAAAAACTTTGAAGAAGCCGGATACAAAAAATGGGGTGCGGAAATTCAATATGACATTATTGATGCGGTGAAGCATGTTATTAATGAAGGCATCGCAGATAAAGATAATATATGCATTATGGGCGGCAGCTTTGGGGCTTATTCGGCGCTGCAAAGTTCTATCATTGAGCCTGATATGTTCAAGTGTGCGATAGCCAATGCTGGATTATATGATTTAGAAATGATGTGGACTGAGGGTGATATACAGGAACGTGATTCAGGATTAGATTATCTTGATTATGCGATTGGTAAAGATGTCACTCAACTTAAATCGTTCTCGCCTGTGAATCACGTTGAAAAATTAAAGGCGGCATTGTTTTTAGCCCATGGTGGCGAGGATGAGCGAACCCCAGAAGAGCAGGTTAGGGCATTGATTAAGCAGCTGGATAAGCACAACAAGCCTTACCAATTTTATTATCTGGACGATGAAGGTCATGGCTTCTACAAGCCAGAACATAGGGCCAAGTATTATGAACAGGTATTAAACTTTTTAGATAAGCATTTAACCCTTTAATATTATTCTTGCTGGCAAGTCTAATCTTCTAGGCTTGCCACATTTTGTAGAATAAAAGTACTCCTTAGGTGGGATATTAATCACAAAAATAGTGACTTGTGGCGGATTCATGTTACCCTACGCGGCCCAATAGAAAATAGGCTACGAATACAAGGTAAACGAGACGATGGAAGACAACAAACGCCCCATTTATATCCCATTTGCAGGCCCTGCATTATTAGAGTCGCCACTGCTAAATAAAGGCAGTGCATTTACTGCAACTGAGCGAGCCTCGTTTAACCTAGAAGGTCTGTTACCACAGGCTATCGAAACCATTGAAGAGCAAGCTGCCCGTGCTTATCAGCAATATGCTAGCTTTGAACGTGACCTAGATAAACATATCTACCTGCGCAACATTCAAGACACCAACGAGACCTTATTTTACCGTTTGGTGCAAAACCATATTCAAGAAATGATGCCTATCATTTATACCCCAACCGTAGGGGCAGCCTGTGAGCAGTTCTCTAATATTCACCGTCGTAATCGTGGTCTGTTTATTTCTTACAGTGACAGAGACCGCATTGATGACATCCTAAATAATTCTAACCGTCATAATGTAAAAATTATCGTAGTCACCGATGGCGAGCGTATTCTTGGTCTGGGTGACCAAGGTATTGGCGGTATGGGTATTCCGATTGGTAAGCTGGCGCTATACACAGGTTGTGGTGGTATTTCTCCGGCTTATACTCTACCTATCGTATTAGATGTGGGTACCGATAACCCACAACGCTTAAGCGATCCCATGTACATGGGTATGCGTGAGAAGCGTGTGCGTGGTGACGACTACTATGACTTTGTAGAAAAGTTTATGCAGGCGGTGAGTCGTCGTTGGCCTGAAGCTTTAATTCAGTTTGAAGATTTCGCTCAGAAGAATGCCATGCCGCTACTTGAGCGCTATAAAGATGAGTACTGCTGCTTTAACGATGATATTCAGGGTACCGCTGCGGTAACGGTTGGCTCTTTACTCGCGGCTTGTAAAGGCGCAGGTTCAGAACTTAAAGATCAGCGTATTGCTTTCCTAGGTGCGGGCTCAGCCGGCTGTGGTATTGCTGAAGCCATTATCATGCAGATGGTGTCTGAAGGTGTGTCTGAAGAGCAGGCCAGATCTCAGGTCTATATGGTCGATCGTTGGGGCTTAATCCAGTCTAACATGCCAAACCTATTGCCATTCCAGCAGCCGTTAGCGCAGGATATTGACAAGGTATCTGGCTGGGCTGACGAGCAGGGCAATATCTCATTAATGGATGTGGTTAAAAACGCTAAGCCAACTGTACTAATTGGTGTCTCTGGTCAACCAGGATTGTTCACTCAAGAAGTGATCGAGACCATGCACAGCCATTGTGATAAGCCTATCGTGCTGCCATTATCAAACCCAACGAGCCGAGTAGAAGCCACGCCTGAAGATGTTCTTAACTGGACTAACGGTGAAGCCCTGGTGGCAACGGGTTCACCATTCGCGCCAGTGACCATTGGTGATCGCACTTGGGAAATTGCCCAGTGTAACAATTCTTACATCTTCCCTGGTATTGGCTTAGGTGTTCTTGCTGCCGGCGCCAATCGTGTGACTGATGACATGCTGATGGAGTCAAGTCGTGCTCTAGCAGAATGCTCGCCATTAGCGAGTAACCCAGAAGGCTCTTTGTTGCCGTCGTTGGAGGATATCCACTCGGTTTCTAAGCATATTGCTTTTGCTGTGGCAAAACAGGCGATAAAAGACGGCGTCGCACCAAGAGTTAATAATGATGTTTTAAAAGCGGCAATTGAGCATAATTTCTGGTCACCAGAGTACCGAGAATATAAGCGTACCGCATTCTAATAGATACAGTTAAATGACAAAGGCCAGCATCGTGCTGGCCTTTTTGTTTAGCGATATTTAGACTTAAACGCTTTAGTTTCGGGTACCTGGAAATAGATGGGTTTGTTTAGGGGTAATTTATCTAAGTTAAGTTGATGCTTATTGAAATAGATTTTGACGCCGTTGCGCTTCTCTAAAGTGATGGCAAAGGGGGCTTTCCCTTGGGCTTTATACAGCTTTTTAGGCGCTAAGACTTCATCAATTATGTTGTCATTATCAGAGTCAATCACTCTGACTTTGGTCGGCTTTTGAGCTACGACCGTTAAACTGACATCTTGAGAGCGAATAACATGGCGATGGTGATGATAAACTCCAATTGGCCGCCAGTAATCCCAAGGGTGATCAAGCCACCAAATAGGTACAATGATTACAATTGGATATTCAGGATAGATTTCCCATGGCCAGACCTCAAAATCAGGATCGATTTCATCAGGATAACCGTCAATCCACATATTATCACTCAGGTACTTTTCTTTAAACTCTATATATTGAGCTTCATCTACGCTGTCATAGAGGTCCACCTCATCGATAATACTCTCTTCTACAATCACATTTTCATTAAATGCTTGTTGTTCAATAGCATCTTCAACGATGACGGCTTGCTCAATTTCCAGCGTATCATCAATAATCATGGCATCTTCAATAGCCGGTTGTTGCTCAATGATTTCTTGCTCAATTATGGCTTCTTCATATTCTATGTCGATAAAATCTTCAGGGGGTTCGTGGGAACTAGCAGCAAGTAGGGTTGATGATGCGAGTAACAAGATAGCTAAAATACTTAGGTTCATAAAAAAGCACTCATAAAAGGGAGTGCTTTAAGGTTAGTAGAAAATTAATCTAACTACCTGATCCAGGATCTTTTTTTACTATAGCGGGCGAATAGACAAAGTGAGATAGATGCGAGCAAAACGATTGAGGCTAGGACTATTCCTTGCTTTCCCAAAAGGATGTAAGCATCTGAAATAAATAAACCATAGAATATTTGTAAAGTCGTTGCTAGCAGTGAAATTCGAAATAATAGCAAGGCCATCGCTCTTCTTAACAGTAAGGAAATGCTGGCCATAAATGCAATAAAGGCTGCCGCACCAAAGGCTAGGGTGACACAGATCGGAGTGCTATTGTATATCCCTAATTCTGCTTCTGACATTGCCGTAAGTTCTGCTTCTGTCACATGGATATGCATACCAAAAACAATTAATCCGATAATGTTCCATATCAGACAAATGCCACTAATTAACCAAAACCACAATGGTGGTGTGTGCTTGCACATAAAAAACCTCTAAAATTTGAGAGGCTAAGATAGCAGCGACGGTTGTCCAAAAGAAGTGGGGAAGTTTGATTCCAGTTTAATTGTGTGTGGTGGCTCTAGGAAAAGCTAAGTGGCTACCCATTTAGGGGTAGCCACTTAAAAACTAGAAAAGTTGATGCCAAGTAAGGATTGTCGTTACCTTTACCTAGTTGGGATTACCTTGGTGGATATGATCTTGCTGTTTTTAATCACTTGTTTGATGTCGTTTTGGCCGATAGCTAAATCTTTATCAAAGGTATCAGCATAAAAGGCTTCAAAAGTTAAATTAACAGGAATTGGCGGACACTGGTTATAATCACGAAAATTTAACGCTGTATTTAGTAATACCTCACTGGGGTCCCCTAAGCTATGCATGAAGTCTTCCCTAACATAGCAGCCTTGCTGTGGAACCGTACCTGCTAAATTTGCATTTTCTGGCGCAAATCCATCACTGAAATCACCAAAACCTTTAGCGTTCACGCCTTTGATTTGCACAGTAAAATAGGTGGTGCCACAGTTGTCTTTGGGGTAGAACCCGTAAGGTTTACCAGTAGTGGTTTGACCGATCTGAATAACCTCGATATCAATCCCGTTTAAGCCATTAATCAAGGATTCACTGGCTGAAGCGGTTGCGTTTGATGTCAATATATACACACGGGATAAATCAAGGGTGGGCAGTTTGGTGCCAGTGTCTACACTAAAACCTAGCCCCTCATCAATAAACGGAACAGGGCTGAGGGCTTGCCCTGTTACAGGGTTGATATTGGGGTGTTTGTTATTAAAGGAGGTGAGTTCAAAAACTCGATTACGACTCTGATCGCCAGCAATCATGTAGCCAAGTTGTGCAGCTTGGTATAGTAACCCCCCGCCGTTATAGCGTAAATCGAGAATTAAATCTGATATGCCATTGCTTTTGAGCATAGTAATGGCATCAAATAGTTCTTTTTCAGCAGGATAGTTGAAAGAATTAAACACTATGTAACCCACATCCCCCGAAGAGGTGTTAACAATCTTAGTAGTGAGCACAGATGAACTGATGATGTTTTGGCTGGTTAATTTGACTTTACGGGTTTCAGTCGCGCCCAGATCCAATACTTCAAACTCAACCGTTTGACCAACTTTTGATGGCGACATACCAGCATTAAGGGTATCGACATCGTTACCATTGGCGACATCAACCCCATCAATTGCGATGATCTTAGCCCCACGTTGAATTGCCGCTGCAGCAGCGGGAGAATTGGCTTCGGTGTATGCTACTCTTAAATCTCGAGGTGGGCTGGCGCTTAATAAGGCCCACTCAATACCGTAGCCAGAAGAAACACCACCTTGAGAAAGGGCTTCATATTGCTCGGTGTTGTAGGAAAAATGAAATCGATCTTTAGGTTTACCTGACGCGGTGATGGCAAAGGTTTTTAAAATATCGAAGTAAGCTATTGGGTCATTGTAGAGTTCTGGATCAACGTCATCAATTTCGTCATACCACAGGTAGGTATTGTTGCTCCATGAGCGTAAAAAGTTGTTCTCATCGAGGATTGTACCTTGGGAGTCATTATATTCATTACTGGCACGAGGATTAGCGCACAGACCATCAAAATTAGTCTCTGGTTGATATACCTCAAATTGCCAACCCTGGGGTGTTGAGCCCCTAGATGTGCTATCGCTACTGCTGCTACCACCGCCGCAACCGACTATAGTAAGTGCTACTACAGCAGACAAAATATAATGCTCAAACTTCATAAAACTGCCTTGTATGTCAATTTGTTACTTGAACAAACATCATACCAATAAAAAAAAAGGAAGCGCTAGGCTTCCTTTTACGAAAATGTTAATAAAATAGATTATCTTAAAGTAACAAACTCTTCGGCAGAGGTTGGGTGGATGGCAACACAGGCATCAAAATCAGCTTTGGTTGCGCCCATTTTCATGGCGACGCCGAAACCTTGAAGGATTTCATCCATACCGAAACCAATGCCGTGAATGCCGACAACTTTCTCATTTTCTCCAGCACACACGAGCTTGAACTTTGAGAGTTGTCGGTACTTGGTGATAGCATTGTACATAGCGGCAAATGATGAGTTATATACTTTAATATTGTCTTCACCATATTGTTCTTTAGCTTGTTGCTCGGTTAAGCCCATGGTGCCGATAACTGGATGGCTAAATACCACAGTTGGGATCAAGCTGTAATCCATTTTCGCGCCCGTCATACCACCAAATAGACGCTCTGACAGTAAACGACCCGCTTTCACCGCTACTGGGGTTAACTCAACGCCACCAGTAATAATATCGCCTACCGCATAAATGTTTGCTGCGGTGGTGTTTTGGTATTCATCTACCTTAACATAGCCACGCTCATCTAATTCAACTCCGACTTTATCTAAGCCAAGATTGTTGGTAGTTGGGTGGCGGCCAATGGCCCAAATCAGAGTATCTATCTCTAAAGTTTTGCCATCTTCTAAAGTTAAAGTTAGGCTGCCATCTGCATTTTTTGTCACAGATTTAGGCGTTGCATGGGTGTGCAGAGTAGGACCTTCTTCGTTCATGGTCTCTACTAGATGATCAGTGATCATAGGGTCAAAGTTACGCAAAGGCGCATGCTTACGAACCAGTAAGTGAGTTTCACTTCCTAGTGCGTGCATCACCCCAGCTAACTCAACGGCAATGTAGCCGGCACCTACAACGGCTACACGTTGAGGCTGCTCTTTAAGCTCAAAGAAACCATTTGATTCAATACCCAGTTCAGCTCCTGGAATGTTTGGAATGGTTGCTGCACCGCCAACGGCTACTAGGTAGTGATCAGCAGTGTAAACTTCACCATTTACTTCAATGCCACCACCATCTACAAAACGACCGAAGCCTTCGATTAGTGTTACTTTGTTAGATGCTAAACCGCTATTGTAGGCAGCGTGAATACGCTCAATGTACGCTTCACGGTTTTTAATTAAAGTCGCCCAATCAAAATTATTTACCGTTACATCAAAACCATAGTCTGGGCCAAAATGATGGATCGCTTCAGCAATTTGAGCGCCATACCACATGACTTTTTTAGGAACACAGCCAACATTGACACAGGTACCACCTAAGTGTTTCGCTTCTATTAAACCGACTTTGGCACCACGCATGGCGGCACGGTTAGCTGAGGCAATACCACCACTACCGGCACCTAAAACTAAATAATCAAAATGTTGAGCCATTTTACTCTCCAAGAAGTCTTGACTTAAAAAACGAATAAATTGTTGCCGCTGATTATAACGGACGCAAGGCAGAAGTATTAGTAAAAAATGAACTAAAAAAACGATTACCTTAATAGGTTCTATTCGTTCAAAAAATAAAAGCACCTCTTAAAAATTTGATTTTTTATGTTGATATTCACTAATACAGGCTTGCATTCAGTAATGATTCAGATATGTTGAGTTTGGCTGACATTGAAGTTGGCTATGTTATGTAAAACAAGGATGTAATAATGAAGTTAAAAAAAGGAACCGTCGATTCTAACCATTTAAACCTGCTTATGGAATTAACCTCTATACGCTCAGAACCCGTTATTAAAGGCCTACATTTACATCTTTGTGAAGGCTTTACCCAAGCGGAAGCGGCCCAAAAAGCAGCCGTTGCGCAATCGTTATTGAGTCGCCGAGTCACTATTTTGAATAAAGTGAACCAAACGGTAAAAAATTTAAGTGTCTATTACCCAAATAATAAAGCGGTATAACTTGAAAAAGTGAATTGGCTCCCCCATCTTTGAGATAATATATAAAGATAAGGAGCCATCATGGCGGCAATTGGTTCACACCTTCCACAATTTAGTAAAATTGATCCGGCACAAATTAAGCAACAGGTTATAGACGCTATCGAGCATTGTAAATCTGTTATTGAACAACAAGTTAAGCTTGAAAATGCGGGTTATCATCAATTGTTAGATGCCATCGATGAAGCCGATGATGGCCTCTCTAAATTGTGGTCACCTATTTCACACCTAAACTCGGTATTAAGCTCTGAAGCTCTGCGTCAGGCTCACGATGATTGTCTGCCATTATTATCGGACTATTCTACTTTTGTTGGTCAACACCAAGGTCTATACCAAGCCTATAAAGCCATTGCTAATAGTGCCGAATTCTCCCAGCTAGACATTGCTAAACAAACCACAGTAACCAATGCTCTGCGTGATTTTGAATTATCTGGCATTGGCTTGCAGGACCAACAAAAGCAGCAATACAAGAAGCTTGTCAGCCGTTTATCTGAGCTTTCTAGTCAGTTTTCTAATAACTTGCTCGATGCGACTCAGGCTTGGATTAAGCAAGTAACCGAACCAACCGAACTAAAAGGCTTACCGGAATCTGCAGTTGCAGCAGCTAAGCAGCAGGCTGATGCTCGCGAACTTGAAGGCTGGGTGTTTACCCTAGAATTCCCGAGCTACTTACCGGTAATGATGTATGCAGACAGTAGTGCATTTAGAGAGGAGATGTATCGAGCATTTGTTACTCGCGCATCAGATCAAGGGCCTAATGCTGGCGAGTTTGATAACAGCGCTATCATTGATGAAACCCTAAAACTCAAATTAGAGCTGTCTAAGCTATTAGGCTTTGACAATTATGCGCAAAAATCTTTGGCCACTAAGATGGCAGAAACACCAGCACAGGTGTTTGAATTTATTGATTCATTGGCGCAACGATCAAAACCTCAGGCAGAAAAAGAAATCTCTGAATTAAAAGCCTTTGCCAGTGAGCAAGGGTTTACTGGGGAGCTGCAGCCTTGGGATTACAGTTACTTTGCTGAGAAGCTGAAGCAGCACAAGTATGAAATTTCTCAAGAAGAACTGCGCCCTTACTTTCCAGAAGAAAAAGTATTACACGGCTTATTTTATACGGTATCGCGTTTATTTGGCATTAAAATTCAAGAACGCAAAGGTATGGATGTTTGGCATGATGACGTACGTTTCTTTGATATTTTCAATCAGATCGGTGAACTTAAGGGTAGTTTCTATTTAGATCTTTATGCTCGAAGTAACAAGCGTGGTGGAGCCTGGATGGATGTATGTCGCGATCGTCGTCTATCTGACGGTAAATTACAGCGACCTGTAGCCTATTTGACGTGTAATTTTAATGGTCCAGTGGGTGACAAACCTGCGTTGTTTACCCATGAAGAAGTGACAACACTATTTCATGAGTTTGGCCACGGCATTCATCATATGCTTTCTGAAGTGAATGAAGCTGCGGTATCTGGTATCAACGGGGTAGCATGGGATGCGGTAGAGTTGCCGAGCCAATTTTTAGAAAATTGGTGCTATGAGGAAGAAGCGTTAGCTGAAATTTCTGGCCATTATCAAACAGGTGAACCATTACCTAAAGCCATGTTGGATAAAATGCTAGCTGCTAAGAACTTTCAATCAGCCATGCAAATGTTGCGTCAGTTAGAGTTTGCCCAGTTCGATTTTAAATTGCACCATGACTATCAAGATGGCCTAAATGTGCAGCAACTGTTGGATGAAGTTCGTAGTCAGATTGCCGTTATTACTCCTCCAAGCTTTAACCGTTTTCAACATAGCTTCTCGCATATTTTTGCTGGTGGCTATGCAGCAGGTTATTACAGCTATAAATGGGCTGAAGTGTTATCTGCCGATGCATTTAGTAAATTTGAACAAGAAGGTATTTTCAATGAAGCAACGGGCTATGCTTTTTTGAGTAATATTTTACAAAAAGGGGGCTCTGAGCCTGCTATGGAACTATTTAAAGGTTTTATGGGGCGTGAGCCAAATACAGACGCATTACTGCGACATAGCGGTATCGCTTAAGTCGATTTGCTTAAAAAGGCAGGCTAGACCTGTCTTTTTTATTGCCTGTTGAAATGATAATAAAAAATGACGATCACACTTGAAGATTTAGATTGGGTGGTATTTGATGCCGATGAAACCCTATTTGATTTTAATATATATGAAGGCTTAAAAACCTTATTTAACAGTTATGATGTCTCCTTCACTGAAAAAGACTTTGCACAATATCAGCAATTAAATGGTCAATTATGGCTAGATTATGAAGCCAATAAAATTACGATGGAGCAAATCAAACTAGGTCGGTTTGCCCACTGGTCAGAACGACTCAATGTTGAACCGTTAACCCTTAATCACGGCTTTTTAGATGCGATGGCTACCACTTCCAAACCATTATCTGGGGCAATTGCCTTACTCTCAAGTCTACAAGATAAAGTCAAAGTCGCTATCATGACCAATGGTATGGCAAAGCTACAATATAAAAGATTACGCAATACTGGCGTTGAACAATTCATCGATGCGCTGTTTATTTCTGAAGAGGTGGGTGCGGCGAAACCGAGTAAAGAAATTTATTTATATGCCATGGCAAAAATGGGCCATCCACAACCCCAACGAGTGTTGATGGTGGGGGATAATCCTAGTACGGATATCCTAGGGGCCAACTCAGTAAACTGGCGCTCTTGTTTGTATGATCCCGCTAATAAATATCCACAGCATCAAGCGGACTTTAAAGTGAATCACTTAAATCAGCTGCAGCAAATTTTGGTAAAGTAATAATGGCGCACGCGATTCCAATGGCAGAGCTTATACAAAGGCTGCAACAAAATCAGACTCTCAGTTTTAAACAGGTCATTGAAACTATTGATCACTATTATGATTACCAACAAACTGATTTTCAAAATGGCTCGATATTGAACAGGGCCGGTGATAATGAGGGCTCTTGTAAAGTGTTCGCTTTTGCTAGCTTGCATCAGCTCGATAAACAGGCTACGTTAAATTGTTTTGCGGAACATTATCAGCAAGTATTACAGAACCCTGAAGGTGAGTGTCATCAAAATATTCGTCAGTTTATTAATCATGGCTGGCAGCAGATTAGCTTTAAAGACGCGCCTTTATCTTTAAGAGAAAATGAATGCTAAATATAGTAATGAGTTGTTCCAAAGCGTTGTGTAAATGGTTGCAGATAGAGTTGCCATTATTTCCAAGTGAATTGGGAAGTAAGGGCATTCGGCCAATCAATAGCAATCCCCAGCAAAGCATGTGGCAGTTACATTACATTAAGCAGGCGGGCTTAGCTAATCATTATGTGATTGCTGTAGAGTCATTTAGTCGTTATTGCATGATTTTACCCTACCTCATCAAGCCTAGCTTTGAGCAAATCCAGTTAGATATTGTGACGATTTGGTTTGATGAATTCGATGAAATTTGTCAGCAGCATACGCCTGCGGAAGTGAGTGAGATTCTATTTGAAGAAATGATGCAGACTCAGCCTCAATTTTATTGTTATCAAAATATGGATTTAAGCGTTCAAGGCCATATCAGTGATTGTCAGTTGTGGATGGATGAATATATGGCTGAGCATCATCTAGAGCGACTATCGGCAGGGGACGCGAGCAATTTAAGTCATCACATTAATAGCCGCCCAAAGAAGGCCAAAGCCATTGGCCAAAAACAAAAATTCTTTCCTTATCAACGCTTGTTTGAGGATGGGTTGTTTCGTTTTGGCTATCAATTTGGTTTAGATGTGCAATTACCTGATTATGCAGATATCCCTCCAATTAATCTGCATGCAGACCAACCTTTACCGGATAATGTTATCTCCTTAAAAGACTTTCAACGGACCCGATCACAGTAATCGATCAGTAACTCAGGCTACGGTTTCAGCTAAGTCGAACCCAGTATTGTTAGAGTCACTATAAATGGTGACTCTGATGGTGGAAATGGCTTAATTAGTTAGCCAAGCTATTGATTGTACACTTGCATAATTTGGTTGAGCGCGAGCTCTTGATCCATCGTGCCTTTTAACAACTTGTACATGTAAATGGAAGCATCGATTTCAGCTTTACGATTCGTTAAGCTCTCAATGTTTAACCCAAGTGGAATATTCAGAGGCAGCACGGCATCTAGAATTTGCTTAAGATTGGCATGATTAATCTTAATGGATTCATGCAGTGGGTCATCACTATTTAAAATGCGTTCACTGGTGGCAGCCGGAACTGAAACACCAAGCCAATTAATAAAATCTAAGGTTTTAGCACTACCACAAGGTGAAAACGTCAAAATAATTCGGTTTGGATTAAGCCCCTGAGCTCTGCATTCTGCCGCATAGCTGGTTAACATGTCTATAGTGGCTTGGGGGTTATAAACCGCTTGGGTAATGTAATACTCACAGCCTTGCTGTTTTTTACTGAGTAAGCGTAAGTGTTCATTGCCCTTACTTAGATGGCGCTCTGCAATCGCAACACCACCCAAATAAAAATCTTGTGGATGTTGATTAATCCCTTGATAGGCCTCAGCTAGGGATAACGAACGTGCAGCATCTGCAGAGGGGCTGCCCACCAGCACCAAGTCGCGAATATTGTTTTGATGCCAAGCACGCGATAACCACTCTTGAAAACTGTCGGCGCTGCAGCCGGCAACGCTTTTATAGGTGATCACAGGTTTAGCTGATTTTTGGTTGATTAATTGCGAATAAGTACCGGAATCATGGGTCGCTTTAAATGGGAAAGGACGTGGGCTGTCATTACGACTGGTTTCATCTTGAATGTCATAAACAATTAAACCATCAAAACTGATCTCATCTAAGCGTGCTAACAATTTATCGGCAATGGCACTCATTTGTGCGAAAGGGGTATCAATTTTAGGGGGGGTGGTGCCAATAAAATATATACCACGGTGATGATCACTTGATCTTTGTTTTAGTGTTTTTTTCATGCCCAGCTCAATAATTCGTTATCGCCATCAACCCAGCTGGCAATAATAAAACTTATTCAATCCAAGGTCGTGTCTAAATAGGGGTAACCTAAGATTAAAATGATTCTTACAATTTAGAAGTCTAGACGTCTAAAGTCAACAGTAAAGTGATGACTTATTTTCAATCTATAGTATGGTAATAAAAAGGCGTGCTGTTGGGCACGCCTAAGTAATAACGTTGACTAATTTTACGCTTTTGACATATCTAGCGCCAATGCTTCAGCGACTTTAATGCCATCAATACCTGCAGATAAAATTCCTCCAGCGTAACCCGCACCTTCACCAGCAGGGAAGAATCCTTTAAGAGTAATGCTCTGATAATCTTTGCCGCGTTTAATACAAACCGGTGATGAAGTACGAGTTTCGACGCCGGTTAATAGCGCGTCATCATCAGCAAAACCTTTAATTTTACGGTCGAAAGCTGGTATAGCTTCGCGGATAGCATCAATAGCAAATTTAGGTAAAGCCTTAGAAAGGTCGGTAAGATGTATACCTGGAGTAAAAGAGGGTTGCACATCACCGAGTTCAGTGGCATCTTGAGCTTTTAAAAAGTCACCAATTTTCTGTGCAGGTGCGTCATAATTCGCGCCCCCTAAATGGTAGGCGTTCGTCTCTAATTGACGTTGGAGTTTAATACCAGCAAGTGGATCGCCAGGGTAATCAACTTCGGGAGAGATGCCCACAACAATGGCGCTATTGGCATTACGTTCTGCGCGTGAATATTGACTCATGCCATTGGTGACTACGCGGCCTTGCTCCGATGTCGCTGCAACCACAGTTCCGCCTGGGCACATACAGAAACTATAAACGGTACGACCATTTTTACAATGGTGAACTAATTTGTAGTCAGCAGCCCCTAAGATAGGGTTGCCCGCATTTGGACCAAATCTCGCTTCATCAATCACCGATTGTTTATGCTCAATTCGAAAACCAACCGAGAAAGGTTTGGCTTCCATATAAACGCCACGTTGATGGAGCATCTCAAAGGTGTCTCGAGCACTATGGCCAACCGCCAAGATGACATGGCGACTATTGATAGTTTCACCGTTGGCAAGTACTAGTCCGGTAATTTGATCGCCATCGGTAATGATGTCATCGACACGGGTACTAAAACGAATTTCTCCACCAAGCTCGATGATTTTAGCGCGCATTTTTTCAATCATAGTGACCAGTTTGAAAGTGCCAATATGAGGTTTACTTACATAGGCGATCTCTTCTGGAGCGCCTGCGGCAATAAATTCTTCAATGACTTTGCGGCTGTAATGTTTTGGGTCTTTAATTTGACTGTAGAGTTTTCCATCGGAGAAAGTACCTGCACCACCTTCACCAAATTGAACATTCGATTCAGTATTAAGCTCTCGTTTACGCCAAAACCCAAAGGTATCTTTGGTGCGCTCTCGAACTTCCTTGCCTCTCTCTAAAACAATCGGTTTAAATCCCATCTGCGCGAGAATAAGGGCAGAGAAAAGTCCACATGGACCAAAGCCTATGACAACAGGCCTATCCCTTTGAGCGAGATCTACAGGGGCTTGGGCGACGAATTTATAAGCCATGTCTGGGGTTAATTTAACGTGTGGATCTGATGCGAATTGCTGGAGCAGTTGTGGTTCGTTAACGACATCGACATCTAAAGTATAAATTAATAAAATCTTGGCTTTTTTACGGGCGTCGTAACCACGTTTAAATAGGTTGTAAGAAAGCATTTGCTCAGGCTTAATCTTGAGCTTGTGTAAAATGGCTTTTTCAATGTCACCTTCGCCATGATCCAGTGGTAGCTTAATTTCGGTTAAACGTATCATAGATGTCTCTTCTTTGGTGTCTTTGCTCAGCGGTTGCTGGCTCACAATCGCGCGCATTTTACGTTAACTGTTAACTTGTGTCATATAATTAACTGCAACATCAAAAGTAGAACATTGTTTTGAAATTTACACCTATGAGGGTATTATCCTTGCCCAGTTATTTACCTGTGGAGATTAATGATGGCCTTTGTTGTCACCGATAACTGTATTCAATGTAAATACACCGATTGTGTGGCGGTATGTCCTGCAGATGCTTTTCATGAAGGACCCAACTTCCTCGCTATTGATCCTGTAGATTGTATTGATTGTGGTTTATGCGTACCAGAATGTCGTGCGAATGCGATTTTTCAAGAAGATGAATTACCAGCGGGGCAAGAAGTGTTTATTATTCTTAATGAAGATCTCGCGAAGCAATGGCCAAAAATAACAGAAGTAAAGCCTCCGCTAGCGGATGCCCAGAAGTGGAATGGTGTGGCAGACAAGCTCGATATGTTACAGAACTAATATAAAGCCATGACTTAGTGTCGCCATGGCTAAAGGGCATATTAATTGGACTTTTCAAATATCACATAGGTTTTTTTACAGCTTTTAATGGTATGCCAAACCCCTTTAAAGCCCGCGGGAATCACGAACTGTTCTCCCGCCTTAATGTGCATCACGGCACCATCGTGGCTTTTAATTTCAACCTCACCTTCTAGTAACTGGCAATACTCATGCTCGTCATAACTGACTTGCCAACTGCCAGGTTCACTGCCCCAGAAACCAACATGAAATTGGCCAGAGGGATCCGAGTAAAGATTGCTTATGTGTTGCTCTGCAGGGCCTTCGATGAGTTTATCTTTTGGGGTAGGATAATGTTCATACTGGGCTTGCTGTGGTGCTAACTTAATAATACTGCTCATCGTTAAATCCCTAATTGGTCACGCAAGTTATAATAAGAAGCCCCCAATGCAGTGAAAGGTATCTGTAAGGCTCTGCCACCAAATAATGGCAGATGGGGCAATTGACTGAAAGCATCAAAACGGCTCGCTTGGCCTTTAATGGCTTCAGCCACCAATTTTCCAGCCAAATGGGTACAGGTAACCCCGTGACCACTGTAACCTTGCATGTAGTATATGTTGTGACCTAATCGACCAAATTCAGGCAATCTTGAAAGGGTTAATAAGAAATTACCGGTCCACGCAAAATCTATTTTGATCCCTTTAAGTTGTGGAAAAGTTTTTTCAAGTTTAGGTCGTACTAAGCGCTCAATATCTTTAGGGTCGCGGCCTCCGTAGACCACACCGCCACCGTATAATAGGCGCTGGTCTGCGGTTATACGGAAGTAGTCTAAAAGATAATTACAGTCTTCAATGCAATGATTTTGTGGGATTAATTGTTGACACAATTCTTCACCAAGCACTTCTGTAGTGACGATTTGAGTGCCACAAGGCATGCTTTTTTTAGTTAGCTCTGGCATCACATGGGAAAGGTAAGCATTACCTGCAACCACCATAAACTTAGCACGAATTTTACCATTGGGGGTGTGCACTATGGTAGTTTCACCCGTTTCGACTTTAGTCACAGGGCTTTGTTCAAAGATGCGGCCGCCTAGTTGAGTGATCAGCTTGGCTTCCCCTAGGGCGAGCTTCAATGGGTGTATGTGACCACTAAGGCCATCGGTTAAGCCACCAACATAGCGTTGAGATTTTATGATAGAACCAAGGGACGATTGGTCATGCAATTGCATGGCGTTATTGCCATGTTGTTCCCACAAACGCTGGTGGTGCTCGAGCTCTCGCATTTGTTTGCCATTGACGGCAACAAATGCGCCTCCGCGAACATAATCACAATCAATGTTATCGACTTCAATCAGGTCACGAATGATTTGTCCGCCTTCAAACATCATGGCGGCTAAAGCATCGCCCGCTTGTTGACCGTACTTTTGACTAACAGTATCCACATCGCGGCTATAACTGTTAACGATCTGGCCACCATTTCTTCCTGTAGCACCGAAGCCAATGCGGTTCGCTTCTACAAGTACTACAGATAATCCTGCTTTGGCTAGATGTAACGCAGAAGACAGTCCGGTAAAACCGCCACCTAGTACACAAACGTCAGCATTAATATCTTCATTGAGTTGTGGGTAGGGGGTGCTGGTATCAGCACTGAAGCTGTAATAGCTGTCGATATAATCGCTCATATTTACTCCATTAAAAATGGCCGCTATAAAATAACGGCCATTAGGCGATTAGAAGTTGTAACTTACAGAAGCAGAGAAGCGTGATGATTCATCACCTTCAATGTCATTGGTCCAAGCGCTTAGCTCAAAACCAAAGTTTTCATAATCTTTGGTGAACGATGCGCGAGCCCAGTTGTAATCGCCATTTTCACCCCAGTCTTCCCATTTCTGTTGACCATATTCTACGCTGATAGCCATGTCTTCAGTTAAGGCATATTCTGCATAACCAGAGATATGTAGACCTTTGAGGTTATCAAAACCGCTTGCCGCGAGCACCGCGTAGTCAACATTTAAGCCAATGGTTAATTCGTCAGTTAAGTACTGACCAATATTACCGTGTAGCTCACCATAGTTGTAGTCAGAAGCATCGACTAAAGCATAGTAAATTAGGTTGGCATCATAGAAGAAACCACTTTCAGTTTCACCATAGTAACCACCCCAGATGTCAATTTCGACATCCTTAGTTTCGCCATCATCAGTTTGTGATGCCCAAGCACCAGTATACCAGCCTGACTCAGCTTCCCAATCGATACCAGCTTGTAGCGCAGGTTTCTTATCGTTAAGGCTGACAGCACGGAACATGTAATCAGAGTTGAGGGTTACGTAACCACTTAATTCAGCAGATGCACTAAAAGAAAGACCCGCTAAAACAGAAGCCGCAATTAGTTGACGTTTAAATTGCATAGTTTTTTCCTTCATTGGATTTATTGTTGTTATTCGCGTACAACTTAACCGCAAGGGTTGGGCGACCAGTCATCACCGGTCGCCGGATTTATGCTTTTAGCACAAGTATGCTTGGCTAAACATGCATAAAATTATTAACTAAGGTCAATCCATGTTGTTTTGACTTCAGTATATTTATCTAACGCATGCAAAGACTTATCGCGGCCATTACCTGATTGCTTAAAGCCACCAAAAGGCACAGTCATATCACCATCGTTATAATTGTTAATCCATACCGAGCCGGCGCGAAGTTTTTTAGCCATGGTATGAGCTCTCTTTAAACTTGCGGTCCAAACGGCAGCGCCAAGTCCATAATCGCTGTCGTTAGCGATTTGAATGGCATGTTGTTCATTTTCAAAACGGATCACTGACATTACCGGGCCAAACACCTCTTGACGGGCAATCGCCATAGCATTATCCACTTCTGTAAAAATCGTTGGCTCAACAAACGCACCGGTTTCAGTGCATAGCGCGGCGTTGCCACCGAGTGCTAAATGGGCACCAGAGACCTTGGCTGTGGCTATTTTATCGAGCACGCCACACTGATGTGCTTGGTCGACTAAGGCGCCCATGTTGGTACTTG
Organism: Paraferrimonas sp. SM1919; assembly: GCF_010993985.1. Taxonomy (GTDB): domain Bacteria; phylum Pseudomonadota; class Gammaproteobacteria; order Enterobacterales; family Shewanellaceae; genus SM1919. The sequence goes on along the minus strand of NZ_WINH01000011.1, from coordinate 70,051 downwards.
GATCTAAGGGATCCCCAGGTCGAAAGCGTTTGCTGGCTTCGATGACTTTAGCAACGAAGCTGTCATAGATAGAAGATTCAACTAACAAACGAGTCGCGGCCACGCAGACTTCTCCTTGGTTGTAGAAACAGCCAGAGGCCGCAGCTTGGGCCGCTTTATCTAAGTCAGCATCAGCAAAAACGATATTGGGGTTTTTGCCACCAGCTTCTAACCAAACTCGCTTCATATTGGATTCACCAGCGTAGATAAGCAATTGTTTGGCGGTTGCTGTTGAGCCCGTAAAGACTAAGGCATCAACATCATTGTGTAATGCGAGTGCTTTACCAACTTTATGACCAAAGCCTGGTAGTACATTCAGCACCCCATCAGGTATACCAGCTTGTTGGGCGAGTTCGGCGAGTTTAATGGAAGTAAGGGAAGCTTTTTCAGATGGTTTTAGCACTACTGAATTGCCCGTAGCCAGTGCCGGAGCGATTTTCCAACATGCCAACCATAATGGAAAGTTCCATGGTGTGATGGCCGCCACCACACCGATAGGCTCGCGAGTGATCATTGCGACTACGTCATCTTGAGTTGGCGCAACCTCGTCATAAACTTTATCGATTGCTTCTGCGTGCCAACGGATAACATCGGCACTGCCAGGAATATCGACATTGAAACTTTCAGAAATAGGCTTGCCCATATCTAAGGTTTCTAAAGCCGCTAACTCAGTCGCATTTTGATCAACTAAGTCCGCTAATTTTAAAAGTACTTGTTTACGTTTTTTGGGGGCCATAGTACGCCAATGACCCAGCTCAAAGCTGTCTCTGGCGGCATTCACGGCTGCATCGGCATCAATGCTGTCACATTCGGCGATCTGACAAAGCAACTGGTTATTGGCTGGGTTAATACAATCAAAACGAAGCCCTAAACTGGCATCACAGTATTGTCCATTGATAAAGGCGCGAGATTCTATGCTGAGTTGCTCGCAATACTCTCGCCATTGTTGATACGTCCACGTTGTCATTGTTACTCCTAATGTGATGATCACTAAGCCATTAAAAATTAGCGGGTGAGATAGCACTGACTATCTGGCACTCGCTATTGGACTTGTTAATAAATTTATGGGGAATTTCGGCGTTAATGTAATAACAGTCTCCCTCTTTTACTTGATAGCTTTGCTGCCCTTGAATAATGTAAATTGAACCCTGCAACACTAAACCGGCCTCGTCTCCAGGGTGGGTGATGAATTCATCACCAGTGCCATGCTGAGGAGGGTAATTTTCAAGCATAAAGGTCAGTTTTCTATTTTCAACATTTGCGCCCACTAATAGATAACTAACCCCTTTTGCACCGATATCCGGCAACTCGCTTTGCTTGTAAATAATGGGTGAACTGTTTTCAATATTTTGACTAAAAAAAGAACTTAAGGAAGTGTCTAAGCCCATAAGTATTTTATGTAAATTACTTATCGATGGACTAACCGTATCTCGCTCGATCATGGATAAAGTACTGTTAGGAAGTTCAATACTTTTAGCAAGTTGGCGCTGAGATAGGCCTTGTTGCTGCCGTAATTGCTTGATACGTTGTCCTACTTTCATTTTTTAGCGACCAATTGCATGTCTCGAACACGGGCTTTCTCTAAGCGGCGGCTATACCACCACGCGATCAATACCAGTGTTGAAACTAAGCCAATAATAATTGTTGCCAATGCATTGATTTCAGGGCTAACACCCATTCTTACAGAAGAGAAAACCACCATCGGCAATGTAGTCGAACCGGGCCCTGAAACAAAGCTGGCAATAACTAAATCATCCAAGCTTAGGGTAAAGGCTAATAACCACCCAGATAATAAAGCTGGGGCAATCATTGGCAAAGTGATAGTAAAGAACACTTTTAATGGCGGGGCGCCAAGATCTTGTGCAGCTTCCTCAATCGACATATCCATTTCACTTAAGCGGGAACCGACAACCACAGCCACATAGGCCATACAAAACGTAGTATGGGCGATGAAAATGGTCGTCATGCCACGTCCTGCTGGCCAGCCCCAAAGCTGAGCCAATGCAACGAATAGAAGCAATAAAGATAAACCAGTAATCACTTCAGGCATAACCAAAGGTGCGGTGATCATACCCCTTAGCATGGTGCTCCCTTTGAATTTAAACCTGGCCAAAACAAAAGCGGCAATTGTTCCTAGGATCACTGCTGCAGTGGCCGCATAAAAAGCGATAGTTAAAGAGTTGCCAACAGCGTCAAGCAACTTATCATTTTGCGCTAGCTCACCATACCATTTGGTTGAGAAACCAGCCCAAACTGTCACTAAGCGGGATTCATTAAATGAAAAAATGACCATAATGAGCATAGGCGCATAAAGAAAAAATAAGCCAGCCCATAACATAAATCGACTAAATGAAAACTTCATGATTAGGCCTCTTCTTGCTTGTTTTGGTAACGGTCAAACCACATTAAAGGGAGAATCAAAAACAATAACATTACGATGGCAACTGCCGAGGCCACCGGCCAATCACGGTTATTGAAAAATTCTTGCCACAATACTTTACCTATCATTAGAGTTTCAGGACCACCGAGGAGTTCGGGAATAACAAACTCACCCACAGCAGGAATGAATACCAGCATACAGCCTGCAATAATGCCAGCTTTAGTAAGTGGGATGATCACTTTAAATAAAGTAGCAATAGGCGTCGCACCAAGGTCATAGGATGCTTCTACTAGGGAGTTATCCAATTTCATCATATTGGCGTAAAGTGGCAGCACCATAAAGGGCAGATAGGCATACACGATACCTATGTAAACGGCGATATCGGTATGCATCATGATTAAAGGTTCATCAATAAAGCCAAGGGATAATAAAGCGTTATTAATGTAGCCATTGGGCTTTAGAATACCTATCCACGCATAAATACGAATTAGAAAAGAAGTCCAGCTAGGTAAAATAACCAGTAATAACAATACATTGCGGCTTGATGCAGGGGCGCGACTGATAGCCAAGGCCATTGGGTAGCCAATAAGCAAACAAAGTAAGGTAGAGATTAGAGCAATTTTTAAAGAGCTCCAATACGCTTCCAAATAGAGTCCATCCTGCCACAAATAAGCGTAATTATTTAGGTTTAGGTCAATATTGATATGACCATCTTCAACAGAAAATAATGGCGTGTAAGGTGGAATAGCAATTTGTGTTTCAGCAAAGCTAATTTTTAAGACGATAATAAATGGAATTAAGAAAAACAGTAATAGCCATACATAAGGGATCGAGATGACACCTTTACGGGAATATGAACTAAATTGCTCTTGAACCTTTGACCATAGATGTTGAAGTCTTGCCATTACTAGTCCTCCATTACGACACATGAACCTGGTGTCCAAGACACATACACTTGTTGTTCCAGTTCAAAAGGTTGTTGTAGGCGACTATCGTTGGTCATGGTTACCTGAATAAACTGGTCATTAGGTAATAGGATATGGTAAATACTGTGTTGACCTAGGTAGGCAATATCATCAATGATACCGGCTCCCCAATTATATTTATCCGTTGGCTGTTCGACGCTAATGTTGACTTTTTCAGGCCTAACGGCAACGGCAACGGGTCGCTGTCCTATGGGGCCACTGATGCCATGGTCGATATAAATTGGAGCAGATAAATTAGGGGCATTGACGATTACATAGGAAGGCTCTTCTTCGGCAATGGTGCCCTCAAACATATTGACGCCGCCAATGAAGCCTGCGACATAACGGCAGTTGGGGTACTCATAGATTTCATGGGGGGAGCCGACTTGCAGGATTTCACCACTGTCCATGACTGCAATACGGTCCGCCATGGTCATGGCTTCTTCTTGATCATGGGTTACCATCACACAGGTCACGCCAACTTGCTTAATAATATCAACCAGCTCAAGCTGCATTTCACCGCGTAATTTTTTGTCAAGTGCTCCCATTGGTTCGTCTAACAGCAACAGCTGTGGTCGTTTGGCCAAGCTGCGAGCTAATGCCACACGTTGACATTGTCCTCCAGATAGTTGTGCAGGCTTTCTTAAGCGGTAACTTTCCATATGAACGAGTTTAAGCATTTCATTTACACGCTTATTAATATCGCTCTTGCTCATATTGGTTTGCTTTAGGCCATAGGCAATATTCTGTTCTACCGTCATATGTGGAAATAAAGCATAAGACTGAAACATCATATTAAATGGACGTTTGTAAGGGGCAATGTGAGCGATATCATTGCCATCAAGGAAGATATTACCTTCTGTCGCAGTTTCAAAACCTGCTAGCATTCTTAGTAGTGTTGATTTACCACAGCCGGAACCGCCGAGTAAGGCAAAAATTTCACCCTGGTGAAACGATAAATTGACGTCTCTTACAGCTATGTTTCCATCAAAACTTTTAGACAAGTTTTTAAGCTCAAGTAAGACCTCTCCCTGGGTTTTAGATACATGTTTTAACGTCATGATTGCTTCCTTAGCAAATACAGGGGAGCCAAGCTCCCCTTGCTATGTTAGATAATAAAGTTATTTACCGGCTTTAATATCAGACCAAGCGCGGTTAGTGATACGTGACACTTTGGCTGGCATAACATCAAAGGTATATAGCTTGTTCATTACCTCAACAGGAGGATAAATATTCTCTGCAGCAGTGATCTCAGGATCAATCAATGGTGTTGCTGCCTTATTACCGTTTGGATACCAAACATAATCAGTAATGCTGGCAGTTACTTTTGGTTCTAAAATGTAGTTGATGAATTGGTGAGCACCAGCAGCATTGGTTGTGTCTGCAGGAATGGCAAGCATATCAAACCACATACCAGCACCTTCTTTAGGGATACTGTAATCCACGGTCACGCCATTTTCAGCATCTGCAGCTCGATCGGATGCCTGCATAACATCACCACTCCAACCAATCGCTAAACAGATGTCACCATTGGCTAGGTCATTGATGTATTGTGAAGAGTGGAAGTAACGAATATGTGGGCGCACAGACTTTAATAGTTCAGCAGCTTTCTCAATATCGGCTTTATTATGTGTATTTGGATCTAGACCAAGGTAATGTAAAGCGGCAGGGATCATCTCTGATGCAGCATCAAGACTTGCCACACCACAGCTTGCTAGCTTGCTAATGTTCTCTGGCTTGAAGAATAAATCCCAGCTGTCCACTTGGAAATCTTCACCAAAGATCTCAGCGATTTTTTCAACGTTATAACCGATACCAGTGGTACCCCAAAGGTAAGGAACTGCATGGGCATTAGCGGGATCAACACGCTCAAGCTTTTTCATTAGTACCGGATCAAGGTGCTTAATATTTGGGATTTTTGAGCGATCAAGCTTCATAAACACGCCAGCTTGAATTTGACGCCCTAAGAAAGATGCAGAGGGTACCACAACATCAAAACCGGTATTTCCTGTAAGCAATTTAGCTTCTACGACTTCGTTAGAATCAAAAACATCATAACTGACTTTAAGGCCGGTTTGGGCTTCAAAATTAGCGATAGTGTCTTCTGCAATGTAGTCACTCCAATTGTAAACTTTTACAGTTTCCGCTTGAGCATTAAATGCTAATGAGCCTACGACTGCTGCAACAGCAATCCCTAATTTGTTAATTTTAGACATGTTATTTTCCTTTTTGTCCAGGGTTGAATATCTGACAGGGGATTTTCCTTAACATCAGACTACTTCAACTGACTTAAAGTCAGATCCAAAGCCTGCCAAGCTTTTTGTGTTAACGTTTTCACATCTTCACGATTTAAAATAAATGGAGGGGCAATAATCATCGTGTCGCCAGTCGCTCTCATGACTAAACCCGATTGCAATGACGCATCACGACAAATTGTCCCAGCACTGCCTTTGCTATCAAAACGTTGGCGACTTTGTTTGTCTTTTACCAGCTCTAAAGCACCAACAAAGCCTAGGCAACGAGCTTCACCAACTAAAGGATGCTCCCCCAGTTCAAGCCAAAAATCCTGCATGGCTTGAGAAAGCTCAGTCTCAACTTTGTTGATGTAGCCATCATCTAAGATATCCAATGTCGCCAGTGCCGCAGCACAGGCAACAGGATGTCCAGAATAGGTATAGCCATGGGCGAAGTCGTCATTCAATTGATATAAGGCGGCCGAAACTCGGTCACTTAAAATGACACCACCAAGAGGTTGGAAGCCGTTGGTCACTGCTTTGGCGAAAACGATCATATCTGGCTCAACGTTGTAAAATTGACTGGCAAACCATTTACCGGTGCGGCCAAAACCGAAGATCACTTCATCAACAATCAAGAGTATGCCGTACGCTTTACAAATCCTCTGAATTTCCGGCCAGTAGCTGGCTGGAGGAATGATTACACCACCGGCTCCCTGAATGGGCTCAGCAATAAATGCGGCGACATTATCTGGCCCTAGCTCAAGAATTTTTTGTTCTAATTCTCGAGCAGCAACTAAGCCAAATTCATCTTGAGAAAGTTGGGTGTCAGCGCCAAACCAATAGGGTTGGGCAATATGGTGAATTCCCCCCAACGGCGCGAATTGCTCGTGCATAAACTTCATGCCACCAAGGCTGGCACCACCTATAGAGCTGCCATGATAGCCGTTAGTGCGAGCAATGATTTGTTTACGCTTAGGTTGACCTTTGGCATCCCAATAACGATGGATAATTCGAATGACAGAGTCATTCGCCTCTGAACCAGAGTTAGTAAAAAATACCTGATTCATGTGCGCTGGAGCGCGGCTAGTAATGGCCGCTGCTAATTCTGTTGCCCTAGGGTGTGTGCACTGAAAAAAAGTATTGTAATAAGGCAGTTCTTGTAACTGTTGAGCGATGGCTTGATTGATCTTGGGTTGGCTGTAGCCCAAGTTACAACACCATAGCCCAGACATCCCATCCAGCAGTTCATTACCATTAGCATCATAAATATAGGCACCTTCAGCATGGGTAATTACCCGTGTACCAGTCTGATTTAATTCAGTTTGGTTACTGAAAGGGTGCAAATGGTGCTTTGCATCTAATTGTTGTAAGGCTTGTTGGTCCATAACTACTTCATATCCTTGTGAAAGCGATGACAGGCATCGATAAAGCTATTAATTATTTTTTTATTTTGGGGGTATTGCTCGGGTTTCCACTCAGGATGCCATTGCACGGCAAATAAGAAATTCAACTTCGGGTGAGAAAAGGCTTCTATTAGGCCATCGCTTGCACTTGCTTCAACAATCAAAGGCTCTCCGAGGCGATTAACACCTTGCATATGGATAGAGTTGACTTCAATTTGTGGTTGTTCAAACCACTGTGACATCAATCCGCCTTGATGAATATTTACTGCATGTGCAGGCGCATATTGTTGTGCTAATGGTGCGTTTTTATCTTCTCGGTGATCATTGAGCCCGCTCACTTCGTGAACGCGATGGTGCAGCGTGCCACCAAAAAATGCGTTTAATTCTTGAAAGCCGCGACAGATCCCTAGAATGGGCAAATTATGTTCCGTTGCCTTGCGAATCAATTGCCAATTACTGGCATCGCGCATTGGATCGGTTTGGGCGTCGTCATTCTCTGCAGCTTGTTCACCATAATAACTAGGGTGCAAATTAGAGTATGATCCGGTTAATAACAGGCCGTCAAGTTGGCGAATATATTGCTCTTGCAAGGATTCATCTAATAGATCAAAGAGTGCAGGTAACACCACAATCATGGCTTGATTGGTGTCAGTTAATGCACGGATATATTTATCCCCGACTTGGTGGTAAGCGTGAGCACCGTTTTGTACAACATCAGCGCAAACGCCAATGATTAGTGGTAAATTTTGAACCATTTACTGCCCTTTGAGTGAACAAAATTTTGAATACAATAACAACCTATTGGAGTTGAGAGAAAAGTGCAAGAGTTGTTGTTAACACAATTGAAACAAATGTTAAACTAAGGTTTTAGGATTCTAAAACAAATAGTTGCTATTGATGTCTAGCCAAGTATTTGTCGATTGTGGTTAGATAACATGAAGGATGCTGTTCAAAATTATAAACACAGGAGAGTGTGATGGTATTAGATTCCTTTCTTGAGCAAAACCCAGAAGTGGAAGTGTTCGATTTAATTATTTCGGACTTAAATGGTGTCGCTCGTGGTAAAAGAATAAAACGAGAGGCAATCAAAGGTGTGCTCGATAATGGCATGCATATTCCTTTTTCTGTGTTGGCGCTTGATGCGACTGGAGAGACGGTTGAAGAATCAGAGCTAGGGCTAGAAATTGGAGAGCCAGATAGGATATGCCATGGTGATTTAAAAACCTTAGCAGTGTGCCCTTGGCAGCCGCAGCCATCGGCGCAACTTTTGTTTAGTATGTATGACTATGACCACAATCCAGTTGAGTTAGATCCCCGCCACCAAGTTAGAAAAGCGGTGGAATTATTTCACCAAAAAGGCTTAAGGCCGGTTGTTGCAGTAGAGTTAGAGTTTTATTTATTAGATAAACAACGTAATGAAAAAGGGGGGATTCAACCACCCATTTCACCAAAAACAGGCCTACGCGAAAACAGTACTCAATGTCATTCAATGATCAATTTAGATGATTTTGCTGACTTTTTGTTGGATGTAGATAAGGTGTGTCAACAGCAAGGTTTGCCGGCAGATACTGCGGTATCAGAATACGCGCCGGGTCAGTTTGAAATTAATTTACGTCACTGTGATGATCCGCTGTTAGCCTGTGATCACGCTATCATGCTCAAGCGGGTGATACATCAAGTTGCTGAAGCTCATGGTATGTATGCCACGTTTATGGCAAAGCCATACGGTAAACTAGCCGGCAGCGGCCTTCATATTCATGTCAGCATAGTAGATGAACATGGCAACAATGTTTTTGCTGAAGATGAGCCAGAAACCAACCGCTTACTAAACAATGCGGTAGCAGGCTTACTGCAAAATATGCAGCAAAGTACCGCTTTATTGTGTCCAAATATTAATTCATTTAGACGCTTGCAGCCGGATTTATATGTACCCATGTATGTCAACTGGGGGATAGATAACCGTACCGTTGCCGTTAGAATTCCAGCTGGAGAACCTCACAGCAGACGGGTTGAGCACAGGGTTGCAGGGGCAGACGCCAATCCATATATCGCCATGGCTACGGTACTTTATGGAATGTATGATGGAATAGATAAAGAGTTAACTGCCCCAGCACCGCAGTACGGCAATACTTTCGAAGTTGATAACCCGAGTTTGCCCGAGCGTTTGCATGATGCTGTAGAACTATTACGAAGTTCAGCTTTTTATAATGAATACTTTGGTCGTGAGTTCATCAAGGTTTACAGTGCATGTAAAGAACAAGAAATGTTGAAATTTGAACAAACGGTGACGTTGAAGGAATATGATTTTTATCTAAACACCATCTAAATGCAGCATAGTTAATATCAGCATTGCTGCACATGATGTTGCTTTGAAGTAATCAACAGTAAAAATGGCGCTATCACTTTAGGCAGATGGCGCCATTTTTTTACCCTATTGCGAATAGGAAATTAGTTGCCAATACGGTCTAGCAACGAATAATAAAGCATGCCGGCCACTAAACCAGGATAGCGCAATAGGGTGCCACCAGGAAAACTTGGGGTTGGGTATTTCGCCATGGCATTAAATTGTTCGGGGTTACCTTTAATGGCATCGGTAATCAGTTTGCCGGCTAGGGTGGCCAGCGCAACCCCATGGCCAGAGTATCCTTGGGCAACATAGATACAATCATCAATACAACTAAAATGAGGCATACGATTAAGGGTAATGGCTAACGTGCCCCCCCAAGCATAATCGAGCTGGGTATCTTGCAATTGTGGATAAATTTCCAACATATGTGGACGCACAAAATTCTTTATGTCTTTAGGGAAATGGGAAGAATAGTTCTCGCCACCGCCAAACAATAATCTATGATCTGGGGTTAGTCGGAAGTAATTAATCACAAATTTAGAATCGGCGACAGCATAATTATTACTAATTAAAGATTCAGCGACATCAGCGCCTAATGGTTCGGTAACGGCAATAAAATTATTAATGGGCATAATTTTACCCGCGACTTTGGGGAACAGCTTGCCTAAATAGCCATTACATCCAAGCACCACTTTTTTGGCATGAATCACACCATCAGCAGTTGTGATGATAGCACCACCATTGTGGCTTTTAATGTTTATCACTTCACTGTTTTCATACAGTTGTGCCCCAGCTTGTTGTGCTTGTAATGCGAGTCCCAATAAAAAATTAAGTGGGTGTAAGTGACCTGCTCGCATATCGAGCTCGCCACCATGATACTTATCAGTGCCAACGAGTTGTTGCAATTCGTCTTTTTCGATATAACGGGTATCTTGGTAACCATATTTATGTTGCAGTAAGGCCACATTTTCTCGCATATCTTGGCAATGGCTGGGTTTAAATGCGGTGTGTAAGATACCAGGGGCAAAATCACAATTAATTTGGTGTTCGTCGATTAAGTTTCTGACTAGGTCAACAGACTCAAGGGCAATGTTCCAAAGGGCTAAAGCGTGTTCACTGCCCACTTTTTTTTCTAAGCTAGCTTGGTCGACTCTTTGACCTGGGCTGACTTGCCCACCATTACGACCTGATGCGCCATAACCAATACTTTGGGATTCTAATAATGCGACGTTAAGGCCACTTTTTGCAGCAAAATATGCACTTGAAATGCCAGTTAAGCCTCCGCCCACAACACAGACATCAACTTGTTGTGTACCGCTAAAGCGGGGGCAGTTTAGGGTGATATTTTTAGTGGCTTGGTAAAATTGTTCCATCATGATTGGCCTTCCTACTTGTGCCTTTATAGGCGATTGGCAAAATGCTTAACCACAACAAATTAACATAATGAATTTTAATTCTATATGTAATTTATATTGAAAATTGTTATCTTTAGTTTTAACAAATATAACGTGAAACTCTAGACGAATGACTACAGCTTAGATATTTTGTTATCAATGTGAGTTCAATTGGATAGGCCAATACCACAGTTTAGAATTAACAGCCAAGAAGGTGTCCAATGGAAATGGAAGATGTAAAGAAGTGGCTAAATGGCCGTAGTATTACAGATGTAGAATGCTTAGTACCGGATATGACAGGTAATGCCAGGGGGAAATTTATTCCTGCTAAGAAGTTTATGGAGCAGGAAAGTCGCTTACCTGAAAGTATTTTAATTCAAACCGTAACCGGTGATTATACCAATGAGCATTATGACATTGTTAGCGAAACTGACAGTGATATGTTTTTGGAGCCGGACGTTGAAACCGCACGCGAGGTGCCATGGGCGAGTGAACGAACGGCACTGATCATCCATGATTGTTATCTATCAGATGGTCGTCCTCATCCGTTATCTTCCCGCAATGTGTTAAAGAAAGTTCTTGATTTGTATGCTGCAAAAGGATTGAAGCCAATTTTGGCTCCAGAATTAGAATTCTTTTTAGTCGCGCAAAATGCTGATCCGGACTACGAATTATCGCCACCTATCGGCCGTTCAGGAAGAAAGGAGACCGCCCGTCAAAGCTACAGTATCGATGCGGTTAATGAGTTTGAAACCATTATTGATCAAATGTATCAATATACTGAAAAAATGGGCTTAGGGGTCGATACCTTAATTCATGAATCAGGCGCAGCGCAATTTGAAGTCAATTTTTTGCATGGCGACCCATTAAAATTAGCCGATGAGGTGTTTTTATTTAAACGAGCTCTGCGTGAAATCGCTCTGAGTAATAATGTCTATGCAACCTTTATGGCTAAGCCTATGCGTAATGAACCCGGCAGTTCGATGCATATTCACCAAAGTGTCGTTGACACCAAAACAGGTAAAAATGTTTTTGCCAGTAAAGATGGTAAATATTCGCCAATGTTCTTTAACTATTTGGCGGGTTTGCAGAAATATGGTCACAATGCGTTAAGTTTCTTTGCCCCAAACGTGAACTCGTATCGACGCTTTTCCCCTGATAGTTCGGCGCCGATTAACTTTGATTGGGGTTATGATAACCGCACAACCGGTTTGCGTGTTCCTGATGCTGAACCTTCAGGCTTTCGAGTGGAAAACCGTTTGCCAGGTTCTGATGCTAATCCTTATTTAGCGTTTGCAGCCACGTTAGCATGTGGATATTTAGGAATTGAAGAAAATTTAACCCCAGAAGAAGCGAACACAGGTAACGCTTATACGGGCAAGATTGAAGTTTCCCGCACGCTTGAAGAGTCATTACGCATGTTGGATAAATGCGAACCTCTTAAATCCGTATTAGGAGATCATTTCTGTAAAGCCTACAGCGCCGTTAAACGCACTGAATATGAAGCATTTAACGAAGTGATTAGTTCTTGGGAACGAGAATTCTTATTACTGTCGGTATAATTTTTCAGGCACCAAGGCCTCGCCTTGGTGCTTTTTTGGGTGCTACTTTGCAAGGCAAGATAAGAAAAAATCTAACACCCTTTTATGGCGCTTACTTTGTTTAGTGGCAATAAAAAATTCGGCTGTTACTTGTAATTGCTCGGGTAAAAGTGCTCTCATTTCACCTTGTTGTACCCATCTCTTAGCATAATGTTCAGGTAAGAACCCAATATATTCATTGGTTAAAATTAAAAACGCAATACCATCACGGTTATTAGAAGTGGCACAGGCATTGAGTTGATTGAAGCAGCTTGGCAGGCTGATTCGATCAGAATAGGCAGGCAGAACCACACTGTGCTCAGTAATACATTGTAAACTTTCCTGCTGGTTAAATAGCGGGTGATCTTTAGCGCAATAAAGTTTAGATGTTTCATGATATAAAGGCATCAGTTTGAGGCCATCAATCGAGGCTAAACTTGGCATGACGCCGACATCGATTTCACCTTCAAGCAATCCCAAAGTGATCTCAGAGGGGTTACTCATCTTAATATTCACCTTAACCTCATCACTGCTGCGTTTTAATTGGGCTAGCGCATTGGTGATATCTTGGTTTGGGAGTGACACTAAGTTATCAATAATCCCAATATTCAAATCCCCTTTCAGCACAGAGTAGGTATTATTGACTTCATCTTGAAAAAGTTCAGTAGCAGCCATTAATCTTAATGCTGCATCATAAACCGTTTGCCCTTCAAGGGTTAGGCTAAAGCCACCACGGCCCCGGCTACAAAGAATCATACCCAGACGTTTTTCTAGATCAGAGACATATATAGAAATAGCGGAACGACTGAGATTGAGGACACCCTCTGCACCAGTAATGCTGCCAGCTTGTACCACGGCAATGAAGGTTTTTAATAGTTTTAAATCTAGGTTACTGACTTGTCTTAGCTTACGCTGGTTTAGCATACTGCTTCACTAAATAGTTAACATAATTACAAACTAAACTGTATCAGTTTCCTATTTAATGGCCAATTTATTTCGCATAACTTGAATACTAATTTAGTGAGTAGTAGTAGGTCAGATTATGGAAAATAAAACGATGTGCCATCATTGGCATGCCTTTACCAGCAATAGACGCTTTCATGAGAAGCCCAAAATGGTAACCGCAGCCGATGGTATTTTTTATGAAACGGATGACAATCGCAAAATTTACGACAGCTTATCTGGATTGTGGTGTACTCCGCTGGGACATAACAATGCTAAGATTAATCACGCGATAAGCCAACAGTTAAACCAATTAGATTATGCCCCTGCATTTAATGTTAGTCATGATTCTGCATTTGAGTTATCAACTAAGCTTGCCCAGTTAGCCCCTGGTGATTTGAATCATGTCTTGTATTGTGGTTCTGGTTCAGAAGCAGCAGACACTTCATTAAAGCTGGCTAGAGCCTATTGGCGTCTGAAAGGTAAGCCAGAAAAAACCAAATTGATCGGACGCACCAAGGGCTATCATGGTGTTAATTTTGGCGGTATTTCAGTGGGGGGAATTGCCCCTAATCGTAAAATGTTCGGTCAAACCCTAGACAGTTATCACCTAAGTCACACTTGTTTACCTGAAAATGCTTTTACTAAGGGCTTACCTGATTATGGGGATCATCTAGCGGATGATTTACTCAAAATATTGGAAGTACAAGATGCCAGCAATATTGCTGCAGTGATTGTAGAGCCGATGGCGGGCTCTGGTGGCGTTATTGTGCCTTCTAAAGGTTATTTGAAGCGTTTGCGAGCGCTGTGTGATCAGCATGAAATTCTATTGATTTTCGATGAGGTTATTACCGGTTTTGGCCGTCTAGGGACCATGTTTGCGGCAGAATATTTTGATGTCGAACCAGATATGCTTAATTGTGCCAAAGCCTTAACCAACGGCATTATTCCTATGGGGGCGGTAATCACAAGCAGTGAGATTTATGACACCCTGATGCAACAGCCGGGTGATGAGTACACTATTGAGTTTCCACATGGTTACACCTATTCGGCACACCCAGTAGCTTGTGCGGCAGCGTTAGCAAGCTTAGAGCAGTTAACTCATCCAGAACTATTGCCCAAAGTCCGTCATTTAAGCGAAGTGTTTGAGGCTGAAATCCATAAGCTTAAAGGGCTACCTTTGATCGAAGACATTCGCAATATCGGTTTAGCGGGTGCCATTCAAATTACCATGGATCCGGCAAAGCCTTTAAAAAGAGCGAGTGATATCAGTCATATATGCTGGCAAAAGGGCATTTATGTACGTTATGCAGGCAACAATTTAAGTTTTGCCCCGCCATTCACTTGTACCCCACAAGATATTGAAAATATGTTTAAACTTGTCGCACAAGCCATTTCAGAATATGCGGCACAACAAGGAGTAGTTTAATGCAACTTTCACACTGGATTGATGGCAAAGCCTATCAAAATAGTCAAACCATTGAAGATGTAAATCCAGCTAATGGTCAAGTTATTGCAACCGTCCCAGTGGCCGATCAGGCCATGGTAGAACAGGCCGTTGCTGCGGCAAAAGTCGCACAAAAACAATGGGCCAAACAAGCCGTTCATAAGCGTGCACAGGTGATGTTTAATTTACGCAACCTTATCGTAGAGCACTTTGATGAGATAGTCGGTATTATCAGTCTAGATAATGGTAAAACGATTGCTGATGCAAAAGGTGAACTGCAACGTGGATTAGAAGTCGTCGAATACGCCTGTGGTGCCCCAGAATTACTAAAAGGTGAGCATAGTCGCCTTGTTGGCAGTGATATTGACTCATGGTCAGAGTTCCATTCTCTTGGTGTGGTGTTAGGGATTACGCCATTTAATTTCCCAGCTATGGTACCTCTGTGGATGATACCTATGGCGCTTATCTGTGGTAATGCATTTATCCTAAAGCCATCTGAAAAAGTGCCGATGGCAGCCAATAAACTTGCACAACTATTACAGGCTGCGGGACTACCAGATGGGCTATTTAGCGTGGTTCATGGAGGTCGTGAAACGGCAGAAATGTTGATTGACCATCAAGACATCAAGGCGGTCAGCTTTGTAGGCTCAACCCCAGCAGCGAAAGCAATTTACCAACGTGCATCTGCAGCCGGTAAGCGAGTACAAGCATTAGGCGGGGCCAAAAACCATGCACTATTGATGCCGGATGCAGATATTGAAAATGCCGCAGATACCCTTATAGGGGCAGCCTTCGGTGGTACCGGACAACGTTGTATGGCGATCAGTGTGGCTGTATGTGTTGGCGATGACACAGCGGATAAGTTGATTGCTAGCATTGTCCCTAAAATGGATAAATTGTTAGTGGCGGAAGGTAACCAAGCTGATGCTGATATGGGGCCTTTAATTGATGGGATTGCTCTGGATAGAGTGGGTAATATTATTTCAGAGGCAACGGCACAAGGTGCCACTGTGGTAAAGGATGGTCGTCAAATTCAAGCCAACAACAGCGGTTATTTTTGCGGCCCAACCCTGATCGATCATGTTAAAGCTGATATGAGCTGTTACCAAACAGAAATATTTGGGCCAGTTTTAGCGGTAGTGCGGGTTGCCGATTTAGAGCAGGCAATTGAGTTAACCAATCAGCATCAATACGGCAATGGAACCTGTATTTTCACCCAAAACGGTGCCGCAGCTCATAAATTTGCCAATGAAATAGAAGTGGGTATGGTTGGTATCAATGTGCCGCTCCCTGTGCCAATGGCATTTCACAGTTTTGGTGGCTGGAAGCAGTCGCTGTTTGGTGATTTGCACGCTTACGGTCCAGACAGTGTACGTTTTTACACTCGTCGTAAGACCATCACTCAGCGTTGGTTAAAGCAGGCGGCGGGCCAAGGTACGGCATTTGGCCAACTATAATTCAGCGCTTAAAGGCTAAGTCTATGATTAGGCTTAGCCTTGTTGGCGTTTGATATTATCTAATATTATCCCAGTAGCCATCGCTACGTTTAACGATTCAGCACCCCCAAAAGCAGGAATAGTGATCTTATCTGTCACGTATTTTGATGCTTCGGGTCTCACCCCGTGGGATTCACTGCCCATTAATAAAATAGCTTGTGATTGAAATTCCGTAGTGTGCACGTTTTCACCCTCTAAATAGGCGCCATACACAGGTATAGTCACATTACTTAAGTAGCTTGCCAGGTCTAACAAAGTCACTTGCACCCTTGCAAAGCTGCCCATAGTGGCACGAATGGTTTTAGGGTTATATGGGTCAGCACAGTCAGTACTGGCAACAATATGTTTAATACCATACCAGTCAGCTATTCGGATAATGGTGCCTAGGTTGCCAGGATCGGAAACCCCATCTAAAGCAATGATTAAGCCTTCTGTTACGGGGGCATCAGTACTTGGCATTTCCACTACCGCAACAGCGGCATTATTACTGACTAAGGTGCTGGCTTTGGTGAGGTCATTTAAGCTGGCCTCAATGCAGGTGTATTGACTTAACGCTTTGCTATGTTCTGCTAAAAATTCAGCGGTACCGAATACCTGCTGCACTTTAAGTTGGGTGCCAGCCAATTCAAGAACGTTTTTTTCGCCTTCAACCAAAAATAAGCCTTCAGCTTTACGTTGCTTTTTTTGGCCCAGAGCCCGCAGTAATTTGATTTGGTTTTTAGTGATCATAGCTAACTCTATCGTTTTGATAGGGCAATTATAAATTATTAGACAGATTTCTACATTAAAAATAAAAATAGTACAAAAAACAGTCATATAGTTTATTATTAGGCAAGGAGTCAGTCCAAACCAAGGAAAGGTAATTGCAAAAAACTGCCATAAAGTATCAGTTAAACCACTTCTTAGTGGATACTGAATCTAATCAAATTAGCGTTCAAAATAAATGCACTCACATCGAACCAAAAATGATGAAGGTGCTTACCTTTTTGTGCCGAAACCACGCTGAAGTGGTCACAGTTGAGCAGCTCCTGATTGAGTTTTGGTCTGGGACTTTTTATGGTGATGCTCCTGTCCATAAATGCATAGCCATGCTCCGCAAAGCTTTAGGTGATAATGCCAAAGCGCCAACATTCATAGAAACTATTCCTCAAAAAGGCTACCGACTCATTGCAGAAGTTAAGTGGCTAACAACCGAACCTATTTGGCAGCAAAGCACTAATCGAAAAATAAAAAAATGGCGACAAGGCAGCCCATTTATTGGCTTAAATGCCTTTACTGAGCAACATGCTGATATCTACTTTGGCAGAGAGCATGCCATTGCTGATATGTTATCCACCATTAAACAAGGGATTGTTGAAAACAAATCAGTACTGTTATTGGGCAAAAGCGGCAGTGGCAAAACTTCCCTATTAAGGGCCGGTGTTTTGCCCTATTTAACAAGGGATGGTGGCTTTAACGATAACCAGATAGCGGGTTATCAATTTATTAGACCAAAGACAGGTAATATTGAAAATTATTTAGTGCAAATATTAGAAGCACTTGAGCAGTTAACGTTACTTTCCCCTGATTTGCATAATGCGCAACGAGCCTGTCAGCTGCTTGCCCAGCCAGATTTAATTAATCAATGGTTGCTTAATATTGAACTGCCGCAATTATTAATTCTTGATCAGTTTGAGCAATTACTGAATGTAGATGCCAGTGAGCAGCTTAGTGCTTTAGGAAAGTTATTAACTTACTTACAAAGCTACCCCAAATTATTGCTCATCGTTTCAATGAGAAATGATTTTTATGCCGCATTAAGTGATCACTCAGACTTTAGAGGCATTAAATATAAATCGATACAGTACGATGTCGCACCTTTAACCATGAGTGAATTGGCGCAAGTCATCAATTACTCTGCCGAGGCAGCAGGCTTAAGTTATGAGGTGGATGAGCAGCGGCAGCTTGATTTGGTGCAGCAATTATTACAAGACGCCATTCATCAGCGGGAACCCCTGCCGTTATTGCAGTTTGCGTTAACTCAGTTGTACCAACATAAGCGTGCAGATGGCGTGATGTTACTTGATGCCTATGAAAAAATGGGTGGGCTTGAAGGGGCAATCGCAAAACAAGCTGAGCAGACCTTTAGCTCACTCAATTCAATGCAGCAACAATGCTTTGCAGCAGTGATGACCAAATTAGTTAGGCATTCGTTATTTGACGACAAACTATTAATCAGTAAGCCAGCAACAGAAACCAGTTTTGAAACCGAAGCGCAGCAACAATTTATTCAAGCATTTGTTGAGGCAAGATTATTTGTTCGCTTAGCCAATGAAACAGTAAATGACAGTGAATATAGCCAAAGCCCAACAATGGTGGCCATTTCCCATGAAGCCCTACTAAGGCAGTGGCAGCGTGTCGTTGATTGGAGTAAATCGCAAAGTCAGTTACTGGACCATATGGCTCAGCTAGAAGCTGATTGTAACCTGTGGCAACAGTCAAATAACAATAAAGACTTACTGATGCACTCTGCAAAAAAAATTAACGATGCTCATTTACTGTTAAAGCAGCCGAATATCAGATTGAGCAAAGCACAATCTGAATTTATTGAGCTCAGTACGATTAAACAGCAACGGCGAACCAATATTAAGCAGGGGGCGGTTGCAGGGTTAATTAGCCTAACGTTAGTGAGTACATCGCTAACCGCCTATTCCTATTATCAACAAAAAAGCCTACAAACTCTGCAAAGTAAAGGCGATCAACTTATTAGTTATATGCTGGGGGACTTAAAGAGTCAGCTAGAACCCATAGGCAAGTTAGACTTATTACAAGGGGTTGGTCACAGAGCCATGGATTATTACCAAGGTCAACAGGGGCAAGGGCGATTTTTGCAAGTACAGTCGTTAATGTTGTTGGCCGAAATTGCTATCTCTAAAAGTGAATATGAACAGGCAAATCGTTGGCTTAATCAGAGTTCAAGTTTGTTGGAACAAGAGACGGAGCAATCATTCCGAGCTACTTTTTGGCAGGCACAACTTGCTTATTGGCAAGGAACGGTTCACTACTATTCAGGGGATAAAACGCAAACTCAGGATTACTGGCTACAGTACGCACAATACGCAAAATTACTGGAGTCCTTCGAGGGTGAACAAACAACAGCATTAAAAGAACAGAGCTATGCATTCCATAATTTAGGGGCGTTGGCAGTAGGGCAGGCAAAGCCCAATCAAGCGGTTGAGTATTTGGAGCAATCTTTAGCACTTAAACGTCAGCTTTTACAAAACCACCCAAATGATCAAGAGTTAACTCTTTCTGTTATTAACTCTTCAATTGCATTGGCTAGGCTCGCGATCCGCTACCAGCATCTTGATAAAGCTTACGCATTGGCAAAAGACACAGTGCAACAAGCGGTAACATATGCCAATCAGAGAATAACTGACAATACCGCACAAAAATTGCAATTAATGGCCATAAATCAATGGCTCAATATTATGGTGATGGTTAATCAGTTTCAGGATGCCAGCTTACCCCTGAAATTAGGTACAGAGGTGACCGAGCAACTGTTGCAAAAAGAAGGTTCCAACGCAAGTTGGAATGCGACATTTTTGCGCAATCTATTGGCCACTCTAGATGTTATGGGAGCGAACCCTCATGCCGATTTACAGAGCTTAGCCAATCAACCACTGCTTAAGCGAGAGCAGATCAACAAGATCGTAAAAGAAGCAAAGCCAGGCAAAGTAAATTGGTATATAGGCAGAATGTTAATCTTAGTCTTATCGCGCTTACAAGGGCTACCAGCTGAAGTCGTCCCGTTAGACATCAATGCACTGACGTTTAATAAAGAGTTTACCCCCAGGCTATTAGTCGAAGAAGTGCTGGCAAACAACATGACTCGTCAGCAGGCACTGCAATATTTAAATAATCAAAATTTAGAGGATGCCCATAGCATCAGAAATCTTGAACATCAGGCTTTTGTTGCGTTGTTAGCGGCTAACCAACAACAGTTTTCTGCAGTAGAAACCAAGCTTATGTTTCGGGGATATCAATCAAACTTACTCAAAACATACCAAGCTTTATTAAATTAATTGCCATAACGACGATAAAAAGGAAACACTATGAAAAGTAGAACAATGATACTTGCTGTTTGGGGGCCTATCTTAGATGAATGTGGAAGGCTAATCGTTAATCCCGCAGCGCCTAAGGTGACCACACCAGGTGTACCTGACCAACCGCAACTAGCCAAACAATATGACGCCCCACAATCCCTGGCCGCAGCAGAAGGTGTCGCCGTGTTTAATGGTTTGTATGTGTACCAGTACCTTAATCAGGTGGTGAATTTAAGTAAGCATGATGGCAAAGCCAGTGATACCATTTGGCTTGAACTTGATCATGATGACAATGACAACTACATCACTGCTAATCATTTCAATCTCGTATGGATAAATGAGACCCCATGCAAGGTACATAAAGATATCCAAGTATCTGAAAACCGTATGGAAATTGTAAAGTGGCAGCAAGATAAGGTTGAGCTGAGAGTAGATAAGTCATTGATTTACATTGATAAGGATAAGCGTGCCAGTGGCCAGCGAAAGTATACTCAAGCGACGATTAAATTAGCGGTATGGGTCAGTGATACACGCAGAAATATCCCTCAACTCGGCTCGGTGGATCAAATTAATCCTCTTTATGGCTATAAGGTTATGTGTGATCCAGAAATTCACATTAACGAAAAAGAACCCGATTAATTTTACGGCGCTAACTGCCGCTGATATTGAAGTAATACCCAAGATCACACCAAAGTAAATAAGATTAACATTAGTGGTAGCATAAATATTGATATCAGTAATGGAAGTCGAGTGAGTGCGGCATTACTTGACATGAGCGGCTTGAATTAATGAGCAACCGTTAAATAGTGATAACTCACCATTTAACGGTTGCTCTACATAGGCTTCAAGGATTGCGGCGAATGACCCAGACGACTGGTTATTGCTTACTGACGCGGTAGCGGTCAAAATGAGTCGCGACTAAATCGGAGTGATTTAGAGAGTGAAGAGTTAAATAAGCCACTGGAGAAGCAAAGTGAGAGACACTGCGGCCACAGCTTGCTAAATAGAAGCTATGGTTGTTTTTTGATACTAAGCACCTGTTGCTGCTGATATTTTTAATCTTACCATTGCTCAATGCTAACCATTTACTACTATCACTTTGACAATGTAAGCCATAGCTAACTTGAGTTGATTTGGTGCGGCTGATAGGCGCTAAGCACTGGTCGTTATGCTGGCTCACAATTTTAAAACTACCATCAGTATGATTAACCATAACATTAAGTTTTGCAGCCGAAACGTCAGTGTCAAAGTTTACAGTGCTTTCAGCTTTTGTTGTGAAGAATGACAAGAAACTGATGGTTATCGGTATCACAAAAAACAGTGGCAGGATGATCAATTTATACATTTTTCATTCCCTCGAGTGTGCTGATGTCCGTATTAATGCGGCGCTGGGGCAGCAGCTACGGACATATTCATCAAAGTATATTTACGCAGCAACCAACTTCTGCAAAGAAGCTTACCGCGCCCTTTATGGTTAGTCCTTTGCTTTGGCTACAGCGAGCGCCATTACCGACTCAAGCTGCATGGGTTTCAAGGCGATATATGACGATTCATTACTCAGGTGAGAGGCATTGGTGTTGCAGCTGCCTAAGTAATAGCGATTGATGCCTTTTTCTACTAGACAACGGCCGCTTTGATAGTGCTGGATGCGATCATTACCATATCTTGTCCAATTACTAGAGAGTGACTGGCAGTCGGCCTGTAATGCTACCCTTGAAAATGCACTACCAGAAATGGGTTGTAAGCATTGACTAAAAGTAGAGTTAGATATCAAAAACAGCTGCGAATGATGGCTAATCACCTCTATTTGTAATTGAGTCTCATTAAAGTCTTTTTGGTTTGCGGCACAATCTTGGCTAAATGCTAAAGTGGTCATTGCTAAAGCGATACCCATAGTGCTGGTAATATTTTTGAATGTGTTCATGGTGCAGTCCTTTGTCCTGCTTTTAGGATTTAGAGCAGGACACAGATAAATAGAGTGATGGTTATTTGCTCGCTACCACATCGTTATGGGGAGGCAGAGGAGCAAGGCTAAGCATCAATATTTCCGAGGTTAATTGACTCGCATTACGGCCGCAGCGACTCAATATATATTGATCTTGTTTTTGGGCTAAGCAGTACTGGGAGCCTTGATGCTTAATTAAACCATTCTCTAGTCGAGTCCAGTCGCTGTTGTTGCTACCACAGTTATCACTGACCACCACTTTGCTTCCATTGTGATAGCTGTTAGGGCTTAAACAGCGTTCTGCCTCATTACTATAAATTTTAAATGTGTTATCAGAGCTTTGGGTTAACTTCATGGCAACCGTCTGTGACTTAGCGCTCACCTCATGGGAAGCGGCTTTAGCGTTAAAGCTAGAAATAACTAAGCTACCTAATACAACAGGGATAAGAGCACAGGTGATTTCGATTTTGCTGATACGTTTCATTGTATGTTCCTTAAGTTTTACTATTCCTGTTCACGCTCAAACTGGCTATGAGTGAAGTTTGTAAACAGTGATTAATGTAATGGTTTGCGTTGAATGCTATTGCAGTATGGAAAATTACTTGTAAAACAAACTTACTGATGACTTACGGTATGGTATGAGCACGGAACAATATTCTTACGAAATATAATATTAATAGTGATATCAGTACCTTAGCGTTCGACTTTCTTTTAAAAAACTTTTTCTTCAGGGAAGTTTTTTTATTATTTGGTGATCACAAGCTGGGCTTTTTGGCTGTTGAAAAAGGCTAATTTATAAATTACAACAGCCACTTATGGATAAAAATAACTGAGCTGCTATGACGCTAAGCGTTGAGAATGTGGCTAATCTTGTTAGTCACCAGGATGATTCAAATTAATTTAGCCCATCGTTGCTTGTTTAGATGGCGCGAGTGCATGATGTCATAAGGGACAACGGCATCGTCTTATGCCAGCGTAAATCACTCTCACTGAGTGAATTTGAACACTAGGCCTATGGGGTAACGGCGTAAGCATGATGCGCTAGTGTGATCGTTAGGCGATTAACACGGGTGATTGTCAGAGCGTATATGGCGGGACTTTTTTAACTAAAATAATAATAATAGCGCCCTTAAAACAGGGTGTTAAGGGCGAATTGACAGTCGTTATTGACGAGGTAATTGGAGCTGTTCAGTGGCAACAACACTATTAATCGCAGGTTCTTGTTGGCTTTCTTTATTATCGCAGCTACCCAGAACATAATGACTATCGTCATTTAGCGTCAGGCAACGGTACTTGGCTAAATTACGTATTTTATTGTTGGAGGTACGATTCCACAAACTTGATTTGCTATGGCAATCTTGAGTAAAGCTTACCTTAACGTTATCTGCTGCAGTTAAGCACAAGCTTCTGCTTTGGTTATAGATCACAAACCCTTTTGGATTATGCTGCTTGGCTAACATTAATGGCTCCATAGCTAAAGTTGTCATAGTTGCAGTTAAAATGAACATATTGACCAAAATAAATAGCAGGCATTTCATGATAAAACCCTCTATTTACCTGTAATGATTTGCATAATCGATATGGCTTGGCTAATAGGCTTTTTGAGAACAACAAAAGCAATATTGGGCTGGATCTTATTATCACCTTTGCAATCAAATAAGAAATAGGAGTAATTCATCTGCACCAGGCATTGACCAGATAACCGATGGGCGATCTTACCATCTGCTAACCGCAGCCAATCACTGCTAAGGTTGCCACACGAATGACTTACGCTGACCTTGGAGGGCTTAGTTAACACAGGGGCTAGACATAAAGTTAGACCTGGGGTTAACAGTTTAAAGTAAGTACTTTCATGAGCGTTCAGGCCTAAGTGAAATGATTGATTTAGCTCTATATAAGGTGTGGTTGCAGCCAAAGTCGCAGCTAAGAACAACATCATGCTAAAAACCACCAGAGCGCATAACCAAAAACGTAATGTTTTGTTTTTTAGGGGTATCATCATTAAGCCCACCTTTTAGTTGAGAGTGAGTTCACCAACATTCAATATTCGTTTCAGTTGGACACTCGAAAGATTTATTTCCAATGCTAGAAGTGTGACAAAAAACCAGAGGAATAAACTTACCAAGCCCTAACCATAAAAATGGACGTCTTGAAGTTATCCTTACGAAACCCTTTAAACCATTGTATGAATGGTATATTTAAAAAGTTTGGGGTTGGCTTTTTGTAAAATTTGGAAGGTAAAATAAAATTAAACAGTTAACAAAACCACAGTAAAATTCAAGCCAATATTGAAGCTCAGTCGATTATCTTATACCGTTAAATCTATGCTGTTGAAGTAATTATTGCAGTATTTTTCATTTATTAAAATAAAAATGCAGAGTATTAGGTGGCTACACAAAAAGTTACAATGACAGAGGTACCCGATTTCAGATGTAGTGGTCAACTAAAATTAGCCACAGTTTATAAGTTTCTTTGTATCGCCTTTTCGATTCATTCGGAGTCAGCCCACCATTATAATGATGCGGCCTCAACTGGCTGTAATAACCAGTAATGTATTCAAGGATATGTTTCCAAGCTTGTGCAAAGTTTTGGTAACCACTAACTGGCATCCACTCCGTTTTTAAGCTTCTAAAAAAGCGTTCCATAGGCGCATTATCCCAGCAGTTACCCCGACGAGATAAGCTTTGCTTTATCTGATAACGCCATAATGTTTGCCTGAACTTACGGCTAGTGTAATGGCTGCCTTAGTCGCTATGGAACATAACACCTTCCGGTTTCCCCCGTGACTCATAAGCCATCTTTAATGCTTTGCATGTTAACACCGTATCTGGTGAATGAGACATCGCCCAGCCAACTGGTTTTCTAGCAAATAAGTCGATAACAACAGCCAAATAAGCCCAACGATTACCCGCCCATATATAGGTAACATCACCAACCCAAACCTGATTAGGAGCGGTTACCGCAAATTGCCTATCTAAATGATTAGGGATTTCAATATGCTCATTCGATGCCTTTTATACTTGTGATTAGGCACCTGGCAGCTTACTAACCCTAAATTTTTCATTAACTTAGAAGCACGATAACGACTTAATGGTGTATCCATACTATTCGTTAAGATATCAGCCACAGTTCGAACGCCTGCGGAACCCTGACTGGCTCTATGTGCTGCTTTGATTTTCGCTCGCAGGTCAACTTCAGCAGCGTCGATCTTTTTCGCTCTCGAGCGCCAATACTTATAACTGCTACGATGCACGCCGAACACTTTACACAGTCGTTTTACGGTATAGCTCTGTTTGAGTTTCTCGATTATTGAGAATTGTTCAGCGAGTCCGACATCAACAGAGCGGTAGCCTTTTTTAATATTTCATTATGCTCTTCTAGGTCTGCAATACGCTTTCTTAGCTTACGAAGCACAATTTGTACTGAAGTTAGAGGTGAGGCTTTCGGTGTATGCTCATTCTTTAATTGTCTAACCCATTTATCCATGGTGGATTTACCCACTCCCATGGCTTCTGCAGCATCTCTAATCGAGTAATCTTGCTCAGTAACAAGCTGAGCTGCTTCAAGCTTAAATTCAGCACTAAATGTACGTCTGGTACGTTCGTTCATAGTGTCACCTGTCATGCTATGAGGTGTATTCTATCACCTCTAATCAAGTGGCCAAATTAACTATGCCACTACAAAATAATAAGTGCGAGATTCATGGACAGATGTAGAAGAGGTAGCCAACTGCTGAAGGTGGAATGCTCTTCTCGCAAAAGAAACAAGCAGTACGACCATGAATTATTTGCAGTTGACCGAGGGCAGAAGATACAAAATTTCTGCTCTTTTGGAACAGGGAATTTCAGTTTCCAATATAGCTAAGACAGTTAAATGCCACCGTTCCACTATTTACTGTAAATTAAAACGTAGCCCTAAGGGAAAACACTATTGCCCTAAAGAAGACCAGGTATTGTCAGTGAGCAAGCGAGCTTCGGCGCATAAATATCGGATCCCTCAAGAGCGAGAGGATTTCATACGCATTATATTGGAAACAGATTGGAGCCCTGAGCAGATTTCCAACGTGTTCACTCAGCTCGATCAAGCTGTCAGTCATGAATGGATATATCGGTTTGTTGCCCAAGATAAACGTTCTGGTGGCAAGTTATACCGCCACTTAACGCAAGGACATAAACGCCACAGGCTTGGTAAAAAAGATAAAGCACCAGCGATTAAGAATGCAGTATCTATAAACGATAGACCAAGCGTTGTCGATGACCGAGAGCGGTTTGGGAAATTGACACTGTGTTAGGGAAACATGGCACAGGTGCAATGGTGACGATTTTAGAGCATAAGACAAGGTTCTACGTGGTGAAGAAAGTGGCGTCTAATTCAGCTGAGGACGTCACCAAAGCAACGATAGAGCTGCTTATGCCTTACAAAGCGCATGTGCATACAATTAGAACGGATAATGGTCGAGAGTTTGCAGGTCATGAGGCCATTGCAGAAGCATTAGAGACTGACGTTTACTTTGAACATCCATACAGTTCTTGGGAACTTGACGCTAATGAAAATGCTAATGGTCTTTTTAGGCAGTATGTAAAGAAGGGAACCGACCTAACAACGGTACCGACAGTGATATAGGATTTGCTCAATCACGGATAAATTATCGATCAAGAAAGTGTTTAGGCTTCAAACAGCCAGTCATTGTATTTAAAGAAATGATGCTGGCTGATTGATTTAGGGGAGTGTCACACTTCGGACTTGAATTCGGGTGCTTTTTAAATGGTTTCATGAATACCCAGAGAATACCAAAATCCATTGCTACAACTATGTGAGCGAATTACTCGGTTGGTCAGCGGTGGATTGCATTACCTGCTTATCCAAATTGCGAAAAAATTTAAGGATACGCAAACTCAGCAACGCCAATTTATGGGATGCCTGCAGCACCATTAATAATCTTCCCCGAAAAGTCCCCGATGAAAATGATGTGGTTAAACCCTTTAATGCCATTATTCGCTGGCGAGAAGAAAGCCTTTACCGTTTCGGCCATATTCTATGGCTCGGCCGCAACCAGCCCGGCAAAGGGTTTGAATGCCCGTATCCACAGCCGAGGCTTAAGGGGGTGGAATGAAGATTCAATTACCGAATACAGAGTACCGAGAGACGAGGGCGGACTTCGTCCTGCGAGATTTGAGACTCAATGCCCGCTTAGCTGAAAGAGGGATAAAATATTTTTTATAATGATAATGGCGTTAGCTTGTTGTTTATTAAGCAAATTACTTGAAGTCTGACTAAGCATTGATATATAAATTATTGTACATAATTGATATATCAATATAAGGAAATATATTAGTGTTTAGTGTGGAATCAATGATGGAACAATGTGCTTTTGAGCTTAGTGAAATGGAACCATCGTTTTTGTTCGATAATCAGGGCTCTAAATTTGAGAGAGTCTTGTACGATACAGCGATTAAGGTTAGGGATAAGTTTTATCAAGGTTTTTCTATTCAAATAGAGTTGGTATCTGGTCAAAAGTTTCCAGATATAGTAATTAACTGTCAAGATCAGAAAATAGGTATTGAGGTAAAAACATCTAAAAGTGGCTGGAAAACTTTAGGAGGAAGTATTTTTGAATCAACACGAGTAGACGGTGTCGAAGATGTGTATGTATTTTTCGCAAACTTCGAGGACAAGAAAAATCCACAGTTTAAATATTTAAATATGGAAGAGTGTATTTCCGATGTAGTCATCACACATAAGCCAAGATATGCAATAGATATGGAAGTCGAAAATACCTTATTTGACAAAGCATCTATTAAATATGACGCTATGAGAAAATCTGAAGCCCCGTTTAAGTTGGTTCGGCAGTACTTACTTGATAAACATGAAGGTTCTGTTGATCTGTGGTGGACTGATAATGACCCTAATGATAAAGATTATGGTCAAGGCCCACAGGTGATTAAGCTATTAAATAACCTGCCTAAGAAAACTCAAGAGCTTGTGAAAATTGAAGCTTATGCGCTTTTCCCAGAGTTACTTTCTAATAAAACCACCAAGTATCAAAACTTAGTAGTATATTTGGCCAAACAAAAAGGTATTGTGGATGCATCTTTGAGAGATAGATTCTCAGCTGGTGGAAGAGTATTGATTGGGGGTATTAAATCTCCGAAGTACCTAGAGTTTATTTTTAGCAAAGATAATTTAGAAGCGATAAGAAGCTTTGTAGAATTATCTGACACAAGTTTCTTGCAAAAGATTTGGGGGGTTAGCTTTCCAGAAGGTAAAAAATTTGAGACTTGGAAAAAGTTAGCGCTTGCTGAACTATTTGGAAACAATCAGGTAGACGATAATATAGTTCGAGAAATGGAAAAAGAATATAACATTTCGTAAAAGCACGCGACATTAATGTAAAAAGTTGTTAGTATGCACTGAATATTTATTTGGGATTGTAGCTGTATGAAAAAAGTGCTGTCATTGTTTAGTGGGTGTGGTGGGATGGATCTTGGTTTTGAAGGGGGATTTGATATACCTACTTCGAGCACTAATCCAGCTATGCATCCTTCTGGCTGGTATTCTGATTCTGTACGCGAAGGTTGGACATACTTATTACCAACCTCATTCAAAACTGTTTTTGCTAATGATATTCTTGATTATGCTGAGTCTGCATGGAAAAATTACTTTAATACTCGTGATGTGGATGTTGAATCAACTTTCCATAAAGGAAGCATAGTTGATTTGGTAAAGCTATCTCGAAACGGGCAATATGTCTTTCCAGCTAATATCGATGTCGTAACAGGGGGGTTTCCTTGCCAAGATTTTAGTGTGGCAGGTAACAGAGGTGGATTTAGTTCCCATAAAAATCATCAAAATAAATATGTAGAAAATAACCCTACAGAAGAAACTAGAGGAAAACTTTATCTTTGGATGCGTGAAGTAATAGAAATTACACAACCTAAAGTTTTTATTGCTGAAAATGTGAAGGGTTTAATTTCCTTGGGGAGTGCAAAGGAAATCATTGAAAATGACTTCAGAAATATTGGTGATGGATATGTCGTTGTTCCAGCAAGAATTTTAATGGCTGGTAATTATGGAGTTGCACAAAGGCGGGAAAGGGTAATTTTTATAGGGCTGTCCAAAAAAGCACTTAATCCTAGTGTTTTACCAAATATTCTTGAAGGGACTTTAGATATCTACCCTCCTTCTACTCATGCTGAAGTACCTGTAGGTATGCAGAAACCATTTGTAACTGTTAAGGATGTCTTTACCGGGCTTGATGAGCCGGAATTTAGTTCCGATAAATCACAGCAGACCTATTCAAAGGCTAAGCACTTAAAGAAAGGGCAAGGGCAGACAGAAGTGAACTTAAATGGACTCGGTCCGACAATACGCTCTGAGCATCATGGTAATATCGAGTTTAGAAGACTCTCACAAGAAAACAAAGGGCGATGGCATTCTGAATTATTAAGTGGAAAGCTACAAAGAAGATTAACCGTTAGGGAGTGCGCAAGGATACAAAGCTTCCCAGATGATTATCCGTTTGTGTTTACTTCCAAAGAAAGTAGTGGGTATAAGTTATCCGGTTCGGGTGGCTATAAAGTTATAGGTAACGCTGTACCACCTCTTATGGCCTACAATATTGCTAAGCACCTCGAGAGCTTATGGGATACGCTGTTTTCTTAATCATCTGAGATTAAGTTCTTATTATGCAATAAGGTGCTTTAGGTATCTTGATAACATTTTTTTCATTGTATAAAAATCACTAGTTTAAACTACAGGGTGCTGCAAGCGCCCTTGTTATCACAGTTTATTAGTATAAAGCTTGAATGCTTCATCCTATCTGCAATGAATTCCTGAAACAAGCTCCTTAGATTTTGTAGTGCAGTAAGTTCAAAATACTTGCTGTAGATACTATGCATCGTGAGCTAATTAGCTCATAGCTAATTCTTTTTTCAGCAAGCGTTATTTGCGAGCCTGACACCTTCCTTTTTTAACCTTGCCCCACACCTTAAAAACTCTCCGCCAACGCTACCCTTGCTTGGGCGAGGGTGCATTCGGTTTGTTGCATCAGTTTTGCGACAGTAATGGCGCAATCCTTGGCAATCAGTTTGGCCAGCTTGGTTTCTATCGGTTCAAGCTCTGCGGCGTGTTTGCTTAATACTGCTTCACACTTTCCAATTAGGTATTGCCAGTGATCATCTTGGCTTTTTAGGTGCTGGCTAAAAGCATCAAGTTGACCGAGTTCACCGATAAGTTGCCAATTGCGGGAGCGGCGTACGCGTTTTAGCTGACAGCTAAAATTAGCGGCAGTGCTACGGGCAGTCTCCACCTTGGCTTTGCCAATACGGTGAATAAGTGAAGGGAGTGGGACGCTGAGCATATTAAAAAATAGTCAATTGAGCTTGTTGTGTGCAATGGGCATAGTGGAATGACCGATACTTATTGTCAAGGATACCCAATGTTAGATCTTACCCCAGACTTATGTGATTTATATGCGGATAAACTGCAACTACTGCCACTTCCGTTTAATAGCTATGGTGGAAAAAGAGTGTTCTATGGCGAAGTGGTGACCGTGCAGTGCTTCCATGATAATTCAATGGTGCGCCAAGTATTAGCGCAAGACGGTACCGGCAAAGTGCTGTTTATTGATGGCCACGGTTTATGTGATAAAGCCTTATTAGGTGATCAGCTGGCCATACTGGCGATGCAGAATAATTGGCAGGGGATTATCGTACACGGGGCAATACGTGATGCGGGTGCCATTAGTAACATGGATATTGGCGTGCAGGCGTTGGGGACATGCCCCTTTAAAACTGAGAAAAAAGGGTTAGGTCAGATAAATGCGACAGTGAATATAGGTCAAAATCAAATAAAGCCCGGACAAAGCATTTATGCCGATGTTAATGCCGTGCTGACAAGTGAAACCCCCTTAGATGTCGACAAATTGACCGCTAACTGAGGGCTAGAGAACGGAATTAGCCTTAGTGGCTTGTTTACTTGGGCTGCCGAGTTTACTGACAAACTCACCATTAAAACTGAGCTCAACTTTATCGGCTACTGGTCCAAGGTAAGCATCAATACCAAAGTCAGAACGGCTTATTTCTGCAACTAAGCTAAATCCCATGGTATGTTTAAAAGTTAATGGGTTGATTCCTGCGCCAACCATAATGCCATTAAAGGTAATGGTACGGCTAACGCCTTTTAGTGTTAATTGGCCCCTCACCGATAATTGTTGACCACTAAAAGTGACTTTGTCGCTGACAAAGGTAGCGAAGGCGAATTGGTTAGCATCAAACCAGCCGGGACCAAGTAATTTCTTTTGAAATTCAGGATGGTTTACATCCAATGACGCCATGTTAACTTTTGCTTGTAACTTTGAAAGTTGGGGCTGCTTTGGGTTGAACGTTAAGCTGGCTTGTAAATCTTTAAAGCGTCCCTGATACCAACTAAAACCAAGGTGATTTACTGAAAAGTTGAGTGAAGCATGGCTGTTGTCTAGAGTATAGTTGCCCTGTTCTAACTCGATGATGTTAGTGGTGACATTAGGGGTAAATAAGGCCGCACATGCAGTGAGTGTCATACTCATTATTATTATTAGGTATTGATTAGCTTTCATCATGCACCTTTATTTGTAGTTGATGTTAATCAATGTACGTCAAATCTAGATAAATTGCTTAGATTTGGTGGAGATAACTTCAACACTAAGGTAAATTTGCAATGAACATAAGCGAATTCTGGAGCAACCATGCTAACTTTATCGGATGCAGAATTAAGAGTATTAGGGGTGTTACTTGAGAAAGAAATGACGACCCCAGATCAATACCCCCTTACATTAAACGCAATTATGTTGGGGTGTAATCAAAAAAGCAGTCGCGAACCTGTTGTCAATTATACCGCCTCCCAAGTTGAAACCATTGTTGAATCATTAGTCGGTAAAAACTTGTTGATGGAAGCTGGTGGTGGTGGCCGTGTCGCCAAGTATAAACAGCGCTTTTGTGGCACTGCCATGAGCCAGTTTGATATGAATTCGGCCCAGCGTGCCTGCCTAACCATTATGTTCCTGCGTGGTGCCCAAGCCCCAGGTGAAATAAAAACCCGAGCTAATCGACTCCATCAATTCGCAAGCTTTGATGAGGCCGAGCAAGCCCTAGAAAGTCTAGTCGCCAAAGCGCCAAGCCCATGGGCGGTTAAGTTAGATAAACAGCCAGGTCAGCGTGACCACAGATACCAGCATCTGTTTCAAGCTGGCGGCGCTGATGCGGCCATGAGCATTGAACTATCCGCCGAAGATAAGCATAAAAAGATTCAATCCCTAAAGGCTCAAATTGCCACTTTGCAGGCAGAAGTTGAAGAACTCGAAGCGGATTTAGCCAAGCAACTTGCCGGTTAATTCGCGACGTTAAGGCATATAAATAGCCCCGCGTTACACAGGTAGCGCGGGGCTTAATTTATTCAGCTAGCCAAACTCTTAGGGATTATTCTAAGTTTTGGATCTGAATGTAGAGTGCTTGAATTAAGGTGTTTAAAATCAATTTCTTGCAACTGATTTTGCGCTTTATGTTTGGATTTAGTAACCCATTTAGTAACCATTTTTCTTGGTAATGGGAACAATTTACATGTTAAGTGAATCATACATCTTGACACTTTTTTATACAGTTTTTCTTGATTGGTGTATAGTTTAGTGTATGGTTGAACTGTATGAAAAAGGAATTGATACAAAAAAATGAATAAAGCAATTGAATTTAAGTACGCCCCTCTGATCATGACGCTAACTAAAATTAGCTTTTCTAATATTCCCGATTTTAAGAATGAGTCATTGTTAGCAGAGTTGGAGAAAGTGCTTCGTGAACTTGGATATGTAGAGAAAATCACAGAGACGGAGCAGGAAATTGGATTTGAATTTAATAGTAATGAATCTGATTTTTCTCAGCCAATTCCCAAGATAAACAAACCTGAAAAGGTTAGGTATATTTTCAGGAACCTAGAGCGAAACACTTCTATATACCTATCTTCTGGTGAGATTTTCTTCAAGACGACAGCTTATACTACCCATGTTGATTTTGTTAAGCTTATTGGGAAAGCAATCAAAGCTTTAATAAATGTTTATCCATCTGTACAGGACGGTGCGTTTACTGCAATAGGTACAAGGTATGTTAACCTCATTGTGCCTAAAGGAGATTCAGATTTAAGTGAGTATGTTAAACCTGAATGGTATCCAAGTATTCTTCTAGATGTACCTACTCTGGAGGATGAAGGTGCACATACTCAGATTATGATGAATTATATTACTGGAGAAGGTGGTTTAACCATCCAGTCGCTTAAATTTTCACCCAAAATGACAGATAAGAATTTACCGATTATTCTTCCGGAGTTAGCTGACTCGAAAGAAACATCCTTGATAATTCGCTCACAAGCTTGGTGGGATGAGAAACTAAACGCAAAATCAGATTATCTTATTTTAGATTTTGACTTGGTAAAAAAGGAACGAAAACTGTTTAATCTGGATGATATTATTGAGTCTCTTAACAATATGAGAAAAGTGACTAAGGCAGCGTTTGTTAACTGTATTACTGAGAAAGCACAGATAGACTGGGAGGTAGTAAAATGACATTTTTTACAACTATACTCGATACTGAGGCTGTACCTTGTGATGCGGAATTTACTTCTACTGGCATTGATTTAAGCAGCGAAGACGAACTTTTTCTTTTGTTACCTAGAGTATATAAGCAACCATATAAAGGCATCAAAATTGCTCAGGGCTTAGAAAAATCTATTCCTGAAATGGTGGAGCACATAATCTCTAGCTTTGGGATCCCAGTGAAAGATTTCGAAGTGATTTTAGGGGTGAAAAGAGCCTCCATCTATAGCTGGAAGAATGGTGTTCATGAGCCACAGGGTAATGTTTATTATAAGCTATATAAGCTATATAACTTATCCAAAAGCCATGGATTTGATGGCACTAGGCTCGGCCGTGCTGCAAAAACTATAAAGATGGATGGAACTACATTTATTGAAAAATTGAGCAAAGAGATGTTGAATTTCCATTCGATTGATAGGCATTATCAGAGCTTGAGAGAGCTGGCGATAAAAAGAGCAAAATTTATAAATGGTGCATCTGAGTACCCTGAAGATAATACAATAGTATTGGGTAGTGCTGGTTAATTATGGCGCAAAATGAAAGGAAGCAGATTTTAAACAATGGCTGGCGACAGGGTGCAACTTGCGAATATCATGATTTTGATGAGAACGACTTCCAGCTAAACCACTCATCTAAAGAAAGAGGAAGTGATGCGAAGTTAATGCTAATCACACAGGGATGTGACTTACTTAACTCGAATGAGCCGTTTGTAGAGTGTTTACTGCTTAGATCAAGGAAGGGCAAAAATAAGAATTTAAGGCAAAGACATGGCTTCAATCCCAGAGAAATTGAATTTCAAGACACTAATGGCAAACTATGGGTTGCTCGAGCGTACGATCACCATCTAGTAAAGCGTTCAGCAATAATCAAAAAGAGCTATAATGAAGCTATAGCGGTATCTTCTGATACTCTAGCGGCGATAAAACATTGGAAAGCAAACCGATATATAAGAGAGGGGCTTCCAGAAGAATTCGATAGTGCTACAAAGAGTGTATTTAGTTCTGTTGGTGAAAAGGGCTTACTGAATACATTTGGCCATGTAATTCACTCCATTAGAATATATGTCAAAAAAGACTCAGATAAGTATCAATGTGCGGTGATCATCTTACATAGACCTAATATTGACCAGCAATCATTTTTAGACCTAGAACATGATTTTGAGACTGAATTCTTAAGTGCTTTAGATAAGCTGACTGAAATTGAACTACTAAACCGTACTGATTTCCTTGATGTTTATGGACTCTCAGACGTGATGGATGTAAATGATTTTCCTTTAGGTTTCACTACTAAGTTTCCTAAATACTTTTATGATCCGAAATCTGCTGAACAAGGTGAGACTGAAGAGCTCAATGAGACATGATGAAAAGCCCGATTGGGCTTTTTTATTATCGTGATATTAATTAGCAATTAGATGCTCGACTAATATATAACCCGTCGCTTACTGCTTTACGGCCCAATTCCTTACTGCGGATAAAAGCTTTTATTTGTTTGTCGTTCATCGTATGGATTCAAGTGGTTACTAAATATTTTTGTTTATGATTGCTCTCGATGGTAGTAACCACTTTAGTAACCAAACAATAGCAAACAAATAGATACCTGTGAAAAAAAAAGCCGTAATAACTTGTGTTATAAAGACTTTCTTATCAATCTGAAACAGTCTTAAACACTATTCTAGATTTTGGATCTGTTCTCTCATTTGCTCAATCAGGACCTTCAGCTCTACCGCGGCTTGGGTCACTTCAGCGTTGATTGACTTAGAGGCGAGGGTGTTCGATTCGCGGTTGAACTCTTGCATCATAAAGTCTAAACGACGGCCACAGGCGCCCCCTTTTTTAAGGATACGCTTGGTTTCAACAATATGAGCATCTAAACGGTCTAGTTCTTCGGCCACGTCCATCTTTTGCGCCATTAGCACCATTTCTTGTTCGATACGGGCTGGGTCTAGCTCGCCGTTGATTTCATCAAACTTGGCTTGTAGCTTGTCACGCTGCCATTGAATGACTTCTGGCATGTGCTTACGTACGATAGCGGCTTGTTCGCTAATGGCATCTAGGCGGCTATCAATCATGGTGTAAATGGCTTCACCTTCACGACCGCGGGCAGCAACAAATTGATCTACAGCAGCATCAAACTGGGCCAAGATTTCCGCTTTTACGGTGTCTAGGTCTTGCTCTTCGCTACTCATTACCCCTGGCCAACGCATCAGGTCTACCAGGTTGAGTTGAGCGTTGTCACCGGCTTGTTGTTGTAGCCATTTTGCTGACTCAATTAACTGGCCTGCTAATTTTTGGTTGAGTTGCAGTTCGGTATTTTCTTGCTGGTTTAAATCAAATCTAAGGTTTACTTCCACTTTACCGCGGCTTAAACGTTTTCTTAGGCGTTCACGCAAAATGGGCTCTAGCGAACGGAATTGCTCAGGCAAACGTAGGTAGGTTTCTAAGTAACGTTGGTTAACACTGCGGATCTCCCACGACGCATTGCCCCAATCTGCTTTGTGTTCAATGCGCGCAAAGGCGGTCATACTGTGGATCATTTAAAAGCCCTTATTTAATGTTGAGGCTAAATTATACGCTCTAGTTATACCTTGGCAATGGTTTATTAATCCTTGTTTGATATCGATAACGTGGCATAGATGGCGCATCAGACGTATAATGCAGCCAAATATTTCAAATTTAGGAATCCTTGCCATGCGTCCAAGCGGAAGAACGGCTTCACAAACTCGCCCTGTTACTATTACCCGTGGTTTTACCGAACATGCTGAAGGCTCAGTATTAGTCGAGTTTGGTAATACTAAAGTATTGTGTACCGCAAGTTTTGACTCTTCAGTTCCACGTTTTTTAAAAGGCCAAGGTAAGGGCTGGATTACCGCAGAATATGGTATGTTGCCACGCTCAACCCATTCGCGTATGCAACGTGAAGCGGCTAAGGGCAAGCAAAGCGGTCGCACTCAAGAAATTCAACGCTTGATTGGTCGTTCATTGCGTGCTGCGGTAGATTTAACGTTACTGGGTGAAAACACTA
The DNA here is from genome assembly GCF_010993985.1 of Paraferrimonas sp. SM1919. Taxonomy (GTDB): domain Bacteria; phylum Pseudomonadota; class Gammaproteobacteria; order Enterobacterales; family Shewanellaceae; genus SM1919. Next base: position 33,153 of record NZ_WINH01000011.1, on the reverse strand, counting down.
TTACTATCGATTGTGATGTGATTCAGGCTGACGGTGGCACCCGAACGGCTTCAATTACTGGTGCCTGCGTGGCATTGGTGGATGCCCTAAACTGGGCCCGGGAACAAGGGATCATTAAAACTAACCCACTGAAACACTTAATTGCTGCGGTCTCTGTGGGTATTTATAACGGTGAGCCTGTATGCGATCTTGATTACCCTGAAGACAGTGCAGCTGAAACCGATATGAATGTTGTTATGAGTGAAAATGGTACATTTATCGAAGTACAAGGTACTGCAGAAGAGGCGCCGTTCACTCATGAAGAACTGTTAGCAATGCTGGAGCAAGCCAAGCATGGTATTCGTGAAATTATTGCTGTGCAGAAAGCGGCATTAAGCTAATTTTTAATAGCGCCCAGCTGGGGCGCTATTTTTATGTGTAAAGTAAAATAGAAGAACCATAGATTAGAGATCAATATGAAAGCGTATCAAAAAGAGTTTATTGAATTTGCCATCAGTAAGGGTGTACTAAAGTTTGGCGAATTTACCCTGAAATCAGGCCGAACTAGTCCTTACTTTTTCAATGCTGGTCTGTTTAATTCTGGTGGTGATTTAGCTAAGCTGGGACGTTTCTATGCTGCAGCATTAGCTGAGTCGGCAATTGATTATGATGTCCTGTTTGGTCCAGCTTATAAAGGCATTCCGATTGCAACAACCACGGCAGTGGCTCTGTATGATCACCACAACCAAGATGTACCATACTGCTTTAACCGTAAAGAAGCGAAAACCCATGGTGAGGGCGGCAACCTAGTGGGTAGTGCGCTAGAAGGCAAAATCATGCTGGTGGACGACGTGATCACTGCGGGTACCGCAATCCGCGAATCTATGACGCTCATTCAAGCCAACGGTGCTGAACTTGCGGGGGTACTGATTGCCCTAGACCGTCAAGAGAAAGGTCAAGGAGAGTTGTCAGCTATTCAAGAAGTTGAGCGGGACTTTGGTTGCCAAGTCGTAGCGATTGTGACGCTAAATGACGTGATTAACTACCTATCTGAGACAGATGCCTTAGCCCAACACTTAGATGCTGTTAAGGCCTATCGTGCCCAATACGGGATTGCATAAGAGATTAGAGACCGCTTCGCAATGACAATGTCGCTTGGCGGTTGCAAGACAATACTGAAGACGGATGAGCAATTTTTTGATCTGTTTTCAGTAATTAATATTCCCACTAAAAAGGGTTGCTTGTTGTCAGCAACCCTTTTTACTATCTGATCATAAGCCTGTGCTTTAACGAGTGTGATTTTTTATAATAATTGGCTTTGAATTAATTGCCATTGTTGTGCAAGGTTCTGACTGGGTTTGACTTTAAATTCGCTGCGTACAAATTGACTGATTTTACCTTCAGCAAAAGCGACCAGTAAGTTGGCAATAATGCCTTCATCAACACTGAAACTTTTATCTTCACGCAGGCTGCGTTCCCGCAGAATCTGTTTTAGTGTGGTTTCAATTTTGGCGAACAGATGATTAATTTGAGTACGCAAACGTTCGTTTTCACCTAGTAATGCATCGCCACTTAAAATTCGGGAAATGCCAGGGTTTCGTTCCGCAAAGATCAACACCAGTTGTAAAACCGCATGAATACGCGGCAGGGTTTCTTTTTCTTCCTGCATAATTAGGTTTAAGCGAGAAAGAATCGATTCTTCAATAAAATCAATAAGTCCTTCAAACATACGCGCTTTGCTTGGGAAGTGTCGGTATAGCGCGGCCTCGGAAACACCTACTTCCGATGCTAACTTTGCCGTGGTTATTTTCTGACCAGGGTTAACTTCAAGCATATGAGCTAATGCCTGTAGGATATGTTCGCGACGATTAATTTTATTATTGTTAGCCATAGCTCGACTTCTTCCCAGCTTAGAGTGGTATCTTGGGCCTCAACCCATTTGTGCTTAATATTTATATTTTTTGTGCAATAAAACTGATCATTTGTTTAGCTAAATCAGTTTTACTACCGTGCTTTAGTTCAAGTTTGCCATCAGCCCAATATAGAGTGATTTCATTATCATTGCTATTAAATCCTTGACCCGCCTTAGCAACATCATTGGCAGCGATCAGATCTAAGTTTTTACGTTCAAGTTTTCCACGAGCATAATGTTCGACATCTTGAGTCTCAGCGGCAAAACCCACAGTAAACGGCCGTAGACTATGGCTCGCAACATCTGCCAAAATATCCGGATTTTTGGTTAACTGCAGCACCATTTCGTGGTTATCTTTCTTGATTTTTTGCAATGCTATATCTGCAGGGCGGTAATCTGCTACTGCAGCACAACCTATAAAAGCGTCCATTTCTGCAATTAAATTAAGAGTTTGTTGATGCATTTGTGCTGCGCTAACCACATTAATTCGCTTAACTCCGATTGGCGTCGCTAAATTCACTGGGCCAGCAATCAGAGTCACGTCGGCGCCCGCTTGCTGTGCTGCCGCAGCCAGCGCAAACCCCATCTTGCCGGAACTATGGTTACTAATGTAGCGCACAGGATCGATGGCTTCTTGAGTTGGACCCGCAGTGATAACTACAGACTTACCGCGTAATGGCTTAGGGCCCTGTAACTCTAAAATTTTTGTGACAATGTCATGGGGCTCAAGCATTCTTCCTGAGCCAATATCACCGCATGCTTGCTCTCCAGTAGCGGGTCCCCATATGTGGATGCCACGTTGTGCTAAGCTTGATAAATTAACTTGGGTGGTGGCATTGGCGTACATCTGCTGATTCATTGCTGGGCAAACAATCATGGTTGCTGGAGTGGCTAGAGCAATAGTAGTGATAAGCTCATCAGCCATGCCAGCATTAAAACGGGCTAGGATATTGGCTGAGGCGGGCGCAACAATAAAGTAATCGGCCCATTTAGCTAATTCAATATGGCCCATGCCTGCTTCTGCTGATTCGTCCAGTAATTCAGTTGCAACAGGATTACCTGAGAGTGCCTGCAAAGTGAGTGGCGTAATGAAGGCCTGAGCGCCTTTAGACATGACGATACGTACATTAGCGCCATATTCTTTCAGACGACGAGTTAGTTCGGCACATTTATATGCAGCAATGCCGCCTGAGATACCTAATAAGATGTTTTTATTAGCTAATGTCATTTAATACACCCTCGAATTTAATGGTCGTTACCTTACCATAAAGCGGTAACAAAAATCACAGCTTTGCTGATTTACATCAATAGAAATATTGAAAGGAGGTTAAATGAGCATCAAGGATTGGCCAAATGGTGAAGGCCCAAGGGAAAAATGCTTAAAAACAGGTGCGCATGTTTTATCCGATGCTGAGTTACTGGCTATCATTTTAAGGCAAGGCAACAGCAAGTTGTCAGCGGTGGATTTAGGTAGAGCATTATTGGATTATTTTGGTTCGTTATCGGCCGTATTTAATGCCTCAAAAAAGCAGTTAGCAAGATTCGATGGTATTGGTCCAGTTAAAATCGCGGAACTTTATAGTGTCTTACAGTTATCAGTTCGCCTTAGCGCGGAAAAAGTAATAGATAAACATCCATTAAATAACCCTGAACAAACTCGTGATTACCTAAAAAAGTTACTTGGAGGTAAGCAAAGGGAAACTTTTGGGTTACTTTTGTTGGATTCTCAGCATCAAGTGATAGAATTTTGTGAGCTATTCCACGGAACGATTAATAGTGCAGCAGTATATCCGCGAGAAGTTGTTAAAATAGTGCTGGAAAAAGGTGCAGCGGCAGTGATTCTAGTGCATAATCACCCCTCTGGCGTAGCTGAGCCAAGCCAAGCGGATAGAAATATTACCGAAAAGTTAGTGCAAGCACTTAATTTTATTGATGTTTCCGTACTTGATCACATGATTGTTGGTCAAAATTTGGTAACCTCTTTTGCACAAAGAGGATGGCTTTAAACAAACTATGCTTGACCTTTGTGGCGCATTCCTGTATAAAATGCGCCCTCTTTGTGTGCCTCGGGCGACGGCCACACGAGGCACATTAATGCTCGAGCGTTAGATAGATTTTTTGGAGAGACAGATATGTCTAAAGTATGCCAAGTAACTGGCAAGCGTCCTGTGACTGGAAACAACCGTTCACACGCGCGTAATGCAACTAAGCGTCGCTTTTTGCCTAACCTTCACACACACCGTTTTTGGGTTGAAGCCGAGAAGCGTTTTGTGAAACTACGTGTATCTACTAAAGGTATGCGTATTATTGATAAAAACGGTATTGATGCAGTTCTTGCTGACATCCGTAACCGTGGCGAAAAGGTTTAAGGAGATAGTCGATGGCTAAGTCTGGAGTTCGTGAGAAGATCAAATTAGTATCAACTGCTAAAACTGGTCACTTCTACACCACTACTAAAAACAAGCGCACTATGCCTGAAAAAATGGAGATCAAAAAGTTTGATCCTGTTGTTCGTCAGCACGTAGTGTACAAAGAAGCAAAAATTAAGTAATTAGTTTTTCATTCTTTAGAAAGCTCCCTTTTGGGAGCTTTTTTTTTGCCCTCTGTGAAAGGATTGATGCCCAAATTTTGGCGGTAAAAGGGGGGAACAATAAGGTCGGCGATTAGCCGCAAACCTTATTAATTAATGGGGGAGTTACGAGCGTATTCTTTTTTTATAAATATCAAATGAAAATACCCCTAGGGCTAACCACAACAGAGCAAAGGTTATTCCTTGTTCTTCTTTGAAGGGTTCACCAAATACAAATACCGCCAGTAACAGCATTAAGCTGGGCCCAACATATTGGAAAAAGCCTAAAATGAAAAGTGGGATGCGAACAGCGGCGGCGGCAAAAGCCAATAGCGGTAATGTCGTCACAATGCCAGCACTTAATAGTAATAGATTTAGATCCCAGTGGTTTTTCATTAGATTGCTGCTACTTGAACCATCAAGCGTAATCCAATAAACAATGGCAAAGGGCAGCAATAAACAGGTCTCAATAAACAAACCGCTGCTTGAATCTACGTTGACTTTTTTTCGAAGTAAGCCATAAGCGCCAAAAGTGCTGGCTAGGGCTATCGAAACCCAAGGGATTGCGCCATACATCAATAACGGAATACTCACTGCGAGTACAGCAATCATAACAGCAACTAATTGCAGCCGAGATAACCGTTCTCCTAAAAATACGACCCCCAGTAAAACATTTAAAATAGGATTGATGTAATAGCCTAGGCTCGCTTCGAGTAATTTTTCCTGAGCAATTGCCCAAATGAAAATAAGCCAATTAGCGGCTATGATCACTGAAGTAGATAATAAAATGATGATACTTTTAGGCTGGCTGATAATCGCTTTTACTTTGTCCAGCTTGCCTGAAGCAGCAATAATGATGCTGACGACGACAAATGACCAAATAATGCGGTGCATTAAAATTTCATCACTATTAACACCATCAAGGGCTTTAAAATAGAGTGGCGCTAACCCCCACATAAAGTAAGCCGCAAGGGCGAAGATCATCCCCTGTTTGAATGTATTTTGCTCCATCAGTTCTCTTATGCTTGAAATGGTTTCGAGTTATTTTAACCGATACCTGACAGGATAACCCAAGACAAATTCCCTCGTTTTCGATTAAAATGATGGGCCTTATCAATTTAGGATGATTTTCTTTTGTCACCACAACAAGTATTACAGCAAATCTTTGGCTATCGAGATTTTAGACCAGGACAGCAGCAGGTCATTGAAACTGCCATAGCTGGTTATGATTCGTTAGTGATTATGCCAACGGGTGGCGGTAAAAGTTTGTGCTATCAAGTTCCTGCGCTGGCTACACAGGGCTTAACCGTTGTGGTGTCACCTCTATTGAGTCTGATGAAAGACCAGGTCGATTCCTTGGTACAACTCGGGGTGAATGCGGCTTATTTAAATTCAAGCGTAGCAAACGATGAACAAGCGGCCATTATGGAACAGGTAAATAACGGTCAACTAAAGTTGTTGTATGTTTCTCCTGAGCGGTTAGGGCGAGGGCATCTAATGCAAAGGCTTAGCTACTGTAATGTGGCTTTGTTTGCCATTGATGAAGCCCATTGTATTTCCCAGTGGGGACATGAATTTAGACCAGACTATCAAGCTTTGGGCCGAATTAAGGTTAATTTTCCAAGAACGCCAATCATGGCACTTACCGCCACCGCTGATCAGGCCACCCGTGATGATATTTTAAGGTGTTTAGGGTTAACTAATCCTAATGTGCACCTATCAAGCTTTGACCGACCCAATATTCGTTATGAAGTGGTAGAGAAACTTAATGCCTTTGAACAATTAAAAAGCTTTTTAATTAGCCAGAAGGGTAACAGCGGGATTATTTATTGTGGCTCTCGTCGCAAAGTGGATGATTTAACAGAGCGCTTACTCAGAGCGGGCTATAAGGTTGCAGGCTATCACGCTGGGCTGGATTCGCAGCAGCGTGCTTGGGCCCATGAGAGTTTCATCAAAGACCGAGTCGAAATTGTGGTCGCAACGGTTGCTTTTGGGATGGGTATTGATAAACCCAACGTGCGCTTTGTGGTGCATTATGATATTCCCAAAAGTATCGAGTCTTATTATCAAGAAACCGGCAGGGCTGGACGTGATGGTAGTGCTTCTGAAGCGTTAATGCTGTATGACCCGAGTGATATTGCTAGGGTGCGCCAGTTTATTTCTGAAAATGACAGCGCACAAGCAAGGGTTGAGCTGCATAAGCTTAATTCCATGCAGGCCTTTGCAGAGGCGCAAACTTGCCGTCGCCAGGTGTTATTGAATTATTTTGATGAGCCAAGCCATAAGCCCTGTGGTAACTGTGATGTGTGTTTAGACCCTCCACAAAAATTTGATGGCACCGAAGTCGCACAAAAGGCTTTGTCTTGCATTTATCGTCTGCAGCAAAGCTTCGGTATTGGTTATGTGATTGAAGTGCTCATGGGTTCTAAAAACCAACGCATTATTGAACGTGGCCATGAAAAGCTTTCTACTTGGGGCTTAGGTAAAGATAAGTCGAATGAATTTTGGCTAAGTATTATTAGACAATTAATTCATCATGGCTTGGTGACGCAAAATATTACCCGTTCGTCAGTACTGACACTGAATGTGGCGGCCCGTGCGGTGCTAAAAGGGGATATGCCATTAGAGTTGGCTAAACCAAGATTACAGTTTACTAAAAAAGCATTTAAATCGAGTGTAGGTAATCTTAATTACGATAAGAAGCTTTACAGTACGTTGAAACATTTGCGTCGTGAGCTGGCGGCCGAAAAGAACTTGGCACCCTATTTAATATTTAATGATGCCACATTAATGGAAATGGCAGCGATAATCCCGACGACACCAGATCAAATGTTAACCGTAAACGGAGTTGGCCAGACTAAGTTGCAACGATATGGGCATCATTTTTTGCAAGAAATTGAAACCTATCTAAGTAAGAATTAAAGAAGTTCATTTTTTATCTGGCGATTAATTTTACGACTCAGTCTATCTTTATTGGCTTTTTTAACCAATTCAATCAGACTATCTATGGAGGCTAATCTTGCCGCCCCAAACTCAATCAAGTCATCGCTGAAGTGCTCACCTAGCTTGGCTTGAAAAAGGGTTATCAATTCGTCACATTGTTGCAAAGTGATATCTGGCAAAATAATAAAAGCATGGTGTTTATCTAACCTATGGTGAATAGCATTAGAGGGGGCGTTAAAAGCAAATAAGTGGTTTAATTGTGCTTCTAGCTTTCTCTCGATGTGATTTGCTTTAATAAATATTAAGCACAATGGTGACTGCTGTGCTTTGGCAATTTCAATTGCACTCTCTGCACCACTGACTAAGTCAAAGTTAGAAATAATTCCCTGCTTACGCTTAAAAAGGGACCAAATTAATAACAGCAACAGCGTCACACACACCAACAGCAAAGCTAATGTCACCAGTGCATAGTGTCGTTCGATTTGTGATTGTTGACCAGTTAAGGCGGTAAGGTTTTGTTGATGTATCGATTGCATCACAGCAAACCGTGTTTGAAATTGTTCGCCAAGTTTGCCCCTTGTGTTGGTAAGTTGTTGTTTATGATATTGGTGGTGCAGCTCCATTGCCGCCATAGCAGATTTAAAGTCCTGTTGTTTTATCAATAATTGACTTTTAAGCAGTTGTACTTGGCTAAGATGCGCCTCTTCTGATGACAATTGCTCGATAGTCGTTAAACGATTTAACGCTGATTCATATTCCGTTAATTGAATATCAGCCTCGGCAAACAAAAGATAAAGCGGTATTTGTGTGTCGGCCAAATCTTGGCGCGCCATTAATCTTGTTAATAACGCCTTTGCCTTATGAGGTTGAGCCAATTGCAAATAAGTAGCACTTAGATTAATTAGAGTCTCAGGAGGTAACTCATTGCCATGGAGTAAATCAGGCTCGGATTCTAATTGTGTTAATAGGTTTTGAGTGGAATCGCTTAAGCCTAACTGGATATACATGTAACTAAAATTGGCTAACAGTAACGCTTTTAATCTTGAGTCTTGTGGTAAGGGGTAAAGTGCCTGTGGGGCGAACTCTTTAAATTTAACCACATCACCTAACTGACTATAGATGTCGCTTAAAAACATGTAAATATAGCGTTTAGGGATAAGATACCAGTTGTTCTGAGGAGGGGATTGATTATAGATGTCTAAGGCAATAAATAAATCTTGGGTAGCGCCTAGGTGATGTTCTAAAGAGGATTCGAACAACCCTCGGGATACAAGCGCATAAACACTTAATTCTACATTTTGCAGCTTCATTGCAATATCGACGGCTTTATCTAAGTTTAGATAGGCTTGTTGGTAATTATTTAAAAAAGAATAAGCAGTACCTTGGCAGGCGGTTAAAAAGCCCTCTACTACCGCTGGGGTCGAGTCATCGATTTGGGCGATAACCGCTTTGGCATGATTTAATGCAGGTTGTGGTAAGAAATTCTCAAGTAAAGCCTCACAATACAAAATTTGGCTGCGCCAATAGTTATGGTCAATGTCTTTGTTAGGACGACTGATGATTTGGCTAAGTCGTTGTTGAGCTTGTTTGGGGTGGTGCTTAAGTTGTTGTGCAATTTCATCAAGTTGAGAAGCCGCTGCTGGCAATGTAAACCCCAGTAACATACAAAACAGTAGCAATCTGATGTTTACTGCTCTTTTGTGCAAACGCGCCATCGCCTATCCTTGCAAATATATGTATTTATTAAGGTTATAAAGGTTTATTGATTAAATATAGTCACAATCCAAATAGATATAGGGTTAATATTAAAAAAACTCAACATTTCTTTGGTTGTGAACCTTGACAGCAATGGGTTGTTGCAACCAATATAAGGGCACAAACTTAGAGCGTTTAACCAGTTAATGAATATGAATAATGTTGCACTATCACTACGCCTCCTTATCCTGACATAATGTCGCGGGAGAGCAAATGGTGCATAAAATCATATAAAAACCCGCGAACTTAATATCGCGGGTTTTTTTATAAATTAAGCAAGGCAAGCAAGGAGAACCTTATGTCAGATAGAGTCTTTATTTTTGATACCACATTACGCGATGGCGAACAGGCGCTATCGGCATCTCTGTCTGTACATAAAAAGCTGCAAATCGCCAAACAACTAGAGCGTTTAGGTGTGGATATTATGGAAGTGGGCTTTCCCATTTCTTCACCGGGTGATTTTGAATCGGTGCAAACCATTGCCCGAGAAATCAAAGACTCTCGTGTTTGTGCGTTAGCTCGAGCGGTAAAAAAAGACATTGATGCCGCTGCTCAGTCGTTATCTGTGGCCGACCAGTTCCGTATCCATACGTTTATTTCTACCTCGACCATTCACGTTGAAAACAAGCTAAAACGCAGTTTTGAAGACGTGTTAGAAATGGCTGTGTCGTCAGTCAAGCACGCGCGTAATTACACCGATGATGTGGAATTTTCCTGTGAAGATGCGGGCCGTACGCCAATTGATAATCTTTGCCGTACCGTAGAAGCGGCGATTAACGCCGGTGCAACTACGATTAATATTCCAGATACTGTAGGCTACACCATTCCTAATGAATACGGCGGCATTATCCAAACCCTATTTAACCGTGTACCAAACATTGATAAGGCGATTATCTCGGTCCACTGTCATGATGATTTAGGTTTATCAGTAGCGAATTCGATAGCGGCTGTGCAAAATGGGGCTCGCCAGATTGAATGTACTATCAACGGGATTGGTGAACGTGCGGGTAATTGTTCGTTAGAAGAAATCGCCATGATTATGGCCACCCGTGCGGAATTCTTAGGGGTACATACCAATATTAATGCCAAAGAAATTCATCGCACTTCTCAGCTTGTTAGTAACCTATGCAACAGCCCAATCCAAGCCAACAAAGCTATAGTTGGCTCTAATGCTTTTACTCACTCATCGGGTATTCATCAAGATGGTATGCTTAAATCTGGCAATACCTATGAAATCATGACCCCTGAAAGTATTGGTTTACCGCGTAATCATTTAAATATGACATCGCGCTCAGGTCGCCATGTGATCAAGCACCGTATGGATGAAATGGGCTATAAAGAGCAAGACTTCGATCTAGACGTGCTATACAACAAGTTCCTAGAACTGGCAGATAAAAAAGGTCAGGTATTTGATTATGACCTAGAGGCGTTAGCCTTTATGGAAAAACAAAGCGACGGTGCTGAGCAAGTTAAGATGATTAGCGCGGTATCTCATTCTGATTCTAAGGGCAATGCCAACGCGACCATCTGTCTAGAGATCGGCGGTGAGCAGCATACCCGCACCGCCGAAGGTAACGGTCCGGTTGATGCAGCCTACCATGCGATCATGGATATGACTGAACAAAAAGTCGACATTACCCGTTATGAATTAAGTGCCGCTGGCTCTGGTCAAGATGCTTTGGGGCAGGTGGATATTGTGGCGCATTATAAAGGTCAAAACTTCCATGGTATGGGCTTAGAAACCGATGTTATTGCCGCATCTGCGCAAGCTTTGATAAATGTAATTAACTTAATTATCCGTGCTGATATGGTGGCGGACAAAAAACAACAAATGATAAATAAGCAGGAATTGGGAACAGTATGAGTTATCAAGTAGCCGTTTTAGCTGGGGACGGGATTGGCCCAGAGGTAATGAGCGCGGCTCGTGAGGTTTTAAGCGCAGTAGAAAAACGCTTTAACCTTGCGATCGAATATAAAGAATACGATGTTGGCGGGATTGCCATTGATAATCATGGTTGCCCACTTCCAGCAGCAACGCTTGCGGGCTGTGAAGCGGCAGATGCTATCTTATTTGGTAGCGTAGGTGGCCCAAAATGGGAAGGCCTACCACCAGACTCTCAGCCTGAGCGTGGTGCATTATTACCGTTACGTGGCCACTTTGAGTTATTTTGTAACCTACGCCCAGCAACTGTTCACCATGGGTTAAACCATTTGTCACCACTTCGTGCTGATATCTCCGACAAAGGCTTTGATATTGCGGTCGTTCGCGAGCTGACTGGCGGTATTTACTTTGGCAAACCAAAGGGTCGAGAAGGAGAAGGTGAAGATGAGACAGGTTTTGATACGATGCGCTATTCTCGTCGTGAGATCCGTCGAATTGCACGCATTGCATTTGAAACGGCTCGAGGCCGACGTAAAAAAGTGACTTCGGTAGACAAAGCCAACGTATTAGCAACCTCAGTATTATGGCGTGAAGTGGTTGAAGAAGTCGCTAAAGAATACCCAGATGTAGAGCTTGAGCATATTTATATTGATAACGCGACTATGCAGCTACTAAAACGTCCAAATGAATTTGATGTAATGCTGTGTTCAAACCTATTTGGCGATATTATTTCTGATGAGTGTGCAATGCTGACGGGTTCTATGGGACTACTGCCTTCTGCCAGTGTTAATGAATCTGGTTTTGGTATGTATGAGCCTGCTGGTGGCAGTGCGCCAGATATTGCTGGCAAGGGTATTGCAAACCCTGTGGCACAAATTTTATCGGCAGCAATGATGCTGCGCCATAGCTTGAAGCAACCTGAAGCCGCAGATGCGATAGAGCGTGCAGTAGCAAAGACGCTAGCCCAAGGCAACTTAACCGGAGAGCTGATTTCAGCAGAGCGTCGAAGTGAGGCCAAAAGTACGGCAGAAATGGGTAATATTATTGCCAAGTTTGTGGAACAAGGAGTGTAACCATGGCACAAACATTATATGAAAAGGTGTGGCAACAGCACCAAATTGAAGTGAAGTCAGGGGCGCCATTAATCTACATTGACCGCCACTTAGTTCATGAAGTGACATCACCTCAGGCTTTTTCTGGTTTGCGCACTGCTGGCCGGCCAATGGCGCAAGTTGGCAAAACCTTTGCCACAATGGACCACAATACCTCAACGAAGTCTGCCAGCTATGAGGCTTTGAGCCCTATGGCGTACACTCAGGTGACAACATTAGAAAAAAACTGTAATGAATTTGGCGTTACCTTATTTGATATTCATCATCCTAATCAAGGCATTGTGCATGTCATGGGGCCTGAGCTCGGCTTGACGTTGCCAGGGACCACCATTGTATGTGGTGATTCCCATACCGCAACCCACGGTGCTTTTGGTGCCTTAGCGTTCGGTATTGGTACCTCAGAGGTTGAGCATGTATTGGCGACGCAAACTTTGCGTCAGCAAAAAGCCAAGACCATGAAGATTGAAGTTCGCGGCAAGCTAGCAGACGGTATTACCGCTAAAGACGTTGTCTTAGCTATTATCGGTAAAGTCGGCGCGGCTGGTGGTACCGGTTATGTGGTTGAGTTCTGTGGCGAAGGCATTACTGGCTTAACAATGGAAGGTCGTATGACGGTATGTAACATGGCCATTGAAATGGGCGCTAAAGCCGGCATGATCGCCCCAGATCAAACCACCTTTGATTACATTGAAGGCCGCCGTTATGCCCCTAAAGGGGAGCAGTGGACCCAAGCTATTGCCGACTGGAAAGCATTAAAAACTGACGAAGGTGCAGCGTTTGACCGTGAAGTGGTACTTGAAGCAAAAGATATCGCACCGCAAGTCACTTGGGGAACGAACCCAGGGCAAGTGGTCGCAGTTACTTCTGAAGTACCAAATCCTCGCGATGTTATCGATGAGTCGGTGCGCACTAGCATGAATAAAGCGCTAGCCTATATGAATCTGCAAGCTGGTCAAAAGATCACCGACATTACCATTAATAAGGTCTTTATCGGCTCTTGTACTAACTCGCGTATTGAAGATATGCGCGCTGCGGCTGCTCAGGCAAAAGGTAAAAAAGTTGCCGACGGTGTAACGGCGCTTGTGGTACCGGGCTCTGGTCAGGTTAAGCAACAAGCCGAAGCAGAAGGCCTAGATAAGATCTTTATCGATGCAGGGTTTGAGTGGCGTTTACCTGGCTGTTCTATGTGTCTTGCAATGAACGATGACGTGTTAGAAGAGGGCGATCGTTGTGCTTCAACGTCTAACCGTAACTTTGAAGGTCGCCAAGGTCGTGGTTCTCGTACCCACTTGGTAAGCCCAGCAATGGCCGCCGCTGCCGCGATTGCGGGTCGTTTTGTTGATATTCGTGACACTGAGGAAGCCTAATCATGCAACCATTTATTAAGCATCAAGGCGTGACCGCAACCTTGTTACACGCCAACATTGATACCGACCAAATTATTCCTAAGCAATTTCTATCTAAGGTAGACCGTGAAGGCTTTGGTGTGCACCTGTTCCATGACTGGCGCTACCTAGATGAAGCCGGCGAGCAGCCAAACCCAGAGTTTGCCTTGAATCAACCTGAAGTCAAAGGCGCCAGTATCTTGTTGGCGGGTGAGAATTTCGGTTGTGGTTCAAGCCGTGAGCACGCGCCGTGGGCACTCAATGATTTTGGCTTCAAAGCCATTATTGCCCCTAGCTTTGCTGATATCTTCTACAACAATTCAATCAACATTGGCATGGTGCCAGTGAAGTTGAGCATTGAAGATATCAATGCCATTGCAGCAGAAGTGGCTGCTGACCCACAAGCTCAGCAAGTTATCGTTGATCTAGAAGCGATGACAGTGACCTCGCCATCGGGCAAGCAATACAGCTTCCCATTAGCACAGGAAGCGCGTCATAACTTATTAAACGGTTTAGATGCGATTGGCCTAACCCTAGAAAACCGTGAAGCCATTGACGCCTATGAAGCCAGCATTCCAGCGTGGCGCGGTGCGCCTCAAGGGTAAACTTATCGCTTATTAAAAAAAGGCTGCATGATGCAGTCTTTTTTGTATCTATAATAATATCTATTCATTAACCATTGAATGATCAGGTAAGTTATTGTTTAGCATGGCACCCAGGTGCATTAACTTATGCTGGGTCGCGCAACATGGCTTGCGTGGCAATTAACCGCTGTTTATTAATGCTTGGTAGGTGCACAAATTAAGGCTATCAACATGACCAATTTTTTGGCTATTGGGTTGATCGAGCAATAAGCTTGAACAATGGGGTTCAGATGCAACCGTTAGGAGCAAGGGCAATTGTTATTAATCACCGGATTATACGCGGCAATTACTGCCATTTTTGCAATTTTATTGGGGCTATGGGTAGCGAATATAAGAGGAAAGCAAAAAATTGGGGTAGGTGATAAAGGCACCCTTGATATGATTGTTCCTATGCGAACCCATGCTAATTTAATTGAAAATACTTCTTTGCTTTTTATTTTGTTTGCTTGTGCTGAATTATCTGGTTTGGGAGTAGTTTGGCTACACTTAGTTGGCGTTATTTGGTTAATTGCGAGACCTTTACACGCTTGGGGGATGCTCAAGGGGCGGGGTAGATTCCACATAGGGCGTTTTGCTGGCACTATTTTTAGTTGGGGGTGTATTATTGCCTTAGCCATTGCAAATATTTATTTATTTTTAAAATAGGGGGAAATTATGAATTCGCAATCTTGCATTAGAGTAGCCAATCAAGAGGACTTATGTCGGATTGTGGAAATATATAATGCCTCTATCAATGATGGCATGGCGACAGCAGACACCAGTGCAGTGTCAGTTGAGTCACGTCAAGCTTGGTATGATGCCCATCATTCAAGGCGACCACTGTGGGTGTATCAATGCCCCACCTCATATGATGTCCTTGGCTGGCTATCATTTCGCGATTTTTATGGGCGTCCGGCGTACGCTCAAACTGTCGAGGTGGCTTTATATGTGTGCCCTAATGCTCAAGGTAAAGGTATTGCAGCTGAATTGCTCACTAATGCCATCAGGCAAGCGCCTAAACTTAATATTGAAACCATTTTAGCTTTTATTTTTGCTCATAATAGACCAAGTGTAAGACTGTTTACCAAATACCATTTTCAGCAGTGGGGGCGCTACCCAGAAGTCGCCAACATGCCACAGGGTAAAAGGGACCTATGCGTATACGGTTTAGCAGTGAAAGCGCATTAGCGCTCAAAAAATAACCTTGGTGCTTCCATCTCGCGGTATGGCTGTTATAATCCGCGCTCCAATATGCAGCAGGTACACCTATGACCGTCACCACCAAACTTTTTGATTATCCTAAATACTGGGCCGAATGTTATGGCACTGCGCCATATTTGCCAACCACTCGTAAAGAGATGGATGCCCTAGGTTGGGATAGCTGTGATGTAATTTTAGTAGTTGGTGACGCTTACGTTGATCACCCAAGCTTTGGTATGGCCGTCATTGGTCGTATGCTGGAATCACAAGGCTTCCGTGTAGGTATCATCTCGCAACCGGATTGGTCTTCAAAAGACGGCTTTATGAAGCTAGGCAAACCAAACCTATTCTTTGGTGTGTCTGCCGGCAACATGGATTCGATGATCAACCGCTATACCGCGGATCGCAAACTGCGTCATGATGATGCTTATACCCCAGGTAATGTTGGCGGTAAGCGTCCAGACCGTGCGGTGAACGTGTATACCCAACGTTGTAAAGAAGCCTATAAAGAAGTGCCTGTAGTGATTGGTGGTATTGAGGCGAGTTTACGCCGTATTGCTCATTATGATTACTGGCAAGATAAGGTACGTCGTAGTGTTCTGTTTGATTCTAAAGCTGACATTCTTATTTACGGGAACGCTGAGCGTCCATTAGTGGAAATTGCCCACCGTATTGCGGCTGGCGAACATCCAAAAGAAATGACCGATGTTCGTGGCACTGCCATTTTCCGTAAAGAAGCCGTGCCTGGCTGGAAGGGCGTCGATTCACGCAAAATTGACCAATTACATAAAATTGATCCAATTCCAAATCCTTATGGTGCCGATGACGTGGGTTGTGAAAAGCTGTCAGGCCCACAAGACAAGCCGAAGGAAGTGGAAGCGAAACCAATTAGTGTTCAGCCTGCGCGTCCAAAACCATGGGAAAAAACCTATGTGTTGCTGCCTTCTTTTGAAAAGGTAAAAGACGATAAGTATCTGTATGCCCATGCTTCGCGGGTAATGCACCAAGAAACCAACCCTGGTTGTGCACGAGCCTTAATGCAAGGCCATGGTGACCGTTTTGTGTGGGTCAACCCACCGGCGTACCCGTTATCTACTGAAGAGATTGATGGTGTCTTTGATTTACCCTATCAGCGTTTGCCACACCCAAGCTATAAAGAGAATATTCCAGCGTTTGATATGATCAAAACGTCGGTCAATATCATGCGTGGATGCTTTGGCGGTTGTTCTTTCTGTTCGATTACCGAACACGAAGGCCGTATTATTCAAAGCCGATCCCAAGAGTCAATTGTCCGTGAAGTCGAAGCTATCCGTGATACCGTACCCGGCTTTACTGGCGTGATTTCCGACCTTGGTGGGCCAACAGCCAACATGTACCAGTTAGGCTGTACTAGTGAAAAAGCAGAGAAGACTTGTCGTCGTTTATCCTGTGTGCACCCAACCATTTGTGGTCACTTAGGTACCGACCATGGGCCAACGATTGAGCTATACCGTAAGGCGCGTGACATTCCGGGCATCAAAAAGATTTTGATTGCCTCTGGTGTACGTTACGACTTAGCGATTGAAGATCCCCGTTACATTAAAGAGTTAGCCAAATACCATGTGGGCGGCTACCTAAAAATTGCCCCTGAGCACACTGAAGAAGGCCCACTGTCTATTATGATGAAGCCGGGGATGGGCACTTACCATAAGTTTAAAGAACTGTTTGATAAGTATTCGGCCGAGGCTGGTAAGAAACAATACCTTATCCCGTACTTTATTGCGGCGCACCCAGGAACCACCAACATGGATATGGTTAACCTAGCGTTATGGCTTAAGAAAGAGCGCTTTAAGCTGGATCAGGTGCAGAACTTCTATCCATCACCAATGGCCAATGCGACATCGGTATATCATACCGAGCTAAACTCGCTGCGTAATGTGAAGCATGATAGTGAACAGATCTACGTGCCTAAGGCCGGTCGTCAGCGTCGCTTACATAAAGCATTGCTGCGTTACCATGATGAGGCGGGTTGGCCAATTATTCGTGAAGCGCTAACCGAAATGAAATTGACTCATCTCATTGGTCATGGTGCTGATTGTTTGGTGCCGCCAGAGGGCCGCGGTGGAAGTAAGCAGCATGGCAACTATAAAGGGCCACATAAGAAAGCATTAACTCGGTTTAGCGCTAATCAGCGAGATGACTCTAACAAAAGCCAAGGTACTGGTAACGGCCGTAAACCGCAGGGGGCTAAATCAGGCAGCCGTCAGGGGAATAAAGCAACGGCAAATGGCGCTAATCGTTCTCGTCCAAATAAGGCTGGTGGCAGTAGAAGCCGCAGCCAAGCAAGATAAGTTAAAGGCCAGTTAGAGCCTAATAAAAAGACCGCTTAACTGAGCGGTCTTTTGCGAATTAACCTTTTAAAAGTCCTACATGCTAATAGCAATATTAGCCATGTAGCGGCGATCATCATAATCACCAATATTGGGGCCTAACTGCTCCATGTAGGTGGCGACTCCAACACGGAATATAGATAAACGTAAGTGTATACCACCGGTAATATTGCCTTGGTAATAGCCAGCACCAAGCTCAAGATCGCTGAAGGTATTTTTCCATAAATATGT
This sequence comes from Paraferrimonas sp. SM1919, assembly GCF_010993985.1. GTDB lineage: Bacteria > Pseudomonadota > Gammaproteobacteria > Enterobacterales > Shewanellaceae > SM1919. The sequence continues at coordinate 15,193 of NZ_WINH01000011.1, read as the reverse complement.
TTTAATTCCTGCTCTGAACCTCTTACTAACGTTGGTATCACTAACATCGGTGTAATGAATGATGTTAGTCGGTCCTGCCATATGGTAGTAACGTTGATTATTCGCATTTAATAAATCAATATAATCGAGAGCAATTTCGGTGTGACTTAAAATATCTGGATAGAAAGCCGCACCAAGATTAACAGTCATTGGTTGAGTGCCATATCTATTATTGAAGTCCAGTTTACCAATATTCAGTACAGAAGCACCAAAAGTAGGCTTTAACCAATAATTATCAAGGCTATAGCGTGCACCAATATCAAAGCTAAACGCTGAACCATTTTCATTTAATTTATCATCGAGGGTTTTAATTACATCATTACTCTTGATGAGGTCAATAGCAGTAACGGTACCTTCATAGCCCTTTTGCTGGAAAAACTTAGCAGAAGCACCAATAGATAAATTAGAGTTAACAAAGCTAAATTTACGAGCCAGGGTACCAATGGCGCCACCATAAGCGCGAGATTGTGTTTCTAGAAAGCCTTTACTGGCACCATTGGCATGGGGGGTGATATTGCCATCACCAACCGCTAATAAGCCTAATGACCAGGCCCACTTACCATGGTTATAGCTCAATGATGAGAAATTAGATATGTCACCATGGAAGCGTTCGCCAGAGTAGGCAGCAAAAACATCCACTAAAATATCAGTGGCATCATCTAATTCAGAAGCTTCGTTAATGTCATTAACCACATCCTGAACACCTTTAGATGCGATCAGTTGGGCACCAATGAGCTCTAAATGGAGGTCATTTTCCTTCAAACTGGTAATGCCTGCTGGGTTACTAAAAACAGAGGAGCTAAGACCGCCATTAGCAATATTGGCGCCGCCCATGGCCATTACCCGTGAGTCTTTATATAAATAACTTAACTCAGAGGCATGGGTGTGAAAAGCTGAAAATACTATCGCGCCAATAGGCAAAAGAGTTCTAAAATTCATGACTTATTTCCTATTGATTATTCAAGTATGTGATGATGTCTTCAACTGTGATGTCACTACCGTCAGGGCTAATTTCATCCTTAAATTGCTGTAAAGTAGCTAAAATCTCTTGGTTATCACCTGTTAATTCAGTCAATTGCTCGAGGCCATTATTGAGGGCAGTAACAATGACATCAGCAACAGCAAGATTAGTCGGTTGTGGGTTGGCTTCAGTAACCGGAGCTGGGCAAGCAAAACAGGCATCTGAATCTTTACTACATTGTTCAAAAGTTGCAGTGCAGTAACCTTCAGTGAAGAGGCTACTTGGAATGCTTGGGTCAATCAAAAAGCTATCACTGCCAGTTGCACTGCTGATTTTAATTGCCGTGAAGCTGTCTAAATAGCCCTCAAAGTTAACCACACTGCTGTTATCAACGACAGCGCCAGATTGGCAAATATAGCCTGCGCCTTGTGAATTAGCGGTCGTGGCATATTCAAGCGCACATGTTGCTAAATCCATTTGTTGTTGTGCGTCAAACTCTTGGTTAACCCAGGCGTCAACTTGACCAGCGGTCATAGTATCGATTGCAATTGCTGTTTGAAGAACACCAACGAAACCTTGATAGAAGCAAGCTTGATCTTCTGCAGAGGTCTTAAATTTAATTGCTGCACATTGTCGACCTAGAAATTTGCCAAAATAGTTGTTTGCTTTATCCAAAATGGTAAGCGCATTGTCTTTGGCATAAGTATTCAGACTGACGATATAGTCAGTATAATTATTGGTATTTTCAGCAAGTAGGGAATCGATAATATTTTCAAGTGTCAATCCAGCAAAGCCCATATAAGCAACACCTAAATCAAAAAAGTGCTCATTATTGGGGTAGCTATCGGTACATTGTTTATCGTTTTCTAAAGTGTCGATAACCTTGGCAAAGTTACCTTTATCCAGGTCCTGTTGAACGTAGAACTGACAGTGCTGAATTTGCTCATTTTCACAGGCACTAAGGAATAATGCCCCGATAACAATGATGATCTGTGTCATCTTTAAATTTAAAAGTTTCATTTTGGGGTCCTACCGCATATTTGTTATCAAAAATAAACGGCAGAACAGTTTGAAACTTGAGCAAAAAGCCCCTTTTATTAGCAAAATTCATCAAAGGGCATCAGTAACGCTGCAATGAAGTGCTTACTCAATGGCCTCTTTTTCAATACTTTGTAAAAAAGCATTGATGGTGGCTTGGTTCACTTTTTTCTTTGAGGCGCATAAGCCTAATTTAAATGGTTCTATGGTAGCACCAGTTTGATAGCTTTTAACTCGGTCTTTTACAGGGCTGTTTTCAACCACCACGGAAGGCGCAATGCCAACACCACAGCCCAAAGCGACCATGCTAACCAAGGCTTCGTGGCCATTTACTTTGGCATAAATATTAGGTTGGATATTCATTTGTTGGAACCATGCATCAATTCGCGCACGAGCAGCGCCATGTTCTGGCAAAATGAAGGGTAATTCATGCCAAGGAGTAGGACTTTGCTGTAATTTTTCTTGTACAGAGCATGGCATAGCGGGACCGATGATGCTTAGGGGGATGGTATCGATATCAACAAATTCCATTCCTTCTGGTAAAACCCCAGGTCTAGCTGTAATAGCAATATCTGATTGACCACGTTGGATATGCGCTAAAGCGGAATCAGGGTCACCTGTTGTTAGTTGGATTTCAATCTTAGGATGCTGCTGTTTAAAACGCTCTAAAATACCAGGTAGGTGAGAATAAACGGCTGTCACTGAACAAAACAGTTTAATTTCACCGGTCAGTTGGCCACTGGTATCAGCCATGTCTTGGCGAAGACTTTGCCATGCATCTACGGTCTGTCTTGCAAAGCGTAAAAATTGAATACCCGCTTTAGTTAACTTTACACTGCGGTTATCACGCTCAAGGACAGGCTGACCCACTTGATCTTCTAAGCGTTGAATACAACGACTAAGGGTTGATGGGCTGACATGCATTTGTTGCGCAGTACGGGCAAAGTGGAGGGTTTCACTTAGATGTAAAAATAATTTTAAGGAACGGATATCCATGTTTTTACTCAAATTTCACTACTTGAAATGTTATATGGCGAATATATCATTTTTCGCAACCCAGTGACTAGGTTATATTGACCGAAAAGTTTACAAGCGCACTGATTTTTCTTTACAAGCGCATGGATGATAGGGTTAATCATGTCAAATTACTTCAATACTTTAAGTTTACGCGAGCAGCTAGCTCAATTAGGTCAATGTCGTTTTATGGACCGCAGTGAATTCGAAAACGGCTGTGAATTCATCAAGGGCTGGAAAGTGGTTATTCTTGGTTGTGGTGCACAGGGCCTTAACCAAGGTTTGAACATGCGTGACTCTGGTCTTGATGTTTCTTTCGCTTTGCGCCAAGTTGCCATTGACGAGAAGCGTGCTTCTTTCGTTAACGCTTCAGAAAACGGTTTCAACGTTGGTACCATTGAAGAGTTAATTCCTTCTGCGGACCTAGTATTAAACCTAACTCCAGATAAACAGCATACTGCGGCGGTTAGCTCAGTAATGCCACTAATGAAGCAAGATTCTGTTTTAGCTTATTCACACGGCTTCAACATCGTTGAAGAGGGTATGAAAGTTCGTGATGACATCACCGTAATCATGGTGGCTCCTAAGTGTCCTGGTACGGAAGTACGTGAAGAGTACAAGCGTGGCTTTGGTGTACCAACACTTATCGCCGTTCACCCTGAAAACGATCCACGTAACATTGGTTGGGATGTTGCAAAAGCATACGCATCAGCAACCGGTGGTGACCGTGCGGGTGTTCTACAAAGCTCTTTCATCGCAGAAGTTAAGTCTGACCTAATGGGTGAACAAACCATTTTGTGTGGTATGTTACAAACGGGTGCTATTTTAGCGCACGAGAAAATGCTTGCTGATGGTATGGAGTCTGGTTATGCGGCCAAACTAATCCAACAAGGTTTTGAAGTGATCACCGAAGCACTTAAGCACGGTGGCGTAACCAACATGATGGATCGTCTATCAAACCCAGCCAAAATCAAGGCGTTTGAAATTGGTGAGCAGCTTAAAGAAATTCTAAATCCATTATTCTTAAAGCATATGGATGATATTATCTCTGGTGAGTTCTCATCAACGATGATGGCTGATTGGGCAAATGATGACAAAAACCTATTAGCATGGCGTGAAGCAACAAACGAAACCACTTTTGAGCAAGCGCCACAAAGTGATGAGTACATCGACGAGCAAGACTACTTTGACAAGTGTATTTTACTCGTGGCTATGGTGAAAGCTGGTGTTGAAATGGCGTTTGATGCCATGGTTGCAGCGGGAATTATTGAAGAGTCTGCTTACTACGAGTCACTACACGAAACGCCACTCATTGCCAACACTATTGCGCGTAAGCGTCTGTACGAAATGAACGTAGTAATTTCTGATACTGCAGAATACGGTTGTTACTTGTTCTCTCACGCAGCTGTGCCTATGCTTAAAGACTACGTTAACAATATTTCTTCTGAATTTGTTGGCCAAGGTATGAACGTTAGCACTAATTCTGTTGATAACGTGCAGTTAATTGAAGTAAATGAAGCTATCCGTAACCACCCAGTAGAGGCAGTAGGTGCCAAGCTACGTGGTTACATGACAGCGATGAAGAAGATTGTTGAAGCTTAAGGTTTAAAATGAATCCAGTGTTTAGCCGTATCATTATTATTCTACTTACCGTGGTGATTATTTCACCTTGTCGGGGGTAGCGGCTACACGCTATAAGTTTCTATAAAACACCCCCGACCCAAATCGGGGGTGTTTTTTTTTAAACAAATTTAAAGGAATAAAGGTAGATAAATGATTTCAGGTGCTCAGGCTGTTGTACAAACCATTCATCGTCATGGTGTAAATTGTGTTTTTGGCTACCCTGGTGGGGCAATTATGCCTGTATATGATGCTTTGTATGAATCACCTGTTAAGCATGTGTTATGCCGCCATGAGCAAGGAGCAGGGTTCGCAGCATTAGGCTTTGCCAGAGCAAGTGGTAAGGTCGGGGTTTGTATTGCCACCTCAGGTCCGGGGGCAACCAACTTAATTACTGCATTAGCTGATGCCATGATGGATTCGGTGCCTATGGTTGCTGTTACTGGGCAAGTGCCGCAGGTTATGATTGGTACTGATGGCTTCCAAGAAATCGATGTACTGGGATTGTCACTGGCGTGCACCAAGCACAGCTTTTTAGTGCGCTCAATCGACGAGCTTATCCCAACCCTTTATGAAGCTTTTGAACTGGCGCAATCAGGCCGTCCGGGTCCGGTACTGGTTGATATTCCTAAAAACTTACAACAGCAAATGTTTGAGCCACAATGGCTAACCATAGAATGCATGCCCCCAAGCATCCCAACCTTAGGCTGTGAACAACAGGCTATGGCGTTAATGCAAGCCAGCCAAAAGCCCATTTGCTATGTGGGCGGTGGGGTATCCTTAGCTGATGCGGTAACAGAACTGCGCCAGTTTTTAGCCACAACAGGGATGCCTGCGGTGACCACTTTAAAAGGCATTGGCAGCTGTGACCCAGATTCACCACACTTTTTAGGCATGCTAGGCATGCATGGATTAAAAGCGGCGAACCTTGCAGTGCAAGAGTGTGATTTGCTGGTAGTGATTGGCGCCCGCTTTGACGACCGCGTAACGGGTAAGTTAGATGAATTTGCCGTTAACGCGAAAGTCATTCATATCGATATTGACCCAAGTGAAATGAACAAAGTGCGCCCAGCTGACGTATCGATTCTAGGGGATTTAAAGTACATTTTGCCAGCTATGGGCTGTGCGCTTGATATTGCCCCTTGGAAGCAGCAAACCACAGGCATGAAAGCCCTATCAAAATGGGATTACAACGCCCCAATTGAAGGCATTTACGCACCTAAAATGTTGAACCAACTGGCCGATGCTCTGCCAGCAAATTCAGTGGTAACCTGTGATGTTGGCCAGCACCAAATGTGGGTGGCTCAGCACATGTACTTTAATAGTCCAAAAGATCATTTATCGAGTTCGGGGTTAGGCACCATGGGCTTTGGTTTACCTGCAGCCATTGGCGCCCAAGTGGCCCGTCCGCACGATACCGTAGTGGTGGTTAGTGGAGATGGTTCATTTATGATGAACGTGCAAGAGCTCACTACCATTAAGCGTCTGCAAATTCCGGTCAAGATTCTACTGATTGATAATCAGAAGCTGGGCATGGTGAAGCAGTGGCAGCAACTATTCTTTGATGGACGTTATTCTGAAACAGATTTAAGTGACAACCCTGATTTTGTGGCGATGGCAGCAGCTTTTGATATTAAAGGTATGCACATTAATAGACCCGATCAAGTGGCCGATGGAATTGCAAACCTAATCAATAGTAAAGGCCCGTTTATTTTGCATGTGTCAATTAACGAAACCGAAAATGTTTGGCCACTGGTACCACCTGGAGCCAATAATTCACAAATGATGGAGCAAGTATCATGACTTTTGCCTTAGAAATAATTGCCAATAACAAACCAGAAGTCTTAGAGCGCATTTTTCGAACTATCCGTCATCGTGGTTTTAACGTTACAAAAGTAAGTGCTCACTTATTGAGCAGGAGTGAGCTGCAGGTAAATGTCGATTTGTATGGTGAACGTGAAATACATTTGATTACTCAGCAGTTAGAAAAATTATATGATGTTAACCATTGTCAGTTGACACAAGATTTAGCCAAAGCCGCTAACAATTAATTTATAAGGGAATTATTATGCCTAAGTTACGATCAGCAACCTCAACCCAAGGACGCAACATGGCCGGTGCTCGTGCACTTTGGCGTGCCACGGGTGTAAAAGAACAAGATTTTGGTAAGCCAATCATTGCGGTAGTAAACTCGTTTACTCAATTTGTACCAGGCCATGTTCATTTAAAAGATATGGGTCAGTTAGTGGCGGGTGCCATCGAACAAGCAGGCGGGATAGCTAAAGAATTTAATACTATTGCCGTAGATGACGGTATTGCCATGGGTCATGATGGTATGCTTTATAGCTTACCATCCCGTGACATCATCGCTGACTCGGTAGAATACATGGTTAATGCCCACTGTGCGGATGCCATGGTGTGTATTTCTAATTGTGACAAGATTACTCCGGGAATGCTTAACGCTGCAATGCGTTTGAATATCCCTGTGATCTTTGTATCAGGTGGCCCGATGGAAGCGGGTAAAACTAAACTCGCTGATAATATCATTAAGCTAGATTTAGTGGATGCCATGATTGCCGGTGCTGACCCTAAAGTGTCAGACGAAGATTCAAAGCAAATTGAGCGTAGTGCTTGCCCTACTTGTGGCTCATGTTCAGGAATGTTCACTGCCAACTCGATGAACTGCTTAACCGAAGCCCTAGGTTTATCGCTACCGGGTAACGGTTCAATGCTGGCTACCCACAGCGACCGTGAGCAACTGTTCTTAAAAGCAGGCAAGATCATTATGGATCTTTGCGAACAATATTATAAGAATGATGACGATTCAGTCTTACCGCGCAATATCGCGAACTTCCAAGCGTTTGAAAACGCCATGAACCTAGACATAGCCATGGGGGGCTCATCAAACACGGTACTGCATTTACTAGCAGCAGCCCAAGAAGCGGGTATTGATTTTGATATGGCTGATATTGACCGCTTGTCGCGTCAGGTACCACAGCTATGTAAAGTCGCGCCATCTACCCCTAAATATCATATGGAAGACGTTCATCGTGCCGGTGGCGTGATGGGTATCCTTGGTGAGCTTGCCCGTGGTGGGCACTTGCACACTCAAGTAAATCACGTTGCTGGTGGAACATTGGAAGAAGTGCTTGCCAAGTACGACATTAAGCAAACGACTGATGAAGCCGTTAAAGAATTTTATCGCGCTGGCCCTGCAGGCATACCAACCACTAAGGCGTTCAGTCAGTCTACTCGCTGGGATAGCTTAGACGATGATCGTGAAAATGGTTGTATTCGTTCAAAGGACAATGCTTTCTCATTAGAAGGTGGTCTGGCAGTACTAAGCGGTAACATTGCGGTTGATGGCTGTATTGTAAAAACCGCCGGTGTAGATGATGATAACTTAATCTTTAACGGCACTGCGATTGTATTTGAAAGCCAAGACTCAGCGGTAGCTGGCATTCTTGATGGCACTGTAAAAGCTGGTCATGTCGTGGTGATTCGTTACGAAGGCCCTAAAGGTGGCCCAGGCATGCAAGAAATGTTGTACCCAACCAGCTACCTAAAGTCGATGGGCTTAGGTAAAGAGTGTGCGCTTATTACTGATGGTCGTTTCTCTGGTGGCACTTCAGGTCTGTCTATCGGTCATATCTCCCCTGAAGCAGCATCTGGTGGTGAAATTGCATTAATTGAAAATGGTGATGCAATTAGTATTGATATTCCAACCCGGACAATTAATTTGCAAGTATCGATTCCCGAGCTTGAAGCCCGTCGTGCAGCGATGCTAGCCAAGGGTAAAGATGCCTGGAAGCCGGCGGAAAAGCGTGAACGCCGAGTATCTGCAGCCCTTAAGGCATACGCCATGCTAGCGACCAGTGCCGACAAAGGTGCGGTACGTGATCTGTCGAGATTGGAGCAAGAATAATGACCAGCCAAGCACTGCCGACAAGTTCTCTTGCGCAGCAGTATATGCAGCAAACTTTGCTGTGTAATGTGTATGAGGTAGCGGTGAAAACACCGCTATCGAACATGGAAAAACTGTCTAAGCGATTAGGGGTAGAAGTCCTTCTTAAACGTGAAGACAGGCAACCTGTGCATTCATTTAAATTGCGTGGTGCTTACCACCGCATGGCGCAATTAACCGATACCGAAAAACAAAAAGGTGTGGTGACAGCATCGGCAGGTAATCATGCTCAAGGTGTTGCCTTATCATCCCACGCTATGGGCGTGGATGCGGTCATTGTTATGCCGGTCACCACTCCAGATATTAAGGTTGATGCGGTTAAAGCCCGTGGCGGCAATGTTTGTCTGTTTGGGGAAAACTTTAACGTCGCCAATGACTATGCTAAGCAAATGGCGATCGAAGAAGGTCGAGTATTTATTCCACCGTTTGATGATAGTGATGTCATTGCCGGTCAAGGTACTGTCGCCATGGAAATGCTGCAGCAAGACAGAAATATCCAAGCGGTATTTATTCCGGTAGGTGGCGGTGGCTTGGCGGCAGGAATGGCAGCTTATTACAAAGCAGTTTTACCCCAAGTAAAAATTATCGCGGTCGAGCCCGATGATGCCGCCTGCTTGAAGGCTGCAATGGAAGCGGGTGAGCCGGTTAACTTAGATTCAGTTGGAATTTTTGCCGAAGGTGTGGCGGTTAAACGTATTGGTGATGAAACCTTTAGGGTATGTCAGCAGTATGTGGATGAAGTTATTACGGTAACCAGTGACGAAATCTGCGCTGCCGTTAAAGATGTATTTGAAGATACCCGCGCCATTGCTGAGCCTGCCGGTGCATTGTCGTTAGCCGGCCTTAAAAAGTATATGGTTAACTCGAATGAAGGCTTTAGTAAAGTAGCTGCGGTATTAAGCGGTGCTAATGTTAACTTTCATTCGCTGCGTTATGTCAGTGAGCGTTGTGAACTAGGTGAAGCCAAAGAAGCGGTATTAGCCGTAACAGTGGCAGAAAAGCCGGGCAGTTTCTTAGCCTTCTGTAAGGAAATTGGCCAACGCCAAATTACTGAATTTAACTATCGTTTTTCTGGCCGTGATAGTGCTGTGGTATTTGCAGGGTTACAGCTGAGGAACGGCAAACAAGAACTGGATGAGCTGGTAGCGCAATTACAGCAAGCTGGCCATCAAGTAGAAGATTTATCCCAAGACGAAACGGCAAAATTGCATGTTCGTTACATGGTCGGCGGTAAGCCACCGGTACCATTACAAGAAAGTCTGTTTAGATTCCGCTTTCCAGAGCACCCTGGGGCGCTGATGAATTTCTTACAGGGATTACAAAGCCGTTGGAATATCTCATTGTTCCATTACCGCAATCATGGTGCTGCCTTGGGTGAGGCCTTGGTGGGTTTTGAATTACCGACTGAAGATAAGCAAGAGTTCGAGGGATTCTTAGATGCGTCGCAGCTGGAGTGGCAAGAAGTGACTGACTCACCAGCTTATAAGATGTTTTTAACTCGCTAGCGTAACCATAAAACAAAACGCCCTCGACTGAGGGCGTTTTACTTCCTAGATGTAATCTAAGCTAAGGCTTGTGCCTTAGTGCTGGCCAATAATAACTGCCATTTGCTGAGCTGCTGTTTATATGCAAACATTAACTCTTGGTATTGGCGTTTGGCCTGTTTGTCCCATTTGTGTTTACTGACGCTAAGTAAACGTTTCTTCTCTAAATAGATCTGATTTAGGGAATCTGACATGGCTTCGTATTCGTGGGTCAACTTATCTAAAAGCTCAATAGCATTATGCTTGGTCAGAAACTTATCCGCCGCTTGCAGCTGCATTTTGGCTTTGGCAGCTAAAATTTTCTCTTCAGAAATCTTTTTCAAATTAGAAGCGAGTCCACATAAAGATAACCCTTTGATTAACCATTTGGTTGGGTCGTAGTGCCACCAGGCAATACCGTTACGATAATCAAACTGAAACGTATGGTGGAAGTTATGATAGCCCTCACCAAAGGTCAGCAGTGCTAAAAAGCCATTATCTTTAGCACTATGGAGATCAGAGTATTTTTGCTTACCAAACTTATGGGCAAAGGAATTAATGGCAAAGGTACTGTGTTGTACCAGTACTAGTCTTAAAGCCCCTAATACCAATAAGCCAGCAATCGCATCACCCAGTAGTGCACCTATGGCCAGTGGCAATGCCACATTCATAAGTATCACCAGTGCTAAATAGTGTTTGTGTTGCCAAGCGACAATCGAGTCCTTTTGTAAATCTTTGGCATTTGAGTAGTCATGGTAGTTACTGGCTTGGTATTCCCTTAGCATCCAGCCGATATGACTAAAGAAAAGGCCATTAGCAGCGCTGTAAGGATCTGGCTCTCTGTCCACATGTTTGTGGTGTTGGCGGTGATCGCTACTCCAATGCAGAATGGAATTTTGCAGCGCTAGGGCGCCACCAAGGGCATAGACTAAACGCACTGACCAGTGGGCATTGTAGGCTTTGTGGGACCATAATCTGTGGTAGCCGCCAGTAATAGACATACCGCTATAAAACACCAAAATAACAAAGCCAATCCATATGCTGGCATCAACACTGTTATAGGCGAGCCATAGCGGCGCTAATATCAGTGCGGCGATGGTGGTGCTAATAAAGAATATGATATTGACCCAAAGCAAGGGTGGCTTGCTGCTTACTTCTTTTACTTCCATTATACTATTACCTAAATTCAGTCGCTTAGCTAACTAACATAGAGCTTAAGCTGACAAGACTCAAATTATTTTCGGTCATAATGTATACGCAATTGACATAGCGACTGATCAATAACATAACTTTTATTGGACACAAAGCATGGGCGTCAGGGCAGAACAAAAAGAAAAAACCAGAAGAGCGTTAATTGATGCTTGTTTTAATCAGCTATCAGCAGAAAAAAGCTTTTCAACTTTAAGCCTGAGGGAAGTATCGCGTGAAGCTGGAATCGCGCCAACTTCATTTTATCGCCACTTTAAAGATATGGATGAGCTTGGATTGACGCTGGTGGATGAAGGTGGCTTATTGTTACGTCAGCTGATGCGTAAGGGTAGACAACGTGCAGAAGCAGGCGGTGGGATTATCCAAGCCTCAATTGAGACCTTTATTGAGGTATTAGAACGCTATCCAAATATTTTCCGCATATTATTGCATGAGCGGTCAGGGACCTCAGCCCAATTTAGATCGGCCGTAGCCCGTGAAATCGAGCATTTCACTTTGGAGCTGGCCCATGATATTGAAGAGCGGGGTAAATTTAATTTCGATTTTGCCTATGTGCAGGCTGATGCCATGGTGACGTTAGTCTTTACTTACGGTGCTAAAGTGCTGGACATGAAAAAACCACAGCGCATGGACATGGTGAAAAACCTAGTGATGCAACTGCGCATGGTGTCTTTTGGCGCTGATACCCTATACAAAAAAACGAGCGCTGATTAACGCTCGTTTTTATTTGAGGAAGCCATCATTTCGCTTCTAAAATCACACCCGCTTCCATATGGTGGGTGTATGGGAATTGGTCGAATAACGCAAAACGAGTCACCTTATGGGTAGAACTTAAGGATTCTAAGTTTTCCTTTAGGGTATCTGGGTTACAAGAGATATATACAATCTTATTGTACTTGCGTACTAGCTCAACGGTATCTGGGTCTAAACCTGCGCGCGGCGGATCAACCAAAATGGTATTACAGTTGTAACCCTTAAGGTCGATGCCTTTTAAGCGGTTGAATTCACGCTTACCTTCCATTGCTTCGGTAAAGTCTTCTGCACTCATACGAATAATAGTGACATTATCAATATTGTTCGCTTCAATATTATATTGGGCGGCATGAACTGAAGGCTTAGCGAGTTCCGTCGCTAATACGCGGTCGAAGTTTTTGGCTAGTGCCAATGAGAAGTTACCGTTACCACAGTAAAGCTCTAATAAGTCACCAGTGCTATTACGAGTTGCATCAATGGCCCATTCAAGCATATGGGTAGCCACCTTAGCATTAGGTTGGGTAAAGCTATTTTCAATCTGTTGATAAATTAGCTTTTGACCATCTACTTCTAACTCTTCAACGACCCAATCTTTATCAAGCAGGTGTTTTTGCTTACGAGCACGACCGATAATATCTAGCTTAAAGTCATTGTTTAGTAGCTCTTTAAGTTCTTTTGCTTCGGTTAACCATTGCTCATCAAGCTGGCGGTGGTAAAGCATACTTACTAGAATCTCACCGCTAAGGGTGGAGAGGAAATCTACTTGGAACAGTTTAAAGCGAAGGGTTGGTTTATCTTTGATCGCTGCAATCAATGCAGGCATCACTTGGTTAATGAGCTTGCTCGCAGGTAAGAACTGATCAGTACGAACTCGCTCATTCAATTCTTTATCAAACATGATGTAAAACAAGTCATCACCCTCATGCCATACGCGAAACTCGGCACGCATACGGTAATGTTCAGGGTCAGATGCAAAAGTCTCTAACTCTGGCATATCAAAATCATTGAAGATATGACGCATCTCTTGCTGCTTCTGTTCAAGCTGTTGCTGATAATTGCTTGGGTTTATCGCATTTAAATTCATGTTTGACTCAGTTGAGATTAAGTTGGGGCGAAATAGTATACTAGTTAGTGCTATTGTCTAGGGTCTCTAGCGCTTTTCTGTTTGTTTCAGCAGCAATTTGCTAAGCTTTTAAACAGAACTAAGCGATTACGACAGATTACACTAAGCTAATCAGCGGCAACGCACTGTAACAACGATCAAAATAAGCTTCAGAGCGCTATCGTTGATAATAATTCCCAAAACTTATTTGTAATTTCGAAACACTATGGGAACATTAACAAAAATTTTAGTATGTATTTATTGTGTATTCATCTATTTTAGTCTTTGATTCAGGTGTTGGTGGTCTATCTATTGTTGAGCACTTGCAAGATAGTTATAAAGTTAGCTATTTAGCTGATGATGCGCGCTTACCATATGGTGAGTTAGCAGATGATGAGCTTGTTGAGGGGGCGGTAAAACTCATCAAACAAGTTATCGCAAAACAACCAATTGATGCAGTAATTGTCGCTTGCAATAGTGCTAGTACCTTAATACTACCGCATTTAAGAATGGCAATAACACAACCGGTTGTGGGAGTTGTCCCGGCAATTAAACCTGCAGCTGCTTGTACAAAGAACAATAAAATTACACTATTGGCTACCCCAGGTACTGTAAGACGTCAATACACTAAAGACTTGATCAATGAATTCGCCAAGGATAAACAAGTTCAACTTTTAGGCTGCTCTCAACTTGTCCATCTGGCTGAAGCTAAGTTATCAAAAAACACTATCGATGTGAGCCAATTACAGCAGCAACTATTACCAGTCATACAATATGGCAGTGATGTAGTGGTATTAGGTTGTACCCACTTTCCATTATTGGCTGAAGAAATTCAGGATTATTTAGGCGAGCAAGTCAAATTGATTGATTCAAGTGATGCCATCAGACGCAGGGTAGAACAGTTGCTTCCAATGACTAATCAGGCTGAGCTTCTGCAGGCTTGGTTTACTTCTGGCAAGGTAACAATGGGGAAAGCGCTAAAAGACTTCGGCTTTAAACAAACCGAAGTCCTAAACAGTGATTGAATTTAATCTTTACGTTCTTGGCTTTTTGCTTCACGCACTTTCAAAGTACGCTCTTGAAACTCATTATCATTCAGTTTCTTCATGGCTTTGATAGCACCTGAGCTAGACATTTCAACAAAACCAAAGCCCTTACGTTTATTAGTCTTACGGTCACGGACCAAACGTACAGAATTAACAAGACCATATTGGGCAAATAAGTCTCGCACATCACCCTCATGAACACGATAAGGTAAATTGCCTACATATAAGGTAGTAAACTCTTCATCATCGCTCGATGAAACTGAAGGGCTAGGTATACAGGCAATCACAACAGCAGTAACAATAGCTGCTACAGCAAAAGTAATGCCTGGGGGAGGAGAAATCATGGCTGCAACATCGAGAACATCGAGAACAAGGAAACCAATAACAGCAACAACGATACCCACTAAAACAGATTTAAACATAGTTGGATCTCAAAATAGTATAGAAAACGAAAACTTAACAGATATTTAACGCAGTACAGATAATAATGAAACTTTGCCAATAGCTCTAGTGTTTAGGGTAAAAAAAATACAAAAAAAGAGGAAATTTAGTGCAAATGTAGAGCTAGGCAACATAAAACAGTAAGGTTGGTGCTTTTTTGGTCAGTTGAACTTGAGTTTTGTAAAAAGGGGTTGCGTAAATAAATCCGCTCCCTATAATGCGCATCCACTGACACGGGGCAAGGCACTAAAGCGCCAGCAACGTTGGAGCTACCAGGTAGCTCAGTCAGGGTTGAGGTTAAAACTTAAACGGTTGAAAAACTTTTTAAAAATAACCCTTGACCACGGGCTCAAAATCATTAAGATACGCAGCCCTGACCGACACGGTCAAACGTTCTTTAACAATGTAATCAAGTAATCTGTGTGGGCACTCACAGGCATTTGAAAATCAACAAAACGATTTTCTCAATGTACTTTAGTGTTC
>NZ_WINH01000094.1 GCF_010993985.1 Paraferrimonas sp. SM1919 | reverse complement strand
AACGACGCCGCGGTTGTCGAAGATGCCAGCTACAGCATCGAAGAAGATGGCTCACTGACCTTTACCGATGCCCAGCTCCTAGCGGGGGCGTCAGACATTGATGGTGACGATCTATCCGTTGCTGATGTCAGCTACTCAGGCAGCGATGGCGTGTTCACCAATAATGGTGACGGCAGTTATACCTTCTCACCCAATGAGAACTTCAATGGTGACGTGGCGTTAAGCTTCGCCGTGAGCGATGGCACCACCACGACTGCGGCCAACATTGATGTCAGCGTTGAGTCCGTTAATGACATTCCAGTGGCGGGTTCCACCACTTACTCCGTCAATGAAGATGGCATTATTACCCTTAGTGATGCGCAACTTTTAGCAAACAGCTCAGACGTTGAAGGGGAGGTCAGTGTCAGTGGGGTGGCTTACTCGGGCACCGATGGTATTTTCACCGATAACGGCGACGGCAGTTACAGCTTCGCCCCTAATGAAAACTTTAATGGCAATGTCTCCCTTGATGTCACCGTCGTCGATGAAGACGGGGCAACCGCACAGACCACCGCCGGCATTGATGTTATTGCGGTTAATGATGCGCCGGTGTCGGGGGATTTGGCTTACTCAGTTAATGAAGATGGCGCCATTACTCTGACTCAAGAACAGTTGCTGTCTCAAGCGAGCGATATCGAAGGGGATGCACTCACCGC
>NZ_WINH01000093.1 GCF_010993985.1 Paraferrimonas sp. SM1919 | reverse complement strand
TCAGGAATGGTTGTACACCCTAAGATAATAATACTGATAGCAAAGACGAAGTATTTTCTCATGGGTTGCTCTAACGCCTTACTAATGGGCGCATAAATGCTTGGCTAAAATTAGCGACGAAGGAGCGCAAACCAAGCGTTTTGCGTCCTTTTGAGTAATTTGTTATGTGAATTATCTTTGAAGGTTAATTGTAATTTTCATATTTTTAACCTTTGAGAATTCAACATCCGAGAGCATTTTTGTATTGTATGGTGCAGAAGCATAAATAGCTTCGAGTACTTTCCTTTGAAATTCTTGAGAGTTGCTTTTTTCAACAACCTTAACTTCGGAAACTTTACCATCACGCTCAATAGACAACTCAACTACAGTCGATAGGCCTAGATACTGATTTGTATTTCCCATATGTCTAGTAATACTAGAATTGACATAACCTGACCACTTGTAGATGTTAACCATCTCTTTATTCGTTAATGAAGCCTCTGCTTTCTTAATATTTGAAGTTTGAGGAGAGCTTTTGGTTGAGCTCGTTTCAGTCGAAGAGCATCCTGTTAAAGCTAAAACCAACAATATATATAGTTGCTTCATATTTCCCTATTCACATAGACATTATGACTCCCCTAGACAGTGCTAACCTCCTGCACATGGGTTAGCCTAAACCAGAGCCAAAAATATTCTTCAAAATATAATCAGGAGGTT
>NZ_WINH01000092.1 GCF_010993985.1 Paraferrimonas sp. SM1919 | reverse complement strand
TTGTTTAAGTATGTGGGGGAGTGTTATTTGGTTTTGCTAGTTTTGTTGGTTTTGTTAATTTGTTAGTTGTGTTAATTTGTTAATGTTGTTAGTTTCGTCGGATTTTTAGTTTAATATTTTGGGTCAATTTTGTGTGCATGTACGACTTTGCATGTTTTTCTTTGAATTATAGGATATGTTCAAGAAATGGGTAATTGTTTTGAAAATAAAAGTCTCTTGACATTTTGTGATTTGAAATCCTTGTTTTTCCTCTACATGTCATGATAGTTTTGAAAGCTCAATTTGAAAGTGATGAGTTTACCTTTGTGAGAATTTGAGCCATCCATCATCTTAATCATTTGGTGTGTTTTGCCCCATTGATTGCTTGCACAATAGCTTGGCTTAATTCTTGTTGATGCTTCCTAATTCACATGCATATTTGGAAATGATTTAGGCAATTTCGTTCTTATAAGCTTCTAGCCAAATGGACTTACCTTGAATTAATTCCTTTGATATCCCTTTTGAGCCTTGTTTCCCTTTCCTTGTTTTGAAGCTCATTACAAGCCTTAAGTGAAAAACCATGATCTCACCCTACCCTTAAGGAATTTTGGAGCTTTGGAATTGTTTTGGGAATAAGTGTGAGGGGGGTTCATTGGATGATATGTTTTTGTTGGCCATGCTTGATGAGGTATTTTGGCCATGCTTGATGTATATACATATATTGCCTA
>NZ_WINH01000091.1 GCF_010993985.1 Paraferrimonas sp. SM1919 | reverse complement strand
TTTCTTTCTTTACCCACTCCTCACGTTTGGTCAACCGGGAAAAACACCATAACTAAACGCGCCACAAGGCATCCCTATCGCACCAGATCCAAATCTAGAACGATGGGTGATCAAGAGGAGACGCAGGAACAGATGAAAGCCGACATGTCGGCTCTGAAAGAACAAATGGCCTCCATCATGGAGGCCATGTTAAGTATGAAGCAGCTCATAGAGAAGAACGCAGCCACCGCCGCCGCTGTCAGTTCGGCTGCCGAAGCAGACCCGACTCTCTTGGCAACTGCGCACCATCCTCCCTCAAACATAGTAGGACGGGGAAGGGACACACTGGGGCACGATGGCAGCCCTCACCTGGGATACAACCGAGCGGCTTACCCTTATGGATTGCCGCCCAACTATTCACCACCCATCTTGCAAGAAGATGCGGGCCACATTGCTTCTACCGTCCATGAAAAAGAGCCTCCTCAGCAGCCCGACGAAGTCCATAAAGACCCTCAAGACTATGCTCGGAGGGATGTCGAGTTTTATCCCCCGATCCCCGAAGGGCCGGCACCAGGCACGTTGCCTCAACCCAACATCGCAGCATCGCCAATAGTTTTGTCTATGGAAGGGCTGCCCCCGACAACTGAAGAAAGGAGGAAGTTCGATCTCCTT
>NZ_WINH01000090.1 GCF_010993985.1 Paraferrimonas sp. SM1919 | reverse complement strand
AGATCAGGTGGCCTCGGAATAATTAAGAAGGGATATTGAATTAATTGTGAACATGTCTTGACTAATTAAAAATTTATCCTTCTTAATGTTACTAGATTCAATTAGGCTTTTACTATAATGTTAAGAAAGTAAATAACAGAAATAGAAACTTAACCAAAAGTAAAAGCGATAATTAAAGTGCACAACGGAAATTAAAGAGTGTAGGGAAGAAGAAGACAAACACAAGAGTTTTATACTGGTTCGGCAACAACCCGTGCCTACATCCAGTCCCCAAGCGACCTGCGGTCCTTGAGATTTCTTTCAACCTTGTAAAAATTCTTTTACAAGCAAAGATCCACAAGGGATGTACCCTCCCTTGTTCTCTTTGAACAACCTAGTGGATGTACCCTCCACTAGAACTGATCCACAAGAGATGTACCCTCTCTTGTTCTCAGTCACACAACCCAAGTAGATGTACCCTCTACTTGTACCACAAAGGATGTACCCTCCAATGTGTTAAGACAAAGATCTCAGGCTGTTAAACCTTTGATACTTTGTGAATGGGGATACAAAAGAATTCTCAGGCAGTTAGTCCTTTGAACACTTTTGTATAAGGGGAAGGGAAGAATCAAAAGAATTCTCAGGCGGTTAGTCCTTTGAATCTTTTGTAAGGGAGAAGAGAGACACAAAAGAATTTAGGCGGTTAGAGATCGGGAAGAGTCTGAACTCCAG
>NZ_WINH01000089.1 GCF_010993985.1 Paraferrimonas sp. SM1919 | reverse complement strand
GGGCGCAGATGAACGGCTCCGGTCCGCCGGTACGGCTGTTTGCCTATAGCTCAACGCGCGAAACGAAACAGGCTGCGGCACTCTATGCCGGCATCAAGCCTGGCGCTGCGTTGATGACGGACGGCTACGCGCCGTACAACGACGTCGCACACGCGAATCAACTGGTGCACCTTGGATGCTGGGCGCATGTTCGCCGTTACATGGTTGAGGCCGAGGAGGCATTGCCCAAGGCGCAGCGTGGTGGCGAACATCCCGTCACACAGTTCATCAAGCTCATCGGCAAGCTCTTTGCGCTCGAAGCCGAGGCGGCCAAGATGAAGCCCGAGCAGCGACAGCAGGTGCGAGCTGAGCAGAGCCAGCCTGTCCTTGATGAGATCGAATCAATGCTACTGCGCCACCTGCACGCCGTGCTGCCGCAGAGCCTGTTCGGCAAAGCGCTGCACTATCTGCACGGGCAGTGGCCCAAGCTCATCCGCTACGTCGAGAATGGCGCCTGGCCGATCTCGAACAACCCCTGCGAGAATGCGATCAGGCCGTTCGTCGTCGGGCGCCGGAACTGGCTCTTCTGTGACACCGTGCGTGGCGCAACCGCCAGCGCCAACCTGTACTCGATCGTCGAGACCTGCAAGGCCAACGGCGTCGATGCGTACCAATATCTCGTTGCGCTGTTCAAGGCGCTGCCCGACGCTCAGACGGTCGATGATTACGAGGCGCTGC
>NZ_WINH01000088.1 GCF_010993985.1 Paraferrimonas sp. SM1919 | reverse complement strand
AAGTGTCGGAGCGGACGCTTCCGAATGTCCGAGTCCCTGACTCAAGTATATCTGGGGTCACTTCTCCCTGATTTCTGCCCGAAAACGTAGGTGGGCATTGGGTTTGTGGGCAATCCCGGTGAGCTGTCATTCGCTCGTCACAACAAAGGTGTTGCCAAGTCGGGGAAAGGTCTCTAGTATTCGCCCCTCGCTGCACGACGCAGCGCTGAAGCGAAAGCGAAAGCGCAGGGGTCGAGGCGGTGGGGAAGCAGTAATGATGCGGGTTTCTGGTCGGCGAGGTGGTAGGAGCCGATAGGAGTTCGAGGCGGTTGGCAGCGAGTTGACGGATAAAAAATCTTCGACAAGTTGTTGACGGCGGCGAAAAAGCTCTGCATAATCTCGTTTCTCTGCTGCAGACAACGCAGCGACGCGATAAACAAAGTTGATCGCGAAGTTCTTTAACAAACAAACAGCCGATAAGTGTGGGCGCTTGATGACGGATGCGACGAACGAGAGTTCGTTAGCTTACAAGTTATGAAGTGCTCGCACAGAAGTAAGGTTTGAACGAGAGTTCAAGTCAGATTCTGAGAGTGAGCGACCGCTCGTAATAGAGCGAAAACAGCAGATTGAACTGAAGAGTTTGATCCTGGCTCAGATTGAACGCTGGCGGCATGCCTTACACATGCAAGTCGAACGGCAGCGGGGGTAGCTTGCTACCTGCCGGCGAGTGGCGAACGGGTGAGTAATAC
>NZ_WINH01000010.1 GCF_010993985.1 Paraferrimonas sp. SM1919 | reverse complement strand
TCATAGTGTCACCTGTTATGCTATGAGGTGTATTTTAACACCTCTAATCAGGTGGCCAAATTAACTATGCCACTACATTAGGAGCCTAGTAAAAATTAATGTTGCCAAACATAGTTAACTTTATAAACGCCTTCCTAGCATACATTGCCACTTTGATTTGGAACATTGCATGGTAATGAAATCCTGATTAAGATGCTTGAAAAAGTATTTATTAGGAAAATCGTGTGACTATATTCTTTTTGATTTGCTTAATTATCAGCTTAATAGTGCACTTCTATGTTTCAAGGTTTGTTAGTAAAGCCCAATTCATTATGGTTACAAGACACAGAAGCTTCTTAAGAAGCCTTGATATAAGGGAGTATCGCAAGGACAGGATATTCCTACCTGGAAAGGATACCAAAGAATATGACTTCTCTGTAAATATAAATGGCAATAGAACATCCTATGGCCAGCTATATCATCAGATCGACCTTATTAAAACATTAAATGATCCAGAGCTAACTCAACTTTGCATGCAACATAAAAAATGGAGCACACCAAGTGCCTTAGCGATTACAACCTTTGGCGTACTTTTAGTTTTTAGTCTTTAGTCAGTTTGGGATAAAGAAACCAGTCAAAAAAGCCTACTAATACAGCTAAAGACCGCCATGGTTAAATCTTGGTGATTGGCGTTTTGCATCATCTTGTTTGACTATATTGATGAGTCATTTAACCAATTAATTATGGCTATCTATATGTACTTACGGTAAAAAACTGATAAGCGGGGTGCGGGCGTTGTATGATCGGACCCCTAATAGCCAAACCGAACAAAGTCAACTGGAAAAAGAATGCGTCGATTCAGGCATTATGGTGGTACCGACGAAATCTGAGTCAATTGTGTTTTAGGATGAGTATAAGCTCACCATGCATAAATGATTGCAGGTGCAGGATTTAATGAAGTTTAACGGTGCTGTGTGTGAGGGCTTAGATGTGGTGGCGAGAAGTGGCTGCGGTGTATAACGCCAAGTTAGGGGATTAACCCTTAGCGCCATAAATCAGCCAGCCTGTGATTGTCCAGATTAGGTAGCCAAGGGCAACCACAAACAGCAGTGCTTTTAGTGCAAACATAAGGAAACCCATGTCTGATTTAAAGGTGAGTTTAACCCTAAGTGCCGATGGTAAGCAGCTGGTAGGCAAGCTTAAGGGCGGTAAACCAGTTGAATGCCAGTTTAGATAAGTCTGGCCCAGCTGGCAAGCGCGCGGCTGTGGGGTTAAGTCAAGTCGAAACCAAAGCACTGTCTACAAACAAGACCCTGCAACATATGGCCCATAGCTCTTGCCTAACCATTTCTGGTTTCTTGCTTCTTAATGCATATTCATTATTGAGAGCTAACCCAAGACAGCCAAAATCAATGGGGTCAGAGTCTGACTCCATTGATTCTAGCATCTCTAAAAAACACCAACCCCACGTTTCGCAATCATCTGTTGCAATAATTGGCAATACCTGAATTCCTACCTTAAACTGATGATAGATATCAGGTTTAACATTTTGATATTCAACTTCCCGGTATAGTTGTACGGAATAAACTATAACCAACAAGGACGATCATAATGAAAAAGTTTTTGATCTATACTGCTGTCACTTTCGCTATATCTACC
Organism: Paraferrimonas sp. SM1919; assembly: GCF_010993985.1. GTDB lineage: Bacteria > Pseudomonadota > Gammaproteobacteria > Enterobacterales > Shewanellaceae > SM1919. The sequence goes on along the minus strand of NZ_WINH01000010.1, from coordinate 146,051 downwards.
TCGGCTAACGCCATCAATTATATACATAATGTCAAAGGTTCCTTTGATAAGGAAAAGGTACAACAACAAGTTAGCCACGCAGGCGGCCAGTTACTTGATTGTTTACCCCAAATCGGGATTTGCCAAGTAAGTTTTGAGTCTAATGAGCAAGCGCTAAAATCTGGCTTGACACTATCTCCAGATGCCTCTGCTTTTATACCAAATATTGAAACGGGTTTGACCGATGAGCAGCGTGAGTTAACGCTAGAGTCTTTTAATAATCCCCCTTATAGTGGCGATGACGACTTCTATTTTGACCTACAATGGGGACATGATGCCGTTAACGCTGTTGAATCGTGGAATGCTGGCCACCGCGGAGCTGGTGTCGTGGTTGCCGTGCTTGATTCTGGTGCTGATGCCACTCATCCCGATTTAGCCCCCAATATTAATACCCAATTAAGTACGTCATTTGTAGCTGGAGAAGCTTGGTACGATACCTATGGTACTTTTAACCATGGTTCCCATACTGCAGGCACAATTGCAGCCGCGGACAATGGTTATGGTGTGATTGGGGTAGCCCCAGAGGCAGAACTTATTATTTTAAAAGTGTTATCAGCTCAAACTGGCTCTGGTAGCTCCTATGGCACAATGGCTGGCATTGTTTATGCAGCGGATAATGGCGCGGATGTCATTAATATGAGCTTGGGGTTATCAATACGCAAAAATGGTTTATATGATATCGCCGGTACGCCCTATGACACCAGCGATGATATCCGTTTTGCGGTAGGTGGAGAGGATGGCATTGCCGCTTTTATTAACTCTTACCAAAAAGCGGTGGATTATGCAGTTAAAAAAGGCGTAACTATTATTGCTTCTGCAGGGAATGATAGCGTGATATCTAATGCCAGTGATTCATTAGTTCACTTACCTTCAGACTTGCCAAAAGTGCTATCAATATCGGCTACTACGCCTTATAACTGGGCTAAAGATCCAACCAATACTTATTTAGATAACCGTGCAAGTTATTCAAACTATGGTAGCAAGAGTATTTCTTTTGCCGCTCCTGGAGGTAGTGTTGATGCGGCAGGCTTACCGGGTGGATTCGACATTTGTCAGGCGGGCGTTGTTCAACACTACTGCTTTGTATTTGATCTGGTGTTTAGTACCAGCGGCACAGGTAGCTGGTACTGGTCAGCGGGTACATCTATGGCGGCTCCACATGCAGCAGGGGTTGCAGCACTAATTATTGGTAAAAATGGCGGCGATATGGACCCAGTTCATGTTGAAAAAGCCATGCGCGATTACGCTGATGACTTAGGCAAGCCAGGGCATGACCATACCTATGGCGCTGGGCGAGTAGTTGCACCACAGTAAGATTTAATAATAAAGGGGCAAGCCTGCCCCTTTATTCATTATTACAGCCCCACTGAATCCATAGATTCAGACTCAGCCCCCTTTATTTGACATTGTTTTCGAAGCAAGTCATTTCAAGCAATAAAAAGGGGTGTCTGTTAAACCAAACGATTACCCTTAATACCCTTTATTTAGCCATCAGTTAATCTCAGTGAATCCAGGATAATGGCTATCAATCGGCATTTCCTTTGGAATAGCTTGGGTAACGACCGTACCATCGGCTAGGGTGTAGGCAAACATTTCATCTGTCGCGGCATCCCCCTCTGATACAATACCCACAATATCCCCATTGGTATCTTCTATTAGGAACCCGACCACGGGCTTGCCAGAAATCGACGCCACTTCCAAAACGGTATTTGTATCTAGGTCAAATTGCATCAACTTGCCCCCATCGGTACCATAATAGTAATTACCATCAGACGCGAATAGTAAAGCGGTTGAAGGCAGATCATTCAACCCCGTAACTACCTCAGTGAGTGTTGGCTGGGCACACCAATTTCGGATACGTTGAATCGTACCCAGCCCAGTCATATCACTATTACGTGTTGCAAAGTAACCATCAGCACCATAGCTTGGAATGGTAATTGCTCGTACTGGTTCGTGGGGACCTGTGGTCGTTAGTGGTACTTTGTTAAAACTTCCGTTATTGGTGTCATAACAGCCCACCGCTTGGTCGAGCATGATCCACAGTCTGTGCTGATCAGCAGTGACTTCAAACTCAGGCGCCGCTGCCTTGGTTAGGTCTAAATCTTTTAGAACGGTAAAGTTATCGGTCTGCATATCAATGCGATATAACTCATAGCGACTATAGAAAGTATTCACCCCAAGTCCGTACAGCTTAAAGCCAGGTCCTTGAGCGTGCCCAATCCCCGCACGCACTCGCGTAGGGCTTGGAATCGCTTCCAGGGTTGCGGTTGCGGGATCAAATCTCGCCACAGAGCCGTTGTAACGGCTCGTTCGATCCGATAACGTCGAGAAATAATAGTTTCTGTCGGTTGCCTTTAGAATCCGCCCAAATGGCAGGCCGGCAGCTTCGAACCCCATTGACGCACTACTGACACTGGCATCGCCTCGATTGTAAGTAAGCACCGCGCCTTGGCCATAATCCCCACCGTCAAAACTTAATACTGAAACGTACCGATCGTTTATGTTGTCAGTAGCATCATTAAGTATCGCGGGATTACCAATGAAATAAAAACCGCGATCACCCCCACCTTGAATAATCGCAACGTCGGCAAAGTTAGGTTTGTAGATTTCCGCCAAGAATGGGGGTTGAAGGCCGAGGGTAGCGAGATCGTTCGACGGATCGATGTAAGCACTGGTCTGCTCATCATTAACCACTGCGTACATTCGCGAGCCCACCTGCGAAGCGATCGAACCGACTAAATCGATTGAGCCCCAATTACTGAAGCTTCGCTGTAACGTCGGCGTTCCGGCCGCAGCATTGGTTTCATACAAGCTGGCATTAAACGAGCCGCCACCTACGCACAGTATGAACACCGTTGGGTTTCGCCAGAAAAAGCTCGAACGCGGGTTATAACAATCGGTCATGCTAGTGCCTGCGGATCCGGCGACACCGGTTTGAACTGCCACCGTTGGAAAAGTACTGATGGCATTCACAAAGCTATTATCGGAGAAAGCAATAGTACCGTTTAAACGTGTGTTGACATGATCACCCCATTTGCTTGGCACCCAAGGCTTCGACAAATCGTTGACATCTGAGGGCGCCAACTCGAGCGCAGGCAAATTCGACGTCCCACGACCCGATGACCAAACAAAGAACAGATGTTGTTTGTCGGTCCAAGTCGGAGCAGTCGTCGGCCGACGAGGCGCGCCCGGCCAAGTATTCTCGGCTTTGCCAAATTCTGCAACCACACTAAATTGTTTGTATTTTGAGCTGTTAGGGTCCATATCGAGATGCAATAAGACCCCCGCATCTTGTTGACCACCGCCTTCGGAATATAAGTACGCCGAGTTGCCATCGGGGTGGAACACCAGCTCTCGATGGAATAACCGTGCATCATTTCCTGAAACTGTCAATCGTGGAATATTAGCAAACAGCGATAAATGATTAGTAATTGGATCAAATTCCAACACAGTCCCGCGTCCAAACGCCCCATTCGAAGTTTGCGTTATATACATTAATTGCCGAGTTGGGTGCGCGACCACACTCTGCTGGTGGCTATCACGATAAAAACCCGGGACACCGTGAAAACTTAACAGTTCGGTAGTTTGCGTTAAATCCGACTCGCTAATGGAGGTTAACGCGCCGGTTCCCGAAGCACCACCTGTGGTGCTTAGCATAAGCAAGTTGTGCCCCATGGGAATCGTAATAGGAGAGCCCGTGGGCGGATTGTCAGCAATGAGTAGCACGCGTGCTTTATGGTCAAATTCTCCATCCGAAACCGTTAATCCAATAAGGTATATGCCAACGATATCAGGTGTGAAGCTGGCATTGGCCATCGTTGAATCCACCACCGTTGACTGGCTGTTTGCGGGTTTCTGCTCAATCGCCCAACGATACGTTAGAGCGTCGCCATTAGGATCGGTGCTTTGGTCGCCACTGAGTTGCACCGCTTGCCCAGTGCCGGGGTTAAGTGGCGCGCTGGCTGCAGCTTGAGGCGCGAGGTTTTTTTCAGTGTCATGAATCACCATAACATCTGGTAACGATGTACTTTGACCATCGCTGACCACCAGCTGAATGACATAATCGCCCTCAACATCGGGAATGAATCGGGGCGTACGGGATGCGTCAAACTGTAAAAATGCTGAACTACCGGATGGGCTTGATACAATACTCCACTTATAGGCAAGCGTGTCGCCATCAGCATCGCTAGAACCCGAACCATCCAATACGACCTCGATACCGCTAAACGCCTGTAAGTCTTGACCTGCATTCGCCACTGGCAGGGTATTTTTAGCGGGGTCACGAACTACGACAACATCAAACGCGGTCTGACCTGCAGCATCGGTGACAGCCAGCTGCACCACATAATCGCCCGCCACATCGGGCGTTAATTTCGCGATGGCTTGGTCGCTATCGACCACACTCACCGAGCTCGAGGTCGGCTTCGATAGCAAACTCCACTGATAGACTAAAGTTTGTTGTTCTGGATCCGACGATAACGAGCCATCGAGCATCACTTCAACGCCAGTTGTTGTTACTTGATCGTTGCCCGCATTGGCGGTTGGCTCTAAGTCTTGATCCGTTAACGTCATCGTTGAAGGTGCACTGGTCGTCGCACCATCCGCAACCACTAACTGGAATACAAAGTCCCCCGCCACATCGGGGGTGAAGCTAGGCGCCACTGCAGAAGGGTCGGATAACGTCGCTTGAGTGCCAGCAGGCGAAGAGATTAGACTCCAAGAATAAGTTAGAGCATCACCGTCGGCATCGTACGACTTCGAACCATCGAGATTGATCGTTTGCCCTGTATTAACCTTACGGTTGACACCTGCGTCGGCTAGCGGTTTGGAGTTATTGGTTGAAATTAGAACTTGATCTGGCGTGCTGGCGTTGGAGCCATCAGAAACAATAAGCTGAACAATGTAATCACCGCCCACATCGGGGGTAAATACCGGATGGTAGCTCGTTGTATCCGCTAGAATGGCGAGGGAATTTTTTGGACGGCGAATTACCGACCACTGGGCTGTTAGTGTATCCCCATCGGCATCACTTGAGGCCGTACCATCGAGATGCACTGTGGTACCAACGTCGGTCGTTAAGTCGTTACCGGCATGCGCAATCGGTGGGTGTTGATCGGATCGCAACGACACCTGCGCCGGGTCGCTGTCGAGCTGGCCATCGTTGACAACCAAAGATAACACGTAAACGCCGTTTGTATCGGGAGTAATCTCCGCAACACTCGTGGTGGGTGCGGAAATGGCAGCGCTACTGCCAGAAGGCGCTGATACAATCGACCACTGATAACTGATCCTGTCACCATCAGGATCGGATGACCCCAAGCCATTGAGACGCACCAATTGACCCGTAGAAAACTTCTGATCGCTGCCTGCTGCTGCTATTGGTTTTGAGTTAACGTCTGAAATGATCACCGAATCCGTGTCAGTGTTGCCGTTCTGGTCGGTCACGGTCAACTCCAGCTCATAATTACCGCTTACATCGGGAGCAAAGAATGCAAATGGGGAGTCGGCCTTCGAAACCACACTGGTGCTGCCTGAAGGGGCACTGGAGATCGTCCATTGATAACTCAGGGAATCACCATCTGCATCACTGCTTTTGCTGCCGTCTAAGCGAACAATAACGTTAGCCCCTTGAAAGGTCTCATCAGGACCAGCAGACGCTGTTGGAAAAGTATTGGCGTCGCTCACACGAACTTGAGAAGGCTCGCTTGAAGCACTGGCAGTGCTCACGACTAACTCGAGCGTGTAATCACCATCGACGTCCACATATAAACGTGGAAAAGGTGTGGTTTCGTCAACCAGTGAAGTAGTGCTTCCGCTGGGTTTTTCTGCAAGATTCCATTGATAAGACAGCGTTGCCCCATCAGGGTCATAAGACTGGCTACCATTTAACGTAACGGTGCTACCAGACTTAGCGACTAACGAATGACCAGCAACGGCAACGGGCTTAGCGACCTCAGCAACAACCGGCGGTTCAGTCAGTTCTACCCTGTCATTTGAACATGCACTTAGCAGTGAGCCCAATAACACCATGAGTCCAAGGTGATTCGCAAAATTGACTCTCATAAAGGGTTCCCTCTTCACATAAAAACATTGTGCTAATCGGTGAGTGTTATGGCTATTAAACATAGACGAAAAAATGAGTAACAAGACCATTTTCAGCAATCAAATTAGCCAATATCCAAAAACAGTAAAAAGGTCACCAACAGCTGTAATATGGCTGAATGCTAATTTTCTGGAACGTTGCCTTAGGTTTTCTTTCAAGTTTACCGATTGCTAGTTACACTAATGTTAATGATCAAAAAAGGTGAGATTATGTTGGTTGAAAGTAATCGCTGTATTTATCAAAGTGTCACGAATCAGATTGATTTTAATAAATGGCAGGATTTGGCCAATTTAATTTCTGAGGTGTTTGGCTCGGCCTGCGGGGCAATTGTGCAATACCGCCAAGACGAGTTCAGTGTGGTTGTTGCCAGTGAAAACGATGATAATTTTTTAGCAAAGCATGATAGTTGGAGCTGGCACCAACCCAGTTTTTGTCGCCATATCATTGAGCAGGGCTCGCCGCTGTATGTGCCGAATCCAAAGGCTGATGCTTACTTTTCGCAGTTTCCTGCGGTGGTTAAAGGAGCGGTTCGTTCCTATTCTGGGGTGCCCGTTTTTTGGCCCGATGGCACTCCGTTTGGCACGGTTTGTGCCATCGACACTGAACAATCGGATTACAGCGATACCCTTCAGCGCTTACTTGAGCAATTGGGCCGTTTAGTACAGGCTGATATCAAAATAATGTGCGATCTATTCGAGATTAGCCAATTAGCCGTCACCGATGCCACCACTAATACCTTTAATCGCCGTGGCTTTGTTGAGCTTGGCAATAAGTTACTCAATGATGCTAAGCGCACCGGTGTCGATATCGGCATGCTTTACCTTGATATTAATAAACTGAAATATGTCAATGATAACGCCGGTCATGATGCTGGGGATTTATGCATTTGTGGCCTTGCTAATATTTTATTAGCGCAGTGTCGAGCCAATGATATTGTGGCGCGCCTTGGTGGTGATGAGTTTGCGGTATTAGTAAAAATTGAACAAGATGATGATCTTGTCACGCTAGCAAAAAGAATTAAGAGTGAATATCGGCAATTTGCCGATGGCGATGCTCGATTAAGTGCAAGTGGGGTCAGTATAGGGCACTCCGTTGCCAAGTATAATCAAGATATTAACCTTGAAAAGCTGTTAAAAAATGGCGATAAAGCGATGTATATTGAAAAACAACAACCTCACTGACACCGCTTTTTAATCGCAATTAATCCAGCCTTTAACAGACACCATAAAAATTAATGGTAATGGGGTCGACCCCATTACCATTTATAGGCCATTACTGTGCAATATAAAGCGCGTCGAACGGTTGCCCTGGTGGGTTTTGCGGGTGATACATGGTCTTAAGCACTCGCTCGGCATTTTGATCAAATGCCGCGCCATCGCCAAAGCCTTCAAAGTGACTATTCATCCCGAGTGCATGGCCAAGTTCATGCACCGCCACTTCATCGCTGGCGATGGTGGTGCAACCTGGATCTGGGGTGGCGCTGCTGTCTAACTGAATCCAACTAAAGTGGTGGTAATCATCGAAGCCATTTCTATTATTGGGCTTGCTGATGGCATAATCGAGGCCGACGAAGTAGCTGCTTATCCCCATTGAGTTTGGCGCATTAGATACTGTGCCCGATGAGCAACTACTCGTAAATGTACCTTGGCTCCAAATAAAGCCCCAATCAGTCGGCAGGCTTGAGTAATCAATTTGCCAACTGTCGCTGATATCAAGGGTGATGACCCCTTTTCTATCAAACAGTGGGTAGCCCACTAAGCGCTCTACCTCGTCCATGGCATATTCAAAACGTGGGTCGACCTTATCAAAGTAATAGACAGGAATTAAGTGCCCCTCGCCACCGCGCCAACGGGTTAAATTTGGCTGCTCTGGTGCTGGGCTGCCATCTTCAAAGCAATATGCACCGTAGCAGTCAGTGAGAGTCTCATCTAACTCTCCCCAAGCGCCATTCATGTTTTGTGAGCACATGCCCCCTTCTGCTAAGTTGCTGCACTTGATTGCCGAGGCAATCTCGGTTTCGCTAAATGCCGCAGTTTCATTATTGTCATCTTCATTACTACAGCCTATCAATGCTGTACCAGCTACGATTAAAGTCAGTAAATACTTCTTCATACCACTTCATCCTTGTAAAAATTATGGCGCGCACATTAACAAATGATAGTTACCATTTCCATTTTAATAATCAACAAGTTAAAAATATTTCAAGATCGGCTGATGGCATGATTTGTTGGCCGTAGGCAGTGCTATTGGGGGAGACTTAAGAACTCAAAAGCAAGAGTTAGAGCGATCTATTTGGTGGGTGTTACTGACAATCAATTGGCTCAACTGAACCAATTGATTGGGTAGCAGGGTTAGCCTTCGGCTTCGTCATAATCGCTGCTGCGCGGGGTGCGATCCGTCACTGCTGCATAGGCGATGATTTCAACATACAGGGTATTTGACTCGCTTGCACTGATTGCATCAATCGCTTTGTTGATTGCGCCAATATGAACGACATCGGCAGTATCTTCACTCACGCCCACTTTACAATCAAATGCCCAAAAATCGCTCTCTGCTGGTAGCTTTTTGTTGCGCTCTCTTTTGATATATTTTTTTAGCTCATGCTTGATGGCATCTAACCAACGCTGGGGCTTTAATTTAGGGTGGTTTAGTTCAAATGACTTTTTCATTGATTATCCTGGGGCGTTAACTGTTTACGTTCGTCTTGGCACTCTGCTGAGCCCATTTCGAATTCGCGGCAAATCCACGGGCGGTTTTCATAGATACTGCACATATGCGTGTCTCTATCTAAAGCTGAGCACCAACCATCTTCAAGTCTAAGCATGGTTTGTGGCCCCCATTCATCCTCTTTGATGTGCTCAGAGGGGACGCCTGTGTCTGTAATGAGTATTACTTCTAGTCGACAACAACAAGCTTTGCAATTAGAACAAAGAATTTCTGAGCTTGTTTCAGTGATAACGGCAATATCCATAGTAGTCTCGGTAGAGAGTAATACCGCATCATACCCTAGTTTGCTTAAATGCGCAGTCAATTATATCGCCTTAATAGCGCCATCCCCCAATAAAACCACAAACTTAGCCACTTATAAAGATGATTAGCCAATCACAACTTAGTCATTGCAATTAATTTCACTGTGTCAGCGACTAAGCTTAAGCTTGGATTTGGCAGTAGTCACCACAACTGTGGCTTGAGCCTATTGCATAACTTGTTAAACTCGGCGTTACAGGGTCACACCCATAACGTTTTTAGTGTGATAAACCGTGGCAGTGCAATCTTCAAAAAAATGACGGCGGTTGCTTGCGCCACCGCCGTCAAAACATCAGCTTTAGCCTAGCCGTTAAGGTATTGCTGCATCGAATGGATTGCTATCGACTAGGTTATTCACCCCATCACCATCGGTATCCACCGCCAAGGCATCGCCACTTGGTAACGTCACTTGATAGCTATCGCCATTAACGGTCAATGAAACCGTTTGACTGTTTTTATCAAACTCTACGGTAACCGATGGGGTTAGACTGCCATTACTGTTATCCCCTTTAAATGGTATAAGCGCCGTCACAAAGTACTGATCAGTCGCTGTTCTTGGCAAACTAAACGCACTGGCGCGACGTTCAAACTCATTCATACCGGTGGCAATAACACCAAATCCTGCACCCGTTGCATAAGGCCCAATTCCTTGCATTTCATCGATCATGTTAAGCCCGTTTTGTGGCCACCCTTTGATCAATAAATTGCCCTGACGTGAGCCTTCAACTGGCATAGTGGTGTACATCTCAAGATTTTGGCTGTCCAATACACTGTGGTTGGGATTGAACTGTTGTGCCTTGTCCATTTCGTTTTCATTGGCAAATTGGAAATGGGCATAAATCGTGCCGCCATCAGCGCTGCCGCTTAACTTATCCACTAATACAAAGTACTGATTATTAATCAATAACACCGTTCGCTGATGCTTAAGTTGGCTATAGCTCTGATTTTGTAACTCAATAAGATCATAGTTAAAGCTTCCTGCGTCAATGGCCTCGGCGAAACGGTTTAGTTGGTGCGCAAAACCGCTATTTTGTAAATTATAGGTAACCGTATTATGAACTCGTGTCTGCTTATACTTATCTCGCATGGCAATCACATCTGGGTCGCTACTTCCGTAAGCTTGCTGACTAGCATCACTGATCAGGGTTCGGCCAAATGCTCTTAATTCAAAAGTCAGGTTATCGGGCTGATTATGCCATTCAGCCTCATCACCGCTTTTTAGGATCATGCCGATACCATCGCCACCATTAAAGCCCCAGTCACTGCGCAAGCCATAGTAGCCGCCCCAATCTAGTACTGTGCTTTTAAATGGCGTGCCACTGCTGCCTTTGGTTGCTAGATATTCATGTTTAGTGTCCGAATCTTGATACTCTGTAAAGTAGCTCGGACTCGAACTAATCCTTGGCCAACCATCACCAAAACTGGTTCGTCTAAAGTTTGGTAAATAAAAGCCCATCGCAGCATCAAAGGTTTTTTTCACCAGTGCCTGATACTCGGCTGAGTAGGCATCTCCACGACCATTTTGATTGGCAATGTTATAATAATCCCTAAACTTAAATGCATAATCACCATGGTAATGGGCGCTGAGCTCTTTGTTCATACCATCGGGATAAACTTCTGCAAAAAGCAGTTCACTGGTCTGACTGATGGTATCTTCAATCCAGCCAGTATCTGGCTCACTGGCACGAGTCAACTCATTAAATAGGAATCCATTTTCCATCACGTACTGCAGTTCATATGTCAGATGATTACCACTAGCGGTATAATTTTGCGTGACAAAATCGAGCGAATGAAATAACCCATTTAATAGATACGCCAACATCTTTTGGTCAAAATGAGGACTCGCAATCACTTGTGTGAGCATTTCACTGACAAAATGCCCACGAATGGCATTACTGAAAGGATGCTTTACGCCATACTCATATTTTGCTGCCAGATTTTCCCTAAATGGATAAGCATGCTCAAAATATGATACAAAACGAGCAATGATCTCATCGAAAAAGAGCTTATTGCCAGTCGCTTGATAAGCTTGGTAAATCAGCTGAATATCCCCAAACTCACGGGTATGCTGAATCATCCACTCAGCATAAGAAGAAGGATCGTTCACCCAATCATACTCATCTCCCATAAAGAACATCTCGGAATCATCTCCCCAAAAGTAATGCAGGAAGTTTTGATGCTCTTTTAAAGTTAAAGGCTCTGGATTAAATATGACCTTTTTATCAGTAAATTTGGTTCGATAGTAATTAAGTAACTCCTCGCCAGCCGCGGTAATATTGCCCGCTTGGTAAGCGCTATTTACCTCGCTCAACTCTGGTAAGGTCAAGTCTAAACGAGATAATAGTGCGCTCATGGTAAATTCTGGCAAAATGGTCTGCTCGACTAAGCGAGCATGCTCTAATGCTATAGCGGCTTTTCTCGCTTCGAGATTGCTAGGGACATTAACGCTGTCATCCAGTTGTCGTCCTTCTGTACTTTGCATATTACTATGCCAAGCATCTGGCAGACCATCGACATCCGCATCCACACTGGCGCCTGCATCAAATGGGAAAGCATCCAGCTCATCAGCGACACCATCGCCGTCACTATCGATAGTCTTACGCACTAACGGCTCACTATCAAAGGCATCATCGATACCATCGCCATCGCTGTCTCGGCTGAGGGGGTTGGTGCCTAGCGCCACTTCCTCGGCATCCGTTAGGGTATCGCCATCACTGTCTGGGTTTAACTGATCCGTTCCTAAAGCCAGCTCCTGATCATCGGTTAAGGCATCGTTATCATCATCGCTATCACTGTTGTTACCGATACCATCACCATCGCTATCAAGCCATTCCGAGCCATCAACTGGGAAAGGATCATCAAAGTCAGCAACCCCATCGCCATCGCTATCTTGATTGCTATAAAGTACGTTTACACTCTCTTGGGATATCGCCTTATTGAAAAACTTTATTTCATCAATCTGACCGAAGAATCTATTGCCTAAGTCGAAGTTTTGTAATTGATTAAAGTCTAAAAATTTAGCTTCGGCGCTGGCAATTAAGCTTCCATCAAAATAAAGCTTCATCTCTCCTGTGCTCATGTTTTTAGTCATTACCCAGTGATGCCAATTGTTCTGGGTTAGGGTTTCAGGTGCCACCACTGATAATCGATCATATCCACTAGGGTTATCTGGGTTGCTGCCCCAATCCATGTAAACCTTTGTACCTCGATACGGTACATGGGCTTGAATTACCCGGTTATTGGCGGCATCTACGCCGTACAACAGATTATTTTCTTTGTCGACGCCATAGCCTTTTTGCCAAAATGATATTGAAAACTGATCCGTTACCTGCTGCATAAAGCTATGGTCGATGGTGATTTGATTACCGTCGCTGGCATCATTGAATTGCAACGCTTTAGTCCTAGGGCTCGCCACCAGCTCAGTGGTCCCATTGAGTTGAGCCGCCAAACCGTTAACAGCATCAAAACTCAGGTTGCCAGATTGCTGATTAAAGTCCCAATAGGCGATTAAGTCACTGTTAACATTGATTTCAGCTTGCAGCGGATATGGATCTTGTTCATCTAAAATCCCATCGTTATCATCATCAGGATCGCTATTATTACCAAGGCCATCGCCATCGGTATCTAACCATTCACTGTTATCATTTGGAAACGCATCTAGCTGGAGCCGCGGAGATGAAGTCGAATCACTTGCTGACTTTGTTGCATTCCAATTATCAGGGTAACCATCGCCGTCACTATCCACGGCTGCCGCCGCATCTAATGCAAAGGCATCGCTATTATCACCGACACCATCACCATCGCTATCTAGGCTTTCACTGGGGTTTTCAGGAAAGGCATCACTATTATCGCCGATGCCATCGCCGTCGCTATCACGCCACTCAGCAGCATCATTGATAAAAGCATCCAGTTCTAGTCTGGGTTCAGAGCTGGAATCGTCGGCGCTTTTGCCCTCATTCCAGCTATCGGGATAGCCATCTTGGTCACTATCAACGGCTGCCGCCGCATCTAATGGGAAGGCGTCGCTATGGTCACCGACACCATCACCATCGCTATCTAGGCTTTCAGTTGGGTTTGTAGGAAAGGCATCACTATTATCACCAACGCCATCGCCGTCGCCATCACGCCACTCGTTAGCATCATTGATAAAAGCATCCAGTTCTAGTCTGGGTTCAGAGCTGGAATCGTCGGCGCTTTTGCCCTCATTCCAGCTATCGGGGTAACCATCTTGGTCACTATCAAGCGCTGCCGCCGCATCTAAAACAAAGGCATCACTATTATCACCAACGCCATCGCCATCGCTATCACGCCATTCGTTAGCATTACCGATAAAAGCATCCAGTTCTAGCCTGGGTTCAGAGCTGGAATCGTCGGCGCTTTTGCCCTCATTCCAGCTATCAGGATAACCATCTTGATCACCATCAACGGCTGCCGCCGCGTCTAAAGCAAAGGCATCACTATTATCACCAACACCGTCGCCATCGCTATCACGCCACTCAGCTGCATCATTGATAAAAGCATCCAGTTCTAGCCTGGGTTCAGAGCTGGAATCGTCGGCGCTTTTGCCCTCATTCCAGCTATCGGGGTAACCATCTTGGTCACTATCAACGGCTGCCGCCGCGTCTAAAGCAAAGGCATCGCCATTATCGCCGACACCATCGCCATCGCGGTCGCTACTTTCCGCTGAGTCAAAGGGGAAAGCGTCTTGTGTATCAACCACGCCATCATTATCACTATCAAGAACACTTGCATTTAGGTCTGGGGCGTTGTCGTCTGAGCCACAGCCCCATAGTGCCAATAAGGCCGTTGCTGTTATTATTGTTTTTTTCATAAAATCACTTCGAACCAGAAGCTACTTACTGCTTATTTAGTAACTGTAAAAAGAAAATCATTAAACCCTGTGCCATTGTTCATTGATTACTAGCAATGGCAGAACTTGTCGCAATAGTTTTTATCTTCACTGGGATAAAGATAACTCGCTAAACTAAAGCGACTAAAAAGCCACCACCATTAAGCAAAAACCAACAAAATCAACAACTTTGTATAAAAATGATTAATGTTGGATCTCTAAAAATGGCAGCAACGCCTGACCGATAGTCACAAAATTTAGCGACGCTATTAAAGTGCCTATTTGCCAAACATTGACTTGAGTAAACCCCTAACGCCTACCTGTGTTGCTCCCTACTATGTAAATAAGGCCAGTCATGCATTACTCGCCTTGCTTTAGTTGCGCTCACAATATTGTTAATGGGCCTTCAGTAATTTAATTTCTGCGTAGTTGTTATACATATACAACTTACTGTTACCGTTAGCTCGAATACGAACGGTTTTCACGGCTTTATCATGGTTAAGATAAAAGCGCTGAGAATGTTGGCCTAGATTGCTTACGCCGTGCAGCACTTTTTCAAATGTGTTGCCATCAGAGGATACCTCAACATCAAAATAGAATTCTCGTTGAAAACCATTGGCAAATTGAATGTCTAGGCCTTTAACAAAGGTCGCTGTTTTGAAGTTAGCATCTATGAAACGCTCAACACGCTCATTGTTATTTAAACTACTTGCCGAGTAGTAGGTAGTTAATTTGCCATCCCTTAGCTGGCTAACATCAAACTGTTCACCAAGGTCGGTGCTGAAGCTAAACTCGCTATCGTCAATCGCCGTCAGCTTTTTACGAAGCTCGACAAACAAAGTGCGCTTATCATTAGTAAGTTTGACCACTTTTTGCTGCTGATTATCCGCCAGTGAGAGCTGATAACGTTTACCTGCAAATAAGATGGTGACCATCTCCCCTTCAGGCAGTGTTATGAGATGGTGGCTATCGTTTACAGGTAGCGTTACCTTGTCACCATTTATAGATAATGTAAGGGGCGCCAACTGTCCCCTTGGCAATCGCCAGTTTTCAATATCTGGCAACGCTTTAGCTGAAAAATCAGACAACTCAGAGTCGCTGCCGATGCTATAACCCGCTACCGCAAATTTAAACTCGCCTTTACCGGTCAATTTAATCGACAACTTTTTTCTATCTGGAATAGGCGTGTCTTTAACCGGCAGCTTCGCCTTTACCAATGGTGCATCATCTACAATGGTAAAACGTGCCGTCTTTATTTCGCTGTGTAAATCTAACCGAAAACGCTTGTTGTTAATTTCGAGTAGCGCAGATTTGCCATCATTCACTAACTTAATGTCCGCTGGCGTATGATAGAACCAATAAATCTCACCGTTTTCTTTTAAAGTCACTTGATCTTGAATAAGGAAACGACGCGCCGCTCTGTCGTATTGGTATCCTCGCAACACTTTATCAGCCGCTGGATAAGCATCCGACAGGTCTATTTGGGCCATACTCATCAATGAATTGCTGTGCATATTGGTGATTTTTGGATGGGCAGTGACATCATGCTGATACCGATGGGGCTCGGGATTGATCACCAGTGTATTGTGGCCCTCCGGCGCATTTCGATAGTAATTAAATCGGTCAACATAATAGTTGAAATAGGGCCAAGCGTAATTGTCATGGGGCAGATCATTAGTCCAACTAATCCCTAAATCCTGAATTTGGAAAGTACCAGCATCGGCATGCCCATGGGAAACCACTGCGCGCCCGCCTTTAAAGCCTAAGAAGCTGCCAAAATAATCTTCCCAGTCACTTCTAATGGTTGCGTATTCCACATATCTAAAGTGGTTATCAAGGGGCAGAGTTGGTGTCGCAGTTTGATTCGCTAAGTCCTCAGAGTCTTTAGTGTACCAAAGCGCATGACGAACATCGGTTGGGGTTTGGTAGCGGTTTTTGATAGCAACAATACGCTGCAGTTGCCAAGGTTGATTACGTTGAGTCGCTAAATAGACAACCCATGGTGACTGTACAAAACGAGCACTTCCATTGGCAAAGTTCCAAGCACCAATTGGGCCTGTACCACTAAATAGGAAGTCATTTGCTTTAGCAATCGCTGCGATGTTTAACATTGAGGGAGCATCGACCAACGTTGCTGTTAGTGTGGCCAATAGGTCGACTGTACGCTCCATACCATAACTGAAATAGCCCATCCCCTCTTCAGCAGCACCATCGGGTGATAAACCTGACCAGTAGAGACTATTAATGGCATGCAGTGCATATGGGATAAGCTGTTGGCTTCGCTTACTAAATTTAGGGTTATCAAGTAACGCCAAGGACATAATTGCCATTGACCCATTCGCTTGGGAAGTATGGTTATTCGCATAAATGAAACTAGGATCACGACGGTTTGCCCACCAGATACGCTCTACTTTAGTGACATCTTCATACCAATCCATTGCCTGCCAGAAGATGCGCTCAAGTTCATTTTTGTGTGCTTGAGATAGCTTATCATAGTGCCAGTCATAAAGGGTCACTAACCCCATAATGGCATGAGACACACCTAAATCATCGGTTCGATAAGGCCATTTAGCATCTTTATCCACAACATCAATGTACTCTAAAGCTTTATCGAGAAAGCGCTGTTCTGAGGTCATTTTGTAGGCGTAGCTTAAACGTTGTAAACGCCCCTCCATGGCACGACTAAATGTCGCCTCAAGGGGTAACTCAGCGATGGCCTGCTCAATCATTTGTTGCTGGCTCTCATAGCAGTAATTGATAGCTGGGCAATCTTGCATATGCTGTTTAAATTGTTGCTTTGAGATTAATACTCGCGGTCTTGGCTGTATGGGTTGAGTCAATTGCTGACTTAGCTGTTTAATTTTTGCAATGCCCTTACTCATCGCATCTTGCTGCTCAACCTGATATCCGTGGGCAACCCCACTAACGAGTAGCAGCATAGAAAATATGTACTTCATACGACGTCCTAATTTCTTAAAAGAGCCCAGCTAGAGTGGCCTTTATCGTTATTTTTATCATTCAATTTTGTTCACTGATGCAGTGGTTGCTGCTCACGGTGGCCATCATCACTTTTGCCTGTTGATAGGCTGTGACCATTGGTCTGGATGATGGGCAATACTAATAGCCATCGAATATCAACAGTATCGACAGGCGAATATTGATACTTCGCCTGCAAGCGCTACCAACTATGATCGCAGCGAATTATCCTGCGTGATAATCTTCTTTTTGCATTTTCACTTTACCGGCAACCCGAATCGCGATAACAGTAACGTCTTGGTCTAATGCAGTTTCTGGTACATTCATATAAACAATACCCGGTGTTTTATAGCTGGTACCACGACGAATGGGCACCTTCTGGCCATTTCCCACCACCCAAGCACGAACAATTTGACTCTCTAAACCTTTAAGACGAATCGACCCATTTGGCTTGTGCTGAACGAAAAGGTATAAAATCTCATCTTCTGAATCGGTGTGTTGATAGTGGGCGCTACCTATCGTTGATGGACCATGGAAGTATTTATAATCCACACCTTTACGGGTGTTAAAGATGGCCTTCTCATGCTTGTTCACCCAGCGCCCTAACCCCTTAAGGATCGCCTCTTGTTCGGCTGGGATGGTGCCATCTGGTTTTGGACCGATATCAAGTAGCAGGTTGCCGCCTAAACCAATGGTGTCAGTGAACATATCAATAATATCTTTAGGGGTTTTGTAGTTGGTATCTGTTGGCTGGTATCCCCATGAGTCGTTCATGGTGGTACATAGTTCCCATGGAATGTCATTAGGCAATGATGCCAGTGGCACCCCCTGCTCAGGGGTTTCATAATCTTCTTGCCCGGGTAAGCGCGAATTGATAATTACGTTCGGATTGTATTCCCTTAACATCTTCGCGGTTTTATCACTTTGCCACATATCAGGCAGCCACCATTGGCCATCAAACCACCACAGATCAGGGTTGTACTGCTCGGCAAGTTCACGATACTGCTGGAAATTGAAATCTAGAAATTTCTGCCACTTTTGTGGAGACTCTTTCGGCTGATAAGCCCAAACATTTCGTTCCCGGGTGGGAAAATCTTTGTGACTCCAATCCATTAATGAATAATAAAGACCTACTTTAAGGTCATGATTTCTAAATTCATTAATCAGTGGCGTAAGCACATCACGCTTGGCCGGTGTTTTATTGGCGGTAGTGAGTTGGTGAGCTTTACTGTCCCACAAAGATACACCATCATGGTGCTTCGAGGTGACGACCGCATATTTAGCACCGCTGCCTTTAATAAGTTGAGCCCAGTATTTAGGATCGTAATTGTGAGCGGTGAAGCCATCCAGCTGCTTCATATATTCTTCATATGGCAACATACCGGTATAAAGAGACCAGCTCTCTGAGATGCCATTGACAGCATAAATCCCCCAATGGATGAAAATACCTAATTTGGCATCACGGAACCATTGCATACGCTCTTCGTATTGAGGAGTATGCACTCGCTCATTGAATGCTTTGGGAATTTCAGAAGTTGGCGCAGCTTCGCATGCAGTAGCTAAAGCCAATGCTACCCCAACCGCTAAAGACTTCAATTGATGAAGGTTTCGCATGGTATTTCCTTATTATTAGACTTATTTAACAACACCAAGCTAACATGGTGCATTTTAATAGCAATGGGTACTTTAAAGCCCTTCATATCCCTCTCAAACCCTTGCCACGATTGAGTTTGCTTTAATATCTAGCCTGTAAACACGTTTCATAAATGAAACCCAGTAATGATTCGTTGAAAAATAAAACAATACGCTTTCATTTATGCATCAAATTACTCACTACCATTACTCGGTAAGTTAGCTTGTTCGCTTTGGCGATACCCCATAAATAAACGGTCATTAGCAACCGCTTTGCGTGCCACCAGTAGCGCGTACGCCATCGCCTGAAGCCGCTGTTTAGATCTCTTTGTAGGCTTTGACCTTTGCCGCTTTGCCTGGGCCATCTGGAATTTCGTGCTGATTGGCATCAGGGCCATTGAGCTGTCGATACCAGTGGCTAGGTGCATCCGCTTGTGCTGGGCCGCCCTTACCTTTGTACACCGCTCCTGAGTTATATTTTTCGGTATAAGGGATGGTATGCTCACCTTTGTTATTCGCAAGCTGCGCAAACAGCTTCCTGCGCATTTCAACCTTAATGGCCGTTAGGCTTTCATCATCGATCAGGTTATGTTGCTCGAGGGGATCATTTTGAATGTCATAAAGCTCTTCGGTATCCCACACGCCATGGTATTGAATCAATTTATAACGCTGCCCTCGCAGTGCGAAGGTGGTTGGGGTATGGGGATAATTAAACTCCCAGTAGTATTCATAGAGAAGCTCAGTACGCCAATCTTGCACGGTTTCACCCGAGGCAATTGGCAAGTAACTTTGACCTTCAAATTGTTGGGGGCTCGCTAAGCCCGCGATATCCAAAATAGTTGGGGCAATATCTAAATTGGCCACAATCTCGCCCATGACCGAGTTCTTTTTAATGGTTGGGCCGACAATAAGCATAGGAACCCGGATCGACTCTTCATAGGCATTGCGTTTATCAATTAAGCCATGCTCACCGAACATAAAGCCGTTATCCCCCATAAAGATAATGTAAGTGTTATCACTTAATTGATTTTTGACTAGCCATTGACGGATTTTCCCCACGGAATCATCCACCGCAGCAATAGCTTGATGATAACGTCGTTTAAACTCTTGGACGTTAAAACCAGTCATCAGCTCTTCCATAATACCGTGATAAGGGTAATCAACACCGTGGTAACTATTACGCTGGTTAATTACCCACATTGGCTTACCTTTGCGGTTTTCGGCGCTATCTGGTTGAGTAACCGGAACAGGGATAGTGACATCCTGATACAGGTCTTTGTGGCGCTCTGCCGGGGTAAAAATGGAGTGCACTGCTTTATGGGAAAGGTAGAGCATAAAGGGTTTTTGTTGCGATTTGGTGCTTTCTAACCATTGAATTGAGTAATCGGTCAACTCATCGGTAATGTAACCTTTTTGTTGGACATGCTCACCATTAATGTTAAACAAACTTGGGTTGCCATACACATCTACAGGAGTGTAATTACCCTGTCCTTTAAAGCTTAGCCAATAATCAAAGCCCGGCTGTGGGTCATCACCATGCCCCCCCATGTGCCACTTGCCAATGAAGGCAGTTTGGTAGCCTCCTTGCTGGAGATATTCTGGGAAAAAACTAAGTTTATCAATATTACCGGCTTTATTATTATCGACAACGCCATGGTTGTGGGTATATTGCCCGGTTAAAATGGTGGCACGACTGGGTGAGCATAAAGAAGTCGTAACAAAAGCATTTTCGAAGCGAACACCATCATGGGCCATTGCATCAAGGTGAGGCGTGTTCAAAATAGGGTTAACCACGCCTAATTCGTCATAGCGCTGATCGTCGGTAAGAATAAAGATAATATTCGGTCTAGCTTGTGCCACCTTGGCTTGACTCTGTTGTTGATGACAGCCAACGAGCAAAATTATGGTCAGTGCTGCAATTAGAGTTTTTGTTATCATTTGAATTCCTTTTCAACACAGTGTTTACTTCACCTTTAATAAAGGTCGATTGTTACTGCATTATCGTATCGACCAAACCTATTAATATCAAAGACATAGGTTTCATACTTGAACTTTTCAGCAGTAACCTAGTTCAGCATATTTAAAAAATCGTTAAGGCGAGTTAATTGATGATTTGCAGCTTGGTCTTTTAAAGTCGTCGTCATTTCAACTTGCTAGCGCTGCTAGCCTCCTCAGTACCGCGCCCTTCCCATTGCAATCTCGCACTTAGTAAGTTGTGTCGACACGACAAATATTATTAGCTAGGCAATTTTTACTGTCTCACTTAATGTTCGCTTTTTTGGGCCCAATCAATTGTTGTTCCATTTACCATTCATTATTTTTTAACCACCATGAAAAACAAACTTATCTCATCATTTCAAAGGGATGACGAACTGTTTAACTATATTGCCGATGCTCTCTATAAGGAAGGATACTGTGTCGTTAAAAATGCGATACCTTCAGCCATGGCAAACGCCCTTGAAGGTTATGTTCAGGAGTTAACCGACTCACAATTTCACACCGCTAGAATTGGACGAGACCAGCAACAAATCAGCAATGATGCAATCCGTCGAGACAGTATTTATTGGATTAACGGTGCCAATGACATTGAACAACAATGGCTAGCATGGTGTGAAAAATTACAATTGCATCTAAACCGCTCTTTGATGCTGGGGCTTTATTCATTTGAAAGTCAAATAGCAAAATATGAGATTGGCGATTTTTATAAACGTCATGTCGATGCCTTTAAAGGTCAAAAAAATCGGGTGCTGACGTTGGTAACTTATTTAAACCGTGATTGGTTAGAACAGGATGGTGGGCACCTAGTCATCTATCAAGATGATAACGATACCGTTGGAACTCATATTTTGCCTGAGTTAGGCACCTTAGTGATATTTTTAAGCGAGCAATTTCCCCATGAAGTTTCTGCGGCTAATCGCCAACGGCA
This sequence comes from Paraferrimonas sp. SM1919, assembly GCF_010993985.1. Classification (GTDB taxonomy): domain Bacteria; phylum Pseudomonadota; class Gammaproteobacteria; order Enterobacterales; family Shewanellaceae; genus SM1919. The sequence goes on along the minus strand of NZ_WINH01000010.1, from coordinate 124,499 downwards.
CTCTATTGCCGGCTGGTTCAGGGTCAACAACTCTGCAGCGAATAGACTCGATCCTCCGCAATAGTTCAATTTTAAATTTTACTCGCTAACAACGGTTTTCATTCAGAGCATTTATCATATTGACAAAAATTTATGATTTTACCTAAGGCCTACTTAGCAATACATTGGCTTTACTTTCAAGTAAAAGGATAATAACAATGAAATATCTGGTTTTATTGGCTCTTTGTTTTGCAAACATTGCCTATGCTGATGAGGCACAGTCCTATGAAGAAAAGCCAAGCGTCGAATTTGTAAAAGACTCTTTCAACTACTGTGTTGATTACGCCGAGGGAGAAGAAAATGCCGACGCGGTTATCCTCGAGTGCGTTAATTTTGACATGGAGTCTTCTGGATTTAAGAAATTTGCTTCAATGTCTGAAATTAAAGCGTTTATTAAATAAATCTTTTGTGCCTCTACTTAATAGGGGCACATTTTATTGTGGGTTATAAACTTGTTAGGTACTGATATATCTTAGCTTTAGGAAGCTTTGATAGCTTATTAATGAGAGGCTTGTCCATTACTTGACCGTTTAGGTGACCACTGACTAATGCTAACATGTGCTGCCACAGGTGGCCGGTGACTCTGGCATCATCTAAGGCCCGATGAAAACAGCCTTGCATCGGTAAGTCTAAATACCTCACTAACTCACCAAGTTTATGGCTGGGGGCCTCTTGAATCAGCCTTCTTGAAAGTAATAACGAACAAAACATATCACCATTAAATTTTCTGTTTATTTTTGCCAACTCCATTTCTAAAAAACGCTGATCAAAGCTGGCATTGTGCGCCACTAAGTCGCAACCTTCAATAAACTCTGCAAACTCATTCATGACCACTGCATTAGATTGGGCTTGAGCTAACATGGCATTACTTATACCTGTGTAATCCTCAATAAAACTGCTGACCCTAAAACCAGGGTTCATGAGTTTAGAAAAATTGGACACTTCTACGCCACGCTCAAGTTTTACCGCGCCAATTTCAATCGCACGATCACCATTTTCGATGGATAAACCAGTGGTTTCAAAGTCAAAAATAACTATTGGAGTATTTAACAAAGGGAAATCTTATTTACGTTAGTGACTAATAAACAAGATCTTAAACCGTTCTAAAGGCTAAGTAAATTAACCAATGTGGCAGCAACATTAACTCATGAGATGGGGACAATTTATCCCCATCAACTTATTTAAAATAGTGACATTCAAGCTCTTTTCAGTGCTAGCGTTACTGTTTTGCCATCTTTACAACTCAGTGTCACAATGGTGGTATCTGCTTGATAACGAATTTTTGTTTTGGCATCAGTACTTTGCCAACGCCCTCTCAAGGTCACTTCTAGAGCGTGGGTTGCTGTTTGTGCATTATCATATTTTATGCCTTCTGCCACTTTTGATGGCTGCCAGCCTAAATCAGGCACACTAACAAACAATTGTAACTGCTTCTCTTGAGACTGAGTTAATACCAATGATTGCATATTAACGGTTTGCACTATCATATTATTGGGAGTAATTGACGTTTCATAAAAAGCATAGGCTTGAGCTTGTTGTTTTAAAAAGCTCACAGCATGAACACCGGCAGTGGACTCAACTTGATACCACTGTTCTAGCTCTTGAAGGGTTTTTAGTGGCGTTGTTGCTGCCTTCGATTGGGGTAAGACCACATATTCATAATAGTGAGCTTGTGGCTGGATCCCATGATCAAGATAAACACTGTAGTAATCGCCTGTGGTCTTTTTGTATCGTGGAGTTAATGACTGTTGTTGTTGCAGTTTTGCGTGCACTTTGGCATTCGTCTTCCTCAGTAAGTAACTATTACCCACGGCATCAATAAATGAGTGCGCTTGCTGACCATCTAACTCAATATTTATTTTTTTATTTAATGCTTTACCATTAAGCCAATTAACGGCTGATAGTGCCTTTGGTGTCACCTTGGTTTGGAACAACGTCGTATGCGTAGGATCAATTTGAGTACCCCCGTTAATATCTGTTCCAATGGCAATGATCTTATCATCAATAACAAAATAACTTTTTCTCGCAGTCAAATTAGTGGGTTTATCAAACGCTACAGCTTGTAAGTCAATAGCGAAGATCCCCAATCCTTTCGCACTTACACCACCAACAAATGTTCGTTGATTGTAATTACGCTGTGGATCTTTAGGCTTAATTTTATGTTGCGAGCGTAACTTGACTAATTCTCTCTTGTCACGCTTAACTATTGGATAGTAAGAAGCCGTTGTGCCTGGCATATGGTACCAATCAAAGCCATGTTCTATGTCAAGACCAGAGGCGACCTTGGTCATGGCTTGATCGCCCACTTGCAGTTCTAATAAGCCATAGGACCAATTTTGTCCGAAACTATTCTGACGCTTATTGATTGGCCCTTCGTAATCCCATAAATATTGACTGAACCCTTTAATTGTCGCCATCCACTGCTTGCCATGGACAAATCCAGCATTGGCATAGGGTTTGACATAGAGTCCTTGCGGAGATTGCAATTTAGGCGTGGCGGTTTTATCTACCTCAGCTAATAAACTGAAAATGCCTAAGCCTCTAATATCCACACCGCGCTTCCCCTCATAAAGAAGCTGAGCATTAGTGACGTTGCTTACAAATGTCTCATCATAAAACTCTTTAAAACTAGCCTGCATTTGGTGATCATTTATGCCATCAGGGTGGCCTAAGAAAGCCATTGCCTTATTAATCGCTATCGCTGCTGCGGCACTATCATTATTGATAAGTCGGCCACTCAGGCTATTAGATACGGTGTAGTTATGCATCATCTCCCTGAATGAAGTTAATGCTAATTTCAATGCTTGTTTTTGCTGCTCTGTATATTCAATGTCACCAGCCGTTAAATATATTAACTGTGCCATGGCTTCTAATGTAAACGGTGCATAAGCTCCAATGTACGCATTTTGATGATGAAAACCACTGCCATCAGGCTTAATGGTTCCTTGGGCACCCGGTAACACTGCAATATTGGTTTTTGCAACATTTATAAGCACATCAGCCATTTTTGCCTTTTGCACAGGATCGTCAAGGAGCAAAAAGTAAGGAACAAAATAATCCACAAATAAGCGCATACCATCAGCATTAAGATAATAGGGCTTCAGATTGTTATTTTGCTTTATTTTCCATGCCGCCACAGTCACGTCATTGGCATATTCAAAAAAGCTACCAGCCATAACCGCATTGTTGATCACCAAGTGTGCTAACACTTTACGGTATTTATCAAGCAATCGTGCTTGTTGAAGTTCATTGCGCATCAAAAATATTGATTGCGCTAAACCTCCCAAATGCAAAGACATACTAGATAAGTCACCGGCAGGTCTGTTAAATCCTTGAGCAAGTAATTTTTTGCTGATAGTACCACCATGATCCACTATCCATGCCTGTTCATTTACCCCCCGTTGATAGGCATATTCTAAAATATTCAAATACTGTTGTTTGATTTTAGGGTTTTTATAGAACTTATTTGAGGTTGGTGAAGGTGTATGATACGCATAAGCGAGCTTGGGTAAGGTATTAGTTAGCAACTCTTGAAACGCTTTATTTTGCTTGTCTAATTGCCGTTGGCTGGTATTGACTTTATCTTCTTGGTCTAATTTAAAGTCTAATTTAATTAACTGTGACCTATGACTATAATCATAATTTTCCGCATAAGTAACCGCTTCAGAGAACTGTTGCTGAAGATTTTGGTATACCAATTTAAGATGAGGGTGTTGTTGATATACCCCTTTATCCCATATTAATAAGTTATCAAACCGTTTTGCCGTGACGTCAGAGCCCAAAGCCACTGGACTGATCAGCATAACGGTGAACAACAATACTGTTAATTTCATGATGTATTGACTCCCCTAAACACCTGTTAAAGATACCAATCCTTGAGCGCTACAACTACTCATCATGGGTAAATCTAAGTAAACCATTGTAAAGCCGGTGAACTTACTTATAGGCGATATCTAAAAACGACTAAGTCTACTCAAAAAAGCCGATAAAAACCCTTTTGTATATTTAAAATCAGGAAGTTAATAGAAACAATTACCCTCCATGCCACCTATAAAAATTTTTTATCTATACGCTCAAAATCATTTGATTTCTTTCATTTGGGTTCAGCGTTAATGTGCAGCCAGTATCAATTCAATCTCTAAATTACATTTGAGGTAACCATGCTTAATACTGAAATCAGATTAGGTAGCAAACGATTTTTTGATGATAAGAACTTTCCTAGGGGCTTTGCCAAATCAGGTGATTTCACCCTAAAAGAGCATGATATTTTAACCGATTATGGTGACACACTGCAGAACTTGATGGCTGGTAACCTTCAACCAGAGAATAATGAAGAGGCCAACTTTCTAAAGGTATGTGACAAGCCTGCAAAAGCAAAATCAGCCATTGAACGTGCTTGGGTTAAATACAATAAGCTGGTTCACAATGGTAAAAAGTTCTATTCATTAAACGGTAAAAGTCGGGCGACTTCGACAAGTTATGACGAAGATTCTATGGATATTGATTCTTAGTCTGATTTTGATTTAACGTCGAAGATCGTCCTTCTTTGACGTTAAATCACGCCATTATTAAGGGCCTATCGCTACCTTGCCGTAAAGCTGAAACACAGCCTCTTTAATCCGAAGACGCATATCACCCCATTATTAGTGCACAATTTCATTGCAATTGTGGTTCTAAACTGTCACTACTAGGGTTCACCACCCAGCAAATTTAACCCTCAAAATATAATCATAAATAGTTATAGCAATAATCCTCTCAAGCTAGTCTAGGCTAAGAAACAACCAACAAAGAGTTGGTTCTCAACTTTCTTAGAAACGTTTCTTTGTCGGCTATCCACTTAACAATAATGCAGCAAAGGAACCGATCATGACGCTCTTCAAATTAATCTCGGCATTGGTGATATTATCATCTACAGCTGTAAGCGCTGTGGCAAAACCCAATACTAAGCAGGACATTTGTCATTATGATTAGTGACAGCTTCCATATGATTAATGTTAGTCTCAATGCCTAGATAAACACTTATCCAAGCATGGTGATACTTTTTGATAGTGCCTCCTAACATTACTTTGCCAGAAAAACCCACTTAATCAATGTCTCAGTTTAGGGGAAGTGGACAATACTTACTCTGCCGCCCCCGGGGCAAGGGGTGCCACCATTACTGATGTAAATCTTGATGGCATCGCCGATGTAGCTATTGCTAACGCGCTGGTATTCGGTGATGTGGCAGCATCAAACAACATTACTATAATGTTGGTTAATGGTGATGGCAGTTTCTTCTCCGTTTACACCATAAACGGCTACCGTAACAACGCTAGTATTGCATCCGGCAATTTAGATTAAAAATTGCGCCCATTCAATAGCAGGTGCGAGCGCACCTGCTGTATCAACCAATGGTGCTGGAAACTAGCGAATTTATTCACATGATTGCTTTGCCGAACACCTTCAGCGTTTTATTTTGTGCAATATTTACTAGCTAAATCTACCATAATAAATTCTTTTCTTTTCCCACTCATCAATTAATTGTTGCCTTAATTTAAAGTGATGATTGGCAGCTTCAGCATTTTTCCAAATAATATCACTGCCCTCAAAATCAAAACTATCAGGATACTTCTTCAAGGTAATGATCGCCGCCTGTGTCAATTTTGCTTTATACAACATATCCAATAAGTCATACTTATTTACATACCAAACTGATTGAGTTGCTCTAACAATATGGTTCCATAACTTAACACGTTGTTGCTTATCAAGTTCATCTGTGAACAGTCTAGATCTTAGCTGTTGCCTAAGATCAGACAAATTACCAACTCTCTTATTTAAAAAGGCCACCAGCTCATTCACCAGCCTTTCATTCTCTTGTAAATGAAAAAACGATTTGCTCGATTCTATTTTAAATTTGCTATTAAAGTTTTGGTGTTTTGTATAGATCTCATTAATTTCATGCAATATGTATTGATAGATAAAAGTATCTAAATACACTTGAAAGTTAAAATCCTCAGGATTATCTTCCGTTATATACTTATTTGACAGTAATTTAAACTTTTGCAGTATTTCTACCCTTTTTTGATGCTGCTCCATTTCATCTTGTAGAGTTCTAATTTCAACACTTTCTTCAACTATCTCTTTGTAGTCTTTAAAATATTGTTTCTTTCTAGCTTTAAAATCATTATCGACCCAACATCCCGACAATATAGTACTTACCATAAATAACATCAGAAAAGGTTTTAAATCCATTTTTTTACCCATTAGCTTTATTTATATACAATAGATAGAGTTCATATTTAATAATCTATCCTATTTGACAACACAACCTGATTAACAGGCATATTGGACTGCCCTCTAAAATTAAAAATAATGTAAATATTTCTTTTAAGTAAATAATCTATGATACTTTTGTCAATCATTTCAAGCGCAATTTCTTTTATCTCATCATCCGTCGCCATTTCAATATCCAACACAGCATCCGCATGCAACTTAAAGTCAAAAATAATTCCCTCGCCATAATTATCTTTACTGGCTTTAATCTCCAGTATCGAAACGCTTGTCGGCAAGCCATTACCATTAAAATCATTAACTAAATTATTTATCACGCGACTATTTGGCAAGAAAAAACTGACACTTAAATAAGATAATGAAAACATCAAAACTATCGAAGTCACAATAATATAACTAACAAACCAGTTAGAATGGGGGGAATAGAGCTGTGACTTAATGATTGCTTGCTTAGTCAGGTAACATTTTTTCAACAGTAACATCACCAGCAAAAAACTGACAAAACAAGTTACTATATATGGCAGATATTGAGGCACAAAGGGGGTAGCGATCAACAAACTAACGATCACTAATCCTCCTATCCATTTAACTTTAACAGCTAAAGAATCACGGCCGATTGCCTGCATGGCATGATGTAGCAGATACAACGATGCCATTGGCCCCCCCAAAAGAGAACCCAGCTTTATTTGTGAGGGAGTAAACAAACTTGTCATAAACCGAATCCTTTCTGTTACGAACTTTGTTGTGATTAATGTTTTTATAGATAAAAAGCACTTTTACCTGATAAATCAATAATACACCAACCAAACCCAAGGAACAATAATACCGGTGAGCTAAATTTAATAATCAGTTAATTTTTATCAATTATTAATATTCCTATTTTTAAAAACACCGAACTGTCAGTAGAAAACAAGGAAGTAAGCACACACATAAAATTTATAAGAAATCCTAAACAATTAAATGAATGCCATGGATAACAGATAGCAACCTCTGTGCGGCTAAGGCTTAGTCCCTTTTATGGAAGCTGGGCTCGACAATATTCTCAGATCAATCCAGGCAATAGAACATGATTTCAGCAACAGCCATTATATTAAGACCAAGGACAGTGCTTTTCCCCACAGCTCTGCTATAAACATAAAAAATCCCAAACAGTAACAACTGCTTGGGATTATATTTTGCTGAAAATATGGTTTAAGTTAACCCTTCAGCTTTATACTCAATTGAGTAAGCTTTGTTTAATTCAGTTATTTAAACTTATTGCGCAGCTGGTGCGTCAAAGTTTACAGTAACAGATTCTTGATTAGCCACACTAAAGCTCACAACATCTGGAGTGATTTCGCCCGCAGCAGGAATTGTTAATCCATCAAACTGAACGTTGTTGTCTTCTACTACGCTACAATATAGTGCCGCTTGGTAGTCGCCAGGGGCCACAAAACCAATAGAGTAAGAACCATCATCAGCAACTTTTACGGTTGCTAATGGTGCTGCAGCTGTAATCTCTTCAACTGGTGCATCAAAAATGTCATCGTTTGCATCAAATAAGTCGCCATATTCAACTACATCACCAGCATAAACGTAAACGCTACAAGTACCTAAGTTAGTGTAATCACCAGCAACAGTACCAGAAATATCACCGTACTGGCTAACAATACGAACACCGTGTGGCTTAACAATATAGCCATTGTTGGTAATAGCATTGCCACGTTGTACTAATGATTGAGTTAAATCGAATTCAAGAGTATAAGCTGGGGTATCACCCACTTGTACATATTGACTTGCAACTTCAAACTCACCTAAACGTAAACGGCTGCTTGGGATTTTAATAGGTTGTTGAGCAGAGTCACCTTGTTCAATAACATAAGAACCCGCATCTACAACAACAAGTTCCATCTCGTAATTACCAGCATCTAACTGAATATTTTGAGTTTCATCAATGATTTTTATTTGGCTAGTACCTTGGAAATCAAGAAGATTCACTTGGATAGTATCAACTTCTTCACCCGCTTCGTTGGTGAAAGTATCTACAATTACTTCTTCACCTTTTTCTGAACCATCTTCGTTCATCGGGATAAGTTTAACTTGATCAAGCTCAATATTTACTTCTTCAGCATTTTCGACTGGTGCATCACTCACACCTAATGAGAACACTGCTTCTTTAGCTTCATCAGATTCGCAACCAGTTAAAGTAAGAATACCAGCCATCGCTAGTGCTGAAACCATTTTTGATTTGTTAAATGTCATTATTATTATCTCCAAATTTTGACACAAATAGTGCTAACCCTAAACCGATCATCTAACTTTCCCTTTAAAATCAACAATTTAACAGGGTACACAAAGTAGATACAACGACCATTTAATTTTAAAACTTAAATAATTTTTAATCTTCGGTGACTTTTTTAGGTAACTATTGAGAAATGATTAAGCCACTTTAATAACTACTAACGCAGCCGTTTTAAATTGGTTGACAAAAAAATTAAATTTTTTCAACGAAACATAAATGAGGAAAACAAAGTAAATAAAAACAACCAGTTACTATGTTAATGGCAGGTTTTTCAACTTATATAACATTACTTTTGGGTATTTTTATAGACTTGATATTTGGCTCTTTTCACTGATACCACTTGGCTTAATAAAAAACCAGTAATAAAAATAAACGCGAATAAGAGTATTTGCTGATCCTTAGCGTCTCGTAAGGGGATCATTAACGCTTCGCTAAAAGCATCTTTAGCGAAATAGCATCTTATATAACCAATATCATTAGTCTGCCAGTTGATAGGGCTGACAATTAACTGGGAAGCTTGCTCAATAGTAATAAGTTGTTGCTCATTAACAGTATCAGCCCCCTGATAATTCACTGAATGCACCAGTAATTTACCATTATTTTGGAAAATACTGATGCTATGAAGTTGAGGATCCTTGACCCATGTATCAGTTAACCATTGTAATTGCTCTACTTTTTTCTCTTGTAAAAGTGGGGCTAGTGCCAATCCTAGCTGTTGTGTCATATTAGTCATTATATTAAAGCTTTGCTGCTGGACCAATTTACTAACGTTGTCTTCAGCCTCTCTCAAATAAGCAAAGCTCACCGTCACTAACGCAAGACTGGCAATAATAGCCAATAAACGCTGAGTTTTTTGGACTCTATTTAAACGTGTAAATATTTTCATCAATGTTCTGCTAGTAACTCGGTTATCAATATTTAATAATACATCAAAATAATAAATCTCGGCTTAGGCTAAGTGAACACGAGTTTCTTAATGACACAAATTCAACAATGGTTAACCAACCCCACCAGCAAAGCGACATTTGCTCAATTAACTCTTCTGCCAATTGAGGATGCGCCTGAGCACTTTATCTTTAAGCGCCTACTTAGTTACAACTCAAATGCTATAGAGACACTACTCCAACAACTCAGTTCAGAAGTAGCGGTAAAACCTCTGCAACCATGTGGACGTTGCTACGGTTGGAGAATTGCCTTACCACAAGATGTGGATTTAACTTGGATGGTGGATCAACAAACAGAAGTTGTCTGCGAAGATACATTGACTGCAAGCTTATCCGAGCCAGGGCTATTGTTGATGGATATGGACTCGACCGCTATTACAATCGAATGTATTGATGAATTGGCCTTATTAGCGGGTGTCGGTCAAGAAGTTGCAGCGGTCACCGCTCAAGCAATGGCGGGGCAATTAGACTTTGAACAGAGCCTAAGACAAAGAGTAAGTAAACTTAAAGGCGCAGATGAAAACTTTATTAAACAATTATGCTCCGATCTGCCTTTAATGCCGGGTATTGAGGCTATGGTCGCAAGACTAAAACAACACGGCTGGATAGTGGCAGTGGCCTCAGGTGGTTTTGTTCCTTTTGTTGAGCAGCTGAAACAGCAATTGCAACTTGATGCCGCTTTTGCCAATCATTTGGACGTTGGCGACGGCATTTTACTTGGCACGGTTTCTGGTCAAGTTGTTGATGCCAACTATAAAGCCCAAGTTTTACTAAAATTAGCTGCGCAATTTAATATTAAAGTCGGTCAAACCGTAGCGATTGGGGATGGCGCTAATGATATTCCAATGATCAAACAGGCTGCAGTTGGTATTGCTTACCATGGTAAAGCCGCTTTGGTTGATGCTGCCGACACCGCGATCCAAAACCTAGGCTTGGACAGCTTACCGCTACTTTTAGAAGACTAACAAAAAAGCCGAGGGCAGCAGCGCTCGGCTTTTTATTCTATCAGCAATATCGATTAAAGCGTCAGTGTTGCTTCTAAAGTCATTTCAATCATATCGTTGAAGGTAGTTTGACGCTCTTCTGCTGTGGTCGCTTCACCAGTGCGGATATGATCAGAAACGGTTACCACACATAATGCTTTTGCACCAAATTCAGCTGCGACACCGTAAAGGCCTGCAGCTTCCATTTCCACCCCTAGAATACCCATTTTTTCCATGGTATCGAACATGCTAGGATCTGGAGAGTAGAAAAGATCAGCAGAGAAAACATTACCAATGCGGGTTGCAATGTTTTGCTTTTTCGCTGATTCAACTACTGCGTTTAGTAGGCCGTAGTCAGCGATAGCTGCGAAATCGTGACCACCAAAACGCATACGGTTTACTTTAGAGTCAGTTGCAGCACCCATACCGATAATCACATCACGAACTTTTACGTCGTGGCTAATGGCACCACATGACCCCACACGGATTAGGTTTTTAACGCCATATTCTGTGATCAGTTCTTTTGCATAGATCGATGCTGAAGGGATCCCCATACCAGAACCCATTACAGAGATGCGCTTGCCTTTATATGTTCCGGTGAAACCAAACATATTACGGACGTCTGTCACTTGAACTGCATCTTCTAAGAAAGTTTCTGCAATATACTTGGCACGCAGTGGATCACCTGGAAATAGAACAGTTTCAGCAAAAGCGCCTTCTGGAGCATTAATATGTGGAGTAGCCATTGATTGACCTCTAATTAGTTTGATAAAAACGATTGACCGTAAGCCATTGGCTCTAGGTCGAAATAGGATGCGATTGATTGACCAATATCGGCAAAGGTGTCACGACGGCCTAATGAACCTGCCGCGAGTCCTGCACCAAAGGCAATCACAGGTACGTGTTCACGGGTGTGATCCGTGCCTGGCCAAGTTGGGTCGCAACCATGGTCTGCGGTGATAATCACTAAATCATCTTCGTTTAATAGCTCGAATAGCTCTGGCAGACGGGCATCAAAGTACTCGAGTGCACGGGCATAACCCGCTACATCACGACGATGACCATAGTGAGAATCGAAATCGACAAAGTTGGTGAATACAATGGTGTTGTCACCCGCTTTTTTCACTTGCTCTAGGGTTGCATCAAATAGATTTGGCAACTCTGAAGCTTTAACCTTTTGGGTTAGACCTTTATGGGCATAAATGTCAGCAATTTTACCCACGCTAACCACTTCACCGCCAGCTTCCGCCAGTTTTTCTAAAACTGTTTTTGCAGGTGGCTCAATTGAATAGTCTTTACGGTTGCCGGTACGGGCAAAACCGTCAGCTTTATTGCCAATAAATGGACGCGCAATCACACGGCCAATGTTATATGGCTCTAGCTCTTCACGGGCAATTTCACAAAGCTTGTATAGGTTGTCTAGGCCGAAAGTTTCTTCGTGACAGGCAATTTGGAACACCGAATCTACCGAGGTGTAGAAAATCGGCAAGCCCGAGTTCATGTGCTGTTCACCCAGCTCGTCTAGGATCACAGTACCACTGCCGTGGCAGTTTCCTAGGAAGCCTTCTAACTCGGCACGGGCTAAAATTTTGTCAGTTAGCTCTTTCGGGAACGAGTTTTGTTTATCAGTGAAGTATCCCCACTCAAACAATACTGGCACACCGGCCATTTCCCAGTGACCACTTGGGGTGTCTTTGCCTGAGCTAATTTCAGCGGCATGGCCGTAAGCACCAGTCACGCTAATCGATTCGTCTAAGCCAGGTGCCCACTTGTTCGAGCTTTCAAAACCAGCATGAAATAAACCTAATTTAGTTAGGTTTGGTAATTTTAATGGGCCTTCGCGGCCGTCATCGGCTAAACCTTGGGCACAGTGCTCTGCAATGTGGGCAAACGTGTTTGAACCAACATCACCAAATTTTTCAGCATCAACGGTAGCGCCAAGGCCGAAAGAATCCATCATTAAAATTATTGCTCGTTTCATTAAGAACCTCTTTATTAAGCCTTTCCGTTAATCACTTGGTAGACTTGAGTCGGTTGTTCAACTTGTGAATCACCTAATTGGATGGCGGATAATATAGACTTTTGTGCCGCATTGAAAGTGTCTTCACTGTTTGCGTGCACCATCGCAATTGGCGTATGACTATCTAGCTTATCACCTAGGCTACAAATATCCGTTAAACCTACGCTGTAATCTAAGCTTTGGCTTGGATGCGAACGTCCACCACCTAAGGCTACCACAGCCATACCCATAGCGCGGGTATCCATCGTTTGAATAAAGCCAGCTTGCTGGGCGTATACCGGGCGAATGATTTTCGCTTGTGGTAGGTACAGATCTGGTTTTTCAACAAAATCGGTCGCACCACCTAAACCTGTTACCATTTTAGCAAATTGTTCTAATGCTTTACCGCTGGTTAATGCTTGCTCTAGTTTAGCTTGGGCCTGTTGTTCATCACTGGCAAGGCCTGAAATCAGTAGCATTTGTGTAGCTAGGGCTAGGGTCACCTCACGCAAACGCGGGTTTACAGGTTCATTCTTTAGAAATGCTAGGGTTTCACGAATTTCTACTGCGTTACCAGCACTTGACGCTAACACCTGATTCATGTCTGTCAGCAGGGCATTGGTTGGCGTGCCGGCACCTGTGCCCACACCCACAATCGATTCTGCCAAGGCAATGGATTGCTCCATGGTTGGCATAAAGGCACCACTGCCAACTTTAACGTCCATGACTAACGACTCTAGCCCAGCAGCTAATTTCTTCGACAAAATAGAAGAAGTGATCATGGCAATGGAGTCAACCGTAGCGGTGACATCACGAATACCGTATAAACGTTTATCCGCTGGCGCTAACGACGCCGACTGACCAATAATGGCAATGCCTGCTTGTTTTACTACTTTTTCAAACTGAGCGTTAGAGACTTCGGTTTGGTAACCTTTAATGGCGTCTAGCTTATCTAGGGTGCCACCGGTATGCCCAAGGCCACGGCCAGAAATCATAGGCACATAACCACCACAGGCGGCGACTAATGGCCCTAGCACTAGGCTGGTTAAATCACCTACCCCACCGGTAGAATGTTTGTCTACCACGGGGCCATCAAAGTGCATTTGCGACCAATCAATAGTATCGCCAGAATCACGCATGGCCGCCGTTAAAGCTACCCGCTCGTCCATGTCCATATCATTAAAGAAAGTGGCCATGGCGAAGGCCGCTACTTGACCTTCAGAAATTGAATTGTCGCTAATCCCTTTAACAAAAAACTCGATTTCGGCTTTGCTTAGCTTATTACCGTTACGCTTTGAACGGATAACTTCTTGGGCTAAAAACATCTTAAAGGCTCAACGTTAGTTAGTAGTATTAGTACGCATTTTTGTCAGTGTTGGCTTCGCCGTAACCTAAAGTTGCTAATAAGTTAGCAAGTAGGCTTGATGCGCCAAAACGATACTTGTCTTTGGTTAACCACTCTTGACCTAAAGTATCGATCGCCGCTTGCATATAATCAGCTGCAGTCTGTGCGTCTTTAACACCACCAGCGGCTTTAAAGCCCACTTCAGGGTTGTGCTCTTTAATGGCTTTGAGCATGATTTTCGCTGCTTCTAGGGTCGCGTTTACTGGTACTTTACCGGTAGATGTTTTAATAAAGTCGGCACCAGCTTTAATTGAAATTTCAGAGGCTTTTGCAATTAGCTCTTCGGTTTTTAACTCACCAGATTCGATGATCACTTTCAGCATTTTGTCGCCACAGGCAGCTTTACAGGCCTTAACTAGTTCAAAACCTACTTCTTCATTGCCCGCCATAAGGGCACGGTATGGGAACACTACGTCTACTTCGTCGGCACCGTAGGCAATGGCAGCACGGGTTTCAGCTACGGCAATTTCAACGTCGTCGTTGCCATGTGGGAAGTTCGTTACTGTGGCAATGGCTACGTCTTCACAACCATTGGCTTTTAGGGTTTTGCGGGCAATAGGGATAAAGCGTGGGTAAATACAAATTGCAGCGGTTTTACCTGCTGGAGAGTTCGCTTGTTCGCATAACGCAATCACTTTCGCATCAGTATCGTCATCGTTAAGTGTGGTTAGGTCCATGAAGCTGATTGCTAATTTAGCGGCTTGCTGTAGATCGGTCATTGGAGGCCTCAATAAAGAATTAAGAATCTGTATATTTTAGCTTAGAACAGGAAGGATTAAACCCATTCAAGTTACTTTTATTTATGCGTATTAAATCTTATTTTGAAAACAAAAAAGGTGAGCTAGCGCTCACCTTTTAAAATTTGTTAACAAGTTCTAAGTTTTATTAGAAATCGTAAGCAATACGGTAAATTAGTGCATCACCGTAGTGTTGTGTGCCTGAAGACGAACCGAAAACGCCTAACTTGTTTTCAAAGTAACGGTACTGAACGCCCATTTTGAAGTTTTGAGTTAGGTGGTAGAAGATGATCGCCGCACCTTGAATAGATGAATCACCACCTTCAACAGCTGCTACTTCTTTAGCACGGTCAAATTCAATTTCGTTCCAGTTTACGAATGACCAATCTTCGTTGAAGCGGTACATTGCCGACCAACCAGCCATATAACCGTTGTCGCCAGAATAGTTGAATGCTGAGCCATAGTTTTCGCGCTTGTGGATTTGGTGCATACCAATCCAAGGCTTGAAGAACCAACCTTTACCTGCAAGCCCAGTGTAACCTAGACCTAATACTTGGTTATGCTCTGAAGCATTAGCGTTAGCGTGGTTGTAAAATTGACCGTAAGCAGACAGACCAGAATCACCTAGGTAGATGTGAGCAGAACCTTTAACGGAAGTTTTCTCTTTCTCACCTGCAGTACCAATGTTCTCGTGATCATAGAAGCCGTAAACTTCACCCCAAGAGAAACCAGCACCACCTTCAAGACCTAATACCGCTTGGTTACGACCAGACGCACGATCTTGACCACCTGGTCCTGTAATTGGGTTTGCACCATCACGCCAGTGTTGGTAATCAAGATACATGCTACCAAAACCATACTTGTATTCAGCTTGTGCTTGTGCGCTTAAGCCCATAACAGCTGCCGCTGCTAAAACTAAAAACTTTTTCATCATTTACCCTATTTAGAATAATTTATTTATCCTGAGGCTAACCCCTCAACGATGGCTATTGTATGCAATAGTTCACATTTTTTTAGCGACCCAGATCACAAAACCTAAGGTATTAATGTTCCCAGCAACATCCCCACAGCATTGCTACCACAAGTGTGGCTACACCAATTCAACACAAAAAAAACAAAAACCGCTTGGGTTGCCCCAAGCGGTTTCAAAAGGTACTCAATTGGCATTAACCACCTGTTCCGCCGCCACTGCCGCCAGTACCCGAACCTGAGCCTGAGCCTGTACCCAACCCACCATCTGGTAACATACATTCCAATCTGTCTTCATCCCAAACGGCTGGCGCTTGACACTCAGGTGTTTCCTGCACCTGACAGCCTGCCGTGCCAGAGTTTTCATCACATGGTTTAGCCGGACTTACACCAACCCCACCAACGGCGTTGACCTCTTCTGGAGTCCAAAGTTTTTCGGCAACTTCATCGAATAATGTTTTACCTGGAAGGGTAGGCGTCACTAAAGCAGATTTAATATCAAAGTAAACTTGCTCACCATTACTTTCTGGAAAATTAGGGTAGTCCCTCAAAACCACAGCTGTGGCATTGTTAGTTACCGTCACCATTTGCTCCGGTGTTGCGCCATCAGGGGCTGCAATCAATACATCGTGTAGAGCCTGAGTCACAGTTACTACCCTAGAGTATGAGCCTGGGGTTGCAAGCGCCTTAATGGTCTCGATCGACTCTTCCGGGTTTGAAAGAAATTCAATCACACTTACACCCGCTTCAGATAAGGCTGTTCCTAGGCCTAAATCTTCAATCAACTCAGACGCTGTTGAGTCATCATAAGGCTGATCACCTAATATATTAGTCAGTAGGGTTGTCACCGGTGATGCCGCTTTAGGTTGTCCCACCGCAAACATACCTATTGGCGCTTTATATACTGCCCCAGCCATCGACTTACCATTAGCAGCATCCACTGATTCAGTGCTAGCAGTAAAGGTGTAGCTACAGTTTTGTGGCGTATTTACTACGTCTCCAGCAGTATTACTTGAGAAATAACTATATCCATTAATGTCTGTTGGGGTACCATTGTAAGAAGTACTACCACAATTAGCCACGGTATCCATTAAGGTTACCGGGCCATCAAACGCTTGAATTTCAATAGTTTCAACCGGTGGTGGTGGCGTATCCACCACTACAAAGTTAACATTATCGCTGCCACAAGCGGCGATAATGCCCGCCGTCAAAGCAGTGATTAATAACTTGGTTTTCATCTTAGTTCCTTGTTTCATCAAAATTTCTCCCTAAAAGCGGTAGCGCAAACCTAAAGAGGTTTGGGCGATATTTGGACCACCAACATTAGTATAATTTTGATACTCTATTTTGGCAGAAAACGCAGCATTAAAGTCATAAGCTAAACCGGCACCCACCGTAGAGGTCCAGTCTTTGTTGTCATTAAAAACCCCTTCACCCTGTGCATCCCAATCAAAATGCGCTGTACCTAATTTCGCATAAATACTGGCATTGTCGACAAATTCGAAGCTGGCGATAGCAGTAAATTCGAGTGCAGTGGCACTGTAAGAACCCGCAACATCTTTTAGCTTGGCTTTACCAAAATCAACGTAGCCCATTTCCACGGCTAACCAGTCATTAGCTACGAAACCAACACCAAAGCTGTAGCCATTATCTTCGTCATCCACACCAGTGACTGAGGTTACACCTTCTCCCAGGTCGCCAAATTTAGATTTTGAAGCTTCAACAGAAAGATAAAAAGGGGTTTCAACAGAGTGATCAGCAGCATAGGCATTACCCACACCTGCAAGCAAAATCACTGGGAGTAAAGTAGAGCGAACATCCATAGTTGCTATTCCTTTGTGAATTCCGAAAAATTGTATAATTAATAGTCTGACTTAAAAATTTAGCACAACTTAGTTGAATAAACTTCCTAAGTCAGATCAAATTATAGACAATATGTACAAATTTCAAACAAATAATACAAAAAACAGCAATTTAAATTAAAGATTTTTTTTCAACTGTCGCTTTATTGCAGCAAAAAATCAACCGTCGTCAGCACTTCGGTCATTATCAAGCTCAAAATAAGAAGCAACAAAAGTCGATGAGGGATTAAATAGCATAATAAAGCCCCTAATGGAGCACCAATGCTCACTACTGGAATAGCGCTAAGCAACAACTCCAATAATCGCTGGTTCTCGCCACTAAGGACTACAAAATGATATGCCGTTGCCACTAATGAAGTTGTCGCCATCACTAATACCGATGTTGCAATGGCCATTCTCAGAGGAATACCAAGTAACAACGCGGCAAAGGCAAACACCAGCATATCGGCTCCTGAACCAATTAAGCCACTAAGTACGCCGCCACAAAAACCGATTAAACTCGCTGTACCATTTATCGAACTATGGCTTAGTTGCTTTTGTGGCTGATATTCCAATTTAATGAGCACCACAAAAACAAATAATAAAAAGCTACTAAATAGTACTTTTAATACCACCAAAGGAAAAACATCAGAAAATAAAATCAGACTGCTTAACACACCTAGACACGCGGCTGGCATAGTATGAATTAATACAGGCTTGTATACTGGGATCTGTTTATGCAGAATAAAGAAACTGGCAGTTCCCATTCCCACCGTTTGGATAGCTAAGCTAAATTGCTTTGCGAATTCTGGGCTATAGCCAAGTAGTTTGGTCATGACCGGAAATGCCACAGCCCCTCCCCCTAATGGTGTACCACCTGCAACCATAGACCCAAACAGCATGGTAATTGCAATAGGGTAGTGTTCAGCAATTACCTCTAGGTAACCATTGAAGCCTTTAATAACCACAAAAACAGCAATCCAGCTAAAACTCAGTAGAATAGGTAATTTAAAATGGTTTAGCGTTCGTCTGAATAGAGATAAATGCATTTACTTACTTAGAAACAATATCAACAAAAACATTCGCCGTGAGTCTAGGCGATTGTGAATTTAAGTCTTGCTGGGCATTAATTAAGCCACAATGGAGCAAATTAGCTGGGTAAACCACCACTGAGTTATCGCAGTAATCAAAACGATGAATCAGCTCATAATGGCTATCACTACCCTGCAAGTAACCTGATGATTGATAATCATTGATAAAGTCTGATGCTGTTGTGGCGGCTAGGTATTGTTGCTCAACATTGGCGTTAATGCGCTCAAGTCCGGTTTGCTTATGCCTAAACAACCCGGTTCCCCCATGCTTATGCTCCGATAAGTAATGCATAATCGCTAAGCTATTGGCTTTAGTATTATCAATATGTGGGTACTTTTGGTTTATGGCTAATTCTTGTGGTGATTTAGCCACCACAGAGAACACGGCATTGGTTGGCTGTAAACCATGATTTTGAGTCAAACCCAAATGCTGATAGAGATATGGCGCGATGGCACTAAAAAGCTGTTGCACATACTTTTTAGGTAACGGCGCCCGCTTACCAGGGTAATAACTTTGTTGCTCTTTAACTAATTGACCGTCATTAAGGGCATATTGACGCCAATATTGGTGATCAATATCGACATCAAATATTTGTAGGGCCTGATGTTTGCCTGCCCCTACTTCAAAAGCTTTAACATGCATTAGTCGAAATTACTCGGACAATAATGAGCAATAAACTGCAAATGCGATGGCCAATTCGCCACCTTAGATTTGGCATTCTCGGCAATATTATCTAAGAACTTTTTCAGTTCAGCTTCTGGCATTAAATCTACCGCAGGATGGTAGGTTTTAGGGGTTAAGCCCTGACCTAACATCACCTGTACCCAGGAACTTTCACCAAAGATCTCAATGTCTTTTTTGAACGTATGGCCAGTGTTTTCAAACATTTGCATTCTATGCTTTAGCCCCGCTGGCACCTGCATGCCCTTACAGTATTGCCAAAATTGGGAATCGTCACGCTGAGTTAAGTGATAATGCAACACCACAAAATCACGCACGTTTTCAATTTCTTCTAGGGTTTGGCTGTTAAATTCATCAATAGATTGCTGGGATAACCCGGCCTGTGGAAACAGCTGTACCAAGCGTAAAATGCTGCGCTGGAATAGATGAATGCTAGTGGACTCTAATGGTTCAATAAAACCGCTAGATAGGCCAATGGCAACACAGTTTTTGTGCCAGTGCTGTTTACGGGTCCCGGTTTTAAAGTTAATCACCCTTGGTTGATTAATGGGTTCGCCGTTAATGTTGCTGAGCAGTTTGTCAATGGCTTGCTCATTAGTCATGTATTTAGAGCAAAATACAATGCCGTTACCGGTACGGGTTTGCAGTGGAATTTGCCACTGCCAGCCGGCATCATGGGCAATTGAGCGGGTAAAGGCTGGGGCATTGTCTAACTTTTGGGTTTGCACCGCAACGGCGCTATCCATTGGCAAAATATCTGACCAATCGTGATAGCCCACATGCAAGGTTTTTTCAATCAATAATGCCTTAAAGCCGGAGCAATCGATAAAGAAATCCCCTTCAATTACCTGACCGCTTTGCAGTACCAGTTCACTAATATTGCCGGTCTCTTTACAGGTATTCACTTGCTCAATCATGCCTTCAATGCGGGTACAGCCATGTTCTTCGGCCATTTGTCTTAGGAACTGGGCATACTTAGTGGCATCTAGGTGATAGGCATAATTTAAATCCTGCTTATTTAAGATGGCATAGCGACCTTCACGGGCCCCTAGATGCTCGGGGCAGTAGTCCCCAATTTCTGGGCTGGCAAGGCCAAGCTCAACCCCTTTTTTCCAAAAGTGTTGGAAGCTGGTTGCCCAAGAATTACGACCTAAATAGCCAAAAGAATGAAAATACTCATGCTGCTGTGCTTTCCAATTTTCAAAGTTAATGCCTAGCTTAATGGTGGCATTAGTCTTAGCCATAAATTCTTTTTCGTTAATATCGAGAATTCGGTGTAGGTTATGCAAAGTAGGAATGGTGGCCTCGCCTACCCCTACTGTGCCAATGGCATCGGATTCAACCAGGGTAATGTCTAAACCTTTCCCCATTAATTTAGAGAAGGTGGCTGCGGCCATCCAGCCTGCGGTACCGCCACCAGCAATGACCAGTTTTTTTATTGGTTTTGCATTCATTCGCTTGGTTTCCATTATTGATACTTTAATTTCTCAGCCAACATAGCTCTAAGTCTTTGGCTATTTTTGGCGCTAATTGGTTGCTGCAATATCCCTAAGGCTTGCGCTGGAATATGCCCATGTTGGTTATCGGCAAACACATAATAATCAAACAGCCGCTGCCAGTGTTTACGCTCGAATTTATCAAGCCCGCGGATATTTAAAATACTGTGTAGCAGCGCATCCATAGGTCGTCCACTTTGGCTTGGGGTTTGTTTCCACCAATGGGTCACTAACAAGTTAATATCATCCAGCCCTTCCACATGGTGCCACCACATGCTCGGTATAAACAGGGCATCACCCGCTTCTAGGGTTACCGTTAGCCCATGTTCTAAAGCCTGTTTAAACTTAGGAAATTGCTGCCAATCTGGATTATCGAAATCGACCATAGAAATTTCCTGACCACCTGGAGCAAACAATAATGGCCCTGGGTAAAGATTGGCGAGTTGTTCAGGCGGAAACAGGGTAAAGCGGCGGCGACCACCGCCACAAACGGCTAAATTATTGGGGTAATCGTAATGGGCCGCCACCCGAGTGCGGTTACCTAACCACAAACTGGTGAGTTCTGTTTGCGAAATGGCTAAAGGGTGAGCATCCGTAAAGCCATTGATCAGCGAATTAGCTTCGGTAGAACCCATGTAAAAGCCCTGTTTACCACCCGAGGCTGACTCAGAGGCTAGCGCCCCTAATAATTGACTGAGCTTAATTTGGGCTGAGCTGTAGTTAAAGCCCTGCACAGAATCGTCATAGAACACCCTGCCCTGCTGTTCGGCTGGCAATTGATAGGCAACAATGTCACGCCCAGTGTAACCCTGCTCTAGATAATCAAGCAGGGCTTCATCGGATTGTTTGGCCTGCTGCACTAACGGCCAATGGTTGGCTACGCCCCTAAATACTGCCGGCTGATTTTGTGTCGTTAATTTAGGTAGTACCTTAGCCAAATCATCAGCTTGATACTCAGCTATGGGTTGCAGTTGTTCTATGTATTCCATTATCCGATTACTTTTCTTAGCTCAGCGTTAAGCCGTTTGTGCCTGCATTACAGTGGCGTTCTTACGGCGCACCAACTCACGTACGTGAGACTGGGAGGCAATGATCATATAAATCGCTTGTAAGTAGCCCTGCTTGTGTAGGCCTGCCAATTGCTCGGCGGTTAAATCGTTTAATAAGTCTTCATTGATGGTGTAAAAACCTATCATTTGGTTTTCTGAGCCATCGTTTAGGGTAATGTCTAGGGTGAAAGACTCGAGTAATTCTAACTCACAAATGGCATCGATAAACTTCTGGGTGCTTTCTAGACCATGGTGCATAAGCTCAAGCATATTGCCGGCATCTTTTAGGTAGTCGGTTGGGCTGCCATCAAGGTTAAACAGCGGCTCGCCTTGAGACTCAGATACCCTTGGGCTGTCCATGTCGATATGGATAACACGGTTGCTTCTTTCTTTACCATCAATCACTTGCTTTTGCATACCGATTAAAAATGGCAAGCGCTTTACCGAAACAGGAATGTAGCTGGCGTCCCAACCTTGCTCAGTTAGGAATAGGTTTTCATTATGTTGGAAACCAAACATGGCATGGGGCAAGAAACGACCCGATTGCTGATCTTTTTGGAAGAAAATTGGGTAACACTGCTGCACATTACGAAACTCTTCTAAAAAAGTAATGCTGGTCCACAGGTTATCGCCTAATTCAACTGAACGGGCGGTATTAATTTTTACGTTTTGGTGATCGTTTTGATTCAGTAACTGTACGTTAGTCATTGTCTGTCCCTGATTTATTATTTTGGTTATTCGTTAAGTGATTTAAGAGCTGCCTGTTGCTTGGCAACATGGATAATAAGCGATTAGTTTGGCGCACATTATCGTTAAAACTTTGATTGGCCATGGCCTGTAATTTGGGGTTGTTGACGGTATTGTTTAGCTGCCAGCCCATACCTAGTAATACATACAAATAACTGGCCGATGGAAATAGGTTGTAGTTGTATTGATTCGGCATCACATGGGGTAACTGGTAACGCCATAATGCTAATTTTTGCTGCAAACTTGTCGGTATGCTGTCCTGATGTTTTTGCGCCTGCCAGTAATCACTGTCATTAGTAGATAACACATAGTGCAGCTTTAAAAACTCGATAATATCTTGCCAGTGGCGCAGCATGGTGTGGTTATAAATATCCGCCAGCATTTGCATATGACTACGGTCTTGGGGCAGTTGGTTCGCCACTAGGTTAGCACCCTGCTCTATCAGCGCCAAGGCTGATGCTTCTAAGGGTTCAATAAAGCCTGCTGACATGCCAATAGCGACACAGTTTTTATGCCAAAAGGTCTTATGGTGGCCCGGCTTAAATTGAATATGGCGGTAACTAAGCTGTTCTTGTTCATCCCCTAAATAAGCTTTTAGCTCATCTTTAGCTTGTTCAAAACTGGCGTGTTTAGAGCTGAATACATGGCCGGTACCGCGGCGGTTTTGCAGACCGATGTCCCATATCCAACCGATATCAGTGGCGGTAGATATCGTATGCGAGACAATCTCTTGTTGGGGATCTTGATAGGGCTGCTGGGCCGCCACTGCGCTGTCATTTAATAACACATGCTCAAGCCCCTTAAATTCAACTCCATAGTGCTTATTCAACAGTAGCGATTTAGAACCGGTGCAATCTATAAATAAGTCACCTTTAATGGTGTTGCCACACTCAAGCTGCACTTGTTTGATATAGCCTAGATTATCATTAGTAATAGCAACCACATCGCCAATAATATGCTCCACTTTGAGTACTTGGGTGCAATGCTGGGTTAAAAGCTGGGCAAATTTTACTGCATCAAGGTGGTAGCCATAATTTAAGCTGCCTTGGTAAGGCTTTTGAATGGTGGTTTTCGGGGCTAAATTAGCATCACAGACCGCCACTTGGGATGATACCGCCGCCGCAAAATTCACTTTATCAGCATGGGGCTGCCAATAGGGACCCAAGTTTAACTGATAGTAATTAATGGGTTGGGTAAACGGGTGGTAATAATTGCTGTTAGGTTTATGCCAGTTTACAAACTGCGAACCCTGTTTAAAACTGGCATTGGTAAAGGCTAAAAATTGGTTTTCATCAATACCAATTTTTGACAAGGTTTCACGCATTGACGGCCAGGTACCTTCGCCCACGCCTATGGTTGGAATATTGGCCGATTCTATTAAGCTGACTTGTACATTGGGGTTTTGGCTGGCAATCAATCCAGCGCTTAACCAACCGGCGCTGCCGCCGCCAACTATGGTAATTTTTAGTGCCTGTTCCATGGGTCTTAATACCTTGTTTATTACCCCTTGATACTAACAAAAAACCAAACAAAACATTACAACAAAATGACGTTTATCGTGCTTTTTAGGTAAAAAAAAGCACAGCTATTTGCTGTGCTTTTGAACTCTTCTAATCAAAGGGTAAATTAGAAGCTGTAGCGTGCGCCAACCATGTAACGGGCACCAGATTCAACTAGGCTCAATACCTGTGATTCTGAGCGACCATGCACACGGATTGGTTCATTAGTAATGTTGATACCTTCAACAACTACATTTAAACCTTTAACCCAAGGCAGTTCATAACCAACGTTGAAGTCTACTTGGCCATAAGCTTCAACAAACTGTGGCGAAGCTTCACCAGTATCTTGACCTTTACCAGTTAGGAACTTGTCACGCCAGTTATAAGCTAAACGCGCTTGAACACCATGGTTATCATATACCGCAATAAAGTTAGCGGTATCTGAAATACCCACGATTGCTGGCTGGTCACCTTGAACAGCTGGGTTGTATTCTGACTCAGAGTTCACCTTAGTGTAGTTAGCAATCACACCAAAACCAGTGTCACCAAAGAAGTGTTGCACACCAGCTTCTAGGCCATCAATTACGAATTCACCTTCGTTAACAGGCACATCTACGATGTAGTCCATCGGTGCATCTTCAGCTGCAGCGTAAATATGGCCATTGGCTACGTCTACGTTTGGATCATCAGCGTAGTTATCAAAGATGTACTGGCGAATTTCATTGTTGTTGGTTGCACCTGCTGCACGAGCCGCATCCGCTTTAGGGCCTTCGAACGGGTTATTTAAACCGTCAAAATTACGGGTTAACTTGCCGTTAGAAATCGCATTAACGGTATCTTTACGGAAGTAACCTACGTTCACGTAGCTGCCTTCGGCGTAGTACCATTCCCAAGCAAGGTCGATGTTTTTAGACTCTAGCGGTAATAGTGCTGGGTTACCCGAGCTACCACCAAAGTTTGACACGTTACCTAGGGTTGGTACTGAGGTACCACCTTGAATGGCAACATAGTTAGGACGCCCAAGGGTGTGGCTGTAGGCCGCACGTACTAGCATGTCTTCCATCACCTCAAGGTTTAGGTTGACATTAGGTAACCAGTAGTCGTATTCACCAGTTTGAGTTTGGTAAGTTAACTGGGGATCAATTTGCTCAAGCTCGGTATCACCTACCCAACGGATATCTGAATATTGCTGAGTGTTAGAGGTTGAAGTGACTTCAGTTTTCTCGTAACGCAAACCAACATGAGCACTGAATGGCATATCGGCAATGTCTGTCTCAAGGTTGTACTGGAAGTAGGCCGCCATTGATTTCTCATTGGTTAGGCGGTCATCACCTTTAGAGAAGTCTGATGAAGGGCAATAACCGTTACCACAATCACCACCTGCATCAGATGGATACATTTCAGCTGCACGGGCACGTACTTTCTCAAAGTCCCATAGGAACATGTAGTCTAGGATATTGGCTTGTAAGGTATCTTTGTCTAACTGAGGGTGCTGATCTGCAATTGAGAAGTCACCACCTGAGGTATCAAACTTATCTTGAATCGATGAAGTTGGGAACCAGGCATCATCCATATCACCCGGTTGGCTAACACCACCCCAATCGTTACGTTGCACGTTCACAGACTGTTGTAGGTTTTCTACTTCAGTAGAAGCTAAACCAAAGTCAATGCTCATGGTGTCATTTAAGAGGTAGTTACCATCGAATTGAGCTTGGGTAATATCCATCTTGTTATGGGCATTACCAAATACCGAACCAGTAACGATCATGTCTGATGGCTCAAGCGGTTTTGTGAAACCTACCGATAAAATTGGACGATCACCAGTAAAGTCGGTTGCAGAGAAGGCACGAACCATACCCGCCATTGATAAATTAGCCGCAGTACCGTGCGGGCCATTCGGACCATATTCAGCAGTTGATTTATGAGCATCAAGTGAAAGTGATAAATCATCATTTACTTGCCATTCAATATTGAAACCAAGCTGTTGTGACTCACGACGCTCAGCAGACATACCCGCTGCCATTGACACATCAGGCTGACCTGGCTGGCCTTCCCAATAAACTAATGGAGAAGATACTGCGCCATCAGTCCAAACGCCACGAGCACCGTTTACGTCGTCATTTAGGAAGTTGTACCAAGCTGAAATATCGTGGTGCTGACGGTCGATGTCATTTTGCATCACATAGTAATCTAGGGTCGCACGAATTGAATCGGTTGGCTGGTACTGCAGTACTAGCTGACCGTTCATACGCTTACGCTGTTGCTCTTCAAACTTGTAAATAGTGGTTTGTGGCACACCGTAGATTTGGCCTTCACCTGGACGGTTGATGTGATGGTCTGGATTTTGAGTAATACCACCCCAGCTATTGGTGTTATCTTGGTCATGAGTAAAAGTACGCCAACCAGTACCTACGTTGGCTTGGGCGTTACCGCTTTCACGATCTTGGTAACTGAAGTTTGCCGAAATACCAAATTTGTCATCGGCAAAAGTACGGCTGTATAAAGCTGAGATTTCAGGAGTGACGTTTGCATCACGGCTAGATGAATCCGTTACCGCTTTGACACCAAAACTGGCTTTCACGCCTGGGCTGTTTAATGGCTTGTGGGTGGTAATGTTAATGGTAGAACCAATACCACCGGTACCAAGGGAAGCTAATGATGTTTTGTAAACTTCAACGCCAGATACACCCTCAGCAGCAATGTTGGCAAAATCAAAAGAACGATTACCTGTGGTGTTTGGAAGTTGACGACCATTTAAGGTGACTAAGTTAAATTCTGGGCCGAAACCACGAACCGATACCTTAGAACCTTCACCGTTAGAACGGTCAATCGACACACCAGTGATACGCTGCAGTGACTCAGCTAGGTTAGTATCTGGAAACTTACCGATATCTTCAGCGTTAATTGCGTCTACTACACCCGCGCCATCGCGCTTCATGTCCATAGACTTAATTAAACTGCCACGCATACCGGTAACTTCAATTACCTCTACCTCGGACTCTTCAGCGAAAGCTGGAGACATTGCACCCATTCCTAATGTAATGGATAAACAAGTGGCTAACCTGGTTTTGTTAAAACGGGTAGGTTGCATCACATTTCCCTCGTGTTTAGTTGTTATGGTTTTTAATTACACTTCCTTAGTACCACATCAGAAAATATCAACTATGAAAGCGCTTTCATTAAGAGTAAAACATTGTTACAAGTTGATCAATACCTTTTAACATATTTTTAATACCTTACAACTCGCCCTATTTACCCTTAAATTTCAACGCTATATCGGCACTTTTAGCTGCTAACTTGTGAAACTCAACAATTTCCTCAGAAAAATTTTTCCTAGTCCTACTAATTTTGTAACAATCATTGGTGACATGAGGGAACAGTTTTTTTAACTCATCTTGACCGTGTAATGCCCCTAATAATCCCCCCCAAGTTGCTGCAGGGTTATCACTGTCCCAACCTGCTAAGGTGGCAATTTTTACTGTTTGTAGGTAATCGCCTTGGCCGTAAAACCAACTCACTAGTGAGGCGGCAAAATTAATGCCCGCATCAAAAGGGGATTGGTATTGATAACCGTGGGTTTTAGTTAGCTGATATTTTTGGTGAACAAGGTCCCGGGATACTTCCCAATAGTCTTTATTAGGATTGGTTTGATAGCTTTGATGCACCAAGTCATACATTTGTGCGGTCAGGCTGGCATCATTAAAGTGCGCCCTTGCCTGTTGTGCCAGCCATAAACTTTGCTGCTGCAAAGTTAAATTAGCAGGCAATAATCCCAGATAGCTGTGCATCAGCACATAAAACTTCGCCATATCCGCCGCATCACCACTGGCACTGACACTGATAGGCAGCTTAGCTAACTTTAACGCTAACTCTGGTTTACCAAAGGCAAATAGACCAAAGATCTCAGTGGTTAACTGGGCATCAATCTTGTCAAAATCAGAATTTAGTTTGGGATCGGAGGTTTGTGGCGGTTGCACGCCCTGTTGCATCAACTTAAAGGCCTTTTGGTTGGAGGCCCATAAAAAGTTTTCCCGCTGCAGTGGCTGGTGTGGGAACTGGCGATATAAAGGCGCCTCTTCCTCTGTGTATATGTGCGCCAGCCAAGCATCAGTAATTTGCTTGGCAGTCGGAAGTAGAGGTGCGGTTTTCGCCATTAGGTGGGTATAGATATACTCAATATCGGTATCGTCATCGCTGCCCCAGGGCTGATCGAGTTCACCAAAATAAAAGGCAATTTTATTACTGTGGGGGGCGTAATTGCCCCACATATTTGGCCTATCGTACTTACCCCAATCACTCGAGGTATAAAACGGCAGGGTCTCAGGGGTACCGACCTTATCCATTTCAGTCACTAGACCTGTCCAATTGGCAATGGATTGGCCCAGCCAAAAGCCATGGAATCTATCTTGCAGGCTAATCGTTTTATCTTGAGCAAGATTATCTTCAACAGCACTATTACTAGCAAAAACTAAAGGGCTAAAGAGCCCCCCAGTGAATAGTGCTCCAATCACTAATTTGGATATTTTATTTATCATTGTAGGTTTGCTCTGTTGTTAATCTTTATTTAGCAATAAGGCGGGGAAAACCCCGCCTTAGTTAATTTATGAGCCTAAAAGGGTATTTGAAACCTCTTTATTGTACGACGTTCACTTGTTGGCTTAGCTTAATGTCCATTTGTGAGGCACCTACTGATACCGTAAAAGCACCTGGCTCTACCTTCCAATCATTACTATTGACATCCCAGAAGGCAAAATCACGCTTAGTTAGTTGCAAGGTTACTTGCTTGGTTTCACCGGCTTTTAACGCCACCTTAGTAAAGCCTTTTAGGGCTTTAACCGGTTGCACTACGCTTGATTCAAGATCAGATAAGTACAGCTGCACAATCTCTTCGCCATCACGTTGACTGGTATTGGTGATGTTCACCGTCACGGTTAACCCCTCTACGGCGTTAACCGATGATTTGCTCAGTTTAAGGTCGCTATAGTCAAAGCTTGAGTAGCTTAAGCCGTGACCAAATGGGAATAACATTGGTAAGTTTTTAGCCTCAAACCAACGGTGGCCAATTAACACGCCCTCTTTATAAAAAGAGTCTTGGGCGTTGTAGTCATCGAGCATCATTGGTGCGGTATCGGCTAATGACTTAGGCAACACATAAGGCATTTTACCGCTTGGGTTTACTTTAGCTGTTAACACGTCTGCAAAAGCGTTACCGCCTTCCATACCGCCGTAACCTAACCATAATAATGAGTTCACCTGCTCAAGCCATGGCATTTCTACAGCGGAGCCAGCCACTAATGCTACCGTTAGCTTATCGGTCACTTTGGCAAGGTTACTGATCACCTCATTCTGGTTACCCGGCAAACGCATGTGGCTTCTGTCAATGGCTTCACGGTCATCGGCGTGGGATAGACCACCGATATAAATCACCTTGTCAGCGGCTTTGGCGGCAGCTAAGTACTCTTCCTTGGCTACAAATGGATTGCCAGGGGCTTCCATGGCTAGGGTGAAGTCAGACTGGCCAACAAACTTAAGCTCGATTGGGTACTCTTTACCTACTTCAAGATCGCTACTAAATGCGTTATCAGTAATAGCCATGACTTTGCCATCAAGCTTGATACTGATAGTGCCAGTATTGGCGAGCTTAAACTGATGTACACCAGATTTTTGTGGCTTAATGGTGGCGGTCATCGATAACGATTGATAACCCTCATCGGCGTTGTATTTGTAGTCGGAGTTCACCATCCACGACTCAAACGCGAGATCTGTAAAGTTATTGTCTTTAAAGTACTTAACATTCCAAGCTGGGGTGCCTGTCCAATGGCGTGAGCTAATATAGTCAGCGGCAATGGGCTCAATGTTGTCTGATTTAGCCCGCAGGTAAGTAATGTTTACTTTATCACCTAAACGGTTTTTAAGGCCTTGCAGTGGCGTTACTTCATAAGGGGTTTTGACCTCCGATGAACCACCACCTAAACCATGCACCTTGTCAGCATTAGGACCTAATACCAAGATATTGGTTATATCATTATCCAGCGGCAACTGATTACCATCGTTTTTAAGCAGCACTATGCCTTTTGAGGCAATAGTATAGGCAATGTTTTGATGCTTTTTAGTATTACGTTCACCGCTGCTGCGGCCTTCATCCATCGCCCCTACCCGCTTGGTTAAGCGCAAGATACGCAGGGCTTTATCATCAATTAACGCTTCATCGACCTTACCGGCTTTAACCATTTCTAATAATGGCTTAGCAAAGTTGAAGTCTTGATAATCGGCAACGTCAGTACCCATTTCCAGATCAAGACCACCATGGGCGGCTTCATAGGTGTTGATGTCAACGTTCCAGTCGGTCAGTAATACCCCATCAAAACCCCACTCACCTTTTAAAATGGTGTTATTTAGGTGCGGTGCTTGGTTAGCATTGGTACCCATATATTCGTTATAGGCCCCCATAATTGAGTAAACGCCGCCCTCTTTTACTGCCGCTTCAAAGCCGGGCAGGTAAATTTCACGCAAAGTACGCTCATCGGGTTGGGCATTAACGCCAATACGGTTAAGCTCTTGGGTGTTTAGGGCGTAGTGCTTGGCATTGGCGGCGACGTCATTCTCTTGAATACCTTTGACTACGGGCACTACCATCTTAGAAACTAGGTAAGGATCCTCACCCATGTATTCAAAATTTCGGCCATACAGGGGTAAGCGGGCCATATTAATGCCAGGACCTAAGATAATATCCTTACCACGGTTGCGGGCTTCGGCACCGAGTACCTGACCGTGTAACTTGGCCATTTCTAGGTCCCAAGTTGCTGCCACTGTGGTTAGTGGGGCAAGATAGGTCGAATAGTCATCATCACCACCCACTGGATTCCAGCTGTGGCGTTCGATTTCGTAACGAACGCCGTGGGGGCCGTCAGATAGGACTAACTCGGGTACCCCTAAACGCGGCACCCCAGCATTGGTAAACTTTGAGTTGGCATGCAGTAATGCAATTTTTTCTTCAAGGGTCATTTGTGCCAAGATGGCTTGGATTTGTGCTTCTGAATCGGCCCGTTCGGCTTGAGGCGATTTTGAACAAGCGACTAAGGTTGCTGCGATCATTGCAGCCAACGTGAGCTTTTTCATAAAATTTCCTTATAAAAAAACCCCAGCCTTTTTCAGGCTGGGGTTTGTTACAATAATTATAGCTTGATACAAATACTTTGCTGTTCCGCGGTATCTTTGCTAAAGCGGATATCGCCAATAGCAATTTGCTGCTTTCCTTTAGAAGTCAGGGTAAACGGCGAATGCACCTGCGATACATTAAAGCCAGCATCAATTAGGCAAGATACTGAGATACTAATACTTTGCCATTGATCAAGCTTTAAGTGCTGATTAATTGGGGTCGTGATGGTTTTACCGTCATTATTGAACGTTAGCTCGACCGCATCGTTAGATAGCTCTAGCGCTTTAGCTGAGAAGCTCAGTACCGCATTGGCATCCACCATTTGGCTTAAGTCTTGGCCAAAGGCATTTGAACTCATCAGAGCAAAGCCCACTTCCGCTTCGCCGTTAAAGGTAACCAGAGTTGAGTCTTCCTGAACATGATGATCGTAGGTACGGATGCTCACGCCTGCTTCAGCTTGAACCGCATCATTCACCTTATGCTGACCATCAGCGGCAACAATGGTTTTAGTCCATAGACCTTGGTCGTCACCTGGGTAAACGGCAAGCTCGTTGCTGGCTTCAACCTTAAGTGCTGGCTGTTCATTAAGCTGTGGTAGTTGCTTAGTGTCTTGGTAACTTAAGCCATAACCATAGGCAAATAGCGGATCGTAATTTTCATCCTGGTGATTAAGTACAAACTGGTTATTCTGCTTAGGCCAAGAGTAAGACAGTTTACCACCAAAATCGTACTGAACCTGCCCTTCGGCATCGGTGAAAATCACATCAGCAACCGCCGCACCTTCACTGCCTGGTAACCAGATTGCTGCGAATGCATTTGATGCGTTAATTTCCGGGTTCACCCATAATGGACGACCAGTAATAAACAGTGATACCACAGGAATGCCTTGGGCTTTTAGCTTGTTAAGTAAGGCTAAATCTTTTTTATTACCCACTTGGTACTCTAGCTGTTTAATATCACCTACGCCTTCTGCGTATGGTTCTTCACCAAAGACCACGATAGCCACATCAGGTTTTTGGCTGTAGTCACCGGCTACCGATAACTCGACCTTACCACCCGCTGCGGTGACTTGCTGTTTAATACCGTCATACACTGAGCTGCCACCAGGGAAGTCAGCATTTACGTTATTGGTTCCCTGCCAAGTGATTGTCCAACCACCCGATTGTTTACCGATATTGTCTGCACCATCACCCGCTACTAGCACATTTTGGTTAGGCTTAAGTGGCAGAATGTTGTCATTGTTTTTAAGTAGAACTAATGACTGACGAACCGCATCTTTGGCGATTTCACGGTGCTCAGCTTTACCGATTAATTCTAACTTGCCCGCTAATGGACGGTTCGCTGGGCTTGGTTTTTCAAATAGACCAGCACGAACCTTCACACGAAGAATACGAGTTACCGCATCATCAATACGAGCCATTGGGATTTCACCCGACTTAACTTGTTCAATGGTGTTGTAATACAAAGGCTTCCAGCTCGCGCCTGGTACCATGTAAATATCAAGACCAGCATTGACTGCCTGTGGACAGCTTTCGTTGCTGCAGCCTTTTACTTGACCGTGACCGTTCCAGTCACCGACGACAAAGCCATCAAAGCCCATTTGCTCTTTTAATACATCGGTAAGTAAGTACTTATCGCCGTGGATCTTGCTGCCATGCCAGCTGTTAAATGATGCCATCACCGACTGGGCACCGGCGGTTAAGCCACCGACATAACCTTGGGCATGGATATCAAACAGCTCTTGTTCGGAGGCAATGTTGTTACCTTGGTCGTCACCATCTACCGTACCGCCATCACCAATAAAGTGCTTAACGGTAGAAATCACGCGCTCGTCACCTAGGAAATCACCATCAAGGGGACCTTGTAAACCTGTTACGATAGCGGCCGAGTAATCACGGATAATATCTGGGTGCTCAGAATAGCCTTCATAAGTACGGCCCCAACGATCATCACGAACCGCAGCAACGGTTGGCGCAAATACCCAATCGATACCGGTTGCCATTACCTCAGTCGCGGTTGCCTTAGCAATTTGTTCAATTAGCGCTGGGTTGTTGGCCGCACCTAAACCGATATTGTGTGGGAATAAGGTCGCGCCAATTACGTTGTTGTGACCATGCACCGCATCGGTACCCCACATGGTTGGAATCGTTGAACCATCTAAAGAATCATCGATCGATGCTTGGTATAAGCTTTCCGCTAGGGCAATCCAATCTTGAGGAGTGGCATGCTTGTTATTATCAGGAAAAGCGCCACCGCCGTTTAGAAATGATCCGAAGCCATATTTACGCATATCCTCTACTGTGATATCACGAATTTCAGGCTGGATCATTTGCGCCACTTTTTGCTCTAGTGTCATGGTCGCCAGGATTTTAGCCACTTGGGCTT
Organism: Paraferrimonas sp. SM1919; assembly: GCF_010993985.1. GTDB lineage: Bacteria > Pseudomonadota > Gammaproteobacteria > Enterobacterales > Shewanellaceae > SM1919. The sequence goes on along the minus strand of NZ_WINH01000010.1, from coordinate 90,923 downwards.
CAACATTAGGCTGCTTGGCAATTTCTGCCGTTAGATCAGGCCAAATTTGGGCAGTGCTGCTTTCTGGGGCTGCTTTATCGCCACAACCTGCGATTAAACCTAAACTAATTAAGCTGGCTAAATATAATTTTTTCATTTTTTTTATAATTCCTTTTATGCCGGACGAGAGCCTTTGTAACCGTAGAAGGCGATGAATAGATAACAGATAATTGGTAGCAAGAACGATAACTGCAATGTTACGGTATCTGCAATATAACCCTGAACTACTGGCACGATAGCGCCACCAACAATGGCTAGACAAAGTAACGACGAACCTTGAGCGCTTAGGCTACCTAGTTTTTGCAGCGCTAACGAGAAAATGGTTGGGAACATAATCGAGTTAAACAGGCCAATTGCTAATACAGCAACCATTACCACTTCGCCGCTGGCAAATGAAGTGATCAATAGCAGTGCAATGACCATAAGGGCATTAAAGCCTAATACCTTACCGGCATCCAGTTTCTGCATAACCGCCGCACCAACAAAGCGACCAACCATAGCGCCGCCCCAATAGTAGGTTAGCAACTTAGCCGCATCGTGTTCAGGCAGTGCCATGATGTGGGACTCGCCTAAAAGATTAACGAGTAGACTGCCAATCGCCACTTCGGCACCTACGTAACAAAAGATACCGATAACACCCAACATCAAGTGTGAATGATCCCAAGCGCGTTTATTAGAATCCGCTTTGGTTTCTTGTATTTGTGGTTGTGGCAGAGATAATCGACCAAAAATAACGGCTAGAATCAATAACATACTAGTTAGCACTAGGTAAGGTACCTGCACACTTTCAGCGCCATTTTGCGCTAACTCTGTGGCACTGTCTAAGATAAGTAGTGCACCAAACCAAGGTGCAACAGTGGTACCTAGGGAATTAAAGGCTTGGGTAAGGGTTAAACGTGAAGAGGCCGTTTTAGCATCCCCAATAATCGTTACATAGGGATTCGCTGAAACCTGTAAAAGCGTAATACCACTTGCCAATACAAATAACGCCCCTAAAAACAGAGGGTAGCTATGAATACTTGCCGCTGGGTAAAACATCCCACAACCAACCGCTGCAATCAGCAGACCGGTAACAATCCCTTTTTGATAGCCAATTTTTTTTAACAGAATACCTGCCGGCACAGACACAATAAAATATGCACCAAAAAAGCAAAATTGAATCAGCATTGCTTGGGTATAAGATAAGTCGAATGCAGTCTTTAAATGTGGAATCAAAATATCGTTGAGGCATGTAATAAAGCCCCACATAAAGAAAAGGCTGGTTAGTGCGGTCATTGCAAAAGCAGGTGTTTTACCTGTTGTTGTATTCACTGCCTGTTCCGCACCGGCTGGAATGGCCATATTAGTCTCCCTAAAATTCCAGATAAAATTTGACTTTGTTCACATATACGCTTAAAAATGTAAGCGCTTTCAAACTTGTTTTATATAACAGTTGCAGCACCAATTACAAGCCTAAACAAAAAAGAAAAGGCGAATAAATATAAATAGGAGCCATTGTGCAGACATTTAATTTCCAGCAAAACTCACCCCTATTAGCACCTGACTTTACATTTGGTGTCGCTACGGCTTCTTTTCAAATAGAAGGCCATGGTACTGGTCGACTGCCTTGTATTTGGGATACTTTTTGCGCCAAAGAAGGCACCATTAGCGATAAATCTGATGGCACTATCGCCTGTGACCACTACAACAAGTGGCCCCAAGACATTGAATTAATTGATGGCCTTGGTATGGATGCTTATCGTTTATCTTTATCATGGCCACGCTTGACCGATGAAAATAATCAATTAAAGGCAGAAGGTGTTGAATTTTATAAAAACATCTTAAAAGAATTAAAAACAAAGAATATTAAGACATTCGTAACCTTATACCATTGGGATTTGCCCCAGTGGATTGAAGAACAAGGTGGCTGGTTAAACCGTAATACGGCCTACCTGTTCGCCGAATATGCGGCGCTTGTGGCTAAAGAGTTGGCTCCTTGGGTTGACAGCTTTGCAACATTAAACGAACCTTTCTGTTCATCATATCTTGGCTATGAAGTGGGTATCCATGCTCCTGGTTTAACTGGCCAAGCAAAAGGCCGTGCGGCTGCGCACCATTTATTATTAGGCCACGGTTTGGCTATGACTGAACTGCAAAAGTACGCCCCTGATGCTATGAACGGTATTGTACTTAACTTTACCCCGGCTTACAGCGCTTCAGAGAGTGAAGCCGATAAACAGGCTGCCAGCTATGCCGATGATTACTTTAATCAGTGGTACATCAAACCTATCTTTGACGGTGAGTATCCTGCAATCATTGAACAACTTCCTGCAGACGTTCGCCCACCGATTGAAGCGGGTGATATGGACATTATTTCCCAAAGCGTCGACTTTTTAGGGATTAACTACTATACCCGTGCCATTTATCAAGCATGTCCAGATAACATTTATAAAGAGTTGCCAGCCCCAGAGCCGACTACCGCCATGGGTTGGGAAATTTACCCACAAGCATTTGGTAACCTACTGATTGATCTAAATAAACGTTACCAGCTGCCACCTGTGTATATTACTGAAAATGGTTGTGCGTCATTTGATGAAATTGAAGGCGATACCATCCATGATAAGCAACGTTTAGATTACTACCAAAGCCACCTTGAGCAGGTTGAGCGCGCCATTAGTGCTGGGGTTGATATTCAAGGTTACTTCGCATGGAGTCTAATGGATAACTTTGAATGGGCCCTTGGCTACTCTCGCCGTTTTGGTATTGTGTATGTGGATTACGATAACAACCAAAAACGTTACCTTAAGGATTCAGCGAAAGCATTTGCCGAGCTAAATCGCCAAAGGAAGGCTTAATTATGACGCGTTTAGCGATTACTGAAAAAATTGGCTACGCAGCAGGGGATGCTGCAGCCAACCTTGTATGGCGTGGGGCGCTTACCTACCTAGCCGTTTTTTATACGGATGTGTTCGGCTTAACTGCGGCAGCCGCCGCAGCTCTATTCCTGATTGTTCGCTTAACTGATGGCATAACCGATATTATCGTCGGTATGCTGGCAGATAGAAGTAATTCTAGGTGGGGAAAATTTAGGCCTTGGGTGCTGTTTTCTAGCCCGTTACTGGCATTATTTATGGTGATGAGTTTTACCACCCCTGAATTTAGCCAGAGTGGCAAGCTTGCTTATGCTTACTTCACCTATATCGGCTTAACACTATTTTATACCCTAAATAATGTCCCCTATTCAGCCATGATGGGTGTGATGACCGACGATCAGCAGGAGCGTACTTCGTTATCGAGTTACCGTTTTGCTGGAGCATTTGTTGGGGGTATTTTTGTGATGGGGCTGCTACCCGAGTTCGTTAAATACTTTGGTCAAGGCAATGAGCAACTAGGCTATCAATACACGATGTATCTATTTGCCTTGATGTTATTGGTATTCATGCTGATCACCTTCGTCACAACCAAAGAAAGAGTGGTAACGACTGAAACACCTACACCAGGTGAGTTTAAAGATCTATTTAAAAACTTACCCTTTGTGCTGTTACCTTTTGCCGCGATTTCACTGTTCTTTTACTACCGTGACCTTGTGACCGGGATCATCTGTGCCGTTGCTCTATTTATCTGCTATGTGGTCATTAATAAACTCAAAAGTAAACCCCAAGATAAGTTATCTAAAACACAGCTAGACTTCATTGATCTATTGAGCAACCGCCCTTGGTTAATCCTTATTGGCATGGGCTTTTTATTAATTATGTATACGGGTATACGCTATGGTGTCGCTGCCTATTACTTTAAGTACATTATTAATAATGAAACCTTACTGGGCTACTACTTTATTACTCTACTGGTCATATCTATTCCTGGTGCTTTAGCGACCAACAAATTGTCTAAAGTCTTCGGTAAAAAAGCGCTATTTGCAGGATCATTGGCGCTGAGTGGCTTTATCAATGGTTTTATTTTCTGGGTGCAGCCAGAGCAAATTGAATTGTTGTTTGTGTTAGGTTCTGTCAGTGAATTCTTTGCTGCAATAACGCCAGCTTTATACTTTGCCATGCTAGGAGATAGTGCCGATTATTCGGAATGGAAAACCGGCAGAAGAGCAACAGGTCTGGTCTATTCTGCAGGCACTTTTATCCAAAAAACCGGTGGTGGATTTGCGGGCGCATTAATTTTATTAATACTTGCAAATCAGGGGTATAATAGTCAAGATAGCGAGTCTATACATGCTGCCAAGGACAGCATTATTTGGCTTATGAGTTGGATCCCATCTATTTTTGCCTTTATCGGTGCAAGTTTGATCTTGTTTTACCCTATTAGTGGCCATTTGATGAATACAATCAACTCAGAATTGGCTATTTCAAGGAAGCAATAACAAGCATATGGCAACCATTTATCAAGTATCTCAACGGGCGGGGGTTTCACTTGCGACCGTTTCTAGGGTTATCAACAACAACGCTAAAGTCAAACAAGCGACCCGAGAAAAAGTACTTAAGGCTATGGATGAGCTTAACTATAGGCCCAACCATACTGCACAATCATTAGCCTCTAATCGCTCCAATTGTGTTGGCCTAATGGTTGCCGAACTTGGCGGACCTTTTTTTGGTGACATGATGGCTGGCGTTGAAGAAACCTTACGCTCAGCCAACAAACACGTTATTATTACTACAGCCCACAGTGATCCGGCGCTCGAAAAAGAAGGCATTAATTTCCTTCAAAATCGCAGTTGCGATGCTATTATCGCTCACTGTGAAGGCCTCACTGATGACCAAATCATTGAGCTTAGTGAACAGTCTAAAGTGCCATTATTTTTAATGGGACGACAAATTCCTAAGCTTCAAAATCGCTGTGTTAGCTTAGACAATGAATTTGGTGGCTACCTTGCAACCAAGACCCTTATCGAAGCGGGGCACCGCCAAATAGGCTATATCTCTGGCCCTATGTTTAAAGAAGATGCTGTCGAACGCCTAAAAGGCCATCAACGTGCACTTGAAGAGTTCGGACTTCCATTCGATGTCAATGACGTTTTCACTGGTGACTTCCATGAATCTGGAGGTCAAGATGGCTTTCTCAGCCTCACAAGCAAAGGCCAATATACCGCAATAGCCTGTGGTAATGATGAGATGGCTGCTGGAGTGATTAAAGCCGCCCATGATCAAAATTATCTCTTACCAGAACAATTGTCGGTGATCGGGTTTGATGATGTGGTCTTCGCAACTTACCTATGGCCTGCACTAACAACAGTATCAAGTTCGACTTTCCAAATTGGTAAAGCTGCGGCAAACATGATCATAGAAACCATCTATAAACAGAGCAGCAAACAATCTGGAATCATCTTTGAGCCTAAACTGATCAAACGAAATTCCATATATAAAATTAATGCTAAATAAATGCAGTAATAATCCGTTGTCTCGCTGTCTTGCAAATATAGCACCCGAAAAGTAAACCGTTTTAGCGTTTAAGGTTGGTTCTATCGTTTGCAAGCTTTTGCTATCGAGCTTGTAAAAATGATTGCCAGTGGTGCTATTCAAACTTATGGTGAATAAATACCTCAGTCTCGATATATCAAAAGTCCATGTATGGTGTAATGGGCTTTGGCGGACGGTTAACTGGGGTTTGATTACCATCAAAATAATACCTTAAATAAAGTGAGAGTTTATTTGGGGCATAAAACTCTGACTTTTGCAGCACCAGTGCGGCCCCTAGGCTAATGTGCTTTGACACTTTATATTCCGCATTAACATTAAAGCCGTAGCCGATACTGGTGCCTTTTGAACTGCTAACAATGCCCGGCGCTTTAGCCATTAAACTATCTTGAAACCCTGCATGATGAGGGTAATAAAGGCTATCTTCAGAGGCGGAGCGTGACCATGAAATTCTGCTATTAATGCGATAACTAAAATCCTTGATCCTTCCATAAAAATCAACAGGCAGAGACACTGATGAATACTGCTGTGGACTCCAATAAGCTCCTTGCCCTAGTGTAAACTCGCTGAGGTTATAGCGGTATTTAAAGGCCATTGTTGATACCCCTAAGGACATCGCAACAGGCTCGCTATCGTATGCCTGATAATAGCCCCCTATCATAATGCGATCACGGTAATTATTTTTGATATTTTCACCAAATATCAAGCCATGGTCCAATACCGACCAAAAACCATACCCCTCACCTTGATCATAACTTAGGGACAACCCCAAAACCGCTCTTTTTACAGCGCCATAAAAGATACTTGAGTTTGGATCGCGGCTACCAGCAAACGCCAGATTACTCGAGGTCATTTGTCTTTTGGAGGCCGATAACGACCAACCTAAGTCACCCCAGTCTCCATCATACTCAACGCCACCTAGCCAATCTGTTGTTGCAAACCCCAATGGGGTGGTACCCAAATCGGCCCGCCAATTAGGCGCTTCCACTCCTAAAGATAAACTGTAGCCGTGACTTTTTTGTTCAAGCATTTGCGCTCTACATTGCGGCTGACACAGAGCCAAAGTTCCAAAACGACCACTTTGTGGTGCATTAGTTTGCAACACACCTGAGTCAATAATGGTAGGCTCAATCCCCAAAAACCAACGGCTATTTATTAATAAACTTTCTGGTACCGGCATGGTTAGAAAGATAGGCATACTATTGAGTGTCACATTAGCTAATCCCTCAACCCCTTCTTTAGCATAATGGTCCCAACCAATTTCTAACAGGTGTTGCTGTTGCTGTGCCAGTTTTTGATACTGGTAATCCAGTTTATTAACGTACCAGTGGTCGATTTGGCGATTAATTGGGGTTGTTGACTTAGATAACAGTAGATTATTGACGAGGCTTTGAGCTAATTGTTGCTGTTCCACTAAAGGAAGCAGGCCCACATCAATTTGTTTCGCTTGGCTCACAGACAGGTTAGAAATTTGCACGTTTTGAGAACTAAACAACTGCTCTAGCATGGCAGCATCAAGGGCTTGACGTAAATATTTTAATCTCTGTTTTGTTTCATGTGCTTGCGCAGCAACCAGTGCTTGTAATTCATAGCCAATGGGATCCACTGGGTAGCGATTCTGATATTGTGCTGCCCACTCTCGGGTGATGCCCAAGTTCGCTTTCACTTGCGCAGGCTGCGCCAACAACCAACGATTGACTTGTCTAATGATGCTGTGGTTATTAGCCAGCTCAGGTTCCCTCTGTAACAGCTCGAACAGCTGTGGCAACTGCTTTAACCTTTGATAAGCTTTCAGTTGTACTAATGGCTCTGAAACACGGCTTAGCGTTTGCCATAGCCAGGGTTGATTAACTTGCCATAATCCATCCTGTGCCTGCTCAATAAACCATGTGATTAATCGCAAGCGCTGTTTATCGGTTAACTGGGCCCGCTCAATTCGAGCTAATGCCAGCTGCTGTTTATCGGGGTTGGATAAGGTTTCTAGATAACTTAACGCATATTCATTATTAACAACGGTGTCAGCCTCAAGCAATTGTAACCATAGCGTATTCGCCTGCTCACTCAAGCCAAATTCTTGATAGGCAAAAGCGGTCTGCTCAAGACTCCAATTAAATTCTGTCTTAAAATTCTGCACCATTGTTATTTTATTAGCCTGCTCCTTATCGAGTTGTTGCTGCACCAATAACCTCTGGATACGATATTGATTATCCCTCATTGCTTGGCTAAATTCATGCTTATTAATATCGGCAAACTGTTTCAACGCCGCACGGTAATCTCCTTTATAACTTAACAGCTGGGCGTAAGAGTATTTATCGTCCACACTGTGCAAACGATTAAGATAGAGCGCTTTTGCTTTCGGCCACTGTTGATTATCAATGTATCGCTTAGCTAGGTCATAACGCGTCCAAGGGTTGTTATCAAATGCTAACGCTTGCTTTAGAGTGGCTCGAGCAACGGCATCATTCCCTTTTGTGCTTGCATTGTGAGCTTGTACTATCAACTCTTTGGCTTTAAGTTTTTGCCATTGAATTTGTAATTGCCTTTGGGAAGAAAGGGAGAGCGAATTATACCACTGATAATAGGCACCAGAACCTTGCACCTGCGCCAACAGCTCACCATAGTTAGTAAGCACTCGCTGATTACCCTCATTCCCTAGCAGCAATTGAAAATACTCATTTAGCGCCGCCTCATTTTGACCGTTAGCTTGATACCAGCGAGCAAGCACCAGTTTATGTTCTATCCCCAATTCATCCATAGTAGAGACAAGATCAATGGTTTGCCGTGCTTGAGTTAATAAGCCTAGATTAATTTGTTGTTTGGCGGTAGCGAGAGTCGACCAGTAATATTCATTGTCATACTGTGCTTGCCAAGTGCTTATATTTTCGCCATTTAAGGAGATCGCCTGTCGATATAAAGCCAACGCTTGGTTGGCATCGCCGATTTTAGAATATGCCCTTGCGAGATTGCCGAGGATCTGTTCATCTTCTCTAAAGTAGCCTTGGGCGTACTTTAATTGATTAATCGCTTGTTGTAATTGGGCTGGGTTGGCATTGGGGTTTGCTATGGTATCAAGGGCTCTCAATTTGGCATGATATTGTGGTATTTTTAACAGTTCTTGTTGCTTTTTATATTGGGATTTTTCTGCATCGAAGTGCAATTTAACAAAATTATCTTGAGGAAATCGCTGTATATATTGCAGATAATGAATATCATTGGTTGGTTCGTAGGGCATTTGCAGTAAAGCACTTTGCCAGACTTGCAAAACCTCAGCAGCTATCCTTTGATTATTCGCAAGGATTTTGAGCTTTTCAAAATCTGCTTGTTGCACTCGACCACTATTAATCAATACCTTTAAATACCTAATTTGCACTCTTTCGTTAGTGGGGTAACGCAAACTCAACTGTTCAAGCTTGTCAATTACTAGCGCTAATTTAGTCGCATCAACGGCTAATAATAGCGGCCAATAATCTAAGGCTAAGGGCCAGTATAGCGCCTCTGACGTAACCACTTGTTGATAAATCTCTAGTTGTTTCGAATGCTGTTGCTGGCGCTCAAATAATTTTAACTTGGTCCGAATTGTTTTATCTATGCTGGCAAACTGCAGATAACTATTAAGCTCCTGATAGAGTTGCTGCTGGCCTGTTATTAAAGAAAGTTTTAATAACACCTCATTGGCCTGCGCAAATTGCTGGTTCTCGATATGGCCAAGGACGACATGTTCAAGTACTTTAGGGTGCTCAGAATCGATCTTAGCAATCTTATTGATAACTTGGCTTTGATAGTAGCTGTTATCTTGTCCTTGCCAATAATGATAACTCGCTAGCAAGTGAGCCAGCTCTGACTGGGCCTGTGCCGGCACACTTGCTACAGCAATAAACAGCATGATGGCTATCGAGCTAATCCATCCTTGGATAACTGCCATATTACTCGCCTAATTCCTTCCTTTGCTGGGCTTGAAAGCGTAGTAAACGCCACAACACTACGCTTAACACCAACACACTAAAGACAATAAACCAAAAGATGTATACTGGATGCCTACCAAGATGGTAGCGAGTCATATCCCAAACAGGCAATGAGCCAACATAGTATTTATCCCCTACATTAGAATGAATGATTTTATTTTTATGCAGAAGGACACTGGCGCCAGTCAACTGCATTGCTTTGCCGGGGTCCCTAAGGGCATTACTCACCATGACTAAATTTTCCGGGCGGTCTGCCATAATAGATAACACCGTTCTACCCGCATCAAATGGCGACTGAAACTCTGTCATAGCCGCCATATCACCATAACTTTGATTGCTAATAGACACCAGTACCGGATCTTTTTCGCGGACAAAGCGATTCTTTAAGCTACTCTTTTCAAACATATCTTTGGCTAAGGAAAGCGATCGTGAAGAACCTTGCACCAACACATTCACTTGATCATTGTCGAATACTTTTTGCTGTTTTTCTAATAACTGGTTCAACAAAATAATATCCATTCCTGAGGTAAAGTCTTGAGCTTGTTGCCAAAGCTCAAAGTTGATTCCAGGGTAACCAGTGATCGCCGACATATGCGCTAACAAATCAAACAACAACTCCAACTCACTCCTGTGCATACGCTCTGGAATGACAAATGCGGTTTGCGATAGATCGGCCATTCTTGTAAAGGGCAGACCTGAATAAGAAAACGATGATATATTGGGCATCTGTGCGTAATAATGAAAGCCACTAAAGTCGATGGTCGATTCACTATCGATTGATGCCAGTTTTACCGCAGGTTCAGAAATACAAGCGATTGAGTTATCGTGAATATCAAAGTCAAAGCTGATCTTGTTATTAATGCCCAATTTAAAACTCGGTACAAACAAGCTATCAGAATCAACTATTGAATCTTTTGTAAATGGTAAACGGAATAAGGAGGCTTCTTCTGCTATTCCAACCTTTGAATTTAGTGCTATTGATTGCACCATATAATCATTAATAAATACATTAAGCATAGATTTGGGCTTCTCTGGGGGCTGAGAATAGCGATAATTGATATCAATAGGCACCCCATAAGTTTCCCAAATAAATAAATCTGCAGGAATATGCATATTTATATCAATTGGCTGTAAATATTGGCCTTTTTGTTGTAACTCGAGTTCAGAGGCAACCATTTCTATCAGCTTCATCGGTCGATCGTGTACAATCCAGCGCGGCGCTTGATAAGGCTTCATGTTGTTTTCTACGTCCAACTCTAAAACCTCTGCGGCTTGACCAGACATGCTTTGGTAGCCCATCGCTAATCCTTTTGCTGCTTGCTGAAGTTGTTGTAAATCTTTCCCCAAAACCAACAGTAACTTTAAACGTGAATTTAATGGATGGCTGACCATAGCCACCGTTGGCTTTTTAATTTCAGGGTAATTTTCTAAAAAGAATGGCCGTAACTCATTAGTGGCTAAAACAACAGCATGCTTTTGTGGTAACTGATCGGTCAGCACCTGACTTTTGACCTTACGCCAGTGAGCCAGTTGCCCTGCCCATGCCGCTAATTGACCAGCACTATGGATTAATGGTTTAGGCTGTTGCTTTGGCAATACAAAGGTCAGTTGTTGAGTTTCGCTATCTCGTTCATCAATAAATGGTGCAGGTAACAAAGATAAATCATTACTTAAGCTCACCATATCTGTTTTTAGAACTAAAGCACTGTCTTCATGCAATTCAAACCATAAACCGTTATGATTAGGGTTATGACACTGGGAGTCATAATACGCAACCAGCTCGAATCTAAGCTGATTGTAATCTGACATTTTATAGCTAGGTAAGTTAATACTTTTGCTTAGTTGCTTACCCGCTTGCTTAGGATCAATGCTGATAACCGCCACAATATTATCGTTTAAATAGACTTTTATTTGCGACTGGTTGGCCAACAGTGTCGGTGAATACATGTATTTAAGATTTAACTTGGCATCAACGATTATCTGATCTAATCGGTTAGAAAAGTTTAAGTACAATTGATGGCCATTGCCTTGCAAGCGCATCGGATAAGATTGATTTAATTGCTTTAACATAACTTGCTTGGCTGCAGTCGCAACCGGCACTTGATAAGCATCGAGCCAAAGTTGTTGTAATTGCGCTTGTGGATAAGGTATCCCCCAAAAATCTGGCTCAACAAAGACTTGCTTGAGTTTTTGTTCATCGCTTAAGGTTGACTGACTGGCATGAACTGATGAATTTAATATCAGCAATAGCACTAACAAAAACTTATCCATGTTTTGGTCTCTTCGGTAAAAAACTTTTAATAAATTGGTAAACCCAATACAAACTTGGTTGATGCTGTTGCAGCCAACTCAAAGAATAGCGCCACAAATTACGATACCCAGTAGTACCTATGTTCAACAGCTGCCAAAAACGCTTCCCTAGTTTCTCATCAGGACGGTTATCCAGCATTGTCGATTGCCAAGAATCGGCTCTGGAGAAAGTGACTTCGATTAATTCTTTATCTTTCGCTAAAGTCATGTTTACGAGCTTTAACCCCAGAGCACGCCCCTTTTGGTGCATAATACGTGCATCAAATACTCGAACGATATCTTCACGATCGATGATTACCTTAATCTGTTGACTGCAATCTAATGTCAGGTCTTGTTGTAATTGAATTCCCATTCCAGATTCTGAAAAATCTGCAAGTTTGGCTGGATAAACATGGCCACTAACGAGTTTTATCTGGATCTGGTAATCGGTTTTTATTCGATGGGCCTTGCGGATTTGTTTAAGCTCAGTCGCAACAGCTAAGACCCCTCCTAACAATAATAAATTGTAAAAAGTCCACAACATATTTAAAAATATGGCCCAATGTTCACTATTGATATCTGTCATTAAGCGCCAAATTCCAAAGCTAAAACCAATTAAGTTGAGGATAATTAAAATGAACACTGGTCTTGATGTCAGCCAATCAAGGTAATCTTTTTCAATAAACCCCCCTTTTTCTGTGACATTAAAGCTACCATGTTGAGGAGAAAACAAAGCCACCATCGTAGGGCGGAAGGTATACCAAGCAAACAAGGTTTCATACATATCCCCCCAAAAAGAATTACGATACTTGCCATGATGACGAGCAATCACTATTTGCGACATAAATATGGAAGGCAGGACATACAAAAATATGGTCAGGGCAGGTGAATAAATGATATAGGTATGCAGCAGCAAAAACGCTAAAGGCGACAATAGGAAAACCAATCTCGGCAAGCCAAAAAAGAAATGCAACATAGCCGAGCTGTAACAAACTTTTTGCATAAAGCTTAAACCTTTAGCAAACCAAGGATTATCCGTCCTGAAGATTTGAGCCATTCCCCTAGCCCAACGGATCCTCTGCCCCACATGGGCTGAAATACTCTCGGTCGCGAGACCCGCTGCCAATTTAACATTAATATAAGCGGAGTGATAACCCAGTTTGTGGAATTTTAGTGCGGTATGGGCGTCTTCGGTGACAGTTTCTGTTGCTATTCCGCCTATTTCTTCTAGCATACTTCGTCTTAATACCGCACATGAGCCGCAAAAAAAAGTCGCATTCCAGAGATCATTGCCATCTTGAATGAGTCCATAAAACAGCTCCCCTTCTGCGGGTGCTCCTCCAAAACTACGCAGGTTTTTTGCTACTGGGTCATCAGAAAAGAAATGGTGGGGGGATTGCACTAAAGCTAATTTATTATCTTTTAGGAACCCACCCACCATCAGCTGTAAAAAGGCCCGCACTGGGATATGGTCGCAATCAAAGATGGTAATTAATTCACCATGAGTAAGGGTCATAGCGTTGTTAAGATTACCTGCTTTAGCGCCGTTATTATTATCTCTGGTAATATAGTTGCACCCCACCTGCTTGGCCAGTTGCGCCATAGACTCGCGTTGCCCATCATCTAATAAATACACATTCAATTTATCCTGGGGCCAATCCATATTAAGCGCGGCGATAATGGTCGGTTTCACCACTTCTACTGGTTCGTTATAGGTAGGAATATAGACATCAACACTTGGCCATAATGCCGGATCTTTTGGCAAAGGGGTCACTTGTCTCTTTAACGGCCATGCCGTTTGCAAAAAGCCAAATAACAACACCAACCAAGTATAGATTTCAGCAATCAGTAATACCGCTCCAAGTACTAGTCCTAATTCATCATCCCAGTTTAAGGTATTAGTACTTCGCCAATAGATATAACGACTGGCAGCAATAATGGCTAAGAACATTAACACCAGTGTGGTTACTCTTCCCTCAATTGCCCGCAACCAAAGAGCCACAGCCCATAAGATCACAGAAAACCATAACTGGGCATGATCATCAAAGGGTACTATGATTGCGATAAATGCGAAAATAAGCATCAAGATACTTAACGTCAAGCGCAACCAATGGATATTAAGCCAATTAATATAAAGTGGCTTTAAAAAAGGACCTTTTAAGGTTTGCTGGCTACGGACAAGTAAGGCTCGGCTTGAGCCAACCACTATAGCTTTAAGCATCACCGCAAAATTTGCACTATTAGAATAAACAAGGTGTTGCTGTTTTTGGGCAATCATAAACCAGTGATCAACGAATAAATAAAGGCACTGGATTGGAAAACGAATAAAGTCGCCTAATGAGAAGTAACTAAAATTGATATTAGTAAAATTAGCTTTTACGTTTTGACAAAAATAATAAAACCCAAAAAAGTCCTTTTTACGGTAATAAAACAAGCCGGATATCATCCAAATAAAATACAGTAACCACCGATAACTTGCTGCCATCTGCACTTGCTTTAATTCTAGATGGCGATAATGATAGACATTAATCAAAGACGATAGGGGAATAATGCTGACTAAAAACCAAAACCCTTTAAGCAGTTGCTTTATCATGTCGAACTTGTAAATCCATTAACAATTCAATCGCCAATAAGTGAAAACTTTTTGCACTATAGCTATCAACAAAGGCATCTATAACATTGGTATTATGCGCAAGCGCCTGGGAAATAAATTCATCTTTTAAAATTTGCGTACATTTTTCACCAACATGCTCATACCAATGTTCCCGCAACAATAATTTTAAATCTTGCTGCAATAACAAATCAGGATCAAAATCATTAATTATAAGATGTCTTGCCTGTTTAAATGTATCTAGAGAGCAGCCACATAATCTTTGATAGCTATTCATAGTGGCATTTGCAACCAGTAATTTTATTGTATCTTCAGGCAACCAGCTTTCAAACAAACAAGACAAATCTCCTAAATGGAAGATGATGATAACATCATCACTTAAAACTAGCTTACCGATAAACTGCTGTAAAAACCCCTCTGGTGCATATAAAGCTTGTCTTAAAAAAATTTGGTCAGATAATACTTTACCAAAAGGAAAAAAAATTAATCCAGATGGTGAACGAAACTGTATTTTCTGACTTTCTAATGTGTTTGATAAACATTCCAAATCAAATGATTTAGCGTTTATCATACTTGCTAACCAACCTTGCTGATATGTATTTTTTACTCCTAAGTGCCATTTCAAGTCATTATTGGGGCATAAATCAATAACGACAACCTGTTGGCCAAGTTTTTGCCATGCACTGGCTAGGTTTGCACATATGGTTGAGGTACCTACTCCTGCTCTTAATCCCTTAAACGCAATATACTTAGTCATTAGTCGATATTTCTTTTTCTAGAGTGGTTACCTTATCGTTAGCTTCACCTTGATTAATTAAACCCCAGCGCATTTTACTTTGCTCAAGTTGGCTTTTTAATACCATTTGTTGATACTGCTCGGGCGAATAATCATTGAGTTTAGATTTTAAATTTTTAATATCCTTGCCGATAGTCATAGTTCCCTCTGTAGTTGCAACAGATTTATTTTTTAGTTACAGCCATCACCGTCGATGTTAACATAATCGCAACACCCTATTAATAACACAAAAGTAGCAAATGCAGGTAAATATTAGTGGGCTTAATCCAGATCAGCATTCTTTGCAGAAGGGGCAGCTTTTTGGTTTTACTCTAAAGGCGAGTCATTGGGCCGATATTTTAACTCATCAACTTGATGCCAAATATAAAACCCTTGTTACTTTTTTAGATAACACCCAAGGCTACCCTATATCAAGCCAGGACAATTTACAGATTCTGCAGTTCAAACCCAGCAAAGCACTGTTTAAATCTCGAGTTATTCAGCGACTTTGTGGTGAGCTTAAGCACTCTTGCCCGCAACCTTCCTTAATTATTATTGATGCAACCCAGAGCTTATTTATTGAACCCGGTAAAAAGCGTGGGGTAGCTAATCTCATGTATTTAAGACAGTGGGCTCATAGGACTGGCCATGCGGTAGTGTTATACTTTAGCGCCTTAAATACCGAGAGCGTTGCTACTTTTATTTGGCAGCAACAATCCCAGTTCCATGGCTTAGTCGATATCAGTGGAGAGTTTTCGCCAAAGCACTGGCATACTTTACACTGGTTCGGTACAAGTAAAACCTTTGCCAATGAACACTATTTGCTGACAACCAACAATAATCTCATGACTGCCCAGCATTCTTCTGTTCCAGATGAAGTTATTCAAAATACTCCCAAAGAAGCGGTTATTATTGTTGATAAACATTACCCACAAATTGGCAGTAAACTAAATGAACAATGGTTAATTACCCATGATGATCAAAAAATTTATGAGCTCGCCCATGCAAATCCACACGCTGTAGTGATATTGCACCTATTTGCTAATACCGATTTATATTTATTTACCAAAATGATACATCAACTTCGCAAAGATAATGGCAATAATTTAAAAATAATCATCCATAAAGTCAGCTTTAAATTAAGGCAAAGTGAACAGAATTTACTACGGCATATGGGGGCCAATATAGTTTTACCAGCAGAGCTTGGCTCTAGTACCCTATATGGTATTATTGACTCAATCCGCTTTATCAAGTTTTATCATGACATTGACAGTGACTTTGAAACTAGCTTTAAGCGCTCCATGATTGTGACAGCAAAATCCTACCAAGAACCTCTAACATTTATTGAAATTTGCAATAAATTAATTCATACCGCCAGTCAATTCGGCATCAGCTTTTCATTAGTTCAATTACAAACCTCTATTAACATTAGCCCTTTAGAAACGGTTAAGTACTCTAATTGCCAACGTAATGGCGATATTTTTACCATTATCAATGCCCAGGTCTACTTTTTCTTTTATGGTTGTCGAGAAGAGCATATTAACTCGACTCTAGAGAAAGTTATCGGCACTAGGGCATCAAGTTTATATCAACGTCAGCGTAACTTTTGCCATTATGAAAATGCAGGGATTTTACTCACTCAATTACAGGACATTGTCTCTACGACCCCACAAGCCTTATATGGCAAGATGGTTAATGCGGCTATTAAAACTCACAACATTGATGATAAACAGCAAATCCCAAATTCAATAGCACCTATACCAAATAAAGCAATTATGAGCGTCCCTATTGCGACTAAATTTAAGGAGTAGCCCTATGAGTTATAGTGAGTTTTTAAGCTATATGCTAATGTTTCTCTTTATTGGGATCGTTATTGGTTACAGCTTAAATATAATCAGTCAATACATAATAAACAGTCGTTTTTATTACAAAATAACGCCAAAGATAACGAAAATCAAAAAAGTACAACACCATGATTGAGCAGCCGTCACTCCAGAAAAATAGTACCATTAACCAAATTGGCTTTTGGTTTTTATATTTCACTTTAAAATTTAGCTTGTACTTTAATGGTAATATTAACTTCCATCTATGGGAAAACTTAGCCTTCTTCCTTTTTTTAATATTACCGATAGGCTCCAATCTGCTCTGCCACCTAAGAAACATTTTAGCGGTGCCACTTGGCGTTGCACTTTTCTATTATGACTCTTGGTTGCCAAGTTTCACCCGGGTAAGTAAGCAGTTTTATGACTTAAGTCAGTTTAGTTTTGATTATTTTGTTGAATTATTCTCCCGAGTAATAGACTGGCAGACAGTAGCTATTGGTTTTATAGCTTGGGTTGTTTATGTCAACATTAAACAGATTATTCGTTTAAATAGCGTCATAGTGGTTGGTTTTATTGTGATTATGATTCACAGAGCCAACACCACTGAAACCACCGCTGAAAATCAAACTTTGCCGCAATCCAATGATAGTGCAGTACTACAGGACAATGCTATTTTAGCTAATTCCCCTTCGCAAATGCTCCATTGGTTTTATCAAAACGAACAACAAAAGCGCATTGATTATTCTGGGGTAACCGTTCAAACCGAATTTGACATTTTAATTATTAATGTTTGCTCACTGGCATGGCAAGACTTGAAGTTCACAGGCCTAGATAGCCACCCTTTGATGTCTGAATTCGATATTATTTTCAATAACTTCAATAGCGTAAGCCCCTACAGTGGACCTGCATCCATACGTTTAATGAAAGCCAACTGCGGCCAAACTGCTGAAGCCGGAATCTATGAGCATAGTAGCAATGACTGTTACCTCTCTGAGTCATTAAAATCCTTGGGTTTTGAAGCACAGACCCTATTTAACCACGATGCCCAATTTGGCAATTTTGCCAAGGAAATTGATCAGTACGGGCGCTGGAATGGCAAGCGCATTGATAATCAGCAGGCAAAAGTAAATCAGCTTAGCTTCGATGGCTCTAACATTTATAGTGACGCTTCAGTCCTTCAACAATGGTTCAATTTGCCCCAAAACAGACCGACGGTTACCTATTATAACTCTATCAGTTTGCATGACGGTAATAAGCTAATCGGCAATCAACAAAACCTTAATTCATTAGAAAGTTTTCACCCTAGATTGAGTCAATTCTTAAACGATATTTATGGATTGTTTAATACGCTACAAAATAGTGACCGTAAAACCATGGTTATATTTGTCCCTGAACATGGTGCAGGATTAAAAGGCGATAAATTGCAAATAGCCGGAATGCGTGAGTTTCCTAGCCCAAATTTAACCTTAGTTCCAGCTGCTGTTAAATTCTTTGGGCTGCAGCAGCCACCTCAGCGGACTCAGGTCATCAATCAAACCATGAGTTATTATGCGCTTGCTCAAATCATACATTCAGCCATAACGAAAGATATCTTCGGCAATCAGGATGTGACTATTAGCCAACTGCTCGCAAACATTGAAGCCACTACGCACGTTGCAGAAAATAACGGTGCTACTGTGGTTAAATTTGCTGAGCAATATTTACTTAGGGTGGACCCATCAGAACAACAATGGATCCCATATTGAACATAGCCAGGAGTTTGAATCAATATCCAAGCTTAAAAAACGATCTTAGCAAGCCGTTGCTTGCTAATGTAGTGAATATACATCTGGGGGTGAATGACCGCTTCCCATCCGGGGTTAATCTGCATATCAGTGGCTAATTCATCAGAAGCGAAGCCTAAAAATTTAGCATCGTGTTTGGATTTTAATAAATGTTCCACTTCACTGACTTTAACGGATTTATCACTGCATAATTGACTGACATAAATAGTTTGTCCTTCACCAGAGGTGAGCAGTTGGTGCATTGCCATCGTGCTGCCATGATCCTGCATCGCTCTGACCATTTGTTCTGCGGCCTTAGGCGTTGCCACTTCAATATTGACCCCAAGTTCTCTTAATGTATCAGCTTTGGCTTCATCAACCAGGTAGGTGGTGATATGGCAATTTGGCTGTACTTTATTCTTGAAGTGAACCGCATTAGCAAAATTTTCGTCATCGTTCATACCATCAATGATCACTCTATCGGCTTTTTCAATGGCAATTTTAGCTAAGCTACTATTATCGCTATAGGAATCTAAATGGCAAAACTCAACATAGTCCGTATCTGGATACGGATGCTCAATATGCTCTTTAGTCACCAGTAGTATGGTTCTTGGTTTACGATTGTTATCGGCCAGAATTAATTCAATGATTTTTTTAGAACGATGAATATGTCCTGTGACTAAAATAATATGCCCACTCAAATCAGCAAAGCTTTTATGTCCCATTAATGTTCTCCTAATTCTAGTGGTAATGATTTCCCCCCCTTTAGCCAATAAAATGGTAAACATGGTTAAAGAAAATGGAATAAAATAAATGCCAACAATTAAACGACCCGCCTGCGAAACTGGTGACATATCACCATAACCTACGGTCGAACTTGTTACGATCCAGTAATAAAAATAATCAATCCAAGTGGTTATGAGTTGCTGCTCTTGTGCTAGATAAAACAACCAGTAAGAGGTTATAAAGTGCCCCAAACAAAACCCCAAAATAACCAATAAAGATAATTTATTAATATGGCTGTAAATAAAGCTGATTAGTTTATAAAACACCCTTCCCCCAAGTACTGCTGCTGATTATTGTCTAAATTCATATTGTTTGGCATTAACTTAGTATTATTTTAACAGCTTAACTAAACCTGCATGTCTTTGCACTCTCTTAGTAATGCTGCGCTTTAGTATATCTTCGACACCAAAAATCGTTAATTTTGATTTTGCTCTTGTGATGCCGGTGTAAACCAATTCTTTAGTTAAAATTGGGTTATCTTTTTCTGGTAACAGTAAATACACTGAGTCAAATTCACTTCCTTGTGACTTATGTACCGTCATCGCAAAAGCCGTTTCATGGGCTGGCACTCGGGCAGGTAAAACGGCTTTAATACTGCCATCAGCGAGTTGGAAATAAACCTTTAAACGATTGCGCTCGCTGTTAGAGTCATATAAGCACAAACCAATATCACCATTAAACAATCCTTGGGAGTGATCATTACTGCTCACCATTACAGGTTTGCTGTGATACCAATAATCTTTGCTATTAATTAATCCACTTTGAGACAGGCTAGTGGCAATTAAATGGTTTAAGTTTTCTACCCCTGTTGCCCCTCCTCGCAGTGCGCACAGCAACCTTGTTTGGGAAAAAAGTTTTAAGGATTGACGTGCGATGTCATGAACCTCAGTGGCATGATAATCCCTAGCGGCATATTCTAGGTAGCCTTGATAATCTTTTACTAAAGCAGCCAATAGTTGTTGTTGGCTATCCGCTTTTAAAGGCACAAAATCAATATCATCAAAGCTGTCAAATAATGGCATCATTTGTTGCACTCGACCTTCATTTGTGGCCCGAGCTAAATTACCAATACCGGATTCGCTGCCAAAACGGAAACTCTTTTTAAGCATACACAAGCCATCAGCAATACCCCGGGAAGATGATTGTGCTTCTATATTAAAGCCCGTTAACGTCGACAGCTTGCTTGCTGCATCGTCAGAATAGCCTTGCTTTAATAATGAGCAGATATCACCTAATATCGCCCCGGGCTCTACCGATGCGAGCTGATCTTTGTCACCCAATAACATCAACTTGGCATCTTTAGGCAGAGCCTCTAGCAACTTATACATCAGTGGTAAATCCACCATAGAAGCCTCATCCACGACTAAGACATCCAGATGCAGTGGGTTATGACGGTTATGTCGAAACTCTTGAGAATTAGGTATTGCCCCAAGCAAACGATGAATGGTGGCGGCGGCTGTAGGAATTTGCTGTTTTATATGGGCATCGATGCTCAGTGAGGCTAAAGCTGCAGACATTGATTCAGTTAACCTTGCCGCCGCTTTCCCTGTCGGCGCTGCCATTTTTATATTTAAAGAATGTTGCCCATGGTGGGTCATCACTAATGCCGCTAATAATTTAGTAACTGTAGTCGTTTTACCTGTCCCCGGACCCCCTGAGATAACTGCAAAGTTATTATTAAGAGCCACTGCTGCCGCAAGCTTCTGCCAATTTAAACGCTGGGCCATAGCAATGATATTATTTAGGGGTTGCAACGCCACGGCTTGTTGGGCATTGTTCACCACTTTTACGGCTCTGGCCCAATCGATTAACTCAGGCGCCACCACATCAAACAAATCAATCAGAGTGGCAATAATAGTTTGCTCATCGGCTGCATCTTGGCAAGCTTGCCAAACCCACTCTAAATCAACGCTAAACAACTCATCAAGCACTTGGCGGGTATTCTCCAGTTGCTGTTCGATCATGTTAGTTTTGCTAGTTAAATTTGTTAAATGCCCCGCAAGGGCCTTTTCATAATGCCAATAACGATGCAAATACACATTATTATTATCAAAAATCAACGGTGCATTAGCTTGATTGCGTAGCAACTGGCTATTGGCAAATGCACGCTTGATTGCGTCGAGGGATAACGAGTCTCGCCAACAACTGACATCAAACTCTAGGCTGCTAAACTTAGCATCTTGCTCAAGCTGATAGTGTCCCAAACCGATAGCAGCAAGAGGTTCCTGATAGTGACCTTGTGGATTTAATAACGGCAAACAAATATGACCTTCACTGAGCGCTTTTGAAGCCAGCACCGCCAATAGTGATAACGTAAGCTGATATTGTGGCTCACTCTTTTGTGCAATTAACTTGGCAAATTGCACATCAAGTTGTCGTAACCGCTTCAGCTCAACCAGTTGCTGTAACATTTGCCATTGGCTTTTCATATCAACACTCATGGGCTACTCCCTTAAACGCCATATCTAATGCTGTTAATAATGCTTCGCTGGGCTTATTAAAAAAGATCCCCTCATTGCCATTTTCATTAATTCCACGAACAAAGATGTAATAGGCACCACCAAAGTGTTGCTCATAGTTATAGTCGCTCAAGGTCATCTTTAGATATCGGTGTAATGCCAGGGAGTAGATTTGATATTGGAAATCATAACGATGCTCCACCATAGCCCCATTAAGAGCCTCGCTGTGGTAGTCTTCAGGGGTGTCCCCAAGGTGGTTCGATTTCCAGTCAAGTACATAATATTTGCCATTAGATTCAAACACTAAATCAATAAACCCTTTAAGCATGCCCTGCAACTGCACGAAGCTTAAAGGCTCAGCGATGGCCGCAAGAGGATCGTAGCTTTGAATAATGTTATTGATGTTTTGCGCTTGAATTTGTGCGGGCAGCATAAACTCCATTTCGACTAAACGTTGATTATTGGCCACCGTATTGAGGGCGGCCCCATGGGGCAGAGTTTTAGCTAACACCTGCTGCATCATCGCGGTGATTATGGGTTGGTAAGCCAGATCATAGTGTTGCTCGGTTAGCTTTTGTGCAAGCATGGTTTGCACTGAATCTGCCTGCATATTTTCAGTAAAATCCACATTTTCAAACACTTCATGGAGCATGGTACCTGCCCGAGCCCCACGGGGAAAATTAAACATGGACAGCTCACTAGCCGTGACATCATTACTTTGCTCTTTGGCTGCATCCACATCCAGGGTACCAAAGCTGAGGCCGTAATCTGTCTGATTATCATGCCCTGCAGTTAAGCCTGAATAACTGCTCATGCGCCAGTTTCTATCAATACAACTTTTGAACACTAAAGGCTTGGGCTGCGCAGTGTCTGCCGTTAATGGCACATATTTTTCATCGGCAGTAGCCACAGGCTGACAAATTTCACCACTGTCAGTATTGGTCAACAGATGTAAGGCGTTTTTAAAGCCGGCAATATCGGTTTTTTCATCTAGCCCCATTAAATACCCCAAAGCACAGCTGGCATTCGATAATGCTTTACCCCGTGCTGCCTTAATTGGAGCTGCGCCAATAAAACAGGCAAATACCGGACGGGTCAGTGCCACGTATAATAGGCGTAAATCTTCCGCTAAACGCTCGGCTTCGGCTTCTTCTAGCGACTCTTTTTCATTTTCAATATCATAAACCTGCTGCCCTTGCTGATGATCATAATATTTAGGCGTTTTGGCCTTTCTCATATCAAAAGCAAAGGGCAAAAATACCAAGGGATATTCCAAACCCTTAGATTTATGAATGGTAATAATTTGCACCAGATTACGCTCTGATTCTAACCTCTGCAGAGCACCATCGGAGCCATCGTGCTCAGTGAGCTTTTGATTAAACCAAGTCACCAACGCATGTTTAGAATCTAACTTTTCTGACTGGGCCTGTAATAGCTCACTTAAATGGTGGTAATCGGTCAGGGTACGCTCCCCCTGCTCTTGCCCTAACAGCATTGACGCTAAATTAAAGTCAAAGCCCAGCTTTTGCAGCATCGATTGCACCCCACGCTTATGCCAAAGCTCGAAATAGCCTTTAAAGCGTTGCAGCATTTGCTCCCATTCGCTCTCATCCTGGTTAAAGCGCTCAAGCTGATAATGGCTTAAACCAAATAGGCTTGATGCCAGAGCATTTTTTAGTTTGAACTCATGATTGGGTTCGCTACAGGCCAATAAAATGCGCAGCATATCTTGGGCACAACGGCTGGAGTACACAGACTCACGGTTAGACAGATAAACACTATCAATGCCCTGCTCTTTTAAGGCGGTTTTGATCAGTTTTGCTTCACGCCCGGTGCGCACCAGTACTGCAATATCTTTTGGTTTAATGGCGTGTTTGGCGTCTTTTTCTTGAATAAAGGCCTGCTGTTTATCACTTAGGGTTAAGATATGTTGAATTTTAGCCGCGGTCGAATGGCTCATTAACCTTTGGTATTTATCTTTAGTGATAAATTCGTCGCTGTCTTGGTACCAAAGAGTTAACGCCTGTTGCTTTTCACCGGCTAAGCTCCAATGCATGTTCTCAGCCTTGGGACTATGCTTTACCGGTTGAAACGGAATTTGCTGATAACAAAAGCTTTCCTGCCGCAAATCGAACACATGATTGCTGGCGGCCACCATGTCTGCCGATGAGCGCCAGTTCGTCTCAAGAGTATAATGGGCTGGTGCTTGGGCTTTGGCCTTCATATAGGTAAAAATATCTGCGCCACGGAAACTATAAATTGCCTGTTTAGGGTCACCAATCATAAACAACCCCAGAGCCTTTGAATCTCGAGCACAATCATACAAGGCACTAAATATTTGATACTGGCATGGATCGGTATCCTGGAATTCATCAATCATGGCAATCGGATACAGTTCACGAATACGATCGGCCAATAATCCCTCTTCATCCACTGTTAAGGCTGCGGCTAACTGACTGAGCAGATCATTAAAAGTCAGCAGTGAGCGATTGCCTTTATAATTACTAAACTGACTGCGTACCCATTCGATGGCGTTTTGCTCAAGGAAAGGCTTTAGTGGTTGGCTGTTTTCTAAAAAGGCTTCAATTTGCGCAAAAACACCATAATCAGGCAGTGTCTTCCCCTTTTTAAGGGCCGCTTCTAAGGTGCCTTGACCATAGCGCTCAAGCTTATCTGGCAAACTCAAGCCGGTGTCGTTTTCGGCCCAATCTTTAATTTGTTTTAACCAGTTTTGCTGCCAATCACTGCGGTATTTACGGCCATTTAAAATACCACTGTCTAAATCCTCCACCAGCTGTTGCCAATCCAGCTTGTTAAGCTCGGATTTAAGTTGATTAACCAGTTGAGTTTGCTTGGCAACAAAATTCTCAACGCTATCGGTGCTAGCCTTTTGCTTCAGGGCTAAATCCTGCTTAAACAGGTTTTGGTAGTCTTTATATATTTGCGCCGGGCCACGCCAGATTGCCCTGACATTTTGCGCTAAATTAGCATTGGCTTGATACACCAGTTGACGCCAATAATCGTTCACCAATTGCTTTAAGATTTGGCTTTCATCTTCAATAAATTCGCTGACGATGGCGCTGCCAGATTCAAAGGCATTTTGCGAGAGCATGCGCTGGCAAAAACCATGAATGGTAAAAATAGCGGCTTCATCCATGTCCCGCTCGGCGGCCAAAAGCAAATCCGCCGCCTCTGCTAAGTTATTAGAGTCATTAATTAACTCAGATAAAATCGGATCTTTAGAGTTGCCCTGTAAAAAGGCTAAGCGGGCTTCATGGAGGCGACTACGAATTCTGTCCCTTAACTCGGCAGTCGCTGCTTCGGTGAAGGTTACCACTAGAATTTGACTGACCGTAAGCGGAGCTTGTGGTCTGGCATCGGCTTGACCGTGGCCTAAAATAAGCCTTAAATACAAAGCGGAAATCGTAAAGGTTTTCCCCGTACCGGCGGAGGCCTCTATCAGGCGCATGCCGTGCAGCGGGAAGCTTAGTGCTTGTAATGGCTGAGGTTGAATGTTGACCATATTATTGCCACTCCCTTTGATACTGCTCTATGGTACCAAATACCTGCAAGGCGGTAGCGATAACCTGCTCGGCTAATTCATCATTCCACTTGCCAAAGGCGCGGTGAATATTAGGATCGTCAGCGTCGCAGCTAAAGCTAAAATCATCATGGAAGGTTTTAGCCAATTGCTGCAACCTGTCTTTGCTTAGCTCTTGTTGTAACTCTGTATTATTAGGCTCTTGGGCAAGCTCTTGCTTCATTTTCTGACTCAGTTCAAACGCTTTAAAGCTGGTTTGCGGGAAGTAGGCTAGCGGCGCATCTAAGCCAGCAAAGTAGTACTGCACAAAAACCGCCAGCTCTGCATGCGCTATCTGCGGATTTAAGGCCTGCAACACAATCCCAGCTGGTTCCCCCTTTTCAATACCGATAATCTCAGTATTAATGCTGTGCCCCATGGCACAGGCTGCGAGGTGATCGAGCCACGCCGCCAGTAATTCTTTGACACCAATTTTCCCGGTCTTAAATCTAAGTAATGTTTTTTGCTCACCAATCACCACTAGGTGTTTCAACCAGCCCGTTAGGGTAAAGTTAAATTGCTCCACACTAAAATCTAAGTTGATTTCAATATCATCCAAGGGCTGTTGATAGCGTTCGCTAAGTTTACTGGCGAGTTCATCAACTTCATCATGTAAACGCTCAAATTCTAACACTGCCATTTGTCCTTGAGGGGCCATTCCTGTCGCTTTCAATTGTCCTAAAAGCTGTTGTTTATTTAGTTGCCCCAGTAGGGTTTCAGATAACAATAAACTTTTAACTGCATAGCCTTCCAGACCATCAAACACAAACGGTTCATCATCAAGTTGCTGATATTGTTCAGTCGCTAGATTGACTTGCAAACGACGTTGATAAAAATAAGCGACAGGCAAGCGCCAAAATCTTTGTAATTCTGCTAATGGTAACTCTTCATCTAGCGCCAGTGACGATAAATAACTGGGCAATGTTTGCTGCTGCAGCGGTACCAGCGGTTCGACTACATAGCGATTGTCATAACTGCCAATTATAAAATTCTCTTCAGCATAGGGAGAAAGTGGATATTGCTGGCTAAGATGTTGTCGCAAATGCTGGGCCGACTGTGTTGGCGTTAATTTTTGATCGCCAACAAGGCAGAAGTTCTGCTGGCAATATTCCACCAATTCAGACACCAAGATTGAGGGCATTAATTCACTGTTATCTTTAGCGCTGCGACCAATAAAACTCAAGTATAAGGTCTCTTGAGCGGCCAATAGTGCCTCTAAAAACAGGTATCTATCGTCAATCCGTCGGGAGCGATCACCTCGGCGCATGGTATAGGGCATCATATCAAAACCAATGGGGGTGACATTTCTCGGGTAGGCACCTTCATTAAGCCCCAACATGCACACCTTTTTAAATGGAATTGCGCGCATTGGCATAGGCGTACAAAAATTAACTTGGCCCGCTAAGAAGCGTTGTGATACCTGTTCACCGCCAAGTTGCTCACGCAAGTATTGGCTTATAACTTCGGGACTTAACTCAGCCTCGAAGCCTGCATTGTCAACCTGAGTGTGTAACTTAGTCAGGCTTTTGCGAATGAGCTCTAATGAGTACTGGGAGTCTAAATCATCAATAAAGAATTCCTCTAACATGGCACCAAGTAACTGTTGCCAACTTTGCACGCTTTGGCTGGCCTTGAGCTGGCTGTTAAAAGAACTGATCTTCTCTACAAATAAACTTAATTTGCCTACGGCCTCGGCATGGCTTCCCTGTACTTCATTAAGGGGGGAGATTTGGTAATCATCAAAATCCAGTAGCTCACTTTCAGCCCCCATGGCATAGCCAAATAGCATACGTTCGAGCCCAAATTGCCAATGGTTCTGCGCCATAGTCGGCAGATAATCTTCCACTTGCGTATCGCTATCAAGCCCCCAACGGACTCCCGCCTCATCTACCCATTGCTGCAACACATCAAACTCGGCTTTGGTTAGATCAAATTTGGCCAATATGCTTGGGGTTTCTAAAATCGCCATTAACTGTGAGTTACTGCAACGGCTTAATGGCAACGTTAAGATTTCATTAAAGGCGGCAATAATTGGATTTTCATCTAACGAACTTCTATCTGAAATAGAGTAAGGAATATAGTGCTCACCCTTAGCATTGCCAAACACGGTTTTAATGGCCGGTGCATAGGCATTAATATCCACCGCCATCACAATAATATCTTGGGGCTTTAGACTTGGGTCGGCGGCAAACATTTTAAGCAGATTATCATGCAGCACCTGTACTTCCCGCATCGGGCTGTGACAACTGTGGATAGATAAGGATTGATCATTCAAAGGGATCTGGCGTTTATGCTCGGAATCATTAATCTCCTGAAAATCCGTATTTTCCGTTAGACTTAAAATATCCCTCTGCACAGATGCCAATAGGGTATCTCTATCAGGCTCAACAAAGGCGTCTAACTCATGGGGTTCTAGTTCAAGTAATAGGGTCAGATTATCCCGGCCCAGCTTACCCCAAGATGCCAATAATGAGTTCCCCACCAGGTTAGACTGTTCATCATGCAGCGCCAATTCTGCCTGTTGCTGCTCATTTAGCAGCGCTGTGGTGTCTGTTACCTCTGAGTGATCATACTTCCACTCTAAGTGTTCACGTTTGCCACTTTTCAAGCGGTTAATGGTTTTATGATCTTTAATATCACCCCAGTAATACTGACAGGGGTTGGTCAAAAATAAATGAACATCAATATGGTCACCGAGGGCCTTTAACACCTCAAGGTAGCGCGGTGGCAAGGATGAAATACCGAATACAAATAGCCGTGTCGGTAACTTAGCAAGCTCAACCTTCCCCTCGGCCAACGCCTTAATAAAATCATCAAACAGGTTAGCCCTGTGATACTTTGAGTGCCCCAGCTTTTTATTGTACTTTTCTAGTGCGCGCCATAGCTTGGCCTGCCAAGGGTGCTTACCTTCTAGCTCGGTAACATGGATGTCCTGTTCCCAGGCCAAAATCCAGTCTGGGCGATACACAAGATAACCATCAAATGTGTCGGCAATGAGCATCGCCAGTTGATAAAGCTTGGTGCCCTGCTCGTCCACCGCTAGATATTGTTTAAGTGGCGCAAAATCATCATCGTTTAAATGCTCGGGCAGGATGGCCATGATTTTCCATGCCATTTCATTTTTATTAAAGGCGCTTTGCTCAGGCACATTTGGTAAAACTTGAGTAAACAGGTTCCAAATAAAGGTCGCCGGCAGCGGGAATTCAATATTGGCGGCAATGCCAAAGCGTTCACTAATGCCAAGTTTCAGCCACTGCGACATACCCGGGCTTTGCACCAGAATTTTTTCACTTTCAAAGGGAGATTGCAGCGGCTCAACCTTGGCCACCTCAATAAGCAATTGACGCAGTAGCTCGACCTGATTGGAGTGATATAAATGCAGCATAAAAAATGATGACCTATCTTAGGGCTGTTGAAATTTGCTGTTTGGGTCGAAAGCAGTTTGTTAATCTTTACTCTTTATTTCAAAAGAAAAAGGCGGAGCGATTGATATGTGGTTTTTCCATACCAATGAGCTTCAACGCAGTAGAAATGGTTAACAAACGCTATCCGTAGGTTCACATAAAGTAAACCTGAAAACTCAACACGCCGTTGTAACAAGTCATCACTTTATCATATAAAAGTAGATTTTAGTGGTTCGCAAGCTTATGAATTAATGCATTAAACTCGACAGCATTTCACTAATTAACATGCCTTGCTTATTAATGCCGGTTTTCTTGTAGACATCTTTTAAGTAACCCCGCAGGGTCTGCTCTGATTTTTGTTGAAATTCGGCAATCTCTGTAATCGACCACCCCTTAAGTAACGCTTCACACAACTGTGATTCTGGATTGGTTAAACCATAGTATTGGCAAATCGTATTAGCATCTGGGAAGCTGTTATCACCTTCGCTATAAATTCGAACCAACATGCCACCACCTTGCAAAGTATCAGCAGCTATAGATTGAAAAGTAAACAACAATCTTTCACCGCTTTTGGTTTTTACCACTAGGGTTTCATTATAAATTTCTTGTTTAACATTGCCAGAGTGGATTGCCCTCAAGCCATTGACGCGCATTTCATGCCTTAAGTTAGGGTTATCCAACTCCAGGTATTTATCAACTAGCCTAATGTCCTGGCGATGTTTACCAATAAGTTGCTTCGCTCTCTGGTTAAGAAATAATAGATGCTGATTTTCATCAAATATTAGAGTTGCTTCGGGGAAGGCTTCTATCATTTGTGAAAAGGTTCCTGCTAATACTTTAGCCGAGCTTAACTTGATATACACCTGTAGCGCCTGCTTAATAAAGGGCAGGTATTTATTTAATGCGTCTATTTCCAATTGCAGAAAATCAGATTGCTGCTCATTACGCTGCAAAATAAATAAAAAGATTTTCTTATCCGTACAAAGGGGGGCTGCTAGAGCAACATCGGATACCCCCTGAGCCTTAAAATTCTTGATGATTTTGGGTTTTAAATTGGGATCAAAAGGTATTTTTGCCAGATTTAACACGCTTTCAGGTTTGTGCTCTACCCCAGCAATAATAACGAAGTCATTATCAATTTGATTGGTCTTAACATACCATTCTAAATATTCATCGGGGATACCGTGATGCCATACATTAAGTAATTCACTATTGTTAGTATCCATTTCCAATAACATCGAAGCATAGGCATTAAACTCTTTTGCCATAAGCTCTAAAAATTCATGAAACCCAGTTTTACTTAAAAGCGCCCCCATTAAGCTATTGATAATCTCAGTATTTAATTGGCATTTGGCTAAATCCACTTAGCTCTCCTTTTCAATTTAAACTGTTATTGGCAATGCTTTTAATCTAGCACAAAAGCACGGAACTTAACCGCTACACAAGAAGTAAACACTCACCTAGCGCGTAAACATGGTTAACATATCACCGATTAATAGACCTTGCTTATTTAATCCCGTCTTACGATAAACATCTTTTAAGTAGCCCCGCATAGTCTTCTCTGATTTTTGTTGAAATTCGGCAATTTCAGCAATGGCCCCGCCCCTTAACAGGGCTGGGTTAAGCCATAATAATTCTTAATTATGGCTAACTTACGACCTTGGTTGATGGTTCAGTAATATTTTAATAGGTTTAAAGCTTCAACAATAATCTCAGCGCCACAAACAACACTAATAATCCGGTCAATAGCGCTAACCCTTTGGGTTTGAACCAGTTGATGGATAAGCGAGTCCCCATTTGCCCACCCACGATAACCGCAATTAACAATGGCCAATAACTGACTAACTCTTGCAATTGCCATTGTTTGGTTAACTGCCCCAGCAGCCCAGAAATAGAGTTAACCAAAATAAACAATGACGCGGTTGAGGCAATATGTCTGGCTGTTCCGGCTCTTAGGTAGTACAAAATTGGCGCTAAAAATATGCCACCACCTATGCCTACCATGCCTGATAACAAACCTAAGCATCCGCCTAACAATGAAGTCTGCCAAATAGTCATTGGCTTAATGTTATCAATATCATCAGCATGACCAAGCGCGTCATAAACCAGCTTTATACCACTAAGTAACAGGCTAATTGCTAACAGCCATATAAACAGGTTTTTGCTAATTGGCAGCAAGCCACCAATAAATGCCATGGGCACAGAAGATAGCGCTAACGGATAGAAAAGAGTCCAATTAATTTGCTGATGACGGTAATAGTTAATGCTGTTGCCTACCACCACCGAAATATTACAACTCAGGGCAATCACTGGCAAAATGGCAAAGGGCACGCCCCACATAATCAATAGCGCTAGGTATGAAGAGCCGCCACCAAAGCCAATGCTGGCATAAATTAAAGCAACGAAAAAAAATAAAACCGCAAGCATCATTGGCGAAAATTAACAATATTAGTCGGTTGTTCAGAGCAAGCAGGGCATTGCTCTAGCTTTGGCAAGTTAAATTTATTAAGCTCCATATGGCCACCATCAAAAATGACCATGGTGCCAGAAAGGCTTGGTTCGATACCCACAATCTCTTTAATAACCGTCATTGCCTGCATTGAGCCAAGTACGCCGACTACAGGCGCTAATACTCCAGATTGATGGCACTTAGGTGTGGCCTCAGGACTGGGCAGTTCAGGGTAAAAGCACTGATAACAAGGATGCTCGCCACCAAGATAAGGCTTAAAGGTAGACAATTGACCACTTAACCCCATCACTGCTGCCGACACTAAAGGCACTCTTAATTGCATACAGGTTTTTGCCACCAAAAAACGGGTTTCAAAATTGTCACAGCCGTCAGCGACAATATCTGCCTTGCTAATCAGCTCTTGGGCGTTATCTTCAGTTAAACGCTCGGTAATGGCTTCATATTGCAGATCGGGGTTTATGTCATACAAACGTTCACAAGCGACGTTGGCTTTGTAACAGCCAATATCCGCCTCTTCAAACAAAGTCTGCCTTTGTAAATTTGACAACTCAATATAATCATCATCAATCACAGTGATCTTGCCCACGCCCGAACTGGCAAGGTACTGTAACAAAGGCGCTCCTAAACCACCTGCGCCAATCACCAATACTGATGCATCTAGCAGCTTTTGTTGCCCCTGTTCGCCTATCTCTGGTAAAGATATGTTGCGTGCATAACGCACCTGTTGACTATGATACACCCTGTTTTCTCTTATTCTTTTGGTCGCGAATATCCACATCAATCGCCAAACTAAAAGCCTGTCCGGCGATATTTATCCCTTGAGCTATTGCCGCTTTAGTGGGTAACTGGTTCATATAATGTTCAAACTCAGCTTGGCTGATTTGCAAAGTAATTTGATTGTCTTGCTGCATCAAAGCGAGCTTTTGTGGCTGCTGAGCTAGTTCAAGTTGCAAATGATAGGGGTTTAGTCCCCAAATAACTTGCTGACATAGCAGCCCTTGCTCAGCCAATTGCTTGGCTTGAACCAGGCTGATGCGCACATGCAATGATTGATTATCGAGTCTTATTCTCATGGTAGCTGCTGCCACTGACTGGGGGTGTTGACGTTGATCAACTGTTGCCTTTGACTGGTTTCCAGCGCCAGCGCCCCTACATCCTTCAAGAAAGCCGCAATAGCTAGGTCTTTGCCTTCATCTAAACGTTGCTTTAGTAAAGCCTGGGTTGTGCCATTATTGACCAACATAAAAGGTAATGGATTATCAATAAAATGTACCCCTTGGGCATGCTGATTGACGATCAATTGCTGCAGCAAGCTAGGCAGCACTAAAGGCATATCCACCGCCATAAACAATAGATAGGCATGCTCTTCTAAAGCAAGCATACTGGAATAAATCCCCCCCAAAGGCCCCATGTTTTGATAGCTATCACCAATATGCTCTGGGTGGGAGTAGTAGACTTGGTGGATGCCACTTAAGGTTAGGGTGTGGTGGCTGTGCTCAAGTAACGTGCGGCCATGGTAAACCAGTGCCGCTTTGTCTTGGCCCATGCGAGAGGACTTGCCTCCTGCTAAAACCACCCCTACGACTGGCTCAAGCATAATTACTTATTGTTCTCAGTATGTTTATGGACATGATTGTGAGCATGCTTAGAAGAGTCATGATTGTGATGGCAAAGCTCACACCCCTGAGTCCAATCACTGTCACCATCAGCATAATGCTCAAGCTTCCAAATTGGGCTACGGTGTTTGATTTCTTCAATCACATAACGACAAGCCGCAAAGGCTTCCACACGATGGGGAGACGCCGCCGCAATCACAATAGAAATGCCGCCCACATCTAAACGTCCTTTCGCATGGCTAACGTATAAATTCAGTTTTGGTCCCCACTGCTGCATCGCCTCTTGGCAGATTTCAGTGAATGATTGCTTCGCAAGAGGTTCAAAAACATCATAACTCACCCCAAGCACATCTTTGCCTTGGTTAAGATCACGTACCGTGCCAACAAATAGTACCTCTGCACCGCACTCATTGGTGGTGACAAACCCTAAAGACTCAGCTACATCAAGCTGCTTATCGGTAACGTCTCTAACTTCAACCAATACCTTGTTAGCCATTTAGCCTCCTGAAACTGGCGGTAAAATTGCGTACACAGTCTCTGACTTAAGCTTAGCCGATTCTGCTAATACACTTTGTTCATCCGCAAAACGCGAGCTTTGCAGTAGGGCATCGTTGTCAAAGCCCTGAGGTAACTGCTTTAGGGCTTGTTTAAAGGCAATTCTAAGGTCGCTTACCTTAGGACTGTCTGTGTTAAGGGTCACATCAATCTGCTGACCAAATGGCCGAAAGGCCCCAAAAAGTTTTACGCTAATAATCATAGTTTCTTAAAGAGTTAACTGCACTGGAGATAAGGGATAAACGGTTACTATCTGTTGTTCATACTGCTTAGCGGGCTCATCCAACACGACCCAGCAATTGGCTTTTAATAGTGGCTGAATTTTAAAGGATTCCTGCCCCGGTAATATTTCAGCCTGTAATTGGCCTTGGCTATCTACGGACATTAACCCCTTAGCAAAAAACCTAAACTTGTGTTTTTTGTTAAACGGCTTTGCCAACTTAGCCATTATGGGTTGCTCAACTGGCAACCCCTGTAAGGTACGAATTAATGGATATACAAAAAATCGAAAACCCACCACCGATGAAATGGGGTTACCAGGCAAACCAAAGTAATGGCAGCCATTTTCAAAACGGGCATATAAAATAGGCTTACCCGGACGAATTTGGACCTTGTGGTACTCAATAATCGCCCCAAGTTTGCGAAGTGAATCGGGAATAAAATCGTGCCTTCCCGCGGATACCGCTCCAGTTGAGATAATAATATCCTGAGATTCAATTAATGAACTTAATGAATCTTCAAAAAGCTCGGGATCATCAGCAAATGCGCCCACATAATCGGCATCAATTCCCAATTCAGCGCAGCATTGCTGTAAATATGGCGTATTTGAATTGCGTATTTGTCCTGGGAGTAATTCTTTAGTTGGGTCGTCCTGCAGCTCGGTGCCAGTCGCTATCAAAGCCACTTCTGGCGGCCTAGTGACCTCGACCGTTGCCTTGCCAATGGCCGCAAGAGCCATAATATGGGGCGCTTCAATAATATCCCCCTTGGCAATTAATATATCCCCTTGGTGAATATCTTCACCGGCCAGGCGAATATTATTAAAAGCAGGTACGCTAGCACTAAAGCTGACCACTGCTGGGTAACCATTGGCTTGGCGCTCGAGTACCTCAACATCTTCTACTTTGACTACCGCATCATAGCCACTTGGCACTGGTGCCCCGGTCATGATCTCCCAAGCTTGCCCTAACCCTGCACTTGGGGCGTCTCCAGCGACACTATCCCCCGCCACTTTCATGATCACTGGCGCCTGCTCAGAAGCATTAGCAAGTTCACTGGACACCACCGCAAAGCCATCCATCGCAGAGTTCGCAAAAGGAGGAACATTCACGCTGCTTTTAATGTCTTTGGCGCTGACATAGGCTTGGGCTGCACCAATGGGCACAGCCATAGACTGTAATGGTTGTGCTTGATTAATTATTTCTAACGCTTGTGGGTAACTGATCATGGTTTATCCGCAGATATTATCGTTATTGATTTGATGTCCCAACAGCTTTAGACAATGTGGTAATAATCCTTTCAGCGCTTCAATGCCATCTTTAACGCCACCGGTAGAGCCTGGCAGAGTCAACACCAAGGTGTCATCAATAACCGCCGCCACACTGCGGCTTAACCAAGCCGTTGGCACATTTTGGGCACCGCTTGAACGTAATAGCTCACCAATCCCTGGAATAATAAACTTGGCCATCGAAGTGATGGTGGCTACGGTGATATCCCTTGGAGCAATCCCTGTCCCACCCGTGGTCACAATGAGCTGCGCCCGGGTTCTCATACTATCTATGGTATGACTTAATACCTTGGCCTCATCAGCAATAACCTGATAATCAACAAGGTTTGCCCCAAGTTGTTGTAATTGCTCACACAACCAAGCCCCTGAACGGTCTTGATATTCGCCCTTTGAGGCGCGATCGCTTAAAGTCACTACTGCAACATTAATATTTGCAAGCAATGGTTGAGATTTGGTTTCAATAAAGGGGCTAAGCTCTTCTGGTACGCCATCCGGGTGCAACCATAAACCTTTTTTGCCGCCCTCCTTTAATAACAACCGCGAGTCTGACATGGTTAAGGCTGGCTCGACTGGCTTAGTTAAATCGTAAAGGGTTAATAAGGCTGCCTGCACGCCAGCTAAGGCTTCCATTTCAACACCTGTTTTCGCCGTCGTCGCGACTACCACATAAATGGCGACTGATTTGGTTGCCGGCTCTAACTGGGGAAATACCGCGACATGATCAAGTAATAATGGATGACACATTGGCATTTGCTGCCAAGCATTTTTAGCCCCTTGCACCCCGGCAATCTCAGACAGTTTTAACACATCACCTTTAGGCAGGGTCTGTTCGCTAATGTGCTTATAGCCAACCTCGCCCACATAAATGCGCCCCATGGCAACGGCTCTTCTAAACGTGGCTTGTTTTTTGGTGATGTCAGCCATGTGATAGCTGGATTGCTCAAAGAACTGATTAATGTTTTGTATTTTCATTATTTAATTTTTCTATTTTAAATTAACCACCGATAATGGATAAATTGGTGGTTACCCCTGTGTCCCCAACGGCTAAAAAATGCGAAGACGCTTTATAGTTCAATTGCTCTTGGATACAGCTGATTAATTGCGGTTGTTGTTCAGGCCTTTGTAATAGTGGCCTTAGGCTCACGCCCTGCTCACCAAATAAACACAAACGCAGATCGCCAACCGAAGTCACCCGTAAACGATTACAGCCAGTACAAAAATCCTTGGAATAAGGGGAGATAAACCCCAAAGTGCCTTGGTAATCACTATGATAATATTCTACAGCTGGACCATCGGCACTGGCTTTAATTTTTGGCTGCCAGCCCCCTGCTTCTAATTGGCGATACAGCACCTCATTGGCGACATGGTGCTTTTTAAAATAAGTTAAGTTATCGCCGGTTTGCATCAATTCAATAAAGCGAACCGACACCTTTTTGTGTTTTACATATTCTAAGAACTGCGGCAGTTGTTGGTCATTGACCCCCTTTAACAACACCGCATTGAGCTTTATCTTGGCAAACCCAAGTTCAAGTGCTTTATCTATCCCCTTAAGAATACTGGCTAACTTATTGTGACCTGTAAGTTGATAAAAACGTTGTTGATCCAGAGTATCTACACTGACATTTAAATGGGTTAATCCAGCTAAAAACCATTTTTGAACTTGTTTTTCTAGGCGATAACCATTCGTTGTAAGGGCTACTTGGCTCACATTAGGATGGTTGGCAACAGCCTTTACTATCTCCACAAAATCTCTGCGTAATGTAGGCTCACCACCTGTTAATCTAACCTTATAAGTGCCTAGTTCAGTAAAAGCATCGACCAAGTTAATAATTTCTTGACGGCTCAAAAAGCTTGGCTTACTACTGCAGCGTTTAAAACCATCAGGCAAGCAGTAGTCACAACTGAAGTTGCACACATCAGTCAAAGACAGCCTTAAATAAGGAAATGTACGGCCAAAATTATCCGTTAAAGCCTGAGCCATTAGATTGATTTACCTATAAAATATAGCCTTACCAGTAGGATATTTTTACCCAACCAGCAAAACAAAATGTTTATTAAAACCTAACACATTTATTTGAATTTTGCTTCCCGTGGATGATTTTTTAAAGCTATTCTAATATCGTTCATCTCAAACTATGATGTGCGCCGCAAAATGATGCCAACTAATATGAGATTGATGCCACTTCATCTAGTATTTGTTGAAGTTGGCCAATGCAAGATCCGCAACCTCGACCAGCACCCGTTTTATTGCCAAGTTGATTGACACTAGAAGCATCATTTTGTTCTATAGCATCAGTTATCTGCTTGAGTCTGACCTGTTTGCAACTGCAAACAATAGGGCCTAAAGATAAACTGGCACAACCTTTTTGTTTTAGTAAACTTAGCTGTAAATCTTCCATGGAAACAGCATCTAAACTCATTTCTAAAAATTGATTTTCAATAGTAAGCTTGGTTGCAACTATTAAGTTAGCACACAGCTTGTCTTCTTGAAAAAAAAGCTTGTTAGAACGACTAAAATGTTGATGTTGCCATATTTTATTTACCCCTAGTTGTTCGCTGATAACCTCATCAAGATACTGCTGCAGTGACATTACCGATTGACGACTGCTTATCTGATACAAAAATCCACCCGCTATAGTTTGTACCACCCAATAATCAAACTCCTTCATATCCAATTGCTTAGTTGTAGCGAGTAGCGCTTGCGATTGGGCGCTGTAGTTTTCCAGCCTCACCGGCGTCGCCTTTAATTGTGGCTGTCCTGAGATGGGATCCGTTAATGCTTGTGTTAACCTACTGGGATTAACCCCACTGGAATTACTGTTGCTCCAGTGAATGGGCATAAATAACTCTTTAGCTCTTAATCCTTTATCTATTTGTATTTTGAGCACCAATTTTTGCTGTTGACTCACAACTGAAACTAGTTGACCTGAACTAAAGTTAAGTGCTTGAGCATCCGTCTCACTAATATGCAATAAAGGTTCACTATAATGATTACTCAATTGATTGACCAAGCCAGTGCGAGTTAGCGTGTGCCAATGATCCCGCACTCGCCCACTATTTAATAAAAAAGGAAATTGACTGCTATCCATAATGGCTTGATTTTGGGTTGTCGGCACAAAATTTGCTCGCCCCGTCGCCGTGAAAAATTGATTATCCGTAAATAACCTTTGCGTCGTCATCCCCATTGTCAAAATGGGCCATTGACTAGGCTTAAATTGTTGATACTGTTCATCAGTGATATCTTTAAGTCCTGCTAAATTTAAGTCTCTAAATAACTCTGATTGTCCAAAAGCAGTCAAGCCACAATGCTCTCGAAAAATATCCGCTTCACTTTGATAATCAAAATATTCGCCAAAGCCCATAGCCTTAGCAACATTAACGATTATCTTCCAATCGGGCAAAGCTGCGCCAGGGGAGCTAACCAGTTTTCTCTGCCTCGAAATACAGCGTTCTGAATTGGTGACCGTGCCAGATTTTTCTCCCCATCCCTGTGCAGGTAGCTTCACATTTGCAAAAGCGAGGGTATCGTTTTGTTTAACCACATCGGAGACAATCACTAACGGACATTTCTCGAGTGCTTGAGCGACATAATCACTATTCGGCATACTTACTACGGGATTGGTTCCCATAATCCAAATTGCTTTAATTTTTCCTGAAGCGACTTGTTCAAACATTTCTACCGCTTTTAAACCAGGTTTACTCGCCATTGTGCTTGCCTGCCAATATTGAGACACTAATTTTGCAGCTTGGGGATCATCAAAATCCATATGAGCAGCCAACATATTAGACAACCCACCTACTTCACGTCCCCCCATCGCATTTGGCTGCCCGGTCACTGAAAATGCGGTAGCCCCTGGCTTGGCAAACTTGCCGGTTGCTAAATGACAATTAATGATGCTATTTACCTTATCGGTACCTTGTAATGACTGATTAACTCCCTGAGAAAATATCGTCACTGCCTTTGCAGTTGTAGCAAAGTTATCAAAAAAGTCTTGCAGTTGTGCTACTCCAATATCGGTATATTGGGCCAATTTATGGATGTCAGCCCATGATTTTGCTTGCAGCAATGCTTCATCAAAACCTTGGGTATATTGTTCGATATAATCAGTATCGATATGATGATTTAGGGCTAAATACGCCAATAAACCATTAAACAAAGCGACATCTGTGTTGGCTTTTATTGATAAATGCAAGTCTGCAATTTCACAGCTCGGAGTATGTCTGGGATCGATCACTATGACTTTGAGTTTAGGGTTGTTTTCCTTAGCGGTTTTTATGCGTTGAAATAAAATTGGGTGACACCAAGCCAAATTAGAACCCACCAGCACCAATAAATCACAAAGCTCTAGATCTTGATAACAGCCAGAGACGCTATCAAAACCAAAGGCACGCTTATGCCCTGCGACTGCTGATGACATACAAAGTCTTGAATTAGTATCAATATTGCCACTCCCAATAAACCCCTTAAGAAGCTTATTAGCAACATAATAGTCTTCGGTCAGCAATTGCCCAGAGACATAAAATGCTATCGCATCGGCACCATGTTGATTCACGATTTGCTTAAACTGCTTAGCAATAAAATCGCTGCTTTCAGCCCAGCTGTGGACCTGTCCATTAATGCTAGGATAGAGCAATCTAGACTCCAACGTGAGGCTATCTGCTAAGGTTCTGCCCTTCGAACAAAGTGCACCTAAATTGGCAGGGTGACTGGCATCTCCTCGCAATTCAAGTTTACCTGCTAGATTGACTTTGGCCTCGATACCACAGCCAACGCCGCAATAAGCGCAGGTTGTTTTTGTCCACGGGGATTGATTTTGCATATTTCGGTTCTTCAATTGATCGCTGTAAGTAAAACACAGCAATTAACTCGCCAAATACAAGTTAAAATAACTAAACCAAATAAAAACCATTAATTTACAATAGGTTAAATTTATGGATTAACATTACTATCCTATATTGCAACAACCATTTGTTTTGCAAAGGCAAATTCTCACCATTTTGGAGCAATCACTTTATTCAAAGCCCCATCCTGCAGCAGAAATATTGAAAATACCCCACCAGTCACAGCCATAAAACTTTTCAGAACCCAGATATTCTAAATTAAACCAATACAAAACATATGCTTAGCGCATGGTTAAGTTTTGTTCACCCAAGGCTGGCACCTTGTTTGCCTGAATAACAGTATCCATTTCTTTCAATGCGGGTGTTCTATGGCAAAGCCAGCAACAACAAATATAGCTAAAGTCGATATCGTCGGTGCAGGCCCTGGAGATCCAGAACTGCTGACCCTAAAAGCCTTCAATAGCATTAAAAATGCTCAGGTTATTTTATTTGATTACCTAGTTAGTCCTGCTATTAGGCAGCTATTTCCCGCAACCGCTGAGTCTATTTGTGTAGGTAAAGCCAAAGGTTCACATAGCTTAGATCAAGACTCGATTAATCAATTAATGATCAATAAAGCCAAGCAAGGCTTAAGGGTATGCCGTTTAAAAGGGGGGGACCCTTTTATTTTTGGTCGTGGTGCTGAAGAGATGCTTGCTCTAAAACAAGCAGGCATTACTAGTCAGTGTATTGCAGGAGTCAGTGCTGCTACAGGAGCTAGCACCAGCTCTGGTTTTCCTTTAACTCACAGAGGGATATCTCAGGGGTGTACCATGATAACGGCACACGCCGAAAAAGAGCTCACAATGAATTGGCAAGCACTGGCCACCTTAAACCACACTTTAGTGTTCTACATGGGGCTCACCAAAGCCAACGTCATTTCCAGCCAGTTAAGGCTTCATGGCCTTTGCGCTAATACTCCAACTGCAATTATCTATCGTGGCAGTCAACCCCAGCAACAGACTTTTCATTGCCACCTCAAAGATCTAAGCAAGTGTATTAGTCAACATAAAATAAATTCCCCTGCACTAATTGTTGTCGGTGAAGTTACCCACTTGGCCGAACAGTTAAGTTTGCAACCAACACATATTCAATCCGAAGGGCAGCCCCTTCCTATTACCGCATAAGGATACTGCTATGAATAAAAGCAAAGTTTTAGTCATTGGCAATGGCATGGTAGGCCATCGCTTTATTGAGGATCTGTGTTTGCTAGATAGCGATAAACAGTTCCAAATCACCACTTTCGCCGAAGAACCAAGACTGGCCTATGATAGGGTTCAACTTAGTAGTTATTTTACTGGTAATAGTGCCGATGATTTAGCATTAACTACTGCTGCGAATTATCAGCAACAACAAGTGAGCTTCTTAGTTAACAATAAAGTTATCCAAATTAATCCAACGGCCAAAAGCATCACAACCGCCAATGGCCAGTGTTATGAATATGATAAATTAGTCTTAGCAACTGGTTCTTATCCATTTGTCCCTCCAATTCCTGGTAATGATGGCGAGCACTGTCATGTGTATCGCACCATTGAAGACTTAGAAGCGATCAAATCTTCAGCCCACGTCAGCAAATCTGGGGTGGTTATTGGTGGCGGCCTTTTAGGCCTAGAGGCTGCTAACGCCCTTAAGCAACTGGGGCTAGAAACCCATGTGATTGAGTTTGCACCCAAATTAATGGCGGTGCAGCTTGATGATGGTGGCGCCAGCTTGCTCCGTAGAAAGATTGAAAAATTGGGGGTGCAGGTGCATACCTCAAAAGCGACCACAGAGATCATCAGCGGTGAGCAGCACAGATATCGCCTTAACTTTAGTGATGGCAGCTTTGTAGAAACCGACACCATTGTATTTTCTGCCGGTATTCGCCCCCAGGATGATCTCGCCAAAGCCTGTGGATTAACCCTCGGTGAGCGTGGTGGCATCGTGATCAATCAACACTGTCAAACCTCCCATCCAGATATTTATGCGATTGGTGAATGCGCCCTTTTTGATAACAAAATATTTGGCCTAGTCGCTCCAGGCTATGACATGGCCAATGTGGCTGCTAACCATCTGCTTGGGCAACCTAAAAGCTTTAATGGCGCCGACATGAGCACAAAATTAAAGTTACTAGGGGTGGATGTGGCCTCTATTGGCGATGCCCATGGCAACACCCCAGGTTCAATGACGTTTAGCTATGATGATGGTGTTGAACAAATTTATCAAAAGTTGGTGGTATCTGAAGACGGCCGCAAGTTGCTTGGCGCAGTCTTAGTTGGTGATACCAGCAAGTATGGCAACCTACTGCAAATGATGCTCAATGATATGGACTTGCCTGAAAACCCAGGCACATTGATCACCCCTAGCGCCAATGGCGATGAAGCCATGGGAGTGGACGCCCTCCCCGATAGTGCTCAAATCTGCTCATGCTATAACGTATCCAAAGGTGATATCGCCCAAGCGGTGAGTGCTGGTCACTGTGATATGGCCGCGATTAAAGCCAGCACCAAGGCCTCTAGTGGCTGTGGCGGCTGCGCAGCGTTAACCAAGCAAGTGTTAGATGCTGAACTGGCCAACCTAGGCATGGAAGTCAATACCGATATTTGTGAGCACTTTGCCTATTCAAGGGTCGAGCTGGCCGATATCGTACGGGTGAAAAAGATTAAAACCTTTGATGCCCTG
Organism: Paraferrimonas sp. SM1919; assembly: GCF_010993985.1. Taxonomy (GTDB): domain Bacteria; phylum Pseudomonadota; class Gammaproteobacteria; order Enterobacterales; family Shewanellaceae; genus SM1919. The sequence goes on along the minus strand of NZ_WINH01000010.1, from coordinate 48,340 downwards.
TTAGACGAATACGGCAGTGGCCTTGGTTGTGATATTTGTAAACCTGCGGTCGGGTCAATTTTAGCGTCTTTTTGGAATGATTATATTCTCGAACAAGAACATATTGGTTTACAGGACACCAATGATATTTACCTAGGTAATATGCAAAAGGACGGCAGCTATTCAGTGGTGCCTAGGGTACCTGCAGGTGAGATCACTCCTGATAAATTAATTGTATTAGGGCAAGTAGCTAAAGATTACGATCTTTACACCAAGATCACCGGCGGCCAAAGGGTGGATTTATTTGGTGCCCAATTGCATGAACTGCCACAAATTTGGCGTCGCCTTATTGATGCTGGCTTTGAAACGGGCCACGCCTATGGCAAATCCTTACGTACGGTAAAATCCTGTGTTGGTGACAGCTGGTGTCGCTATGGCGTGCAAGATTCAATGACCATGGCGATTGATTTAGAAAATCGCTATAAGGGCCTACGCTCCCCCCATAAATTAAAATTCGCCGTTTCCGGTTGTACCCGCGAATGCGCCGAAGCCCAATCTAAAGATATCGGCGTGATAGCCACCGAAGCGGGCTGGAATTTGTATGTGGCCGGTAACGGCGGCATGCGCCCCCGCCATGCTGAGCTGTTTGCCAGCGATATTGATACTGACACTCTGATTAAATACATCGACCGCATTTTAATTTTCTATGTTCGTACCGCCGATCGGCTGCAGCGTACTTCGGTGTGGATGGAAAACCTTGAGGGCGGTTTAGATTACCTAAAGAGTGTCATCATTGATGACAAATTGGGCCTTAACGATGAACTTGAACAGCAAATGCAGCATGTGATTGGCACTTACCAATGTGAGTGGAAAACCACTATCGAATCACCACAAATGCTCAAACGCTTTAATCACTTCATCAACAGTGACGCATCTGATAGCAGCCTTAACTATACCCGCGAGCGTGGCCAGAAACGCCCGAGTCGTCAGCACGAAATTAAGATATTGGAGATCAACTAATGACAACATGGACACAAGTGTGCCAAATCAACCAGCTTATTCCAGAAACAGGCGTGTGTGTTCTGGTCGCAGGAAAACAAATTGCCATTTTTTATTCCAAACCACTTAACCAGTTATTTGCTGTTGATAATTTCGATCCCATTGGAAAAGCCCATGTGCTCTCAAGGGGGATCATTGGCTCCCAAGGTAAACAAATTATCGTTGCCTCACCCCTTTATAAGCAAAGGTATTGCCTTGAGACTGGTCAATGCCTGGACAGCCCAGAGGTTCGGATAAATACTTACCCAATCAGATTGGTACAAAACACTATTGAACTGCAAGTCTGATCAATAGATAACAACACTTGTCGGTTTTTCTATCATTTGTCTTGCTACAAATATTAGTAATCCAATGTTTTTGATAATCAAAACCGGCAAGCCATCACAGCTTTATTAACCTCTAAAAATATCTTCTATATCATTCTAAATAAATCGATGATGCTCACGTTTTATGTGTTATTTCGGTAACTTATCTCGAATAGATCAACTATTGTTTAATCGTGAGTATTCATTATTTATAAAGCTAAACTACACTTAAACCTATAAAAATAATATAGGGTTCACCACTTTGGAACTTTCGAAACGAAAACTGTTCAGTCCCAAAGCGACAGAGACTAATGTTAGCTTGCCTTGGATAAAAAACTTAGACAACTTCTGCTCACAATGCAGTCAATGTGGTGAGTGCATCAGTGCTTGTCCGCAAAACATCATCGTAAAAGGCGATGGCGGCTTTCCTAGCATTGACTTCCGTCTTGGTGAGTGTGATTTTTGCTACAAATGTGCCGGTGCCTGTCCCGATAATCTCTTCAATCCCCAAGATAGCTCCCCATGGCAACAAAAAGCGTCTATAAATAAACTATGCTTATTAGAAAATGGCGTTGAATGTCGCAGTTGTGGCGATTCTTGTCCAGAAATGGCTATCACTTTCAAGTTACAGATTGGACGCCCAGCAAAAGCTGAAATTAATCAACAAGCCTGTAGTGGATGCGGAGCCTGTGTTGCCGATTGCCCCACTTCAGCCGTCGAAATAATACAACTGTAGGAATAGAACTCATGTCTTTAGCTGAAGTACATATCTCCAGCCTGATTGTTCAAGTTAGCCCAGATAAGCTAGCCCAGACTAAAGCCAGCATTGAAGCCATGCCAGAGGCCGAAGTCTACGGCGAAAGTGATATCGGTAAATTAGTTGTAGTGCTAGAAACCCAAACCCATGGCTTTATTACTGACATAATCGAAAAAATTAATAACTTTGATGGCGTGCTGACGACCACCATGGTTTACCACCAAATCGACCAAGATCCAGAAGAAGGGGCGCTTTTTTACGAAGCAGCAGGTTCTGCTTCAGCGCCAACGTTGAATGAGGAACAAGCATGAAACTTTCAAGGCGTGAATTTATTAAGTCTAATGCCGCTCTATCTGCGGCCGCGCTAGCCGGTATTACACTACCTGCAACGGCGACTAATCTAATCGCGAGCCGAGATGAATCCAAAATAAAATGGGATAAAGCTCCTTGTCGGTTTTGTGGTACCGGTTGCTCGGTTCTGGTAGGTACCCAAGAGGGCCGCGTCGTTGCCACTCAGGGTGACCCAGAATCTCCCGTTAATAAAGGGCTTAATTGCATCAAAGGCTACTTCCTTTCAAAAATCATGTACGGTGAAGACCGCCTGACACAGCCATTACTAAGAATGAAAGATGGCAAGTTTGATAAGAGCGGTGACTTTGCACCTATAAGCTGGGATACCGCCTTTGACATTATGGCAGAAAAATGGAAAGCGGCCTTGAAAGCCAAAGGGCCCACTAGTGTGGGCATGTTTGGCTCAGGTCAATGGACTGTTATGGAAGGCTACGCTGCCGCGAAAATGATGAAGGCCGGTTTCCGTTCCAATAATATTGACCCTAACGCTCGCCACTGTATGGCTTCAGCTGTTGGTGGCTTTATGCGAAGCTTTGGTATTGATGAGCCAATGGGCTGTTACGACGATTTTGAAAACGCCGACTGTTTCGTGCTTTGGGGCTCGAACATGGCTGAGATGCACCCTATTTTATGGACCCGCATCACCGACCGTCGTTTATCCCACCCCCACGTTAAAGTAAACGTACTTTCGACTTATTACCATAGATCGTTCGAATTGGCCGACCATGGTTACATTTTCAAGCCACAAACCGATTTAGCTATCGCCAACTTTATTGCTAATTACATCATTGAAAATGATGCGGTGAATTGGGACTTTGTTAATAAGCACACCCACTTCAAGCAAGCGACCACAGATATTGGCTATGGCTTGCGGGATGAGCACCCGCTGCAGCAAGAGGCTAAAAATGCCAACTCGGGTAAGATTGACAGCATCAACTTTGAACAATACAAAAATTCTGTTGCCCCTTACACCCTCGAAAAAACCGCAGAAATGACAGGGCTAAGCGAAGAAAAGCTGTTAACTCTTGCGAAGCAATTTGCCGATCCAAACACCAAGGTCATGTCGCTGTGGACCATGGGTATGAACCAACATACCCGGGGTGTCTGGATGAACTCTCTGGTTTACAACATTCACCTATTAACAGGTAAGATCTCTACTCCGGGCAATAGTCCGTTCTCATTAACCGGACAACCATCAGCCTGCGGTACGGCTAGGGAAGTCGGCACCTTTGCTCACCGCTTACCAGCGGATATGGTGGTCACTAACCCTAAGCACAGAAAGCATGCTGAACACCTATGGAAAATTCCAGAGGGCACCATTCCGGCAAAACCGGGGTTCCATGCGGTACTGCAAGACCGTAAATTAAAAGACGGTGAGTTAAACGCTTACTGGGTAATGTGTAACAACAATATGCAGGTTGGTCCTAACATTAATGAGGAGCGCTTACCTGGTTACCGTGACCCACAAAACTTCATCGTCTGTTCAGACCCTTATCCTACCGCCACGGCACAAGCGGCAGATCTAGTGCTACCAACCGCGATGTGGGTCGAAAAGGAAGGCGCTTATGGTAATGCCGAGCGCCGCACCCAGGCTTGGTACCAACAAGTAGAAGCACCAGGAGATGCTAAATCTGATTTATGGCAAATCATGGAGTTCTCGAAACGATTCAAAATCGAAGAAGTATGGCCTGAGGAGTTAATTGCCACAATGCCAGAAGTTCGAGGCAAGAGCATGTATGAAGTGCTTTTTAGAAATGGCCAAGTGGATAAGTATCCTTTATCTGAAGCGCAAGCCCTTAACCATGACGCCCGTGATCAAGGCTTTTACCTGCAAAAGGGTCTATTTGAAGAATATGCCAGCTTTGGTCGAGGTCATGGCCATGATCTCGCCCCCTACGATCATTACCACCAAGTGCGTGGCCTGCGCTGGCCTGTGGTTGATGGCAAAGAAACCCAATGGCGCTTCCTTGAAGGTTCAGATCCTTACGTCGCGAAGGGCAAAGGTTTCGAATTCTATGGCAAACCTGATGGTAAAGCATGGATTATTTCAGCGCCGTATGAGGCGCCACCAGAAACCCCTGATAATGAACATGACCTATGGCTATGTACCGGCCGAGTGCTTGAGCATTGGCACTCCGGCACCATGACACGCCGTGTACCTGAGCTGTATAAAGCGGTACCAGACGCCCTTTGTTATATGCATCCTGCGGATGCCAAAGCCCGTGGCGTTCGCCGTGGTGACGAGGTATTGATCAGTAACAAACGTGGTGAAGTGCGGGTTAGGGTGGAAACCCGTGGTCGTAACAAGCCGCCAAAAGGTCTAGTGTTTGTGCCGTTTTTCGATGCTCGTATTTTGATCAACAAACTGATTTTAGATGCGACCGATCCACTGTCAAAACAGACTGACTTTAAAAAATGCCCAGTGAAAATCACTAAGGTGGCCTAACATGATGAAGAAATTAATTTTAATCCTTGTGGCACTAACCTTAGCTGCCAGTTTTCAACTGTTAAGTGCTGGTGGTATAGGTGGACTGGAGTCTTTACGTGGCAGTTCTGAACTGTCACATACTCGACCTGCCGATCCACTTAAGAAAGTTCCTAGAGATCAATATGATATTGAAAGTAACTATGTTTTCCAACCACCGCTAATCCCGCACCATATTCGCAATTATGAATTATCGCTAAATGCCAATATGTGTCTAGCATGTCACGGTTGGAAGAACGCTAAGGAAATGGGAGCCACCAAAATAAGTGTTACTCATTTTACCGATAGAGATGGCAATGTTTTGGCAGATGTTTCACCAAGACGTTATTTCTGCGTTCAGTGTCATGTGCCACAAAACGATGCTCGTCAGCTTGTCGGCAATACCTTTAAACGTGTTAAATCACTCCAGTAACCAAAGTGAACCGACATGAAAGCTATTATACGAAAATTCAAGCAATTCTGGGCAGTTTTAAAGCGCCCAAGTAAAGCCGCTGTTGGGTTAGTGTTGTTTATGGGGTTTATGGGTGGTCTGCTGTTTTGGGGAGCATTCAACACTGGCATGGAATACACTAATACTGAAGAATTCTGTGTCCAATGCCATGCCCCAATTGTTGAAGAAATTCAAGAAACCATACATTATGCTAACCGCTCAGGGGTACGGGCCATCTGTTCAGACTGCCATGTTCCCCATGAGTGGACAGATAAAATTGTCCGTAAAGTACAGGCTTCCAAAGAATTATTTGCTCACTTTGTGCTGCAGACCATTAATACTCCTGAGAAGTTCCAAGCTCGTCGTGGTCACCTTGCCGAGCGTGAATGGGCTCGCTTAAAGAAAAATGACTCACTCGAGTGTCGAAACTGTCACAATTTTGAATATATGGATTTTTCAGAACAGAGCCCACGCAGTGCTAAGCAACATTCCACTTCACTCGCAAGCGGTAAATACACCTGTGTCGATTGTCATAAGGGGATTGCCCATAACTTGCCAGATATGCACAAAGTAGAAGGCTGGCAGTAAGGAGAAAGCATGAGTACTTTAGAATCGGTTATTTGGCATGTGCTTGGATACAGCGCAATGCCGGTTATTATCCTGACTGGGTTTGCAGCGGTTGCTGCAGTCTCGGTTTGGATCCTTTCGAAGACAGCGGATAAATAGAAACGAGATCCGAGGGCGCTTCGCTTCGAGAAACGAGGTGAATTGCGATTACGGAATACGGAATACGGAGTACAGAGTACAGACTGTCCGTAATCCGTCTTCTATCATCTGTCATCTAAAACAAAGCCAGAGCAATTGCTCTGGCTTTTTTATGGATACTGATTCGGTAATCTGTAATCAGGAATTAGTATTCTTCTATCCGCTTTTTACAAGGCTTGCAAAGTGATAACAAGGCGCTGAGAAAACGAGCCCGGGGAGCATAGCTTGCCTATGTGACTCGGGTCGTTTTCGAAAGCAACGCAGTTAGCGCGAAGCAAACGCGGTAAAAAAATTATAGTGCGGCGATAGCGGCGTTTAAGGTCGCACTCGGACGCATTGCATTGGCTGCTTTATTGGTATCAAACTGATAATAGCCACCTAGATCTACGGCCACACCTTGGGCAGAGTTTAACTCATCCACAATCACTTGCTCGTTAGCAGTAAGGGTTTCAGCTAGAACCTTAAAGCGTGCTTGTAGCTCTGCGTTGTCAGTTTGCGCCGCTAGTGCCTGTGCCCAGTATAGACATAGGTAGAAGTGTGAACCACGGTTATCTAGCTCGTTCACCTTACGTGAAGGTGACTTGTTATTGTCTAAGAACTGACCCGTTGCTTGGTCTAGGGTGCTTGCTAGAACAGCAGCTATCGCATTATCGTTTACTTGTGATAGATGCTCTAAAGACGCCGCTAGTGCAAGGAACTCACCTAGAGAATCCCAACGTAAGTGGTTTTCAGATTCTAGCTGTTGTACGTGCTTAGGTGCAGAACCACCGGCGCCAGTTTCAAACAGACCACCACCATTCATTAGCGGAACGATAGACAGCATTTTCGCTGAAGTACCCAGCTCTAGAATTGGGAATAAGTCGGTTAGGTAGTCACGCAGTACGTTACCAGTAACAGAAATGGTGTCTTGACCTTCTTTAATGCGCGCGAGCGAGAACTTAGTCGCCGCTTCTGGCGCTAGAATGTGTAGCTCTAGACCATCGGTATTGTGCTCAGGTAGGTAAGCATTTACCTTCTTGATTAGCTCTGCATCGTGGGCACGGTTTTGGTCTAACCAGAATACCGCAGGCGTGTTAGATAAACGGGCACGGTTAACCGCAAGTTTCACCCAATCACGGATTGGCGCGTCTTTCACCTGGCACATACGGAAGATGTCACCTTGGCTTACTGCTTGAGAAAGCAGTACTGAGCCATCAGCAGCAACCACTTCAACGGTACCTGCTGCAGGTACTGCGAAAGTCTTGTCGTGTGAACCGTACTCTTCTGCTTTTTGTGCCATTAGGCCAACGTTAGGTACAGAACCCATAGTGCTTGGATTGAACGCACCGTGCTCTTTACAGAAGTCAATGGTCGCTTGGTAAATTGAAGCGTATGAACGATCTGGAATTACCGCTTTAGTATCTTGCAGTTTACCCTGGGCATTCCACATTTGACCCGAAGAGCGGATCATTGCTGGCATAGAAGCATCAATAATCACATCTGAAGGTACGTGTAGGTTAGTAATGCCTTTGTCAGAATCAACCATAGCTAGATCTGGGCCAGCAGCGTATACCGCTTCAATATCGCTAACAATTTCAGCTTTTACAGCGTCATCTAGCTTTTCGATTTTAGCGAACACATCGCCAAGACCGTTGTTTACATCTACACCTAGCTCTTCAAAGGTTTTGCCATGTTTCGCAAATACGTCTTTAAAGAATACTTTAACTACGTGGCCGAAGATGATTGGATCAGACACCTTCATCATGGTGGCTTTCATATGCAGTGAGAACAATACGCCAGACTGCTTAGCATCTTCAATTTGCGCAGCAATAAAGTCTTGTAGGGCTGATACTGATAAACGCGCCGCATCAATCACTTCACCGGCTTGCAGTGGGAAGCTGTCTTTTAGGGTGATCACATCACCGTTGTCTGTCTTTAGTTCAATACGAACGTCAGTGGCTTCGCTAACGGTGGTTGAAACTTCAGAACCGTAGAAGTCATCGCCACTCATAGAAGCAACGTGAGAACCAGAATCAGCAGCCCAAGCACCCATTGAATGTGGGTTTTTCTTAGCATAGTTTTTCACAGATGCTGGGGCACGACGGTCAGAGTTACCTTCGCGTAATACTGGGTTTACCGCAGAGCCTTTAATTTTGTCGTAACGAGCTTTGATTTCTTTTTCAGCTTCATTCGCTGGCTCTTCTGGGTAGTTAGGTAGGTCAAAGCCCTTTGCTTGAAGCTCGCTAATTACCGCTTTTAGCTGTGGTACTGACGCAGAAATGTTTGGCAGCTTAATGATGTTGGCTTCTGGGGTTTTCGCCAGCTCGCCTAGCTCTGCTAATGCATCACCAATTTTTTGCTCTTCAGTTAGGTTTTCTGGGAAGTTTGCAAGTACACGACCCGCTAGAGAAATATCACGAGTCTCAACTTCTACGCCAGCGGCTTCAGTGAAGGCTTGAATAATAGGTAGTAGTGAGAAAGTCGCCAGTGCTGGTGCTTCATCGGTAAGGGTATAAATAATTTTTGACATCGAATCGTCCCTAAGTCTTTATGGGTCTAGCCCAAATACTTCTTTTCTTCTAAAAAATCGGGGCAAATAGTAAACCATTTGTTGTTGCTTTTGTATGTTTTTATCGAAACATTGAAAATTCTTTACAATAAAAAAAGCTCCCAGAAGGAAGCTTAGTTGTTGTAAGTTGCGCCTTATATTACTCGGCTAAAGTTCAACTATGGTCAAACTATGACTATTTTGCTCGGCATTAAAGCTAAATTTTGCATCTTTATACTTCGGAGGTCCCATCGAGCCCTTGGCATTGTTAGAGCAGCCTACAGGTTCTCTAGGAATACCAATCCAGTTAGAATTTAACTCCCCATTGGCATCCTTATCATGATAAACATAAATTGCATATTCACCATAATTTAGCTCGACATCAAATGTAGTCGTGCCTTGGAGATCCGCAGCACTTAACACTTTTTTATGAACCATGCGCTCTAAGTCTTCTTCCATCCAATCTTTTTTATTGTCGTAGAACTGGACGACAATATTTCCTTGGTTAGACTTAATGCCATCAATAGTCACCGTTAAAGGTTCAGCCATTACGTTACCAACAAATACTGTCGTCGCAATTAAGAGCATCCTTTTCAAAGTCATCGCTTTTCTCCTGTATATAAAATTATTGCATCGAAAATTCCATTTCAAACTGATATTGATCAGGACGATACAAGGCATATAAATGATCCACCAATACGCCATCAGCATCATACATGGATCTATCTAACACTAATAAAGGCTTACCCGCTGGAATATCAAGCTGCAATCCGGTATCCACATTTGATAGCGTAGCACTGACACTTTGCTCAACCTTATCTAGGCGCAGTCCAATTTGCCGAAATAGCTTCAGCCTAGGCATAGATAAAATATTTTGTTCGTTATATTGCTCGCCAATATCGCGGGTCCAACTGACATAGTAGCCAAAAGGAATACCATCAGCTAAACGGCAACGAACGGACTGATACAGCATCTCACCCTCTCCAAGATTAAAGCGCTTGGCAATATCTATAGGCGGTATTTTCTTTGCAAAAGTAATGGAACGTACCTGGGTTGCTTGCCCCATGGTTTGTAAACTTTCTAATAAACCGCTTAACGGCGCCTTTACCTGTTCGGTGCGATTTTGAAAGGTCACATGGGAACCACGGCCGCGCTGGCGCTTGATATAGCCCTCTTCTGCTAACTCATCCATAGCGCGTTTCGCTGTAATACGGGATACCGCGAAAGCCTCTGATATTTCATGCTCAGTTGGCATTTTTTCGCCATGACCAATATCACCTAATTGGATCTTTTCTTTTAAAAATAGATATACCTGATGATACAGAGGCGTTGGCACATCATGATTGAGTGCCGTTTTAAGGCGGGGATCCTGAATAAGGAGATTAAGTTCCATAAACACCTAAAGATTGTTATTGATATAAGTCAGTTTAATTAAATTATACCCCGCTGCTTTGATATATCAATAGTACATTTGCTATCTATCAATGCAACAAGTTTCGTTACCGCCTTAGACTCAAAACAATCGTCCATGAAATCACCATTACTATGTCTGATTACTTGTTGTTAAAACTATTACATTTGTTATTTTTCGTATATTGGCTCGGGGGAGATTTGGGAACCTTCTATGCTTCACGCTATGTTGCCAACAATAAATTATCGGAACAACAGCGATCTACTGCGTTAACCATTATGATGGGCGTCGACCAAGGCCCCCGCATTTGTATGGCATTGATTTTAGCCCCAGGACTGCAAATGGCGGTTAACACTGGCATGATAACCATGCCTAGTTGGTTAATGGCAGTTATCTGGGTGATTTGTTTAGCTTGGTTAGCTATGGTGCTGGTACTGCATTTCGCCCATGGTAAGTCTTTTACTAAATCACTAACCCAATTCGACTTTGGGTTTCGATTAGTGGTGATTGCCAGCTGCTTATTTTTTGCTGGCACCTCATTAACCGGCGATGGTGCCATCACCCAAGACTGGCTCAGCTACAAGTTAATTGTGTTTGCCGCCATGGTGGCCTGTGGGTTGGGCATTCGCCTGCAACTCAAACCTTTTATCGATGGTTTTGGCATGATGATGCGCCAAGGCGCATCGGCAGAATCAGATCAATTAATTAGCTCAGGACTCAGTCGAGTTCGCCCCTACGTTTATCTAATTTGGGTTGGCCTTTTAGTCAATGCAGCCTTTGGTATTCACCTGATTTAAGGACTGAAAAAATGCAATTACTAAGCTCTAATTTTTCTCCTTACTCGACCCGAGTACGTATCTTAATTGCCAAGCAACAGCATCAAGTAGAAATCACAGCCCCTGACTTTGCCCTTAGAAGCCCTGAGTTTTTAGCCAAGTACCCCCTTGGCAAAATCCCAGTACTTAAGCTCTCGGACAGTGAGTATTTATCAGAGTCTTGGGCGATCATGCAATATTTAGATGCCCTATCCGAGCAATCACTGAGCCCCTCTGCACCGTTGGCTAACGCCCGCATGCATGAATGGCTAAGGTATGTTGATCAGCATCTTGCTCCTTCATTATTGCCATTATTTGGGCAATTGCTAGGTGGCCCTGCGATTGATGTGGATGCGCAAATGCAAAAGGTAAGGGTAGAACTGGATAAGGGCGAACGCCTACTCAGCAGCAATAACAGAGAATTAAAACCACTGGATTTAGCAGACATTGCCACTGCCGCGGTGATGTACTTTGTGGTCGCTACTCCTGCCCAGTTCGGTGAAATGAATATCTTAAAGGACTTTCCTAAACTGAGCGCCTGGTGGCAAAGGGTACTACAGGACCCAGAAATTGAAACCGGCGTTAGTGAAATGCGCCAAGCCTTTGAAGGTTTCCTGAAAAAATAACACAGTTATTTTCCACGCTAATTCGCCCCGAATATTGGGGGCTTTTTTATTTCCTTAAGAAAGGTAATAAGTATTTTTCCTGCTCTTCACTAAAAGCGACCCATGACATATGCGGTCTATCCTTAATATTAACAATATCAAAATTGGGTTTGTTAATTCCTTTAACGACTACCGCAGGCGCAATACTATCTTGGTCAGAAACAAACACTAAACTCTCAAGTTTTGACTTTAGCGCAAGCTGGCTAAAGTCGGTTTGAGCAAGGGTGACTTTAGCGTCAGTTAATACCCTATCGACGCCCTCTGCTATCGCATCCTCACCAACAAGCTTTGTTAATGTTGGATAGAAAAGTTTAGCAACAGACTGCACCGATTTATCAAACACCTGCGGCGGCGCAATATAAATGGCTCCCTTTAAATTGGCAATGGACTGACTTGCATGTAACGCGGTTAAACAGCCTAAAGAAAGGCCTAACAAATAAACCTGATGCTCATTAGGGACAGTGTCATTAACAAATTGTGCTATGGTACTAGCATCTTGCACGCCCACCCCGAAAGCTAGTGTCGAACTGCCATGTCCAGCAAGGTCGGGAACTAACACATTAAAGCCATATAACTGCAGCTGAGTCGCAGCGATGAGCATTTGCTCTTTTGCCATGGAATAACCATGTAGCAACACCACCGTTTTATTGGCTGCAAGATTTTCTTTCTTTGCTTTAATAAGTTGATCTATTTTTGTAGAAACTACCTCTTCACCAACCGCCATAGGGAATTCAAAATTTAACTGCAGCTTCCCCTCGGCTAATGCTGGCGCGGATAAATTGTCAAAACAAGTCTGGCTATCGGCACAGTAGTGTTTACTACTAACATCAAAGACTTCATAAAGTAAAGCTGCCGTATCACCCAATCCATTGATATCTTGAGTGGTCGGGTTTTGAATTTGATAGGCAACGATTGAGGAGCAGCCACTCAACAGCAAAGTGGCTAAAGCGATGAACCCTTTTTTCATTGTTTCTTCCCTGAAACGACTTAATGTAATAAGCCCTATTACTATCGAATTGCGGTTTAAATATCAACTATTTGTGGGTGTTTTTCACTCGCATCACAAAAGCCGACTTTAATCAATTTTTCAATAACTGCTTACCTGTGAAGCCAACTAAGCAAGTGTAAAAATCAAGATTAATCATTACTCAAAAGTTAAGCAAAACCTTTAAAAAACACTACGCCATGACCCCGAGTCGCTGACGCGAGCTATACCGCTAATGATAGATGTAATAGCGGGAAAGGATTACCCTGAGCATCAACTTCACTCCTGCCAGTTTGCACAAACCCTAGGGCAAGATAAAAGGCCAAGGCTTGGGGGTTCTGCTCGTTAACATCAACGCTGCTGGCTTTGAGCTTTCTTGTGGCAAACTCTACCAATAACTGCCCTACCCCTTTTCTAAAGTAATTAGGGTGGACAAACAGCATTTCTATATTGCCATCGGTCACACCCACAAACCCCATTATGTCTTCGCCCCGCTTCTGCACACAAAACAGTTGCACCGCAGCCAAGTACTGATTACGTAAACTCACTTTAAGTTCGCTGATTAACTGATTAGGTAGAAAATCATGGGTGGCCCTAACCGAGCGCTCCCAAAGTTCTATCAGCTCATCGTAATCCGCTTTTGTGGCAGCTCTAATGCACATATAGGCTTCTCAATCTCAGTTGTCTGGCAGTATCTATGACAGCCAAAAAAAACTTGCATCCATTTTAGTAATAAATGCCAAGTTCTACCAAAATTGTTATTGGGAGGAATAGAGGTATGGAGCCGTTCCCTCATTATTAGGGAACTGGGCAAAGTTAACTATGGTCAGGTAAGTACTGACAAGGATAATAATCACAGAGAATACCCCCCCTGCCCCTAACCACTTTAAGATTGAAGGTTGCTGGCGGCGTACTCGCAGCCAATACATGCGCATCCCGGTAATAGATAAGACGCATAAAATAAGGCCAAATCCAAACCAGATCAGCTTAGTGGTTAGCCCACCAAGTGTACCAAAATGAAAGTAATCCATGGCATCCCCAAGGCGTACTAAGGGGCTTAGTTCTTGGGCCCGTTGCTGATTAAGCACTTTACCTGTGTACATATCTAACCACAGGGTATTGCCCCTATCTATGGTTAACATGGCATCGGTCTGCCCAGATACACTAAAACTACCGTTATAGCTTACAGGGTAAGAAAACTGCCTAATTTCTAGTTGTGGCCAGTGCTGCTTGGCAGTTTCAAGCAATTGACTAAAAGGTAACGCCTGTTGTTCATCGGTATTTGCCGTTGCCACAAGCGGCACTTTATAGATAGGTGCCCCTAGCTGGGAGGCGCCATGTTCATACAAGTAAAAGCTACCAGTAAATCCCATAACTGCAATAAACCACAGGCTATAAACCCCTGATAATTTATGGCTATCGGACCAAAAGCTGCGCTTATTACTGGCTTTAAAATAGCTAGGCAACCGTTTAAAACCATGCCACCAGTTTTTATAAACCTGAAAGGAAGAAATAAACAACCCAATAAGCAGTAAGCTCATCAAACACACTAGCCACTTGCCCTCGGCGCCCATAGATAAATTACGGTGAATATCTCGCAAGAAGCGGCTATAACGACCATAGCTGCCCTCACCGGTGATGTGGCCAGTGGTGGCATCAAAGTAAACGTATTTCACCTCTTGTTGATTGCGAATACGGACTTCGCCGGCGTGGTAATCACTGCTTTGCAGGCGAGCATCTTGGATTTGATAACCGCTGTAGTGCTGGTTTAATTGCTGCTCTAGCTGCTGCCAATTGACTTGGCCTTGGTAGGGTTGGCTGGCTTGAAACTTATCATCACTTAGGTACTGCACCTCGTAGCTCAGCACCGCTAGGGTGCCGGTGAATGAAACCCATAGCAACAGCAGGCCAAAAAAGAAGCCACAAAAATGATGCAGGTTAAACCAAGATTTTGCTTTCACTGTTTTATGTTTAAGTTTCAAAGAAGTTGGCTGACATTATAAAAAAGTCAGCCCTTAATGCCAGTGATAATGATTATCAATTAAAGTTTTATATGAGGAATGTGAAATTAATCACTCCATGCGATCATCAATATTATTTGGTTCAGATTTTGTTGCCCATCTTGCTTACCAAATTTAATTAGCAAATCATCACGGCCATCGTTATTAATGTCTGCAACGCTCACCAATTGACTGTTTTTAGGTAAGTTGACTTCAAAACTAGCAGCGCGCTTATTAAACAGGGCCGCGCTTCCTTCGCCAAAATAGACATCCACTGCCTCACTGTCATCCCCAAGCAGCAAATCTTTAAAGCCATCGCCGTTAACATCGGCGAGCTTAACTAATGGGTTGCCGCTTTTACCTGAGCTTAAACTAAAGCTTAAATCCACTTGCCTAGTGACATTGGCTTTTTTTGGAAACTGATTGTTGTTATCCAGTTTAAAAAAATGCACATCCTGAGCAATAGAGCCTGATAATAATGCACTGATGATCTTACCTAAACCAATATCAAAACCGATGGCCACCACCTCAGGTTTATTGTCTTTATCTAAGTCTTCAAAGAAGGCATTTTGCAGGGTTCCCTCTGCCTTGACTATGGTATCTGCCGTCTTGGAAAAACTTAGCCCCATATCGGTTGCCATCCCTAAATACAACTCATAGTCGTTACTTCTATCAAGTACCCCTGAGCTTTGCGAGTAACTCACCAATAAGTCCACTAAACCATCATTATTCATGTCCTTAAGGGCACGAATGCGTCGAAATTTTAGGTTTGACTGATCGGGTGTTTGGCCGTGCTTGTCGCGCTGTTGCCACCATTGGGACACACTCAAGCGGATTTGGCCAAAGTCTTTAATGATTGGTTCGGGATCAAACTGATAAAAGCTAACTTGCTTAAAAATAGCATAACCGTTATCGGTCACCCAGATAATGTCACTTAAGCCATCTAAGGTCATGTCAGCGACATAGACATTAGCTGGGGTATATTGATATTCACCCCGCTCAAGATTGAAACTCGATTTTATTGGCAACAGCATAGATTGGTATTGCTGCTTTTTGGCGATCAGCACTTCGAGTTGATTAAAACCCTGAATAAAGACATCTTCGATGCCGTCATCATTGACATCGCTAAGCAACTCTCGCTTGGCTAAATAGCCCTGATATCCCCCCTGAGCCAACAAGCCAGAATTGTTGCTGATCTGTAACCACGATTTAGTTTGATAATTGAGGACATAGACGCCACTACTGGCCTGTACCACCACCTGTTGTGCTTTTTGATAAGCGGTGTGCTCGGAAATATCGAAGGCAAAGCTATTATCAGGGAAGGGCAGCTCTAAAACGGTTGTCAGCTTGTTCTTAGTCAGTTGCCAAACTAACAGATGATACTGCTGCTGTTCATTTATTCCCACTGAGATTAATGATTTAGCCTTACCATTAAATTCGAGTTGGGCCGCTTCTATTGGCTGTGTCAATTCGAATTGACTTGTGTAGACAATTTTATCAAAGGCCAACTTGGCACAGGCATTAAACCCCACCAATAGTAAAACGATAAAAAAATAACGAACCACAACTCTCTCCATGTTTAGTAATTACTTAGCTATATCACCGCTATATCGATTAATTGTATTTACCCTTAGCTTTGCCCCAAGGATCGCTGTCGGCTTGTTGTTTAACGACTGGTTTAAGCCCTAAACATTCCTTAAGGTATAAATTTTCTACCTCTTCCCTAGCCCAAGGCGTGCGCCTTAAAAAAGTCAAACTAGACTTGACGCTTGGGTTTGACTTAAAGCAGTTTATTTTTACCTTAGCCGCCATTTTTTCCCAGCCAATGGTGGCTTCTAATTCTTCTACTATGGTTTGTAACTTAACGCCATGCAATGGATTATTTTGTTGAGTATTCATAATTTTGTAAGCAATAGTGATACATAGCATGATCTTAACCCAGTTTTGCAATCTAAGCTTAACTATCTATGGCCAAAAAATGCTAAACTACACGCTTATGCACTAGACCCCATACATCGAGAAGCACAGTGACTAATAACGATTACCTTCGCCGCCTGCGTTTTATCTTTCAGCTAAACGACAAAAAAGTAGCTGACATCTTTAAGCTTGCTCAGCATAAAATAGACATCTCGGATATTCCGCTATGGCTAAAAAAAGATGAAGATAAAGACTTTAAAGAAATTAAAGATATAGACTTTGCGGCATTCTTAAATGGTTTTATCAACCTTAAGCGTGGTAAAAAAGAAGGCGCCCAACCTAAACCTGAGCATAAGCTAAACAACAACATTGTTCTTCGTAAGCTTAAAATTGCCTTAAATTGGCAAGATGACAACATTATCAAGTTACTTGAAAGCGTAAACTTCCGTATTGGTCGCTCAGAATTAAGTGCTTTTTTCCGTAAAGAAGACAATCGTCATTACCGTGCTTGTCAATCTCAGTTGATGCGTAATCTTTTTAGAGCCTTGCAACAACAGCAACGCCCAGATGCGCCAGTGACTCGTGAGAAAATAGATTCTCAGCCCAGAAACGCGAATAAGCCCCAATACGGCCGCCAGCAAATTCAAATCTGGAAACCTAAGCCAAAGACTAACAAAGACTGAGCTTTTGTACGAGTTGCCACAGCTTGTCAATATGCTGTGGCGGACTCTTGGTAAAAGGTACTGGGGTAATTTTGGCTTGGCGGCGATCAAACCAAAATTTGGCATTGGGCAGTTGCTCTTGAGCAAGGCACCACAACATGGTATCCGCCCCTTGGTCTGGTGTCCTTAATCTGTCCTCAAAAAGTTTGGCAAAGCCAGGAATCGAATCTTGGACACCTTCGGTATCTACCCAGCCTGGGTGGGAAGCGGCAAAAGTATACTCTGAAAAAGCTTCTGCAAGCAGCGGTAATAGGGTTACCTGAGCCCTCTTAGCATTGGCATAGGCATCTACCTTATTGTATGGTCGCTGGTGATACCCCAAATCCCTTAAATCCAATCTTTTTAAATACATGCCACCACTGGAATTAAAATGAATATGCGCGTTTGGTTTAAGCTTGCCTTGGCTGTGCAGGCAGTGAAACAATTTTAGATGGCTGATGACTTGGGTATAAAATATCGATTCGATGTCGCTGGGATGCAATATTTTTTGAGCAGGCATGGCGCCAGCGTTACATACCAATGCATCCAAAGGGGCGATACCGTTAAAAACGCTCATATCATCATCAAGTAGGTCAAACTGAAGATAGTGCCCCATAACTCCAAGCTCACCTTCGAATTTGGCATTCCTACCTGTAAAGTACACCTCAGCGCCGTGGGCAAGGAGTTGCTTGGTTAACGCTAGGCCAATCCCCTTAGAGCCACCTGTGACCAATATTTTTTTACCGACAAAGGCTTGTTGATCAAGTTGCTGGTAATTTTTACTATGTCTTAGGTATCCAGTTTTATCAAAACTATAAATAACCGATGCATCTAACAGTGCTGATATCAAAATATTTCCTTATTGTTAACGAATGCCCTGAAATTTGTCTTCTGCGTAACTATTACGTCAACTAGGATAAAAAAAGTTCAAAAATGGCCGCTATTTTAATATTAGGTGGTTTACCTTGAAATTGAACCTTTTATAATATCTTTTTGAATTTTTAAGCGCACTTCATGAAGCCGTTAATTTTACCTCTTATCCTCTTAACAAGCCTACTTAGTGGCTGCACGAGTCATTACCAACCCGGCACGTTTTCGGGGTTGAATAACTGGTTACTGCAAGAACAAACTGGGCAATGGCAGCAACAAGCTAATCAAGCCCAACTTAAGCTTGGCCAAAATATCCAACAGCTCAATTTACACTGCGATGACCAAGGTCGTTTAACACTTGATTTAATTGTGCAATCACAAAACACTATGAATGCATACGCGAGTATCCACTTAATCAATCATTTTGGCCAAGCTCATTTTATTAACGTTGAAAACGTAGATGAACTTGCTAACAATAGATTACAAATTTCAGCCAAAGTAAATCAACTGACCAAGGACTTTTTAGCGGAACACCCTTTATCGATGATAAGTGCCATTGCTGGTGAATTAGCGTTAGCAATTAACATACAAAATCAGTCACATTTACAGAAATTTTTAAATCAGTGCAAAGCACCAGTGGCGCAAACCGCTGCGCTGGTGAAGCCGAGTTCTAAATTTACTCCCGTCGCTACCTCAAATTTCTTTGTGAAATCAGTCGATTTAAGTGAGCTAGCTTTGCATCAAGACATTGCTAAGCTCAATGGAAGTATTATTAAAATTCATTCCAATAAGCTTAATTATCAAGTCACCCAAGTGCTGCAAAACAATATCGCTTTATTGCAGCCTCCACTCAGTAATACCGATGACATCATCTTGCCAAATATTGTGATTCGTGGTGCAAACCAATATAAGGTAGGAGACAACCAGTTAGAAAGCGCCCGCTATTATCGAGTTGAAGGTCTACGTCACTACGGCACAGTTGCGGGTTCTGAACAACAAGCATTGATGCTTACTGATGTCACCGATAAAGTCATTAAAAAGTAACCCCCTTACTAAGAGCGCCACTGGCGCTCTTATGCTATTGATAGGCAATACAAAAGCTGCTAGCTTAGTTTTTAAGCAAATGGGATTTTGTACCTATGTCTGCATGAAGTCGCGCAGCGATTAATGGTTCAGGGTATGACTCTGCATGAAATTAAGACAGGGTTTAAGGTTTGGGTTGATCACAGGGCGGATATAGCCGCCTAAATAGAAAACCAAAAAAGGCGCCCAATGGTGGCTTTTCTTTTACTGCAACAAGTGTATTACTGCGGCGATAAGATAAATAAGATAAGCCCAAGCTAAAACCGAACCGATCAGAAATAGCGGGGATTTACCTTTAACTAAGTAAGCATATTTAGAAATTCTACTTTTCAACATTTTACCCCCAAATAATTTACCTTTAAGCAGGTTATTACATTGTCTATTTTTTTGTCAACTATACAGGAAGTAATATGCAGTTAACCACCACCACACTGACCATAGAGAACCAAATCGCGGTTGTTACCCTAAATCGCCCCGCCAAAATGAATGGGGTAAATATGGCCATGTTTAATGAGCTTAGGTATTTAGCCAAAAAGCTAAAATCAGACACTAGCATTCGCGCCGTGATCATCACAGGTGCCGGCGGTAACTTTAGCGCCGGACTGGACTTTAAAGCCATGACCTCAAGCCCACTGTATGCGTTCAAACTACTCTTTAAATGGCTCCCGGGTAATGCCAATCGCGCCCAGCAAGTGTCTAGTTTATGGCGAAAAATAGCTGTGCCCGTTATCGCGGTGATTGAGGGTTATTGTTGGGGCGCAGGTATGCAGATAGCATTAGGCTGCGACTTCCGTTTTTGCCATCATGATGCCAAATTAGCGGTGATGGAATCAAAAATGGGGTTAGTGCCAGATATGGCAGGAACGCTTGGGATGCGCGAGCATCTTAGTAAAGATATCGCCATGAAACTTACCATGACCTCAGAATCTATCTCTGCCGAGCAGGCCATAGCCTTAGGATTAGTGACCCAGGTTTCTTCGACGCCAATGGATGATGCCTTAGACTTTTGCGAACAAATTAAACAAAAATCACCCGATGCCATTGCCGGTATCAAATCCATATATGCGCGCTTTTGGAACGCTTCCCCAAGAACAATATTGGCGTACGAAACCTATAGCCAAGTCCGCGTTGCCATAGGTAAAAACTTTGCCAAGGTGCAACAAGCCCTTAACAAAAAAGTCGCGGCACGTTTTAGTAATAGACAAAAGTTTTGGTAAACCCAATAAACAAAAAAGGAAGCCTAGGCTTCCTTTTTATTTAATAACTAAACAGTAGTTTATAGCTTTTTAACACCCATATTGTATAGCGCAAAGCCATAGATATCGGCATATTGCTCTATCACTTTGGAGGTTGGCGTGCCTGCACCGTGACCCGCATCGGTTTCAATACGAATAAGGGTTGGATTACTACCCGTATGCAGTTTTTGTAGCTCAGCAGCAAACTTGTAAGAATGCGCCGGTACCACACGATCATCATGGTCGCCAGTGGTGATAAGGGTTGCCGGGTAATCTACTCCCGCCTTAACGTTATGTACTGGCGAATAGCCTTTGAGGTAATCAAACATTTCTTGGGAGTCATTGGCTGTACCGTAATCGTAAGCCCAACCTGCCCCAGCAGTAAACGTGTGGTAACGTAACATATCCAGAACCCCTACCGCTGGTAAGGCAACCTTAAATAGCTCTGGACGTTGCAGCATGGTAGCGCCCACCAGCAGACCACCGTTTGAACCACCTTGAATCGCTAATTTAGACGATGAGGTGTATTTGTTCTCAATTAAGTATTCAGCCGCGGCAATAAAGTCATCAAATACATTTTGTTTTTGCATTTGAGTACCCGCTTTGTGCCAGGCTTTACCGTATTCACCACCACCACGTAGGTTAGCCACCGCATATACACCGCCAAGCTCTAACCATAGGGCACGGGTAGTACTAAAGCCAGGACGAAGACTAATATTAAAGCCGCCATAACCATAAAGTAGGGTTGGGTTAGCGCCATCAAGTTCAATCCCTTTTTTATAGGTAATGGTCATCGGTACCTTGGTGCCATCTTTTGAGGCATAAAACACCTGCTTAGACTCATACTTAGAACCATCAAATTCGATATTGGATTGGCGGTATAATGAAGACTCACCACTGGCTAAGTCATAGCTGTAGATGCTGCTAGGGGTATGGTAGTTACTAAAACTGTAATAAACCTGCGCCTGTGACTCTTTACCTGAGAATCCAGAGGCCGTGCCAATGGCGGGTAAGCTAATATCACGTACCTTGTTACCCGCAAGATCGTACTGCTCTACTTTAGTGGCTGCATCCATTAAGTATTTAGCAAATACAGTATCACCAGCCTTAGAGATATCAAGCACCTGCTCACGCTCGGCAATAATATCAACCCAAGTATCTAAGGCATTTAAGTTGACCTTAACCAGACGCTGATTAGGGGCTTCTTTGTTGGTCAACAAATAAAAATCTTCACCTTTAGAGGTCACTAATTCGGTATCAGAACTGGTATCGCCCACCAAGGTGTATAACCCCTTGCTGGCATCGGTTAAGTCTTTAATAAATAGCTTGTTGCCAGAGGTCGACACTGAAGCATATATAAACAGATACTTTTCATCCTTGGTGACCGATGAACCCACATAGCGGTGCTTTTCGCTATCCGTGCCACCAAATACCAACTCATCTTGGTTTTGCTCAGTCCCTAACTTATGGAAGTAAAGTTTATGCTGGTCTGTTTTGGCCGATAACTCACTGCCTTTAGGCTTGTCGTAACTTGAGTAGTAAAAGCCAGTATTACCACGCCAAGAAATATTAGAAAACTTAACATCAACCAAAGGTGCTTCTAGCTTTTGTTTGGTGTTAGTGTCAATCACATAGACTTTACGCCAGTCACTGCCACCCTCTGATATTTGATAGGCCGCTAACGAACCGTCTTCTGAAAAAGTAATGCCTGCCAGCGATACGGTGCCATCTTCACTGAAGCTATTAGGATCTAAGAAGATCTCTTCTGCTTCATCGCCCCTTTGACGATAAAGCACCGACTGATTCTGGAGGCCGTCATTTTTGTAGTAATAGCGGTAATCACCCTCAACAAATGGAATACCTTCTTTTTTATAGTCCATTAGTTTTGTTAAGCGCTGTTCGATTTGCTCACGGTAAGGGATTTGCTCAAGATAACCTTGGGTCACTTGGTTTTGAGACTCTACCCAAGCAGCAGTTTCGGCGCTCATGTCGTCTTCTAGCCAACGGTAAGGGTCGGCAACTTTGGTCTCGAAATAGCTATCGACGACCTCGCCTTGCTTAGTCACGGGGTACTGCAATTTAGTCTCACTTGCCTTATCAGAACACGCAGTTAGAGCAATGACCGCCCCTACTGCTAATGCTAATTTTTTAGTTATCATCACGTCATCCTTATGATTGTATACAACTTAATTCCAACATATAGGAATCCAATAAGCAACCGCTTCACAATGTTGCTTACTTCCCCTCAAGATGAGTTCGGCTATGTTTTATGTTTCAGTTTGCTTATGACACTTTGCTGACTTCGGTGTTGATTTCGTAATCCTTGAATAAATCACGTTTATTAAAAGCGGCTCCCATAAAACGCCTAAAAGCTTTGAAATTAGTTAACCACGCGACTTTGGTGCCGGACTTAGTTGCCGCTAACACCCCTTTAGCTAAAAAAGGTGCCACTGTCTCTACTGTGTCCGCCAAAATATTGAAGATCTTCTTCGACTTTTGCCATTCGGCAGAGGTTAAATCATAGTCACCTAGTAATAATTCTGTAACGACAATGCCGGGACTGAGGGTATTAACCATCACATTGGTGCCCTTTACTTCCTTTTGTAAAGCGCTATTAAGATAATTCACAGCTCGTTTGGTCGCACCATAAGCCACCATCCCCGGTTGGGTAGCCCCATCACTGCCAAAGCCTTCCATATTCCATATTTGCCCAGCATCTTGCTCGAGCATGCCCTTCAGAACGATTTGATTGCTGAGTAACACTCCTGTGAGATTGGTTGCCACTATATTTTTTAAATCTGGGCTTTTGCTATCTACTAAATGGGCTCTTGGAATACTCATACCTGCGTTATTGATCCAGTAATCTATCTGCCCAAAGCGTGCTTTAGACTGATCCCACATTGCTTGGATTTCGGTAACCTTATTAATATCACAGGCACAGCCATGTACCTGTTCAGGAGAATACTTTTTGGCCAGGTTCATGATCGTCTCCGCCACCGTATCGCTAGAACGCCCACTAATCACAACGTTACAACCGAGCTTTAAAAACTCTTCCGCTAAACCTCTACCGATTCCTCGTGTACTGCCTGTAATCACTATTGTTTTCATGCTTTGTCCTAAATCAAGTTGAGTGGTTATGTTATTGCCTTAGTTAACAATAAGATATAATGTTATAACTTTCAGATCAACGGAGTGAAGGTATGAATTTTGCGGTTGGTAGTGTGGGCCACACCTTAATGCAGATGCGAGGAATTTGGCATGATTCAATTGAGTTATACCACCTTGATGGCAGCCCTTTAACTGATGATACGGCCGCAGGTAGTGGCACCCCCGGCAGCTCGCCTTTTGATAATCTGGTTTATATCGATTTTGATGGTCACACCTTGAAGCTCACTAATGTCCATTTTAGGGGTCGAGATGTGGCGGCTAAAACCTTCGTCGCTACCATGCAAGATGGCCTATTAGTATTTGATGAATTAGGTCCTGGTGCTTATAAAAATGTCGGTATGTCTGGTGGTCCCGGTATTTTAACCTTCAACGCCCAGCAGCTATCAGACGCCACCGGTGTCTATATGGAGCCAGATTTTATTATGCTTACTAGCACCAATGAACGGGTACGACATACTGTGCTGTATCGTGATGGTAAAGCGACTCGCACTTTAACCGCCAAAGGCTATCGCTTATCCCCCCTTTGTTGTCGACGCCATGAACTTGACCCAAGAGGGCCTCAAGGGCCAGTGCATGAGCCCCCTTTTAAAGCAACTATTTGGCAACATTTAACAAATAAATAACTACAAAAACAACAACAAAGTAGCACAATCGCCTTTACAGGTTAGCTACAGGAATATATTATTTATGCAACTTAACAAACTAGGTCATGGCCATTACAGCGGTGTCCAAGTGCCAAGTTCATTAATAAAAAAATATCAGTTATTTTCCTAGGGGAAGTCATGAAATTAGTTAAATCTGTCGCGATATCTAGCGCTCTAATCGCCACTAGCTTTACTGCTCAATCCGAAATTCTTTGGAGCAATGTCGCGCTAAGCTACCTTAATGGTGATGGTTACAAGCAAGCTTTCGGTCCTGCTGCTGGTACAGAAACCAAAGCTGACGTATTCACCCTAGAGCATGCAGGGGCTTACAACTGGGGTAAAAGCTTCTTCTTCATGGATCGTTTTATTGATAACAACAACGTTATTGGTAACCAAACCTACACTGAGGTTGGCTTAGACTTTAGCCTGTCGAATCTGTTTAACACTAAATTAGAAAATGCAGTAATTAAAGATGCTTACCTAGTGACCCAATGGGAAAACGCTAACCCAGTAAATACCGACAACTTGCTTGCCGGTGTTGGTGTACGCTGGAATGTGGATTGGGCAACATTCATCGATACCAACGTTTACTACCGCATCCAAGATAAAAATGGCATTGGCACTGAAAACAACATGCAGCTTACTACTGCATGGTCTATCCCGTTCTCTGTAGCCAGCACAAAGTGGACCTTCGATGGTTTCTTTGACTACGCCACAGCGCACAAGAATAACTTTGGTGATGTTGAAGCGACATTCCACACTCAACCACAAATCAAGTTAGACCTTGGTGATCTTTGGGGCACTAGCAACAAGTATTACGTGGGTATGGAAGTGGATATCTGGCGTAACAAGTACGGCCAAAAAGACATTAACGAGACCACCCCACAGTTGATGGTTCAGGTTAATTTCTAACCTGTTCTAAACTGATCAAAGCAGCCTACGGGCTGCTTTTTTGTATTGTGCTTTATTGATTTGTACTATCTAATATAAATTCTACTTAAAAAGGAAATTATTATGATCGAACAGGGCCAATACTTACCTAACATCCCAGTTTCAGAGCTCAGCTCTGAAGGCATGCAAAAACACGATTTAAGTGAATTATTGAAAGCCAAAGTTGCCATATTATTTGCCGTCCCTGGTGCCTTTACTCCAACTTGTTCTAATGCTCACCTCCCTGGATTTATTGATGCTTACAAACAATTACAAGCTAAAGGAGTGGATTACGTCGGCTGCTTATCTGTGAATGATGCCTTTGTTATGAAAGCCTGGGGAGAGACTCAAGGGCAGCATCAGATCCACATGCTTGCCGATGGTGATGGTAGTTTTTGTTCGGCTTTAGGCTTAACAGTAGACACCAAAGATTTTGGCGGTATACGCTCGAAACGATTTGCCCTTATTGTCAAAGATGCCAAAGTGGTTCATATTGCCGTTGACCAACCTATGCAGTTTGAAGTGTCTAGTGCAGAAGCCATCTTGAAGCAACTTTAATAATTGATTATTAGATTTCTCTAATATAAAATAGTGATCAACTAATTTAGCATTTGAGGTTATTGCGATGAATTCTCCACTTCATGATCTTGGTCACATTGATCTTCACGTTGCCATTGAGCGCTTAAAAGATGGCGCACTTTTAATTGATGCTCGTCCACCAGCCATGTTTGCGCAGGGGCATATTAAAGGGGCGATTAATCTTCCTATCGAAGTGCTTGAACAACATACCCTAGAAGTACCAGCGGCAGGTGTCGTGGTTTATTGCGCCAAGGGAATTCGTGCCACGACTGCCACCCAGTGGTTCAACCAAAATGGGATTGTAGCGGTTAATGCCGGTGCTATGGTTGACTGTCAGCCACTGATCATTGAGTTGTAAGCCATGATCCAAATCGATTATTACTCAGACGTGTTATGCGTCTGGGCCTATACTGGCCAGCGTCGTATCGACCAGTTAAAGCAAGCATTTGGCGATAAAATTCAGATTAACTATAAGACCATGAATCTATTTGGCAACGGTAAGAACCGAGTTGAATCTAAATTTGCGGATAAAGGCGGCCTAGCTTACTTCGGTAACCATGTTAATCAGGTGATAGCTAAATTCCCCCATGTAGCAGGCAATGATAAGCTTTGGAGTGAGACCCAACCAGAATCTTCCATTCCTGCACATCTGGCCATTGCTGCGGTTGGTTTGATTGCAAAGGACAAGCAAGACGATTATGCCTGGGCGATACGCCAAGCCTTTTTTGCCCAGGGTAAAGACATCGCCCAACAAGCTGTTTTAGTGGAAATTGCACAATCTTTAGCGATTGACAGCGCGGCCATGCAAGCCCTTATCAATAATGGTCAAGCACACTCTATATTATGGCAAGATAACCTCAGTGCAATCGATGCCAAGGTTACTGGCAGCCCAACGCTGATTTTTAATGAAGACCGCCAATCCATTTTTGGTAACGTCAGCTATGATGTGATGCGCGCCAATGTGCAAGCATTAATTGACGCCAAAGAAGATTAATACTTATCTAACATCGATTCTGTAAAGTCGCTTGGGTTAATCTCAAATCCAGCGGCTTTTATTTTTTGCTGCAACGCCACTATTTTTGCCTCTTGCTCTGGCAAGGTTAAGGTATTGTCATCAAGCAAATACACGGCTTTTTGTGAAGCTAAATAAAAGCTCAAAATAATATATGCATTTTCATCTCCGCCCTCTGCTGCCTGTTGAATCTTTTTGTGCTTGCGGTAAATCTTGTTGTGCAGTTGTTTTAATGACCACACTTGAAAGAGCTCTTTTAATGGTGCTTGGCCCTTAAGGCCATTGAATATTGCACTGCAAAGTAGTGCGGCCAGCACCACTCCCAGTACATTAAATTTAAAGTTACCGGTAGAGCCATCTGCCAAAGGCGACTCAGCCCCCCATAGGCTAATAAATAATTGTCCAAAAACAATCGACAATACTGCTAGAGCTACGACGAATGCGGCAATAGTGTATTTAACTTGGGTACGGTATTGGGTTTTATTTATATTTTTAAAATCAATCATGTGGTGACTTAGTGGCGAATAAGATAAATACATTATACGTTTTTTGAAAATTTTGGGATAGACGAAGTGCATACGGGCAAGTAAACTGGTTGGCCTTATTTTCCTATCAAGAGCATTTCCCATGTGGTTTAAGAACCTGCTTATTTACCGTTTCAAAGAAACCGTTGCAATCGATCCTGATTCCCTCGAACATTCCCTACAAGAGTTTAAATTCAGCCCATGTGGTTCGCAAGATGTAAGCAAAATTGGTTTCACCAAAGCCATGGGGAAAATTGGCCATTCATTGGTTCACAGTGCCAATAATAATCATCTGATTTGTGTCACTAAAGAAGACAAAATCTTACCCGCTGCGGTGATCAAAGAAGAACTCGAAACAAAGGTCGCTGAAATTGAAGAGCGTGATGCCAGACCACTACGCAAACAAGAAAAAGATGCCCTAAAAGATGACATCACCCAAATGTTATTACCAAGGGCCTTCACTAAGCGCAGCCAAACCCGCGCATTAATTATGCCAGAAGCAGGCTTAATTATGGTTGACGCTAGCTCTAGCAATAAAGCCGAAGAAGTATTAGCCCTATTACGTAAAGCATTAGGCAGTCTGCCGATTCTGCCCCTTAACTATGTTGAACCTGTTGATGTGCAGTTGACCTCTTGGCTTGAACAGGGCTACGCCCCTAGCCCATTTACTATTGGTGAAGAAGCTGAGTTAAAGAGTCTCTCTGAAGATGGTGCTATGGTGAAATTTAAAAACCAAGTGCTTGATGATGATGAAGTAACCGCTCATATTAAAGCAGGCAAAGTGGTACAGAAACTGGCCATGACATTCGGTGAGTCAAGCGATTTCATCTTCGCCCATGATTGCTCCATCAAGCGCTTAAAGTTTACCGACCTCATCCGTGGTGAAAATGATTTATTAGGCAACGATGACCCTATGGCGCGCCTAGATGCGGACTTTGCGCTAATGGTCGGCGAACTTGCTTCATTAGCTAATGCTCTAAACCAAGCTTTGGGCGAAGTCGATTAACTCGACAAGATAAAAGTTCAGAGTAAACAAAGGGACCTATTAAGGTCCCTTGTTATTATCAAAGGTTCTAGCTTTTCATTTTAACGCTGGATGCTTCACCCCAAGCCAAGCTTCAAAGAAATCCATCTGAGCTTGAGTCGGTTCATTCATTGCGGTAATTTGCATCGGTTTAGAAAAACGCTCCCCTAATACTAAGGTTTTAGTTTCTAATAAACCGCGTCTAAAGAAGCTTATTTCAACTTTATCACCAGGGGCAAAGTCTTGCAGACGATCATTAAAGTTAGCAGCGGTGAGTTGGCGACCATTAATCGCAACGAGCTCGTCCTTATTAACAAAACCTGCATTCCAAGCAATACCACCACGCATCACCTTGTCCAGCTTGGTCGAGCCTTTGGCTAGAGTAATATCAAGGTTCGCAAGCTTTTCAGCTCCCTTAGGGTAAGCGTATTTTAGACCCGCTTTAGCAAGCAGTTGCTGCGGCTTGAGCGCAAATGGTGATTCAATGTTTTGTCGCCACCAATGCTTATACGAACGGCCAGTTAGTTTGGCTAAAATGTTTTGAATATCATCGGCATTGAAGTGTTTTGGCAACGCATAATCTTTGTACAACATACCATGAACATCACGGTAACTGGCCTTAAGATTGCTGTCGCTTAATAGTTGGAAATCTAATAATAAAGACGCCAAGTACCCCTCTGAGTAAATATTTACCGAATGATTAGTGCCATAATGGCCAAAACGACCAATCCAAGTATTCTCACTGCCTTCACTGATACTTTGCTGATGACGACCAGGGGTCTGCATATGTTGATTGATTCTCTTACTCAAGTCTTTAGCAAACTCATCAAAACTGATCACACCTGCACGCAACAGCAACGGCATTTCAAAATAGCTGGTCGAACCCTCAGATAACCAAAGTAGATCAGTGATTTGCTCATTCTGATAATCATAGTTAGCAATAGGCTCTGGGCGATAGGCTTTTACATTCCAAGTATGGATAAATTCATGACTAACGGTTGCCATAAATTGGACATAATCTTCGCGCTTTCTAAAGGTGTGTCCCAAACGCTGAATAATTGTGGAGTTAAGATGTTCTGTGGCACCACGGGCATCATGGGTCGCATGAATCATAAACACATAGCGCTGATATGGGTAACCTTGCCAAATTGCTTTAGAGGTTGGTAGTAACTTTTTAATGTCGCTAATGGTCTTATCAACATCGTAGTTTCCGTCACCCCAGAAAACAATCTCATAGTCACGACCATCCTGTTGCCACTGATAGGATTCATTGATGCCGGTTTCGATTGGAGAATCGATTAACACATCATAATTAGCAGCTTTAAATGAATGTTGACTGCCTGCATTAGCCATGCCAGAGAAACTTTGCCAGTTTGATGGAACCTTGAGTTCAACTTTAACTGCATCATTTTTATGCTCTGGGGTATACATAAACGCACCTGAGGCATCAATAAAAGCATGGGTTTCATCTAAGTGCCGTAAGCGCACTCCTAATTCATCGGCGTGCAATTGATAAGTTAACGTTACCTTTGTTGGCTGCGTTAAATTTGCTTGCCAGCTCCCTCTTGCGGTTCTTGCGAGTTTAATATCATTGCCAGCATTATCGGTGGCGTTTAATAGTCTGATCCCATCTGCTGTAGGTAATAAAGTGTATTTACCAGTTCGCCAATTAGGGATATGGAAATCTACTGAGCCTGCAACCTCTGGAAATTCAGCCGTCACCTTAGCTAAATGCTGCTCACCATTAGTTAAATCTATCTTATAGACAACCTCTGCGGTTGATAAACTAGGCAATAAAACTATCGCCCCTAAAAAACTCATGCTCCAGTAATTCACAAAACTTACCTTTTAGTTGTAATATAAATCAACAAGTATAACGATATGATTCTTTGGGGTCACTGCCTGTGGTTCGTTTTTTAACGCTAATATTATGTTTTTTAGGATTTGTTTGCAGCCAAATAACTTGTGCTGTCGCCGCCTCTGAAGCTGAAGAAATTAACTTAATTGCCAAACTCGCGATTAATCCTGAACAACAATTTAAGAAGTTAAAGCAAGAGTTACAAATTGACCGAGTTACAGATTCCTCCCCTACTTTAGAGTCTCATGCGGCGGCTATAGGACTTGACCAGACAGCAACGAGCGAACGACTACGCTTATATCATTATTTACTCACTCAATATGGTAATTATGCCGAGAATAGTGAAGCTCAAGCTGCCGATTTAAAACGATGGCTTGAGTCCCATTCCTTATCTACGCCAACAAGCAATGCCCTTGAAACCCTAACAAGGGCAGTTTATGCAGGCAAAAAACAGGCGCAATATAATATTGCTAGGGAGCAATTACAAAGATTATTAGAACTAAAACTCAATTCCAATATAAAGCTCAATCAATGGATTTATTACGAAGGCTACCACCTCAGAGCAAGTTTAGGCTGGACCACAAAGGAAAAAAAAGAGCTACTGCCGCTGTTACGCCATGCTGAAGTCTTTAGTGAAAAGCTTAATCATCCATTCTTTAGGGCCAGCATTCAATCTAAATTAGGACGCTACCACCACAAAAACGAAAACTATAGTCAGGCCTTAGAACACTATGCCCAAGCATCGGCAAACTTCGTTAAAATTAATGCGAAACGGCAACTTGGAGAAGTCTATACCTTCCAAGCTAGAGTCTTACTTGAATTAGAACTGTTTTCAGAAGCTCGTAATAAAGCCTTACAAGCAAAAGCTATTTTCGACCAGCTCAACTTGCCCATTGAACAAGCGAGTTCTTACCAAACTCTGGCTCAAATCTATCACTATGAAGGTAAATACAGCCAGGCTATAAACTTGTACTTAGAAGAACTTGAACTAAATCGAAAAAACCAAAAGCAAATCGCTCAAGCTATCTCACACTTCAATTTAGCTGAGAACTATCTGAAAATTGGCAATATCAAGCAAAGTATTAAGCATGCTAACCTAGCTCATGATTTTTTTAATGAGCACCAACTCAATCATTATAAGTTGCATAGCTCATTTTTACTGGGAAAAATAAACCATAAGCAGGGTTTATTAAAGCCCACAACCCAATATTTACAGAACGCTAAGAATCTAGCTAACACTTTAGATGCAAATAAAGAGTTAATGGAGATCAACCAACAACTATTGCAGTTATACGTAGACCAAGAGTTATTTCAAGATGCCTTTTTAATACAACAAGAGATAAACAATTCAACAGCAAATTTCTCTGCTAATTCCGAAAAGTCAGATTCTGGTGCAGAGATTGTGTTATTAGAAAGTCTGTCTAAGCAGTTAGAGAAACAAAAGCAACAAAACTCTCTAATATTAACAGAGTATGAAGAGCTCTCAAAAATCAGTATTTTTTTAGCGATTATTTTATGCATATTAACATTAACCACTTTAGTGCAAAGGTATAAACACTTTAAAGGTAAGCGTATACTGGCAAGCATCAGCGATGACAATATCAGAGAAAGATATACCAAACTTCCAGGATTAAATGCTTTAGAAAACCATTTAAACCTGCAAACAAGTCATACTCTGGCAATCATTTGTATAGAGGAATTACTCAATCAGGACATACAAACAGGCCTAGAGCAACTTAATGTAGAACATCAGCTGATTTTCAATGCGCTCGATGGCGCAGAAGGAACGTATTGCTTCCTTGCTAGACCAGGATTGTTTGTCATCACCTTTAATCAAAAATTAAACGTTAAAGCTACCCATTTAAAAATCCAACAATTATTAGCTCCTCTAAAATTACCCAAATACTATTCAATGGGTATGATTAATCTTCCATTTTTGAAACTTGAACACTTTATCTTTAACCCGAACAAGCTGTATCAGATTGCTTTGTATGCTTGTAACCTTTCAATGCAAAGCCATATAAGAAAGCATGAAGCCATAGGTTTAGAAGCGATAAACTCCGCTTCTGCAGTGATGTTTACTGACCCTATTTTTGACAATTTAGCAATCAACCTTAGTAAGGGGATCGTTAAAAAGTCCACTCATAGGCTCAATTAATTCAAACTTGAGCATTGCTCGAAATAGCTTGTGCAAATATTGCCCCTTTTCTGTTCAACATAAGTGAGATAACATATTATTAACGGACATTTAGAGCAGGATGAGGCATGACTCAAGGAATTTCTGAACAATCTGAATATAAACAAAGCCTTAATCATCAGTTAACGACAAAGTTATCGAAACTGTGCCAAGGCTTTAGCTTAGATCTAGACAAACAACTAAAACGAATTGAAAGCCAAAACTACAGTACCAATACTCTAATAAACGCAAATAAGCTAATTGATCAGCACTTAGTGGCAAGGAATAATCAATTAAAAATTAGCCATAGTGCCCTTAACAATATTTTGCAACAATTGACGTTGCTAGCGCCTGATTCTCAAACTATTGGCCTGCGTATTGAGAAGTTGTCTAATCAATTAGAAAAACCCATTCAAAGTGTCTGGGAGTACTCTATTTACTTACAACAGCTACTAGAAGTTGCGATGAAAATCATCCCCAACCAAGGAGCATCATCAGCACCACAGCAACCTAAAGTACAAATGTTAGCCAAAGAGTTAGTCGCCAGTCTAAATGCTCTCGATTTGAGGGCTGAATTACAACAAGATGCTCAAGATATTTGTAATAAATTGCATCAAAAACTCGATATCAAGGTGTTAATCGATCTCTATAAACGCGTTATCAAACTGCTTATCACCACTTTTGAGTATGAAAAAAACGCTGCTAAAGCTTTTTTAGGGATCTTACACTCCTCATTAGAAGGGATGGCTCAAGCTTTACATTCGTCAATTAAATCTGCCGAAGGGGCCAACCTTTTAAAAGAAAAGTTAGATTTGCGAGTTAATCATACGCTAGCATCTCTCACCCTTTCTGTTGAGGAAGGATTAGAGCCTAGTGAGATAAAAGATAGGATCATGCACAACATTGAACAATTGAAAAAAGACCTATCAGCAAAGACAGAATTAGAGAAACAGGAAAATAGAAAACTCAACCTCTCCCTTTTCCAAATGAAGGAAAAGCTGAAGCTTATTACCTCAGAAGCACAAACTTTTCGTTCAATGTTAGTCACACAAAGTAAAATTAATCAGCTAGATAGTTTAACGCAAATACCGAATCGAAGTGCCCTTGAAAACAAAGTTAAATCAACCTACAGCCAGGTTGTCAATCATGATATTAGCGCTTGGATTATCATTGCAGATATCGATAGATTCAAGAGCATCAATGATAATTTTGGCCATAATGCTGGTGATAAATGTTTACAAGTTGTCGCATTAACTTTACAAAACACAATACCAGAAGAGTCTTTTATTGCTCGCTATGGTGGTGAAGAATTCGTAGGTATCTTGGAAAATGTGGATGCTAAGCAAGTCACGCAGATATGTGAAAATATACGTATTGCCATCAAAAACCTTGCATTCAAATTTAAAGAACAACAAATCCAGCTTACGATATCAATCGGCGCCGCTCAATTCAAAAGAGGGGAGGCAACTGAACAGACTTTTGAAAAAGCAGATTCTTGTTTATATGCAGCTAAAAGAACCAGTAGGGATAAAGTAATCGTTTATGAATGCCAGTAAGCAAATGGTCATTATTGATGCATTAAACCTAATTAGACGCATTGAAGCTGTCATCGATAGCGAGCAACCACAACAGCTGATCAACCGAGTCATCATTGCTTTAGAAAAAGTGATCGCGAAATTTCATCCAGAATATATCGCGATGGTCTGGGATGGCAATCAAGATCAATGGCGCAAACAGCTGTATGCTGAATATAAAGCAGACCGAAAACCTATGCCGGAATCCCTGGCACAACTCCTGCCTCAAATAAAATTGGCAATTAAAGATATTGGCATTTTTAATCTAGAGTGCCCTTATGAGGCGGATGACACCATAGCAACTTTGGCTCTCAAGGCAAATCAACAACATTTAAAGGTAACCATTATATCAACTGATAAGGGTTTTTATCAGTTGCTTACAGATGGTATTAAAATATGGGATTATTTCAGTCAGCAAAACATCGGCATAGAAGCTATAAATTTTGATTTTAAAGTACAGCCACATCAATTACTGGAGTATTGGGCCTTGGCAGGCTCCCCTGGGAATAAAATTAAAGGGGTAACAGGCATTGGTAAGAAAGGGGCGAGTGATTTACTTAACACTTATCCTGATTTAAAAAGTATCTACCAAAATGTCGATAAGTTAGCCCCTGCGCTTCAAAACAAACTATCAGCAGGTAAGCAGCAAGCCAAGATAAGTTACTTGCTAGTCAAATTAAAAACCGACTTAACATTAGGTATTAGCCTTAGGGAATTGAGGTTATAAAAAATGAGCAAAATATCACCACCCATTTGGATTGCAATGATCATCATTGGCTATGTCAGTTTCATCGTTGCCATGAATGTCTTTTATCCAACGAATATTAACAACTTGGATTGGGAAGATAGGCAGTCTCTAAATCAACAACATATTGCCCACTTAGAGTTAGGACAAGCTAAAAAAAATATTTTAGAGAATATGGGCACTCCCGATTTTATTCAAAGCTTCGTCGCTGAACAAAACTCAATAGAAGTATTGTTTTATCGCACCCATCATGTCACTAGCGATGGTGAAACCACAAAAGATGAATGCACGCCGCTGCTGTTCAAAAATGGTCAGCTTGAGGCGATCGGTAATCAGGCATTGGAGCACTTCACGCAAGCGCTCCAACAGGTTAATTAAAAACGAATGTTAGCACCTATGAACCAGTTATCGTCAAACTCATAGTTTGTTTGGTTCACTTTCAGCTGAGTATTGCGGTAGCCTGCAAATACTGCCATTTTAGGGCTAAATTGATATTGTAATCGAGAGCCTAGCTCATGGTGGCGGTCAATTGAACCAAAAGCCAAAACCGAAGGCGTATATAGACCATGAGCATACCAGCTTAATTCTTTAGTAAATGGGTAGGAATATCCCAACACTATCGAAGCTGTTGAGCCATTATCCACTAAACGGTTCCAAAATTGAGTCGCTCTAATACCGATATCAAACTGATGCTTATTGGCTTTATGAGCCATACTTAATTCGGCAAATAGCGATTTACCGGTATTTTCGTTATACCTAAAGCCAAAACTTCCAGTGGCATTCTCTCCAATGGTACTTGCAAAAGCAATTGCTACCTTGTTATCGTTTAATTCGATATCGGCTTCAGTTTGAGCGTAGGTAGTTGTACTTGCAAGAACAAGTGCAGCTACTAGTGACATCTTTGTCATTGCTATATCCTATAAAAAATAAACCTCTACAAATTAACCAACCCCCACTCAAGTTACAAGTTTTGAAATGTATTATTGAACATTCCTCAATTCCCTAATCGAAAGCCCACTGATAAAGTAAACGATTAATACATTTTCATAAGGAAAAGAGATGTTTACTAAAGTCAGTGTGTCTAAAATCAGCCAGTTATATTTTGAAGGAAAAGTAAGTTCAAGGCAGATTGATTTAGGCGATGGTCAAAAAAGAACCCTAGGGGTAATGCAGCAAGGTCAATACCGATTTAGTACTAATGAAGCAGAAGTAATGACCATTTTGTCTGGCGAAGTGGAGGTAAAACTCGCTGGTGAGAATCAATTTACTCCGTATAAATATGATCAAGAATTTCATGTCCCTAGTAACTCTTATTTTGACATCAAGGTGTTACAAGTGACTGATTATATTTGCCGTTACATAGGGTAATTGCCATTAGCCATAATCGCGGTTATGCTGCTGTCAATAACAAAGCAGAGTGTGTAACATGGCAACTTCTTTTTACCCTATTGGCAATCAAAACCAACCTTGGAATGACTCGCATAAACAAGCTTGGTTTGAGCGCCAACATATCCAACGCAGCTATCAACAACACGTCCTAGATAAGCTTGATTCCATTCGCCAGCCTTGGCAAGTGAGTCAATATGGTGCCCTTGACATCGATATTAACCGCTACCCGCTAAAGTACATTAGTAGTCGCCCCTGGCACCAAAGCAAACCTTGGGTGCTGATCACTGGCGGGGTTCATGGCTATGAGACCTCCGGTGTCCAAGGAGCCATAGCGGCACTGCCATATTTAGAAAAATATTTAGATCGATTAAACCTGATCATTTGTCCTTGTGTCAGCCCTTGGGGTTATGAGGTCATTAATCGCTGGAACCCTAAAGCCATCGATCCCAACCGCTCTTTTTATGCCAATTCACCCGCCGAAGAATCGGCAGCACTAATGACATTAGTGAAAAGCATAGGTTCTGAACCCTTAATGCATATTGATCTGCATGAAACCACAGACACCGATGAGAGTGAGTTCCGCCCTGCTCTGGCAGCACGAGACGGCAACGACTATATCGCTGGTATTATCCCTGATGGTTTTTACCTCGTTGGTGATAGCGCCAACCCTCAGGATGCATTTCAGCAATACATTATTTCTCAAGTAGAGACCGTTACCCATATCGCTCCAGCCGATGAGAATAACCAAATTATTGGTAGTAATGTGACTCAAAAAGGAGTGATTAATTACCCTTGTACTGAGCTAGGGCTTTGTGCCGGCATGACTGCAGCCAAATATAAGACCACCACAGAAGTGTATCCCGATAGTGATAGTGCGAGTGATGAACAATGCAACCAAGCACAGGTAGCAGCGGTGATCGCTGCGATTGATTTTGCCCTAAAGGATTCAGATTAAGTTATGCAAACCATTGCTAGTAGTATTCATCCTAGTATTACCGATGTCAGCAATAAAACCATTTTTACCCGAAAATCTGCCCGAGCAATTGTGCTCAAGGAGCAGCAAATCCTTTTGCTGTACACTGGGCGCTATGACGATTATTCCTTACCAGGTGGCGGAGTTGATGATGGCGAAAGTATTGAACAGGGGTTAATAAGGGAATTAGCCGAAGAGACGGGGGCCAATAACATCAAGGTAGAAAAAGAATTTGGTCTATATGAAGAAATTCGCCCTTGGAACCGCCATGGCTATGAATTGGTGCATATGCTTTCTTATTGTTATGTCTGCTCTATTGGTGATCAGCTAGATGCCCCAAAGCTCGAAGATTATGAGCATGCCAATGGCATGAAGCCCGTTTGGATTAGTCTTGATGAAGCCATTAAGCATAATCAGCAGACTTTTTCAGATTCAGATAAAGCCGGCCTATCTCTGCAGCGGGAAATCACTTTACTTAAAAAAATAAAACAGGAATTAGCTTAAATGCAAACTAGCGATATAGAATTAGCAGTGGCAACTACTGCAGATATTGAACAGGTACTTGAGCTGCATTTTCGTTATCAAGTTGACTCCATCAAAGAAGAAGATAAAGCCGATGGCTTTGTTACTACCCCCTTTACTAAGGAGCAGTTAACGGCACTAATCGAACAAGAGTCTGGTTTATTTATCGCTAAACAAGATAACCGAGTCATTGCCTATGTAATGGCGGCTTCATGGCGGTTCTGGTCGGTGTGGCCGATGTTTGCCTACATGATAAAAGCCCTACCAGGTAAGCAATACCGAGGCATTGATATTACCTCTGAAAACTCATATCAATACGGCCCTATTTGTGTTGATAAAAGTGTGCGCAATCAAGGGGTGTTTGAAGCCATTTTTGAGTTTGCTTTGGAGCAGATGAGTCAGCGTTTTGAAGTATTGATTACCTTTGTTAATAAGATTAATCCCCGCTCTTTTGCTGCCCACAGCCGTAAAGCTCGCTTAGAGGTATTATCTGAATTTGAATACAACAATAATCATTACCATGAGATGTGTTGCTTAACGAACAGGTAAGAATATTACAACGGCAGTCGCTACAAAGCCAAAAGTAGCACCCTATAGAGTTATGGGCATGAATTTGTTGACTTTTATTGTTTTCTAGAAAAGTCAATTAAGCTATGATTCCCAAAGCAGGCAAGCGCTTACATACACTTTACTGATATTAGTTTAATAACCCCCTTTTATTATTTATGCAAACACACAATCCTTTTTCTAAACTCATTGAAACAAAATGGTTCAATGTTCTAGTTAACTTAGCCATTGTCGTCAATGCGGTATTAATTGGTGTAGAAACCTTCCACACCAGCACTCTGATCACCACAGTTCAAACCAGTATCCTTGCGGTATTCGTCATTGAAATCTTTATCCGTTTTAGAGCTAGCTCTAACTTAAAAGCTTATTTAAGTGACGGCTGGAACTGGTTCGATGTTATTTTGGTCTCAATATCTTTGATCCCTGAATCCTGGGTTGAGAATTCAGCCATGTTAAGCGTATTTAGGGTTCTGAGGGTATTTAGGGTACTGCGCCTCATCAAAGTACTGCCTGAATTAAGGGTCATTGTCAGCGTGTTATTGCGTTCAATGAAGTCACTTGCCTATAGCTTTGGCTTGTTAAGTATCTTTATGTATATGTACGCGGTGATGGGCGTCATCATGTTTAAAGGGGGCCCTGTTGCGGCAAATGGGCCAGATTATAGTGCCTCCAGTCCAGATCCTTATGGCACTATTTCAGAAGCCTTTTTTACTTTATTTAGGATCATGACTGGGGAAGATTGGACTGATCTACGTTACAACTTATTAGGTAGCCAAGTAGCAGGTGCCAGTGATTGGTTCGTGACTTTATATCACGTTTCTTGGATGGGGCTTTCTGCTTTCTTATTGATCAACTTAGTCATCGGCTCGGTCGTAAATAACTATGATAAAGTCATGGCTGAAGTAGAAGAAGAGCAAAACCCAGATGATCACAAGCAAAAAATTCATGAACTGCACCATAAAGTTGATGAACTTACTAGCCAGCTAAAGCGTTTAATTGATCAACAACATCCAAAGTAAGCTGTCCATAACAACAATAAAAAAGGGTTACCAGGTATACGGTAACCCTTTTTTTAAAAACAAATTTAAGCTTGTCAGCAGCCTTAATCTGGCTTCTGGTAAACCTTTTCACCATCGACCCAGGTTTGTAGGACTTGAGTTTGCCAAACTTGAGATGGAGCGATTTTAGTGATATCCCTATCGATAATGATAAAGTCCGCCAACTTACCCGATTCCAAACTTCCTAATTTGCGTTCCTGACGAGCAGCATAAGCACCGTCTATGGTAAAAGCCTTTAACGCTTGAGTCAGGGTTAACGCCTCTTGTGGTCGCCAACCATTATGAGGCATGCCTTTATGGTTTTGACGGGTTAAAGCAGCATGGATCCCATAAAAAGGGTTAGCATGTTCAATGGGAAAGTCTGAACCGAAAGCGAGTTGGGTGCCATTTTCTAATAAAGTTCGCCAAGCATAAGCGCCCTCTAATCTTGCCTCGCCAAGCCTGTCTTCAGCCATATGCATATCACTAGTGGCATGCGTAGGCTGCATTGAAGCGATTAAACCTAATTGCTTTATTCTGGGAATGTCTGCTTTATCGAGGACCTGGGCATGCTCTATTCGATGGCGTAAATGTTCTGTTTTAGTCAACTTAATGAGTTTTTCATAAGCATCTAGCACTTTCCGGTTAGCTTTATCACCAATCG
The DNA here is from genome assembly GCF_010993985.1 of Paraferrimonas sp. SM1919. GTDB lineage: Bacteria > Pseudomonadota > Gammaproteobacteria > Enterobacterales > Shewanellaceae > SM1919. Next base: position 8,614 of record NZ_WINH01000010.1, on the reverse strand, counting down.
CATGAGTATTGACTTGCAACCCCATCATCATAGCTGAATACATTTGAGACTCTAACTCTTTATCACTTAGCAACATTTCACCATGGTAATCTGTTCTATCATGATAGCCCTGCAATAACGCGGCTCCCCTTGAACCTAAAGCGCCATCAGCTAGAATTTTGACACTGCTTAATTCCGCTTTGCCATTATGATGATAATGGGCACCATCTTTGATTAATAAACGAAAGCTAGCAATATTAGCATCAAGCATAATATAACTTCTGATAGGCATTTCATTATCGTCTGCTAGCGCAATATAAGCTTTTAATTCCATTTCTGTCACCCCGGCATCATGCACAGAGGTTAACCCATAACGAGCTAAGTCTTGCAAACCCTGTTGAATCATTTTGCGGGTATAATCAAAATCCTGCGGGGGCATTTGATTGGTGATAAGTTCCATAGCATTATCAACAAACACTCCAGAGGGTTGACCATTGGCAAGGCGTAAAATTTCACCACCTTCAGGGTCTTGAGTCGCTTTAGATACGCCAGCAAGCTCCATTGCCGCAGAGTTAGCCCAGCCTGCATGACCGTCTATCCGAGTTAACCAAACAGGTATATCAGGAAAGACTCTATCTAGAGTTTTTGCACTAGGAAATTCTTTATCTTGCCAATGTTCTTGATTCCAGCCAAAGCCAACCACCCACTCTAGCTCTTTATCTTGAGAAAAACGTTGAACTTTAACGACCGCATCCACCTCTGAAGTGGCGCTTAACAAATTAACCTGAGATAACACCTGACCCCATGCCATAACATGTCCATGGCTATCAATTAAGCCCGGTAGCAAAGTGTTGCCATTGCCATCTAACACATTATATTTGCTTAAATCTAATACTGATGGGTTTTGATAAGTAGCGATCACCTTGTTATTTTCAAAAGCTAATGCTTTAAAATCTGTCAGCTTTTGTTCGACAATGTGGTAACCATTTATATTGATGATTAAAGTGGGTTTGGCCACAACTGTAAAACTTAAAAAGGTCATTAAAATGAGCAATATAGTACGCACTCATAAACTCCAAATTGAAAACTTTTTTGCTACCTTAGCACACCAAATAAAGTTTAAATAGGGCAGCGGTAATGTTTGCAGATATTCCTCGTCGACTATTCCATTAATTCTGCAATCAACATCCCCACAAGAACAAAGATACCGCCAATTAGCCCCCACATCCCTAACACCTCATTCAACAGCATTACACCAGCAATTGCTGCAAATACAGGTTCTGTAGAATAGATTAAGGCAACCCGCCAAGACTCTAAATACTGCTGTGACAAAGTTTGCACCACATAAGCTACACCACTTCCCAACACCCCACTGACAAAGATAGTAAGCCAGATATCTGAATTAAATTGCATGACTAATTGTGGCATTCGTTGTAATGATTCTACTTCATAAATCGCCGCTGCTATTAATGAAATAACCGCGACAACCGCTAATTGCACCAAGGTCAACACCAGTGCATCACACTGCTGAACATAGACCCCGGTATAGACAATATGTAACGCAAAGAAAAAAGCACAAACCAACACCAAAGTTTCGCCTATCCCAAAACCCGATACCCCACCAGTTAACAGTAACAGGCCGACCGTGGCTAGCCCGACTCCCAACCAGACTTGCCACTTCAGTCTTTGCTTGAGCCATAACCAGGCAATAAAAGGCACAAATACCACATTAAGGCCTGTAATAAATCCAGTATTGGCGGTAGATGTAAATTGCAGGCCAATAGTTTGTGTGGCAAAAGCAGCAAATAATAATCCACCTAGCGCTACACCGTGGTGAATACTCTGTTTGCTCCATTTTAATTTAGACCAGTTGTTGCTGAGGATTAAATAACTAGCAATGGTTAAGACTGCCACCATAAAGCGCAGTCCGTTAATGGTATGCGGACCAATGATTTGTAGAGAATTATGACTAACAACAAAGCCTACTCCCCAAATTGCTGTCACTAGCAACAGCAACCATCCCCATATATGTGCCTGTTTATTCATGAATAATTATGAAGTGAAAAATTGATGGCGCTAATGCTAGCATAAAGATAAAAAATGGCTACTGCCCCACATAGGTAAAGGATTAAATCTCATGAAAACTAAGGAACGTATTTTCCATAGCGTTTTATTCGAAATTACGGGGTTGCTATTTCTTATCCCCATTGGTGCCATTTTTACCAACTTTAACCCCTCAACAATCATCTGGGTAGCGCTTGGTTGTTCTCTGTTGGCGATGTTGTGGAATTATGTGTTTAATATTATTTTCGATAAGGCCTATGGCGCTAATAGAATAGAACGCTCTGCCATGGTAAGGGTGATTCATAGCATCGGATTTGAATTGGGCTTATTAGCACTGACTATCCCATTTATGATGTGGGCCTTGGCTATGGGGTTTTGGCAAGTACTGCTGCTCGATATTGGATTAATTCTATTTTTCTTGGCTTATAACTACCTTTACAATCTTAGTTATGACCATCTGCGCGCCCGTTTTTTGAAGTCATCGCCACACCAGCTATAACGCCCCGCTATTGCTTTTTCTAAAGCAACAAATTGCTCTGGTCTATAATTGTAGCGAGATAATGACTAAAGCTAATCCGCCAGCAATGCTGAGACCGATTAGCTTAATGAATAATCTGCCCAGCTATTGTGCGCTATCCCACCATAAGTCATAGAGCTCAGACACCACCACATTGGTTACCGGTTTAGCTTGCCAAAAGGCTTCTACCTGCTGGCGCTGGTCATTGGTACATTGGCCAATGCGCTGAGTCGCGACGATCCCTTCCCAGTCCTTATGGCCACCCGCATGGAAACCTAAATCGTTAGGCTCTATGATGGTGGCAATAAATTCATCAACTATGGCATCTATTTGCTCTTCGGTGACTTCATCATTAAATAGCCAAGAAACATCGAAGGCCAACTCTTGGAACTCATCTACCCGTAATTTTTTACGTAAACGACGACTTCTAGCCATAATTCTCTCCTTTATTTACGAGCGTACATTATATCCCAAACACCATGCCCCAAACGATGGCCACGCTGTTCAAATTTAGTTAATGGTCGATGCTCTGGGCGAGGCATAAACTTCCCCTCAGGGGCGATGTTTTCATAACCTGCTACTTGGTCCATAATTTCTATCATATGCTCTGAGTAATTTTCCCAGTCTGTGGCCATGTGAAATACACCACCCACTTTTAGCTTACCAAGAATTTTTTCTGCGAATGGTATTTGCACGATACGACGTTTATGGTGACGCTTTTTGTGCCATGGATCAGGGAAGAATAATTGCACTGTATCTAACGAACCATCAGCAATAGCGTTATCTAGCACTTCAATCGCATCGTGGTGGTAAACCTTAAGGTTAGTGACACCCGCTTCACCGGCAGCCATTAAACAAGCACCAACACCAGGCTTGTGTACTTCAATACCAATAAAGTTTTTGTCTGGAGCCGCTTGCGCCATTTCAACGAGCGATGCCCCCATACCAAAACCAATTTCTAGCACTACCGGATTATCATTACCAAATAGTGCCTTAAAATCTACTGGCTTATCTGTATAATCAATGCCGTTTGATTGCCAGTAATCAGCAAAGGCTTGTTCTTGACCTTTAGTCAAGCGTCCCTCTCGCAGTACAAAACTACGAACTTTACGAAGGTATTTACCTTCTTCATTAAATTCTGCGGTGGTGACTTCACTCATGGTAGGCCCCTAACATTGGCAATTTATCTATTTAAATTAAAGCAGGCATTATGCAAACTTAGCAAGGTTAAGCAAGTTTTGTTGTAAAACTTACGCTATAAAACAAGGAAATTAGGATTGTCTTCGTTTTCAGACCGAATTATCAACTGGTACCAAATACACGGCCGCAAAAACTTACCTTGGCAGCAAGATAAGACTCGCTATCGAGTATGGATTTCAGAAATTATGCTGCAGCAGACTCAAGTTACTACGGTTATACCTTTTTATCAGCGTTTTATGGAGCGGTTTAAGACAATTGAAGAACTTGCCGCGGCACCAATTGATGAAGTATTACACCTATGGACAGGCCTGGGTTATTACGCCCGTGCCCGCAACTTGCATAAAGCCGCCATGCAAGTGGTCGAGCAACATAATGGCGTGTTCCCTGATACCCTAGAGCAAGTCATGGCGCTATCAGGCATTGGCCGCTCAACCGCAGCGGCGATTTTATCTCTGACTGATAATCAGCCCCACCCAATTCTGGATGGTAACGTAAAAAGGGTACTGGCACGCCATGGTGCTATTGCGGGCTGGCCGGGTAAAAAAACCGTTGAAAATGCCCTCTGGCAACAGGCTGAAGCCCTTGCGCCTTTAACCAATATGCGCCATTACAACCAGGCTTTAATGGATATAGGTTCTAGTGTTTGTACTCGCTCAAAACCCAAATGTGAATCTTGTCCTGTCGCTAGCGACTGTCAAGCGCAATTACAAGGTAGACAAATGGACTACCCCGGCAAAAAGCCTAAAAAAGACAAGCCTGTAAAGCCCGCTATCATGTTGTTTATGGTAAAAGACAACGCTCTGTTGCTTGAGAAAAGGCCACCGGCAGGGATCTGGGGCGGTTTATGGTGCCCACCACAGTTTGAGACCAAAACCGAGCTAGAAAACTGGTTACAGAAAAACAGCCTGAGTAACAGCAGCTTAACTCACTTAACTGGTTTTAGGCACACCTTTAGCCATTACCACCTCGATCTAGACTGCTATCAGTTAAACTATTCAAATGCACTCAGTCATGGGATAATACAAGACTCAAGCAGCTTATGGTACGACCTAGGCCAAGACCACAAAATTGGTCTTTCCGCAGTCACCGAAAAACTTATCCAAGCTTATAAGAGTAATTAAGGAGCCTAATTATGTCACGTACAGTACAATGCGCATACCTAAAAAAAGAAGCCCCAGCAATGGCATTTCAGCTATATCCAGGAGAGCTTGGTAAACGTATTTTTAATGAAATTTCCCAAGAAGCATGGAAGCTTTGGCAGTCAAAACAAACCATGCTGATTAATGAACATAAACTTAATATGATGGACGCCGATCACCGCGCCATGCTAGAACAGCAAATGGTTGGCTTCTTATTTGAAGGTAAAGAAGTACAAATCGATGGTTACGTACCACAACAAAAGTAACCTTACATACTAGTTAACATATTTGGCCGCAAGCTATCGCATTGATTTGGCATCAATATTTTCTTGCTAAGCCGATAAGGAAAATTATGTTGTTAGATAACGCCTGTATCTATCTGCAAAATATTACTGTCATTGATCATGCTTATATGACTGACACTGGTTTACTTCAAGGTGAATCATTTAATTTTAGCTGTGAAATCTATGGTCAAATAGACCAACAAGAGCATGTTATTATTGATTTTTCAGGGTGTAAAAAGGCCATTAAAACCCTTATTGATGACTCAGAATTTGCCATTGATCATCGACTGATTTTAATAAAAGACTGGTCAGATTATCAGCGGGATAACCATCACATAAAAAATGCTAACATTGATATGTTGCTTACAGCAGACAGTTATACAGAAATTAATTGGCTGCAAAACTACCCTAACAGCGTCAAACATTACCTAGAAACCATGCTGTTACAACAATTAAAGGCCCAAGGCTATCCGATCACTAACATTGTCGTCGAACTGGATACGGACTTTACCATACCAAAAGCAGCAAAAAGCCACATTAATTTTCACTATGTACATGGTTTAAAGCACAGCTCTAGTTATGGATGCCAGAACATAGCCCATGGTCACCGTTCTTACATTGCCTGTGATGCCCAAGGGCCAAAAATTGCACAACTGCTGCAACAAATGGCTGCCAGTTTTAGCGGCATACTTGCCTGGGATGATAACCTCGCTGGCCGCAATACCATTGGCTATACCTGTCCTAGAGGTAAGTTTAGACTGGATTCTGAAAAGTTTGTTACACTTGAAGATGAAACCACAATTGAAAATCTAGCGTATCACATCGTTAGTGCTTACGCCGCTCAGTTAAAAAAGCTTAACGTCAGTAGAATATGGGTTTCTGAAGGGCTCGCTAAAGGCGCTCTGGTAACTTTGAACTAACTGAGGCACTATAGTAAATGAATAAAAAGTTAAGGAATTACGATGCGTGATCCAAATAAATGCGATCCAATTCTTGGTGCTAAAGTTGAAGCTCACCTTCGATCCATAGGTATGCATACGCCTACCAAGGCTAACCAACACAGCGAAACAGATAAGCAAGAAATCATTGCTGGGCACTTTCGCGGCATTATGCAAGCCCTTGGTTTGGACCTTAGTGACGATTCTCTTATTGATACGCCAACTCGAGTCGGTAAGATGATGGCCTCAGAGTTAATGTGGGGCTTACAACCTGAAAACTTCCCTAAATGTACTGCCATTGAAAATAAAATGGGCTATAACGAAATGGTCTGTGAAACCGGTGTGACCACCCTATCACAGTGCGAACACCATTTTGTGACCATCGATGGCTATGCCACGGTTGCCTATATCCCCAAAAATAGAGTGCTGGGATTATCTAAAATTTCTCGTATTGTCGAGTATTTTTCCCGTCGCCCTCAGGTCCAAGAGCGATTAACGGTACAAATTGCAGAAGCGTTAAAATGTATCCTAGAAACCGATGACATTGCCGTCGCCATCATCGCTAAACACTACTGTGTTAAAGCTCGTGGTGTTGAAGATCATGCTATGGCGACAACCACCACCAGTTTACATGGCTGCTTTAAACAGCAATCAGACACCCGTAAAGAGTTTTTGACTTACCATCAACAATCACAGGCATTAATGCGTTAATTCATGAATTATATTGCCCTAGAAGACTATAAAAAAGCTTGGATTTTCAGGCACCAAGAGCTCCCTATCAGCGAAGACGATAAAGCTCAAATCAAACCGATGTCAGCCACTCGCTCTACCCAGTTGTGGAAAGAGCGGATTTCTAAACAGAGCGACCATCCAGATTTTTTCAAAAAAGGCGATTGGGCTTTCGAAATTGAAACCTGGCAAGAACAAGGGGAATGGGAAAGCATTTTTGATTCCGCTGACACCGCTCTACCCGAGTTAATTCTTGAATCTATTGAGTGGCAGGACAACACCGTAGTTTATTACTGTTGTGACCAAAACAACGTAATAGAAAGTAACTGGGGTGTTTTCAAACGTTGCTGGAAGAACTTCCTATTTATGGATGATGGTGTATTGCTGATCGCTAAAAAGCGTAATGAGGTGGTGCAATTCCTTTCAAATGGAAGTTTTCAAATAGGAAAAATAAATCAACAGAATTAATTTAGTTACTGTTGCAAGCCCAATATGGGCCAATATATTTCAGCTTTCTGCGAGTAAAAACCTCTTTATTAGCCGTGAATCAAGCGGCTATAATCATCCTAATAGAATTAGGTAATCAATTATGAACATCGAATTAAAACAGCAAATTATCGAGCAAATGCAGGTAAAACCAAGCATTGACCCTGCTCAGGAAGTCAGACGTCGCATCGACTTTATTAAAGCTCAATTAACTGCAGCTGGTATGCACTCCCTAGTCCTTGGCATTAGTGGTGGTGTTGATTCAAGCACTTGTGGTCGCTTATGTCAGCTTGCTATTGAAGAGCTTAACAAAGAACAATCAGAGATTAACTACCGCTTCTTCGCGGTGCGTTTACCCTATGGCATCCAAGCTGATGAGGATGATGCTCAACATGCGTTGGCCTTCATTAACCCTAGCCACCCAATCACTATCAACGTTAAAGCTGGCGCTGATGGCATCCATTCTGAGGTGATGGCTGCCGCAACCGCAGCAGGCCTTGAAACTGTCGCTCATAGCCATAAGGATTTCTGTAAAGGCAATACTAAGGCTAGAATGCGTATGGCAGCGCAATTTGAACTCGCTGGTTTATACCGAGGTTTAGTTCCTGGTACTGACCACAGTGCCGAAAATATTATGGGCTTTTACACCAAATTTGGTGATGGTGCCTGTGATTTAGCCCCATTGTTTGGCCTATCTAAGCGCCAAGTACGCCAATTAGCCAGCTACCTCGGCGCAGATACATTAATCTCAGGCAAAGTCCCCACCGCTGATCTCGAAGACGATAAGCCAGGCCTGGCCGACGAAGAAGCCCTAGGGGTAACTTACGACCAAATTGATAATTTCTTAGAAGGTAAAGAAGTAGAAGCTGATGCTGAAGCACACATTATCAACACCTACCTAAGAACCCAACACAAACGCGAACCTATTCCGACACCGTAACGACCAAGAAAGTCGAAAGCAAGTGACTTCATTCGACTTTCGTCGTTTGACTTTCGACTTCAACTTTAACTACGCAGTGACGCTCTCGAAGCAAAGCGCCCTTGCCCGCATACAAAAGTAGCAAAACGGCTACAAAACATGCGGTCGGGTGTGTTTTTAAAAATATTTGATTTTTTTGGTTGACCTTAAAGTCGAAAACGAGTTTAATAGCGCCCCGTTGAGACAGCGAGGTTAAGCCACTAAACTGTATCAATAAGACACGCCTCGATAGCTCAGTCGGTAGAGCAGAGGATTGAAAATCCTCGTGTCGGTGGTTCGATTCCGCCTCGAGGCACCAT
>NZ_WINH01000001.1 GCF_010993985.1 Paraferrimonas sp. SM1919 | reverse complement strand
AGGATGAGCGCTTTCATAGAACGTTGAAAGAGGAGTTACTTAAACGAAGTTCATTTACTTCAATAGAATCTCTACAAGTGGCGTGTAATCAATGGCGAGAAGAATATAACCAGATTAGGCCTCACTGCGCATTGAACTTAGAGGTTCCGTCATCACGCTATAAGGTTAGTAACAGAGAGTTTAAAAACTTATCGCCAGTGTTTGAATATGATGAAGCCTGCCATGTACGTAGTGTTTCACCGAATGGCCAAGTCAACTTCAAAGGTAAAACATATTCTATAGGGGAGGTATTTAAAGGGAGGAAAGTTGGTGTTCATGAAACAACAATTGATGGCATATATAAAATATATTATCGCCATCAGTTGATTAAGGAACTAAATTTAAAGGTGTAACCTATGTCCCCGAACAAAGTGTTTACTATGTCCCCGGTCTATACACAGCCGCTCCCTTCTGGGTGCCGTCGCCACCGCGACTCCCAGACCGGAACTGTGAGGGAAGCTCAAAGTACTCACTAAGTTGAAATTGAACTCTCAATAAAGAACAACATTGAAATCAAAAAACTAAACTCGATTCATCTTCCTAAACTGATGCGGCGAACACCCAAACCACTTCTTAAACGCCCGACAAAAGTTACCACTGTCGGTGTAATCTAGAATTTGCCCTATCTCTAACACGCTCAGGTCGGTATTGAGCAAATAGTCGTAGGACAACAGCATGCGTATTTCACTTTGGATTTTGCTAAAGCTGGTATTAAGCCGAGCGAGTTTACGTTTTAAGGTGGCGGTACTGGTTTGCAATTGTTTGGCAAGCCAATCTTGGCTGAGTCTGCCGCTACCAATATGCTCAAACATGATTTTATAAATCCTGTCGAGCAGTTCATCCTGATTATCATTACTGCTCAGCATCCAGCGAATAGCGACCTCATTGAGCTGCTGATTATTGCTCGATGGCTGATCATTAAAAGGGGCAAAGTAAATGCGGGTATGTGGCTGTTGAAAGTTTACTTTGCAGGCTAAGTCCTCAAAGTAACTAGCAGCAGAAGGGGTGCTGGTGGTGATATCAATCTGTTGCAGAATAAATTTATCTTCGGCTAAACCCCGCAGTACATTCAGGCAACCAAACAGCGCATCTTCAACGTACCAAGGTTTACTAATATCGCTAATATGGGTGTTAATTTGTAGGTAGCTTTGCTTTGCACTTATCTGGTAAATGAGGGATAAACCAAATTCCACTTGTGAACAATAACGACAAATGAGTTTTAGCGCTTCATCTAAGTTACTACAGTTACTAATGGCAATGTTAAACAAACCAAAGTCTTCAATGGTGAATGATTTACCGAGCAATAATCCTGCTTCTGGTGAGCCAGAATCTACCAGAGTGGATATTGCTCGGGTAACACACTCAAAGGTTTGGGCCTTATCTAACTTACTATTTTCATTAGGTAAATATGCTTTTATTAGCTGGCTTTTTGCTAACTTTTGGGCGATGCTTATTAAGCGCTCAATCATCAGCTTTTGATATTGGCTATCGAAGTCTAAATAGTGGCGAATAAAATTGTGTTGTTGATCCATAATATTGCTGTATTTTGAGCTTAAATGACAATTATACCCCATTTTGATTGGTTACAATCTTGTTATCAAAATCCGTTGGAGATCAGTTATGAAAATTGCTTTAGTGACAGGTGCCTATCAAGGTATTGGTTTTGCCACCTCAGAATTATTAATGGAACAGGGTTACCATGTGATCATGGCAGACATTCAAGACTGTGGTGAACATTTACCTGCAATGGCAGAGAAAGGGCACAAGGCTTCAGCTTTAAAGCTAGATCTTCGAGACAACAGCAGTTTTGCAAAAATCGCTGCCGATATTGAAGCCGAGTTCGGCAAATTAGATGCGTTAGTGAACAACGCCGCACTACTCGTTGATTTTGGTATCAGCCCGCTGGACATTAAACAAGAAATGCTTCGCGATGTGATTGAAGTGAATCACTTAGGGCCTTTCCTATTTACCCAAGCACTTGCGCCATTACTTATTCGCTCGGGTGCTGGTCGAGTGGTGAACGTATCTACTCAAGTGGCGCAATTAGCTCAGCTAAGCGATATGAACTCACCATTATTTGATGATATCTGTGCGGCTTATCAAACCTCTAAAATTGGCGTAAACGCTAATACCGTGTTATTTGCTAAAGCATTCCGTGACCATGGGGTGAAAGTGAATTCTTGTTGCCCAGGTTGGGTGGAAACCGACATGAATCTGGATGAGCTGCCAGATTATGGTGATGACGCCCGTCCTAAAACGCCACGAGAAGGTGCCGACACTAGCGTATGGTTAGCGACTTTAGATGAAGATGGCCCAACTGCTGGTTTCTTTACTGACCGCACTCGCATTGATTGGTAATTAGGAGCATTAAGATGAGCACAGTTCAAAAGAAGATGCAGCGCGATAGCGGCATGCTCATGGGTACTGCAATTGATCCAAAGTACCATCAATTGACAGAGCAACGTGAGCAATTTACCTTAGTTGAACAAGGGCATATTGCAGCCAGAAGTGGCAAAGGTTTCGTTGTTAAAGCGGGGCAGGTTTTCCGTATCATTCAGGCCGAAGGTCCGCAAATTGGCGATGTGTGGTTATTTAATAAAAATAACCCCAAAGAGCACTTTATGGGCCACACGACCTTCTTGTATGAGGGCGCTTACTTAAGCCAATACAGCCAGTTATGGTCGTGTATGCCCCATGTTAGGCCAATGGCTACGGTATTAGTGGAACATTCTGGTGAGCCAGAACTACCAGATAACTTTAGAAACCATGTGGTATTGGGTGGACACTGCACAGAAGCTCAGTGGGAGATGCTAAGTGGCGTTAAAGGTCACCCAAGTTGCCATGCTAATGGTATGAGTGCGGTTGCGCCTTTTGGTTTGACCGAAGCAGACATTATTCACGATAACTTCATGGTGTTCCAACCGAGTTTTATTCAGCCCGATGGCAGTGGTGATAGTGTTAATACTCGCAGTAACCCAGGGGATTATGTTGAGTTCGTGGCAGAAATGGACTTAATTGTGGCAGTATCAGCCTGTCCTGTTGGTGATTACGCGGTACCAATGACTGAGCCTGAAAACATTACTGCTAGGGCGCTGGCATACGAAATTTATGATGTATAGCTAAGGCATTTTAGCCATACTATTATTAAAGCAGTAATTAATATTACTGCTTTTTTATTTGGGGTATATAAACTTAAGGGAAATAATTAATGAAAGCATTTAAGCCTTGGTATTTAGCTCAGTCATCCATTGGTGTGGTCCAGTGGGTCACCGTGGCCATTTTACTCACCCCAATCATTATTGAGAAAACCGGTAGCGGTACACTAATGGGGCAGGTAATGGCTATATTAGGCGGTTTTGGTATTGTTGCGCCGTTACTTGGATTGGTGGCCGATAAGTTTGATTGCCATAGGCTCATGCAAAAGTTGGCATTACTGGGGCACCTTGGGGCGCTCATTACCTTATATTTTGCTGGCGCTGAATCTTGGCATTACTGGCTGGTGGGGCTGTTAATCGGATTGGGCACAGTCTCTATGTTGGTGTTAAACCCCGCATTTATTATTAGTGATGCCACTAACCAAGAGGAAGAGGGCCAAGGCCTCACTCGCCTATTCCAAAGTCAGTTTGCTGGTATTTTAGTGGCGGGCTTACTTGTAGCGGCAATGCAATTGTACCAAGTACCCCAGCAGCAACAGTTATTAGCATTGATGGTATTGGTGGTGCTTAGTTTACTGGCGACCAGTTTGTTTCCGCCCAATAAAGTCAAGCAACAGAGCGATGACGTTACTGAGGAAGGCCAAGCCGAGCAACATCAAAGTGCTCCAACCTACATTTGGGTGATATTTTTAGTATCTGTGTTCTTTTCTATGTTTTTATCCAGCAACTTAATGGAAATGGGACCGATTATTATTGCCAAGGTATTTAACGTAGAAATGTCTAGCTCTGCTATTGGTATCGCCCTATCGGCCTTGCTGACAATAGTGGTGTTAGAGCCCGTTGGTCGCTGGATGCAACACTCTGGTCCCTATAAAGTGTGGACAGCCGCCCTAGGGGTTTATGCCTTAGTGGGCTTTGGTTTGTATTTTTTAATTGGCACTGGAGTGGCAAGCTTTGTGCCGGTGCTATTAATTGTGGCGTTAATGCAGTCTATTTCTTGGTTTGATATGGCTATTGCGGCCATTGCCGCAAGGTTATCACCAGCAAGCCCTGCGCTTACCCAAGGGTTGTTGTTACTGGCGATGGCCAGTGGTTTTGCCATTGGTACTTTGCTGGCGGGTATCGGCATTGATGCCTACGGCTTTGAGTCGGTGATCACTCTAAGTGCCATCGCCATCAGTTTAGCCATCGTATTGGCGAGTGTGGTGCTTGTAAGAAAGCCAAAGTAAGCATTACTCAAACATGATATAAAGCGGCCGACATTAGGCCGCTTTTTTGTTGCTTACTCTTATTACCATTTAGCTTTAGCTGCCAGCTTTACCAATCTTCTGGAATAGCAGTGCCGCCAAAATAAAGCCGAGTCCTACCAAGGTGGTTACTTCAATTTTTTCCCCAAGAATGAGCGCAATCCATACAATGGATAATATCGGGCTTAAAAATACTAGGTTAGAAACGCTTGCCGCTTTGGGAGCCAACTTTAATGCCTGCAGCCACAGCGCAAAGGTAATGCCCATTTCAAACAAGCCTACATAGGCGCCAGCCATGAGGCCATTAAGAGTAATGGGGTGCCAATCGTTTAACCCTAGGTTAACGATTACCAACATGGGAATAGCCAGGGAGAAGCTAATAAACAGGCTGACATTGGCATCGCCTTCGGCTTTGGTATTAAGCAGCCAATAACCACACCAAAATAGCGTACTTAATAGTGCCAAGCCCACCCCAAGTGGCGAATCAAAACTCATGGAAGCAAAATCGCCCTTAGTGGCAATCACCACCACACCGAAATAAGCAATTAAGGCGCAGCTAATATCTTTGAGTGTCAGGCTTTGTTTTAATATTGGCGCAGCAAGTAACGGCAGCAGCACCGCCCAAGTGTAGTTGAGTGACAATGCTTGCTGGGCGGGCAGTAAGTCATAGGCTTTAAATAGTGCCAGGTAATACAGCACGGGATTGAATAAAGCCACTATAAGGTAATAGCCTGGCTTCTGTCTAAATTGAGCTTTGATGCGTCCAAGTTTGCCGTTGATTGCTACGATCACTAATAACGACAGCCAGGAAAACACGCTGGCAATCAGCAGCAATTGCGGCACAGTTAAGCTTTCAAGGGCAATTTTAAATGCTGTCGCCACTGTTGACCAAAAAAATATTGCTGCGAAAGCAAAAAAATAATGCTTATAAGTCATTGTTTTTAAGTGTTTTATTAATTTTTTATAAAAAAAAGCAATTTTTTTGTGGGATTAGACTTTAAAAACAAAAGCCCGCCCCTATATATGCATTAACGAAAAAGCAGTTTAGCAAATGGCTAAATTAGCTAACACCTATTTTATAGACAGTTTAGTGTTTGGAGAAAGCCTAATGGGTAGAATTATTGGTATTGACTTAGGTACAACTAACTCTTGTGTTTCAGTTCTAGACGGCGGTGCGCCTCGCGTAATTGAGAACGTAGAGGGTGATCGTACTACTCCTTCGATCATTGCTTACACCAATGACGAAATCCTTGTAGGAACTCCTGCAAAACGTCAGGCAGTTACTAACCCGCACAACACATTATTTGCGATCAAGCGTTTAATTGGTCGTACTTTTGAAGACGAAAATGTTCAACGTGATGTTGATATCATGCCTTTCAAAATCGTTAAAGCTGACAACGGCGATGCTTGGGTAAGCGTAAACGATGAAAAAATGGCGCCGCCACAGGTTTCTGCTGAAGTTCTTAAGAAAATGAAGAAAACTGCGGAAGAATTCCTAGGTGAAGCAGTGACTGAAGCTGTCATTACTGTTCCTGCATACTTTAACGATGCTCAGCGTCAAGCGACTAAAGATGCTGGTCGTATTGCGGGTCTAGAAGTTAAGCGTATTATCAACGAGCCAACGGCGGCTGCCCTTGCTTACGGCATGGATAAAAACTCTGGCGATAACATCGTGGCGGTATACGACTTAGGTGGTGGTACTTTTGATATCTCTATCATTGAAATCGATGAAATGGATGGTGAAAAGACCTTCGAAGTTCTCGCAACTAACGGTGACACTCACCTAGGTGGTGAAGACTTTGATAACCGTTTAATTAAGTATCTAGCTGAAGAGTTCCAAAAAGAACAAGGCATTGACCTTAAGAACGATCCACTAGCGATGCAGCGTCTAAAAGAAGCCGCAGAAAAAGCTAAGATCGAACTGTCTTCTGCACAGCAAACTGAAGTAAACCTACCTTACATCACTGCTGATGCAACCGGTCCTAAGCACCTTGTAGTTAAAGTCACTCGTGCAAAACTAGAGTCATTAGTTGAAGACTTAATTCAACGTTCTCTAGAGCCATTAAAAGTTGCTCTAGCAGATGCTGACCTATCAATTTCTGACGTGACTGACGTTATCATGGTTGGTGGTCAAACTCGTATGCCTAAAGTACAAGAAGCAGTAACTGCTTTCTTTGGCAAAGAGCCACGTAAAGACGTTAACCCAGATGAAGCAGTAGCAATGGGCGCGGCCATCCAAGGTGGTGTATTAGCGGGCGACGTTAAAGACGTACTACTACTAGACGTAACGCCACTGTCTCTAGGTATTGAGACAATGGGTGGCGTGATGACTAAAGTTATCGAGAAGAACACCACCATCCCAACTAAGGGATCACAAACCTTCTCAACTGCTGAAGACAACCAAGCGGCGGTAACCATTCACGTACTTCAAGGTGAGCGTAAGCAAGCACAGGGTAACAAGTCTCTAGGTCAATTCAACCTAGAAGGCATTGAGCCTGCACCGCGTGGTATGCCACAAATTGAAGTGACTTTCGACATCGATGCGGACGGTATCTTGCACGTATCTGCAAAAGATAAGAACACGGGTAAAGAACAGAAGATCACCATTAAGGCGAACTCTGGCCTATCTGATGAAGAAGTAGAAGCAATGGTGCGTGACGCAGAAGCCAACGCTGATGCAGATGCTAAGTTTGAAGAACTTGTTACTGCCCGCAACCAAGCCGATGGTTTTGCGCATGCAACTAAGAAACAAGTTGAAGAAGCAGGTGATGACCTACCAGCGGATGACAAGACTAAGATTGAAGATGCAATCAAAGCACTTGAAGAAGCGGCCAAAGGCGACGACAAAGAAGCGATTGAGAAAGCACAAGAAGCATTAATGCAAGCCTCTCAAAAGCTGATGGAAATTGCCCAAGCTAAAGCACAAGCACAGCAAGGCGCTGACGCTGGTGCCCAGCCACAACAACAAGCAAATCCTGCTGATGACGTTGTTGACGCTGAGTTCGAAGAAGTTAAAGACGACAAAAAATAATACGTCGCCTTAACTTAAGCGAAAAGTTTATGGGGCGTATTGGGTTGCCAATACGCCCCTTAATGTATTTAAGCATGTAAAGGACAATGATTAATGTCTCAACGTGATTTTTATGAAGTATTAGGCGTAGCTCGCGATGCCAGCGAGCGCGACATTAAAAAAGCATATAAACGGCTAGCGATGAAGTATCACCCGGACCGAAATCCAGGTGATGCCGCCGCCGAGGCGAGTTTTAAAGAAGTAAAAGAAGCCTATGAGATCCTGACTGACAGCTCTAAGCGTGCTGCTTATGATCAGTTTGGTCATGCTGGTATTGATCCTAATCGTGGTGGCGGTGGCTTTGGTGGCGGTCAGGGCGATTTCGGTGATATCTTCGGCGATGTCTTTGGTGACATCTTTGGTGGAGGGCGTCGCCAGCGTCAACCAGCACGCGGTCAAGACCTGCGCTACAACATGGACTTAACTCTTGAAGAGGCAGTGGCTGGAGTTGAGAAAGAAATCCGCATTCCATCGATGGTGGATTGTGAACCTTGTGATGGCTCAGGTGCTAAGCCTGGTACCTCTGCATCGACTTGTGGTACCTGTCATGGACAAGGTAAAGTACAGATGCGTCAAGGCTTCTTTGCTGTTGAGCAACCATGTCCAACATGTAACGGTAAAGGTAAGATCATTAAAGAGCCTTGCTCTAAATGTTATGGTCGTGGCGCAGTAGAAAAAACCAAGACCCTTAATGTTAAGATCCCAGCGGGTGTTGATACGGGAGATCGGATCCGATTAGCTGGTGAAGGCGAGCGTGGTGAGTACGGAGCGGCTCCAGGTGATCTATACGTTCAAGTGAGTGTTCGTGAACATAGTCTTTTTGAGCGAGATGGCAATAATCTATATTGTGAAGTGCCAATTTCATTCACCACTGCGGCGCTAGGCGGTGATATTGAAGTGCCGACCTTAGAAGGTAAAGTGAAACTGAAAATTGCGGCAGAAACCCAAACTGGTCGTATGTATCGCTTGCGTGGTAAAGGGGTGAAATCCGTTCGCAGCCATAGTGTTGGTGACTTGATTTGTAAGGTAACGGTAGAGACCCCAGTGAGCCTAACTGAGCATCAGAAGAAGCTGCTTAAGGAATTTGAAACATCACTCAGCGGTAAACCTGAAAAGCACCGCCCCAAAGCCGAAGGCTTTTTTGATGGTGTGAAAAAATTCTTTGATGACCTTAAAAGCTAATCACTGAACGCTATTGAAGCTCCAACCTGTTGTTGGGGCTTTTTTTATGCCTAAAAGCAAGCTAAGTTAATACCAAAACAGGAGGGTTATGGAAATGAGACTATTAATTATTCTGCTGAGTGTGTTTTTGAGCTCTTGTGCCAACACCACCAGTCCCACAGGAAGAGGTCAGTATTTACACTTCAGTGAAGTTGAGATGGCACAAATGGGAGCTAAAGCATTCGAACAAATAAAAGCAGACCAAAAAGTCAGTAAAAACCGCAGTGTTAATCGCTATGTGCAATGCATCAGCGATGCGATTACTGCCGAGGTAAGTGGCAGTTGGCAAACTCTGGTGTTCGAATCTGAACAAATCAATGCTTTCGCGTTACCTGGCGGTTATATTGGGGTTTACACTGGTTTGGTCGAGCTTGCTGCCAATCAACATCAACTGGCGGCGGTTATTGGCCATGAAGTCGGCCATGTTTTGGCCAACCACGGTAACGAGAAAATGAGCCGTGCCCAATTAACCCAAACTGGACTAAGTATCGCCAATGCGGCGATGCAATCGGGTAACGTGCAAAATCGTGATGCCTATATGAGTGCGTTAGGACTGGGGGCGCAGGTGGGGATCATTTTGCCCTATGGCCGTGAGCAAGAAACCGAGTCGGATGTCATAGGCGCAGAGTTAATGGCATCGGCAGGGTTTGACCCAGCTCAAGCGCCGAAACTGTGGCAACGAATGGCGGCAGCAGCTGGTAGTGGTGGACCTGAGCTTCTTTCTACCCATCCATCACCTCAATCTAGAATTAAGCAATTAACCATTCAAGCAAAAAAATTACAACCGATTTATGAAAATGCCTTGAAACTAGGCAAGCAGCCCATATGTATAAAACCTTAAGCAGTTAGCTCTGTTATGCCGAGCTATCTCTGTTACAATAGCTTCACTTTTATACATAGAGAAAATTTAGATGTCTGAGTTCAATACAGTAGAATTACAAGCAAGTTACGGCGTAGGCCGTCAATTAGGCGAGCAACTGGCTGCCAACCCATTTGAAGGTCTAGATGTGACTGCGGTTCAGCAAGGTCTTGCTGATGCACTTGGCCGTAAGCCAAGTGCCATCACTCAAGAAGAATTACAAAACGCTTTTACTGTCATTTCTGAGCGTATTAACGCTGCTCGCCAAGAGCAAGCTAAGATCGCTGCTGAAGCTGGTGAAAAATTTCTAGAAGAGAACGCCAAGCGTGAAGAAGTTATCGTAACTGAGTCTGGTCTACAGTACCAAATCCTAGAACAAGGTAACGGTGACAAACCTACTGTTGATTCTACAATCCGTGCTCACTACGAAGGTCGTCTACCTGTAAGCGGTGAAGTGTTCGATAGCTCAATTGCTCGTGGTGAGCCTGCTGAGTTCCCAGTTTCTGGCGTTATCGCTGGTTGGACTGAAGCACTACAACTTATGCAAGTTGGCGCTAAGTACCGTCTATATATCCCACACCACCTAGCTTACGGTGAGCAAGGTGCTGGTGCTGCAATCCCTCCATTTGCAGCACTAGAGTTCGATGTTGAATTAATCGAAATCAAATAGTTTAATGGGCGCCTTAGGCGCCCTTTTTTTTGGGTACAATGACGGGGTTATCACAATGGGTTTAGTTGGAATTCATCGTAATAACTTTTTTGTGATCGTAGGAAGCAATAATGATAAGAATTGGTGTGGTTGGCGCTGCTGGCCGTATGGGGAGAATTTTAGTTGAAGCCGCAACCTTAGAGGAAGGGGTCACCTTAGGGGCCGCATTTGTTCGTGGTAACTCTTCGTTGTTAGGCGCAGATGCTGGTGAGCTTGCGGGTGTGGGTAAACTGGGCATTGAGCTTAAAGCGGGTATCGAGACAGGCCTCGATGACTTTGATGTATTAATCGATTTTACTTCTCCAGAATCTACCCTTGAGCATTTGGCTATTTGTGCCACCAACAACAAAGCTCTAGTAACAGGCACGACTGGTTTTAACGAGCAACAATTATCACAATTAGATGAGCTATCTAAGCAAACTAAAGTGGTGTTTGCCCCTAACATGTCCGTGGGTGTCAACCTTATGTGGAAGCTTTTAGAAACCGCAGCTAAAGTTATGGGCGAGTATACGGATATTGAAATCTGCGAAACCCACCATAGACATAAAAAAGATGCCCCATCTGGTACCGCATTAAAGATGGGGGAAGTAATTGCAGAAACTTTAGGTCGTGACCTGAACAAAGTCGCCGTGTATGGCCGTGAGGGGATGACCGGCGAGCGTGCTCGTGACACCATTGGTTTTGCCACTATGCGTGCCGGTGATGTGATTGGCGATCATACCGCTTTATTTGCAGATATTGGTGAGCGACTAGAAATTACTCATAAATCTTCGAGTAGAATGACCTACGGCAAAGGCTCGATGCGTGCAGCAAAATGGTTAGTTAACCAAGCTAACGGTCTATACGATATGCAGCAAGTTTTAGGGTTAAAGTAGCCTAAAGGTTGATAGCTTGTATTAAATTGTGATGGTTACCATATTTCACTAGACAAGTGTGATAGCCATCTATAGAATGCGCGCAATTTGTCAAAAATTCGGATTATTTCGGTCACCTAGACAAGCGAAAAACGTAAATTTTAACAATAATCAGTTAGTAATTTTTCTGATCCAAAGGAGGTTGCCTTGAGCAAGTCTGCACTGTTGGTTTTAGAGGATGGTACCGTATTTGAAGGCATTTCAATCGGTGCTGAAGGAGTATCTGTTGGTGAGGTGGTATTCAACACTTCGATGACAGGTTACCAGGAAATTTTGACCGATCCCTCTTATTCTCGCCAAATGGTTACATTAACCTATCCACACATTGGTAATACTGGCACCAACTCAGAAGACCTTGAATCAGATGGCGTCCATGCCTGTGGTCTGATTATTCGTGACCTTCCTTTAATTGCTTCTAACTTCCGTAATGAAATGACATTAGATAACTATCTACAACACCATGGTGTTGTTGGTATTGCGGAAATTGATACTCGTAAGCTTACTCGCATTCTTCGTGAGAAAGGTGCTCAAGCAGGTTGTTTGATCGCAGGTGATATCGATGCAGATAAAGCATTGGAGCTGGCTAAGCAATTCCCTGGTCTTAAGGGCATGGATCTGGCAAAAGAAGTGACGACTAAAGAGTCTTACAATTGGCGTAATGGCAGCTGGCGCTTAGTGGGCGGTCTACCAGATGACACCCCAGCTGAAGAGCTTAAGTACAAAGTTGTGGCATATGATTACGGAGTTAAACGTAACATTCTGCGTATGCTCGTTGACCGTGGCTGTGACGTAACAGTGGTTCCAGCACAAACGCCAGCATCAGAAGTGCTAGCGATGAACCCAGATGGTGTATTCCTATCAAACGGCCCTGGTGACCCAGAGCCATGTGATTATGCGATTGCGGCAATTAAAGAAATCCTTGAGACCGAGATTCCAGTATTTGGTATCTGTTTAGGTCACCAGTTGCTGGCGCTAGCGTCTGGCGCACAAACTGAAAAAATGAAGTTTGGTCACCACGGTGCTAACCACCCGGTATCGGATATTGAAGCCGGCACGGTAATGATTACTTCGCAAAACCACGGTTTCGCAGTAAAAGAAGAAGGCATGCCAAGCAATCTTAAAGTGACCCATAAGTCACTATTTGATGGTTCACTACAAGGTATTCACCGTACTGATAAGCCAGCATTTAGCTTCCAAGGGCATCCTGAAGCAAGCCCTGGTCCACACGACGCTGCGCCACTATTTAATCACTTTATTGAGCTTATTGAAGCTAAACGTAACGCCTAATCTCTGGAGAATAAGTAACAATGCCAAAACGTACTGACATTAAAAGCATTCTAATTTTAGGCGCGGGACCAATTGTGATTGGTCAGGCTTGTGAGTTTGATTACTCAGGTGCACAAGCATGTAAAGCCCTTCGTGAAGAAGGTTACCGAGTTATTCTGGTTAACTCGAACCCTGCCACTATTATGACTGATCCAGAAATGGCCGATGCCACTTACATCGAGCCGATTCACTGGGAAGTGGTTCGCAATATTATTGCTAAAGAGCGTCCAGATGCGGTACTGCCTACTATGGGTGGCCAAACTGCACTGAATTGTGCCCTAGAGCTGGAAGCCAAAGGCGTACTTAAAGAGTTCGGTGTTGAAATGATTGGCGCCACGGCTGATGCGATTGATAAAGCAGAAGACCGTTCACGCTTTGATAAAGCGATGAAAAAAATTGGTTTAGAGTGCCCTCGTGCGGATACTGCTAAATCAATGGAAGAAGCCTATAAAGTTTTAGATATGGTAGGTTTCCCTTGTATTATTCGTCCATCGTTCACCATGGGTGGTAGCGGCGGTGGTATCGCTTATAACAAGGAAGAGTTCGAAGAAATTTGTGCCCGTGGTCTAGATCTTTCACCAACTAACGAACTATTAATTGATGAGTCGTTGATTGGTTGGAAAGAGTACGAAATGGAAGTAGTACGTGACCGCAATGATAACTGTATTATTGTTTGTTCGATTGAGAACTTCGATGCTATGGGCGTTCACACTGGTGACTCAATCACCGTTGCACCTGCTCAAACCCTAACCGACAAAGAATACCAACTAATGCGTAACGCTTCGATGGCGGTACTGCGTGAAATTGGTGTTGAAACCGGTGGTTCTAACGTACAGTTTGGTGTTAACCCGAAAGATGGCCGTATGGTTATCATTGAGATGAACCCTCGTGTATCACGTTCATCGGCATTAGCTTCTAAAGCAACGGGTTTCCCAATTGCAAAAATTGCAGCAAAACTTGCGGTAGGCTTTACCCTAGACGAGCTAATGAACGACATTACTGGTGGCAAAACACCAGCATCGTTCGAGCCAGCGATTGACTACGTTGTGACTAAGATCCCACGCTTTAACTTTGAGAAGTTTGCTGGTGCTAACGACCGTCTAACCACTCAAATGAAGTCTGTTGGTGAAGTTATGGCGATTGGCCGTACCCAGCAAGAGTCGCTACAAAAAGCCCTTCGTGGTCTAGAAATTGGTATTGATGGTTTCACCCCTCAAGTTGACCTAAACCACTACGAAGCCGTAAATAAGCTACGTCACGAACTGCGTGAGCCGGGTCCTGACCGTATTCTATACATCGCTGATGCCTTCCGTGCAGGTTGGTCTGTAGATACTGTATTTAAGCTTACTAACGTAGATCGTTGGTACTTAGTACAGATTGAAGACCTAATTAACCTAGAAAAAGAAGTGCAAGCGGGCGGCCTAGTCGGCCTAACGGAAACTTTCCTACGTAAACTTAAGCGTAAAGGTTTCTCTGATTCTCGCTTAGCAACTATCCTGGGTGTGGCTGAATCAGAAGTACGTAAGCGTCGCTACGAGCACAATATTCTTCCTGTGTACAAGCGTGTAGATACCTGTGCAGCTGAGTTCTCAACCGACACCGCTTATATGTACTCTACCTATGATGAAGAGTGTGAAGCGGCACCGTCAGATAAAGACAAAATTATTGTTCTAGGTGGTGGCCCGAACCGTATTGGCCAGGGTATTGAGTTTGATTACTGTTGTGTACACGCGGCCCTTGCGCTACGTGAAGACGGTTATGAAACCATTATGGTTAACTGTAACCCAGAGACAGTATCGACCGACTACGATACCTCAGACCGTCTGTACTTTGAGCCAGTAACCTTCGAAGACGTATTAGAAATCGTACGTGTTGAAAACCCGAAAGGGGTTATCGTGCAATACGGTGGTCAAACTCCACTGAAACTTGCCCGTGCCTTAGAAGCCGCTGGTGTGCCGATTATTGGTACTAGCCCAGATGCAATTGACCGCGCTGAAGACCGTGAGCGTTTCCAACAAGCGGTTGAGCGTTTAGGCTTAAAACAACCTGAAAACTCAACCGTAACCACCATTGAAGGTGCCGTTGCAGATGCTGAGCGTATCGGTTACCCACTGGTTGTACGACCTTCATATGTACTAGGTGGTCGTGCGATGGAAATCGTATACGATGAGCCTGATTTACGTCGTTACTTCAACGAAGCGGTCAGTGTTTCTAACGAATCACCAGTACTGCTAGACCGTTTCCTAGACGATGCGATTGAAGTAGATATTGATACCATTTGTGACGGCAAAGACGTAGTGATTGCGGGTATTATGGAGCACATTGAGCAAGCGGGGGTTCACTCTGGTGACTCAGGTTGTTCGCTGCCTCCATACACCCTAAGCCCTGCAATCCAAGACGAGATGCGCGTACAGGTACGCAAACTTGCCCTTGAGCTAGGTGTAAAAGGTTTGATGAATACTCAGTTCGCGATTAAAGACGATGTGATTTACCTCATTGAGGTGAACCCGCGCGCTGCGCGTACGGTACCATTTGTATCTAAAGCCACGGGTATGGCGGTCGCTAAGATTGCGGCTCGTGTAATGGCCGGTCAATCTCTGCAAGAGCAGGGCATTACTAAGGAAATTATTCCTCCTTACTACTCAGTTAAAGAGGTGGTACTGCCGTTTAACAAGTTCCCAGGTGTGGATCCTCTACTCGGGCCTGAAATGCGCTCAACCGGTGAGGTGATGGGTGTCGGTGAAACCTTCGCTGAAGCTTACGCCAAAGCACAACTGGGTTCTGTTAAGGATGTGCCTAAGTCTGGCCGCGCGCTGATTTCTGTTCGTAATTCTGACAAGAAGAAAGTGGCAGACTTAGCCTCACGTTTGATTGCATTGGGTTATGAAATTGATGCTACCCACGGTACTGCTGTGGCATTAGGTGAAGCGGGCATTAACCCTCGTCTTGTGAACAAGGTACACGAAGGTCGTCCACACATTCTTGATCGAATCAAGAACGATGAATACACCTACATAGTGAACACCACTGAAGGTCGTCAAGCGATTGAAGATTCGCGTCAGTTACGTGGTGGGGCGTTAGCAGCTAAAGTTAACTACACCACAACCATGAATGCAGCATTCGCAACTTGTTTGGCTCACGCTGAAGATGACAAAGGCAATGTGCGCTCTGTGCAGGAACTGCATGCTAGAACCGCTTCTCTAGGGTAATCACGCCTCATAAAAAAACCACCTACGGGTGGTTTTTTTTTGCGTATAAAGTCCTGCCAATGTTAACTAGACCGTAATGCGATATCTTTGAAATTAGCCTTCGAGCACTCTAGGGTTGTATTTACGGGGTACGAAGGGGGATGTTGCCGTTTTGTTCGCCATGGCTGTTGTCGTTATCATTAATCAATAAATATCCACAAAAAAATGGATTTAGTCTGATAGCTTCAAGGGCTATTTTATTGGGCATGGGGGGTTGGTTATCAGGCCAGAGCATATTACAATGAAACCAAATGAAATATTTAAATGTACTTTTGTAAAGAAAAGAAAGTGCAGTGAAAGAGATTAATGACTTATGAATCAAGTTCCAATGACTACAGTCGGAGCTCAGCAGCTTCGTGAAGAGTTAGATTATTTAAAGCATGAAAGGCGTCCAGCTATCTCCCATGCTATTGGTGAAGCCGCAGCATTAGGTGATTTAAAAGAAAACGCTGAATATCATGCTGCCCGTGAAGAACAAGGTTTGTGTGAAGCACGTATTCGTGATCTTGAAGGTAAGTTATCTAATGCGCAAATTATCGATGTAACAAAAATGACTTTTACTGGTAAGGTTATCTTTGGTGCTACCGTTACCATTTTAAATCTTGAAAACGATGAAGAGCATACTTATCGAATTGTTGGTGACGATGAAGCAAACATTAAAAACAATTTAATTTCGGTTAATTCGCCAATAGCACGCGGTCTAATAGGCAAGATGCAAGATGATGAAGTCACAATCGTCACTCCAGGCGGAGAAACTGACTTTGAAATTGTAAAAGTACAATACATCTAAAACAGTTTTAGAAAAATTTTTTTACAAAAAAGCCGCTGCATCAGCAGCGGCTTTTATTTTAAAATTAACGAGCTTTTGGTAATACGATTTTTTTCTTTTCGCTTGGACGAAATAGAACCAAAATATGGCCAATAGTTTGAACTTTAACTGCGGCAGTTTCGCGAACAATAGCATCAATTACTGCATTTTTAAGTTCACGGTCTTCACTGGCAACTTTAACTTTTATCAGCTCGTGATGATCCAAAGCAATGTTGATTTCGGCTAATACGCCTTCGGTCAAACCGTTTGCTCCAAGAAGCACAACCGGCTTAAGTGAATGGGCGAGACCTTTTAAATGTTGCTTTTGCTTGTTTGTTAAATTCATTAGTAATCAACTTTTTTCTATCAGTACTTGAAACTCGGGGTATTTAGCCCCATATATTAAGTAGTTTAACTTGAATTGGTTATCTATACCTAATGTCAGAATCAAAAAATCGTAGTGTTAGCTCAAAGAGATGGTTAAAAGAGCATTTTGATGATAAATATGTGAAGGAAGCCCAGAAAAAAGGCTTACGTTCACGTGCTTTTTTTAAACTCGATGAGATCCAAAACAAAGATAAGTTACTTCGCCCTGGTATGAATGTAGTGGATTTAGGTGCTGCCCCTGGTGGTTGGTCACAATTATCTGCTTCTATCGTTGCCCCTGAAGGACGAGTGATTGCCTGTGATCTGCTACCTATGGATCCAATTGCCGGTGTTGATTTCCTGCAGGGTGATTTCAGAGATGAAGCCGTACTAAACGCTATTTTAAATCGTGTTGGTGATCAAAAAATTGATGTTGTAATGTCCGATATGGCCCCCAATATGAGTGGTTCAGGTGCCATTGACCAGCCTCGTGCTATGTATTTAGTAGAGCTAGCTTTAGATATGTGTCATCAAGTGCTTGCGCCAAATGGCAGCTTCGTCGTTAAAGTATTTCAGGGAGAGGGATTTGATCAATTCCTTGCGGAAGTACGTAAAGCATTTAAAGTTGTAAAGTCTCGTAAGCCAGATTCTTCAAGATCTCGCTCACGTGAAGTTTTCATAGTAGCGACAGGTTACAAGTTATAGTAACCTGTAGTTAAAACCTTTCAGCCTTCAGAGGTCTAAAAATTTGAGTGATATGGTCAAGAATTTAATACTATGGACGGTCATCGCAGTAGTATTAATGTCAGTATTTAAAGAGTACTCCCCTTCATCGGGTAGCGCTGCCCAGATGAATTACACCCAGTTCCTAAATGCGGTGGAGTCTCGACAAATCCAAGAGGTGACGATCGCGAGTGATCGTCAAACCATCAAGGGCAAGATGACTTCAGGGGAATCATTCACCACGGTCATGCCTATTACCGATCTTGATTTAATTAACGATCTAAAGCGAGCTAATATTGATCTCAAGGGTACCGCCCCTGAAGAGCCAAGCATGCTGACGTCAATCTTTATATCCTGGTTCCCAATGATTTTACTGATCGGGGTATGGATTTTCTTCATGCGTCAAATGCAAGGTGGTGGCGGTAAAGGCGCCATGTCATTCGGCAAAAGTAAAGCCAAGCTGATGCCTGAGGATAAAATTAAAACCACTTTTGCCGATGTCGCGGGTTGTGATGAAGCCAAAGAAGAGGTCTCAGAATTAGTTGATTACCTTAGAGACCCAACAAAATTCCAACGTCTTGGCGGTAAAATCCCTACTGGGGTGCTAATGGTTGGTCCTCCAGGTACCGGTAAAACCTTATTAGCTAAAGCAATTGCTGGTGAAGCCAAGGTACCGTTTTTCACTATCTCAGGTTCTGATTTTGTAGAAATGTTCGTGGGTGTGGGTGCGTCTCGTGTACGTGACATGTTTGAACAAGCGAAAAAGTCAGCCCCATGTATTATTTTCATCGATGAAATTGATGCGGTTGGGCGTCAACGTGGCGCAGGTCTTGGTGGGGGGCATGATGAGCGAGAGCAAACCCTAAACCAAATGTTAGTTGAAATGGATGGGTTTGAAGGTAACGAAGGTATCATTGTTATCGCGGCAACTAACCGTCCTGATGTACTTGATCCAGCGTTATTACGCCCAGGTCGTTTTGACCGTCAAGTGA
The DNA here is from genome assembly GCF_010993985.1 of Paraferrimonas sp. SM1919. Lineage (GTDB taxonomy): Bacteria > Pseudomonadota > Gammaproteobacteria > Enterobacterales > Shewanellaceae > SM1919. Next base: position 251,743 of record NZ_WINH01000001.1, on the reverse strand, counting down.
CTGTTGGACTGCCTGATGTTCGTGGCCGTGAACAGATTTTGGAAGTACACATGCGCAAAGTGCCAATTGCTGATGATGTTAAAGCGTCCTTAATTGCTCGTGGTACTCCAGGGTTCTCAGGAGCTGAACTTGCCAACCTAGTGAATGAAGCCGCACTTTTTGCAGCTCGTGGTGACCACAAGTTAGTAACCATGGAACTGTTTGAGAAAGCCAAAGATAAAATTCTTATGGGTTCAGAGCGTCGCTCAATGGTAATGAGTGAGGCGGAAAAAGAAATGACAGCTTATCATGAAGCTGGGCATGCGATTGTCGGTCGTCTTGTTCCAGAACATGATCCTGTTTATAAGGTATCTATCATCCCTCGAGGACGTGCTCTTGGTGTGACCATGTATTTGCCTGAACAAGACCGTGTAAGCCATTCAAAACAGCATCTAGAATCGATGATATCATCGCTATACGGTGGTCGTTTAGCTGAAGCTATTATTTATGGCTTTGATAAGGTAACCACGGGTGCCTCTAATGATATTGAACGAGCAACGGATATAGCCCGCAAGATGGTGACTCAATGGGGTCTATCGGACAAACTGGGGCCAATGCTCTATGCCGAAGAAGATGGTGAAGTGTTCCTAGGCCGCTCGATGGCGAAGGCTAAGCATATGTCCGATGAAACGGCTACTTTGATTGATGCTGAAATTAAACATCTAGTCGATACAAATTATCAGCGCGCTGAGCAAATACTGAATGACAATATCGATATTTTGCACTCAATGAAAGACGCTTTGATGAAATATGAAACTATCGATGCCGCTCAAATCGATGATCTCATGGCGCGTAAACCTGTTAGACAGCCTGCTGATTGGACGGAACCAAAAAATGATGACGACAAGCCTGCTGCCGAACAAGGTGAATCTGAGCCTAAAGCTGGTCCTTCATCAACGACAGATGAAGCTAACGCTTAGTTCATTTTAAAATAGTTAAGCCCCGTGATTACGGGGCTTTTTTGATGGTTAATAGTTGTTGTTATGTATCAGATAAAAACCAAAAATAAAATCTTAAGTTTAGATAACCCAGTTGTTATGGGAATCATTAATACTACCCCTGACTCCTTTTCAGATGGAGGTAAATACCTGCAAACCAACAAAGCCATCGAGCAAGCTTTAGCCATGGTTGAGCAGGGAGTGAAAATTCTTGATATTGGTGGCGAGTCAACCCGGCCAGGGGCGCCTGAGGTTGCCCTTAAAGAAGAGCTCAATCGAGTGATACCCGTGATTGAGGGGATCCGTAAACATACAGAGTTGATGATCTCTATTGATACCTCAAAAGCTGAAGTCATGACCCAGGCGGTAGCCGCAGGTGCGGATATTATCAATGATGTTTGTGCGTTAAGTTTACCCGGTGCTTTGCAAGCTGCTGCCATAGCAGACGTACCAGTGTGTCTAATGCATATGCAAGGCACACCAAGAACGATGCAATTAAACCCTCAATACCGCGATTTGATAACGGATATTAAGACTTTTTTTGACGAGCGGATTGATGCCTGTCAGCAAGCTGGGATTAATAAAGATAAATTGATCTTAGATTTAGGCTTTGGTTTTGGTAAAACCCTGCAGCATAACTACCAGCTAATGAACCAAATTAAAGCCTTTGATGACTTTGGACTACCTATGTTACTTGGAGTGTCACGTAAGAGTATGATAGGTAAGCTGTTAGATAACGAAGCTGATCAAAGGCTGGCGGGTTCTCTTGCGGCTGCTTTATATGGATTACAGCAAGGTGCTCATATTTTTCGAGTTCATGATACGCAAGCTACCTTAGATGCAATCAAGGTGTGGCAAGCTTGCCGTAACCCAAGCTTGGTTACTCAGTAATCAGTGGCGTACCTATTAAGGGGGTATGTGGGTAAAAAAACAGCATACTAATCACGGTTAGCTGTTTTAATCAGTAAAACTCTTGTAAGTTAACCCGTGGTTAGATATTATTTCCGCCGCTTACAAGGAGCGACACTATGTCATCAAGACAATATTTAATAGCAGCAAATTGGAAACTTAATGGCAATACAGAACTTGCCAATGAAATATTTGCTGAATTACAAAATACTTTAGTAGATAATTCAATTGAAGTGTTAGTGTGTCCTCCCGCGCTTTATCTTGGAGGGATTCAAGCAAAGCTTCAGAATGATTATCAGCCGTTAAGCGATAAACTAAAGTTAGGTGCCCAAACGTTGAGTGCTTATCAGCAAGGGGCTTATACTGGTGAGCTATCAGGTGCCATGCTGAAAGAGTTTGGAGCCAGTTATGTGATTGTTGGTCATTCTGAGAGACGTGCCTTGTTTTCTGAAAGCAACCAAGTTGTGGCAGAGAAATTCGCTGCATGTTTGAGCCAAGGGTTAATGCCTATATTGTGTGTTGGTGAAACCTTAGAAGAGCGTGAAACTGAGCAAACATTTGCGGTAATTGAGCAAATGTTAACAAGTATTGTAGAACGCAATGGTGTTGAAGCTTTTGCTAACGCGGTTATTGCCTATGAGCCGGTATGGGCAATAGGTACGGGCAAAAGTGCGACGTCTGAACAAGCACAACAGGTGCATAAGTTTATTCGTCAATTCGTTGCGAAGCTGTCAGCGGTAACTGCTGACAACATAAAGATTTTATATGGTGGCAGTGTAAACCCAAGCAATGCGGCAGAGATTTTTGCCCAACCTGATGTAGATGGTGGATTGATTGGGGGCGCAAGCCTTAAATCGGCTCAATTTAAAGAGTTGTGTGAAATAGCAAAGAGTGCTTAATAATGTACGATGTACTAATTGTTTTATATGTAATTGTTGCAATAGCATTGATCGGACTAGTGCTTATTCAACAAGGTAAAGGTGCCGATATGGGGGCGTCTTTCGGTGCAGGTTCTTCGGCCACGCTATTCGGTTCTTCAGGTTCAGGTAATTTTTTAACCCGTACTACTGCTATTTTGGCTGTTGGCTTTTTTGTTTTAAGCCTGCTTATTGGCCGTATGAGTGCGAATAATGTGAATCCTCAAGTAGGTTTTGAAGATTTATCTGTACCGGTTCAAACTGAAGAAGTCGTTGAACAACCAAAACAAGATAAAATTCCTGACTAATACTCAGGTCAACTATGTGGAAGCCTAGTTGTTACGCGGATGTGCTGGAATTGGTAGACAGGCAACGTTGAGGTCGTTGTGCTCTAGGGCGTGAGGGTTCAAGTCCCTCCATCCGCACCATATTACAAAAGGGTAACCCCTTTTATTATGGAGGCGAAAATTGTGACCAGAATCAATTTGATAACCTCAGATTCAAGGTTGCAAGTATAAGTTGGAGTCTCTATAATACACCTTATTGGCGCGGGGTGGAGCAGTTTGGTAGCTCGTCGGGCTCATAACCCGAAGGTCGTCGGTTCAAATCCGGCCCCCGCATCCAAATTCTGTATTGGACAGATGGCTTAGTGAAAAGCACCCTCGGGCTCAGCTCTTCATAACAGCCAGCGAAGGTATCGGTATTAAATCCGGCCCCCGCATCCAAATTCTGTATTGGACAGATGGCTTAGTGAAAAGCGCCCTCGGGCTCAGCTCTTCATAACAGCCAGCGAAGGTATCGGTATTAAATCCGGCCCCCGCATCCAAGTTCCTCAATAATCTGTAGTCAGTACTCGGTACTCTCTAAGCATTATTTGAGATTTAAGCTGATTAAGTTCAGCTAGTGCAAACCTTACCATAGTTTGCATGCCACATGGATAATGTGGTTAATACTAGGTCAAGACAGTTAAACCTCGTATTTTACGGGGTTTTTTATTATCTTTTTTTTGAAGATGTGTCTTGTAAGTCGTTCAGCTTGATTTAGGTATAAACTTAGATTAGGCATCCTAGGGCTCTATGCCCTTTTTTTGTTTTATGGGGGTCATTTTGGCAACGCAAGAGCAAAAACTTACAGAAATGTTAACGCCTGCAGTCGAAGCAATAGGCTTTGAGCTAGTTGGCATTGAATGTGTACGTGCAGGAAAGTTTTCCACGGTTCGTATTTATATTGATCACGAAGACGGTATTACTGTAGATAACTGTGCTGAGGTGAGTCACCAAGTTAGCGCTGTGCTAGATGTTGAAGACCCAATAAAAACAGAATATACCCTTGAAGTTTCTTCTCCGGGTATTGAGCGTCCATTATTTACTGCTGCCCACTACTTGCAGTTTCAAGGTCAAGAAGTGATTATGATGCTTCATATGCCCGTTGACAACGCACGTAAGTTAAAAGGCGCAATCGAATCAGTAGATGGTGAGTTTATTACTTTGAAAGTAAATAATAAACTTACTACAGTAGCTTTAGATAATGTTCGCAAAGCGAATATTGTCGCTAAGTTTTAACGTTCAGGGTGGAATGAGGCAAACAAATGAATAAAGAGATCCTGTTAGTCGCAGAAGCAGTTTCAAATGAGAAAGGGCTTCCTCGCGAAAAGATTTTTGAAGCGCTAGAAATCGCCCTGGCGACAGCGAAAAAGAAGAAACATGAAGCTGAGACCGAAGCTCAAATTGATGTTCGTGTTGAAATTGATCAGAAAACCGGCGACTTCGTCACTTTCCGACGTTGGGAAGTGGTCGAGTACGTTGATGGTTTGGTCGAGTTCCCAACTCGTCAAATTGGTTTAGAAGCTGCTCAGTTTGATGACCCAGAAATTCAATTAGGTGACTTCATCGAAGAAGAAGTAGAGTCCGTTCACTTTGATCGTATTACTACGCAATTGGCTAAGCAAGTTATCGTACAAAAAGTACGTGAAGCTGAGCGTGCGCAGATTGTTGAGCAATTTATCGATAAAGAAGGTGAGTTGGTAACTGGTGTCGTTAAGAAGTCTACCCGTGACAATATCATCGTAGATCTTGGTAACAATGCCGATGCAGTTTTATATCGTGATGAAATGCTACCACGTGAGAATGTTCGCCCAGGCGATCGTATCCGTGCATTGCTATTTGCCGTGAAGCCGGAAGCTCGTGGTGCACAATTATTCTTAAGTCGTGCAAAACCAGAAGTTCTCATTGAATTGTTCCGTATTGAAGTGCCAGAAATTGGCGAAGAGATGATTGAAATCATGGGCGCTGCTCGTGATCCTGGTTCTCGTGCGAAAATCGCTGTCAAAACGAACGATCGTCGTATTGACCCTGTGGGTGCATGTGTTGGTATGCGTGGCGCTCGTGTACAAGCGGTAACCGGTGAGCTCGGTGGCGAACGTATTGATATCGTGCTTTGGGATGATAATCCAGCACAGTATGTTATGAATGCGATGGCACCTGCAGATGTTGCACAAATTATTGTCGATGAAGACAGTCAAACTATGGACATTGCTGTAGAGGCTGATTCATTAGCACAAGCGATTGGCCGTAATGGTCAAAACGTTCGTTTAGCCTCTCAGCTGACAGGCTGGACCCTGAACGTAATGACAACCGAAGAAATGAATGCTAAGCATCAAGAAGAAAATGCTCAGCTTATCAAAGTACTGGTTGATGGCTTAGATATTGATGAAGATTTTGCTTCGCTATTGGTTGAAGAAGGTTTCACTTCACTTCAAGAAGTGGCCTATGTACCAGTATCTGAGTTATTAGAAATTGAAGGTTTGGATGAAGACACAGTAGAGGAGCTGCGTAAACGTGCAAAAGATGCACTTACTATCCAAGCGATTGCTGAAGAAGAAGCACTAGACGGTGCCGAGCCTTCAGAAGAATTGTTGAATCTTGAAGGGATCACTCAGCATCTAGGGTTTGTTCTTGCTAGCCGTGGCGTTGTGACTTTGGAAGATTTAGCAGAACAGGGTGTTGACGACCTATCTGATATTGAAGAATTGACCGATGAGCAAGCAGGTGAGCTGATTATGGCTGCTCGTAATATATGTTGGTTTAACGATTCAGAATAAAAGATTGGTCGAGGAGGATTAAACCAAATGACAAATATGACAGTTGCAGAACTCGCCAAAGAAGTGGGTAAGACGCAGGAGCGTCTTGTAGAGCAATTTAAAGAAGCTGGTATGAATAAAAGCGCATCAGATAATGTTTCTCAATCTGAGAAAGATGCGTTATTAAAATACTTAACTGAATCCCATGGCGGTTCAGAAAGCAATAAAATGACCCTTAATCGCAAAACCAAAACGACTTTGAGTGTTAACGCTGCTGGCGGTAAGAAAAAAGACGTTAAAGTTGAAGTTCGTAAAAAACGCACTTATGTTAAAGCTGCTGCCGTAGAAGCTGAAAAAGCGGCAGCTGAAGCTAAGGCAAAAGCTGAGCAAGAGGCTAAACTTAAAGCTGAGCAAGAAGCAAAATTAAAAGCGGAGCAAGATGCTAAGCTTAAAGCCGAAAAGGAAGCCAAAGCCAAGGCCAAAGCCGAGCAAGAAGCTCTAGCTAAGCAGAAAGCGGAAGCAGCGAAAGCCGCTAAAGCAAAAGCGACCAAGGAAGCGCAAGCAAAATCTGCCCATAAAGCCGTTGAGAAAACTCAGTCAGATTTAGAGGCAGAGAAGTTGTTAAAGCAAAAAGAAGCAGAGGCTGCCCGTAAAGCGGAAGCAGAAGCCAAAGCAAAAGCAGAAGAAGCAAAACGTCTAGCACAAGAAAATGCTAAGCGTTGGGAAGAGGAAGAGAAGAAGCGTAAAGAACGTGAAAACGCTGACATTCATACTACTACTTCTACTTATGCTCGTGAGGCAGAAGATCAAGCTGATGAGCAAGAAGAGAAGCGTTCTCGTCCTACTCGTCGCCCTAAGAAGAAAGATAATAGTCGTGGTGCGAAAGGTCGTAACCAACGTGGCAAGAAAGGCGCTCAATCAGATAACCAACATGGCTTCAATAAGCCAGCGGCACCGGTTACTCGTGACGTTCGTATTGGCGAGACCATTTCAGTTGCAGATCTTGCACAGAAAATGGCAGTTAAAGGTACTGAAATCATCAAGTTGCTGATGAAGATGGGCCAAATGGTAACCATCAATCAAATTCTTGATCAAGAAACGGCACAATTAATTGCAGAAGAAATGGGCCATAAGGTTATTCTTACTCGTGAGAATGAGCTAGAGGAGCAACTACTAGCAGAACGCGGTGAGGCTGGAGAAAGCTCACAACGAGCTCCTGTAGTCACTATCATGGGTCACGTAGACCATGGTAAGACTTCGCTACTTGATTACATCCGTAAAGCCAAAATTGCAGCTGGTGAAGCTGGCGGTATTACCCAGCATATCGGTGCATACCATGTAGAAACTGACAACGGCATGATCACTTTCCTAGACACTCCAGGACACGCGGCGTTTACTGCTATGCGTTCTCGTGGTGCTAAGGCGACTGATATTGTTGTGCTTGTGGTTGCGGCGGATGACGGTGTGATGCCACAAACGATAGAAGCGATTCAGCATGCTAAAGCCGCTGATGTACCGCTAATCATCGCTGTCAACAAGATGGATAAAGAAACTGCTGATCCAGATCGTGTTAAGAACGAGCTTTCTCAACACGAAGTTATCCCAGAAGATTGGGGTGGTGAGCACATGTTTACCCATGTATCAGCAAAATCTGGTATGGGTGTAGACGAGCTATTAGAAGGTATTCTTCTAACTGCCGAAGTACTTGAATTAAACGCTAAGCCTGAAGGTATGGCTTCTGGTGTGGTCATTGAATCTAAGCTTGATAAAGGCCGTGGCCCAGTAGCTTCAGTACTTGTTCAAGATGGTACTTTAAAACAGGGTGACATCGTACTTTGTGGTTTAGAGTACGGCCGTGTTCGTGCAATGCGTGATGAGAATGGTAAACCTGTAACAGAAGCTGGCCCATCGATTCCTGTTGAGATTTTAGGTCTTTCAGGTGTACCAAGTGCCGGTGATGAAGCCACAGTGGTTGCTGATGAGCGTAAAGCGCGTGAAGTTGCACTATACCGTCAAGGTAAGTTCCGTGAAGTGAAGCTTGCTCGTCAGCAAAAAGCTAAGTTAGAGAACATGTTCTCTAACATGGCAGAAGGCGACATTTCAGAGTTGAACGTAGTACTTAAAGCAGACGTACAAGGTTCTTTAGAAGCCATTTCTGATTCGCTACTTAAGCTATCAACTGATGAAGTTAAAGTTAACATTATTGGTCGCGGTGTAGGTGGTCTAACTGAAACGGATGCAACTCTAGCTGCAGCCTCTAACGGTATTCTACTTGGCTTTAACGTTCGTGCGGATGCTCAGGCTCGTAAAGTAATTGACGCTGAAAACTTAGATCTTCGTTACTATTCAGTTATTTATAACCTTATTGACGAAGTTAAAGCGGCAATGAGCGGTATGCTAGCGCCTGAATTTAAGCAAGAGATTATCGGTCTTGCTGAAGTACGTGACGTGTTTAAGTCGCCTAAGATTGGTGCAATTGCTGGCTGTATGGTTACCGAAGGTAACATTAAGCGTAGCGCGCCTATCCGTGTACTTCGTGACAACGTAGTAATTTACGAAGGTGAACTAGAGTCACTACGTCGCTTTAAAGACGACGTACAAGAAGTTCGTAGCGGCACCGAGTGTGGTATCGGCGTTAAGAACTACAACGACGTTCGTGTTGGTGACCAAATTGAGGTCTTCGAGACAGTCGAAGTGGCACGTAGCCTGTAATATTGATAGGGCGGCGTTAGCCGCCCTTTAAGGTTTTATAATGGCAAAAGAATTTAGTCGTACCCAGCGAGTGGGTCAACAGATGCAAAAAGAGCTGGCGTTGATCATTCAAAGGGAAATCAAAGATCCACGTCTTGGCATGGTAACCGTCAACTCTGTTGAGGTATCTCGGGACCTATCCTACGCTAAAGTTTACGTTACTTTTTTTGACGAAAACCCAGAGCGTATTGAAGAACAAGTTAGTGCCCTTAAAAAGGCATCAGGTTATGTACGCAAGTTGATTGCGAGCCGCATCAAAATGCGTGTCGTGCCTGAACTGCGCTTCGTTTACGATCAATCTTTAATTAATGGTATTCACATGGCTAACATGGTGACCAATGCAATTAAAGAAGATGAAAAGCGCCAACAAAAATTTGGTAGCAATGAAGCTGCTGCCCAAGAGGAAGAGTAACAATGGGACGACGCCGCTTTAAAGGCCGCATGGTCGATGGCATTGTACTACTGGATAAGCCAATAGGTTTATCTTCTAACGAAGCCTTACAACGTGTTAAGCGTATCTATAACGCAGCTAAAGCGGGTCACACTGGTGCCCTAGATCCTTTAGCAACCGGGATGCTGCCTATTTGTTTAGGTGAAGCCACTAAGTTCTCTCAGTTCTTACTTGATGCTGATAAGCGTTACGAAGTTACCGCTAAGTTAGGCATTCGTACCACCACATCTGATGCCGATGGCGAAGTTGTGAGTGAGCGTGAAGTAAACGTAACAGCTGAGCAACTGGCTAAAGCTGTAGCCAGTTTTGAAGGCGATACCATGCAGGTACCTTCAATGTACTCGGCGTTAAAATATAAAGGCGAGCCTTTATATAAATATGCTCGCCAAGGTATTGAAGTGCCTCGTGAAGCGCGTCCTATTACCGTTTTTGAGATCAATATCTTAAGCTTCAACGGTGATGAAGTAGAGATGGAAGTACATTGCTCTAAGGGTACTTACATTCGTACTATCGTTGATGATTTAGGTGAGCTACTTGGCTGTGGTGCCTTTGTAAGTCAATTACGTCGTACCGGCGTATCAGGTTACCCTTACGAGCGTATGGTGACCCTAGAGCAATTGGATAAAATCCTAGAAGATGCCCTAGCTGACGAGGTCACCCCAAGCGAGCGCCTTGATCCACTGCTATTACCTATGGATACCGCTATCGCTCACTTTGAAGCGGTAAACTTAGACGAAACGATGGCTTCTTACATTATGCATGGTCAGCCGGTGCAACTATCGGGTGTGCCAGCAGAGGGCTTAGTTCGTCTGACTTTAGGTGAGCAACAACAGTTTATTGGTTTAGGTGAAATCGACGAAGATGGTTTAGTTGCCCCTAAACGTCTCGTTAATTTGAAATAAACTTGTAATTACGGGCGTTAGTCGTTACTATGTCGCCCGCTTTCCTAGCGCTGAATTAGTGATCGGCCTAGGTGTTTTAAACTACTACTGTATTTGGAGTAATATTATGTCACTAAGTAAGCAAGCAAAAGAGCAGATCCTAGCTGATTTCGGTCGCGGCGACAACGATTCTGGTTCTCCAGAAGTTCAAGTTGCACTTCTAACTGCACAGATCAACCACTTGCAAGGTCACTTCAAGACCCACATCCATGATTTCCACTCTCGTCGTGGTCTTCTACGCATGGTATCTAGCCGTCGTAAGCTTCTAGATTACCTAAAGCGCAAAGATGTTGAGCGTTACACAGCTCTAATCCAAAAGCTTGGCCTACGTCGCTAATACAGCTTTTAGATGGAAAAAGGTGCCTTTGGCACCTTTTTTTTACTTTCTATTAATTATTTCTTTATAAAATCAGAACTTCATTGCTTAAATAGTTAGCTTTTCCTATCTTTGAATTTAATTTGCAGTATACTAACTGCGAAAAAATATCTATTGAATGAAAGAAAGGAATTGGTCAAGTGAATCCAATTGTAAAAAGCTTTGAATACGGACAACATACGGTCACTCTAGAAACTGGTGTTATGGCACGTCAAGCAGACGCTGCAGTTCTTGCTTCTATGGGCGATACCACAGTATTAGTGACAGTAGTTGGTAAAAAAGACGCTGAACCAGGTCGGGACTTTTTCCCGTTAACCGTCAATTATCAAGAAAAAGCTTACGCAGCAGGTAAAATCCCTGGTGGCTTTTTTAAGCGTGAAGGACGTCCGGGTGAAGAAGAAACTCTAATTGCTCGCCTAATCGACCGTCCAATTCGTCCATTATTCCCTGATGGCTTCAAAAACGAAGTGCAAGTGGTTATTCAGGTTGTTTCAATCGATCCAGAAATTCAACCAGACATCATCTCTTTAATCGGTACTTCAGCAGCTCTGGCTATTTCTGGTATTCCATTTAATGGTCCAGTAGGTTCTGCTCGTGTTGGTTACATCAATGGTGAGTATGTACTAAACCCTGAAGAAGCGGCCTTAGCTGAAAGTAAATTAGACCTAGTCGTTGCTGGTACTGACTCAGCCGTACTTATGGTTGAATCAGAAGCAGAAGTGCTATCTGAAGAAATCATGCTAGGCGGTGTTATGTTCGGTCACGAGCAAAGCCGTACCGTAATCAAGGCAATCGAAGAATTTAAAGCAGAAGCTGGCAAGCCTACTTGGAACTGGAGTGCGCCAGTTAAGAACGTTGAGTTAGCCGATAAAGTTAAAGCTCTAGCTGAGCAAGGTCTATCTGATGCTTACCGCATTACGACTAAGACTGAGCGTAAAGAAGCGGTTGATGCCGTTAAAGACGCGGCAATCGCTACGCTTGTTGCTGAAAACGCTGATATCGATGTGCAAGAAGTTCAAGGTGCGCTTGGCTCTCTAGAGAAGCAAGTTGTACGCAGACGTGTTGTTGCTGGTGAACCACGTATTGATGGTCGTAATCCAGAAATGGTTCGTGGCCTAAGTGTACTGGCCGGTGTACTACCACGTACTCACGGTTCTGCACTATTTACCCGTGGTGAAACTCAGGCGTTAGTGACGGCTACATTAGGTACAGAGCGTGATGCTCAGATGATTGACCGTATCACTGGTACTCAAACTAGCCGCTTTATGCTGCACTACAACTTCCCGCCATTCTGTGTGGGTGAAACGGGTATGATCGGGTCGCCAAAGCGTCGTGAAATTGGTCATGGTCGCCTTGCTAAGCGTGGTATCCAAGCGGTTATGCCTTCGATTGAAGAATTCCCATACACGATTCGTTTAGTTTCAGAAATTACTGAATCAAACGGCTCAAGCTCAATGGCTTCTGTTTGTGGTTCTTCACTAGCACTTATGGATGCCGGTGTTCCAATTAAAGCTTCTGTAGCGGGTATTGCTATGGGTCTGGTTAAAGAAGGCGATGATTTCGTGGTTCTTTCAGACATTCTTGGTGATGAAGATCACCTAGGTGATATGGACTTTAAAGTAGCTGGTACTAGCGAAGGTATCACTGCGTTACAGATGGATATTAAGATCGAAGGCATTACCCAAGAGATTATGCAGATCGCTCTTAAGCAAGCATATGGTGCGCGTACTCATATCTTAGGTGTGATGGACAGTGCTATTGCTGGTGCTCGTACTGAACTTTCTGATCATGCTCCACGTATCACTACTATCAAGATTTCTCCTGATAAGATCCGTGATGTTATCGGTAAAGGTGGTGCTAACATTCGCGCTCTAACTGAAGAGACGGGTACAACTATCGAAATCGAAGATGACGGTACCGTTAAGATTGCTTCTACTGATGGTGATGCAGCTAAACTGGCGATTGCTAAGATTGAAGCCATTACCGCAGAAGTTGAAGTGGGTAAAATCTACAAAGGTAAAGTAAATCGTATCGTAGACTTTGGTGCGTTTGTAAACATTTTACCTGGTAAAGATGGTCTGGTTCATATTTCGCAAATTTCTGAAGAGCGAGTAGCGAATGTAAGTGATCACCTAACTGAAGGCCAAGAAGTTGAAGTTAAGGTAATGGAAGTTGACCGTCAAGGTCGAGTTCGCCTATCGATGAAAGAAGTGAATGCTGCCCCTAAAGCAGAATAAACTTAATTAATTGATGATAAAAGGGAAGCCTAAGGGCTTCCCTTTTTGTTATGATGAGATTCTAAGTTATAAGGAATTGCATAAAAGCCATGATTAAAAAGTCGTTAATAGGGGGGGTGGTTGCCTTAACACTCTCAGGGTGTGCAGCATTGCCCCAGCAACAGACTGATGCTGAACTGATTACGCCTGCGCAAAGGGACTATCGCCTTGAATTAAACATTGCCAAACTTAATGAATTGCTCAATCAGGAAGACTTATCTGAGCATCAAAGACTGAGCTTTATTTATGAGCGGGGCAAGATCTATGATCAACTAGGGTTAGTTACTTTAGCTCGACTAGACTTTATGCATGCGCTTAAATTACGTCCTGATTTTGCTGATGTGTACAATTATCTAGGTATTTACCAAACGTTAATGCAAGAGTATAGCCTTGCTTTTGACAGTTTTGATATGGTGCTGGCGTTAGCACCAAAATATGATTATGCACTGTTAAACCGCGGTATCGCCCTTTATTATGCGAGTCGTCATGAGATTGCTGCAGAAGATTTTGAACTTTTTTGGAGTATAAAACCGGAAGATGGTTTTAGGTCATTATGGGCTTACATCAATGAAGCTAAAGTTCAGCCTAAAATGGCTAAGCAGCGATTACTACAGAGAAAAACTCAAGTCCTCAATAGCTGGGAGCAAGCGTTAATTGCGGCAATCGCTGGCAATATTTCTGAACAGCAATTATTTGTCATTGCCAAAAAAGGCTTAAATCAACCAAATCAGTTGCAGCAAAGGGCTTGTGAAGCTTATTTTTATTTAGGCCAAAAAGCCAAGATTGATGGCGACCTTGCGTTAGCTCAAAAGTACTTCAAAAAAACACTTAATACTGCGGTTTATGATTTTGTAGAATATCGTTATGCTCAATTAGAGCTGCAGCAACAAGATGCATCTTCGCCGTCAGCGTAGCGATTGTTCAGTAGGAGTATTATTTTGGAAGCTTGGCATTTAGTCTATACCAAACCCAAAGAAGAAGAGCGAGCTAAAGTCAATCTTGAAAGACAGCAACTTGAGGTTTACTTACCTGTTATTGAAAAGACGAAAACTGTTAAAGGTAAAAAAACTCAAGTTAATGAGCCTTTGTTCACGAGCTATATTTTTGTAAGATTTGATTCTAGCTTGTTTTCTGTTGCGACGATTAATGCGACTCGAGGGGTTGTTAAAACCGTTAGTTATGGATCACGACTGCAGTTGGTCGCTGATGAATTAATTGAGCATTTAAAACAGAGATTATCGCAGCAGCAAAATACTCCTATCGAGCTGGAAAAGTTTGCTCAGGGTGAAAAAGTGATGCTTACTGAAGGTCCTTTCGCCTATCTAGAAGCGGTATTTCAATCTTCCAAAGGTGAAGATCGAGCGATTATTTTATTAAATATGCTCGGCAAGACTCAAAGTCTAGAAGTATCTAAAAAGCAACTGATATCCAAATAATTTTGACGTCTTTCAACTTTTTCTAAAAAAGTGTCTAAATTTCATAATAGTATAAACTTTATATGGTACTAATGCGGATTAAAACCTTATCAATATTGGAATCGAAATGAAAATAGCAGTCGCGGGTACAGGCTATGTAGGCCTATCCAATGCCGTTTTACTTGCACAGCATAATCAAGTGGTTGCATTAGATTTGCTGCCAGAGAAGGTCGCCCAAATCAATGCCGGACATTCACCGATTGTCGATGCTGAAATAGAAGATTTTCTGCAAAATAAAACGTTAAACCTTAAAGCAACGCTAAACAAAGAAGAGGCTTTTAAAGGGGCTGACTACGTTATTATTGCGACCCCAACGGACTATGATCCCCAGTCTAACTACTTTAATACGAAATCAGTAGAAGCGGTAATTGAAGATGTTCTAGCGATTAACGCGGATGCGGTAATGGTCATTAAGTCAACTGTGCCAGTGGGTTATACTCAATCGGTGCGTGACAAGTTTAAATGTGACAATATTATTTTCTCTCCTGAATTCCTTCGTGAAGGCAGTGCTTTGAAGGATAATTTGCATCCATCTAGAATCGTCATTGGTGAGCGTAGTGAGCGCGCTAAAGTATTTGCGCACTTATTGCAGCAAGGGGCGGTTAAGCAAGATATTGATGTGTTGTTTACTGATTCAACCGAAGCTGAAGCGGTGAAGCTGTTTGCTAATACCTATCTTGCGATGCGGGTTGCTTACTTTAATGAGTTAGACACCTATGCGGAAACCCATGGTCTCGATAGTCGTCAAATCATTGAAGGTGTTGGCTTAGATCCTCGAATTGGCAAACATTACAACAACCCATCTTTTGGTTATGGTGGTTACTGTTTACCAAAAGACACCAAACAACTATTGGCTAACTATCAAGATGTGCCAAACAATTTGATTAATGCCATCGTCCAAGCTAATCGCACTCGTAAGGACTTTATTGCAGAGTCTATTTTGGCTAAAAAGCCAGAAGTTGTTGGGGTTTACCGACTGATCATGAAAACGGGATCTGATAATTTCAGAGCATCCAGTATTCAAGGGATCATGAAACGCATCAAAGCTGAAGGTGTGGAAGTCGTCGTGTATGAGCCAGTATTGACTGAGTCTGAATTCTTTCACTCTAGAGTGATTACCAATCTTGAGGAATTTAAGAAATTGTCAGATGTTATTATCTCTAATCGCCTTAGCCCAGAACTCGATGATGTCAAAGAAAAGGTTTATACTAGGGATCTTTTCACTTCAGATTAACTGGCAATATTAATCAGTGAAATAAGCGAGGTTTTTACCTCGCTTAATTGTATCTGTCGCCACAATAAGCGACAATAGCGCCCATTAAAATTTGGCCTGTTAGAAGTTAGCTATACTTGCAGGCAAATAGTCTAAATTTACCAAGAAGATAAAAGTCGATGTCAGATACTGCCACTTTAGAAGCGATTTCCCAGCGCCGAACCTTCGCAATTATTTCTCACCCTGATGCGGGTAAAACGACCATTACCGAAAAAGTATTGTTATTCGGGCGCGCCATTCAAAGTGCTGGAACGGTAAAAGGGCGTGGTTCTAGTACTCACGCTAAATCTGACTGGATGCAAATGGAAAAAGAACGTGGTATTTCGGTGACCACTTCGGTAATGCAGTTTCCCTATAATGACTGTATGGTAAACCTACTGGATACCCCTGGACACGAAGACTTTTCTGAAGATACCTACCGTACATTAACCGCTGTTGATTCTTGTTTGATGGTGATTGATGCGGCTAAGGGTGTAGAAGATAGAACCCGTAAACTGATGGAAGTAACGCGTTTGCGTGATACCCCCATCGTTACTTTTATGAATAAACTGGATCGTGATACCCGTGATCCAATGGAACTACTTGATGAAGTAGAGCAAGAGCTAAACATTGCTTGTGCTCCGGTTTCTTGGCCAATTGGTTGTGGTAAGGAATTTAAGGGAGTTTACTTACTTCATAGTGATGAAGTGGTGCTCTATCAAACCGGCCAAGGTTCTACCATTCAAGAGCGTCGTGCGATTAAAGGCATTGATAATCCAGAAATTGATGCAGCAATTGGCGAAGACTTAGCACAGCAACTTCGTGAAGAGTTAGAGCTGGTGGTCGGCGCTTCCCATGAATTTGATAAGACTCTTTTCCTTGAGGGTAAGCTGACCCCTGTATTCTTTGGAACCGCACTGGGTAATTTTGGTGTCGATCATATGCTTGACGGTTTAACCGAGTGGGCTCCAGCGCCAATGCCTCGTGAAACCAACGAGCGTCAAGTGACGGCTCAAGATGACAAGTTCTCAGGATTTGTATTCAAAATCCAAGCAAATATGGATCCTAAGCACCGTGACCGTATCGCATTTATGCGCATTGTATCTGGTGAATATACTAAAGGCATGAAGATGCGCCATGTGCGCCTAGGTAAGGACGTCAGTATTTCCGATGCAGTAACCTTTATGGCTGGAGACCGAAGTGCGGCTGAGAGTGCGATTGCGGGTGATATTATTGGTTTACATAACCACGGTACGATTCAGATTGGTGATACCTTTACTCAAGGTGAAGCGCTGAAATTCAGTGGTATTCCAAACTTTGCTCCGGAAATGTTTCGCCGCATTCGATTGAAAGACCCTTTAAAACAAAAGCAGTTACAAAAGGGCTTAGTGCAACTTTCAGAAGAAGGCGCTGTGCAAGTATTCCGTCCACTGATGAATAATGATTTAATCGTGGGTGCGGTTGGTGTGCTGCAGTTTGATGTGGTCGTACATCGTTTAAAAACAGAATATAAAGTCGAAGCGGTATATGAGCCGATTTCTGTAGCGACAGCCCGTTGGGTATATTGTGATGATGCTAAGAAAATGGACGAGTTTCAACGTAAGGCCCATGCTAACTTAGCCCTTGATGGAGCAGATAACCTTACTTACATTGCACCGACTTATGTTAACTTGAATTTGGCGATGGAAAGACATCCAGATATCAAATTTAATCAGACCCGTGAAAACTAGAAGGGTCAACTGAAGATAAAGCGAGCTACATTAGCTCGCTTTTTTTTAAGGCCAAATTTGCTAAAGTGAAGGCATATCTTTAGTTAGGTAATGTTTATGATTGACACTCATTGTCATTTAGATTTATTTGAATTGGAACAACCCATTGAGCAAGTGATTGCCGCACTTGCGCAAAGCGGTGTCGACCTAGCGATTATGCCAGGGATCAGTCCAGAACATTCTAAGCAGCTGCTTGATAAGCACCAGCTTGAGCATTTCGCTTTAGGCTTGCATCCTTGGTATATCGATAATGATCATCCAGCGCAGCTAAAACGCATAGCGCAACTAATGGAAATGTATCAGCCTATTGCCATTGGAGAAACAGGGGTAGATAAAGTAAATGGGCCTGATATAAAAATCCAGATAGAGTGTTTACACTGGCACTGTCAATTTGCCCAGCAAAGACAATTACCGCTTATTGTTCATTGTGTGAAAGCGTTACCTGAATTATTGCAAGTCCTTAAGCAATATCAACTTGGATTTGTGGTTCATGGCTTTTATGGCAATGTGCAGCAAGCTCAGCAGGTTGTCGATGCCGGCGGCTATCTAGGTATCGGTCCTGCACTATTGAGGGATAATAGTAAGTTAGTCGAAGTCATCGCTTTGCTTGGTGTTGAAAATGTGTTGTTAGAAACCGATGCACCATTTAAACATCAACGCTATGGAACTGGCATCCAACAAATTCAAAGGGCTCTAGATTTAGTTCTCCTAGAAATAAGTCGTATTCTTAACCAATCGCCAGCGGATTTAAAAACCCAACTTAACGTTAATGCCAGTATGTTTTTTAGGCTATAATCTGGCGGTGTTATTGAAATGTGTGATCTATGTCATTTTGAGATTATTTCAATGTGATGGGGCTAACATTTTATGAAGTTTTTTGGATAAAAACACAAACAAAAACAGACTTTTCATTTCAGTGAAATATAATGCCAGTGTTTAAAAATACTCATCATTAAAAAAACGAGGTTTGGGTTGATGTCAATCGTCATGAGTTTAGTGGGAATGCTGGTACTTATGGGTATCGCACTACTACTGTCAAATAACCGCAAGGCTATTAACTTCCGCACTGTGGGTGGTGCTTTTGCTATCCAGTTCGCTCTGGGTGCTTTCATTCTGTACGTTCCTTGGGGACGCGATATTTTAAACGCCATGAGTGGTGGTGTTCAAAATGTTATTAATTATGGTAATGACGGCATTGGTTTCCTATTCGGTAACTTAGTGAACTTTTCTGTTGAAGGTATTGGTTTTATCTTCGCTCTAAAAGTTCTACCAACGGTAATTTTCTTCTCTGCACTGATTTCTGTACTTTACTACTTAGGCGTAATGCAATTTGTTATTAAAGTACTAGGTGGTGCATTACAAAAGGTACTTGGTACATCGCGTGCGGAATCTATGTCTGCGACTGCTAATATCTTTGTTGGTCAAACTGAGGCCCCATTAGTTGTTAAGCCTTTTGTTGCTAAAATGACTGAATCAGAGCTATTTGCCGTTATGTGTGGTGGTTTAGCTTCTGTTGCTGGTGGTGTATTGGCTGGTTACGCTGCAATGGGTGTACCGCTAGAATACCTTATTGCTGCGTCATTTATGGCTGCACCTGGTGGTCTTCTTTTTGCTAAAATCATCATGCCTGAAACAGGTAAGCCAATTGAGCAACTAAAAGAAAGTGAAGAGGAAGCAGAAGCAAAACCTGTTAACGTAATTGATGCAGCCGCTCAAGGTGCAGCATCTGGTCTTCAGTTATCGTTAAACATTGGTGCAATGCTACTAGCTTTCATTGGTTTGATTGCATTAGTGAATGGTATTTTAGGTGGTATTGGTGGTTTCTTCGGTTTCGAAGGTGTCACTTTACAAGGCCTACTTGGTCACGTATTCGCACCTTTAGCATTCTTGATTGGTGTGCCATGGGCTGAAGCAACCCACGCTGGTTCATTCATTGGCCAAAAACTAGTACTTAACGAGTTTGTTGCTTATTCTTCTTACATCGGTTTCTTAGCTGAAAACCCTGAATTACTATCTAAGAAGACCCAAGCGATCATTGCTTTTGCACTTTGTGGTTTTGCTAACCTATCATCTATCGCTATCTTACTTGGCGGTTTAGGTAACTTAGCACCAGCACGCCGTGGTGATATCGCTCGCTTTGGTATGAAAGCAGTCGCTGCAGGTACGCTATCGAACCTAATGAGTGCGACTATTGCAGGTTTGTTTATTAGCTTCTAATTGCTAATTAAATAAAATTTACATTTAAAAAGGGAGGTAAGCTTAGCTTACCTCCCTTTTGTTTTAGCAGTTATCAGCCTAAGTACGATACAGGATCTTGACGACATGCCAACCAAACTTAGTTTTAACGAGGTGTGGAGTCAAAATTTCCTTGGTGAAACAAACCTTATCAAATGCGGGAACCATTTGTCCTTTTTTAAATTCACCTAAATCTCCCCCTCGTTTTGCAGAAGGGCATTTAGAATATTTCTTTGCCAAGGTTTGGAATTTAGCCCCTTTTTCAAGTTGCTTGATGATATCTTCAGCCTGTTGTTGATGCTTGACTAAAATATGCAATGCTGCTGCTGTTCGTGCCATGGGTTCACTCTTAAATATCGTTAATACCATATTATAAAGCGGTTATTACAAGTTGTATTGATCTGTATGTTAAATAGAGGCGTAAGTTTACTCACAGTAAATGTATTTTAGCTCAAGGATGGCGAGGAGGTCTTATGCTTGATCTAAAAATTGACACAGTACTAAAAGCTTACCAAATGGTGGTTCACAACGGCTCCCCTCTCTCTAGCGGGTTCCACTATCGCAACCTCAATGCTTTTATGTGTTCTTCAGGTAATAAATATTGTATTAAAAACCAATCATGCGCGATTTGTTTCAATCGTAATGGGATATTCAGTTGTCACGCCAGCAGCGACAAAGAAGCGGATAAATTAATTAAAACTTTGGAATATATGATTCGTCATTAATGATGATGTTTGGCTTTAGCTGACATATAAAGTAGATTGGGATCTAGCTTTTTATTACAGTGGTAAAGATATGGAAATCATTAATTTACAACCCAAACATTATCAACAATTAGTCAGCCTTGCTAATAAGGTGCATGGTTCAGGTTACATTAGTTTGGAAGAGCTAAGGAAAAAAGCCCCTTTGGCAATTAAAAACGGCATAAATAGTAACTTTGTCGCAATGGAAGGCGACCGCATGCTGGGCTTTCGGCTGACCTATGCGCCGGGTAACTGGCAAGCCGATAAATGGTGCTCCCCTGATTTGTGGTGCTCGGGTATCACTAAATTGTGTTATTTTAAATGTAACACGGTAGATTTTGATGCCCAAGGAAAAGGCATAGGTGGTCAACTTCTAATGGCATCCATTAAAGCCGTGAAAGCCCAAGGTGGCGTTGCTGGAATAAGCCATCTATGGAAAGAAAGTCCAAACAATGCTGCAGTGCGCTACTTTTCCAAAGCCGGTGGAACATTAATTAAAGCCCATCCCAAGCGTTGGAATGAAGAAGGGCTGATCAACAATTATGATTGTCCGATATGTGGCTTCGATTGCCAATGCACAGCAATGGAAATGCAATTGAAATTTGAGGATCTCGTATGAGTTATGATCCTTTGATTGATCCGTCTCCTCAACACACCCCATTTGCTTCGAGCTTATGGGCCAGTCAAATCCAATTAGGACAGGCTAACCCGAGCATACAGTGTGATGCTAATTATGATGTCGCTATCATTGGTGGTGGCTACACAGGCTTGCTAACAGCCTACTATTTAGCGACCGAACACCAACGCAAAGTGTGCGTGTTAGAAGCCAACCAGATAGGCTTTGGTGCGAGTGCACGTAATGCCGGTTTTGTTTTAAAGGGCTCCGGTCGTCTCGGTTTTGCCGATATGGCCAAACGCTGGGATGTGGCGACTGCTGAAGGCATTTACCGTGAATTTAGTGATGCGGTAATGCGGGTAGAATCATTGATCGAACAGCACAGTATTGACTGTGAGCCTCAAACCAAAGGCTATTATAAAGTTGCTCACCACCAAAAGGCTGCTCAAGCATTACAGCGCAGCTGTGATTTTATCAATAAACATATCGATGCTGAGGCTTATTATGTCAATGGGTCTGAATTACAGCAGCAATTAATGAACAATGCCAAAGCATATGGTGCGCTCAAGTTTAGTGATGGCTTTGGGGTGCAGCCACTAAAGTTATTATTAGGGTACAAGCAAATGTGCACCAATGCAGGGGTGGATATTTTTGAAAATACCTTAGTGGAGTCATATCAATTAACTACAAGTGGTTATGAGATGAGTTGTGCCGGTGGCAACATTCAAGCAAAGCAGATGGTGCTTGCTAGCAATGCCTATGGGCCAAAATCTTTAGACACGGATTTAGTCAGTCGTTACTTACCGATTTTGTCATCGGTGATGGTGACCAAACCATTATCAGCGCAACAGTTAGCCCAAGTGGGATTATCCTCAAAACAATTAGTGATGGATACTCGCCGTCTAAAATATTATTACCGCTTACTACCAGATAACCGATTGCTGTTTGGTGGCAGGGGCGCGATCCGTGGTAGGGATGCTAATAAGGCTGTCTACTATCAAAGACTGCAGCAGGCCATGGCCGTTTGCTTTCCGGTATTAGCTCAACAGCCAATAGAATATAAGTGGCACGGCTGGATAGCGGCGGCGCTTGATGATATGCCCCATGTGTATGCCCAAAATGGTCAGGGTTATAGCATTGGTTATTGTGGCTCAGGTGTCTCTTTTAGTGCCCAGGCTGGATATCGATTGGCACAAATGCTCAGTGGCGAAAAGGTCCCGCAACTGCCACTATACAGTAATCCAGCACCAAAATTCCCACTGGCGCCTTTAAGACGGGTTGGCCAGTGGGGTTATTACCAATATGGGCGAATTGCCGATAAGTGGTTTTAATTAATTTTCGAGCCCTTATCTGCAATGGCGGTGTAGAGTACATCTGTTGAGCTGTTAAGGGCGGTTTCGGTCGAATCTTGAATCACACCAATGATAAAACCAACGGCCACTACCTGCATGGCAATATCATTGCTAATACCAAATAAGCTACAGGCTAATGGGATCAGCAGTAACGAGCCTCCTGCGACTCCAGAGGCACCGCAAGCAGAAATCGATGCCACTAGGCTAAGTAATACTGCAGAGGCAAAATCCACCTCGATTCCTAAGGTATTGGCGGTCGCTAGGGTCAGCACTGTAATGGTGATAGCAGCACCGGCCATGTTAATGCTGGCACCTAAAGGTATGGCAACAGAATAGGTATCTTCATGCAATTGCAGTTTTTTACACAGATCTAGGTTAACAGGGATATTTGCTGCAGATGAACGGGTAAAAAATGCTGTCACCCCGCTTTGTCTTAGGGTTGTAAAAACCAGAGGGTAAGGGTTTTTACGAATAAAGATATAAGTAATCATTGGGTTGATCACCAGTGCCATCAGTAACATGGTACTGATCAGTACCGCAGTCAGTTCAGCATATTGCCACAACGCGCTAAAACCTGTGGTTGCGATAGTATTTGCAACCAGTCCTAAAATACCGATAGGTGCAAAACGAATAATCCACTTTACCATGGTGTTAATGGCTTCTGAAACATCAGTAATCATTACTTTGGTATTGTCATTGGCACGCTTAAAGAGCACACCTAAAGCGATTGACCAAGTTAAAATGCCAATAAAGTTGGCATTGGCTAGGGCATTTATAGGGTTATCAATTACTTTAAAAAGCAGAGTTTTAAGGATCTCAATAACATCTTGAGGAGGACTTAATTCGGTGCTTTGGGTCGCCAAGCTAAGAGACACTGGAAAAGCAAAGCTCATGCTGACCGCAATCAGGGCGGCGGCAAAAGTACCAAATAGATATAAACCAATAATCGGTTTAAGCTTAGCGGTGTGGTTATGCTGCTGGGTAGCAATAGCAGCAATAACTAGCACAAACACCAGTAATGGGGCTACAGCCTTTAGACTGCCAACAAATAACTCCCCTAATAAACCAAAAGCTTTAGCGGTGGTGGGATCAAGCAAAGCAATAATGATCCCAAAAATCAAGCCAACAACAATTTGTAGCACCAAACTAGAATTCGATAGCCGCGCTATCATCCCTGCCAAAAGCTTCATAAAATGTTCCTAAAAAGTAATGATTATAGTGAGTGTGCATAATACCTGTGTCATTGTACTACTACTAAGCAGAGCTAAAAAAGTGTGATCTAGCTCAGTTTCTGAAGTGTTAACTGATCGACATTGAGCAATATCGTTCGAAATAAAAGCAAACAGAGGCATTATTCTAAAAAAGCGCTTTACCTTTGGGGAGGCTTTTGTATAATTCCTCTCGCTTTAGGGGTGTAGTTCCAATTGGTAGAACAGCGGTCTCCAAAACCGATGGTTACGGGTTCGAGTCCTGTCACCCCTGCCACACAATTTGAAGTGGCTAATTCTTTAGCGGCTTTAATACAAAACTTGTAGGGGTGTAGTTCCAATTGGTAGAACAGCGGTCTCCAAAACCGATGGTTACGGGTTCGAGTCCTGTCACCCCTGCCACACAATTTGAAGTGGCTAATTCTTTAGCGGCTTTAATACAAAACTTGTAGGGGTGTAGTTCCAATTGGTAGAACAGCGGTCTCCAAAACCGATGGTTACGGGTTCGAGTCCTGTCACCCCTGCCACACAAGCAAAAATGCCGAGCCGATGCTCGGCATTTTTGTATCTTCTATTTCAGATTCAAAGCTTAAAAAATTGCACACTGATTCAGAGCAAGCCTAGCTTAATGCTTAAAGTCATGTTTTGCTGCCGGAAAATTTTTTAGTTTCTATTGATTATGAATTAACTGTAATTCTTTCATTTTGCCGTTAATGTTAACCCTTTGGGTTGAGTGGCGCGCCAATGCCATGGTTATTGTTGTTGGATTAACCTTGTTGTAACAATTGGCCTTTATTTGTCACCTCCTTTTAACATAAGAAGGCTTTTAAAGAGCTGTTTTTTATTAAAATTAGCTTTAGTTGCTGTTTTTAAGGCTTGTGATAATTTGCGATTAAGTTTTTAAAGAAGCATTGCTTCTGTTTTAAGGTGGTAAAAAAAATGAAAACAAAACTACTGGCAACAGCTGGCCTTTTGGTGGCCGCACAAGCTACAGCAATTGCGGCGGAAGTCTCTGGTAATGTCGCACTCACTTCTGATTACCGTTGGCGTGGTCAGTCATTGTCTGCCGGCAATCCAGCGATTCAAGCAGGCGTTGACGTTAACTTTGATAGCGGCTGGTTTGTGGGGGCGTGGGCATCGAACCTAGATTATGGTCAAGACACCAGCGGTGATATGGAACTGGATCTATACGCTGGCTACTGGGGTGAAATCGATGATAACAACAGTTATTCTGCAACTCTAATTAGCTATCAATATCCTGGCTCTTCTGACATTGACAGCTATGAAGAACTTATTCTTGGCTTCTCTAGTTACGGTGTAGATCTAGAGTACTATGTGACAAACAATGCGGGTAACACCGGCATGACCAGCCATTACGTTAGTGCTAACTACAGCCATGAATTGATGGATAATCTAAATCTTGATTTACACGCGGGTCATAACTTTGGTGAATACTGGGATTCTGGCTACGATTACCTATCCTATGTTGATACTTCGATTGGTCTAAGTACTTCACACTTTGGCTTAGATTTCTCAGCCGCTTATCTTGTTAACTTTATGGATAACCAAGAAGAAGTGGTAGACAGTGGTGCATTTAAAAACAGCAATGGCTTGTTATTCACAGTGTCTAAGTCGTTCTAAGTTGATTGCCAAGAAATACTTGGACTGAACTGAGCCCTAATAGTTGGACAGCAATTATTGGGGTTTTTTTTATGTCATTAATTTACTGGAAGGGTTAATTTCTTTATCGCACCAAAAGGTATTATGGCAACAACGACATCGCATTTTGGCATGGTTGAAGTGTAAAATTTTCTCAATAAACTTACGTTTGACCCTCAGGAACGAAGACTCTTGTTTGCAATTTGGACATTGGCAGATAAGTGCTTTCGTTAGCGTTCCTAAAATATAGTGTAGTGCTTTAGACTGATTTTTTTTACCATTTAATAAATGTAGCAAATATCTGAAATTATGCTGATTTTCTATCTTCTGATGTGCGAATAAAAAAATACCCGCACAAGGCGGGTATCGATAATTAGTATGGCTGGTTATAAACCAGCGTCAGCACGAATGGCTTCAGCTTTGTCTGTGCGTTCCCATGGGAACTCTTCGCGACCAAAGTGACCGTATGCTGCTGTAGGTAGATAAATTGGACGATTTAGATCCAACATTTCTATCAGACCATAAGGGCGTAGGTCGAAGTGACGACGAACTAACTCATTGATCTTTTCTTCGGAAATTTTGGCTGTACCAAAGGTCTCTACGGAAATAGACGTTGGTTCAGCAACACCAATAGCGTATGAAATTTGAATTTCACACTTGTCTGCCACTCCTGCTGCGACTAAGTTTTTAGCAACATAACGACCGGCATAAGCGGCACTTCGGTCAACCTTAGATGGATCTTTACCAGAGAAAGCACCACCGCCATGACGGGCCATGCCACCATATGTGTCAACGATGATCTTACGACCAGTTAGACCACAATCCCCCATTGGACCACCAATAACAAAACGGCCAGTTGGGTTGATAAAGAATTTGGTGTCTTTGTTGATCCACTTTTCTGGTAGTTCTGGTTTAATAATTTCTTCACGTACCGCTTCTACAAGGTCAGCTTGAGAAATAGAATCGCAGTGTTGAGTAGAAAGCACTACCGCATCAATACCAGTAATAATGCCATTTTCATAGGCAAAGGTTACCTGTGACTTAGCATCTGGACGCAACCATGGCAAAGTACCGTTTTTACGAACTTCTGCTTGACGCTTCACTAAGCGGTGAGCGTAAGTAATCGGCGCTGGCATTAAGACGTCGGTTTCGTTTGACGCATAACCAAACATCAGACCTTGGTCGCCTGCACCTTGTTCCCGTGGGTCAGCACGGTCAACACCTTGGTTAATGTCAGGTGACTGTTTACCAACCACGTTGAGTACAGCACAGGAATCAGCATCAAAACCCATGTCTGAATGGGTGTAACCAATTTCGCGCACGGTTTTACGAGTCAATTCTTCAATATCGACCCATGCAGAAGTGGTGATCTCACCACCAACCATTACCATGCCGGTTTTTACATAAGTTTCACAAGCGACGCGTGCTTTTGGATCTTGTTCTAAAATGGCGTCAAGTACAGCATCAGAAATCTGATCGGCGATTTTATCTGGATGACCTTCAGATACAGATTCTGAAGTGAATAAATGTTTAGCCATAATTTAACGGTCTCACTTATCTTTAGCGGTTAATACGTGTGGATGTTTTTACATCTAGACGTCTATTCTAAATAAAAAAAACAGATTTGGCACTACCGAAATCAAAAAAGTGATCATAAGTGCCTATGTTTTGACTGTTTTGTGAACACAGTCAAACAGTCTATATAACTGTTTTTCAGTTTATTAAGATCATTTTGGTGGTTGCAAAATACGGCATCAAGTATAGTTCAAAATAAAAGCTAACCTTTTAGGAGCATAGCTTTTGTGTTGTTTATGTAGCTAAATGTGGCTTAAGTTTTTACTATTTACACGGTAAAGATAATTTTAGCTCAGGTTCAGCTTATTTTATTTGCGCTACACTCTGTGTTTGTAGAGAATAGCGTACTGAAAATTGCTACATAAATCATAAAAGGATAAGACCATGTCTTCGCGTAAAGAACTCGCCAACGCTATCCGTGCGTTGAGTATGGATGCCGTTCAGCAGGCAAATTCAGGCCACCCAGGTGCTCCAATGGGGATGGCTGATATTGCTGAAGTACTATGGCGTGATTTTTTAAACCACAACCCTAGTAATCCTGATTGGTACAACCGCGACCGTTTTGTATTATCTAATGGCCATGGCTCGATGCTTCTGTATTCTTTATTACACCTATCTGGTTACGATTTAGGTATTGAAGACTTAAAGCAATTCCGTCAATTACATTCTCGCACTCCAGGTCATCCAGAGTATGGCTATGCTCCAGGTGTAGAAACCACCACAGGTCCTTTAGGTCAAGGTATCTGTAATGCCGTAGGTATGGCCATTGCCGAGAAAAACCTAGCCGCTCAGTTTAACCAACCAGGTCATGATATTGTTGATCACTTTACCTATGCCTTTATGGGCGATGGTTGTTTAATGGAAGGTATCTCTCACGAAGCCTGTTCATTAGCCGGTACCTTAGGCTTAGGTAAGCTAGTGGCATTTTGGGATGACAACGGTATTTCTATTGATGGTGAAGTAGAAGGTTGGTTCACCGACGATACGGTTAAGCGTTTTGAATCATACGGCTGGCATGTGATTGCTGGCGTAGATGGTCACGACAGCGACGCCATTGCAGCTGCGATTAACGAAGCTAAAGCAGAAACTGCACGTCCTACTCTAATTTGTTGTAAGACCATTATTGGTTGGGGGTCTCCTAACAAATCTGGTTCACACGATTGCCACGGTGCACCACTAGGTGATGCAGAAATTGCCGCAGCACGTGAATTTATGAATTGGCCACACGCCCCATTTGAAGTGCCAGCTGATGTATACAGCCAGTGGAACCAAAATGCTAAAGGCGGTGCATCTGAGTCTGCTTGGAATGAAAAACTAGCGGCCTACGCGGCAGCCCACCCAGAATTAGCGGCTGAATTCGAGCGCCGCATGAAAGGCGACCTACCAAGTGACTTCTCTGCCCAAGCGGATGCCTTTATTAATGAGTTACAAAACAACCCAGCAGACATTGCATCTCGTAAAGCATCGCAAAACTCACTAGAAGCCTTTGGTAAATTACTGCCAGAGCTAAACGGTGGTTCTGCTGATCTTGCACCATCTAACCTAACCATGTGGTCAGGTTCTAAAGCGATTAGTGCTGATGACGCTTCAGGTAACTACCTACACTACGGTGTACGTGAGTTTGGTATGTCTGCCATTATGAATGGTATTGCCCTGCACGGTGGTCTAATCCCTTACGGTGCTACTTTCCTAATGTTTATGGAATACGCTCGTAATGCGGTACGTATGGCAGCACTGATGAAACAGCGCGCTATTTTCGTATACACCCATGATTCAATTGGCCTGGGTGAAGATGGTCCAACTCACCAACCTGTAGAGCAAATTGCCAGCCTTCGTCAAACACCGAACATGAGCACTTGGCGTCCATGTGATCAGGTTGAGTCTGCGATTGCTTGGAAACACGCTCTTGAGCGTAACGATGGTCCATCAAGCTTAATCTTCTCTCGCCAGAACCTAGCTCAGCAATCTCGTGATGCCGAGCAACTAGCGAACGTGGCAAAGGGTGGTTACATCCTAAAAGATAGCCAAGGTGAACCTGAAATTATTCTAATCGCAACCGGCTCTGAAGTTGGCATTACTATGGAAGCGGCAGCGACCCTAGAGCAACAGGGTAAAGCGGTTCGTGTAGTGTCTATGCCAAACACCAATGTGTTCGATGCTCAAGAAGACAGCTATAAAGCCAAAGTGTTACCTCAAAATGTGAGCAAACGCATTGCCGTTGAAGCTGGTATTGCAGATTTTTGGTTTAAGTATGTTGGTTTAAACGGTAAAATCATTGCTATGAACAGCTTTGGTGAATCTGCACCTGCAGGTGAACTGTTTAAAATGTTTGGCTTTACTAGTGAAAACATCGTAAACGCTGCCAATAGCTTATAATTAAAATCAACGCCCTGATAAGTCAGGGCGTTTTTTCTGATGAACAAAGGCAAAGTATATGATTAGAGTGGCGATTAATGGTTATGGACGTATTGGTCGTTCCATCTTGCGCGCTCTTTATGAATCTGGTCACAGACAAAGAATTCAAATTGTCGCCATTAATGAACTTGCTTCTGCTGAAGCTATGGTCCATCTGACTAAATTTGATACCACCCATGGTCGTTTTGAGCTTAATGTATCACTTGATGATGAGTGTATTAGAGTTGGCCATGACAGAATCAAAGTATTTAATGAAACGGATATCAGCAAACTTCCTTGGGAAGGCATTGATATTGTTTTTGAAGCGACAGGTACTCTTAAAACACGAGCACAATTACAGCAACATATTGATGCAGGTGCCAAGCAAGTTCTGGTGAGTAACCCAGCCTCAGCTGATGTCGATGCTACCATAGTAACTGGCGTGAATGATGCTATTTTAAATGGTACTGAAACCATCGTTTCAAATGCATCATGCACCACGAATTGCAGTGTACCAGTGATACAATTATTAGATGACGCTTTTAAAATCACCAGTGGTGCTATCACCACCATTCATTCAGCGATGAATGATCAGCAAGTTATCGATGCTTATCATCAAGATTTACGTTTAACTCGAGCCGCGAGTCAGTCTATTATTCCAGTAGATACTAAATTGGCTAAAGGTATTGAGCGTATTTTACCGCATTTACAAGATAAGTTTGAGGCTATCTCTGTCCGCGTACCTACCGTTAATGTCACTGCTATGGACGTGACGCTTATGCTGAAAAAGAAAGTTAACATTGATTCAGTAAATGACATCTTAGAGCAGGCCTCTAAGAATCAGTTTTACGGTCTCGTTGATTTTGTTCATGATCCTTTGGTATCAAGTGACTTTAATCATGATAGCCATTCGTGTATTGTTGACGGCACTCAAACTCGGGTCAGTGATGGCCACCTCGTTAAGCTATTATTATGGTGTGATAACGAATGGGGCTTTGCCAATAGAATGCTAGATAACGCATTGACTATGGCGTTAACCAGAAGAAAAGTTCAAAATTTAAATTCTTAAAGGATTATTATGTCTGTTGTAAACATGACCGATTTAGATTTGGCAAATAAGAAAGTTCTTATACGTCAAGATCTTAATGTGCCTGTTAGTGATGGCAAAGTCACTTCAGATGCACGTCTACGTGCGGCGTTACCGACCATTAAGCTGGCCTTGGAAAAAGGGGCTCAGGTAATGTTAATGAGCCATTTAGGCCGTCCTACTGAAGGCGAATTCAACTCTGAATTTTCTTTAGCTCCAGTGGTGGACTACTTAAATGAAGCCCTAAGCCAAGAAGTCGTTTTAGTAAAAGACTATTTAGACGGCGTGACCTTAGCTGACAACCAAGTGGCTGTATTTGAAAACGTACGCTTTAATGTCGGCGAAAAAGCCAATGATGATGTCCTAGCTAAGAAGATGGCAGCCCTATGTGACGTATATGTGATGGATGCCTTTGGTACCGCGCACCGTGCCCAAGCGTCTACCCATGGTGTGGCTAAGTTTGCCCCGGTTGCCTGTGCCGGCCCATTATTACAGGGTGAATTAGAAGCACTTGGTAAAGCGCTAGATAATCCTAAACGTCCACTAGTGGCGATTGTGGGCGGCTCTAAAGTATCGACCAAGCTTACCGTCTTAGACAGTCTGTCAAACATCGTTGATCAACTGGTTGTTGGTGGTGGTATTGCCAATACCTTTATTGCTGCAGCGGGTCACCAAGTGGGTAAGTCTCTTTATGAAGCCGACCTTATTGAAGAAGCTCAGCGTCTAGTCGCGAACGCCCAAGCCAATGGCGGTGATATTCCTGTACCAAGCGACATTGTGGTGGCTGCTGAGTTTAGCCCAAATGCTTCTGCTACGCTTAAGTCAGTTGATGAGTGTGGTAATGAGGATATGATTTTTGATATCGGTCCAGATAGCGCAGCAGCCTTGGCTGATATTCTTAAAAATGCGGGCACTATCGTCTGGAATGGTCCTGTAGGTGTATTCGAATTTGATCAATTTGGTGAAGGCACTAAAGCCATTGCCGAAGCGATTGCCCAAAGCGATGCTTTCTCAATTGCAGGCGGTGGGGATACCTTAGCGGCGGTAGATAAATATGGCATTGCGGATAAAGTGTCTTATATCTCAACCGGTGGGGGGGCCTTCTTGGAGTTCCTGGAAGGTAAAAAACTTCCAGCGGTAGAAATCTTAGAGAGCCGCGCTCAGCAAAGTTAACAAAAAGGCAGCAATAAGCTGCCTTTTTTAATGCCTAATAGAAATATAGCAACAAAATTAGGTAATAAATTTACAGTTTCAAATTCTTTTAAAAGGAGACCTAAAATGGCATTAATTTCAATGCGTCAACTACTCGATCATGCCGCGGAAAATGGTTATGGTGTACCAGCGTTTAACGTAAATAACCTTGAACAAATGCGTGCCATCATGCATGCCGCTGAAGTGACCAATTCCCCTGTGATTGTGCAAGCATCAGCTGGCGCTCGTAAGTATGCTCGTCCACAATTTTTACGCTACTTAATGAATGCTGCCCTTGAGCAATATCCTGATATTCCTGTCTGTATTCATCAAGACCATGGCACCGATCCTGATGTTTGTCAGCGTTCGATACAATTAGGTTTTTCATCGGTAATGATGGATGGTTCACTAAAAGCTGATGGCAAAACTCCTGCTGATTATGCTTATAACGTTGATGTGACCCGTCGTACCGTTGCCTTTGCCCATGCCTGTGGCGTGTCTGTAGAAGGCGAGATTGGTTGTTTGGGTTCGCTTGAGACAGGTAAAGCGGGTGAGGAAGACGGTATTGGTGCTGAGGGTACCCTTAGCATGGATCAAATGCTAACAAGCCCTGAAGAAGCTGCACAGTTTGTTAAAGATACCCATGTTGATGCCTTAGCGATTGCCATAGGGACTAGCCACGGTGCATACAAGTTCAAGAAAAAACCTACGGGTGACGTGCTTCGTATCGACCGCATTAAAGAAATCCATGCCCGTATTCCGAATACTCACTTAGTGATGCATGGTTCATCTTCAGTGCCACAAAACTGGTTGGAAATTATTAACCAATATGGCGGTGAAATGCCAGAAACCTATGGTGTGCCGGTAGAAGAGATTATTGAAGGTATTAAGCATGGTGTGCGTAAGGTCAATATTGACACCGATTTACGTCTTGCTTCTACTGGCGCCATCCGTCAGTACATGGCCTTAAATCCAAGTGAATTTGATCCTCGCAAATTCTTAAAAGCTTCTCAGGATGCGATGACCGATATTTGTATTGAGCGCTACCAGCAATTTGGCTGTGAGGGCATGGCCGATAAGATCAAACCAAAGAGCTTACAGGCGATGTATAAAGCCTACCAATCGGGGGCGTTAGATCCTAAAGTACTTTAATTTTAAAGTACAACCTCTAGAGTCGAACGTGGTGACACGTTCGACTTTTTATTTTGTAAAGGCTTAAGGTAAAGGTGAATAATGTATCGAGCGTTTACCGTTCGAGCTATTACTTGCTAGGTATTACTTATTACTCTGGTATAAGCTTGTCCAATTAGCATCCCCGGAGTTTGGGTTGAGCGTTTAAGGGCGACTTCGGCATGTTGAAGCAATTGTTCAAGAGGCTGCAATTTTTGATTGCCTGCAATACCAATATTGAGATTAATATTACTAAAGTTTTCTGTAATAAAATAATGGATATCCTGAGCCAGAGTGTAAGCATTTTGGTCGTCACCTATACTGAAAATCACAAGTTTATTTTCCTGATAGTGCAAGCAATGACAGCTTTTAGGCAATATTTCCGATAACTTCTGTTCCAAAAGTGATTGTGAAACTTGTAATGCATCCCACCTCAATAGAATGAGCTTACAATTTATTCGTTGAGCTTCTGTTAAGGCTAAATAGCTCAATTTGATTTGATCAAGTTGATGTTTGCCAGTATCAATCATTGGCAAGAGCTTTTTTTGAGGAGACAGCAAGATGTTCAAATAGGATAAATGACCATGTTCATCAAAGTGTCCATTTGCTTGAATAGCCAGCCCTGATGCGTCTTCTCCTTGCCCACTAACCCAGCCTTGCCAGTTGCCATTATCGATACATGACTGGATGATTTGAGGCCATATACCTAATTTAAATTGTAATAACAAATCTTTTAAGGATGAATTTTGATCCATAGAATAACTATTAAGCCATAGCTGTGCCTGATGATTGCAGTAACAAATACGGCCAGAGGGGGCAACTAACAAGCAAATTTGAGCAAAATCATTTGCCATTTGCAGCTGTTCAATAGTGTTATTTAACTTTACTTGCTCACTGTGGTCCGTTAACTCAAAAATATATAGATTACTTGATGCTGAGTTTGGGTTTATTTGGCGAAAACGAGCGTTTAGATGCTTTTGGGCCACAAATATAGGAATGGATTGCGTAGGCATAGTCGTCATCAATTGCTCAAACGTCATAGGTAAAGTGAGCAACTGATCGATATGCATATCTTTAATGCTGTGTTGATTGATGTTGAGTAAATTCGCTGCGGTTAAGTTAGCAAAAATAACCTTGCCATGTTGGCTACAGTAAAGCAAACCGCTACTGGCTATAGACAGTCCTTGGTTGAGCTGACTAAGGTGGTTTTGGTTTCTTTTGAGATAGCTATTTAGATGGAGTAAGGTCACTAAGACAAAACAAATAAAACTAAAAATAATAAAGCTAATCGTTGTTAAATTTGCGATAGCTTTTGGTGCTAATTCACTGCTGTTTTTAGAGTAACTAACAACGTAGTACCATGGTTCGTTAGTTGCGTAACCGGCTAGGTTTATTTTCATAAAAACAAAAGTGAACAATTCATCCTTATACAAGCCGAAGCTTTCCTTGGTCATTGCAAATAAAAGTTGCGGCAGTTCGCTATCCAATTCACTCTGTAATTCAAGGGATAAAGCCTCAACAGTTTGCCCAGCAGGAGAGGTGTAACTGAGTAATTGTCCTTGCTGTGAGAAAATTAAAATAGGTAAGGTGTTCTCATCAACTGGAGGCTGAAATTGGCTGATCATTTCATCAAAATGAAAAACAACCGTTAAGTAGCCGCCATTATTGAGCTTGACGCTCATTTCAATCGCAGAGATTAATTCACCGTTTTTAAATACTGTTGTCAGCCCTGAAGAATGGATTCCTTGCAAGCTGTAGTTTCGCTGAGCCTGTTCATTTAAATTCAGTTGGTGTGACGTATGACCTACACTTAATATCTGATTGAGTTGAGGATCATAGTAATTTATCGCGAGCAAGTTAGCTGAATTTTGAACTAGGTTATGCCAAAACTGTTTTAGTTCATTAAGGTTTTGACTATTGCTTTCTTTGATTAAATCTTGCAAGCGCTTTGAACTTGCTAGAATACTTATTTGATTTCTTTTTTGTTTCAGGTTTTTACTAATTAAATGAGCGAAGCTTTGTAGCTCTGAATATCTTTGCGTGTGCTGTTGCTGTTGATAATGTTGGTTTATGGAATTTGACAAGCTTAGCCAAAGGGTAAGTAATAGCAATGACAGAATAAAACACTTGAATAAATAGCTTACTAGGCCGTGATGCCCCCATGGATCGCTATAAAAGTTGTCGTACTCTTGGCTTATTTGAATTTGAGCACTGTTGTTCATTAGGGTTGCTTTGTATTTGGAAGAGTTTGGCATGGTTATGGGGTCTCTGTTGGGATTGCCACTAACTCTTGTTGCCATTGCCATTTTAGCTCTGATTCGAACTGTGGATGCTCACTGTATGATTGCTCTACCGTGTGTTTCAAGTACTGTACAGTGATGATGTTGCTGTGATGCGAAAGATTTTTAATGATGACCCTATCACCGATTAATACCCCCTCTTTGGCGATAGCCTGAGTATTATCATTGATTACTGGATATAAATAATAAAATAGCCCAGAGCCGACAGTGTCCACTGTCAAGATAATGATTTTATCCATTAACCCATCTTGATTTAAATCTGTGTCAAGTTGTTGCTGTATTTTGAAAATAATTTTACTGCTGGAATTAGCTGCAGCTGGCAGACTGGCCTTGCCTTGGTATAGTTCTACTTTGCCGCTTTCAGACCAACTTGTAATAAGCTGTAACCTTTCAATATCAAGCTGTTGCTGACAACCACAAAGGGTTAATAGGGAAATTAATATTGCGATGATTTTCATAGCGGTTCTTTATAATAGTTAATAATAGGGTAAGGGTAGTTTTTTTTAAGCTGATAATAAAGGTCTATGTAAAAAAGGCCAGTACACCTATGTGGACTGGCCTTCAAAAAAGATTTTTGTTTACTATGATTGTGGCTGCCACCACCAATTGATCAATTTTCTGTAACCTCTGAGAAAATCCGCCAAGATGGCGTACAACACCGGCACCAGAATCAAGGTCACTACCGTAGCAAAGACAATGCCAAAGCCTAATGAGGTGGCCATAGGTATCACCGCTTGGGCTTGTAAAGAAGTCTCCAGGATCACCGGTACTAAGCCGAAGAAGGTGGTCAGTGAGGTCAATAAAATCGCCCTAAAGCGCTGACAGCCAGCTTCGATGGCCGCTTCTTTGATGCTTAAACCCTGGGCTCGGGCTTTGTTGACAAAGTCCACCAGAATTAATGAATCATTCACTACCACCCCGGCTAAGGCAACGATACCCATTAAACTTAATACGTTTAAGGAAATTCCGACGATTAAGTGGCCCACTACCGCGCCAATTAAGCCAAACGGAATGACCGACATAATAATTAGCGGCTGGCCGTAGCTCTTAAGCGGAACCGCCATAAGGGCGTAAATCACCAACAACGAGAAGAACGCGCCCATTGCTAGGCTCTTTAATGAATCCACTTCATCGGCACTAGCACCATCAAGATCGCTCTTAACCTGCGGGTATTTCGCTAAAATCTTTGGCAAGTCAGTTTGCATGATGTTGCGCGATATGGTCGATGGGTCCACTAATGCCTTATCAACGTTAGCATCAATCTTCAGTGCACGTTCGCCATCAACACGGGTGATGGTGGCGTAAGATTTATCCAGCTTGTAAGTGGCCACTTGATTAAATGGCACAATTCCGCCGTTTTTAGTGCGAATACGCATATTTTCAAGATGGCCTATGGTTTGACGCTGCTCTTTCGGGTAGCGCACCAGTACTTTGATCTCTTCTTTGTTGCGTAAAATACGTTGTGCTTCAAAACCATAAAATCCCCAACGCACCTGTTGGGCAAGGTCGTTCATGGTTAAACCTAAGGCTTCACCCTCAGGTTTTAAATCCACCTTGATTTCTTGGGAGCCACTTGAGAAGTCATCGTTAATATCATACACCCCCTCATAGCTATTGAGCGCTTCCCTTAAGTCTTGACGGGCCATAGCTAACTGCTCAAGATTATCAGAGGCTAAGCGCAAAGAAATATCAGCAAAGCCACCATTGTTAGTGGATGGGAATTGCAGCTTTTTAACCTGGGCAATCTTAGGAATAGCATCACGCCATTCATTGGTGATCACATCAGAGGTGGCAAGCCTATCTTCGGCCTTTGAAAGCTCGGCAACTATTACAGCTGAAGTAGCCGAATTTAGTGCTACAAAATAGTGCTTAATCACCGGTTGGGCTTCACCCTTAGATAGCTTTTCATCGGTTACCAAGAGCGCTTGTTCAATTTTTAGCAAGGCTTCTTTGGTGACTTGATCCGAGGTGCCTTCTTCCATTTCGAGATTCACCTGCAAGAAGTCTTGGGGGAACTCTGGATTGAATAAGAAACGCACATGGCCGCTGACCACTAACGCAATGGCTAAAACCATTACCCCAATAAAGGTGCTTAATACACTGAATTTATTGCGCAGACACATGCCAATAAAATTGCGGTACTTGGTATCAATAAAATGATTTACCTTGGCGTTAAAGTTGGCTTTGGCAATCACAAATGGATTGCTTGATGGCTTGTTAGATACCCTCATATGGGCTAAATGCGCTGGCAGAATCCACTTAGATTCCACTAATGAGAACAGCAGACACAGCACCACCACCAAGCCGATCGATTTCCATAACTCTGCGGTGATCCCAGGCACTAACAACATTGGAACAAAGGCAGCCACAGTGGTGAGTACACCAAAGGTCGCGGTCATGGCGACTTTGTTGGTTCCTTTAATCACTGCATCGATAGAGTGACCATTTTTTTCGATGGAACTATAGGCACTTTCACCAATGACAATCGCGTCATCGACCACAATCCCTAGTACCAAAATAAAGGCAAACAAGGTCAGCATGTTAATGGTGAGTCCTACGCCGTCAAGGGGCATAACAAACAAGGCTCCCAGGAAACACACTGGGATCCCCACCATCACCCAGAAGGCCAGTTTTATATGTAGGAATAACGCCAGAATAATAAATACCAATAGAATGCCCACTAACATATTGTTAAGCATTAGGCTTAAGCGGCCATCTAGGTAATGGGTGGCATCGCCCCAGGTATCTACATATACCCCCGCAGGTAGGGTTTTACGCTTTTCGTCTAAGTATTTGGTTATTTCTTGGGAAATTTTGAGGGCATTTTGGTCTTTGGTCGAAGTGACGTTGATCATGGTCGCCGGTTTACCATTAAACCTTAGGTAGCTTAGGCGCTCTTCAAAACCATCAATAACCGTGGCGACATCACTTAAATAGATGCGTGAGCCTTCTGGAGTGGTTTTGATAACCAGCTGTTCAAAATCGCTGCCCACATAAGCCTGGGCTTTGGTTCTAAGCAGAATATCGCCGTTTTCAGCCTTAATTGAACCACCGGGTAAATCCAGTGAAGAGTTGCGTACTGCGTTGGCAATTTGATCAAAGGTCAGTTGATATTCTTTTAGCTTATCCTCTGATACCTCAATAGCCATTTGATAGGCGCGAGTACCCACCAACTTAGCTTTAGTCAGTCCTGGTAGCTGGGTTAATTCATCGCGAATATCTTTAGCCAACTCTTTGGCCTGAGTACGATCAAGGTCACCATATATCGATACCCATAACACTGGACTTTCTGGCTTTACTTGGTAGATGTTGGGCTTTTCAGAGTTATCAGGGAAGGTGGCAATACCATCAATACGAATTTTAGCTTCATCGAGGACGGTTTTAGGATCGTAATCACTCACCACTTCGATGATAGTCATCGACATGCCCTCTGAGGAGCGGGTGGTAATTCGCTTGATGCCATCAATATCTTTGATGGCCTCTTCAACTTTAATGGATATCCCTTGCTCAATTTCCTCTGGTGCGGCACCAGGATAAGCAATGGTGACATGCACTTGGTTTAGATTAAAACCAGGAAACAGTTCTTTATTAATAAGAAAAGCAGAAATAATTCCACCAATCACTAATGCAATCATCAATAAGTTTGCCGCCACGTTGTTGTGGGCAAACCAACTGATAATGCCTTTTTGACGATTTTCTGACATCGACTTACTCTCCTACCGCGATAGCATTGACTTGCTGGTCTTGGCGGAAGCTGTCTAAATAGGTTTGCGCAATTGGCGCATCTAATAGTGCATTAGCATCGAGATAGACCCAATCAGAGTCGCTGTAGATAGGCTCTACATTATGAAAAGTAATCTTATTATCAACCACTTGGGCAATTTTATTGTTGCGAACACTATAGTGAGGCACGGTCACCACATTCTCTAGTACATTGGCTTTAATTTTGGCGGTAACGAAAGTGCCAAATCTTAGGGGGGCAGCAGGCTGATTATCGAGTTGGTAAGGGTCGTTAATTTGCGCAACCACATAAACCATGCGAGAGTTGTTGTCGATAATTCTCTCGCTG
Source organism: Paraferrimonas sp. SM1919 (assembly GCF_010993985.1). Taxonomy (GTDB): domain Bacteria; phylum Pseudomonadota; class Gammaproteobacteria; order Enterobacterales; family Shewanellaceae; genus SM1919. The sequence continues at coordinate 212,971 of NZ_WINH01000001.1, read as the reverse complement.
CGCATCAGCTTAGCTTGCCAAATAGGGCTGTTTGGAACATTTTTATCAATTAAGCTGGCAACAATTTGGTTGCGACTAAGGTCGCCAATACTAGCAAGTTCAATCGGGGTAACCGGAAGGCGGATTTCAGCGACTTCAGAATTTAGAATGTGACCTAATTTAACGCCAGTACTTACAAACTGCCCTAGGTCAATATCCCGCTGTTTGACAAAGCCAGAGTAGGGCGCACGTATTTTGGTACGCTCAAGATTACGCTGGGCACGGTCAACGGCGGCCTTTTGAAAACGGACATTGGCTTGTTCTTTCTTTAATTGCGGTTTACGCAGTGCTAATGCCGTTGGGGTTTGCGAGGTCACCCCTTGCCAGTTTGATAGGGCGACTTGGCCTTCGGCTTCTTCTTGCTCTAGTGCAGCTAGCGCTTGGGCATAGCTGGCCTCAGCTTGATGTAATTCGGTCAGATAATCTGCATCTTCAATCTGCGCCAGCAAGGTGCCTTTTTTTACATAGGCGCCTGCAACAAAATCATCAGTAATTTTCGTAATGCGACCGCTGACCTGAGCCACCAATTGCGACTGGTTTTTGGGCTCAACTAGACCATAGGAATTAATATACAACTGCACATTTGTCGCCTGATTAGACAAAACGGCAATATTGGGGATTTGTTGCTCAATAGGCTTTTTCTCAGGCTCTTTCTTGGTCGCGATGAGTATAAAAGCTAATAAACCAAATACGATTATGATACCCAAAGGCATCAAGCGTCTAATGATGATTGGCATTGTGGTTCCTTGTCAAAGACTGTAGGTGATAAAAGTTCCACTGTTAAGTAAATTGGTTGGGAATCACCTTATAAAACATACTAGGATTGTAATCCATAAGTCCTTAATACAACTAGTTAAATGCACTCATGTTAGACTTTTATTTGTAAATGAATGTGAAGCGATGAGGCAACTTAAACATTTTTAGTTTGTATGAAGCCTTGGCATTAGGTATTCTCTGCAGCCTTTTTTTTCAGCGGTAATTGTTTGAATGTTTGCAGGATTTGACTACGGCACCTCTAACTGTGCTATTTCGGTAATTAATAATAACCAAGCACAATTAGTTAATTTGGGAGAACACGGCAAGTACATGCCTTCGAGTTTGTTTGCCCCAAGACGAGAAATGCTAAGTGCCTGGTTAGATAAGCAACTGCAGCTTAAAGGCGTTGGTCCAGCTTTTACCACAGCCCGCAAAACTCAACTGCCTATGTCGCGCCGCTTTTTTAATGAGTTAAAGCTTGATGGTTATGATACCGAGGTACTGTTTGGTGAACAGGCGTTAGCAGAGTACCTCGATGAATCCGATGATTGCTATTACATTAAATCGCCCAAATCTTTTTTAGGGGCTAGCGGCTTGCAAGCGCCACAAATTCAGTCATTTGAAGATATGGTTGCGGCGATGATGCTTGAAGTGAAATCTCAAGCAGAACACACCTTAGGACAGAGCATTGAGCAGGTGGTGATTGGCAAACCTGTTAATTTCCAAGGGGCTAATGCGGATAACGCTAATACTCAGGCGCTTACCATTTTAACCAATGCCGCCAAATATGTTGGCTTTAAGCAGGTTGAGTTTCAATTTGAACCTATGGCGGCCGGCCTAAGTTTTGAAGCTCAATTGCAGCAAAGTGAAAAAGTATTAGTGGTGGACATCGGTGGTGGCACCTCAGATGTGTCTATGGTGTTGATGGGGCCACAGTTTCATCATTTAGCCGATAGACAGCAGCAGATCTTAGGTCACAGTGGTGTGCGAGTTGGCGGCAATGATTTTGATATTCACCATGCGCTGCATAACTTTATGCCAGAATTTGGTTTGAACGACACCCTAAAAAATGGCTTGCCGATGCCGCAAAAACCATTTTGGGATGGTGTCAGCATTAATGACTTTCCAGCGCAATCTCGTTTCTATTCTAAAGATACGGCGCTGAACTTAAAAGATACCCTAGAGGATGCCAATCAGCCGCAAAAGCTGGCAAGGTTATTAAAGCTTGCTAATATGCGTCAAACCCACCAGTTGGTTTATGGGGCAGAAATGTCGAAGCGTCAATTATCAGAGGCGCAGCAAGTCACTAGCTCATTAGATTTTGTCGATGAGGGCTTACAACTCACCCATACCAGTAGTGAGTTTGAGAATGCCAACAAAGCCAACCTTGAGGCCATTGGTCAATTGATTGACGAAGCACTTATGCAAGCGGGCAGCGAGCCTGATACGGTATTTGTGACAGGTGGCAGTGCTAAATCGCCAACGATTAAAAACTTTATTGCCAACAAGCTCAATAAACCTGTTGTCAGTGGCGATGACTTTGGCTCGGTGGCTAATGGTTTAGGGCTATGGGCGCAAAGGGTGTTTAGTTAGTCCTATGAGGTTTGCTCTCCCTTTAAAACAAAGCCGCATTTAATGCGGCTTTGTTGTATTTAAAAGCTTATTCTTAGTTATTGCTTAGATAAATTAATAAAGAAGGCGTATTCCTGAGCACGCTGCAGATAACGCTTAAAGCGTCCAGAGGCACCGCCGTGGCCAGCTTCCATATCGGTATCAAACACTAAAATGTTATCGTCGGTCTTGTACTCTCTAAGTTTGGCAACCCATTTCATAGGTTCAAAGTATTGCACCTGGGAATCGTGCAAGCCGGTGGTGACTAATAGGTTAGGGTAATCAATGGCTTTGACTTGATCATAAGGGGAATAAGACAGCATATACTCGTAGGAGTCTTTATTTTCAGGGTTACCCCACTCGGCCCACTCGCCAGTTGTCAAAGGAATTGAAGCATCTGACATGGTGGTGACCACATCCACAAAAGGAACATGGGCGGCGACACCGTGGTAAAGCTCCGGCGAATCGTTAATTACCGCCCCCATTAATAGCCCCCCGGCACTGCCACCTGCTGCGTAAACCTTATCGGCATTGGCATACTTTTGTGCGGTTAGTCCTTTGGTGACATCAATAAAATCATTAAAGGTATTAATTTTATTGAACATTTTGCCATCTTCATACCATGGGCGGCCCAGCATTTGCGAGCCTCGAATATGGGCGGTGGCAATAATAAAGCCCCTATCCATTAAACTTAATCGATGGGAGACAAAGCTAGGATCCATAGTGGCCCCATAAGAGCCATAACCATACTGATACAAAGGTGCACTGCCATCTTGTTTATAGGTATCGTTACGATAACTGATGGTAACGGGCACTTTAGCACCATCACGGGCAGTAATAAAAATGCGTTTGGCGATGTAGTCGCTTGGGGTAAATTCACCCAGTACCTTATCTTGCTTTTTAAGGGTTTTCTCAAGGCTGTTTAGGTCAACATCATAGATGCTGGTCGGGGTGGTTGGTGAGCTGTAATACACCCGAACGGCATCGGCATCCAGGGTTAAGTTGGTACTTAAGCCTGCATTAAATACCTCATCATTAAATTTAATTTCTTTTGCATTTGAACCATCAAGTTGGCTGATGATGACCCTTTGCAGGCCTTGCTCTTTTTCTACCCTAACGAGATGGTTATTAAATACATTAAAGTATTGAATATAAACATCTGGGTTATGGGCAATCACATCCTGCCACTTGCTGGTATCGCTGCGCTCAGATTGGTGCACTTTGACAATCTTAAAGTTAGTCGCGTCTAAATTAGTGTGGATATAGTAGTGATCCCCAAGTTTTTGTGCGTTAAATTCATGACCTTCGGTAATTGGGGTAAAATCTTCAACCGCGGCCTCTACATTATTAGCATTAATGATCACCATGCCAGATTTAGTGGTTTCATTCTGGTAGACATAAATCTCTTGGTTGTCTTTGGACTGACCTAAACCAATGTAGAAGGTTGGATCTTTTTGTTCATACACTAACACGTCAGCGTCTTGCTCGGTGCCAAAGGTATGGCGATAGACCTTGTTGCCAAGCAGGGTTTGTTTATCTTTTACAATGTAATAAACGCTTTTATTGTCATTAGCCCATAATACTTGACCGGTGGTGCCTTCAAGTTTATCTGGGTATTTTTTGTCAGAATCTAGACTTTTAAATTCAATGGTATAAATGCGGCGAGATAGGGTGTCAGTGGCGTAAGCTAGGGTTTGCTGATCTGGGCTAATGTCATAGCCACCAATGGCAAAGTATTCATGGCCCGCGGCCATCACATTACCGTCAAGCAGTAACTGTTCTGCTGCCTCTAAAGCCCCTTTTTTACGAGCATAAATTGGATATTCACTGTCGGCGTTATAGCGTGAATAGTAATAGTAGCCATCTTTATAGGCGGGGACCGATGACTTATCTTTTTCGAGACGGCCAATCATTTCATCATAAAGCGTTTGCTCAAGGGCTTGGTTAGGCGCGAGTACCGCTTTGGCATAATTATTTTCAGCTTGCAGGTGTGCTAGGATTTTAGCATCTTTACGCTCATCATCACGCATCCAATAGTAATTATCGGTACGGGTATGGCCGTGGGCGGTCATTTTATGGGGAATCTTTTGTGCTATTGGCGCCGTGAGCGGGTCGGTCGGCACTTTATGTTCAGAGCAAGCACTTAGCCCGATAGACATTACTACTAGCGAGAGTTTGAGCTTTTTCATTGCCTTTCCTTGGTTGAAATGTGTTCACCTCAATCTAGCAAATAATTGAATTGCTTGATAGTCTTGTGAAACCTACTCAGATAGAAAAATCTAAAAAATGCGAACCAAAATAATAATAGTGGCAACTATGCTCCTGTCGATATTCAACGACAACAGCTATGCAAAAGAACATGATATCAGTTTATCTGCTGATACTAAGGTGCTCACCGAGCATAAAACCACCATCAAAGGTGAGAAGGTACGTTACAGTGCTGAGGCTGGTACCCAACCTGTATGGAACGAACAAGGTGAAGCCATTGCTAGCCTGTTTTACACCTACTATCAACGTACCGATGTCAAAGACAATGCCAACAGGCCATTATTAATCTCATTTAATGGCGGCCCAGGTTCGGCATCGGTATGGATGCATGTGGCCTACACTGGCCCTAAAGTGCTGAATATCGATGATGAGGGCTATCCACTGCAACCTTATGGGGTGAAAACTAATCCATATTCAGTATTAGATGTGGCGGATATTGTTTTTGTTAACCCAGTCAATACTGGCTACTCACGGGTGCTACCGGGTAAAGACGGCAAACTGCCAGCTAAAGAGGCGCAGCAAAAACAGTTTTTTGGCGTTAATGCTGATATTAAATACCTCGCCTCTTGGATTAACACCTTTGTTAATCGCCATAACCGTTGGCGTTCACCTAAATTTTTAATTGGTGAAAGCTATGGCACCACCCGTGTCAGTGGCTTGGCGCTCGAACTGCAAAACAGTCAATGGATGTACTTAAATGGTGTGGTACTGGTATCGCCAACGGATATTGGCATTAAACGTGAGGGGCCGGTAAAGGCGGCTAACCGTTTGCCTTACTTTGCTGCAACCGCTTGGTATCACAAAGCATTATCTAAGGAGCTGCAAGCCAAAGATTTGTTAGAAGTCCTTGAAGAGGTGGAAGATTATACCTTTGATGAGTACCTACCAGCGCTGGCTAAAGGGACGCGCTTAACGGATGCAAAGCGTCAGCAGGTGGCACAACAGGTGGCGAAATACTCTGGCCTGAGCGTGCAAGAGGTGCTGCAATCCAACCTTGACGTTTCAACCCAGTATTTCTGGAAAGCCTTGCTGCGGGATAAAGGTCAGACCCTAGGGCGTTTGGACTCTCGTTACTTAGGAATTGATAAAAAAGAAGTCGGCGATCGTCCTGATTACTGGCCAGAACTGACTTCATGGTTACATTCATTCACGCCAGCCATTAACTATTATCTGCAGCAAGAACTCGGCTTTAAAACCGACATTAAGTACAACATGTTTGGTAATGTTTACCCTTGGGATAGAACCAATAATAATACCGGAGAAAATCTGCGTTTAGCGATGGCACAAAATCCTTACCTAAACGTGCTTATTCAAGCGGGTTACTATGATGGCGCCACTAACTATTTTGATGCCAAATACAATATGTGGCAGCTAGACCCTAGTGGTAAGATGAAAGATAGAATCGGCTTTAAGGGGTATCGTTCTGGCCATATGATGTATCTTCGGCATCAAGATTTACAGCTTTCTAATCAAGATTTGAGAGAATTTATCATCAACTCATTGCCTGCGGCAGATAAAGCCGCAAAATATTAAATTTTTTAATGGGAGCCTTGGGCTCCCTTATTGGTTAGCGGGACATTGTTGCTTCTTAGGTTCATTATTGAAATGTAATGGTTGGTATTTGTTGAAATTAAATCACTCTATTTGTAGTTTGATTTATAAGCAAAAACTAATACATGGCACATCGCATGAAATTAATAGATCTAACTCTAAGAAGTAAATTATTAATTATTTGTTCATTACCCTTAGTTCTTATCTGTGGAATGCTGTTCTGGCAAACCCATAGTGAACTGCAAACCTTTAAGGAAGTTGAAATTCAGCAACTCCGCCAATCGGCGATGGCAGCCAAGCAATCTGAATTAAAATCGTTAGTCACAAGTACGCTTTCGTCAATACAACCGATGTTAAAGCAACCCAGTAGCACAGCCCGTGATGAAGCAATCATCAATTACTTAAATGAGTTAAGCTATGCTAATGGCGGTTACTACTTTATCAATAGCATCGATGGTTATGCGATTGCCAATGGCCGTGACCCTTCGGTTAGGGGGACCTATTTTTTAGAAAACGCGAAAGGGCTTGCAGATAAAGTTATGCATGAAATGGTGGAAACCGCAAAAAATGGTGGCGGCTTTATTCACTTTTCTTCCAAGAAAGCCGGCTTTGGTGAGCAGAGGTTTTTAAAACTGTCTTATGTTGAACCAATCCCACAGACTCAGTGGTTTTTAGGGACAGGTTTTTATATTGATGATATTGATAAGGCTGTCATCGAAAAAGAGCAACTAATAGATGCTACCGTCAGTAATCTTGTCACATATGTTATTTGGCAATTGCCAGTCATGCTCGCTGTATTATGTTTGGTGTGTTATTTATTGATCCAAAATGCACTAACTCCACTCAGGAAAATGCATCAACAACTTCATGATATTGCTAATGGTAGCGGTGATTTAACTAAGTCATTAGACGTTAAATTATTGGACGAAGTCGGTGTTTGTGCGAACGAATTTAATGCCTTCTCCGCTCAAATTAGAGAAATTGTTATTAAGGTGGTACAGCAGGCTAATTCACTTGATAAAGTCAGTGAGATTTTAAGTACCAGCTCTAGTTCTAATCAAAGTATTATCACATCGCAAAAGCAAAAATCAGAGTTAGTTGCAACCGCAATTAATGAAATGCTGAGTTCTGCAGAAGAAATCTCTCGTTCAGCCCAAAATGCAGCCGAAGAAACCTTAGCTGCAAATAATGCTGGTGGTCTCTCGGTTGCGGCTTTAGATAAGGCCGTTCAAAAAATAACTGAGCTTTCAAACAATATTGAAGGTTCGGCTAAATTAATGCAGTCCTTAGAAAGTCAAAGCAATGGTATTGGCACCGTCTTAGAAGTGATTGAGAATATTGCCGAACAGACAAATTTACTGGCACTTAATGCTGCTATTGAAGCTGCCAGAGCTGGTGAGCAGGGGCGGGGGTTTGCCGTGGTTGCTGATGAAGTTAGGACATTAGCGAAAAGAACTCAATCCAGTACCGAAGAAATTCAAACCATGATTTTTCAGCTGCAAACAGAGGCTAAAAAAGCTGCTGAAGCGATGCGAGTCTCGCAGCGCTCATCTAGTGAGACCATTGAACAAGCACAACTGGCTAAACAATCCGTTGAGGCCATGAGTCAGTCTGTTACAGCGATTAATGATTTGAATGTGCAGGTGGCGGCTGGGGCTGAGCAACAGACTAAAGTGACCCAAGATCTCAATCAAAATGTGCATTTGTTGTATCAGATGAGCGAACAAGCAGAACAAGAAATTAAACATATTACGCAAGCAAGCGAACAACTTAAGCAAAATGCGACTTCTTTAAACAAGCAAGTTTGTAGCTTCAGTGTCTGAGCATTGAGATGAAATTAAAGGCTGCATTGTTGTGGTGCAGCGCCCTGTTATGGGGCGCTGCGGTGACAATTTAGTAGGTAAATCCGTTCAAATGGCACGGTTTAGCGTGATTTAACCTTGGTACAACTCTTGAATAGCTTAGGTAAGATTAAGTTTTATAGAGGGTAGAGTTATGCCGTTACAAATGTCCACTCGAGGATTGAGATGCTTCTGTGTTGCTGCGAAATGTTTGAGTTTTAAACATGCTGCTGAACAGCTATTTTTGACACCATCAGCGGTCAGTCATCAAATTAAGGGACTAGAGGAACAACTTGGGTTTGATTTATTTATCAGAAAGACCCGAGCAATAGAGCTGAGTCGTGCCGGTAAAGCGCTTTATCACAAAGTTGAACCGTTATTGATCGAGCTCAATGATGTACTTAATCAGGCTAAGAGTGAAAGTCACAACGAAACTCTACAAATATCAATGCCTGAATTTTTTGCCAGTGAGATATTTATACCTAAAATGAGTCATTGGACTGCAGCAAATCCTAATATTAATTTACAAATAGAGACCGTTAAATCGGGTGCTGAAACCGCTAAGGCTTCAGATTTATCTATCGTACTGTCTTCAACTAAACCTAATGCATTTTTGGTGCAATCATTATTTGCTTTAAGGTATGTGCCGGCATGTAACCATGCACGTTTTATGGAATTGAATTATTTAGGTAAGAAAGCCCTTGAAAGCATTCCTTTAATTCTACATAAAGCAAGACCTTGGGCATGGCACCAATGGGCAGAAGCCGCCAATATTAAGGACTTTAATCCCAAGCAGATCATTCAGTTTGATTCTATGTTTGGCGTTGCTAGAGCGGCTCAACAGGGGTTGGGGATCGCTTTGGCTCCGATGCCTTTAGCGCAAAACTGGTTTAAAGAAAAGATCCTTGTGCCCTTGTTTGAGCAAGAACTTAAGACCAAGGATCATTATTATTTAGTGTCTAATCAAGATGCTAAAGCTCAACCAAGTATCGAATTACTAAGAAAGTGGTTGGCAGAAGAATTAACAACTAAGGAGTCAATCAAAGTAGACAATTTTTCACTTATTAGCGGAATTTAAGTCGTTTGTCAGCAATGTTCGGTTTACCTAAGATTACTCCAGAGCAAAACTTTGGAGAAGCGATATGAAACACCTAACTTTGAAAACGGCAACCTTAATTTTTGGTTTGGCAACATCTTCAATAGCCTGTGCCAATACTTTTAAATTAGCAATGGTTGAGGATTCACAATGGTCTCAATCCGTTATCACTAAAGGCGATTTACAGCAAGGGGCTGATTTCGTACCTGCAGATGCTTTGAGTTATTTTGAGTTTAAGATGGCTACATGCGTCAGCAACTTGATGGCTTCTGAATTAGAGCAAGCCAAGATAGATTGCCAAAGTGCACTCGATGGCGTTGCTAATTTACCTGTTAATAAAGCCACTAAGAATAAGTACTATGCATTTAGCTTAAGCAACCTCGCGGTAGTGAATTATATGCAAGAGAACTTCCGTTTAGCTTATAGCCAGTTCACACAGGCCAAGCAGGTTTATGATCACAAGGTTACGGTAAGCAACATGCTGACTTTCAATGAATTAATGACACAAAATTATTTACTTGCTAAGAATTAACCCTTATTCGATTTAAGCTGGAGCTGCGCCCTGATTTTTAGGCGTAGCTTTTTTTCTTTCAAAGCAACAAACTGGGACTATTGGTCCGTTCTTTGAGGGCCAAAACAGAGTTGCACAAAGGTTACAATAGCGAATGCTGCTTGCAAATCTCTATGACTTCGCTACAACTACAGCAATAATGAGAGTCATTACTGATTTGGGCAAAAATCTGTTCTAAATACTTGATTCTATGGGGTTGCCCCATCAGCCATGGATGTATTGTTAAGGTCAATAGGCGGCCACCTTGAGTTTCAGCCTCCTGTAGTAGCAGCTTGTCAGCATCACAGATTTGTTCCACCAAGGATTGTTCAGAGTGGCCATTGTTGATGAGTATAAATTGATCACTGATTTCAGTTGATAGTGGTAGCGCCCATAATCCTTCCGCTTCACCTGTAAATGGGTAAGGCATGTCGTCATTAACCCAGTCTAGGGTGTATCCAATCCCAGCTTGTTTTAGTCTTGCTAAGGTATGCTGGCCTTGGTTTTTAGCTGGGGATAACCAACCGCTGACTTCCTTTTCAAAAAATCCTTCTAACTTGGCTTTAGGGCCCCTTATCATTGATAGTTCGGTGTCGCTGTCTAAACCACTGTGGTGCAGCGCGTCCATTTGTTCGCCATGGGCAATGACTTCATCACCACGCTCTTTAATGACTTGCATTAAGTAGGGGGCGTGCTCGATAAGTTTAGAGTTAATCGCAAAACTTGCCCTTAAGCCGAATTTATCAAGGGCTTTTAATACCCTAAAAATGCCCACTCGGTTGCCGTATTGACGCAAACTAAAGTGACGTAAATCAGGGTAGGGCATGGTCATGCCAGCAGGGACTTTAAATGGCTGATCCTTTTGGTTAAGTGGAAAAAACTGCAGTGGCACCACTATGTTCAGCGCCAGTTTTTTATCCTCAGGCCATGTGATGCTGTGACGATCTTTAAGCATTTTCCACTCATAAAGCTGGTGGTCCATGCCATAGTGGCGATTAGGGTAGCTGAGGTAGTCGTTGTCTAAGGCCATTATTTTGCTCCCTTATTGTTAATGTCAGTTATTGCATCTTGGTAATAATTATCAATAAAGTGTTTCGCGATTTCGCTTCCTGTTGCCAACCACACATCGTCGTGGTCGGTAATGTATTCAAGTGCTTGCTCAAATGCCTTTATACGATGGGGGCAACTTACCTGATAGTTGTGCGTGGGAATACACATAATGGTGCCTGATGAGTCGGCTTCTTGGTAGAGAGTATCAAAATTATCCATTAACATTTGGCCATAGCGACGGGGTTCAACTTTGTTAACCACATAGGCAATGGTATCGTTCATCTCTAAGGAATAGGGAATCGAAACGAATTTCTTGCCTGAACGAAGGTTAATTGGGGTGGGCTGATCGTCATGGAATAAATCACAAGTATAGAAACCTGCATCGTCACCAAACAGCTCAGTCGCAACTTCTGCAAATAAATCTAAGGTAAGCTCCGAGTGAGATAGAGCAGGGGCTAAGTAACCAGCACATTTTTGTCCAGTTGCTTGAAAGATAGTTGCAATGGAATCTTTGATCATATCGCGTTCTTGCTGTTCACTCATACCATAGCTGTAGCGAGTGTTGTAGATGCCATGGGAAAAGAATTCCCAGTTGCGGTCCTTAGCCATCTCAACAATTTCAGGATGGTGCTGACAAAGGGCCGTGCTGAGTGATACCGAGCCTCTGATCCCATACTTGTCTAACAACTGCATTTGACGCACATGGCCAACACGGTTGCCATAATCTCGTATCCCATAACCACTAATATCTGGCGAAGGGGTAGGCCAAGGTTTGCGGTAAGGGTTGTTGGGTGGGTGTAATTCATAAAACTCAATATTAGGCGCCACCCAAAAGGCCATTTTTTTATTTTGTGGCCAACGTATTTTGGGGCGATTTTGATAGGGCCAATAATCAAAGTGTCCTAAATCCGCTTTCATCAGTTATCCTTAAGCGTCTGCTAGTTTTAATTCAAACCAATTAAATACTTCTTCGACATCCACTACATCCGCATACTTTAAAGCAAGATCGGTGAGGTTGGCATAATGATAAGATTCATGTTTGTCGCTTACCATTTGCTCAGGCACAATGACTCGATAGCCTCGGGATAAAGCATCCACAGCTGTCGCACGAACACAGCCGGAGGTAGAGCCACCAGTTAAAATCACCGTATCTACCTGATGCCAAACCAGCAAGGATTGCAAAGGGGTTTCATGGAATGCCGAGGGCATTTTCTTTAGGTAGACCGCATCCACACTCGGAACGATTTCACAGTTATCATCAAATTCACTGCGGCGAGAATCAAATTTGATGTTCTGCAAAGAATCTTCAGTGTCGGTGCGCGTGCCCCAAATACCCGCATCAGCAGCATTATCCATATAGGCCACATGGGTCCAAATCACAGGCCACTGCAGTTGACGGCACATTCGAGCAACCTGATTGGCATACTCTAACTGATTTGGATGATTTTGATAGGCAGTATTGAATTCACCTATACAGGTATACGCTTTTTGAGGATCAATATTAATCAGAGCGGCTTTATTACCAAAGCCGAAACGTTTTCGAGTAGGATTTTCGATGACTTCAAAGAACAGTTCTTTGGCAGTCTTAGTGGTAGTTTCCATAGCAATTTCTCGTATTTGATTAATCTCAAGGGTTTTTCTCTGGAGATTGATAACAATCTATAGTGCCAACTAATAAATTGATAAAACAAATACGACTTGGATTTATTTATACGCAAGTTAAATGATTAACGCAACAGAAAAAAGAGGTGCCTTGTGGCAGACCAAGTATTAGCCAATTGGGACGATATCCTATTGTTGGATAAACAGTTAACGGAAGATGAGCGCATGATCCGTGACATGGCCAGCAGCTTTTGCCAGGAGCAATTGCAGCCAAAAATCATCAAGGGATATCGAGATGAAGTTTTTGACGCTGGTATTATGCGTCAGTTTGGCGAGATGGGTTTATTGGGCGCCACCATTGATGGCTATAACTGTTCAGGCATTAATTATGTGAGTTATGGATTAATCGCTCGGGAGGTTGAGCGTGTCGATTCAGGCTATCGCAGCGCCATGAGTGTGCAGTCATCATTGGTAATGCATCCCATTTACTCATTTGGTAGTGAACAGCAAAAACAAAAATATTTACCAAAGCTCGCGAGTGGAGAATACATCGGCTGTTTTGGTTTAACCGAGCCTGATTCAGGTTCAGATCCTGCCAGCATGAAAACCCATGCCAAAAAAGTGCCAGGTGGTTATAGTCTTAGCGGGAGTAAAATGTGGATCACTAACTCACCTATTGCTGATGTGTTTGTTGTCTGGGCTAAAAACCAAGCTGAAAATGATCAGATTTGTGGCTTCGTGCTTGAGAAAGGTATGAAGGGATTAAGTGCGCCTAAAATTGCAGGTAAATTATCATTACGGGGCTCAATCACCGGTGAAATCGTTATGGATAACGTATTTGTACCTGAAGAGAATATGTTCCCTGATGTTCGCGGCCTGCGTGGTCCCTTTAGCTGTTTGAACATGGCTCGTTATGGGATTAGCTGGGGCGCGTTAGGGGCGGCAGAGTTTTGTTGGCATGCGGCTAGGCAATATGGTTTAGATCGCAAGCAGTTTAATAAGCCTTTAGCACAAACTCAGTTATTCCAAACTAAGCTGGCTAATATGCAAACTGAAATTACCTTAGGCTTGCAGGCATCGCTGCGTGTTGGACAAATTATTGATTCTGGTGATTGGGAACCCACCATGATTTCGCTAGTAAAACGCAATAATTGTGGCAAAGCATTAGACATTGCTCGAATGGCTCGTGATATGCATGGCGGTAATGGCATCTCTGAAGAGTTTCAGGTGATCCGACATATGATCAATTTAGAGACGGTAAATACTTATGAAGGCACCTATGATGTCCATGGCTTGATTTTAGGGCGTGCTCAAACAGGCTTACAAGCATTCTATTAAAAAGGCTTGAAAGGCGCCCAAAGCGCCTTTTTTGAGGCGATAGTGATAAAGGGAAGTTAATATGGCGCACACAACAATTAAAGGCATCATTCAATATACCTCAAAAAAGCCGGAGCGGTTGGGGCAAGAGCGTGGACGTGAATATTTTACCATTACCCAGCAGGCAGATGATGCCTTGGTGATGCATGCCCACTGTGAAATAGATGATGCGCCAAATGTTATTCGTGATGTGGTGCTGGCGATGAATGCAGACGCCAGCCCAATTGATTGCTCAGTGCGCCTTAGTGTTGCAGATAAATATGAAGGCAGTGCTTGGTTTCGTTTTGCTAAAGACTATGTTGAATGCGAAAGTCATAATCAACGAGATGGCCGCATCAGTCAGCGTATTGAAACGGATGACAAAATAAAATGGTTGCAAGCTCACCCCATTGTTGGTGATGGTTTGTTAATGAAACTGTATGACTTAAACCAAGGGCCTGGTAAAACGTTTTTTCCTAACATTATGTTGACCTCGCCAGATCATCGCGGTGCGACAGGACCTTTACTATTTAAAACCGGCTTTGGTATTCGCTATGTGGGGGCGGAGACTGTCACAGTTAAAGCTGGTACTTTTGCCGCGCGTCATTTTCAGGTGGTTGATACCGCAGGGAATTTACCACAAGAGCATCCGCCCTATGATTTGTGGGTAACGGCTGATGATAATTACTTACTGCTAAAGGCGGGAGTTGCTGGTTATATGCAAACCCATTACGAGTTAACGGAAGTAGAGATTCTTCAAGGAGCAAATCATGGCTAGAGCATTACCTTCATGGCGTAAGCTAGAGGCACATCCGCTTTTGGCCAATGTTGACCATGATCAGGCGGCAAGGTTAAACTTTTTAACCCACCTAAATGTTCACCTCTCTAAAACCATGGTGCCTTCGATGAAAGACGCCTACGAGCAGCAGGTCAAGCCTTTTATAGAACAGCCGCAGACGCGGCATGATATCCGTAAAGCAATGCTGAATAATGGCTTTTTCCAGATGTGGAGCGCATTACGCCGTAATACCATGGAAATGCGTCACCAGTTGGGGCGCGCCATTGTACTGCCTCAGGCAAAAGCGCTTGCAGCTAAAGTTCAGCATTACAACCAAGGACAGTCCAGCTTGCAGCTTGACGAGAATATTGAGCAGCCAATCAATGGGGCCATCGTCGATATTCATTGCCAACCCGGTGGTTATCATACTGAATACTTTAGCGATGATGTCAGCGTTGCTGCCAGCTATGATCTCGGTTTATTTGTTACCACTGCTGGATTGTTGGGTAGCTTAAGCGATGGAGGTGGCCAAGCCATTGTAAATTGGTTGCAAAGTGAGCACCCAAAGTTTCAGCCTAAGCGTATTTTAGACTTGGGTTGTACCATAGGTCATAACGTGTTGCCATTGGCCCAAGCCTACCCTCAAGCTCAAGTAGTCGCTGTAGATACAGCCAGGCCATCCATACGTTACGCCCATGCCAGAGCCAAAGCATTGGGGGTCGAGAATATTACTTTTGTGCAAGCGAATGCTGAAAATCTCAGTCAATATGCTGATGGCAGCTTTGATTTAATTACTACCTCAATGTTCTTACATGAGCTTTCCAGTTCGGCGTTAGCGAACATCTCCAAAGAGTGTTATCGATTACTGGCTCAAGGAGGGCTGAATTTACATTTAGAGCAACCGCAGTATGCAGGGATGGAGCTATTCGAACAGTTTATGCGAGATTGGGATACCTTGTTTAACAATGAACCTTTTTGGGGGCCGATGCATGATTTAGAGCTTGACCAAGTATTCACTAAAGCAGGCTTTGATGCTGGCAGCGTGTTTAGTGTTGGGGTTGTTTCAAAAGTTGATCCAGCCATCTTTGGATCTGATGCCAATAAGGGAGAGGCGCAAGACTATGGCCGTGCTCCAATTTGGAATGCTTATGGACTATGGAAGAAATAATGATGGATATTGAAAAACTTATTGGCAAAAAAGCAAAAGGACAACGTCCTTGGTTTTTGGCTGATCAACAGGCTGAGCAGATCTTGTCTATTGTGATGTCACTGGTCATGGAATTACAGGTGAATCGTGAACGCCTGCGTTCATTAGAGGAGCTATTAGTGGTCAAAGGAGTATTAAACCAAGGTGAGATTGATAATTATATTCCCAATGATGAACAGGCACAGCAGCGTTCAGTTGATACTCAGGCCTATTTAGATAGGGTGTTGCGGATCCTACAACAGACCGCGGAAGGTATAGCCGTGCAAGAGCCAAATGTGGAACAAGCCCAACAAGAGTTGATTAAAAATTAAGCTAAGTTATTTTTGCTGCTTGTCGCCTTTTTTAATTACTGCTATTTTGTGTTTACAATAATAAGGAAATAACAGTGAAAAAGCTTTTACTCTTGCTGCTTTGGTTGCAATTAAGCGCATGTTCTGCCGTTTTATATAAGATGACTCCAGAACGAACCTTAAATCAACAGCAACTTAATCAATTACAGCCTGCTCAGGTACAAGTTAAAGTAAATCTGGAGCAAACGGCACAGTTAAACATTGAAAAAACCAAGTTAACTCTACAAGCAATGCATAATGGAACATCTGTAGAGCAGGTGTTTAGGGTGAAATTAATCAAGCGCGATAAACTTGGTTCTGATTCCGGCTGGTTATCGGTGATGCCCGCTAGCTATGATTATTATCTTGTTTTAACGACTGACGCAATAAGTCAGATGAATGAGTTCATAGATGATTACCGTAATAAGTCTATTACTGATATTCGTTTTAATTTAGAAGCTGGCTTTAGCCGTGTTGGCAAACAAAAGCAGGCCTGCTATTCAAGTTTCATCCGTTTACATGAAGACGATTATTATAATCCCATTAATCAACGTCAAATATTGGATTTGTAACAAAGCCCCTGAATAGGGGCTTTGTTTATCTCGATTAGTTTTGATTGTCGATTTGTTGCTGGGGTTGAGGTAACTTTCTTATTTGAATTAACATCCCCATTGCTGGGTGATCGAAGTAGTGCAATTGTTCAGAACGGACTCTGCGTTGCTGCTTTAATGGCAACGCATATAGGTGGGGTTCTTGTTTCACCGTTTGCCATTGCCCCTGCTCATCTTTTATTTTCTCGACGACTTGATCTACTTTTCTTAGTTGCAAATCGGTTTCTATATAAAGGTAATGATCTAGGTAAATATTTAATTCACCATTGAGTTGCCAAACTGGTGAGTTATCGTTTTTTGGGTTTAAAAGCCCCCAATCAAACATGGTCAGCTGCTCTTGCAACTGTTTTGATTTACCGTCTATTGAGTACTCATCTTTAAAGTCCTTGCCGCCATATATTTTTAATGGAATTGACCAATCTTTAGGGCCAATTGGTTGACGCCAAGCCAGGTGAATGATGGAATTGAAGTCCGAGTTGTTTTCAATCTTATTAATATGAGGGCCAAACTCAAAGGAATCGGCAGTTAACAAATAAGCATCCATTGCTTGGGCCTGGTTCCCTTTATCTTCCGGGCGCACCATCTCGTTAATATCTGTTGAGGTTTGCCAGTCATTGCTAACAGAAATAGAGGCGTTTTGCTTAGGGGTAATGCTACCTTTTATTTCTGCTGGCCAACTAGCGGGCGCTAAATTGGCTTGGTAAAGGCTATTACATCTGGCAGGATCTTGAGCCCACTCGGCAGAGGTGCAGCCTTTAGAAAGGGTAAGATTTGGCGCGGTAACTTGAACCTCAGGTTTGATTAAATCCAGACCATTGTTGGGGTAGTGCTTGCCTTGGAAGGCTTTAAATTGTTCGACCTTTTCCGGATCTGTTTTATAAAACAAGTACAGTTCGACATCAAACCAACGGATGTCGAGTTCATCAGCGTTCACTACAGGGCTAATAAACATAAAAATAAGTAAGTAAATGGATTTCACTAACTGGCTTCCTTGAGGATATTGGCTTCAAATTGATTTAGTATGTTTTCTAGTAATTCTAATCGTTCAGTTGCTTCTTCGGCTGGCATAGCAAAGCGTAGCTTCGATGGTCCATCCATTTTAAAGACATTAGGTTGAGATTGTAATAAACCAATCAAGAAAATTGGATCAACTTTATTATCTTTAGCGAATTCAACTTGACCACCCTTATGGGCAATCTCTAATTTATTCAATCCAAGGGCTTTGGCCCTGAGTTTGGCATTGGCAATGGTTAATAAGTTTTTGGCGCTCGCAGGTAGCAGTCCAAAGCGATCGATCATTTCTACTTGTAATTCATCAATGGCTTTAGGCGTATCGCAACTGGCAATGCGCTTATACAATGAAAGGCGACTGTTTACATCGCGAATATAATCATCAGGTATCAATGCTGGTACCCTTAATTCAATTTCTGTATTTTGTTTCAATAGTTTATCAAGTGATGGCGGCTCACCTTTCTTGAGTGCTTTAACGGCATCATCGAGCATTTCCATATATAGGCTAAAACCTATTTTGGATATATGACCGCTTTGTTCGTCACCAAGCAATTCACCGGCACCGCGAATCTCAAGATCTTGCGTTGCCAACATAAAACCCGCTCCCAAATCTTGCAGTTCTGAAATAGCTTCAAGACGTTTCTGGGCATCTTTAGTTAAACGCTTAACTGGTGGTGTAAGCAAATAAGCATAGGCTTGATGGTGGGAACGACCGACTCGACCACGCAGTTGATGCAATTGTGCTAGGCCAAACTTATCAGCTCGGTCAATAACAATGGTGTTAGCAGTTGGCACATCAATACCTGTTTCAATAATGGTTGAGCAAACCAGCACATTAAATCTTTTATGGTAAAAATTACTCATCACCTGTTCGAGTTCACGCTCTCGCATTTGCCCATGGGCAATGGTGATCTGGGCTTCAGGGATGAGTGCTCTAAGATCTTCTGCGCACTTTTCAATGGTGCTAACTTCATTATGAAGATAATAACATTGCCCCCCGCGAAGGATTTCCCTAAGTATTGCTTCTTTTTTTAGTTCATCACCTGTTTCACGAACAAACGTTTTAATCGCTAAGCGCTTGGCCGGAGGGGTGGCAATAATTGACAGATCACGCATCCCAGACATGGCCATATTTAACGTTCTAGGAATTGGTGTTGCAGTCATATTAAGAATATCGACATTGGCTCTGAGCTTCTTCAGTTGTTCCTTCTGGCGCACCCCAAATCTATGCTCCTCGTCCACAATCAATAGTCCTAAATCTTTAAACTTAATACCATCTTGGATAAGTTTGTGGGTACCAACGATGATATCGATATTGCCTTTTTCTAGTTCTATAATCGCTTGATTCTGCTGTTTTACTGATTTGAATCGTGACATGACATCAATGTTGATCGGCCAGTCGCTAAAACGATCGACAAAATTATCATAGTGTTGTTGGGCGAGTAACGTCGTAGGCACTAAAATAGCGACTTGTTTACCTGCGGATACTGCGGCAAAAGTTGCCCGCATTGCCACTTCCGTTTTACCAAAGCCGACATCGCCACAAACTAATCGGTCCATAGGTCTGGCTAAAGCCATATCGGATAATACTGCATTAATAGCCGTTTCTTGATCGAGCGTTTCCTCAAATGGAAAAGAGGCGGCAAATTTTTGATACTCAAGTTCATCAATTTTAATTGCAGTACCTTTTTTCGATTGTCGTTGTGCATAGATATCAAGCAGCTCGGCAGCAACATCTCTTACTTTTTCTGCTGCTTTCTTACGGGCATTTTCCCAAGTTTTCGAACCAAGCTTGTTCAGTTGAATATGGTCTTCATCTGCGCCAGAGTAACGTCCAATCAAATGCAGTGAACCAACTGGAACATAAATGATGTCGCCATCTTTATATTCAAGTTTTAAAAACTCGCCATCATTGCCGCCCATATTTAAGGTTTCTAAGCCTTGGTATAAACCAATACCATGGTCTAGGTGAACCACAGCTTGACCAACTTTCAACTCAGCCAAATTGCGGATCAGAGTTTCAGAGCTGAGTTGCTTCTGCTTGTGGCGACGTCTTTCTTGGGATATTTTTAATCCAAAAAGTTCTGTTTCACAGATTATTGCAAGGTCTTTGTCTGGGAAATAACAGCCATAACTTAACGGGCTGATGATCACCGCATATTGAACCTTGGTTTTGATAAAATCAAAGAAATGGTCACTCTCTTTTGGCTTTAGCTGGATTTTCTTTAGAAGATTTAAAAGGGCCTCTTTTCTTCCTTGGGATTCGACACTAAATACGATGCGGTTAACTTTGGGGAGAAACTCCAATAAAGCGGATAATGGCTCATTAAGCTTGTGATTTACACTCAGATCCGGCAATGGGCTGATGTTTAGGCTACAGTCAACAGCAGAGACATCAAATTGAGTTCTAGGAAACGGTTTAAGTTTGCTAAAAATATCTTCAACACCAAGAAAAAGCTGATTAGGTGGCAATAGAGGTCGGAGGGGGTCAATTGCTAATTGTTGGTGTCTTGCTTGAATATCTTCAAGGTGGTGGCGACAGGCATATTCGATATCTCCGATGGTCAGTAGCTGGGTATTTTGACTTAAATAATCGAAGATACTGACCGTTTCATCAAAGAATAAGGGTAAGTACGATTCTATTCCTGTTGGAAAAATATGATTTGAAACCTGCTGATATACCGACCCTTTTTCATTACTGACATGACTAAAGTGTTGTCGATAATTGTGTCTAAACTTGTCGATACCTGCTTGATCAGTAGCGATTTCATTAGCTGGGAGCATATTAATTGCAGCTATTTTTTCTAAGGATCGCTGGGAATCTAAATCAAAACTTCTTATCGATTCCACTTCATCATCGAATAACTCGATGCGATAAGGCATTTCATTTCCCATCGGGTATAGATCAATGATAGAGCCACGAACAGCAAATTCACCATGCTCATAGACAGCTTCGACCTGTCGATAGCCACTGTCAACCAGTTGCTGTCGTAGATTAGCAAAATCGAGAGTATCACCAACTTTAAGGTTAATAACATTACTGCCGATGAAGTTTCTAGGTGGTAGGCGGACCATAGCGGTAGTGATTGGAACAATAACAATACCCTTTTTTAAATTGGGTAATTTGGCTAAGGTTTGTAAGCGATGGCTAATAATTTCCTGATGGGGCGAGAAACTATCATAGGGTAAAGTTTCTCTATCAGGGAATAAACTTACTTCAATATCGTTTGCAAGATAGCTAAGCTCTGTTTCAAGTGCGACCGCACTGGCAGCGTCATGGGTGAGAACCAAGGTTAAGCCATTAAAATTTGCCGCTAACTGATGCAAGGTTATGCTTCGAGCAACCCCCGCTTTTGCTTGCCAGCGTCGCTTGTCTGTATTTGATTTCACGGCTTGAGGTTGAAAAGGGGATTGCAGGTTCATAGTTACGACTCTTGTGACTTGCGTGCTCTGATATTAAGTTGTTGTTGCTGAAGGCTTACTTGAACTAATCTATCTTGATTGGTTTCAGTGATAGCGATAATTTCAGCTTGGTTCAAGGTATCTTGTTGTTCAGTGATTTTGAGCAAAGTAGGAATAATGATTTGATGATCGTCCATGACGATGATTCCTAGGTAATTTTGCCCTAGAACCATAGCATCACTTGCAAAATGTAAATAAGAGCCGCCAAAGGCGCTACCAGTTACAGGTGTTTGCTTTTTAAATTCTTGTTCAACCAGAAGCTGTAGTACCAAATCAAGTTTGTGATTGAGGAGCTGTGCAAAGTCATAAAAAGCTTTACCTTGCTCAATTTTATTGAGTGCCTGTTCAGTTTGATGTTGAAGACTGATTAACTCATTGCTGATTTGCATGCCTTTTGGTAACTGTTGATACAGAGCATCGACGGAAACCGGACCTGAATATGGCGTAAGGTAAAGTTTATAATGATGTGAGACACTAAAGTAACTGTCATTGCTGGTTAACAAGAGTGCTTCCCTTATATCTATCTATTGGATAGACTAAGTATATCAGCCCAACTAAATAATTGAACTATCAAGATAATAAAGGGCTTAGGTTTGTCTAACTTGTTGTGTTTATATTCAGTAAAGCTGGTAGCATGAATAGAGTGTTAGGCTTATGTATTTTCAAACTGCTAATCGATAATTATTAATTATGAAGTTCGCCCTCACGGCATCTATAGGCTGGCGCTATTGGCGCAGCCGTAAAAACCAAGGATTCACCTCTTTTATTACTTTTTTTTCAGTCACCGGCATTGTTTTGGGTGTGGCGGCGCTGATTTTAGTAGGCTCGGTTATGAATGGCTTAGAGGATCAACTTAAGCAAAGAATTTTAACCGTAGTGCCCCAGGTGATCATTCATTCAGATCAAACCTCCCTAATCGAAGATGTGCCTCTAAATGAGTTTACTCATCCTAAGCAAGTTCTTGGGGTAAGCCCTTTAGTGCAAACCCAAGTGATGATGCAGGCACCGAATCAACTTTCAATTGCCCGCTTACAAGGCGTCATACCTGAAAATGAAGCGCCTTTATCGATGATTGATGATGCGCTTTTTGTCGGTAGTTTTGAATCTTTAGTTGCAGGACAATATGGGGTGCTAATTGGTGCACAATTAGCACAAAAATTATCCTTGTCAGTGGGGGATAAGGTTCGCTTAATGGCCGCTAAAGGGGTAAGTCATACGCCAATGGGGATGGTGCCTAGCCAACGTAACTTTACCGTTAAAGGCATTTTTGAAATGGGCTCAGAAGTGGATGCATCCTTGGTGATTGGCCATTATCAGGATATAGCTAAATTAACCAGACAAAGCAGTACAGAGTTTATTTCGGCACGCTTATACCTTGACGATCCTTTTGATTCACAACAAGTCATTGAGCTTCTGAAGAATACTGTCGACTTACCGGTAACATACAGTGATTGGCGTAAAGATTATGGCCAATTGTTTGCTGCGGTTGAAATGGAAAAGAAAATGATGTCTTTAATGTTGTCATTAATCGTTATTGTTGCCGCTTTTAATATTATTTCCGCTTTAGTCATGATGGTTATCGATAAACGAGCCGACGTAGCCATATTAAAGACGCAAGGCCTGACCAAAGCTGATATCAGTAGTATCTTTGTTATTCAAGGCATGCTCAATGCTTTGATCGGTTTGTTTGTTGGCGTTCTGATTGGGCTGCCACTGGCATTACAATTAGATAAAATTTTGGCAAGTTTAGGTGTCAATCTGTTAGGAACAGGGGTTAAGTTACCTGTCATTGTTGAATTCAATCAAATCTTAAGTATTGTCCTAGGAACGCTAGTTATCACCTTATTAGCGACGTTATACCCCGCATTAAAAGCTGCTTCGATTGCTCCAGCTGAGGCCCTAAGAAATGAATAAACCATTATTAATCGCATCCAATATAAGCAAGACTTACCAAGAGGGTGAGCACCAAACGCAGGTATTACATCAGGTTAATTTTACTCTACGTCATGGTGAATCATTAGCGATTGTAGGCAGTTCAGGGTCAGGCAAAAGTACCTTGCTGCATATTCTTGGTACCTTAGACAAACCCACTAGCGGTGACGTTGCTTTTTTAGGCCAGGATTTATTAACGTTATCTGAAGCTGAGCAGGCGTTATTAAGAAATAGCCAAATGGGCTTCATTTATCAATTTCATCACCTGTTACCTGAATTTAGCGCTGAAGAAAATGTGGCTATGCCGGCTTGGATTGCTGGAGAGAATAAAAAACAAGCTTTAGTCAAAGCTCGAAATTTACTTGAGCAAGTAGGCTTAGGGCATAGGTTAAGTCACTACCCAAGCCAGCTATCGGGAGGCGAGCGCCAGCGAGTAGCGATTGCAAGAGCATTGATTAATAACCCGAAGTTAGTGCTGGCAGATGAGCCTACTGGTAACCTAGATGCTGAATCAGGTTTGAAGGTTTACCAACTATTAAAGCAATTAGCAAAAGCACAGGGCACCAGCTTTATTGTGGTTACTCATGATATGAACCTGGCCAATCAATTTGATAGAAGATTGAATATGTCTGGGGGTGAGTTGAAGGAGTCGGTGGATGTTTAACCCATTAGCTTTAAGAGTTGGTTGGCGCTTTTTTAAGGCTAGGGCATCGAATCGCTATATCAGCTTTATTTCTATCGCTTCTATGGTGGGGATAGCCATGGGGGTCGCGGTATTGATTGTCGTGTTATCTGCAATGAATGGTTTTGAAAGAGAGCTCAGGCAAAACTTACTTTCAATGGTGGCCCATGGTGAGTTGACCGCTGTTGAAGGGGGGATTATGCATCCTCAAAACATAGTTGATAAAGCCAATAGTATTGATGCCTTTAGGCTGGCAACTCCAGAATATAATCTTAATGCGCTTATCCGCACTAAAGATGGCTTCAGTGGCATAGAAGTAAAAGGAGTGACACCAGAGTTGGAAAATGAAGTCAGCAATCTTGCCTCAAAGATGGCAGCAGATGTCTGGCTGCAGTTGCGAGACTCTCACCTTCAGGAGCAAGCAGGTATTGTTTTAGGCCAGAGTATCGCAACTAAGTTAGCATTAATGCCTGGTCAGTCGTTGTCTTTGTATTTACCTGCCAATGGTTCAAGGGGGCTAAATCGTAAACAGTTTACCTATCTAGGTAGCTTTAAAAGTGGTGGTGAATTGGACTCTAATCGTGCCTATGCCCACCGCCTAGACATTGCCAAGTTAATGGCAACAAGTTGGGATACTACCTCTATTAAACTGACGACTAATGACTTATTTCAGGCGCCTTATCTCGTGCGTGAATTTGCCTTTAGTTTAAGTGAATATTTGTATATTTCTGATTGGAGCCGAACCCATGGCCACCTTTACAATGATATCCAATTAGTCAGGACTATCATGTATTTGGTATTGTTTCTGGTTATCGCAGTGGCTTGTTTTAATATTGTTTCGACCCTAGTGATGGCTGTACAAGAAAAACATCGAGAAATTGCCATTTTGCAAACTATGGGGATGACTTCTAAAAGTATTTTGCAAGTGTTCATGGTGCAAGGCAGTATCAATGGGGTTTTGGGCACTATCATTGGTGCTTTCATCGGTGTCATATGTGCAGTAAATTTAAGTTCAATCATTGCAACCATTGAAACATGGACAGACTCTAAATTACTCGACAGTGATGTTTATTTTGTAGACCATTTACCATCGCTTATGCTGTGGAATGATGTCGTGGTTATCGTCGTGGTGGCGTTACTAATGAGCTTTATTGCGACATTATATCCCGCTTACAAAGCGAGCAAATTACCACCAGCAAGATCACTTGGGTGAACACTCATTGCTATCTTAAGAGCCAATTAACCACAGGGGAAACTGCAAAGGTTATTGGCTTTGGTTGAATTTAAACAAAGCCTTTTGAAATGTTGGATTGGGTTGCACGGAGCTAAAGTTGATGCCATTTATCATGATGTGAGCGTTTAAAAGGCTTCGCCCATATCCATATAGAACCCCATTTCATTTTGACCGATACCTAAGTCAAAGCGAACATTTACTCTTGGTTTGACTTCAAAGCGATAACCCACCCCAATGTTAGGTAGTGTTTTGCTAAAGTCATAGCTCTCATTACGATTTCGAATCATACCAAGACCCACCCATGCAACCAGGCCGTGACGCCATGAAAGTTTACGTCGATATTCCAACTGGCTTAGCGCCACTTCATCACCCCGATAGCGCTGTTGATAATAACCCCTTAGGCCCGAATTTCCTCCCAGCATAGGCAGTTCAGTCCATGGGACATCACCAGTGGCTTTATTGTAGACAAATTGCCAAGCAAGATGCTGATTAGGGTGGGTAAGTTGCAAATAGCCATTATATTTAAAGGTGGTTTTGCTATATTGGAATTCGCTGCCGAAATTTTTGTTAAATACTACGGTCTGTAATTCCACTAAGGCCCCTTTGGAGGCGTTGATTTCTAAGTCTCTTGAGTCATATAAAACTCTGATCTTAAAGCCAGAGCTACGTCCGCTGTCTGGATAATTAAGAACTTCATCATTATAAATCCCATTTGGCAATATTTGGGGTTTACCAACATCGGAATAACTAAAATGGTATCCAGGACCTATATAGAAGTTATCAAAAATAGAGTACAAATAACTCGGTGAAAAGTGGACTTTATTATGATGGTAATCAATGCCAATGCCTTGCTTGACCGTTTCTGCATAACCTGTGCCATAGTAGGTCTCATTGCGAGCAGAAAGTGCTAAGTAGGCATAAATTCGATGTTTGTCTTGCCTAAAATAGGTTGAGTTATTGAGGTATAAACCAAAAGCACCGTTGACCGAGGCTAATCCAGTAATGACTAATGAAGATGGCTGAATAGTCAGGTCCTGTTTGTCGACTGCATACATACCAACAGCCGAAATACCAACCCCCAAGGAGGTCTCAGGAGTATAGAAGGGGCCTGGTAAAATACTAAAGTCTAGACCTTTATTTGGGTCGAATTGGGGATCATCTAATCCTAACTCATTGAGTAATGAATCAATTAACCCTTGGGTGGTGGCCTGTTTAGATGCCTGTGCATTCTCCTGAGCCGTAGTACTTAGGCATAAAAAGACAACGGTTATGCTCAAAAGCCGTATAATCAAAGTTATTTCTCTATTGAATTCCTTGTATTAGTTATAGTTGAACTAAGGCCAATAAAAAAGGAACCAAGATGGTTCCTTTTTTGTTTGAAAAAATAATGACTTATTTACTCATGCGCTTGTACTTCAAGCGGTGCGGCTCAATGGCGTCCTTACCTTGAGTCTCTTTAAGCCATTTAGTGTATTCACTGTAGTTACCTTCATAGAAGTTCACTTTGCCCTCATCACGGTAATCGAGAATGTGAGTAGCAATTCGGTCAAGGAACCAACGGTCGTGAGAGATAACCATGGCACAACCTGGGAACTCTAAAAGGGCTTCTTCAAGCGCACGTAAGGTTTCCACATCAAGATCGTTGGTGGGCTCATCGAGAAGTAATACATTGGCGCCCGCTTTTAGCAGTTTAGCGAGATGAACACGGTTGCGCTCACCGCCAGATAATTCACCAATGCGCTTTTGTTGATCGGAACCGCGGAAGTTAAAGCGACCGACATAGGCACGAGAAGGGATTTCGATATTATTAATGCGGATGATATCTTGACCTTCTGAAATTTCTTGCCAGACGGTGTTGCTATCGTTCATCGAGTCACGGAACTGCTCCACGGACCCCAGTTTAACTGTATCACCAATGTCGATAATGCCGGCATCGGCTTGCTCAGTGCCTTGTAACATCTTAAATAGTGTCGACTTACCAGCACCATTGGCGCCAACGATGCCGACAATCGCCCCTTTAGGCATGCTAAAGCTTAGGTTATCAATAAGCTGACGATCACCAAATGACTTAGACAGGTTGCTGACTTCAATGACTTTATCCCCAAGGCGTGGGCCAGGTGGAATAAACAGTTCGTTGGTTTCGTTACGCTTTTGGCGGTCTTGGTTGTTCAGTTCCTCAAAACGCGCCATACGAGCTTTCGATTTAGCCTGACGCCCTTTAGGGTTGGTACGGACCCATTCTAACTCTTTCTCGATAGAGCGTTGGCGTGCTTTCTCTGCCGATGCTTCTTGGGCGAGTCGAGCGTCTTTTTGTTCAAGCCAAGATGAGTAATTACCTTCCCAAGGAATACCCTCACCACGGTCAAGTTCTAGAATCCAACCAGCAGCATTATCTAAAAAGTAACGGTCGTGGGTAATGGCCACGACTGTGCCAGGGTAATCGACTAAGAAGCGCTCAAGCCAAGCAACCGATTCTGCATCTAAGTGGTTGGTTGGTTCGTCTAACAATAGCATGTCAGGGTTTGACAGCAGTAATCGGCAAAGTGCCACTCGGCGGCGTTCACCACCTGATAAAACGCCAATCTTAGCGTCCCACTCAGGTAGACGCAGGGCATCCGCTGCGCGGTCTAATTTGGCCTCAATATTGTGACCATCTGCAGCCTGGATGATGGCTTCAAGTTTGCCTTGCTCTTTGGCTAAGGCATCAAAATCTGCATCAGGATCAGCATACAAAGCATAAACTTCATCAAGTCGAGTAAGGGCTTGTTTGACTTCACCTAGCGCCTCTTCAACCACTTCACGGACAGTTTTGTTTTCGTCGAGTTGTGGTTCCTGTTCTAGATAGCCAATATTTAGGTCTGGCATTGGCCTAGCTTCACCGTCGAACTCTTTATCGACCCCTGCCATGATGCGCAGTAACGTCGACTTACCGGCACCGTTTAAGCCGAGAACACCAATTTTGGCGCCAGGGAAAAAGCTTAAAGAAATATCTTTTAAAATGGTTTTTGATGGTGGTACTACCTTGCTAACGCGCAGCATGGAGTAAACAAATTGAGCCATTGGAATATCCGTTTGTATAATTGATATGGGGTAATTTTATATCATCGACACGCGATGTCACTGCTATTTGTCGTTAAATATCGCCTATTGGTCAAAATTAAATCAATAAATAAGTTGACCAGTGGAGGAATAAAAATCGTATAAAGTGAAAATTTTAGTAGTTGTTTCTCTATAAAGCTCGCATCATTTGGAGTAATATATCGCGCCATAAAGAGAACAAGTTTACTTTATCATTTTATTTGGGGAGTGGTCTGATGCTAGACAAAACCATGAACATTGCTGATTTCGATCCTGAGTTACATCAGGCGATCGTTAACGAAACTCGTCGTCAAGAAGAGCATATTGAGCTTATCGCGTCAGAGAACTACACCAGCCCTCGTGTACTTGAGGCGCAGGGTTCGCAACTAACAAACAAATACGCAGAAGGTTACCCTGGTAAGCGTTATTACGGTGGTTGTGAGTACGTCGATGTTGCTGAGCAATTGGCCATTGACCGTGCCAATGAACTATTCGGTTCAAATTACGCAAACGTGCAACCTCATTCTGGTTCACAAGCTAACTCTGCAGTATTCTTAGCGCTGCTGCAGCCTAATGATAAAGTTTTAGGTATGAGCTTAGCCCATGGTGGTCACTTGACCCATGGTTCACACGTAAACTTCTCTGGTAAGCAATTTAGTGCAGTTCAGTACGGCATTGATGAAACTACTGGTAAAATCGATTACGCTGAAGTTGAGCGCTTAGCTCTTGAGCACAAGCCAAAAATGATCATTGCCGGTTTCTCTGCATACTCAGGGATCATTGATTGGTCAGAATTCCGTAAGATTGCCGATAAAGTTGGCGCTTACCTAATGGTAGACATGGCCCACGTTGCCGGTCTTGTCGCTGCAGGTATTTATCCAAACCCAGTGCCACACGCACACGTAGTGACGACAACTACCCACAAAACCCTTGCGGGTCCTCGTGGTGGTCTGATCATCTCTGGTGAAAACGATGAAGAACTTTACAAGAAGTTAAATTCAGCGGTATTCCCAGGTGGCCAAGGTGGTCCTTTATGCCACGTTATTGCGGCAAAAGCGGTTGCCTTCAAAGAAGCATTGCAGCCAGAATTTACTGAGTACCAAAAACAAGTAGTGGTGAATGCTCAAGCCATGGCTGCTGCCTTCATTGAGCGTGGCTATGATGTCGTTTCTGGTGGCACAGATAACCATTTGTTCCTGTTAGATCTTATTGCTAAAGATATTACAGGTAAAGATGCGGATGCCGCTCTAGGACGCGCCAATATCACTGTGAATAAAAACTCAGTACCAAATGATCCACGTTCACCGTTTGTTACCTCTGGTCTTCGTATTGGTTCCCCAGCGATCACCCGCCGTGGCTTTAAAGCGGATGAAGCGAAATTACTTGCTGGTTGGATTTGTGACATTCTAGATAACATGGGTGATGACAACGTTGAGCAACGTGTTAAGAGTCAAGTGCTAGAATTATGCGCAAAATTCCCTGTTTATGCTTAATTTTCAAAGCTAAATAGCGTATTCTTAATGACCGCAATTTGCGGTCATTTTTTTTGCCTAAATGTGAGGCTGGGGAAATTCTATGCATTGTCCATTTTGCTCTGCAACCGATACTAAAGTAATTGATTCACGTTTGGTCGCCGATGGCCACCAAGTACGCCGTCGTCGTTCTTGTACCGTTTGTAGCGAGCGCTTTACTACTTTTGAAACGGCTGAGTTGGTGCTACCGCATATTATTAAGCAAGATGGGACTCGCCAACCTTTTGATGAAGCAAAATTACGCGATGGGATTGCCCGTGCCGTAGAAAAACGTCCAGTAGAAACTGACGCAATTGAAGAAGCAATTAATAAAATAAAATCGCAACTAAGGGCCACTGGAGAAAGGGAAGTACCGAGTCAGCTGCTTGGTAATTTAGTGATGGATCAGTTACGTATTCTCGATAAGGTGGCGTATATTCGTTTTGCTTCAGTTTATCGTGCATTTGAAGATGTTTCTCAATTTGGTGAAGTGATCGCCAATCTTGAAAGTACCCATGACTAACTTTGATCAACAAATGATGGCTCGCGCCATCAGCCTTGCCGAACAGGGGCACTTTACGACCAGACCTAACCCCAAAGTGGGCTGTGTGATTGTCAAAGACCGCCAAATCATCGGTGAGGGCTACCATAAAAAAGCAGGCACCGAGCATGCTGAAGTTCATGCTTTAAATCAAGCGGGAGCCGATGCCCAAGGCGCCACTGCCTATGTTACCCTCGAGCCTTGCTCCCATTATGGCAGAACCCCCCCTTGCGCTGAAGGTCTTATAAAGGCGGGGATTGCCAAGGTCGTGGTGGCCATGACTGATCCGAATCCACAAGTTTGTGGGCGCGGGATTTATATGCTGCGTCAAGCCGGTATTGAGGTCGTTGAAGGGGTGCTTGAGCAACAAGCCTATGAGCTCAATCCTGGTTTTATTAAAAAAATGAAAACAGGCCTACCCTATGTCAGGGTGAAATTGGCTTGTACTTTGGATGGAAAAACAGCGTTAAAAAATGGTCAATCCAAATGGATAACCGGTAAACTAGCTCGCAACGATGTGCAAAAGCTCAGAGCTGAAGTCGGGGCGGTCATCACAGGTTCAGGCACTGTGCGAGCAGATGATCCAAGTTTAAATGTTCGTCAGCATGTATTGAATCACAAAGGTTACGATACCGAACTTAGCCAAATCCCCAATCCAATTAAAGTGGTATTAGACTCGAATGCTAAATTACGTCCGCCACTTAATGTTGTCACTAGTTCAGGTACATTAATGCTTTGCAGTGGTCAAAAATACCCAGTAGCGAGCTGGCCTGATAATGTGATGCAGCAAATCATTGCTTTAGATAATGGCCAAATTAGTTTAGTTGGTTTATTAATGGAACTGGCTAGACAAGGTATTCATGATGTATTGGTGGAAGCCGGTGCTACCCTTGCAGGTCGATTTTTTGATGCGGGTTTAGTCGATGAGTTAGTGTTATATCAAGCGCCTAAGTTAATCGGTGCTGGTGGTCGTGACCTAATGATTATCCAAGATAAAATTAATATGGACCAAGTAGAGCGTCTACAATTAATCGAGCAAACCATGCTTGGTGATGATTTAAAACAAGTTTTTCGCCTGAAAGGGCTTATTTAAGAGACCAATTAAAGTTATGTTTACAGGCATTATTGAAGCCGTAGGTAAGATAGTTGCATGGCAGCAGTCTGCGGACGATGTAAAAGTGACTATCGATTCTGGTAAGTTATCAATGGCAGATGTATCCCTTGGGGATAGCATTGCTACAAATGGTGTGTGCCTAACCGTGACTGAAATCAACAGCAATGGTTACTGTGCCGATGTATCCGCTGAGACGGTTAAGGTCACTCGTTTCAAAGATTATGGTGTTGGCCAAAAGGTTAATCTCGAGAAAGCGGTGACGGCAAATACCCGCTTAGGCGGTCACATGGTGAGCGGCCATGTGGATGGCGTTGCTACTTGCGTGGAAAAGTCAGATTTAGGCAAAGCGATAGAGTTTTGGATCAAGCCTAATGACTTAAGCCTACTGAAATACATTCCCCATAAGGGTTCGGTTACCATTGATGGTATCAGTTTAACCGTCAATGAGTTGAGGGATGAGGCTTTTAGGCTGACGATTGTCCCCCATACTGCGGCCCAAACCACCCTTGCTGACTTAACGGTTGGCCAACAAGTAAATTTAGAAGTGGACTTAATTGCCCGCTATCTTGAGCGTCTAATGGCGCCCACTCCAGATACCAAAGCAGCTGGTCTTTCAATGGAAACGCTAGCAAGAAGTGGCTTTATAAGAGGATAACGACTCATGTCATTAAATACCCCAGAAGAAATCATTGAAGATATCCGTCAAGGTAAGATGGTGATCTTAATGGATGATGAAGATAGGGAAAATGAAGGTGATTTAATTATTGCCGCAGAAAAAATCACTCCCCAAGCCATTAACTTTATGGCTACATATGGCCGTGGCTTAATTTGCTTAACTCTGACTAAAGACCGTTGTGAACAATTAAAGTTACCATTGATGGTTGATAATAACGGTGCCGCTTTTAGTACCAATTTCACCGTTTCGATTGAAGCCGCTGAAGGCGTCACTACAGGTATTTCTGCCGCAGACCGTGCGACCACTGTGCTTGCCGCTGTAAAGAAAGATGCTAAGGCGGAAGATATTGTGCAACCCGGTCATATTTTCCCGCTTAAAGCGCAAGATGGTGGTGTACTTATCCGAGCGGGTCATACTGAAGCTGGCTGTGATTTGCCGCGTTTGGCTGGTTTGGAGCCGGCGGGTGTAATTGTAGAAATCTTAAAAGAAGATGGCACCATGGCGCGTCGCCCTGATCTAGAGATTTTTGCCAAAGAGCACGGCCTTAAAATGGGCACCATTGCAGATTTGATTGAGTACCGTAATTTAAATGAAACCACCATAGTGCGTGAAGCAAGTTGTAAGATGCCTACCCGTTATGGTGAGTTCGATATGCATTGCTTCCGTGATACAATTGATAATCAATTGCACTTTGCAATGGTCAACGGCAGTTTAGAGGGTGAGCCATTAGTTCGTGTTCACTTACATAATGCTTTTAACGATTTAATATTCTCAGAGCGAGATCAGAATCGCAGTTGGCCACTGGATCACGCTCTAGAGCGTGTCGGTAAAGATGGCGGGGTAGTGGTGATCCTTGCCAGCGATACCAGCAATGATGCATTACTGAATAAAATGAAGAGCTTTGCCGCGATTGATGCGGGGGAGCAACCCCAACGTAAAAAAGCCAAGGCGCCAACGAGTCGTATTGGTGTGGGCTCCCAAATTCTTGCTGACTTGGGGGTGAATAAAATGAGACTTCTTAGTGAACCTAAGCGCTATCATTCTTTAGGCGGCTTCGGTTTAGAGGTTGTCGAATATATTTCGGATAAAAATTAACTGTTTGTGAAGCTAAGCTAATTGCTTTAGCTACACTTGTGCTATTATTGCGTCCAATTGTATGACAGTTGGGCCGGATTGCTAACTTTTGGGTGAAAATATGAATATTGTTGAAGGAAATATCGCAGCTAAAGACGCAAAAATTGCGCTAGTTGTTGGCCGTTTTAATAGCTTTGTTGTTGAAAGCTTAGTTGAGGGTGCTGTTGATACCCTCAAGCGCTTTGGTCAAGTAAGCGATGACAACATTACTATTGTCCGTGTACCAGGAGCTTACGAGCTGCCATTAACTGCCCGTCGTATTGCTGCTAGCGGTAAGTACGATGCAATTATTGCACTTGGTGCGGTAATTCGTGGTGGTACACCCCACTTTGACTTTGTTGCAGGTGAATGCAATAAAGGTCTGGCTCAAGTCATGCTAGAATTTGATACTCCTGTGTCATTTGGTGTATTAACCACTGATACTATCGAGCAAGCTGTTGAACGCTCTGGAACTAAAGCCGGTAATAAAGGTGGTGAAGCTGCCCTTGGTGCCCTAGAGATGATCAACGTTTTGCAAAACCTTGAAGAACAACTGTAATTGGGGATCTCTGTGAAGCCTTCGATGCGTCGTAAAGCCCGCCGCCTTGCGGTACAAGCCATTTATTCATGGCAATTAAGCGGTAACAATGTTGCTGATATTGAACTGAACTACTTAACTGAAAATAGCACCAATGGTGTCGATGTTGAGTACTTCCGCGAATTGTTATCCGGTGTTGCTACTCAGGCAACTCGAATTGATGCAGCGTTAGAGCCTCATTTAGACCGCCCAATTAAAGACGTCGATCCGATTGAAAAATCGTTATTGCGCCTTGGTGCTTACGAGCTTATGTTCCGTAAAGACGTACCCCATAAGGTAGTGATTAACGAAGCGATTGAACTTGCGAAAGTATTCGGTGCCGATGACAGCCATAAGTTTGTTAATGGCGCCCTAGATAAGCTAGCAAAAGCTTAATCTAGAAACGATGATATGAAGTGCGGCTTAGGCCGCACTTTTTGTATAAGCCGATAAGAAATCTCTGTGAAAGAATTCAATTTAATAAAAAAATACTTTAGCCAAAATAGCAACCGTGATGATGTTGTCATTGGAGTAGGGGATGACTGTGCACTGTTAGCACCACCTGCGGGTATGCAATTGGCAGTTAGCACGGACTCTTTAGTGCAGGATGTTCACTTTCTTGCAGATATCCCTGCGGCAGCACTTGCACATAAAGCCTTAACCGCTAACCTGTCAGATTTGGCAGCAATGGGGGCGACACCCGCTTGGGCAACGTTGGCCATTAGTTTACCGGAGGTAGACGAATCTTGGTTGGCAGAATTTTCTGAATCCTTTTTTAATTTAGCCAAGCAGTATGATCTTGCCCTTGTTGGCGGCGATACCTGCATGTCAGATAAGGTCGTTATTACCATTACTGTGCATGGCTTTGTGCCACAGGGGAAGGCGTTAACACGAAGTGGTGCCAACAGTGGTGATGATATCTATGTCAGTCATACCATTGGCGATTCTGGCCTAGGCTTGGCCCACTTACTGAATAAAGGAGTGGATTTTGAACTTGGCTTACAGGGCGTAATGCGTCATTACTTTCCCACAGCCCGCATTGAGCTGGGGCAGGCGTTAAGGGCAGTGGCCACTAGTGCCATGGATTTAAGTGATGGTTTAGCATCTGATCTTAAACATATTTTAAATGCCAGTGGTCAAGGGGCCAGAATTGATCTTGAGTGCTTACCATTGTCCTCCTTATTGCAGTGCTTAGACTGGCAGCAAGCGCTCGATTTTGCCTTAAGCGGTGGTGAAGATTACGAGTTGTTGTTTACGGCCAGTCCTGAAAAAGCACAAGACATCGCTCTGATCAGTGAAAATCTTGGGATTAAATTGACCAAAGTTGGTACCATAGGGGCTTACCAAGGAATTGAATATTTCCAAAATAATAATAAAAAAGAGTTAAACTTATCTGGTTATGAGCACTTCTAATAACCCCATCGACAAATTGTCGTTAACTAATCCAATCCACTTTTTAGCCTTAGGCTTTGGTAGTGGCTTGGCGCCTAAAGCCCCAGGTACCTTTGGTACCATCGCGGCATTGCCTGTTATTTATTTAGCATCGTTACTGCCTGCTAATGGCTATCTTATTGCCACAATCGTGGCAGCAATTATAGGTATTTATATCTGTGGCAAAGCCGCCAGTGATATGGGAGAGCATGACCATGGCGCTATTGTTTGGGATGAAATTGCTGGCTATATGGTGGCGATGTTGTGGTTACCATTAACTTGGCAAAATTTATTGGCAGCCTTTGTGTTGTTTCGTATTTTTGACATTATTAAACCTTGGCCAATAAGTTTGTTAGACAAGCATGTGCATGGCGGCTTTGGCATTATGATCGATGATATTATTGCTGGTATATTCGCTTTACTTTGCCTGCATGGGTATTATTTTTATTGGTAGCAATGCAATACAGTAAATGGCGACCTGAAGGTCGCCATTTTTTTGATAAATCCGTCATCGAATACTAGCCCGCAGAGCGGGCTAGATTGGTTATAGTTTAGCCTTTAGCTTATATAAAAACGCCAATGCTTCACGCGGACTAAGATCATCTGGGTTAATTTGCTCTAATGCCTGCTCTACCGCTGAAGCCTCATTAAATAAACTGGCTTGTTGTGGATGCTGCTCTTGCTGCAAGAGCGGCTGGCTTTGAGGTGTACGGGTATCCAACTGCTCAAGCTCATGCAGTTTTTGCTTGGCACTGCTGACCACAACTTTGGGGACACCAGCTAATGCTGCCACCTGTAGGCCATAACTTTTAGAGGCACTGCCTTCTTGTACGGCATGCATAAAGGCGATGGTGTCACCATGCTCGACAGCATCTAGGTGCACATTATGGACATCATTTAATTGTTCGGCTAATTGGGTGAGCTCAAAATAGTGGGTGGCAAATAGAGTGAGGCTGCCAAGTTTAGTGGCGAGATAATTGGCTGAAGACCAAGCTAAGGATAAACCATCATAAGTAGAGGTACCACGGCCAATTTCATCCATTAATACTAAGGATTGGGCAGTCGCATTATGCAGTATGTTGGCGGTTTCGGTCATTTCCACCATAAAGGTTGAGCGACCTGAGGCTAAATCATCTGACGCGCCAATACGGGTAAAGATACGGTCAATGGGACCAATGACCGCCTTGTCAGCGGGCACATAGCTACCAATATGGGCCATTAAGGTGATCAAGGCTGTTTGACGCATGTAGGTCGACTTACCGCCCATATTAGGGCCGGTGACAATCAACATTTTACGGCCTAATCCTAGTTGAGTAGGGTTGGCAATAAAGGGATCTTTAGTGACTTGCTCAACCACTGGATGGCGGCCGGCTTCAATATTGATACCCACAGTATCGCTTAATACAGGACGCTGGTAACCGTATTTGTCACTGCAAAATGCGAGGTTATTAAGTACATCTAACTCGCTACAGGCACTGGCGCACATCTGCAGTTGACCTAATTGTGGTAACAGTAAATCGAATAACTCATCCCAAAGCTTTTTCTCTAAGGCGAGGGCTTGGGATTGGCTGTTAAGTACCTTATCTTCGTGCTCTTTCAGCTCAGGAATAATGTATCTTTCCATCGCTTTTAGGGTTTGGCGACGCTGATAATGGGCAGGAACT
This sequence comes from Paraferrimonas sp. SM1919, assembly GCF_010993985.1. GTDB lineage: Bacteria > Pseudomonadota > Gammaproteobacteria > Enterobacterales > Shewanellaceae > SM1919. The sequence continues at coordinate 176,300 of NZ_WINH01000001.1, read as the reverse complement.
AATGCCGACTGGGCTCTAGATACCTCAATAAAGTAACCGTGCACCTTGTTATAACCCACTTTTAGGGTGGCAATGCCTGTGGCGTCGCGCTCGCGCTGTTCAAGCAAAGCTAAATAATCGGTAGCACCTTTAGAAAGTTCACGTAAGTAATCGAGTTCCTGGTTATAGCCAGGGGCAATGACTCCGCCATCACGAATTAACATGGGTGGATTATCAACGATGGCGCCTTCTAACAGGTTCACAATTTCAGGAAATTGATTCATATTGGTTTTTAATTCAACCAATTTAGTACTAGCACTAGGGGCTAATAACTGTTGCAGTTCAGGTAATAACTGTAAACTTTGACGTAGTTTGGCAAAGTCTTTAGGGCGGGCACTTCTCAGTGCTAGGCGCGCTAAAATGCGCTCGATATCGCCCATTTGGCACAAGCAGTCACTGAGTTCTGGAACTAAAAACTGTTCGCTAAGCTCACTAATAGCGTCAAGGCGGGCATTAATGAGTTGATGGCTTCTGAGGGGTTGATGGAGCCAGCGTTTAAACAAGCGACTGCCCATGGCGCTAGAACAATGATCTAATACATGCCCAAGAGTGTTCTTATCAGTGCCACTGAGATTAACAGTGAGCTCAAGGTTTCTTCGGGTAGCCGCATCAAGGGTAACAAAGTGGGATTGTTGCTCAAGATTTAATGCGTTGATATGGGGCAGGGCTGTTCGCTGGGTATCTTTAATGTATTGCAATAAACAACCCGCTGCGCTGACGGCATTAAATTGTTCATTAATGCCAAAACCAGTAAGATCTTTAGTATTAAACTGTTGGCATAAAAGGGCTTGTGCGGTTGCGGATTCAAACTCCCATTCTGGGCGCCGACGGGTACCACTGCGACCGGTTAATAACCCTACTTCCTCGAGCATTTCGTTATATAACAACTCGGCAGGATTGGTACGTTGAATTTCTGCTTCTACAGCTTCAGCCGTTGGCAATTGCTGGCATAGGAAGCGGCCAGAACTGATATCTAAAGTAGCAAAACCGAAGCGGTTATCTCCCTGATATAAACAGGCTACTAAGTTGTCGCTGCGTTCGGTTAATAGGGCTTCATCGGTTAGCGTGCCAGGGGTAATAATGCGCACAACCTTGCGCTCCACTGGCCCTTTGCTGGTGGCGGGATCACCCACTTGCTCACAGATTGCAGCGGATTCGCCAAGTTTTACCAGTTTGGCTAAATAGCCTTCAATGGCATGGTAAGGGACACCTGCCATTGGTATTGCATTACCCCCGCTTTTGCCTCTTTTAGTAAGGGTTATGCCAAGTAACGCAGCCGCTTTTTCTGCATCATCATAGAAAAGCTCATAAAAGTCTCCCATACGATAAAGCAATAAAACATCTGGGTGCTCGGATTTGATGGTCAAATATTGACGCATCATAGGGGTATGCTGACTTAAATCCTGACTGGTCACGTGCAAAAGTGTCCTTTACATAAGGTTGCTAAAGATAATTTGTTTGATGATAAGGGATCCATGCTTTGGTGTCTAAGGGGGCACTCTATAAAATCCATAATTTTACTGTTAATCGAACTATTCAGTACTGGTCAAATGCTTGCTCACATAAAAAAGTTAAATATTTAACCATAATTATCAATGCTTTATTTATAATTTCAGATAAAAGTTTGAAATAGTAGTTGATACTGTACGCTCATACAGTATACTACTGTTCATTAACGATTAAGAATTTATCTGGAGCAAGCAAATGGATGACAACAAGCAAAGGGCGCTCAGTGCCGCACTAAGCCAAATTGAAAAACAATTTGGTAAAGGTTCTATTATGAAGCTAGGTGACAATCGCACCATGGATATTGAAACCATATCCACAGGTTCATTAGCTTTAGATATTGCTCTTGGTGCTGGTGGCTTGCCAATGGGCCGTATTGTTGAAATCTACGGTCCAGAAAGCTCTGGTAAAACGACCCTTACTTTAGAGGTTATTGCCGCTGCACAAAAGCAGGGAAAAACTTGTGCCTTTATTGATGCTGAGCATGCACTAGACCCAATTTACGCGCAAAAGCTGGGCGTAAATATTGATGAATTATTAGTTTCACAGCCAGATACAGGTGAGCAAGCTCTTGAAATTGCTGATGCGCTAGCACGTTCTGGGGCGGTTGATGTATTGGTCGTTGACTCGGTTGCAGCACTGACTCCAAAAGCAGAGCTTGAAGGTGAAATGGGTGACAGCCACATGGGTTTACAAGCACGTATGCTTTCTCAAGCAATGCGTAAGTTAACCGGTAACCTTAAACAGTCAAACTGTATGTGTATCTTCATTAACCAAATTCGTATGAAGATTGGTGTGATGTTTGGTTCACCAGAGACCACCACAGGTGGTAACGCACTTAAGTTCTATGCTTCTGTACGTCTGGATATCCGCCGTACTGGTGCGATTAAAGATGGTGACGAGGTAGTTGGTAACGAAACCCGTATTAAGGTGGTTAAGAACAAGATTTCTGCGCCATTTAAACAAGCTGAAACCCAAATCCTTTACGGTGAAGGCTTTAACCGTTACGGTGAGCTAATTGACTTAGGCGTTAAAAACAAGCTTGTAGAAAAATCAGGTGCTTGGTACAGCTACAAGGGCGATAAAATTGGTCAAGGTAAAGCAAACTCTTGTCGATATTTAAAAGAGAACCCAGCTATTTCTCAAGAAATAGAGCAGCAACTGCGTGATATGTTATTGGCGGCTCCTGTTGAGCAAGCTGAAGACGTTACTGCTACACCTGAGTCAGAACTGGAATAAATCGAGAGCGCTTCGCTGTTAGGGCGACAGTGTCATTGAGAGCAGTGTGCTAACTGCCGTTATAAAAAAGCCGGATTATGAAAATAATCCGGCTTTTTTGATGCGCAGCTGAAAGTGAAATAAGCTGCCCTACTCATAAGTGATTAAAATACATTAGAGTAGAGTGGCGCCTTTTAGGGGCAATCCGCTTTTTAACCATTTATGTATGTTTATTCTGGCTATTTATTCTTCTTCATAAAGCGCTTCTTCATTTTTTGTTTTTGCGAAGGGCTCATATTACTGAACTTTTTCTTAAGTTTTGCCTGTTTTTCTGGTGATAATTGTTTAAATTTACCAAAAGCGGCTTTTACTTTTTGCTGCTGTTCAGGTGTTAGCTTTTTAAACTCTTTAAAGCGAGCTTTTGCATTTCGTTTTTGTTCCGGGCTAAGCTTTTGCCATTGTTTAAAGCGCTGTTGAACATTTTGCTTTTGATCTGCAGACAGGTTTGTCCAGCGGTTGGCGCCTTTTACCAATCTATCTTGAGTTTCGCTATCTAGTTTATCCCAGCGTTTCTCAAATTTTGCCAATACCTGTTTTGAGCTTGCTGGAAGACTGTCCCAATCTTGGGCGCTGGAGCTTGCGGAAAATAAAAAGCCAGCGATCAACAAGCAGATTGTGCTCATTAATTTACTCATCTTTTGGCTCCTTAGGTTCTTGATCATAATTGTTCATTGGTTCAAATTGTTTTTCTAATAGGTCAACCGGTGTCACAAGTTGTTCATCAACGATTACGGTATCACTTAAAAATAATAATAATTCTAAACTTAACTCGTTATTGGTATTGGCCTTTGTTGCAAAGCTAACACTAAAAATAAAGGCTAAGATTGTGATTGTTCTGCAAGCCAAATACTAAACTCCAAGTCTGTGAGCATTTCAGGATCCTCACTTATCAATAATTCAAAGCTTTCAACTTGAGCAAGCTCAATCTGATCACTGTCCTGTTGTAAATTCATCCATACACCAAAAGTGGCAGCAGCTGCAAGGGACGGCCCAAGGAGCATCCATGGTCGAGCATTTTTAGGCTTAGCTTGAGCTAGGGCATTCATTCTTGCCTGTTGCAATCTTAATTTAACATCAGCAGGCATCTGCGTAAGCTGGCTATCAGCCAATTCTTTAATTTGTGATTCTGTCGGTTTAGTCATAGTAGTAATCCTTAAGAGCTGCTTGCATTTTGGCTAACGCTCTCGAGTAATGGGTTTTTATACTGCCTTGAGTACAGCCCATAATAGTTGCAGCCTCAGCCGTTGAAAAACCTTGCCAACAGCGCAACATAAAAACTTGTTGCTGGCGCAACGGAAGCTGACTTAGATGCAATTGCATCGCTTGAGTGGCATCGTTAAGTTGGGTTTGCTTTTCACTGTTGTGATGGTCAATCCCTTCTGTTAAGTAGTCTTGAAAATCTTCATCAACACTCACAGGAGTCATATAAAGCATTTTTTTCAAGGTTTGCTTGCGATGCCAATCAGTAATTTTGTTTTGCAAAATCCTATAAAATAAGGGAGTCCAATCCTCAGAAGCTTTATCGCTGTAATTGCTAATGAGTTTAAGCATGGTGTCCTGAACGATATCCATTGCTTCATCAAGGTTTCTTGTAGAAGTTCGCGCCATCTGCAGAGCGCGACCTTCTACCTGAGCAAAAAACTCAGCAATTTCTACTTCTTTGGTCATTTTCAATTAATTATTATTTTTTTATTAATAATAATTATTTGACTACAACTAGGCAACGGCTAGATGTAATTTCTTGGCCATCTAATTGGTATATTCCTGTAGCAGTCACTCGCTTTATTTCAGCACCTTGCTCTATGAGCTTGGCAATTTCTTGCAAGAACTCAGTTGAATTAGTGAAGGTTTGTAGGCTAAATTCAAATGACTTTTTAATGACGAATTCACCACTATCAGCAAAGTTAATACTGTTAAGATCTAAGTCTTCTGAAATCGCTAAAGGGATACTCGCAAGTTTTAAGTGCTTTGTGGCCGCCTGATCCAGTACCAGCTTGTTTTCAACCAGATTGGCAACCGGCGATTGACTTAAGTTGTAGACCGTGGCAACGGCCTTTTGAGATTCAAACTCTAGTTTAGTGACCGATTGCGCATCAAAATCAAAATCACCAGATTTTATAAAGTTACCACGGATTTGAACCCAGTCACCGCTAGTGGTTTGTGGTGTCAGACCATTAAGCTTGATTGACATGCTATCTGGAGATGTCGAGTTATCTTGCCATTGATACCAATTGACACTGTGCTTGTTGGCTAAGATAGCATTGACATTTAAGCCTTCTGCTTCATTCACTTTGGCAGTTATCCGACTGATTTTTAAACGAACTAAGCCATCTTCTACATTAAAACTTGTACCTGTCTCGGTTTCTTGCCATTGCCCCAATGCTTGAATTTTTGACCCCACTGCTATCATAGTTGGGGCAAGATCGGTTTGACCGTTCCAGCTATTGATTTTAGTTTGATCGCCACTGATCAACGTAGTTGTCTTTACAAATCGAGCGGTTCGGTCTTGGGGTTCAATAACAACACCTTTTAGGCTGATGCTGCCATTGTCATTAGCAACAGCAACACCCCTTAATAAATCTTGGTTATGCCATGGCACCGATGTACCAACTTGCATTGAAGCCATTAACCATTGTTCAGTTTGTTTGTCGAAGCGACCATAAGCGATAATAGGCGTGTCAGCAGCTAAGCTTGCTAACACTTCAGAGGCTTGTGCTAAGCTAAGCAATTCACCATTAATCTCAAATTGGGTATTTTCATCAAAATTAAGGGTTTTTCTACCAAAGTCACCGTCTTTGAAGCGAAAAGGTTTAATATCTAGGGTAATGGATGATTCATCACTGCTTTGTAATAGGCCGCGTACCCGATGATCTCTATCACTATCAAGCTCGGCATCAACCACCAAAATAGGGGATACTTCCACTAAAGCGGGTGCCGTGCTTAAAATGGTATTACTTGCCGCTAAGTCAAAATCCAACGTTAATGCCGCTGCCTTACCGGGTAAAATCGCAAGTTGTTGTTGCTCATCTAAGGCAATATCTAATGTATATTGGCTTAATGGATTACCTTCTGCATCAATGGCGCTGGCGACTATAGGGTTACCAAGTTCGTCCTTAATAATGATCTCTGAGCTTGAATAATCAAGGGTAAAAGCAACATGGGTATAAACACCGCTAGCGATAGTTTGACTCGAGAAAAATTCGCTTAAGGTTTGATATTCAACAAAGTCGACCCTTGGGTTATTCGGTAGCACATTGACCACTGCACCATCTGCTCGGGTAAGGGTAATTTGACTAATGTCTACTGCATAAGTTAAAAAGTCCTCTGCAGCATCCCTCAACATGATATCAAGTTGACCAACATCTTGACTAATAACCTGTGAATTATCCTCAATAATAGTCTCTGTTCCACAAGCTGTTAATGCGATACTACTTGCCAGTAAACTCATTCTAAATAAGTGTTGGAGATTAACTTGTTTCATTTGCTGTCCTTATTTGTGCTTTGATATGGCTTAATAACGGACAAGCGAGATATTGGTTGACAAAAAATTGATAAATATATGCAGTGACGAAGAAAGTCGCTGTGGCAAGTAGGTTATGAAGGCACAATGGAGGGCTGCTTAGCGAGCAGCACTTCGAGCTTTAAGTTATACAAATAAAGTGAAGTGATATCGCTGATCTCTACCATAGCTAGATTTTTCCAAAGTTGCTTTTCTAAACGGTTGCGTTTGTGTTGGGCGTGTCGGCCAATGTAATGGAGTAAATCAGCAATTAATTTGATGTTGGGTTTTCCGATACGACAAAAGTGCAGTCTAATGATCTTAATCTGACTTAAAGACTTAAGCTTTAAAAGCAGGTTTGCTTTTTGATAGAGCTTCAAATTGCCCAAAAAATATGCCTGTACACCTTTGTGGGCCTGACTTTGATGACTGATAGCGATATCTATAAAATCCATAGCTTGCGTGTCTTTCATCGCTCTTAATTTCTCAAGTAAATGAGTGTGGATTAAATTTGAAGATAAAATGACTTCAAGATTTAATGAGGCATCATCGGTTGCTGTTGTGAAAAAAGGCAGTAGCACAGATGGCGGCTGGTTGAGTATTACTATGGTATCAAGCTTTAGTAATTGGTTCTCTTTAATTATGAAACCAGGGACTTTATCGAGCGTTGATTTGACTAAATTCATCAAAAGGTATGAAAGCTTTTGGTTATTATCGTTTTTTTCTCCGAGCCTGTGAAGGTGGTGGAAGTTTTGTGCAATTAGCGCTTCAAAAAAATCATTACCGATATGCTGGTTATCAATCATTTTAGATTTGACGCTGATGGTTTTGTCGATGCTGTCTAGATTAACAACAGAGTAGGGCAGCTCTACTAAAGCATATTTATTAGTGAGCTTATTCATCTGTGGGAAGCTTAAATATACGGTACTGCCTAAGGATATGGGTTCTATGGGCTTGGCAAGTTTGATTTTAAAACCTCGGGTTGAAAAATCTACAGTGAGTGCTTTGTGTTTGTTTTTCCCATAGTCAACAATAACCTGAGATTCTAGTTTAAAGCGAGATCCTTTTCTGCGCTCATTAAAGCCATACTCGATAACTTTAGTGGTGATGAGTGGGGCACTTGAGGGCTTAAATTGCTCAAGCCATTGCGGTTTATGATGATGTAGCGTTGCTAGTGGCTGATATTCTTTAAAATGATGGCAAGTTACATTTAAGACTGCCTTAATATTGGAAATTTGACTTTGTATTAAAGGCGGCAGTTTATCGGTGGAGGCATTGTCAAGATCGGCCAGTGGTCGAGCTTCTAGAGTCAGTGCCATAAAGCTGTCAAATTGACGGCCGTATTCATAAAATTCACTAAGTATGCCTTGTTGATTGAGCTCGGCGATTGAGGCGATATAAGGTTGTTGATGGTCAGTAAAATAATAGAAGCTAAGCTGCTCTTTGGTCGCATTTTGATTAATACATAGCATTAGCGTTTCTTGATCGAACAAATGTTCAATATGAACTTGCTGTAAATCGTCGCTCAAAAGCTTTAGTAACGGCAGGTTATCCCTAGTTCTTAAAACAAAGGGCAGTTCAAGGTGGTCAGTATTATTGACAAAAAATGGCAAATGACTAATGCGGGTAACATAATGGTCAATTAAAATTTCTTCTTTGGCTTGTTGTAAGGCATAAGCGGTATCGACTTTGTAGCGGAATTTAAAACGTCGAATAAAATCCCTTAAGACATCTGCGACTTTGTCTGAATGTTGATGGCTTTGCAGCCTTAACATCAATGCATTGGTCCCCTGCTCTATATCGACCACTTCATAGCTCAGTCCCTTTTTAAGCTCCTCTTCAATATATTGATATTCAAGATCAAAGAATTTCACATAGATAAGTTGATTAGGGTCGATTTTAGTATTCAATGGCAGCTTAATCTTGGCTCCATTGACAGATATATCGCTGGAAATCCCAGAAATATGCTGTTGGTTTTGCCAGCAGTCGATTTTGACCGCATAGTTCATACGCTCTTCTGAGCGTTTACTGTTGTCACATATTTTTAAAATATTAATGCCATCATTGGTAGTGACATCAGCAATGGCCTGTCTCGGGTTTTGCTTAATATTATTGATTACAGCTTCGTAGACGCCCAAAGTGTAGCTGCCATTATAAAGTTTTATGTATTTATTAAAGGTATCTAAGGCTTGTTGATCAAGATAATGAACCAAGCCTTGGTATTGGTAGTTAATACAGGTTTCATGAAGTTTGTTTCTTAAGTCGATAACCCTGATACACGGGCGCCACAAGCGGGACACTTCCATCTTTATAAGAAAGCGAGCAGAACGATCTAAGTGAGCCGTTAGGCGGTCAAATATAGATTCATATTCCCGATGCTTGGCAAATGGCACCAGCTGAACCAAAATTTGATGATATTTTTCTAGGCTCATAGTCCCTTATTATTTTTTATTAAGCTTGATAGAATATCGGCACGGCGACATTTAACTTTATCACAACAAATAAGAAGTTATCAAAAGCATGGCTAAAAATAAAACAAAAACGGCATTTGTCTGTACAGAATGTGGAGCAGACTATCCTCGCTGGCTTGGGCAGTGTAATGCTTGTGGGGAGTGGAACACTATCACGGAGATGCGTCAAAGTTCAGTGAAGCCAAGTGATGGCGGTAAGTTTTCTGGTTATGCCGGCACTGCCAGTGGCCAATCACAGGTTAAAAAACTCAGCGAGATTGATTTAACTGAGCTTCCAAGAATGTCGAGCCAATTTAATGAACTAGATAGGGTTCTTGGCGGGGGCATTGTTCCAGGGAGTGCAATTTTGATCGGTGGTCACCCTGGGGCAGGAAAATCAACGCTGTTATTGCAAACGATGTGTAAGCTCAGTGAACAAATGAATACTCTCTACATAACAGGTGAGGAATCTTTGCAACAAGTGGCCATGCGAGCGAACCGTTTAGGTCTCCCAACGGATAAATTGCAAGTGCTGTCGGAAACGTCGGTTGAACGTATTTGTGATGTTGCTGACGAGGTCAAACCCAAAATTATGGTAGTTGACTCCATTCAAGTTGTGCATATGGCGGATATTAGCTCTTCCCCTGGTTCGGTGGCTCAAGTACGAGAATCTGCCGCATTTTTGACTCGTTATGCTAAACAAAATGGCGTGGCAGTGGTGATGGTGGGGCATGTTACTAAAGATGGTTCATTGGCCGGACCTAAGGTTCTTGAACACTGCATTGATTGTTCAATTTTATTGGAAGGGGAAAGTGACAGTCGCTATCGTACTTTACGAAGCCATAAAAACCGCTTCGGAGCCGTTAATGAACTGGGCGTGTTTGCCATGACAGAAACAGGATTGAAGGAAGTGGCCAACCCGTCAGCGATATTCTTATCTAAAGAAGTCGATAGTGCTTCTGGAGCCGTGGTGATGGTGATTTGGGAGGGCTCTCGTCCCTTGCTGGTTGAGTTACAAGCTTTAGTCGATTACAGCCCATTATCCAACCCCCGTCGTGTCGCTGTTGGTTTGGAACAAAACCGATTGAACTTATTATTAGCGGTATTACATCGACACGGTGGTTTGATGTTGGCGGATCAAGATGTGTTTGTGAATGTCGTTGGCGGTGTTAAGGTAACAGAGACTTCGGCGGATTTAGCGCTATTGTTAGCATTGGTTTCCAGTTTCAAAGATAATGTTTTAGATAAAGGCTTAATTGCTTTTGGTGAGGTTGGACTCTCTGGTGAAATTCGACCGGTAGCCAATGGTCAAGAGCGTTTAATCGAGGCGGCGAAACATGGTTTTACTCGGGCTATTGTGCCTAAGGCAAATGTCCCCAAAAAACCGATTGCAGGCATGCAAGTGATTGGCGTTACTAAGTTAACCCAGGCGATAGAATCAATTTAAGGTGAGCATGGAAAAACATTTAAATATGATGCTAGAGGCGGCTAATTTGGCTGCAAGCGCTATCATGGATATTTATCAGAGTGATAATTTTGGCGTGCAGCTTAAGTCCGATGACTCGCCTCTGACTCGTGCCGATTTAGCGGCCCATAAAATTATTTGTGAATACTTGCAAACCCATAGTCAGCTACCGATTTTATCTGAAGAAGGTGCTAACATTCCCTGGAGTACGAGGCGTCAGTGGCATAAATATTTTTTAATCGACCCTATTGATGGTACCAAAGAGTTCATCAAAAGGAATGGTGAGTTTACGGTTAATATTGCTCTGATTGAAAGTGGCAAGCCAGTGGTGGGTGTGGTTTGGGTGCCAGCTAAAAACATCGCTTATTGGGGGGGACAAGGGCTTGGTGCTTTTAAAGGTTTACCTGCTCAGCCTCAAGCTATTCAAGTTAATATAGATAGTCAGCCAGTAAAAGTAGTAGCAAGTCGTTCTCATCCATCTGTTGAACTCACTCACTATTTGCAGCAGCACGACAGTTATGAACTTGTTAGCGTTGGCAGTTCTTTAAAGTTGTGCCTAATTGCTGAAGGCAGTGCCCAATTATACCCCCGTTTAGGCCCTACCAGTGAATGGGATACAGCAGCCGGGCATGCTGTGGTGTTGGCTGCTGGTGGTGAAGTATTGGATTGGCAGAGTCAGCAACCGCTCCTTTATAACCAAACAGAAAGCCTACTGAATCCATATTTTATTGCTAAAGCGGTTTAATGGTTTAGTCAAAAGTCGAAGATAAATTTTCGACTTTTGACTAAAGGTCTCTTAGAAATTTTTATAAAAACTAATACTGTTATCAGTATCTATTAATTTAAATAAGCCACTATTTTTAATGGCTTCATCCACTTCCCTGTTGGCGCGGATCAGTACGCACATGTTTTGTTTTTTAGCGCTTTGGAGTAATTCAACTTCGCTCAAATGTCTGTGGCTTGAATCTGCATAGGCAAGACCATAGTCGAACTCTCCCATATAGCCGACAATATTGACATCAGTTCGATGTTTCAACCAAGTAAGGCTTGCTGCCATGTATTTGTCAGAGTACAGCCCCTGACATTGATTTAATTGCAAACGATTAATAAATTGTTCGGGCAATTGGTGATCGATCGCACTCTTAGGCGCCACCGCCCCTGCCACCCAAAAAAACGGTAGGATCGCTAATGCGGTGTATTTGAGTCTATTTTCAGCTTTTTGTTTGAGGCCGAATGAAGCAATAACTGCACCAAGGACTAAGCTGCTAACAGCGATCCATTTGTTACTCTGTTCGAATGACTGGTAAAAAGGTTCGCTACTAAGGTCGAGACCAATCAGTACCCCAGCTCCAGTAATAAGCAGTCCAGCTAAAGGTAATAACGGCAGTTGCCAACCTTTTGCAATAGCTTGGTTGAGGCTGACAGCGAACATAATACTAATCGGAAGCATCAAAGGCAGGATGTAACCAAGTAATTTTCCCCTAGAGCTTGAAAAGAAGAGTAGACCTAAAACCGCCCATAATAATAAGAACAACAACGGACCGTTGCTTTTAAGCCAAGATAGTTGCCGACCGGTTTGCAGCCAGCATTTAAAACCAAACCACCAAGGTAATAACGCCAGAGGAATAATTGGAAAGAAAAACCAAAATGATTTGCCGTGTTCCGCATCTTTAGCAAAGAAGCGGTTGATATGCTCTTCCCAGAAAAAGTAACGCCAGTAGTCAGGTTCTTGCATATGAACAGCAAGCCCCCAAGGTATACAAACTAAAATGGCACTAGTGATAATTAAAGGGGCAAATTTAACCAATTCAATAAATTGTTTTCTAGCGATACTTAAAGGGACAAAAACGATGAATGGGATCGCCCAAGCTAAAAACCCTTTGGTTAAGAAGGCCAATCCGCACAACACTCCAGCTAAGCAGTACCAGCGCCATTTGTAAGTCGGAGTTTCTAATGCATGAAACAAACAGAACATAGCCGCTGCGAGCCACAGGGTGAGCATGGCATCTAAAGAGCCATAGCTGCCAACAGCATAGACGAGTAGATTGCTACTAAAGACCAGTACCGCAATATTGGCGGTGTTGCTATTGGGCCAATAACGATTACAAAATTGATAAATTAATACACTACAGCCAAGTATCGCAATAATCGAACCAAGCCTAACAGCAATATTGCTGTCCGCTAACATTTGATAGAAAAAAGCATTCACCCACAGATCTAAAATAGGCTTTTCAAAATACCTTAAGCCATTTAGGTGAGGCACAATCCATTGCCCCTGACTCGACATCTCAAAAGCCATGGCAGCATAACGAATTTCATCAGGATTCCATAGCGGCCTAAAAATAGAAGGTATTAGATAGCTGGCAAGCACAAACAAAGCCGTACCCCACCAAAAGATTGATTTATGGCTGCAGTTTTCAATTTTCTTATTCATATAATTCAATTGGTTATATTTAGTTTTCACATCTAAGCATAGTTTAAATTTAGCCGATATCACCTATTTCATAAATTGTGATCAGAGCAATAGTTTAGAACATTAAACGACAGTATTTGAATATTTATTCACTTGTTATGACTTGTTATTAATGTTAAGTAAGTGCTTTTGTTGTTTGTTTTGTGTTTGTAAGTGGTGTTTTTTTGGTGAACTTTGGCGGGGTGTTTGTTTTTTTAAGTTGTTGTTATTGTTGGTTTTTGTGTTTGTCTCTACTTTTTTGTGATTCTGATCACAAAAGTCCTTGCAGCATCAATAATGGCTTGTTAATTGTATTGCCAAGTTGGTGGCTAAATAAAAATAATATTCATTCTATGTTGCATAGAGGTTGCCGGCAGTTAACAACAATTTAGAAGTGTGAGAGGAAAAATGGCTAACAGAGTTATCAGTCAGTTTGTAAAAGCTAGTATTTGGGGCGGTATTGCCGCGTCGGCAACCATACCAGCAGCGATTGCTGCCCAAAATGACGTAGAGCGTCTTGAGGTTACGGGTTCACGTATTAATCGTGCCGATATGGAAACCGCATCACCGGTGACCGTTATTGGTGCTGAAGCGATTCAGGCTTCAGGCTATAACAGCGTTGATGAAGTGCTTGCGGCGCAGCCTGCGATGGCCGGTGCAGCGTTAGGAGCAACCTCGAATAATGGCTCAGGCGGTAAGGCAGAAGTAGACCTTCGCGGTTTAGGTTCACAACGTACTTTAGTGCTGGTAAATGGTCGTCGTATGACCAACTCAGGTACAGGTGCCGATAGCTCTGTTGATTTAAACTCAATTCCTGTAACCATGATTTCTCGCATTGAAATCTTAAAAGATGGCGCTTCTGCTATTTACGGTTCTGATGCAATTGCCGGCGTGGTGAACATTATTACTAAGAAAGACTTTGATGGTTTTGCTTTAGATGTTCAAGGCGGTATTACTGGTGAAGGCGATGGTGGTAACACTCAAGTTTCTGCTATTTATGGTATTAATACGGACTCAGGTAACTATACTTTTGGCGCTTCATTTACCGATCGTCAGGCGGTTGTGCAATCTGACCGTAACTGGGCACCACCTGGGGCGAGTTCCTTTATTCCTAAGGGGTCTTTAGGCGGTAAAGTATTTGATGGCGAAACAGGCGAGTGGAACAATCGTGATGAAGGCTACGATTACAGTAAAGATTCGTACTTCCAGACACCATCTAAGCGTTATAGCTTCTATGCCAGTGCAAACCAAGAAATTACCGATAGCACCAGCTTTAGCGCAGATGTGATTTACACTCGCCGAGAATCTGGTCAGCAAATGGCACCTGAACCAGCGAGCGTAATGTTGGTTACTTGTAACGCCACGTTAACTCAAAACTGTGTTAATTTGACACCTGAAATGATTGCAGGTGGCATTGAAGCCGATGACAAAGGCCGAGTTGAATATCGTCGTCGTATGCAAGATGTGGGTCCTCGTATTACCGAGCAAGAGGTAGATACTTTCCGTCTAAGTGCAGGGTTCAATGGTCAGTTAGATATTCATGAAGGTTTAAACTGGGACCTTTCTTACACCTTAGGTAAGAACGATTCTAAAGACTTTATGAAAAATGCGATTCGTGCCGATCGTATGGCGAACAGCATCTACAATAATCAAGACAAATGGCTATATGGTGGTGCAGACGCATTAACAGCCGATATTGTTAATGATATTTCGTACCTACAATCAAACAACGGTGGTAACGAGCAGCACACCTTCCAAGCTAATATTTCAGGTGATTTATTTGAAATGGCTGGTGGCTATGCCGCTTTTGCATCAGGTTTTGAATACCGTGACGAATCTGGTTATTACAACCCAGATCAGATTTTACAACAAGGTTTAGGAACAGAACCTAAGCAAGCCGCAACTAATGGTAACTACCAAGTGGCTTCTGCATTTACTGAAGTTGCACTACCTCTAAGTGACGATTGGAGCCTTGAGGCCGCGATACGTCATGATAACTATTCGACATTCGGTGGTGCGACAACTTGGAAGCTAGGCACAACTTATGAGTTAACTGATGCGATTAAACTGCGTGGTGTAGCGGCAACCGGTTTCCGTGCACCGAATGTGTCAGAACTCTACGGTGGTGAATCGAGTTCATTTGATTACTTAGATGATCCTTGGGGTAATGCTGAAGATGCCCAATTACGTGTTAAGTACACTTCAGATCCGAACCTAAAACCTGAAGAGTCTAAATCATTAACATTAGGTGCGGTGATTTCTCCAACTTCTGTTGAAGGTTTATCTTTCACTGCAGATTATTGGGATTACGAAATTACTAATGCTATCTCACGCCTTGATACCCAGTCATACTTAAACAAGTGTGAAGATGGTGACACTGCCGCTTGTGAAGCCATTAATGTTACTCCAGAAGGTGATCTTTCAAATTTAAGTAGCCCATTAACAAATATTGGCCAGTTCAATACTCGTGGTATTGATTTCAATATGCAGTACCGCTTTAGTTCTGGTGATATTGATTGGACCATTAACAACGACACTACGCACCTATTAAAGTATGAAAAATCGGGCACTGACTTAACTGGTGTTATTGATGGACAATTGGGGGCTTATGCTCGTTGGAAAAACATGCTAAGAATTTCTGCTCGCAGTGGTGATTGGTCGGTTTCTTATTCTGAGCGCTACATTGGTGATATGCAAGACAGAAGTGCAACAGCAAACAACCCGTATACCGTTTATGTGGGCTCAGCAAGCTATCACAATGTTTCTGCAACGTATCACTTTAATGATGAATTAACCGCAAGCTTTGGTGTTAAAAACTTAACTAACGAGTCACCAAATCGTGTTTCGAATGGCTCAGATGCAGATACGTCTCCTGAAACTTATGATGTATTGGGTCGCCGCTTCTTCGCTGGTGTTAATCTAAGATTCTAAATCGAATATAGAGTCTATTAAAATAACCGCTCCATAATGGAGCGGTTTTGCTTTGGCGCTTCCCTGCTTTTATTTCTACTAAAGTAAGCCCATGCGGCCCCTATGATGAGTAAACATGGTGATATTTCATCTGCTTGGTTTGCTATCCTAACGCCCATTCACAGATAACATATCGTATACAGTCGCGTAACATTGTTGTTGTTGATATGTTAATTTCCGGTGCTTTTTTAACATTGATTATATTATTAAACAATTGATTTTAAAAAATGAAATGACGTGTAAATTATTGATTTTAAGTGTGAAAATGGCTTTTGTTGTTGTTTTTTTGCGTTTGTTTGTAAATTGTTTTGCCTAAGTAATTGAACTGTTCTCGGTGGGTAGTAAATTTGTTTGCGAAATGAGTGATCATTATAAAAATAAATTACTTAACCCCTTTGTCGGGGTTTTTCAGGGAGAGTCATAATGGCTATACAATCAAAAGTTGCTAAGTTTGTGAAAACAACCATGGCATTTGCTGCTGGTTCAGCAGTTTTTAGCGCACCAACTGCATTCGCTCAAGAAGAGTCGGCAGAAGTTGAGCGCGTTGAAGTAACCGGTTCACGCATTAAGCGTGTTGATATGGAGACAGCCTCTCCAGTAACAGTTATTGATGCTTCTGCAATCAAAGCAACTGGTGCAACCTCTATTGATGACGTACTTCGTAAGATGACAGCATCATCTGGTGCGATGACTAACGCAGCGGTAAACAATGGTTCAGGCGGTAAGGCAACGATCAACCTTCGTGGTTTAGGTGCTAACCGTACTCTTGTTCTAGTTAACGGTCGTCGTATGATCGCATCTGGTACAGGCGCAGCTTCAACGGTTGATTTAAACACCATTCCTGTTTCTATGATCCAACGTGTAGAAGTACTAAAAGATGGTGCTTCTGCGGTATACGGTACTGACGCGGTTGCTGGTGTTGTTAACATTATCTTACGTCGTGATTTTGAAGGTTTAGAAATGAACATTCAAAGTGGCGTAACTGGTCATGGTGACGCTCCTGAATCAAGCATTGACTTTACTCTAGGTCACACCTTTGACCGTGGTAACGTGGTAATTAATGCTCAGTACACCAAGCGTGGTGAAGCATCACAAGCCGACCGTGACTTCTCTAGCTGTCCAATTGCTGAAAGTGGCGGTACGACTTTCTGTGCTGGCTCTTCATACTCTGAAGGCGGCCACATTTGGGGTGACGCAATGTTTGACGTTACTCTAACGGGTACTAATTCAGATGGTGATGTGGTTCCTGCAGTTGGTGACCAAGGTTATTATGGTAAGTATGTTGAAGCTCGTGATGCTGATGGCGTTATCGATGCCACTAAAGCCCCTGTATTTAAGACCTGGGGTGCACTAGCGGATGAATCAAGCTCTTACTATGATGCAACCGTAACAGAAGAATTGGCAGCACGTAAACCTGCTAACCATTCTGGCTTAGGTGATGTTTACCACCCGTTCACTAACGAAGATCGTTACAACTACGCTGCAGACAGCTACCTATCGACGCCAATGGAGCGTATTAACCTGACTTTCGCAGGTACCTATGATCTAACTGACGACATGACTTTCTTCACTGAAGCTATGTACACTAAGCGTTGGTCAGAGCAACAAATGGCACCACAGCCTATTTGGAACCCATCAACTTGGGTATACAACCCGAAAAGCGCTGGCGGTTGGATGACTGATAATTTAGTCGGTATCGTACAACCTGGTGAAGGGATTAGCTATGGCCGTCGTATGGTTGAGTCAGGTACCCGTGATTTTGCTCAAACAGTTGATACTGTTCGCTTAGTTGTTGGCCTAGAAGGCGAAATTGGCGATTACACTTGGGATGTTTCATACAACAAGGGTCGTAACGATTCAGTAGATACCCTAGCAAATCTGCACAACCTAGGTTCAATTAACGACGCCGTTCTTGAGGGTTCTTTTGACCCATTTGATCAAGAATCATGGCGTGGCGACAGCATTACTCCGTTTATTTATACTGAACTAAATGCTGGTCAAACTACCCTAGACGTATTCCAAGCGACACTAGCTGGTGAAATTATGGAACTACCTGCGGGACCTCTTGGTTTTGCTGCGGGTTACGAGTGGCGTAAAGAGTCAGCAGCTTATACTCCTGATTCTCTAACCGCTCAAGGTCTGGCGAACGATCCACCGGTTGACCCAACAGCTGGCGAATTTGATGTTAACGAAGCTTATGCTGAATTTGCTATACCACTATTAGCTGACTTACCTCTAGCGCAAAACGTTGACCTATCAGCCGCGATTCGCTACTTCGATTACTCGACTTTTGGTGACGACAATACTTGGAAGCTAGGTCTGACTTGGCGTGTAAACGATGACTTAATGATCCGCGGTAACAAAGCGACTGCTTTCCGTGCACCGACAGTATCTGAGCTTTATGCAGGTAACTCACCTTCATTTGATTACATCAAGCACCCAGCAACGACTCAAGACCAAGCGGTTGTAACTGTGGGTGGTAACGAGTTACTAACTCCAGAAACTGCTGATAACACCACTTTCGGTTTAGTGTACAACCCAAGCTTTGTTGAAGGTCTATCTTTAACCGTTGATTACTATGATATTGCGATCAAGAACACGATTACTGCGGTAGACTCAAACTATATTGCTAACCAGTGTCTAGATGCTAACGGTGCTAAAATCAATACTGGTACTGCCCTATGTCAATCTGCAGGCATTGAGATGGACCAAACTGGCCGTATTAGCTTCTTCAATGGTTTACAAAACGTAGGTGCAACCAATACTAACGGTATTGATGCCAACATCGCTTACAATTTTGAAGCAGCAGGCCTAGACTGGCGTGCAAGCCTTGATACCACTTTCCTGAACAAGTACGAAGAACTTGATCAAGACGGTGTAGCAATTGATTACCTAGGTTACATTACAGGTAACGCTGGTTCATTCGCTAAGCTAAAGTCTAACTTCACTCTTACCGCGAATGCAGAAGATTGGAGCGCAAACTATGAGATGCGTTACATCGGTGAGATGGAAGACTTTGCTTGTCGTACTAACCCAAGTGCATGTTTAGCGCCAAGCGTACCTAGCATTGTTTATCACAGTGTATCTGGTTCAGTTCACGTAACTGACTCGATTAACATCTCTGGTGGTATTAACAACCTACTAGATCAAACGCCTCCGTACTTCACAGGTTACAACGATTCAAACACAGATCCGTACACCTATGACGTTCTAGGTCGTTACTTCTACCTAAAAGCTGGCTTTAAGTTCTAATAGAACTTTCAGCTAGAAACGAAGGCACCCTCGGGTGCCTTTTTGTTTAGGCCCTAACAAACTTACTGCTGACTATCGCATCTAGATATCTTTGGTTGTTGACGTTTTTAAACTTTAGCGGTTCTGCGAGTTCACCAAACAACCGTTTACCGCCTCCTAGTAGTACCGGGATAGTGGTAATGGTCATTTCATCAATCAGATCCTCTTTTAAGAAGTTTTGGATCGTCACCCCACCATCAATATAAAGGTCGTTATAGCCTTTATCCGCCAAATCTTGCACCAGTCGTTTTAAATCCCCCGAGACCATAAAGATTTTGTCTTCTAAACCTGCAGGAGCTTGTTTTAAGGTATTGGATAACACAAATACTGGCTTGGGGTAGGGCCAGTCAATCCCAAAACTTAGTAAGATTTCCATGGTGTTACGACCCATCACTAGGGCGTCAATACTGTCGATAAAGTCATGGTAGCCCATATCATCATTATCTGGGTTTGGTATTTCGTGCAGCCAATCAACGCCGCCACTCTTGTCGGCAATGTAGCCGTCTAGAGAAGTTGCTATAAATACTTTGTTTGCCATGCTGTTTCTCGCTTTCTCGCTTTCTCGCTTTCTCGCTTTCTCGCTTTCTCGCTTAAGGAATTGTAGCAACTAAAAAGGGAGCGCAGGCTCCCTTCGTTATGCAGTAAAACCTAATTATACTGGCTGCGAAATTTCAGCACTTTCATCAAGGTTTTGTTGCTCATCATTATGGTCTGGTTTAACGATCTTATTGCGTACTGAGAAGCCATATATTGCTACCAGTAGGCCACAGAAACCAACAAATACAAATGGACCAGATTGATCCCAGTGATCAAATAGGTAACCACCGATTACCGATGATACTAGAATACCAATAGCACCACACAGGTTGAAAATACCAAATACGGCGCCGCGGGTTTTAGACGGAGTTTGCTGAGCAATCAACACGCCAGAGGTAATGATGCCGCCGATTTCACTCAAACCAATAAGGATCACAACCACAATCATGGCACCGCCAAATGGGTCATTAATTAAGTAGGTACCACAGTAACCAAAGAAGGTGAGGACTAGGGCGATTAGTAGCGCAGAAACGCGGTTAATTTTATCCGTCAAAATACCAAAAACAGGCGCACCTAATAATGCCACACCTTGAGCCATACCTACGTACATACCCGCTTTTGTTAGAGCATCGCCAGCAGTCATTCCCGCCTCAGAGGTACCATAATTACTGATCCACAGGGTCATAAATGCACCAACAATAGTCAGGTTTGCGCGAGACACAAATGCGGCACCATAAGCCAAGCGTATACCGGGGTCTTTAGCGGCTTTGATGCCATTAGCTAGCATGGTCGTTAATGCAGGGCCGGCAGCACTGTCATTAGCCAAGCCTTTTTTTAGTCCGATAAATGATAACAGAGCAAGAGCTATGGCGATAAAGATAGCCACATCGAAGGTTCTAAATCCTGCCTCCATGCTGTCGGCACCGCCACTGATAAAAATCTGCGGCAATTTGAGTAGGACAAACAACGCCACCATGGCCCCAATACCGTTACAAACCCCTTGTAAGCCCGCCGCCTTGCCTCTGCTGACGTCTTTGGTGTAGTCAGCCAGTAGCGCCACGATCATACAAGTGGCAGCTGCGATCCCAACACCATAAATACAACGGTAAATGAGTAGCTCATTAACGCTTTCAGCGCGGGGATAAAGGTAAAATGACACTGCCACTAGGGCAAAGCCAATGGTAATAACTAAGCGTCGTCCAATCTTGTCAGAAATCGCCCCCCATAAAGAGACGGTAGCAATAATGGCAATTTCGCCAGCAAAGTTAAGTTTGCCGGCAACTGAGCCATGTTCACTTTGAGGAATATTCATCATCTCTGCAAACAAGAAAGGTTGCACTGCGTTAATGAAAGTTCCCAATAAAATGGTGGCGACACAGGTTAAATAGAAAGTCAGCATATTGGGTGTCGTGACCCCAGGGCTAACAAAGACTCCAAGTAATTTCTTTTGACTGTTCATGTATTAAGCCCTAGCTGTAGTAAGTGATTGAGGTTCGGTAACTTGTTTGTAAAGCATCCATGCAGCGAGTGCTAGGGTGCCTTGGGTGAATGTATTGGCAAATTGGGCAATCCATTGGGAACTTTCACCCGGCGGCAGTGCCCGTCCTAGGCCTGACATCACCAGTACTAAAATAAAGTTCAAAATAAATAGGCTGGCGGCCACCGTCGTGCCTTGGCTGCGACTTAACTTAAAGGCGTGAATGGCCATAATAAAGTTACTGACGGTTAGCATGGTTAGGGCGATAAAGAACCAACCCTTACCATCTTTGGTTAGACCTAAATAGGCGCTTGCACCTAATACTAATAGGATGGCACTTGCTGGGCAGCGCCAAGCAGTGGTTTTCACTGGGTTATTGGCAATTTCACGACGGGTTGCCCACAGCACATAAACTAAAATGGTAAAGCCTGCTGCCATCATGGGGATAAGTTGGTTACTCATCCAAATGGTTGCTTCACCATCTACGCCTTGGGAAATAACCAACTTCCAAGAGGCCTTAATAAAGCCAGCAATAGTAATAAGCACTGCCCCAACAGTAGCCGCTTGGGTGAATCTAGGAGCAAGTTGGCGCACCGTTTTTGTTAAGTAGAACAGTCCAGTAGCAAATAACAGAACTGGTATGTAATCGTACAGTGCGAGCCCCAATGAGTATTGATACATATCAAGCCTTCCCTATTTTTTTTGAATTTTAGTTCCCGTGAAATCACTAACTAAGTTAACTTAATGTTAACAAGTTAAGCCTGATTAATGTCAATTGGTTTGATTTTGATCAGTGGCTTTACAATTTAAAAAGATATATTGTTAAGTCATTAAGTCAACAGGAACTTGCCGACCTATTACACTCTAGGTTGGTATAAAAAAATAAAGAGGGATAGTTATGAGAGTTGCTGCTGCTCAGTTTGCTGTTGGAAATGATGTCCATAAAAATTTGCAAACCTGCTTACGAATGATTGCCGAGGCGGCGAAATGTCAGCCTGATTTAATTCAATTACCAGAGTTTTGTAATCACAATTCTTGGTATGACAATCAAGAGCATTGTTATGAAGTGTCGGTAAGCCTTGATGATGAGTTTATGACGGCAATTAAGCAAGCAGCGGTAGAGGCGGGTTGTTACCTTGTTATTAACTGTACTCTTCGAAAAGAGTTTCCTAAGGCAGCGAGCTCTAACATTCTCATTAACGCTAACGGTGAAATTGTCAACATCACCGATAAGCAAGTATTGCTTGGCCATGAAAATGATTTCTTAATTGCGGCAACCACAGAATCAGAAATTATCTCCACAGAGTTTGGCCAGTTAGGGCTCTATTGTTGTATGGATGGTGTGATCAACGAACCGCCAAGGGCGTTGGCCTTAAATGGTGCCCAGTTAATTTGCAATGCATTGAATTCCTTTGCAATAGATGAAGGCAATATGCATATTCCTGTACGTGCAGCTGAAAATAAGGTGTTCGTGGTAGCGGCAAATAAAGTGGGGCCATTGATACCTGAAGAATTATTGCAGCCAGTCTCTCAAGCGACTTCAATTCCTATAGAGTTTTTATCCGGTGCGGGTGACAGTCAAATTGTGGCACCTGATGGCACAGTGCTTGCCCTTGCTGGTAAAGAAGAGCAGGTTATTTGGGCTGATATCGATTTATCCCAAGCTGATAATAAAAAGCGACCCGATGGCACCGATATCTTTTTCAATCGTCGACCACAGTTATATCAAAATTTAATCGCTGATCCCGCTTCATTAACCTTACCTGAATTTGCTCAAATTAAAGATATAGCTGCTGCTGCGATTAGCCCTAAAGGCCACGGCTTTGCCGCCCTTGAAGATGCTTTAGAGCAAATCATAGCGGTGGTCTCTCAGGGGGCCAAGCTGATTAGCTTACCGGAACTGTTTTGGACGGAGCAAAAGTCATTAGAGCAAGTTGCAGCTGACAGTGATGCAGTCATCGAAGCTATTGCTGGCGCCTTGAGTCAAGGGGCGTTAGCCGCCACTTCTATTGTTAGGGCAAGCGGCTCCGGCTTTCGTCATAGCGCAGTATTGATTAGTGAAAATGGGGTGGTATTGGAGCAGGGCCAAGTGCATGCGAGTAATACTAACCCATGGACTGAACTTACTGATGAATTGGTGACCTATGGCAGTAACTTTGGCCGACTCGCACTTTGTGTGGAAGATGACGCCATTTACCCGGAATGGCTGCGTCAAATTGCCATGCAAGGAGTACAAACGGTACTGATGTGTTTGCGAGCTGATGAAGCCTGGCAATCACAAACGGGGATCAGAGAACGGGCTGCAGAAAACCGTGTCAATATTGTGGCAGCAACGCCTTTGGCTAAAGATCTAATTATATGTCAGTTACAGCATGATTTTACCGTAATGACACCGTGGAAGACTCGCCCATTTGATGGCAAGCTTTCCGATTCGCAATGGATAACAGGGGCAGGGGATAGTGGCACCATTATGGGGCTTGTACAACCCATTGCCGCAGCCAATAAAATGGTTTCCCACCGGACCCACCTAATCGATAACAGGCCTTGGCATACCCTTGCGCCATTAGTCGCTATAAAGCAAGGAGCATAATCATGCCGATGAGTCTACCGCAAAAATTGTTTAACGAGACTTTAGCCAAGGTCGTTGAAGCGTTCAATATGCATGAAGTATTAGGTCCTGATGGTGGCCCATATCTGACGCTGACCTCCCATGTTCCTATGGCAGCAGGAGCCATTGGTCAGGTACGTGTATTTGAGGGTGGACCGCTAGATAAGCTGGTGACTTGTTCCATTGTGGTGCCAGCTATCTTCCTAGATTCACACATGATTTATGGCTTTATGCCAGCAAATAGTCCAATTCCGCACTTTACCCTAGATTCGGTAAAAGCCGGTGAGCATAACTCATTCCACTTGGATTTAACCCCGCGCGTTGATTTAGGGGCGAACTTTAATTACATGCAAGAGATCTATCAGCCGTTGACTGAACTGTATGAAGCGTCGAATAAAATTGAAGGCTTAACCCCTGCACATATCTCACCACGCCAGCGTGCGATTATGTCGCCATGGATGATGGTAAACCGTTCAACCGACGAAGCGTTTGAAAAGATTTTCCCTGTGGTAGATGACTACTTTAACCATTGGCTGTCGATTGTGAATAAGGGTTTATCGGACATTTACCCAGAGCAACAATTAAGGGAACGAGATAGTGCCAACCGAGCCATGATTTTCTCTGCAGAAATCGACCCAGTATGGCCACGTATCACCCAATTAATTGGTGAACAATCTAGCCAAAGCTTACGTCAATTACTATTAGGTCAATAAGGAGGCTTCACCATGAAATATACCGGCGAATATTTTGTAGAAGACATGAGTGCTGCTGAACTTGATCGTGCTGCTAAAGTAGAATCAGTGCTTGAAACAATTAAAGCAGCAGCAATTGAAGTTGATCGAAGTGGTGAGTTCCATCTGCCCCATGTGAAAACATTATCCGATGCAGGTCTACTGGGCTTAATTATTCCAGAGGAACACGGAGGCTTAGGTGGGGGACTGCGTGATTTTGCGGCAGCCTGTTTTGCCCTAGGTAGTGTCTGTCCTTCTACTGCGTTAACGTTTTTCTTCCACTGTTCAAGTGCTTCCCGTGGCTTGCTAGCAAAAGATGCTTTAGAAGCCGGTTTATTCAGCGAACAAGAGGCGCCTATTGTTAATGCCTTTGCCGACAAGGTGCTTAACACCATGGGTAAAGAGGGCAAGTGGCTAGCCAATTTTGCTTCAGAGTCGGTTAAATCTGAAAAAGCGGCTATTACCATTAGCACCAAAGCCACTAAAGTGGATGGTGGTTACCTGATCAATGGTGTCAAATCCTTTGGTTGTGCTACTGGAGTTGCCGATCAATACCTAGTAACTGCAGGACTTGATGGCGTCGAAGACGCTTCTGGTCTGTCGACCTTCTTTATTGACCGTGATGCCAAAGGGGTCTCAGAGCGACAAAAATGGGATGCTATTGGTATGCGTGGCTCGGCGACCCATGGTTTAATTTTAAAGGATGTATTTGTTGCAGATGATTGCGCCTTAACGGTCCCGGCCGCTTTTACTCGCTGCATGCAAATGAGCCGTGGCTCTTTTGTGGGTAACCAATTAGCCGGTATTGCGGTATATCTAGGTCAAGCTTGGTCAATTTACACAGAAACCGTAAAGCAGTTATCAAGCACTAAGTTTGGTGATTCGGATAAGTCGATTGCCCAGTCGCCAATGCACCAACAATTGATTGGTGAAATGATGGCGGATTTAGAAACTGCAAAACTGTGGTTAACTCGTCAATTGCAGTTAGAAACCGCACAACCAGAAATTTTACCCAAGGCAGAAGTGGTAAAACGCTGGCGTTTATGCAAAGGCCAAGTTGCCGAATACGGCTTTAAAGTGGCGATGAATGCCCTTAAGTGTACCGGCACATCAGGCACAGGCTTTAGTTCTAAAAGCGCCCGTGGGCTGCGTGATATGGCAATGGCTTTAGTGCAAGCTTTCCCAGCTGAACGTGGCCGTTTAATGGCAGCGCAAATGGAAGTGGAAGGGGTGGAACAAAGTCAATTTGGAGTGGGTCATTAGGGATTTATTTATGGTTTTGCCAGACTTTAATAATTGGATAAACAATTCATGGCAGCGCCCAGAATATGCTTTAGAGCAGTCCTTAACTAATGCTTCTAGTGGGGTTGAGATAGGTCAACCACTCTCAAGCTCTAAGGAGCAAATTGAACAAGCAATAGTGGTGGCTAATCGTAGTTTTGAAAATGGTGTTTGGTCTGAGTTGAGCAATCAAGTTCGATCGCAGTATTTATTACAAGTGGCAGACCGATTAGACCAACAATTGGCCGCGATAGCTGCTGTTGATACTGTGCAAACAGGAGTCAATATCAAGTTGACTACAGCCTTTGCGCAGGTGTGTTCACAAGCGTTTCGGATCAGTGCCAATATTCTGAGTACCAGTTCGAATCAAACTTGGCTAGCCACTCAGGATAAAAAGGTGTTAGTTGAGCGCTTTCCTTTAGGTGTCGCGGCGATTATAGCGCCATGGAATGCACCAGCAGGGATTGCTTGTCACAAATTAGCCTCAGCCTTGGCCGCTGGCTGTAGTGTGATCTTCAAACCATCAGAGTGGGCAGCAGGCAGTGCCCAATACATTGCCCAAGCCCTTGCTCAAGCTGAGCTACCTGCTGGCGTATTTCAAATGCTCCACGGTGATGCGGGAGTTGGAGCACAGATTGTCGATGACCACCGGGTCAATTGCGTTTCATTTACCGGAGGGGCGCTTGCCGGGGCGGCTGTAGGCAAAAGCTGCGGCCAGAACATTAAACCCATGCAGCTAGAACTCGGTGGTAACAATCCAATGATTGTTTTCGCGGGTGCGGATCTTGATGCCGCTGCTGATGCTGTGGTGGCTGGGTTAGTGACGATGAATGCTCAATGGTGCCGAGCTTTGGGGCGCTTATTAATTCAAGAGTCTATTCAAGCTGAGTTATTGGCTAAGGTTCGAGAGCGCTTAGCTAAAGTGGTTATGGGGGATGCCAGTGATCCTGAGGTGCAAATGGGGCCGATGATCCATAAAGGTCATCTGCAGCATTTACAGGCTCGGATTAATCATTACCAAGCATTAGGGGCTCGCATTGAACAAATTACCCCATTGCCTGATTTAAATGGTTGGTTTCTAGCGCCTACTTTAGTGCATGATTTAGACCCAAGCCTCACCCTGGAAGAGACCTTTGGTCCAGTGGCTTGTGTACACACCTTTAAAGACGAAACCGAAGCAAAAATGCTTGCTAACCAAACCGTTTATGGTTTGGCCGCATACATTTTTGCCGAAACTGATTTCGCTTGGCAGTTTGCTCGCAAGGTGCGCGCAGGCGTGATTAAAATTAATAAGTTGAGCCTATTTGGCTTAAGTCCTGATGCGCCTCGTCCAGCATGGGGTAAAAGCGGCGTAGCCGATGAGGGCAATATGGCCACCTTTGAGTTCTTTAGGGGCTCGAAAGTGATAGGAGAGCCAGCATGAGGCAAGGATTATTAATGATTGGTGGCAATAAAGTGGCTGCCCAATCTGGCGAAACTTTTGCAGTATTCAATCCAGATACCCAGCAAGTGTTTGCCCATGTGGCACGCGCCGGTGTTAATGATGTGGAGCAGGCGGTTGCCAGTGCCCAAAAAGGGTTTAAACAGTGGTCAGCGCTGGCACCTAAAGAGCGTGAGCAAGTGTTATTAAAAGCCGCTGAACTGATTGAAGCCCAAGGCATGGAGCGCTTGCTCGACATCTTAATTGATGAAAGCGGCTCGGCCATCACCAAAGCCACCTTTGAAATTAACTATACCGTTGATTTACTGCGCACCGCCGCGGGAGAGGTGCGTCGTTTATATGGTGAAACGTTCCCGAATGATAACCCTAATCGCATGTCGATGGTGATGCGTAATCCAATTGGTGTAGTCGCGGTGGTTTCGCCGTACAACGCCCCCTTATCATTGCTAACAAAAATGGCGGCATTTCCGTTGGCAGCAGGTAATGCCATTGTTATTAAACCCTCAGAAGAAACCCCAATAATTGCACTCGAATTGGCCGATATTTTATGGCAAGCGGGCATTCCCAAAGATGCCGTCAACGTGGTTTGTGGCTTTGGCGAGGACTGTGGTGCACCACTGACTAACCATAAAGACGTCGATTGCATTGCCTTAACCGGTTCAAGCCAAACGGGTATTGCCGTAGGCCAAGCAGCGATTAAGCGTATGGTTCGTGCTCAGCTTGAGCTAGGTGGTAAAAGTGCGGCACTGGTACTAAAGGACATGGATCCAGTTAAAGCCGCCCAAATTGTGGCCCAGGGTATTTTTACCCATGCTGGTCAAATCTGTATGGCCAACTCAAGGGTGGTGGTTGCCAAAGAAATTTTTGAGCAATTCTGCAGGGCCTTAAAAGCGGCGGCAGAGAGCCTAATTATTGGCGAGTTAAGAAGCCCTGCTTGTATCTATGGGCCGCTTATCAATCAAAAAGCGGTTGATAAGGTTGATACTTTGGTACGGCAAGCCGTAAGCGAAGGGGCTAGTCTTCTAACCGGTGGTAAGGTGAAACGTGGCTTGGTGTATGAACCAACGGTATTGGTTAACCCAAGTCGAGAATCGGGCGCCTGGCGTGAAGAGTTATTTGGCCCCGTGGCCTGTGTGGTGAGTTGTGATGATATCGACCAAGGTATCGAGCTGGCGAATGACTCTGATTACGGTTTATCTGCCAGTGTGCTGACTAAAAACATTGCTTGGGCGATGCGCGCGGCTAAAGAAATTGATGCCGGTGCGGTGCATGTGGGCATGCATTCATTTCAGTCTAATGCGTTAGCACCGATTGGTGGCTCTAAGTTATCCGGTATTGGCCGTAGTGGTGGCGCCTACTCTACCGAAGAGTTTACCGAGCTTAAATGGATTTCAATTGAGCTAAGCGATGACTAATACCATTGTTAAAGGTTATCTCAATAATGAGACAGAGCAGTTGCACCTGGCTAGTTGTGGCGATCCATCATTACCGAAATTGGTGTTACTGCATCAGGTGCCCAGTCATCTGGATATGTATCAAAAATTGATGCCACTACTTAGTGAACATTTTTTTGTGATCGCGCCAGATTTGCCAGGCTTAGGTCAGTCACAAGCCCTTAGTAGTCAAAACATAGAACTGATGACCGTGCACCTTATTAAGCATATTGAAGCTGAGTTTGGCAAAGTAGATTATTTGTTTGGTCACCATAGCGGTGCCAGTGTCGCAGCCCAGTGGGCCGCCAACTCTAAGGTAAAGGCATTGGTGCTCTCTGGTCCGCCTTGGCTTACTGAAAAGCAGCGTGCAGGCTTAGTGGCCAGTGTCGCCGATAATACTCCAGTGGCAGATGGTACCCATCTTGTGAATATGTGGGCGAAGTTAAGTGCTAAAGACCCTCAAGCCGATTTGTCAGTGGTCAATCGTGAATTACTCAGTGCTATTGCCTGCCAAGGCGCTTACAAACAAACTTACCAAGCAATTTTGGATCATGACTTGGGGCAGTGTCTAAATACAATTAGCTGTCCAACATTAGTATTTGCTGGGATACATGACCCATTATTAACTGGCGTGAAACCCAGTTTATTTGTATTACAACAGGGCTGCACGATATCGCCACCAAATACCGGTGGCTATATTTGCGATACCCACCCGCAGTGGTTAAGTGAGCAGCTTATCCAGTTTTTCCAAAACAAGTGAGCAAGTCATGGACTTACAAAGAAACTATGTCGAACTTGGAGATAAACCGGCGCTATTGCTGGTGGATATGATTAAAGGTTTTACCTCAAGTGAATGCCCTCTTGGTACCGATTGCCCTGAGGTTGTGGCTGCCAATAAAGTTTTACTTGATGTCTTTCGTGCTAAAGGCTTACCCGTCATTTACACCACAGTGGTGTATGACGATGCCAGCCAAGCTAAGGTATTTCGCGCCCGCATTAATGCCCTTAATTTATTACAAAGGGGAAGTCATTGGTGTGAAGTGGATGAGCGCCTAGCCATGCGTGATGGTGAAATACTGATTGAAAAACAATGGGCCAGTAGCTTTCATAAAACCCACCTCGATGCCACCTTACAAGAATTAGGCGTTAATGGCCTAGTGGTTACCGGTTTAACCACCAGTGGCTGTGTCCGTGCCTCGGTAGTTGACGCTTTGCAATACGATTATCCAACGGTGGTCGCCCTTGAAGCGGTTGGCGATAGAAATAACGAAGCACATCAAGCGAATTTGTTTGATATGCATGCCAAATATGCAGATGTAATGTCCGTTAAAGACATTATCAAAGTCCTGTAGAGACAAGGAGTTATACTATGCCTAAACCTGTAATTATTGCTGGGGCAGGGCCTGCGGGTTCAGTGCTGGCGCTGTCTTTAGCTAAGGCAAATATCGATGTTATCTTGCTAGAAAAGTTTGATTCACTGCCTATCGATTTACGAGCATCAACCTTTCACCCGCCTTCATTAGAATTGCTAGAAGGGCTAGGAGTGATCCAGCCAATGCTAGATAAAGGTTTGATTGTTGATAGATACCAATATCGCGATCGGAAAACCGGTGAAGTGGCTGAATTTAATATGAAAGCCATTAGTGATATTACTCGCCATCCTTATCGTTTACAGCTCGAACAATATGAGCTTACTCATATTATTTATGATGAACTGAAACAATACCCAAATGTAAAAGTGTTGTTTGGTCATAAATTAATAGGCTTTGAACAAGATAATAATCAAGTGCAGGTTGATGTTGAGTACGAGGGGCAAGCTAAAAGGTTAGTTGGCAGTTACTTACTTGGTTGTGACGGTGCATCATCAAATGTGCGTAAGAGTGCTGGTATTGATTATGAAGGTTTCACCTATGATGAAAACTTCCTTGTGGTCTCTACCTCATTCCCGTTTGAAGAGGTGTTTGAAAACCTGTCTTACGTTAATTATGTGTCAGATCCTGATCAGTGGTGCGTGATTTTACGTACCGACAAACTGTGGCGGGTACTATGGCCAACCGATCCTAATGAAAAGAATTTAGACAAATACCTAGAAGCCGATTTCATTCAGGCGCAATTGCAAAAGCTGCATCCCAAAGAGGGCGACTATGATATTGGCCATAAGACCCTTTATAAGGTGCATCAGCGTGTGGCCAAAGATTACTACCAAGGCCGTATGGTATTAGTCGGAGATGCTTGCCATATCAACAATCCACTGGGCGGCATGGGCATGAACGGTGGCTTACATGACGCCTTTAACTTGGCCGACAAGCTTATCCGCATTATTAATGATGGTGAAGACCATGCGGCGCTATTTGCCCATTACCAGCGTCAGCGCAAAGACTTAGCGGTACAGTTCGTGCAAAAGCACACCATTGAGAACAAAAAGTTGATGGAAGCAAACGATCCAGATGTGCAGCGTAAGCGTCAGGCCATGTTTATGGCAACCGCGGCCGATCCTGTTAAGGCTAAAGCCTTTATTCGTGAGCGAGCCATGATTGATTGTTTAAACGAGTCTGAAGCGGTTCAATAAGGAAATTATTATGCTTAATTATCAAATTGCCAAGCGTGCTCAAATTGGGGTGATCATTCCCTCAACCAATACTGGGGTTGAGTACGATCTGCAAAAGTTTGGCCTTGATGGTGTGACCTGGCACCCTTCGCGTTTTTTTATCGAGTTACGTAACTGGGCCGATGAAATGGAGAAAACCGGTGAAAACGAGAACAGCGTATTTGAACGCTTTCTTGAGATCATGCGTGGTGAAATCCCCTATTCAATTCGTAACGTGATGTCGGCCAAGGTCAACCACATTATGTTAGGCATGTCGGCGGAAACCTTTTGGGGCGGTCTAGAGGGTAACATTGCCTTTGAGCAAGAAATCCGTGATCAAATTGGCGATCTTGGGTTAACTACTGGTGCCACCGCCACCAAAGAAGCCCTTGATTGCTTTGGCGCTAAAACCATTTCGGTGATCACTCCATACCCACAGGTGGGGGACGAAAACGTGATCCGTTTCTTTACCGATATCGGCTTTAAGGTGCATAAGGTGAAAGGCTTAAACCGCCCATCCGCGACCGCCATTGCCGAGACCGAGATCAAGCAAGTGATTGATGCCATTTATGAAGTGGATGCCCCACAGGTAGATGCTATCGTCCAGTGTGGTACCAACTTGTCGACCGTGGACTTGTTCCCAACCTTTGAGCATATTTTGGATAAGCCGTTGATTCCAATTAATGTGGCGACGGTTTGGCATGCTTTGCGTGCCTGTGGGATTGACGACAAGATTACCGGGCATGGCCGTTTGTTGGAAGAATTTTAGTCGACACTGCTCTTATTAGTGAGAAAGCCAAGCTGTTATTAGTTTGGCTTTTTTATTTCCAATATTAAAGCTGATTAGGGAGTGTTTCTGGCAGCCATTGCAAGAGGGCGCTGGCCAGTTCTGGGTTGGGCTCGATGGTGATGTAGCCATCGTAACTGTATGAGCGGCTTTTGGTGTCATTGAAGTCGCTGATGTAGTAGAAATACTCACCGGTTTGGGCGGCATGCATCAAGTTTCGTAAGTCTTCTTGTGCTAATAAATGCAGGTGTTCACTTTGCCAGATATAAAGATCAACCACATCGGCAACCGCAGGAATATTGTTCGCGGATGCTAATAATTCTTCCGCACCCTTTATGCCGTTATCTACTTGTTCTTGGGCGAACAGAACATACTCTTGTTTTGCCTGGTCATCCATAATTCTATGGCTCAATAAGTAGTGGACTTGCGTTTGTAGCTGCAATGCTGGGGTGTGTCCCTTAGTAATGAGTTCACGCCTTAATTTTGTCACCTGTTGTTCATATTGCTCAAGCTTGTTAAATTGTGCAATTTGTGGATCATCACGATATAAAATATCCAGCACCCACCACCACAATTGCTGATATTGCAGTTCGCCTTTTTGCGCCAGTTCTTGAAGCAGTAAGGCTTCTTCCGATTTTTCTAAATAGCTACCAAATCTATGCCCTTGGATGTGGATTATGATGCCATCAAATTTAACCTTATGGCCGTAGGCGTTGATTTCGAAATAGTTTTTTTGACAGCTTTGAGGGATTTCTTGAAAGTTGCCATTTTTGATATTGGTGTGGCAGATTTCACTGCCTAGAACAAAGCTGTAATACCCTAGCGCTGGAACTGTCAGTACTAGAAACAGCGGCATGATGGCCTTATCAATAAAGGAGGGAGTACGGTGATTAAAGGGGGTGCTCTTATTTTCGATAAGGGCAAACTCTTCTACTAGAGCTAATTTTTGCTTGCTTGCGATAAAGGCAGTAGCAAAACAGATAGGCGTAAATAAGTACCAGCCACCATTAACCTGTAATGAATAGCCAGACCACAAGTAATAACCGCTGGTGACGAGGGCAATCATAAGTCGACTAGAACTGGAGTAGAGCCTTCCTACAAAGCCCGCATAGCCAGCACTGATGATAGGAATAAGAATGCAAGCTGTCACTAAACCGAAAATGATATCTGGGCCGATTAATGCAGTGACGAGGCTGCAAAATATTAATCCAATAAGGCAAGCAAATAGCGCCAAGATAGGCCTTTCTTGTTTGCTTAGTCTTATGAATGCTTTTTCTAGCTCTTCCCTGCTATAGCTCATTAGTCATCTTATCCTTAATAGTGAAGCTGTATTTTTACGGATGAATATAAAACAGGCAAGTTATTTTTTGATACCTACATTAAGGAGATAGTTTGAAAAATGGGTGAGCTTATCTAATCTATTCCCACAAAATAATTAGTGATATAGCAGTTAACTTCTGCTTAAATGGAATGCCAGCTATCTGAAAAAGGAATTTAAGATGTCACAAATATCAACCCATCTTATGTTTGATGGTGTCGCCCAACAGGCAATGGAGTTCTATGTTAATTTGTTTCCCCATTCTGAAATTACCGAGCTGAAACTGTATGAAGAAGGTGTATTAACGGGTAAGGTACAGCGTGCCCGCTTTTATCTAGCCGATCAGGCGTTTGTGTGTATTGATACCCCAGTAAAAAATGAATACACCTTTTCACCCTCTACCTCTATTTATTTTGAATGCGAGTCTGAAGAGGAGATCAATCGATTGTTTAGCATTTTGTCGGAAGGTGGTGAGGTATACAAAGCGCTGGCGAACCATGGACTTAGTGAAAAATACGCTTGGTTTAGTGATCGTTTCGGTGTTGCTTGGCAGTTAACTTATAATTAGCACAACAGCGAATATTGAGGCATCAGCAACAGGTGCCTTGATGATTTAGCCCCCAAATAGCATCTGTAATACAAATATGACGGCTACAAAGCTAAGTAAAACTAAGCTAACGATTCCACCTAACACCTTCAAGATTAATGTGATCATAATTCACCTCACGATAGCGGTTAACTCTTGTTAACTATAGTCAGCAAAACCACTTAATGATAAGTTTGAACAAAAATAATCAGAGATTTAGAGGGTTAACATGCAAGCTGAGTTTTGGCATGACAAATGGGAAAAAGGCCAAATAGGCTTTCATGAAGGCCAAGCCAATGAGGCTTTGGTAAAGCACTGGTCGGCACTGGAAATCGAGTCAGGGGCGACTGTATTTGTACCTTTGTGCGGTAAAACAAAAGATATTGCTTGGTTTCTGTCACAAGGGTTAAAAGTCGTTGGTGCTGAGCTTAATTCGTTAGCGGTTGAACAATTATTTAGCGAGCTTGGTGTCAAACCTAATATAAAACAAGTTGGGGAATTTAAGCGTTACCAATACCAAGATTTAACGGTTTATCAAGGTGACTTTTTTCAATTAGATTCAACCACTCTAGGTCAGGTAGACGTGATTTACGATAGGGCTGCGCTGGTGGCTTTACCAGAGGCGATGCGTCAGCAATACGTTAAACATTTACAAGCAATTAGCCTTAATGCCCAGCAATTTTTGATTAGCTTTGATTACCCACAACAACGGATGGCTGGCCCTCCATTTGCGGTCAGTGCCGCTATGGTGAACGAGTATTATCAAGGCAGTTATCAAATTAACGCTTTAGAGCAGGGGATAATTCCACTAGGACTTAAGGGTAAGGTCGACATTAACCAAACCGTATTCTGGCTAAAGTAATCACCTGAATTCGGGATAACAAAAAGGCTAACCTAGGGTTAGCCTTTATTTTATTACACGTCAGTCATTACCAAACGAATCGTGCGCCAATAGCGTAGCGAGCTTCGTTCTCTTGGGCGCGTAACATTTGCTCCTCATAGCGGCCGTGAATACGGCTGCTTGCGTTCAGAATGTTAATACCCTCAGCTTGTACGCTGATTTGCTCGTTAATTTGGTAGCTCATACTAAAGTCCAGCTGACCATAGGCTTCGGTAAACTGTGGTGCTGGACCACCGGCCTCAGCTTGGCCCATGCTTGATAGGAATTTATCACGCCAGTTGTAGGCGATACGAGTCTGGAAGCCATCTTTATCGTAGAATAGGGCGGCGTTTGCGGTATCACTTAGACCCGGTAAAGCAAACTGCTCAGTTGTGCTCTCAACATCATATTGAGTATCACCAAATACCGCAGTGTAGTTCACGGCAGAGCCAAAACCAGAGTCGCCAAACCAGTGCTGCAGCGCCATCTCAAAGCCATTAATATTCAGCTTTTCAACGTTATTTGGACGACTGATTAACCATTCGGCATCATCTGCACCAAGGGTATGCTCAATCTGACCGTTGGCGTTGCCATAACCGTTGTCAATTAACCAGTTGAATACGGCTTCATCACTTGGGGTACCGCCTGCTGCAATGATTTCATCACGGGCTTGGTTAGCGGCATCACTCTTGTATGGGTCTTGGATGTGATCAAAAGTTAACGTATCAATGGTGTTCACTAGGAAGTTTTCTACGTCCTTGTTAAACCAACCCACAGAAACATAGCTGGCATCACCATAGTAGTACTCGAGCGACAGGTCGATATTATTGGCGGTGTATGGTTTTAGTTGGGTATTACCCGCAAAGCCTGAACGTGAACCGACTTTAGGCAGCGCCGTCAGTGAAGTGGTTGCACGCATTGCACCGAGACTTGGACGTGTCATGGTCTTGGAGTATGAGAAACGACCCACTAGGTTATCGCTAATGTCTAATTTCGCATCTAGGTTAGGTAAAAACTCACTGTATGAGTTGGTTTCATTTGAGTAAGTTTGCTCATCGGCATAAACAGTCTGCCATTCAGTCGGGTTTAACCAAACGATGCTTAGTGCTTCTTGTTGCAGTGAATTAGCGGTGACATCTGTTTGCTCATAACGTAAACCCGTAGTAATGGTTAACGGCATATCTGCAATTTCGGTCTCAAAATTGGCTTGAACATAAGCAGAAGCGGTTTGTTCTTGAATTTTGTGGTCGTCGCTAAACGGTGCAGATTGATAGTTTACGCCATACTCGCTCTCAGCCCAAGCCATCATCGATGCTTGATCATAAGTATGGTAGTAAGGAATGATCATATCACTGCCGCCGCCACTAAAGCTGCCTAAAAAGTCGCTGTCTAACTCAACTAATGTAAGCTTATCTGCAACGGCACCTTTGTTGCCGTACCAGCCAGCACTAATTGGACCTGTGTAGCTGCCTTGGGCGTGGGTGTTCATATCTAAATAACCGACACCGAACTGAATAGAGGTCAGGGCATTCATGGCATCGTTTTCCCACTGACCATCAAGTTGTACTTGATTCACTTCAGTTTGGTTGCGACCTGCGCGCACACCGGCAAATAAGGTGGCGTAATCTTCTGGGTGAATATTCACCGCACCAGGGGTGTTGCTGTCATCAAAGGTTGCTGACAATAATGGAATGTCAGTGCTGCTGGCATCATAGCTTTTATCGAGTACATTCAATGCACCCGCGATAAAGAATTTGTTGTCAGCATTTTGACCAAGGGAGCCATTGGCTGTGGCCTTAGAGCTGTGGGCATCAAAAACAAAGCTTAGGTTATCAGTGGCGAAATATTTAGTATTAAAGCCTAAAGAATGGTTTTCGCTTTCGCTGCCGTTTTGGTGCATGGTAGCGGAATAGTCACCACCCACTTCGGTGACCATATCAAAAGTACCATTTTCATTGATATGGGCGTAAGTGGCATTACCAGGGCCTGAGAACCAAAGGCCGAAGGTATCCGCTAAGG
The DNA here is from genome assembly GCF_010993985.1 of Paraferrimonas sp. SM1919. Lineage (GTDB taxonomy): Bacteria > Pseudomonadota > Gammaproteobacteria > Enterobacterales > Shewanellaceae > SM1919. The sequence goes on along the minus strand of NZ_WINH01000001.1, from coordinate 139,665 downwards.
CATTATCAGTTAGCTTTGAGTAGGTGTAATCTACGGTAAACTCTAAGTCGTCAGAAGCTTGATATTGGGCTACCGCTTGGGCGTTGGTACGGTTACGCTCAATGTTAGTGATAGAGTAACCAATGTTACGGGCATAGAAGGTATTACCGTATGGGTTTTGGTTATTGTTGATTACCACTGCATTAGGGTTTAATTCTTCATGGATATTTTGACGCCAGCCATCAATGGTCGCCGCTTTAATAGTAGAATTACGCTTCATGTGCGATGCAGAAACACCTAAACCTAATTTGCCATCAAGCAGGTGCTTACTGAATAAACCAGAAATTTCATGGGTCAGTTTATCGTTGTCCTCAACACCTGTGTCATGCAGGCCTTTTACACCAATGGTGGCAACGGTTTCTTCACCATCTAGTGGGCGAGCAGTCTGAATGTTAACCGTAGAACCAATGCCGCCTGAAGCTAAATTGGCTTGACCGGTTTTAACCACATCAACAGCACTGACAGTGTCAGAAGATAGGTTAGCAAAGTTGAATGAACGGGTTGATTCGCCGCTCACCTGCGCCGTTGGCATCACGCGATTATTTAGCAGAACTAAGTTAAATTCTGGACCAAAGCCGCGCACGGTAATTTTTGAGCCTTCACCGTTAACACGGTCAATAGAAACACCAGTGATACGTTGAAGAGATTCGGCTAGGTTAGTATCTGGGAACTTACCAATATCCTCTGCAGAAATGGAATCAACCACACCTTCTGAACCACGCTTGGTCGCCAGTGATTTTTGCATACTGCCACGCATGCCTTTAACTTCAATAACTTCAACTTGCTGCTCTTGGGCTTGGGCAAGTGTGGAAACTGCAAGAAGTGCAGATAGGCTGGCCGCCAGTTTTGTCTTTCTCATAGAACCCTGTCTCATGTTCATTTACTCCTTGAACTGTAACAACGATGCGCATTTATTAAATTATTGTGAAAGCGCTTACATAGGATTGTATTTTCACGAATTTATCATTTCAAATTTGTAAATTAGAGGTGTTTTTTTGATGAAGTTGTGGCCAAGGCGCGTTCAAAATGTGCACATGTGTTAACGGTGTGTTTGTTTTTGGGGTATGGGTGTTAAGGGGTTGTTGATTTGCAATGGCTTGCAAATCAACAACCTTGGAGGGCGCGAAATATTAGCTAAAGCGTTGTTGTAAGTACTCAAAACAGGCTCGAATAGCAAATGCTTCACCACCTACTGGTCGGCCTGGTAAATGACGAGTGTTAAATGCCATAACGTCAAAGTGTACCCATGGGATGTCTTTTTCTACAAAGTTTTCAAGGTATAGGGCGGCAGTAATGGCGCCACCAAAAGGTGTCGAACCACAGTTGCTCATATCAGCAATCGTGCTAGAGAATAATGAACGGTAATGCTTATAAAGAGGCATGCGCCATACTTGATCTTGCACTTGTTCACCGGCGTCAAACAACGCATTTGCAACTTTAGTGTCGTTGGCGAAATAACCTGGAAGCTCAGTGCCTAGGGCGATGCGCATCGCTCCCGTTAAGGTCGCAAAATCAATAATCAGTTCAGGATCTTCGCTGCTAGCAGTGGTTAAAGCATCACATAGAATTAAGCGACCTTCAGCATCAGTATTATCAATCTCTACCGTTTGCCCTGAGCGAGTAGTGATCACATCGCCAGGTCTGAAGGCATTGTTGGATATGGCGTTTTCCACCGCAGGCACCAGCACAGTTAAGTTAACGGGCAGCTTGGCAGCCATAATCAGCTGGGCTAGGCCAATCACATGAGCAGCACCACCCATGTCTTTTTTCATGTTACGCATGCCGGCGGCTGGTTTAATGTCTAGGCCTCCAGAGTCAAAGCATACACCTTTACCCACTAAGGTCAGTTTAGGGGCATCGGCGTTACCCCAGTCTAAACGTAATAGCCGAGGAGCATGCACGCTGGCGCGGCCAACTGCGTGAATCGTCGGGTAGTTCTGCTCTAGCAGTTCATCGCCAACAATTTCAGTGAATTGCCCAGAAAAATCAGTAGCGAGTTTTTGCATGATGTCAGAAATGTCTTCTGGCATCATGTCAGAAGCGGGGGTGTTTACCATGTCACGCACTAGGTTTACGGCGCTGACTTGCTGCTGAATTTGTTCAACCAGCTCTTGATCATTAATGTTCAGTGTTGCTCTGGGGGCGGCTTTTTTATAATCACTGAATTGGTATGCGCCCAGTGCCCAGCTCAAGCCAATATTAAAAGCGATATCATCATTGTCGGCATCTAAAAGGTACTGACCTTCAGGTAAGTTTTTCGATAAATCACCCGCTAACCAAAGCTCGCTTAGATCTTTTACCACAACAATAACTTGTAAGCTGTCTTGATGAGGAATTAAGGCAAAGCCCTTACCATTAAAACTATTTGTCAGCCAAGTCTGTGTGCTGACAGGCTGTTGTTGTAACCAGGTCGAGTATTGCGGTTGAGCAATAAAACGAATTTTGTGACCATTATTGGCGTAAGCAATGTGATGTGGCATAACTGTTCTCGTGTCTGATGTTGACTTTCCTTTTATCATAAAAGAAAGCGGCGAGATAAGGTATACCTAAGCATATTGTTTATAGCAATGGCATAATAAATTCTGATTAAGCATACCGAAAATGATAATGACAAAAAAATCAAGACTTTGTTGCAAGATGTTGCCATATGTTGACCCTAACTTCTAATGCTGGCAATCTTGTCAAGTATCTGTAATTGTATACAAATTATTTTTTAATATAAAAATCAAGGAAAGAAAATGAAACCTTCAATTATTGCTGTTGCATTATCTGCAGCTTTATTGGCGGGTTGCACTCCCTCTGAGCAACAGTCAGAGGTAGCCACAACCCAAGTCGCAGCTAAAGCTGAATTAGGCAGCTTTGGTATTGATTTGTCGGCTCGTAATGAAGCGATTAAAGCAGGTGATGACTTCTTCATGTATGCCAGTGGTACTTGGTATGATAGTTACGAAATGCCAGCAGATAAAACCCGCTATGGTGCCTTTACTGCATTAGCAGAAAAGAGTGAAGAGCGTGTTAAAGCTATTATTGAAGAGATTGCGGCTAAATCTGAACTGAACGCTGAAGAAAAGCTTATTCGTGATTATTACGATGCCTTCATGGATACCGAAACCCTAGACAAACTGGGTATCAAGCCAATTCAAGCTAACCTTGATGCCATTACTGCCGTATCAAAAGTGGAAGACTTGGTCGCAATTTGGGGTGAAAACTGGCTTAACGGTATTTCTGCTCCAATTTGGAACTACCTATCTTTCAACCGTTTAGACCCGAATGCCTATGAAATATCAGTAGGTGCGGGCGGCCTAGGTTTACCTGACCGCTCATACTACCTAGAACAAGGTGAGCGTTTCGATAAAATTCGCGCCGCTTACTTAACTCACATCGCGCAAATGTTAGACTTTACAGGTGCTAAAGATTCTGCGGCAAAAGCAGAAGCGATCCTTGCGCTTGAGACGAAAATTGCAGAGGGCCACTGGCCACGTGAGAAGCGCCGTAACCGCGACTTAACCTTAAACCAAGTAAGCCGTGACGAGTTAAAAGCACAATATGCGGGCTTTGATTGGGACGGTTATTTTGCTAAAACTGGCTTTAAGGTGCCAGCCCTAAACGTATCTCAGCCTGAACCTATCAAAGCGATGATCAAGCTTATCAATACTGAAAGCTTGGACACTTGGAAAGATTACGCCACTTACCACGCAGTGAAAAATGCTGCCCCTTACCTATCAACTGAAATTGGCCAAGCCAATTTTGATTTCTTTGGCAAAGTATTATCTGGCCAGCAAGAGCAAAAGCCACGCTGGAAACGCGCCATCAGCGCCATTGGCGGTACTGAGTCCTTAGGTTTTGCTCTAGGTAAAGTGTATGTAGATAAGCACTTCCCAGAGTCATCAAAAGCGCAAATGAGCGAGCTTGTTGAAAACCTACGTACTGCCATGGGGCAACGTATTGACGGTTTAGATTGGATGGGTGAAGCCACTAAAGTCGAGGCTCGTGCGAAACTGGCGGCTTTTGCACCTAAAATTGGTTACCCTGATGAGTGGGTAAGCCTAGAAGGTTTGACTCTGTCCAACAATGATCTTGTTGGCAATATGCAAAGTCTAACTCAGTTCTTCCATGCCCGTGATGTTGCTGATGAATTAGAAGTAACCGACCGTAAGCGTTGGTTTATGCCACCTCAACAGGTAAACGCTTACTACAACCCATCGTTTAACGAAATTGTATTCCCAGCAGCGATTCTACAAGCGCCATTTTTTGACCCAGCTGCCGATGACGCGGTGAACTACGGCGCGATTGGTGCGGTGATTGGTCATGAAATGGGCCACGGTTTTGATGACCAAGGTTCAAAATCTGACGCTAACGGCATTCAGCGTAACTGGTGGACGGACGAAGACCGTGCTGCATTTGAAGCTAAAGCTGACATGCTTGCCGCTCAATACAGCAAGTATGAGCCAATCAAAGATAACTTTGTAAACGGCCGCAACTCTCTGGGTGAAAACATTGGTGATGTGGGTGGCCTAGCGATGGCATACCACGCCTATAAGTTAAGTTTAAATGGTAAAGAAGCGCCAGTGATTGATGGTCTAACGGGCGATCAGCGTTTCTTCCTAGCTTGGGCACAAGTTTGGAAAGAAAAGCGCACCGAAGAGTCTATGCTTAACCAACTTCGCGCCGGTACCCATGCCCCTGGCAAAGTGCGTGCTCAAGCACCACGCAACCATGATGCATGGTATGAAGCCTTTGGCGTGAAAGAGGGGGATGCCCTTTACCTTCCACCTGAAGAGCGCGTACGCATCTGGTAATCATCAAAAGTAATAAAAAACGCCAACCATGAATATGGTTGGCGTTTTTTGTATCTTGCTTGCTAATGTTAATTTATTGCTTAGATACAGTTACACTCGCGGGCATACCAACAAATAAGTTGTGTTTGCCTTGGTAATCATCGGCATTATTACTATCAGGCAGTTTGAATACCAGCTCACTGGTATTGTTACTACTGAACACCTCAACTTGTTGGGAATCGATGGCTTTTACATCAAAACCTTGAGTAAGGTAATGATATAAGCCAGCTTGCAAACTTTGATTGATTGTCACGGTAATTTCGTTGTCAGTGGTCAAAGTAAGGTGTTCAGCTTTACTGCTGGATGTTGCATTTTCGTCAAAATGCGCCAGAGGATCGCTCACCGTAATATTCCAGCTATTGCTGCCATCATCAATCATTTGCACTAACGCTGGTTTATCTGCAGACACCGTTAACCCATTTTTAAAACTGATACTCGCGGCTTCCCTGAAGACCATTTGCACCACTTTGGTTTGAGTGTCAGGGTGGGTGAACGCAACCGCTTCATATTTACCCGATAAGTCTTGCTTGATGTCTAAGTCATTAAACAGCATCGCCGCTTTTGCAGGCATTTGCTCAGATGAAACAAAAGGCAAAGTAACATAGGCATAGTGGCTGTAGTCGCCAGAACCATTAGGATCGGTATTGTGCTGGATCGCAATCAATAATGGATTTAGGCGGCTGTTATTTTCACCGGCTTGAATACTGCTATCGGTATCAGGCACATTGTCACCAGAGCGTAGATAGGTTCTTACTTTTTGCCCATGCTGAGGAAGCACCACATAGCCTTTATTACCTTGATGGAACCACATTACTTGTTCGGCTGCGGTTAAGCTGGTGTCTGAACTTGGGCTACTTGAAAGGGTTGTACTGACTGTTTTGTTTTTAACTCCATTATTACCAACGCTCGCACCCTGACCAGGGTTATAGGTTAGGCTATCCTGCCAATGCACTTGGTCAATCACAGTCACAATGGGGCTATTGCTGCCATTATCACTTAAGTCATCTCTAACTCGTTTAATGTTGTTACCTAATGCGACCACGAAGTCATCAAACATAAAGTACGATTTATTCGCCGAAACAGTGGTGTAGCTATTTTCGCTGGCATATTTAAATGATGCCATCGAGTAGCATTTGATATTAGATTCTTCATCGCAATCATTACTCAGGACTGAAGCGAATGGTTCGTTACTGAAAAGTTTTTCGGCAGACTGAAGTGGCAGCGAATCTTTGCGCCAAGCTTCAGTGATGCCTGGAAGTAGGTGCCAATCCCAGTCATAACGAATGGCATCATAATCATTGCCACTGGTTTTCACTTGCAGTACGCCTCGACCATTCATAAAGCCATATTGTGATTCTGGACTAAAGCCCTCTGCGCCTCGGGTCCTCCTAGATTCCATTTTGACTGATGCAAACCACTCTTTATTGGATAAAGAGCTTTGGTCATAACTTTGCTTGCGGTGTACTAAATAGTCATTGACCCAAAATGCTTTACTGCCAAGCTTTTCAAAGTCATTGTTTTGATAACGATTGGTGAGCTGTTGCAGTGCTTGTTGCTTATTGCTATCCACGCCTGTTGGTGAGTGTTCGATCAGGTAATTACTGTCATTCACTAACTTTTTAGTGCCAAAGATATTCAAATCATCAGAATTGTGACTGCGTCCCACAGCTTGAAAATCAATCGCATTATCAAAAATGAGCCAAGGCATGGTTTTGACTAAAACCTCTGCTGAAAAGTCAAAGCTAGCAGGCGTTACTTGATAATGACTGCCATTGAGATAACTGGCAACATGGATGGTTTCATCAACTAACCACTCATAGCCATAGGCAAACATGGCTAAGTCTTGACGAGAGCCCACATGATGGCTCATGGTGCCGTCTGGATTTAAGCCAGATTGACCGTACTTGTGGGTTCTAATGCCATTAGTGTCAATCCATGTTTTAAGGTCATAGAAGCTACCCTGAGGGTACCAGCCTGGTAAAATGGTGGTATTGTTTGAAGCCCAACCTAAGCCAGGTTGGTTGCCTTCGTAATCAGGGTACCAAATTGGGTTGTAAGTAATAGGGCGGTTGTAATCTTGTAAAAATGCAGTAGTAGCGGCCCAAGTTCTTAGTCGATGGCCTCGGTTAGCATCGGCCCACATACCCGGTGAGTTGGCTAAATCGTTTTTGTGGAAGAACCGAATCTCATCAATGTCGACTTGCTGAATTGGCATGTCAAAACTGACTTGGGTCAGGAAGTCCGCTGCCTTTTGGTATACCCGAGTGGCTAATGCATCACCACGGTTGCGATCTTGATAAATATCATCAGCTAATAGGATAAGGGCACCTGAAATTGGGTCGGTAAAATTCCAAGCATGGGTTCTGTCATTAAACTCGACCCCTTGAAAATCCCCAAAGTCGCTACTAGGGAACTTATCAAGCCAAACGTCTAAGGTGTTAAGCAAAGTGGTCTTAAGTTGGCTACGCTCACTGCCAGAATTGAGCTCAGGCAAGGTTGCGTAGGCCGTTGCTAGACCTGCAATGTGTAAGGCAGATTGTTGCAGTTCGTCAGCCAGAACGGAACGACCCACAATATACTGACCATAGCTCGCTAAACTTGATTCGTCATTATATTCATAAAAGCCCATTGCTAAGCTGCTGTCCGCTTGCCAACCAGAAGCCGTAGAATGATATTTGTAATCAACTTGATAGCTATTTTGGCTGAGCACATTTATTTGGTTAGAAACAAAAGAGTAATCGTATTCACGGCCGCTATTCATACGATAAGAATCAAGGACATATTGTTTAATTTGGCCGTTAAACTGTTGCCAAGCAGTGGTATCTAGTGCCTCAACGTAGGTTTCTACTTGAGCAATAACATCGCTGCCATCATGCAGTTGAATCTCGACGATGTGCAGCGCATCCCAATCACTAGCATGTCCGGCCTTTAAAGACAACTCACCAAACAGCCTGCCATGGTGATCCCTTATATTTTTGATTTCAAATAGATCACTCAAATCTCGTGATAATGTAAAGTGAAGATTAGCCTCTACAGCAGTTGCAGGTGCGAAACGGTTATCGACAAGTTGAATGCGGCCAATCACTTTTTCTTGGTTGGCAATTTTAGTATTGATTTCAAAACGTTCAAACAGCAACCTGTCTTGATTAAAGCTACTATTGAGTAAACGGTCATCATGATTATCATCGTTATCGCCAATGCCATCGCCATCACTGTCGCGATAGTTATTGCTGTCGTTAGGTAACTCATCAAGTCTGAGATTTGAATCGAGCTGACATTGATGGTCACAAGCAGAGTTCCAAGCATCTGGGTAACCATCGCCATCACTATCAACACTTGCCCCAAGGTGATTTGGGAAAGCGTCGCTATTATCGCCAATGCCATCCCCATCGCTATCTTGCCACTCATTTGGGTCATTAGGGAAATCGTCAAGTGCGTCTGAAACACCATCAGCATCGCTGTCGATTCTAGGGCTGAGTTCCAATGAGTTGATTGATCCGCTATTGGCATCATCAATCGTTAAGCGAATGATTTGTTTACCAGCTTCTAAGTTAATGTCTTGAGTTACTGGTACCTTCTGATATTGGCGTTTATCAGCGATTAGCGGTATATAACCAAAAGAAGTGGTTTTGCCATTGGCGAATAATGAAAGCTTAACTTCGTTAGTGAGCTGGTTGCCACCGACTTCAGCTGTTAATCCGTAAACTCCAGAAGTCGCAACATCGATTTCATATTCAAGCCATTCCCCATCAGCTAAATAGCCCAAGCCAAAAGAAGGGCGACCATCATTGTCTAAATAATTATCAGAATGGATATCGACATCGGTATCTAGTCGATGTTGGCCACTTAAATTAGTAAGAGTGCTGTCGTAATAGGCATTACCATTAGCCCCCACTCTAAAGTGCTCAGCTTGGATAATTCCGGGAACTGAGATGACGGGTGCTTGCCATAAATCGGGTAATAATGGATAGATATCAGCATTATCACCAACACCGTCAGCATCAGTATCTTGCCATTCTGTAGGATCATTTGGGAAGGCGTCTAAACTGAGGCCGGTTGTTGAATCTTGCTCGCTGTAACCGCTGTTCCAGGCGTCAGGGTAGCCATCATTATCACTGTCTTTGCTAGCAGCGATATCATTAACAAAAGCATCGACACTGTCACCTACGCCATCGCCATCGGTATCTTTGGCAATGATGAATTCGATGTCTGTTAGACGAAAGTTGCCGGTATCAAAGCGAAGCTTTAATTTTTGGCGACCTTGCTTAAGGGTGATCCCTGACATTAAATAAGGGTCAAACTGGTAAGCCCCAGCGCCATTAGTATTAAATACCATGACGGCCAGTGTTTGGTCGCTCTCGTCCAGCAAAGTAAACTGTAAATCTGAAGTGGCATTAGAGCCTACGGTAAAAATGGCATCAAAAGCACCAGCATGTTTAGCGGTGACATCAAAGATGAGGTGTTCACCAGCAGCTGGCCAGCCAATATGCGGTTCGCCATAATGCATTTTAATATCGACATCATCATTACGATAAGCACCACCGGCATTGCCTGCGGTGGTATCGTAGTAGTCACTATAGTCTGCCGCTAAAAATTTACCCGGTATTTGGGCGTAATTGACATGGCTTGATCCCGGGCCAAAAGCAATGTCTTGAGCTTGGGCGGCTTCAACAAGGGTTAAGCTGAATCGATTTAGAGATAAACTGCCACTGTTTAGTCGAAACTGTAAAGTCACGTTTCCAGAAGGTAGCCATATATCAGATAAAGTTTCAGTTTGAAATTGTCGAACGTCAGCAATATTGGGAGTATATTCAATGGTGCCTAGGTGACTACCATCGGTTAAGTAAACATCAAAAGCCATACTTTCAATTTTGCTTCCCCCAACCAATGCATCAAGCTGATATTTACCTGCGGTTTCTATATTTATGGTGTAATTTAAGTATTCACCAACCGCTGTCCAGCCTATGCTGTAACCGTCTGCACCATCTCCTCTGATATCGACATCATCGCTACGGTATTTACTGCCACTGTTTCCTGTGGTGCTATCAAAATATCCTACGGTTTGGCCACCATTATCGTAGTCTTCAAACTCAACCTGGTAATTGCCAGCATAGCCATAGCAAGAGATAAGGCTAACTAAAGCTGCAAAGGTTTTATTGTACTTATATGTACCCATATTAATTTACCCTTAAAGGTTATAACTATTGGTTTCAAAGAAATATGGCGACTAATTGATACCTTTGAATAAATAAAATGAGCCGTTGGTTTTTATTGTGTTTTTTTGCTCTAGTGTTGGTGTATCACTCTGTTGTGTTGTTGTTTGTGAGTGTTATGAGCTGTTTTTGGTGGTGAGTTCGGGTGATTGGTTGTTGTGGGGCTTGCGAGGATTCTGAATATAGCCTTACAGTGTTTGAGTTATACTTTTAACGGTGAATGCGAGGACAGCACACCATGCGTCAATGGGTCATGCTAATTAAGATGATGGTAGATACTTTTATGCTGAATGTGAGCCGTTTAAATAGTAGCTGTGCCAGCTCATAAGAGCTGGCTTTTATGTCACAGCCAATATCAGCCACGGTTGCAACTGGTGCGATTACCGTCTTGTTCTTTTAGTACCAGCTCATTTTTAGTTAACGCCAAAATTTCAGCTTTATTTTTCATTAACCCATCACCTTGAAAGCGATTGTTATCTTCAGGGGTGAAGCCATAGGCAATATTTAAGCGAGTTTTATTGGGTTTATAGTCTTCAACTAAAAAGCCATTAAGGATCTTCCAGTTACCCTCGACATCTAAACTAAGACCAAAAGCCCCTTTGCCATGCATACCAGGGTAAACAAAGTCAAAGCTGCCAGTCATAGTATGATCACTACGATAACTAAGATGAGCGGTATCTTTAAAACCCATAATATCGTAGCGACACTGCCAATCTCCCAGCAACAGTTGATCCGAATCACTCTCTTGGGCACTTATCATTGTCGATGTGGTAATGATAAGTGCCGTTATGAAATGCGCGGTTATTTTCATTTTAAGCCCTTTGATTTAATTTAAATTAAACTAAGTCTATGTAATTTCTTAAATAATGCCAGTTTATCGATAAAAGGGTTATTGCCAGACAGACTTTCAGTGATTATGGTTAAGCAACATGGTTATGTATGTAGATTAAAAAATGAAAAAGATACTGATAATTTTAATAAGTGCTGTCATCGCAACTCAAGCAAAGGCATTTGAATGGAGCGCTCAGGATTACTTGAAAAACTGTCAATTAAATAACAGTAATCAGGCCCAACAAAAGTACTGTGTTGGCGCACTTAAAGGCGCATTTACTGGCTTGATGGTTTCGAGAACGCTGACCGCTTCAGGCCCAAAAGCGTTAGCCTGTTTATCATCTGAAGAGGGCAATAAATCTTTTGAACAGATCCAGCAGCAGGTGCTAGTACAAATGCAATCTAAAGCAGACAAAGGAGTATTAAGCGCCAAACCAAGCTCGGCAGAAACCACACTGGTACTTATGTTATTAGAGCAATATTCTTGTCTGAACCCTAATCATTAGGGGCGGTAGCACCTTACTATAGAAAAGCGCTGTCCGGGACAAGCAGTGGGGCAGCGCTTTAAGCTTTTAGTGTGCTTAGATGTATTCGCTTAGAAGTCTTCTAATACGTCATCATCAATCCACATGGTGTCGCCCATGTAGTGGATACCCGAAACCTCAACACCTTCACTCACTACCTGCACGCTGGTGCCTTCATCAATTTCAACACACTCTTCATCGAGTAACGCCGCTACACGGTATGTGTCTGACATCGCTTTAGCTTCATTTATGGCCTGAACGGTTTCAGGCATTAAGCAGGCATAAGCGTCTTTATCAACCACTTCGGCAAAACTATTAAAAGATAATACAGTAAGCAGCAATGTTAGCTTTTTCATGGGGATCTCCGTTTAATTCTCAAGGCGATGCTACGAGCTTAGGAAATCCCAGGGAAGTAATTTACGTTAACCAAAATTTTACTTCCTAAATGTTAATTTTGAGTGCAGTTAATATTCACCTCAAACCATTTCGATAAAACTGCTGGTAGTGAGTCTACCTGTTAGTGGGCTTGCGGATAGCCCGGTCTTAGCTTGAATGTCGCCAGAGTGCAAACAGTTACTTGGGTAGATGATGAGACGGTTGGGCGTCGCAGCGATAGTTGCAGTGCACTCAAACAATTCATTACTACCGTTGATGTAGCTAGGATTAAGGTGCAATCTATGTTGGACCGCTTGCTGTTTGAGTTGCTTTGAATATTGCTCTAGACGAGGCTCTGAAATCCGCTCGAAGCCAGTTTGCCTATGCCGATAAAAAGAGGTTCCCCCATGCTCTGGCTCACAGAGGTAATGCACTATAGCAAGTTGATTGTTAGCAGTGGTATCAAAATGCGGCACAGTTTGGATTGGTCGCAACTGATGTGGCTGGGTGGTGGCAATGGAAAATGCCGATAATAATAGGTTAGAGGTTGTGCAATTGCTTAAGTTGAAGCTGGTTTGCAATACAGGCAACAAATCTTCACATAGCTGCTGGATATAATTAGCCTGTATGGGTTTGCGTATTCCAGGATAAAAATCGTTACTCTGTGTCTGATATTCTGACCCTTGACCAGCGAGAGTTAACAACGAGTCATAATCCTCTACAGCATCATCAATAACAATCACCGGAACCCGCTCTGTTCCTACATATTGCAACTGATGGCGCAATTGCGGGTTCAATTTAATGTCGTCAGCGTTCATGTTTATCCTAGGCGCTGATTTTGTTTATCAATCAGACGATACATTTGTCCAAGGGATGTGATCATGGTGTAGATCGGTTGCAATAACTCAGCCTTATGCAGTTCGTTAACTTTTGAATCTGGCAGTTTTGCTAGTTTATCTTGATCAATCGTGTACAGGCCATTAAGGCGAGTTTTACTGTTGTCGACAAAGGTAATCTCTAAAGAAAGTGGTTGGATCAATTGGGCTTCAAGCAATGCTTCCATCAAGTTTTTATTATCAATTTCACCTTGCAGCAATTGCCCAAGACATTGTTTTGCATTGCTCAGGTATGAACTTTCCTGCCCTCCATCAATGAATAACCTTTGTAATTGTTGTTGGTTATGGTGTTCAGAAACAATCATAGGGCTATCAATATTAATGCAAACGGCGAAATTCTCTTGACTGACTTGCTCGATAAAAAAAGGCTGACGTTGGATTTGTAAAGGCAGATATAAACCCTGCCATTGGCCATCACGGAAAAATAGGTTTTGCTTTTCAGCAAAGCCGAGTAATGCACTAAAGCCAAATTGTCCGGTATCGCCATCTTTAGTGATGACGATAGGGGATTGGCTGGCGATATTGATAAACTCCTGAACAACAATTGGCATTAAATGAACATCAGCCGCTGATAAATGCGCCAGAGTGGGATCGATTTTTAAGTGATGGTGAAAATCATAATTAACCTGAACTAAATGTGACATGAATTTTACTCTTTATTATGGTTAAAGGTTACTTAGACCGAATTGCTTGATGCTATCGATGAGTTGGCGATGATTAGGGAGCTTGCTTGCTTGCATGATCATTTGTTTATTTTTTTCGAATTGTCGTTCTGCAAAATCCCAGTTATCTAATAAATGAGGGGACGGTTGATGCATTTTTTCAAAGCCCATCCCATATAAAATATACTGGTAACTGGCCGCTGGAAAAACTTCATTATTACTTGTAAAGTCACAATCCGCTGGTGGCCTAAATTGCCATAACTCAAGAAGTTCTTGAAGGGACTCTGGGATGCTTTCAATTTTTCTATTGTCTGTCCAAAAGGCATTATCCGTGCGCTTACTGAGAATATAATGCAGCTTGAGGAAATCGATTATTTTTTGCCAACGATATAAAAAAGTCTCATTAAACCTTTTCGCAACAATATCCATACTGGAGCGAGTTGCTGGCAGTTGACTGCTAATCATCTCGGCGGACATTTCGACTAATACCAATGCGGAGGCCTCTAAAGGCTCTAAAAATCCCGCCGATAATCCCACCGCCACACAGTTTTTATGCCAAAACTTTTGTCGATGACCACTGACAATTGGAATTTTCTTTATTTGCAAGGAATTAGCATCTTGGTTGAGATAATTTGCTAATTGCTCAATGGCTCGAGCCTCGCTAGAGTGCCTACTGGAATAAACATAACCCACACCACGTCGTTGTTGTAAGCCAATATCCCAAATCCAGCCAGCTTCTTGAGCTGTTGAAATTGTATGGGATGCAATATCCTGCTGGTCATTGTCATAGGGAACTTGCACAGCTAGGGCAGTATCGATAAATAACACATCAGAGCAAGATTTGAAGCCAATATTAAAATGCTTGCCTAATAGCAGTGATTTAAAACCACTACAATCAACAAATAAATCACCGAAAATATTACCATTGTTAGCAGTAGCAACGGAGGCAATATCGCCATTTTCGGCTGCATTAACATCTAACACATCGTCTAATATATGGGTAACCCCAAGTTTTTCAGTGCAATGCTGTTGTAAGAAACTGGTGAATTTTGCGGAATCGAGGTGATAGGCGTAATTGGCAATGGCATCATATTCCGGTGTACGAATTGTTTTCGGCCCTAAACCTAATTCACATATGGCCTCTTGATAGCAAACTTGTTGAGAAAAAGAATCAGATTGGCCGTTGCTGTTTTTTTGCATCGCCATGCGATTTTTCTCAATCCAATAAGAGGCGATGTCCCCTTGTGTGAACCCTTGGGGTAATACCAACGGGTGGTAATAGAAATCAGCATTGCTGCCATCAACCCATTTTGCAAATTTGGCACCTTGTTTAAAGGTCACATTACAATGGCGGATAAATTCAGTTTCACTGATGCCTAAGGCAATTAAGGTACTACGCATCGTCGGCCAAGTGCCTTCACCGACACCAATTGGAGCAATATTAGGGGATTCCACCAATATTACTTTGACCCCTGTTTTGTGTTTTGCCGCGATACGTCCAGCGGTTAACCAACCCGCATTACCGCCACCGACAATTACTATAGTGTTGACCTGTTGTTTTTTATTTTTATTGTTTGCAATCACGACTTTATACTCACGACAATAGAGGCAGTGTGATGCCATCACAGGTTATAATTGAGTTAACCTGTGATGGCATTAGCAGTTTCCTATTTAAAATGAACCGCGTATACCAACAGCAAAGCGACGTCCGCTGTCTTCAATCAATAGCAAATGATTGTCAAAGCGACCGCGTTTATGGATATACTCTTTAGTTAAGTTAATACCTTCAAAGAATATTGAGATGTTGTCATTGAAGCTATAGCTACCACTGGCATCTAACTGCGCATAATCCTCAACAATTGTCACTCCATCACCGTTAGTTTGGGTTAATGACTGAACAAATTGATCACGCCAGTTGTAGGCTAAACGTAATTGAATCGGACCATTTTCATAGAATCCAACTAAGTTGTATGAATCACTAAGGCCTGTAAGCGCAAACTTCTGAGTGATATCCGCTGCATCCAGATCGGCATTACTGTCAGCAAGCGTGGCGTTGGCAATAAAGCCAAAGCCAGAATCAAAAGTATGTTGTGCCGCTAATTCCCAGCCTGAAACAACCGCAGATTCACTGTTATTAGGCAGAGTATTAGTAAACACAGCAATACCATCAGCGGCATCTGGATTATCAGCATCGTTACCGGTAGAAGGGTCTGTTAACTGACCACCATTAGCCAAATCGAAGGTTAAACTTTCAGTCGAATTGATAATAAAGTTAGCCACATTCTTTCTGAAATAACCTGCAGAAAGGTAGCTGGCTTGACTGTAGTACCACTCAACAGACAAATCTAAGTTATCAGAAGTGAATGGCTCCAGTTCAGGGTTACCAGAGCTAGACGTTAAGTTACCACCTTGACGGGTTGTACCAATCACGGTCACTGGTGACATACTATCGAGTGTTGGACGGGTAATGGTTCTCGACGCGGCAACCCTAGCTACAAGATCTTCACTGATTTCAAGATTAACACTGAAGTTTGGTAATATCGCTTCATAATCTGAACTCTTGGTGATCCCCTGTGCTGCGCCATAGCTGGCTAACATCTCGGTTTTATCAAGAATGGTTAGCGCACTAACAGGTTCATCTGTACCTTTAACATCAACATTAGTTCGCTCATAACGAACCCCTGCAATTGCGGTGAGTGGCATAGAAGCTAATTGAACATCAAATTCAAACTCACTGTACAAAGAGAAGGTTTTTTCAGCAATTTCAAAAGACTTATTACGTTTTACTGCATCAAAAGACATCGGATTGCCACTAGCAGCAGCTTCTGCTTCTAGAAAAGCAAAGTTCGCTTCACCATCATGGGCTAACCAAGCGGTTGGCATACGACCACTTCCGCTCACACCGCTGAGAAAATCACTGCCAGCATCAAATACATATTGGTCAAATGCTGACATATCAGGCATATCTGGATAACCACAGTAGACACAGTGTAAACCAGCCCCTTCATTATCCCAGCGATCTAGGTTTTTTCGCTCGGAAGAATACGCTGCGCCAAATTTAACCGCCGCTAGGCCACTGTTACCATCGTCTATCCAAGTATTGTCCCAACGTAATTGGTCAATTTTGTCTTCAACGGCCCAACCACGGCGCAACATTACATGGGCACGACTATTGTTAGGATCTAGATGATCGGAAACACCTGCTGGGGTCACATTGGGATCATAGGCAACGCCATCGAGTTCCTGTTGGCCACTATAAATATTTGGGTTAGCTTCGGCAAAGTCGCTAGCGTAAGGCAAGATGTTATCGTCGACTTGGAAGCGAACACGGTTAGCATAACCAATTAAAGATAATTGATTGCCACGGCCATTGTTTGCTAAGCGTTCCGCTTTAGACTGGCTGAGGTCAAAACTCATGTTAAGGTTAGGGTTAACGTCCCAACCAATATTCAAACCATAAGAACTAGTGTTAGTTAAACGGTCGAACTTTTTAGAATGCATGTCGGTGGCTAAACCAACTTCTTGGTAAAGGTCGATCACCGTGCCATTAGCATCGACGATGGCACCTGGTTCTACGTTAGGGGCAGTAAACCAGTGACCATAGGAAGTACTATCGGTTTCAACATCAAAATCCGAGTATAAAGCATCAGCGGTGATTTCAATATTATCGGCTGGAGCATACTGCATAACTAAATTAATGTTGTTGCGGGTACGCTGCTCTGTAGTAACCTTGTGGTCATAGTTACGAGGGGAGAAAATATTTCCGCTATAGGCATTGCCATCTTGGGTTTGTGGACTAGGGATGCCAACATTTTCTAACCAGCCATCTACCTGAGCTTGATTTAAGCGTGTTTCACGTTGTTGATGGGAAAGAGCCATCAACACCCCAAACTTATCATCATTAAAAGTATTACTGATTAACGCTGAAGCTTGAGGAGTGGTTTGTTCACTGTTTTGATCATAAATGCCTTTGATGCTACCAGCGACTTTAAAACCATTAATAGCAAATGGACGGGCAGTGGTAATATTTACGGTAGAGCCAATGCCTCCAGATTGCATCGTCGCAGTAGAGGTTTTATTGACATCTAAGCTACGCACCAATTCAGATGCTATGGTATCAAAACTGAATGCTCGACTTTGGTTTTCTGAAGCCATTTGGCGACCATTGACCAATACCGTGTTAAATTGAGGGCCAAAGCCACGAACGGTGATCAGTTGGCCTTCACCACCGGAACGGTCGATAGACACACCAGTAATACGTTGCAATGATTCGGCTAGGTTAGTATCGGGAAACTTGCCAATATCTTCAGCAGAAATGGAATCAACCACCCCGTTTGCTTCCCTTTTGGAGTCCATTGCTCGCCCTAATGAGCCTCTGATCCCTTTTACTTCGATAATTTCAGGTTTAGCTTCACTGCCCTCTTGAGCGCTCGATGGTGCAACAGCAACAGAACTTAGAACCGCTAAAACAGCTGTAGCTATTTTATTTTTGTTATATTTAGACATGTTATCTCTCTCAAAACTTGGATCTACCAAGATAGATAATTGCCCACTTTCACCAATATGAGCCTTGAGCCCGGTATTATCTAATAATTGATTAATACCTTGTTCAATACTGCTAGTACCAAATAACTCATTTGCTTGTTTCCCTTTCATAATATCAAATGAAAAAAGCAAGGTGATATTTGCTTGTTTAGCAAACTCAATTAGTGATAAGTCAGCTCTTTGTTTTGGTATATTGAAAGTAATTAATGCGGGCTTTTCTTCAGCCATCAACCAGCTTGATAAGCTATAGGTGATAAATAAACAAATACAACGATACCCAAACTTTCTACATCCCTGTGGTGAGCGATTAAGGCTCACACTTTTACCAGACGAATGAAAAAAACTTTTCCACCATGCATAGTTGATTTTTTTTAATCTTTTTTGAGAGAAAAACATTTTAGAGATGCCTTTGTAGCATTTTTTATAATTCTTAGTATTTGCATTAGGTTTGTGCTTGAGCATATTTAAGGTTTGAGCAGAAACCTAAGTACAAGATAAAACCATATAGTATAAGTTTGTTTAAACACAAGCACTTTACCATTAAAAGTGGATTCAAAGGGGAATGTGTACTTCTACGACATTAAGGTGTTGATTAACTGAATTTTTCTGGCAGAGTAAATTTAGATTTACTGTTGAAAACCTTATAAACAACTATAGATATGCTTGTTTTTGGTTATTTTCGTTTTTCTTATGGTGGAAATTTTTATTTTATTCGTCTCTTTTAAAGGACGTTATAAAGGACTTATAAAAAGAAAAATTAAAGTGAGGAATAATGTCTAAGGAAGCGTTATTAACTAAAGTTTATTTGGCTTCTATCAAAGGGATTTCTAGAGCAATATCTAGCATTGTCCCTCCACATGAGATAGAGGATATTGTACAAGAAACTTATGTTAGAATTTGTCAGGTTAAAAATAAAGATGACATTATTTCACCTAAATCATTTATGTATAAAACCGCTAAAAATCTAGCGCTAGACTATAAAAAGCAAGCAAGTGTTAGATTAATAGATGGTGGGACTGAAGTTGACAGCTTTTCGCTTAATGGGAGCAACCTTAATGTAGATGAAATGTACCAAAGAGCACTCACTAATAATGAATTTGAATTTTTTTGTGAAGCGGTTCGTCATTTACCAATACAGTGCAGAAAGGTGTTTGTATTGAAGAAGGTTTATGGATACTCGCAAAGAGAGATATCTAAAGAATTAAAAATTTCAGAAAGTACGGTAGAGAAGCATATCTCAGCAGGCATGAAAAGTTGTGTTAAGTACATGAGAAGCAGTCAACAACCTCCCTCTAGTGAGCAAACTGTAGTCAATGCTTCAAAAATTCGAGGAGGCAAAGGTGAGTAATATTTACCCGTTAAAGCCTGAGTTTACGACAGCAGAAGATGAGCAGCGACTAGAGATAGCCTGCCAATGGATAGCAAAAATTGATCGAGATCTGGATTCTGCAGATAATCTGCAGTTAGGTGAGTGGCTCGCAGCGGATCAGCAAAACGTTACGGTGTTTTTAGAGGTCGCGCAACTTTGGGATAAGATGGATGCATTGAGTCGATTATCAGCGATATTTCCAAAGGCACCTAAAACGCAGCCCCGATATCGTTTGGGGCTATCGTTAGCGGCATCACTTTTGATGGTAGTAAGCCTATTAGGTTATATCATGTGGCCAGCTGGACATGATAACCAGCAGCATTTGGTTTCGAGTCAACAAAACTATCAAACCACTGTAGGTGAGAGCCGCACGGTGAATTTGCAAGATACCAGCAAGATCACTTTGAACACTAATAGTTTTGTTCAGGTTACCTTTACTGAAAATGCACGCATGATCGAATTGCAGCGAGGGGAAATCCATATTGATGTGGCCCATGACGAGGAACGTCCGTTAAGTGTGATTGCCGCAGGTCAAGTGATACAAGCAGTTGGGACAGCTTTTAATGTTGAAGTAGGCAATGCCTCGGTAGAGCTGATTGTTACTGAAGGTAAGGTTTTAGTGGTTCCACAAACTGAGTTGGTTAACAACAGCGCCGCTACTCAAAAGCAAGAAGTTAATAGGCTCCCCAGCCACTCGTTAGCAATTTCTAAAGGCGAAAAAGTTAATTTAGACAACAGCCATCAGGCAAGCCAACAAGTCGTTAAAGTTGATGAGATGGATATTGCCGCAAGCTTATCTTGGCGAAGTGGTAACTTAATCTTTAGGGGAGAAACACTTGATCAAGCTGTGGCTGAAATCGGCCGTTATACGGATATTAAGTTTGAAGTTGTTGACCATGATAAGCTTAAAGATATCAGAGTAGCAGGGATGTTTAAAACTGGTGATGTTACGGGATTGCTTGATGTCTTAGCGACGAGTTTTGAGCTTCAATATGAAAGGGTTGGACAAGATAAAATTATTTTAAAAGCGGCAAGTTAAATCCTTATGTGAATGAGATTGCCCAATGTTGGTTAGCGATAGAGATGAATGAAACAAGGATGAAGGTCCCTGCCAGTCATTTGTTTAAGCTCACAGTGTGAATATTTTACATTAGATTTTTCTAATTTAGTGTGTATCATAGGCAATCATTCAATAGTAGAAGAAGTAACTTTATGTTTGAACAATATCTCCCTTTGATGCTTGTGGGCTTATTTATTGCTTATAGAATTTACAAATCTAAAAAAGCAAAAGCGTTACTGGCAAACCTAAATCCAAATGATATTCAGTTAGTTGATGTTCGCACTGAATCAGAGTTTGCCGCTATAAGTGCACCGAACTCATTAAACATCCCTGTACAAAGTTTGATGACGGGAAACACTAAAAGCCTTGATAAAAATAAGACCTTAGTGGTGTATTGTGCCTCGGGTATGCGCTCTGGCAGTGCCGTCATGTGGTTGAAAAAGCAGGGCTACAATGCCATTAATGTGGGGACGGTTGGTGCGGTGATCAAACACCTTAACCCCTAAATGAATAAAGGCGCCAATTGGCGCCTTTATTGTTTTAGCTTTGCAAAATTTTAAGCGGCAGTGCCAGGATTTCTGAGCCGCTTGAGGCTAAATGCATAATAATCCCTACAAATAAACCAACAATGGCAAAGTACCACACCGCTGAAAATATTTGCCCATATCTATCTAGCGGTAACAGGTGGCTTTGGTGACGTAGTTTCCATTCAAATACGATCTCTAATGAACCGATTAGCAGTAACAAGCCTAGCAAGGCTAAACCAAAGTGATAACTTATTAACACACCTGCCACTGCGCCTAACACACACATCACTAAACCGACGATAGAGTTCATGGAAAAGCTGATGCTTTTTAGAACATGGCCACCATCTAAGGGCAAAATGGGCAATAGGTTAAACAGGTTTAATAGTGCGTTGAAGGCGGCCACTCCCGCAAAGATTTCCATGCCAGTGACCCAATAGGCCACCAGAGCGGCAATGGATAACAGTAAGCCAAAACTCGGTCCCATAATGGCGATGACTACATCTTGCCAGCGGGTGTTGATTTTATCCTCAGTCACCGCCGCACCGCCCACAAAAGGGATCAGGTAAATGCCCTTGGTTTTCATGCCAAAGTACTTCATGGCTTTAATATGGCCATATTCGTGGAACACCAAACAAGCCAATAGCATTAGCGCAAACTCAAACGAGAACAGCCAGGAATAGGCCGCCATTGATGCCCCAGCCAATACTACTTTGATAACCTTAGCGCTTTTTAAAAGCTTAAAACCCAGCGATGCTAAACCCAGTACGCTAAAAGACTTTTTCTCTTCAATAGGGACGACTGGAACTTGCTGCTCGATGTCTTTGGTATTGCGGGAGCCTGATAGGATTTCTTCATCGTTTACCGTTAGCTGGTAATCAATCAAAAACGGCTGCCATTGCAAAGTGCTAGTAAGGTTCACTTGAATGGTTTTGGGCTCGGCACCCTCAACCTCTGGTTCCGTGGCTAGCATAAATTGGTGGCTTTTCTCACCTTCATAGTCGCTTGATGCGGGGATGACGCTAACTAAGTCATTACCCCAAAACAGTTGCTGCCAACCGGCCATAGAGCCTTCTAAGCGTAATGGCTTACCTAGGCAATCAATATTTAATAGTTCCATGGTTACTCTGTGATTGTTTTTTTGTCGAATTATACCCCTAAGCGTTTGCTGAGTCAGGCTTAGCTTAATAAAGCTCGCAGTATTTCCTAATTTTCATATTTATATTTTGGATTAGGCTTAGGGTAATCAAAATGACGAGGAATATGTTATGAAACTGCCTAAAATATTGACAATCATTGCTTTTTTTGGCTCAGCGATGGCTTGGTCACAAGAACCAGTTTGGGATGCAAATAAAGTAAAGTTGACCCATGAGCGGTTAGCCGATGGGGTGTATGCGGTATATTCAAAGGATGCTAAAACCTTAGAAGCAAAAGGTGCACCTGTTGCGACCAGTGGAGGCATTGTCGTTGGAGATAATGCCATGGTCATTATTGACACCATGCTAAATAAACGTCTCAACAAACAGTTGCAGGATATTGCCAATAAACAAGGCGGTAAGCATCAAATTTACGCCATTAACACCAGTTATCACGGGGATCACTCCTACGGCAACATGTATTTACCTCAAGGCAGTGTGATTATTCAACATGAAAATACTAAGCAGTATGTAGATAAGCACTTTAAAAAAGATACTGAGTTCATGATGTATAACTTTGGTAAAGGGCGTGGGATTGAGCAAATCAAGCCGACCACAGGAGATATTCTGGTGCAGCAGGGTGGTCAAATAACATTGGATATCGGCGGTAAACAGTTACAAGTTGTTGATTTTGGCTTTGCGCAAACTGGCGGTGACTTGTTTGTGTGGGAACCT
Organism: Paraferrimonas sp. SM1919; assembly: GCF_010993985.1. Taxonomy (GTDB): domain Bacteria; phylum Pseudomonadota; class Gammaproteobacteria; order Enterobacterales; family Shewanellaceae; genus SM1919. Next base: position 116,918 of record NZ_WINH01000001.1, on the reverse strand, counting down.
AACTCAAAAGTAATGTGGACTGGTAATGCAATCGTCGCAGTTAAGCCTGCTTTACCTTGGTTGTTAGATGGCCACTTATTACAAACCTTAGATACCTTTAAGAGGCTGTATCAATTTTTACCTGCTGACGCTCGTATCGTTCCGGGACACGGCAGCGTGATGGGAAAAGAAGATCTACGTTGGCATATTGATTATTTGGAAGCCGTAAAACGGGAAGTAGGTAAGGCGATAAAAGATGGCTTGAGCTTAGAAGAGACGGTTAAGCGGGTACAGTTGCAGGAATTTTCTGGCTACGCCCTATTTGGTTGGGTTCATCCAGCCCTAAATATCCCAGCAGCCTATAATGACCTTAAAGCTACTAAGTAATTAACATTACTGCGAGTAAATGATGCGAACAGTATTATTAATATTGCTTACCCTAACTGGACAGGCATGGGCACAGCCATTGTTTTCTGACACTAATTTAAGTGTTCAATATGGCGATGGCTATAAGCAAGCGTTTGGTAACAACAAAGGCAGTAGTAGCACCGGCACCGTTGTTACCATTGAAAACATGGCCAGCTACCAATGGGGGAAGCACTTCTTATTTATTGATAGGTTTAGTGGCAGCAGCATCATTAATGACTTTACTTATGGTGAATTTGCTGTGGATTTTAGCTTATCGAACCTATTGGGGAGTCAACTTGAGGGAGATTGGCTCAAAGATGCTTATATAGTTAACCAGTGGGAAATGGCCACAGCAAGTAATAGTGATAATATCTTAACTGGAATAGGGGCTCGCTGGAAAGTAAGTACTAACGCCTTTGTTGATACTAACTTCTATCGACGATTTCAAGATAAAGCTGGCTTAAATAACCAAGATAATTGGCAGTTTACTGCGGTTTGGATGGTGCCATTTAAGGTGGGAGAGAGTCGTTTTGTGTTTAATGGGTTTATGGATTACGCCACCGCTTTTAATAATAATCTGGGCAGGCAAAGCGGTGTTTTCCATATCCAGCCCCAACTAAAGCTTGATCTAGGTCATTACATAGAAAAGTCAGGTACAGTATTTATTGGTTTAGAATTGGATATTTGGCGAAATAAATTTGCCCAAGCCGGTGTTAATGAAACGACGCCACAAATTAAGCTTCAAGTACATTTTTAAATAATGATAAAAGGAAATTAGTAGGTGAAAATAACCTTAGAGCAATGGCGAATGTTCCGTGCCGTTGCTGAAAATGGGGGCTTTAATCAAGCAGCGTCAGTGGTCTACAAAAGTGCTTCGAGCATATATCAATCCATACAAAAAATTGAAGCGCAGCTGGGAGTAGAACTGTTTGAGACAGAGGGTAGAAAGGTATCACTGACACCTTCAGGCAAGGTGATTTTAAGGCGAGCGGTGCATATCCTAGATGAAGCGAAGAAAATTGAAAGTATTTCATTAGGGTTGAAAAATAGCCCTAAAGAGACCTTAAGTATTGCCATTGATCAGGTTACGCCAAGGACGCTAGTAAATGGCTTAATGCATGCGTTAAATGAAACCAGACCCAATATAGATTTAGAGATTTTTGAAACCACCTTAAGCGGTACCTCAGAATTACTGGTGGCTTCTAAAGTGGATTTGGCGATAGGTGGCTTCCCTGTTGTCGATAGATATTTTGAGCCGTTATGTAAAGTAGAATTTGTTGCAGTGGCTGCAACTGAGCACCCATTATCTGGCGTTTCAGAGTTAGCAATCGAAGACTTAGTCGGTCACAGGCAGATCGTGGTACGAGATTCCCATAGTAGTGAAGAGCTTGATCATGGTTGGGTTGGAGCTGAACATAGGTGGAGTGTATCGAATATCAGCACTTCAATTAAGTTAATTAAGGCGGGGTTGGGGTACGCTTGGTTACCCAAAGAGCTGGTTCAGGCTGATTTTGATAATCATTCATTGCTAGCACTGCCCATATCTTCGATGGCGTCTAAATCGATTGAGTTAGGTTTAATGTTTACCAGTGAAGCCTGTTTAAGTGACAGTGCAAAACTGGCTAGAGAGATACTACACTCATTACAAGGAAAAACTTAGCAGACCTTATTACCCTTTAAATTAATTTAGGATGACCTATGACTAAGCCAACGATTGCCGATAATAAACCCATCAAAGTGGAGCTCACTAAGGGTGAAGAATATTACTTTTGCAACTGTGGTAAATCGAGTAACCAACCCTTCTGTGATGGCAGTCATGCTGGTTCAAGCTTTAAACCTAAGGCATTCACGGCAGAGGAGTCCGGGGACAGTTACCTGTGTCAATGCAAGCACTCTAACAACTTGCCTTTTTGCGATGGCAGCCATAAAGCCTTTTCCAATGAGCAAGTTGGCAAACAAGGCCCAGGCATAACCGCTAGCGTTGGCGATATTCCGGTAGCCACCGTCACCACCGAAGAACCTACGGTGACTTTTATTCATCAGCTGGCCAAAGAAGGTTTATCTAAACTTGGTCACCATGGGCCAATGACATCGATGGGCGTACCCCGTCATTTATTACCCCACTGGGATGATATTCAAATTATGGTGGCGCAAATGGCCACTAAGCCTCTAATGGAATATGTGGCAGTAAATACCGAATTAGTGATAGGCCCCAATGCTAAAAAGCCCCTTAAACTGCAGATCCCTTTGTTTGTCTCAGACATGAGTTTTGGGGCGCTATCTGAGGAAGCTAAGATCAGTCTTGCTAAAGGCGCAGAGCTTGCGGGGACAGGCATTTGTTCTGGTGAAGGGGGCATGCTGCCGGAAGAACAAGCGGCCAATAGTCGTTACTTCTATGAACTTGCCAGTGCCCAGTTTGGGTATGATGAGTCCAAATTAAAAAATGTGCAGGCGTTTCACTTTAAAGGGGGCCAAGGGGCGAAAACCGGCACAGGCGGCCATTTACCCGGCAATAAAAACATTGGCAAAATATCCCAGGTGCGTGGCATAGAGGAAGGTAAGCCAGCAATCTCGCCACCGACCTTTGCAGATCTCCATACCGCAGCCGACTTTAAAGCCTTTGCCGATAGGGTAAGGGAGGTTACAGGTGGTATCCCTATTGGCTTTAAACTCAGTGCCAACCATATAGAAGATGACATTCAATTTGCTTTGGATGCCAGCGCCGATTACATCATTTTAGATGGTCGTGGTGGTGGCACGGGCGCGGCGCCAGAGATGTTTAGGGATCATATCAGCGTACCAACCATTCCTGCCCTTGCTAGGGCGCGAGCCTACCTTGATAAAGTGGGCGCGAGTGGCGTTACCTTAATTATTACCGGCGGACTTAGGGTGCCGATGGATTTTGTTAAAGCGTTGGCATTAGGCGCAGATGGGGTGGCGGTGTCGAATTCTGCTATGCAGGCAATTGGCTGTGTGGCCGCGCGTATGTGTAACAGCAATAATTGCCCTGCGGGCATTGCCACCCAAAAACCAGAATTAAGGGCAAGGTTAAATATTGATAATTCAGCGACGCAACTGGCCAATTTTTTTAACGCCTCAACCGAACTGATGCAGGTGATGGCGCGCGCTTGTGGTCATGATGATTTAAGCCAATTTAACCCGCATGATTTAGCGACCTGGAACAAGCGGATGAGCGAACTTTCCGGGATTAAATTTTCTGGTCTATCGGGTTAATAATTGTTGCTTCACATATCGTTAACCTCATGTTGACTATTGGTTAACTGGAAAGGGTCATATTTTTTTAATAAAGCTGGCATAGTGGTTTTGTAGTCTAAAACGATAAGGAACAATAATGACCACTCGCAGTTTTAACAAAAAGCTTTTTAAGCTTTCATTATTAAATGTTGCCCTATTAACGGGTTTCAGCGCTCAAGCTGAGGAAGCAAAAGAAGACGCTAAAGGGTTAGAAGTTATTGAAGTAACCGCACAAAAGCGTGTACAACGTCTTCAAGATGTAGGCATGTCGGTAGATGCACTATCTCAAAACCAAATGAAAGATTTTGGTATTAATAGCGCATCAGACATTGTTAATACTATGACCAACGTCGAGTTAAATTCAGCGGGTGGTAACGGTAACAAGATTATTACCATTCGTGGTTTAGGCTTGAATGACTTTACCCTAAACTCTTCACCAACTGCGGCGGTACACGTGGATGAGGGCTATTTAGGCTCTAATGCGATGACGGGTTTTTCAGTATTCGATTTAGAGCGCGCTGAGGTGCTAAAAGGCCCACAGGGGACACTATTTGGCCAAAGCTCTACTGCGGGTGTGATTAACTTTATTACCAACAAGCCAACCGAAGACTTTGAAGGTTATGTCACCGCCACAGTGGGTAATTACCAAACTACTAACCTAGAAGGTGCGGTAGGTGGGGCCATTGTTGATGGTTTAAGAACTCGTCTTGCAGTTAAAGCTGAACGTTCGGGTGAAGGTCATCAAACCAATAATGCCCCAGATGCCACATTCGATAAAAATGGTAAAATTGATAAATTTGCTGCACGTCTTCAGTTAGGTTTTGAGCTAGGTAATACCGAGTTTTTATTAAAAGTCCATGGTGGTGCTGATAAGTCAGAGCCTTGGCTACCCCAAGCTGAAGGTATGATGACTTATGATCCTGATACAGATTCAAGTGTTGCTTGTGCTTCAGGCCAAGTGGGTCGACCAGATCCAAATGAATGTTTTGTTGATGGTCTTTTTGGTAATGCTTGGCAAGGCATTACTGACAACGATGGCGATGTGAATGCTGGTCGTTATAACTTTAAACCGGTTGCAGATGATGAGTTTATCGGTGGTTCAATTCGCATTGACCATGATTTTGGCTTTGCTAATTTCACTTCATTAACGACCACAGAGAAGTTCAACTACCGTCATAAAACCGATCTCGACGGCATTGGTAATGAAATCAATTTACAAGTCGTAGGCGATTTTCTAGATAGCATTTATACCGCTCCTATCGCAGATGGCGGCTTTGGTTTTGAAGAAGCCCCTTTACAACTGAATGATAATTGGCAAAACACCAGTATTATTAACCAGTACGAAGACTTTGAAATTAAGCAGTTTAATCAAGAGTTTCGTTTAACCTCACCAGGTGGCGAGCGTTTCAACTGGTTGGTAGGTGCTTACCTCTCTCAAGAAGATATCGTTAACAGCACGGGTTATGAAACTCCGCAATTTACTTTATTTGCGATGATGCCTTGGACTGAGGAATTAGCGGGTACAGGTCTTGAAGGGTATTGGGCAGATTTTACCGACCCAGATGGCGTGTTCTATCATGACTTTGACCAACAAAACAAAAGCTATGCGGTATTCGCTCAAACAGATTACGCCCTTATTGAAGACACTCTAAAGCTTAACTTTGGTTTACGTTACTCTAAAGATGAAAAAACCTTCAGTAATGAAACTTATGGTGTAGATGGTCAAGGCGTTCGTAAAGTTAAAATGACCCCTGAAGCTTTCATTGGTCAGCCGGATAACACAGAACGTCTACATCAGAGTGCAGACTTCTCTCACCTAGCTTGGAACGTCGGCTTAGACTACAACATTCACTCAGATTTAATGTTCTATACCCGTGTTGCTAACGGTTATAAATCTGGTGGCTTCCCTGGTGCATTGCCACTTGCGGATGTTGATTCTCTGCCATACAACAAAGAAACCATCATGTCTTACGAGGCAGGTCTAAAAGGTATTACTCTTGATAATACCCTACAATTCACCGCTGCAGCGTTTATGTATGACTATAAAGATATGCAAGGTGTGTATGCAACCGCAGAAGGCTTTGATGTGTTATCACGCATTGGCGATGCGAAGATCAGCGGTATTGAGCTTGATGGGGTTTATCAAATTATCGAAGGTCTGACGGTGCGCGGTGCGCTAGGTACCCTAAGCACTGAAATTACTAATGGTATTGATAATTATGCTGATACCTATGGCAATGCTGTAGATATTACGGGTAACAAGCTATCACATGCACCTGAACTCACAGCTAATGGTCATATCCGTTACGAAGCAGATATTACCGAGAATGTATACATGGCTGCACAGCTTGATGCTTCTTATAAGTCAGATTTCTACTTACGTTATGGTAACCACCCTTCAGATAAGTGGGACCAAAATACCACTATCATTGGTGCACGCTTAATGGTGGCGGATATGTATGACAAATGGAATGTGGCAATTTGGGGCCGTAATTTGACCAATGAAGTAGTGCCATCTTACCAAAGTTTCTCTCTAGCGAAGCCAGATCACTTTGTGTTCTATAACATGCCAAGAACTTTTGGTATTGACTTCACTTACCGTTTTGGTGAGTAAGGCATCAGTCAACAACCGTTAATCATTGTTAACGGTTGTGGTTGCCACTCTAATTTATATCTATTCGATTAACCCCATCAGGTGACTGGTGGGGTTTTTCTTTAGTTTCCCCTTTTGCTAATGTTGACAAAAGTCAAAGAGTTAAGGATTAGGGTATGTCTATCAAGGTTGATTCATTAAAGTCCCTGCGTGTATTTGCCATTAGTGCTAAAAAGCTGAGTTTTTCCCAAGCTGCTAATGAGTTGTTTTTAACTAATGCTGGTGTCACCAGACAAATTAAAGGCCTAGAGCAGAGGTTAGGAGTGAAGCTTTTTGAGCGTAATGGCAATGCAATACGTTTAACTTCGGCTGGAGAACAACTGCTACAAGAAATAGATAAACCCTTAGAAAGCATATTAGATTCACTTTCAACAGTGACCCAGTCCAATCAACAACTGTCCTTAAGAAAACTAAATATCTGTGTTTCTCGCTTTATTTCAGAGCCTTGGCTAGCCAGCCGGTTTGTCGATTTTTGCCAGAAGCATAGTGACATCCAGGTGCAAATTGAAAGTTTTGATAATCTTAAAAAAAGTCGTTTAGGGGATTACGATTTAGCGTTGTTTGACTCCACTTACCAACTTAATGGCGAAGATAATATCCAGACTTATTTAGAGTTGAATGAGTTTTTAGTTTGCTCTCCAGAAATTTATCAGCAATTTTTGAATCACCGCGATTTAAATCAATTGCCTCTGCTGCACTATGGTTCTAAAACGTTTTTAAAGCGTTGGCTATCTGGCTCAAATCAAAACCATGTGAATTGGCAAAAAGGGCTCGTGTTGACGGATTTTAGTATTCTCAAAGAGATGGTTTTTGCCGGTCAAGGCGTATGCTTAGGGGATTCCTTATCCTGTGGTCAGTATATTAAAGAAGGTAAAATGATTGCTCTGCCTCTTCAGTCGAGCGTTGCCCCAGATAAGGTGTTTTATTATCAAAATCCTAACAGCGACAATCAGCTCGGGATCCAGTATTTTAAACAATGGCTAGATACTAAAGTGGCAGAAGATTTAGCGTTAACATTGAATATTGCTGTTTAATGATTTGTTAAATTCAGATTGCTGAGTTTTCATTAGTGACTGGCACTTCTGTTTGTTACCTTGGTGATATTGACCATTACTAAGGAACTTGTGTGAATTACCCTTCAACAAAAGCAATCGCTCTAAAACTGATAGAGAACATCTCTAGTGAAGGGGCGATTGAAAACGATGCTGTCATCGAGTTAATGAGCGATGACGTCGTGATTGAAATGATCCCAGGGGCATCAGAAGCCTACCTGCCATTTAATGGTGTTTACCGTGGCCATGCCGGTGCCAGAACTTGGTTGGCACTTTTAGAAGAATATTTAATGGTAGAGCACATTGACCGTACTTACGTTTGCGAGGGCGAATATTGTTTTGCTTTCGGCAATGGCTTGTTCACCTATGCGGGCATGAAGGTACCATTTTCATTCAGTGAAGTGGTTAAAGTCGAACAAGGTAAAGTGACCTGGTACAAGGAATGGGTGGACTGCACCAAAATTGTCGAAATGGTCAAAGGCCGCCAATATCCAAAATCGACAACAAATAACTAATAAAAGGATTTATTTATGATGACAAATTTAGATATCGCCAAAGCACTCTTTGAAAACATTTCCAGTGAAGGTGAAGTATCAACCACAGATGCCTTAGCTCTTGTGGATGATAATGTGATTTGGGAGGTATGTAATGGGCCCAATGAGAAATACCTGCCATTTTCTGGCACTTTCCATGGCAAAGTTGGGGTAGAAAACTGGATTGCTGAACTTAATGAACATGTTGAAATGGAGCAAATCGACCGTAATTACATAGAAGCGGAAAAAGGACACGTATTTTGCTACGGCGATGCCAGGATGCGCGTTCGCGGCCGATTGACGACTTTTTTCTTTATTGAATGGGTGATTATTGAAAATGGCAAAGTGGTCAAATACAAAGAAGTTATTGATACCGCTAGAATCATTCACTGCATGAAGAATTACGACCGCTTCGAACAGGACTAATTATAATTGTTCTAAATTATCAATCATCTGCTGGCTTACCTTTTCAAAGGTGGCCAGTTCTTCTTTACTATGGTTGCCCGTAATCGCAGCAGCTAAAGTCTGTTTAGCTTGAGCAATATCAGCAGCAATAGCAAGTCCTGACTCCGTCAGTGTTAGGATCTGCAAACGTTTATCGTGTGCACTTGGGGTTTTGGTCACCCAACCCTTGGCGATTAAATCTTTCACCACCCGCGCAATTTGTGCTTTATCCCTTTGAAGTAATTTTACCAGCAAATTAGCGCTGCAATTTTCATTTTTTGCAATCGCATCAATAGATTTTGCGTAACTGGCATTTAACCCTCGTTCGTTTGCATTAATTAACTTTCTAAAGGCAGATTTATAAGCATGGAATATGGCTACGGGTAATTGTTCTGGCTTGCTGCTGGGTTTCATAGGGGGCTCGGATCAAAGTGACTTAACAATGATACCGACGATCAGCCTGTTAAAGCAACTAACACTTTTTCAGCAATAAAGTTGACAATGTCAACCATCTCCATTATGGTTGACATTGTCAACTATACTTTGAGGTGGTAATGATTCCCAAAAAACGTCATGTGAGTGTGATTGATACTCATTTATTAAGTCAGAACTTAAAGCGCATTGTTTTTCAAGGTGAGCAATTACTGGGATTGACTCGGGAAGATATTGGTAAACATGTAAAGCTGTTCTTTAAAGATGACTTAAAGCAGGTGATGCGTTGATACACCATTGCTGATTTTGATGAGCAGCAACTCACTTTAAGTATTGATTTTGTTATTGGTCGCCATAAAGGTCTAGCAACGGATTGGGCTCTCAAGGCGTCGCTAGGTGACGCGATCACTATTGCCGGCCCTGGGCCTTTGAAATTGAAAAATTTCAATGAAGCCAGTTACTTACTGATTGGTGATTTAACCTCCATTAATGCCGTAGCCGCTTATGCAAAGCGTGTAGGGGCTGCCAAAACTAAGGTAATTATTGATACTCCAGATAGCATCAACGCCGCCATGGTAAAGCAGCATTGGCCCAGTCACTTTGAAGTGATTGATAGTTCAACAGGCACTGATGCGCTCGATAAGGCGCTTATCAATGCAGTTAACAGCCTAAACACCAAGCCACAGGTTTTTATGGGGGTTGAAGCAAGCGTCAATAAACGCTTGCTTAAGCGACTTACTCAAGAGCTCAATATTCCTAAATCGAATATCTCAGCCTCTCCTTATTGGAAGCAGGGCGTCAATGCTAACCAATTAATGCTATTAAAAAAACTAGGCGCAGCCTAAAGGATAACCACAATGGAAAAAGATACTAAAACTCATTTAAGCGTGACCACAAGGACACTTCATTGGACAGTGGGTTTGTTGCTATTAAGCCTGCTGGCCGTCGGTATTTATATGACTGAAACGAAAGCCTATGGCTTATATGGGCTGCATAAATCTGTTGGTCTAATTGCACTCATTTTGGTTATAGCTCGCTCTATCTGGCGCGTTAGCAATGGTTTCCCTAGAGCGATTTCAAGCCAAGGGAAGTGGTTAGATGGCCTAGCAAAAACAGTACATTGGTTGTTATTGATCACCGCGTTAGTTATGCCCCTTTCAGGCGCCTTAATGTCTTGGTTAGGTGGCCATGGTCTAGCACTGTTCTCGGTGGAATTAGTCCCAGCGAATCTTGATGCCAATAGTGGTAAATCTACTCCTATTAATGGTCAGTTAGCCGGAGTATTTGCAAGCATTCACTCGCTGGTGGGCTACCTATTAACACTTGGGGTGGTATTGCATATCGTTGGTGCGTTTAAGCATCATTTTATCAATAAAGATAGAACCTTAATTCGTATGGTTTTTGGTAAATAAATGAGGAAGGTAACATGCTTAAAAAATTAACTTTATCGCTATTGATCAGTGCCCCACTGAGCGCTGCAGCAAATGCTAACTGGTATGTGGGTGGCGGTATTGGTCACTCTAATTTCGATTATGATCAAGACACGGCAAGTGCAACCACGAGCGATAGTGCAAGTTCAGTATCAGGTAAACTTTTTGGTGGCTACCAATGTAGGGTCTGTTGACCTTTACTGTTTGTTTCTGCAGCAGTTTGTTAGTCTTTTATACAAGGCGGCGCGAATGACGTGTGGTTGTTCCACACCAATGAGCGCCAGCGCAGTAGAAACGGCTAACAAACGCTGTCCGCAGGATGCGTTTAAAGGCCAACCTAGCTGCGTTACTCTCATTTTACATAGAATAACTATGCTTCAATTCGAGTGCCTTGCTATCTTGCCCTTTAAATCGCACATAAAGGAAACAGGAAAGGCTAACAGACCCTTTGATTACTTCGCTTTGCAATTAAACTTTGCCGGTTTAGGGGGCGACTATCAGGCGTTTGGTAACGATGGTGAAGCAGTACGCCTAGCATCGGCATCTATCTCGGCGGTTGGTTTATATCCGCTAGGTGATTCCGGTTTTAGCTTATTAGGTTCTGTGGGTGCTGGTGGTATTAACCTTGCAGAGGTTACCCGTTTCGATGGTGCTTATACCTTTGAGGGGCAAACATCGAAGTTAGTCACAGCAGAGGTTGGCGTTCGTTATGTGCACCCAAGCCATAAAAACTGGCGTTACGACTTAAGTTATGAAGGCCGCTTTTTTGACGAGCAAAACTACCAAACTGACACAGACAATATCCGTTTTAAGCAGCTTGATACCCTGTGGTTGGGCGTGAGCTACGCTTTTTAAAAATATCAGCTATCCTTACTCTTTAATCCCCGAAGAGTAAGGAGCCCTTTATGCTAGGTGAAGACCACAGTTTATTACACGACTTTCCTGAACATACCGATAAAATTAACCAACTTACCGCCAGTGATGAGGACTTTAAAAGGAAAAGTCTTCGCTATCACACTCTAGATGCTCAAATCAGGCAGCAAGAGCTTGATGGTTCTCCGATTAGTGACGACGCCATGCATGAGCTAAAAAATGAGCGAGCAGCTCTTAAAGATCAGTTATACCAGATGCTGATTGCGTCGACCTAATAAACCACAGTCAGCAGATCAGCTGCCCTTTTCAAGATCACAGCTTAACAGCCTCTAATTGCCATCGCTAACGGATTGACTGCCCGTTTGTGCTTATAGCTTTAAATTTTGCTGCTGATAACGTACAAATTTTCATATATGTAAACCTATATTTTGGTGGTTATTTATATCTAGCTGAGCTAATTTTGTACGGTATCGGGTTGATAATTAAACAGTGAATTAGAGGTGTCTTAGCTTGCAATTAAAGTCACAGCAAAGAGATATTGATTGGTGGCAAGGGGCACTGATTTATCAAATTTATCCACGCAGTTTTAAAGATTCAAATCAAGATGGAATCGGTGATATCAACGGTATTATCTCTAAGCTCGATTACCTGTCCTGGTTGGGTATCGATGCCATTTGGATATCGCCCTTCTTTACCTCACCGATGCGAGATTTTGGTTATGATGTGAGTGATTATCGTAATGTCGACCCCATGTTTGGAACCTTGCAAGAGTTCAAGCTTTTGCTTCAAAAAGCACATAACCTCGACATTAAAATAATTATCGATCAGGTGATTAGCCACAGTTCTAGTGATCACCCATGGTTCACAGAAAGTCAAAAAGATAAGCACAACCATTACAGTGACTGGTATGTCTGGGCCGACCCGAAAGCCGATGGCACAGCACCTAATAATTGGTTAAGCGTGTTTGGCGGCAGTGCTTGGCAATTTAATGCTAGACGCGGTCAGTATTATCTACATCACTTCTTAGAGTCTCAACCCGATCTTAATTTTTTTAATCCTCAGGTCACTCAACAATTACTGGCAGACATCGAGTTTTGGTTGCAGCTTGGCGTGGATGGCGTTCGTTTAGATGCCTGCAACTTTTATTACCATGACGATAAATTAAGAGATAATCCTCCAGTGCCACCTGAGCAATCATTGGCCAAGAATGTGGAACTGTCTAATCCCTATGCAATGCAACAGCATATTTTTGATATTTCCAGGCCACAATCTCTAGAGTTTCACAAACAGATCCGGCAATTACTGGACCGTTATCCAGGCTGTATTAGTATCGGTGAAATCGGTGCCGATGATGCTCTTAAAGAGATGGCCAATTACCTCAACGGTGGGGATAAATTACATTTGGCCTATACCTTTGACTTATTAACCACAGACTTCACTGCTGCGGCCATCTACGACATTATCGACCAAATACAAACCAATATTGGTCAATATTGGCCATGCCTGTCATACAGTAATCATGATGTGGTGCGAACGGCATCGAGAACCGCGACTGCAGGTGATCCTCTGCAAGCTTTTTGTGTAATGGCATTACTCTGTTCGTTACGTGGGAGTATTTGTATTTACCAAGGGGAAGAGTTGGGGTTACAAGAGGCCGAACTTAGTTTTGAGCAATTACAAGATCCCTTTGGTATCAACTTTTGGCCAGAGTTCAAAGGCCGAGATGGTTGCCGTACTCCTATGGTGTGGGATGATTCTTTACATGGGGGATTTTCGAATTGTGCCCCCTGGCTACCCATTGCAGACAGCCATTGGGAGCATAATGTAAAAGCGCAAACCGCAATACCGAATTCTTTATTAAACAAAATACGACTGTTTTGGCAATGGCGGGCGCAGCAACCGGCATTAATAAAAGGAAAAATACAATTAATTTATCAAGATAAGCAATTACTCGTGTTCACTAGAAATTGCCCGACTCAGCAATTATTAATTGCATTTAATCTCAGTGATAAAAAGGTTAAAGCAAAAGTAAATCAGCCATTTAATTCAATTAACGGTCACGGTTTTGATGGTGATGAAGAGGCTTGTTCGGAAGCCTTTACGTTACGACCTTGGAGTGGCCTGTATCTCGATATAAGTGCTCAAAGCCAGCCTATAAATTGGATTCGAATATGAGCCGAAGTGAAATTTTAAATAATATATATCAACAGGTGAGTGACCTTATTTTAGCAAGGCAGCATCCGGTGACTGGATTGTTTCCAGCCAGCAGCAGTATCAATAATCATGGGGATTATACAGATGCCTGGGTTAGAGATAATGTTTATACCATAATGGCGGTTTGGGCCAGCGCGATAGCCATGAAAAAAGCAGGCCGCGCTGTAGAGGCTGATAGGTTAGAGCAATCCAGTATTAAAATGATGCGTGGCCTCTTACAGAGCATGATGCGTCAAGCCAACAAAGTCGAAAGTTTCAAGCATAGCCATTCTCCTAGTCAAAGTTTGCACGCCAAATACAATACCATTACGGGGCTGGAAGTCGTTGCCGATGATGCCTGGGGGCATTTACAAATCGATGCCACAAGTTTGTATCTGCTGATGTTGGCACAAATGACCAAGGGCGGCTTGAGGATCATTGCCACCCAAGGGGAAGTGGACTTTATTCAAAACCTGATTTACTACATCTCTTATGCTCACTCTATTAAAGATTTTGGTATCTGGGAGCGGGGCAACAAAATTAATAATGGCAAACCAGAAGTGAATGCCAGTTCGGTTGGCATGGCCAAAGCGGCTCTGCAAGCCTTAGATAGACTTAATCTATTTTGCCAACAGGACGCGGCTAATGCCTGTGTGCATAGTATTCCTGATTCCATAGCTCGCTGTCGAAGCACATTAAGGGCATTACTGCCCAAAGAGTCACGTTCTAAAGAAGTAGACAGTGCGTTGTTATCGATAATTGGTTTTCCTGCTTTTGCCGTTTCAGATCCAAGCTTAATCGACAAAACCGAAAAAGAGATCTGCTCCAAATTAGAGGGGGAGTATGGCTTTAAACGCTTTTTACTTGATGGTCACCAAACGGAAATTGAAGATACTTCGAGAATGCACTATCAACATTCAGAGTTAATTAACTTCGCAAATATCGAATCTGAATGGCCATTATTTTATTGTTATATGTACATAAACAGTCTCTTTCAAGGAGATAGCGCCAAGGCCAAAAAATACCGCCAGAAACTCGATAAGGTTGCAATAAAAAAACATGGCTATTCAATGTTACCTGAACTTTATTATGTCGAGAAAAAGTTCATAGAATCTGAGAAATGCCAGCCTGGCAGCCAACCCCGAGTGGCCAATGATAATCTCCCATTGATATGGGCTCAGAGTTTATTTTATGTGGGCCAATTACTCGAAGAGGGATTTATTGAATGCCAAGACTTAGATCCAGTGAATCTTCGTCAATCTCAAACCAGAGATGCAAAACCGTCAGTTGCTTTGGTGATTCTTGCCCAAGATGAGCAGGTAAAAAAGCTGTTAGCCAATGCCGGGGTGATCAGTGAAACCATTGCTGAAATTGCGCCTCTGAAAGTGTGTTCAGCCAGTCAGTTGATATCGGTATATGCTGACGTTGGCAGTAATGAGCAACTGGGATTAACTGGACGTCCTAAAAGGAGGTTGCATTCATTAGCCAGTTCTCATCCATACAACATCAACGGCCAAAAACTATTGTGCTTGTCATGGCTGCAGGATCAAGCGGGGGATTACAGCCGCTTAGACGGACGATTATTGTGCGAAATCATCCACAGTGAAATTACTTATATTAAAGATCACTGGTTCTATGCAGAACCGGCAGTCGTGACGTTACTGATCGATCATCGTATTTGCCAACTTAGTGGCAGTGAGCAGTTGATCAAAATGATTAAAGATTTTCAGCATCGAAATATCAGCGAAAAGATCAGCCATGCAACTTCCGATCTGGCCTTTGTTGCAGGAAGGATTACGCACATCACTCACAACGCCAAATCATTTAATCCATTACAGCTTAATAAGCGAGCAGCCCAGCTCAATCGCTATGGCCGCTTTACTGGCGCAGCAAGTGAGCATGTTCATTGTTTATTAAGTCAGGCAAGTGTCGGCGATAAGTTGCACGCACTAGAGCAATTTAGAATTCACTATGACGATTGCGCACAGCTGCAATTTGAGCATACACAATTAAGCTACAAGCGCTTTTTATTGCTGGTGGCAGAACGGGCCAGCATAGCCCAGCAATGGTTATTAGTCCGCAAATGCTACGCCATCGTCGCGATAACCAGCGAAGACCTTCATTCTGCGGTTGCTGAAATTTTATTGTGCCGTATTTCGATTGTGATTGGCCAAGACGAGCAACAGCAAATACTGATAAATAAACTTGTTAGTAACGATCAGGTTCATCAACTTATCGAGCAAGCCAGTACCGATGAAATTGAACAGGTATTACTGCAAGAGGTGTTATTGGCCGTTGGTTTGTTAGTGCGTAATCATCGTAATTATTTCGAAGGGGTTAAGACCATCCATTTGCACCATTTAATTTTATGGGGCAACAATGAACCACATAAATTTGATGGGCAAATCATTGTTGAACAGGCGATGCGCTCTCCGAACGAGTTATACCAACAAATAAAAGCAATTTTTAAAGCCCAATATCAGTTAATGGACAAAGATTGCAAAATCGCATTGAATCATTCAAGTTTCCAAGCCCAGCAGAATTTCATGACCACCAATTGGGAAAACTGGCGCTTACAAAGAGGCTTGATGATCCGTTTAGATGAACCGTTTATGGTCACTATATGGCAAAGTCTGCGCCATTTCCCAGCTTTAGTGTTTGGCGACCGCGCTAATGCCATCAACACCCTTGATTGCAACCAAGTCTTACAATCTATGACTCCCCAAGAGGAGTCGTTCAGGCTGTTGCTGGAGTCTTTATTAAGTAATCTCTATCCTGCGTCATATAAAGGGTTAATTATCGAGTGTTTAGAAGCCCTGTGTTTACTTTGCCAAGCCCAGCCAAATGTGCGTTTCGCGGAACCCGTTATCTTAGGGCAGGTGATTGAACAAGCGCAGCAAGACTATCAACAGCAAAACAAACGAAAAGAAGACTTTAGCGCCCTGAGTAGCAATCAAATTGCGGGCTTTTTAACGGCTGCATTAATGCAACAAAGCGTCGACAGTATTACATCTTAAAATTTGGAAATGAATAATGACATCAAGGAATGAGGCAATCATCAATGCTAAGTGCTCAACACCATTAGAACACTTGGGATTATTTGAAGATGAACATGGACAAGTCACCATCAACTGTTTTTTGCCGGGGGCAAAAGAGGTGGCTCTGATTGCGTGGAAAACCAATCATCATATTGGCAAAATGACGGCTATTGATGATCAAGGTTTTTTCAGCATTACCTTAAAGAAGCGTTCTCAGCCTAAATATCGTTTAAAGATAACCTATTCAAAATATACAGTAATAAAACTCGACCCATATCAATTGGCTGAGCTCAGGTTTAATTACAGTTTTTTTGATAGCAGTAAGCTTTATTATCATCAAGGCGCTCATTTGCATGAACAAATTATCGATGGCGTGCAGGTTAAGGGGGTACGCTTTGCTGTCTATGCGCCCAATGCACGCTCGGTAAGTGTCATTGGTGACTTTAATCATTGGGATGGACGTTGTCATCCAATGATAAGTTCTAATGATGGGGTATGGCGTTTATTTATTCCAGAAGTGGCAACAGGCCAGGGCTATAAGTTTGAAATCAAAGATCAGCAAGCTAATTTATTGCCCCATAAAAGTGATCCTTTTGGTTTCTATCAAGATCAATTTCCATCTTTTGCTTCTAGAGTATTTGATCACAGTTACTATCAGTGGCAAGACCAGCAATGGCAAAACCGCAGCAAACAAGATCATTTAGCACAGCCAATCAGTATTTATGAATTACATATTGGATCTTGGCGGCACAAACAACAGCGGCCATTGACCTATATGGAATTAATCAATGAGTTAATTCCCTATCTAAAAGAAATGAATTATACCCATGTAGAGTTTATGCCTTTAACTGAGCACCCATTTGATGGGTCTTGGGGGTATCAACCCACGGCAATGTTCGCCGCAACAAGTCGATATGGTAGCCCTGATGAGTTAAAGGCTCTGATTGATGCCTTACATCAGGCGGATATTGGCGTTATTTTAGATTGGGTTCCCGCTCACTTCCCTACAGACAGCCATGGTTTAGCCAATTTCGATGGCACTAAGCTGTACGAGTATGAAGATCCAAGAATGGGCTGGCATCAAGATTGGAATAGTCTAATTTATGATTATGGCAAAACCCATGTGGTCGAATTCTTAATTAGCAGTGCTATGTATTGGTTTGAACATTTCCACATAGATGGCATTCGGGTGGATGCCGTTGCCTCGATGTTATATCGAGACTATGCCCGCAAAGAAGGACAATGGCTGCCCAATATTAATGGCGGCAATGAAAATTACGAAGCGATAAATTTCCTTAAACGATTAAATGAGACCATTTATCTAAATTACCCTAATGCTTTGACGATTGCTGAAGAATCAACCGCATTTAATGGGGTCACTAAGCCCACTTTTGATGGGGGCTTAGGGTTTGGATTGAAGTGGAATATGGGCTGGATGAATGACTCCTTGGGTTACATTAGTAAAGATCCAATCCATCGTAAATATCACCATGATAATATGACCTTCTCAATGGTTTATGCTTATTCTGAACATTATGTACTGCCTCTATCCCATGATGAAGTCGTGCATGGTAAAGGATCGCTAATAGCAAAAATGCCAGGAGATGCATGGCAGCAGTTTGCGAACTTGCGTTTATTTATGGCCTATCAATATGCCCATCCAGGTAAAAAGTTATTGTTTATGGGGCAAGAGTTTGCCCAAGGCAAAGAGTGGTCACATCAGCAAAGTTTGTGCTGGCATCAGCTCGAGAATCCATTCCACAGTGGTCAACAAAGGTTAATCAAAGACTTAAATCGACTCTACCGACAAGAACCAGCATTACATCAATTGGACCATCAAGCCTCTGGATTTAGCTGGATTGATGGTAGCAATGCTGAGCAATCGATAGCGGTCTTAGCTCGCTTTGACAAGCACCAGCAGCCAATTATTGTGATCAATAATTTTACCCCCGAAAGCCATCAAAATTATAGCATTGGGGTGCCAAGGCCTGGGCGTTATCAAGTTATCTTAAATACCGACTCCCATTACTATCATGGTGCAAACTTCCATTTAGAAGCAAGCTACTATAGTCAGCAACATAGCCATCATGGTATGTCCCAATCAATAACCTTGGCAATCCCACCTTTAGCCAGTGTCTATTTAAAATGGATGGCTGATGAATCATAGCTATTATCAGCTAAGAGCAGGTCGCCCTTATCCCCTTGGGGCGAGCTTGACCGATAACGGCGTTAATTTTGCCATTCATTGTAAGGCTGGCGAGCTTGAACTGGTGCTGTTTGATGACCAACAATCATCACATTTTATTCCTATTGCCAATAAAACCGGTGATTGTTTTCACATTGAAGTTGTGGGGGTTGCCGCGGGTCAACACTATGGCTATCGAGTGATAAATCATCCTCAACTTAAGACCTCTGCAAGTAAGTTGTTAGTTGACCCCTATGCTAAAAGGCTGTCGGAGCCATTGAGTTGGCATCCAAGCTTTGATTTTTGCAACCCGCAAAGCAGCCTCGACATTATGGTGAAATCCATAGTGACTGACCAAGCCGATTTTGATTGGCAAGGAGTGCAACCTCCCACTTCCCCCATTAGCAATATTTACGAATTACATGTCAAAGGCTTTAGCCAGCTTAATCCACTGTTATCCGAATCATTACGCGGGACTTACCTAGGCCTAGCACAGCCACAATCTATTAAGTATTTGCAGTCCTTAGGTGTCGATACCATACAGTTAATGCCTTGTATGGCATTTATGGATGAGCGTCACTTGGTCAAGTTAGGATTAAAAAACTATTGGGGTTACAACCCAATTAATTTTTTTGCTCTAGAGGAACGCTATAAGTATAAAGATGCCATTAGAGAATTTAAAACGCTAGTCAGAGAGTGCCATCGAGCAGGGATCAAGGTGGTGTTAGATGTGGTTTTTAATCATAGTGCTGAAGGTGAACACCAGCATGCAGTCATCAACTTTAAAGCCCTCGACAGTGCGCAATACTATCTCCAACAAGGCGGTGATTTTATTAATCATACCGGCTGTGGTAACACCATCAATTGCCAAACTGAGCTTGCCAGTGGCATGATCATGGATTCCTTACGCTACTTCAGGCAAGAGTTTAAACTGGATGGTTTTCGCTTTGATTTAGCGACAGTATTAGGACGTGATAGCCAAGGTTTTAGTGCACAAGCACCATTACTCAAAATGATCGCTCAAGATCCGGTGTTGCACAATGCCATATTGATAGCGGAACCTTGGGATATTGGTGTTAATGGCTATCAGTTGGGTAATTTCAAATCACCATGGTTAGAGATTAATGATACCTTCCGTGATGTTATGCGTCGTTTTTGGTTGGATCACCCTTGTGATATGGGAAGCTTTGTGCAGGCTTTGATGGGCTCAATGACGCACTTTGGCGGGCAACGCAGTCCTCTATCAAGTGTGAACTTTATTAGCTATCACGATGGCTTTACCTTAAATGATTTGTGTAGCTATAACCAAAAACATAATCACAACAATGGTGAGCAAAACCGTGATGGCCATAACCATAACTATTCAAATAACCACGGTGTTGAAGGGGCAACCCAATCGAAAGCGATTAATGATGCGCGTCAGCAGTCAGCCAAAGCCTTATTCGCTTGTTTGATATTAGCCCGAGGCACCCCACACCTACTGCAGGGGGATGAGTTTGCTAATAGTAACGGGGGGAATAATAACGCGTATTGCCAAGATGATCCCAGTAATTATTTGCACTGGCCACAGGGCAAACACCCACTACAAGAGGTTTTACAGCAGTTACTCGATCTTAGACAAAAAGGGATCTTTTTAGGTAACTTACCTCTGCCTGAAGATAGCTTTCAACAACCCCAGCACAAAGCAAATTTAGCCTGGCTGGATGCCGATGGTCAGACATTCACTGCTGCTGCATGGCAGGATCCCAAGCAGCAATTTATTGCATTACACAGTGAACATTTACATATGGGGCCGAGATTATGGTTGTTTTATCGAGGTGGGCAACCTCTTGGTATCAATCTGGATAAATTGTCTTGGCAGCATAATCACGTCGAATTTGCCTCAAATGATTACCAGTTAAATGCTGGCAATAAGATAACAATTAATCGAGGTGTCTATCTACTCTCGCAATAACAAACCCATTGAGTCGTAACTCAATGGGTTCCCATAAAAATCAACCAGTAATTAGGCGCTTTGCTTTTGACTGTCTTGCTGGTCGGCAACCTCTTGCTGCCAAGCATCGATCATCGCTTGGGTCACCAGTACGATGCCATCTTCATTACGGCGGAAGTATTTATTATCAAACTCTTCATCAAAACCAATAATAGAATCAGCCGGTAATTTGCAATCCATATCTAAAATGACTTTCTTGAGTTGACAGCCACGGCCAATTTCGCAATTGGGCAATAAAACAGATTCTTGTATATGGGAATATGAATTTACCGTCACATGGTTAAACAGCATCGATTGCTCGACACTGGCACCAGAGACTAGACAACCGGCAGACACCACAGAATTAACGGCATAGCCAACCCTGCCTTCGCTGTTATGATTAAACTTAGCAGCCGGTCTTTGATACTGAGTGGTATGAATTGGCCAGTTATCATCGTATAGGTCTAATTGTGGTTTAAGTTTGGTTAGGTCAATATTAGCCTGCCAATAGGCAGTCAAGGTGCCCACATCTCGCCAATAAGGTGTTTCATAATCCTTATTTTTGATACAACTCAAAGATAATGGATGGGCAATAATTTTTTGGGTGCCAATGGCTGAGGGAATAATATCGTTGCCAAAGTCATGACTTGATTCAAGATCTTGAGCATCTTTTTGGAGGCGCTGAAAGAGAAAATCAGCATTAAAAATGTAAATCCCCATGCTGGCTAAGCAGCGGTCATTACTCCCTGGAATGGTAGGCGGCGAACTTGGCTTTTCAACAAATGAAGTGATATTTCTTTTTAAGTCTACCGCCATCACACCAAATTCAGAGGCTTCTTGTTTACTGACTTCGATACAACCAACGGTAATATCGGCTTGTGAATCGATATGATCCCTGAGCATCAGCGAATAATCTTGCTTATAGATATGATCCCCAGCAAGTACTACCACATACTCAGGCTGGGTGCCGCCAATAATCGACAGGTTTTGGTATACCGCATCCGCGGTGCCTTGGTACCAATTGCCATCGGTTTGTTGCTGGGCTGGCCAAAGCTCCATGGACTCACCAAGATCCGCTCTAAAAAAGCTCCAACCCCTTTGTATGTGCTGATTTAAGGTGTGAGAGCGGTATTGGGTGGCAACACCGATGCGGCGGATCCCAGAATTGAGACAATTGGATAACGGGAAATCAATGATTTTGTATTTTCCAGCGATGGGCACAGCCGGTTTGGAACGGTTGTCAGTGAGTTCCTTGAGCCTGGAACCGCGGCCGCCAGCCAACACTACGGCAATGGTTTTTGCCAAAGCTGCATTTAAATTGCCAGTTGATATTTGTTGCCTTATCGCCATAGCTTTTCCTTAATATGTATGCATGTAAGGTTGATATAACAACAAAGTAATGTCTGCCAAGAATTGGGTGTTGGCTGGAGCCATTACTCTGATTCATTTTGGTACATAAATATGACAATATGTTGAAACGATTCACGCAAAATTAGAAAAATTAGCGAGCTAACGATACGGTTTTAGAAGGCAGCCTTTGGCGAAAAAAAGAGATGTATCAAGCATAGCCAATGAAAAATTATTAAAAAAAAACTTTCAACAAACTAATAGTTAAAACTTAACACTTACTAGAAAATTTATATCGTATTTTTTTTCACCTAAATCGATGGCATTTTTTAGGCATAATACAAAAGATGGTGAATGTAACTGTGGCAATTGCCGAGCTCGCGGCAGTAATGAGTTCATTGTTTTTTTTGTTATATATTGAAATAAAAGGAATTTTTATGAGGCTGTTATTTGTTACTGCCGAGGTTTATCCACTGGTTAAAACGGGGGGCTTAGGGGATGTGAGCTACTCTTTGGCTGAACAATTGTGCCAGCAAGGGCATGAGGTCAGACTAGTTGTCCCCCATTACAGTTGTGTCGATGATACCGATTTGAGCATAGAGGAGGGGCCGTTATTGTATCCGCCTATGCTTGATGAGCCCGTGAGAATGAATATCGCCACGCTAAAAAACTCAAAGATAACCTTTTATTTGCTTGAATGTGACAATTTATACCACAGCGAAGGCGGGCCATATGTCGATAACAGTGGTCACCCCCATGCCAATAGCGTTACTCGTTTTAGTGTTTTATCTTGGTGTGCAGCAGCGCTGGCAGCCTTTGGTTCATTAAATGATTGGCGACCAGATGTTATTCATATTCATGATTGGCAAGCGGGTCTGGTTCCAGTTTATTTACATCAGTGGCGCATGCAACAAATTAAAGTGGTGCTAACCATTCATAATTTACAATATTTAGGGCGGGTTGACGCTGCAGATTTTCCGTTATTAAAGTTAAGCAATGACTACTTTAGCATGGACGCCATGGAATATTACGGTGATGTCAGCATGTTAAAAGCGGCAATTGTTTATGCTGATAAAGTGACCACGGTCAGTCCGACTTATGCCAAAGAAATTCAACAACCACAGTTTGGCTGTGGCTTAGAAGGTTTGCTCAGCCATTATCAGCATAAGTTAGTGGGCATACTAAATGGGGTAGATTATCAAATATGGTCCCCAGCAACCGATGACAACATCGCCAAGAAATATACGGTTGACACACTAAAACATAAAACCATAAATAAAAAGGCGTTGTTGAAACGTTTTGAAATGACGACTGCAAAAGGGCCATTAATTGCCATGGTCACTCGACTTACCGAACAAAAGGGGGTCGATCTTGTGCTTGACTGTATCGAGAGTGGCTTAAGGCATAACGCCCAGTTTGTCATTCTAGGCAGTGGCGACCCACAATTAGAGCAGTCGTTGTTAGCCTTAGCTGAATCTTACCCTGATAATGTTGGGGTCTTTATTGGCTATGATGAAGTGCTATCTCATCAAATTCAAGCTGGTGCCGATGCTTTCCTGATGCCCTCCCGTTTTGAACCCTGTGGTTTAACGCAGCTGTATGCGCTGAAGTACGGTACGTTGCCTATCGTCAGAAGAACCGGGGGCTTAGCTGACTCAGTTTGGCAACAAACGGATAAACCTCAAACGGGTTTCGTATTTAATCAGATGACCGTGAAGTCTTTGCAAGTCTCAATTTTAGAGGCCTGTCAGACCTATAAAAAGCGCAAAGCATGGCAGCAAATTCAAATTAACGCGATGTCACAAGATTTTAGTTGGGATAAAGCCACCAAAGCTTACCTCGCGCTTTATCAGCAGTTAACATAAATCGATGACCACAGCAGTTATCTAATGGTTAACGCCAGTAAACTGAGCAGTAGTATCAACATTACTTAATAGTGAATTTTTATTCGCCATTCGTGAATTAAATGGCGAATAAAAACTTAATCAACAAGTGCTGATGTAGCTCGATTGTTAATTTTTAACAATTTGTTATCGCGCCATCCCCCTGTAAAAATCAGTTTTCTTATTATCCCCCTAAACAAATAGAATAATACTCTTTGATTGTTGTTGCCTGTAGCTAAAAAAACTTAAGTGAATATAAATTCAAATTATTAGGATGAATATTCTTGAGTGGCGCTGAGGTTTGTTTGTAATATGCAGTCAATTGTTTGTGGCAATGTTAATTGTTGTTGAGTTGTTTTTGTAATTAGGTTTCTTTTTATGTCCGTTGTTTCAAAAAAATCCTTTGGTCTAAGCACGCTAAGCTTGTCTATTGGTATGGCACTTTCAAATATCAGTTTTGCTCAAGAAGTCTCTACCTCTGAAGCAGTAAAAGTAGAAAAAATTGCGGTAGTTGGCTCGCGAGCAGCCCCACGCTCAGTTACCAGTTCGTCGGTGCCAATTGATATTATTGACAGTGAAGAAGTCAGTAAAAATGGCGCCACCGATATGTCCGATCTCATTGGTAAAGTCGTACCATCATACAATGTAAGTGTACAGCCAATTTCTGATGCGGCGACTTTAGTACGTCCTGCCAATATGCGTGGCATGGCGCCAGATCATACCCTGGTACTCGTTAACGGCAAACGTCGCCACCGTGCAGCGGTCATTGCTTTCCAAGGCCCTGGTATTTCTAATGGTGCCCAAGGTCCAGATATTTCTGTCATTCCAGCGATTGCCTTAAAACAAGTGGAGGTTTTGCGTGATGGTGCTGCGGCTCAATACGGTTCTGATGCCATCGCTGGGGTCATTAACTTTCAGTTAAAAGATGACTCTGAAGGCGGTCTGATAGAGGCGCGTTATGGGCAGTACTATGAAGGCGATGGTGAAAGTCCAATGATTGCCGCTAATCTTGGTTTACCGGTAGGCGATAATGGCTTTATCAATTTATCTGCAGAGTATAAAACGGCCGCAGCAACGAGCCGCAGTGTGCAACGAGATGATGCCCAAGGCTTAATTGACGAAGGTAAGATCAGTGCCAATGGTCCTGTACAAATTTGGGGTAACCCAGAAACCAAAGAAGACATAAAACTGTTTGTTAACTCTGGCTTTGATATTAATAGCGATACCCAAGCTTACCTGTTTGGTAACTATGCCAAGCGTGATATTGAAGGGGGCTTCTACTACCGTAATCCTGAAACCCGTGATGGTGTCTATGCAGATCCTGATGGCAATCCATTAATTGCCGATATCTCGGGCAACTGGGATGAAAATAATCCACAAAATAGTGTGTGTTTTGGGATGACCCATGAGCAAGCATTGGCGAGTGAAGACTGTTTTAGCTTCCAAGAATTAAATCCAAATGGTTTTACCCCTAAGTTTGGTGGCAAAGTCACTGACACTTCATTAGTGGCAGGTATCAAAGGTGTATTGGCCGATAGCATTGATTATGATTTCAGCGCCTCTTACGGTGCTAACGAAGCGGATTTTTACATTAAAAATACCGTTAATGCTTCTTTAGGGCCAGATTCACCGACTGAATTTGACCCTGGTAAATATGTTCAAATTGAGCAAGGTGTCAGCCTTGATTTGAACTATGCAGAAATCGATACCTGGCATTTTGCCTCTGGTATTGAATACCGCCAAGAAACCTTTGAAATCTATGCTGGTGATGAAGCCTCCTATACCAATGGCGAACTATACAAGCAAGGTTTTGCGGTAGGCTCTAATGGTTTCCCAGGCTTCAAGGCCAGCGATGCGGGTTCTTGGTCTCGTGGCAATATCGGCATGTATGTAGATGTTGAAAAGCAAGTTACCGATGCATGGCTGGTAACTGGCGCAGTACGTTATGAAAACTATCAAGATTTTGGTGGCACAACGAACTGGAAGTTAAGCACCCTGTATAACGTAACCGATGACCTAGGTCTACGTGCTGCGCTAAGCACAGGATTTAGGGCTCCAACCGTGGGGCAGTCTTATGTGCGTAACGTGACGACTACAAGTACAGCTGGTGGATTAGTGGATGAGGCAACGTTGCCACCAACGAACATTGTATCTATGCAAAAAGGGGCAACAGCGCTTAAACCTGAAACCTCGACCAACTATTCATTGGGGGCAATGTGGACAGTAGGTGACCTGTTTGTGACTGCCGATTACTATCACATTAAATTGGTTGATCGCATCTCACAAAGTTCACCACAGATGCTGACTCAAGCAGACAAAGATGCCTTATTTGAGTCAGGGGTTAAAGATGCCCAACAATTAACCCAAGTTAAGTTCTTTACTAATGGTTTTGATACCACGACTCAAGGTGTCGATCTCGTAGTGAACTACAGCCCTGAATTTATTGAAGGCGCTAAATTTGCGTTAGCCTACAACTACACTGAAACCAGTGTCGATAAATTTAATCCAGAAACCATTGATGCTGCCGGTAAAGTGGTTGCGATTGAAAATGCCTTACCTAATTCAAAAGGCACCCTGACTTGGAATCAGCAATATACTGATGCGCTAACCTCATTAGTAAGGGTCAACTACTATGGTGAATTCCTAGAGCACCATGCTGATGATCCTACCTTACCGATTGAAGTTGAAAGCGCCGTAACCTTAGATGCCGAAGTAAGCTATCAAGCCACTTCAAACTGGCGTGTATCCGTAGGTGCTCAAAACCTGTTAAACCACTACCCACAAGAAAATCCATATCAAGGTATTTTGGGAGCTAAATACCCAGTAACGGGCAGTTATGGCTTTAACGGTGGTTTTGCTTACGCGAAGGTGAACTTTAGCTTTTAAAGGCCGCACCTTGTAATATAAAAAACAGCTCCTATTACCCAGTGATAGGAGCTGTTTTCATTTTAAAAATGAACTATATCAATAAGCTAAGCGTATTGGTGATAAGAGTTAAAAGGAGTGATTATGAAATTTCTATTTATTATGTTGTCACTATTGCTGATAAGTGGTTGTGCCAATCAATATCCCAATCAAAACCCCATAGGCCAAAACTTTCCAGAGATTAGCGGTGAAACCTTAGAGCAGCAAACAGTGCAAATGCCGAGACATTTTAATGGGGATTATACGGTACTGTTAGTTGGCTATAAGCAGGATTCACAATTTGATATTGACCGCTGGTTAATCGGATTAGACATGACCAATACCGTAGTGGATGCCTACGAGCTGCCAACCATTGGCGGAATGTTTCCACGTATGTTTGAAACCGTAATCAACAATGGTATGCGTGCCGGTATTCCCAAAGAATTGTGGCAAGGGGTGATCACGGTTTACCAAGATGGTGACACACTGCAAGCCTTTACGGGTAATCAAAACCCTCGTAACACCCGAGTCATATTGCTAGATAAAAATCACCGTATCATTTACTTCAATGATGTTGGCTTCTCTGTCGCAGGTTTGAATGCCCTAAGGGCAGCGATGGGGCAGTAAACAAACAAGGGCTAATTGAGCAATAAATTATGGCTCATAAAAAGCTCAACTTACCCAGTAAGGTTTGCCCAGTTTGCTTGCGCCCTTTTAACTGGCGCAAGAAATGGCAAGCCAATTGGGAAAGTGTTAAGTATTGCTCTAAACAATGCGCAAGCAAGAAGGCTAAAGCTGATTAAGTCGAGCTAGGTTCATTTCGGCCGTTTGCAGGTGGCCTTGTCTCACGCTTTCATCCATTTTATCCCAAGTGCGGTAGATCATGGCGGTGCGTGGGTTATTAGCAAACTTATCCCTATGTTTATTCATAAAATGCCAGTAAAAGCCGTTAAATGGGCAAGCCGTTTCCCCTGATTTGTCGCTGATGTTGTAATGGCAGTCTTTGCAGTAATCACTCATTTTATTGATATAATTGCCGCTAGCGGCATAGGGTTTAGTGGCAATAATACCGTTATCAGCAAACAGTGCCATGCCTCTGGTGTTAGGCATTTCCACCCATTCGATGGCATCAATATAAATGCCTAAGTACCATTGTTCGACCTGTTGTGGGTCGATTGCCGTTAACAGTGCAAAATTGCCAGTCACCATTAAGCGCTGAATGTGGTGGGCGTAGGCATAATCTAAAGACTGCCCTGTGGCGTGCTGCATACAGCTCATTTTAGTCTCGCCGGTCCAAAAGTAGTCGGGTAAGTTGTTATTGGCATTAAGGGCATTTAAATTGGAGTACTCTGGCATATTGGCCCAGTAGATGCCCCTGATGTATTCGCGCCATCCTAAAATTTGCCTAACGAAGCCTTCAATTTGAGCAAGGCTGATTTTACCTTCTGAATTGGCGTAGGCATCCACTGCAGCATGCAATACTTCCAATGGTGACAGCATCTTAGTATTAAGTGAGAACGACAAACGGGAGTGATACAAGCTCCACATGCTCGGGTGCTTGGCTGTCATGGCATCTTGAAACTGACCGAAGTGTGGTAAGCAATGCTTGCAAAAATGCTGCAGTACTTGCAGGCTTTGTTCACGATTAATTGGCCAAATTAATTGGTTACCAATATGGCCAAGTGTTTGCACTTGGTGTCGGTTAATACGGTCAATGACTTGGCTGACATCATTAGCAAATAGCAGAGGTTGGGGCAGCGCTGCTAAGTCGGTGGCTTTCAGCTTTTGGCGGTTATCAGTATCAAAGCTCCACTTACCGCCCAGAGGCTTTTGCTCGTCCAGCATAAGTACCCCAAATGTCTTACGCATGTATTGGTAGAAATGCCCCATTAATTTGTGTTTACCTCGAACAAAATGCTGCTCGATATCTTTGAAATCGAATAGAAAATGCTCGCTCTCATAACGATTAATGGCAATTGCAGGTGGAAGCACTAAGGCCTCTAATTGCTGTTGCAAACGATATTCATCGGGCCTTTGGTACTCAAAAGTTTGTACTTGATATTGCTCGGCTAGACTGGTGATTAAACCCGTTAAGTTGGGGTGAACAGCGGTGTCATCTAGGGTTAAATGCAAGACTTGGTGTCCTTGATTGCTTAGGTGCTCGGCAAATGCAGCCATCGCCATAAAGAAGCCGCTGATCTTCTGAATATGGTGGTGGACATAATTGGCTTCTTGATTGAGCTCAGCAATCACATATAAGCAACTAGGTTCTATTTGGCTATACCAAGAGTGCTGATGATTCAGCTGATCCCCAAGGATCAGCCTGAGGGTTTTATAGTGTTTCATAGTAAGCCCTTGAGCTTTATTGTGGCCAATCGGCCAAGTCAACATTATCTAACGGAGTGTTTACGATATGTCCTTGCCAGCGTTTAATGAACTGATTAAAGGGATCGTACATCTGGGTTTGCTTAGTTAAATCAAATCTTCTGTGCCCCCTAGGATCAGCGCCAACGCCCGCTAAATATTGCCAGTTACCCCAGTTCGAGCCGACATCATGGTCAATCAGCTGATGCTGAAAATACATGGCGCCATAGCGCCAATCTAAACCGAGTTCATGAACAAAACAGCTGGCCGCTAATTGCCGCCCCCTGTTAGACATATAGCCTGTATGTTTTAACTGTTTCATGCAGGCGTTAATAATAGGATAGGGGGTGGTGCCATTAATCCAAACTTGTAACCTTTGTGAGTAAAAGCTAGTGAGCGGCTTGTGGTGGTTAATGCCAGTAAAGCGAAACAGCTTGGCACCATGGTGCACAGCGTACCAATAAAAGTATTCCCGCCATAACAATTCAAAACTGATCCAGTAAGTCGATTCATTAGCGCCATGTTGGTACTCATACTGTCTAAGGGCATATAAAACCTGCCTAGCTGACAAATTACCATTGGCGAGCCAATAACTGAACTTGGTCGAACTGGACCAGTCATCTAATGCATTGCGGGTTTGCTTATAGGTGCTGGGTGCGTGGCTGCTGAAATAACTGTGTAAATGTTGTTGTCCATGGATTTCACCCCCGTGAACTGGCTTTGTGGAATCTATTGCAAAGTCCCTAAGCAGATTTTGTGTTGGGGCGTCAAAGGGTGGGGGCATAGAATCGACTGTTGCGGCAATAGCAAGCTGCTTAATAGGCTCGCTTATCTTTCTAAACTTACTAAAACTTGTTGGCAGACCGCCAATATCAAAGGCGAGTTGCTGTGGCTCGAAAAGACTATTGTTATGTACCCTATGAATATTAAGCTCAGGCAATTGGGTTGCTAGCTTGGCTACGACCTTATTGGTGTAGAAGCAACTTGTGTGGCTAATGTACAAGTGGTTAATATGATGCTGATTTATTATCTCCAGCAAATGATTTAGCGCTTGTAAAACGCTGCAAGCCGGAATGATCTCTAACCATTGTCCAAACCTCATTAGTTGCTGGTTAAGCTCATGGTTTGATTGCAGCATAAATTGAGTTTTAGGGGTATTGTCGTTTCTTACAGGCAAAAAATGTTGCTCATAGCTGCTCGTTAATTGCTGGAAATGAAGCAATTTCAAATGAGTGCACTGTTTGGCGGCTTGCTGCAATAAAGCATTGTCCGCTAAACGACAATCGTGATGAAACCAATATAAACCTGTATTCATGTGCCACTCTAGGTTCAGAATTTACTTTTATTACGTTTAAGCAAGCTATTGGGCGCAATAATGAACCAAATTATCTTAGTAATCGTTATATAGGCATTACTTTGGAGGTGATTATGTCTATGTTCGAACAAAGTTCTGGCTACGCAGTGATTATTGCTACGGCTGATATCAACGATTATCAAGTGGGAATGGCCAATGGCCAAGGGGTGATTAAAGGTCTGTCGGGGCCAGCCTGTGCGCATTTGGCCTCATTAGAGCTAGCCAAGGAGTACTTAAGAGAACGGGATATTCACCGGGCACACCTTTATATGAATACTCCATATGATGAAATGTGTGGTCTACCGTCAAGTGTGAACATACCTATGCCCCTAAGTTTCTAATTTTACCCTTGATCACTGGGGTTGCAGTGACAGTTTTTAATCCCTAACAACCGAGCCACAATAGGCGAAAGGAATTGCCTATGTTTGGCAAACAGTCGGTAGCCTATACGGCTGAGAATCCGTATTCCTGGCCAATTTAGCCAGTTCACCCATTTGCCTTTGCCCACCAACTGCCACGCCAATAGGCTGACCTCCAATCCTTTAATTAATTTACCCTGGTAGATACCGTGCAAAACTTCCATGGCCTGTTGTGGATTGACGTCAGGGTAGTGCTCCAAACCCTCTGGGGTGTATAAGTCTTCAAATCGTATTTTGCCTTGGCTATCTAACCTTTGTAGGTGGCTCACTTCAAAGTTGCACAGCTGGCAACTGCTGTCGTAAAAAAAGATTAATTTCATTCTTTGATATAATTTATATGGAATTTGTCATTACTACGAATACCACTTATCTTTGGTTTGATCTTTTACACAGTGATTTGGCTAAATTCGATTTATTGCTTATGCTTTAATTGCAATCGTAACCTTAAAAGGAAAAACCTATGAAAATAAAATCAGGTTTATTGGCATTATGTGCTTTAGGATTTTTTGCTCCGGTGCAAGCTGAGCATCATAACGCTGAAGATATTATTGTCGGCAGCTGGATTTGTGATTATTCGGTAATGGGCTTTAAAGACAAAGCCTATATCAATTACCGAGATGATAAAACCATGGATGGAAAATTTGCTTATTCCTATCCAGGGCTGCATGGAAAAGGCGCCTTCAACTTGAATTTGCAGGTCAGTGGTACTTGGTTTATCGTCAATAAAACACTCACAGAAAGTTACCAACCAAATAAAACCGAGCTGTCGGTATCTACAGGCTTTACCGTAGACAACAGTGCCAACTTTGCCGGCAAAGGCCCTCAAACGAATAAAGCAACCATAATCAGACTTACCGATAAACAGTTACAGCTAAAAGAAACAGACGGTGAAATAACGCACTGCAAACGCCAATGAATCAGTATTTTACATTGAGTCATTGGGTTGGTTGTTTTTTGTACTGAGTGTGTTTAAATGACAAAGTAGCGAGCAGGAAGTAGAAGTTAGTTTGAAACAAGGATTTAAGGGATTAAAAAATGCGCGAGATTTTCTACATCATTATTTTTGTGGCTTTCATTGCAGGCTTAGTTAACTCTGGGCAAAGGTTCTACAGCAAGGTGACTAACTGGTCACCCAAGGAGGTCAGTTGTAATGACTTGGCTGAGCAACCTAGCGCTAAAGATTGGGTGATTTTGAAAGACTGTGAATTCGGCTTTAATTACACCTACAAAGAAGTAACCGAAGAAAGTAAGACCGGTAATAACAAAGTTTTCATCAGTAAATTTTACCTTCCTTTTTATAAAATTGACTCTGAAGCAGACGCCAAGCCACTGGGCTATGTGATTTTTGATAGCAAAAAAGACATGGGCCATATTGAAAAAATTAGTCGTTTAGAAACCGAAGAAGAGGTGGCTAATTTCTTTGATACAGAATCACCAGCAAAAGATTTTTATATCAAGTTGAGTGAAACACCTTTGCAGGGCATGAACCTATGGGGGGTTTTAGATTGGGACAATGAACGAGATTATTTTTCCGGTGAAACGGCCCATGCTGGATTTTTAATGATAGAACCAAATGAGCAACCAATGGCTTGGTATCATTGGTTGATGTTTCTTGTCTGTTGGGGGATTGTTGTCTTGATTATATGGGGTATGACCCTGCCAGATGAACCGGAAAATAAAGAAACGGAATCAGAACCACAATAAACTTCAGAATAAATGATAAGGGGCATCAAGCCCCTCTATAGATGTACTGCCACTGCTCATTGAGGAGTCGGTGATGGTGGCGGTAAAATAGTCAAGAACTCATCAAATGGCGCCTCTCTAGGGGCGCCAAAGTGACAGTTGACGGTGCCGCATCCTGATGCGGAGTTTACGCTACAGCCATCAGCATCCATCCTTAAAAACACCCCAGGAAAGGCGACGGATTCGATGCTCATTGCCATGGTGACGGGGACAACACGTATTTTAAATACCTCCCACTGGTGGTGACCAAACTGGCAATTTACCACTCCCCCTGTGGGATTATCTGCATTGACATTGCGACCATCCATTCTTAGAAAAACTCCGGGGAAAGCAACCGATTCAATGGTATAAGTGCCATCGCTATTCTGATTTAAATTGAATTTCTCCCAAGGCCCAGCATCTAACTGACAATTGACTACGCCACCGCCATCAGGCATAAAAGTGGTGACGCCACTCCCATCCATCCTTAGGTAAATATCACCTAATTGATACGGGCTTATCGTTGTTTCATTACTCATACTAACGCTCCTTATTTTATAACTATTTAGGGTGCTAGTATGAGTGTTTGTGTTTTTGTGCAAAAAGCAAATAGGTTTGTTTAAAATCTATCAGGATCATAAGGGTAGGGATCTAAGCCATTGGCGATACCATCTTCATCGCTGTCATCAAAGTTACCATCTACAGGGCTGCTACCCCAATCCAAAAGTGGTCGATTAATGCCTTTAGACACTGAAACATTGTCAAAATATAGGGTTCGAGGACTGCGAATTTCGGTATACATGCCAATCTTGGTATAGCCCTCATTTGAGGAAATTAAGGTCTTGCCATGGCGTTCAAGTTTCAGTTCACCATTCACCCAAACCATGACCTTACCATCATCATTGAGAGACTTTTTAAAATAAATACGAACATCCGTCCATTCATTTGCTGGGGCAATCCCTAACTCAACAGCAGGGTGATCTTTTGAGTGGTAACTTAATACATAATCCCCCATATTACTTAAGCGCAGAGCGGCATGGGGGCCAGAGCTAAAGGATTTCCATTGGCTAATAATGATTGAATATTTTGTAGGTTCATCCCAAGAGTCATCCGGACGAATGCTGGCACTGAAATAGAACTCGTCCCCTTGGCGGTAGCGATACAGTGCATCCATAAAAGCGGTTTCACTTCGAAATGCAGGCGGTTCACCAAAGAACTTTAATACATGATTGCCACTGCGTGCCCAGTCGACCTTGTCGACTTGGTAATAATGAATGTCACTATGTTCTTCAGTGAGTGAGGTTACGTCATTTGAAAATGAAGGCGTTAATTTACCAGGTAAACCAGAATGAGTTTGACCGTTTTCCCAACCAGCGGTATACACTGCAACTTGAGGTGACACCCTTTGCACAGTAATGTCTACTTGGGCAGGCCGCGATTGGGTATTGTTCTGGCTAATCACATAACTAAAAGAGTCTTGTCCTGCGTAGCCCTCTGCCGGGCGGTAAGTTATGGAGTGAGCATTAATGGTTAATGCTCCAAATTGGGGGCTTTGTTCAATATAAATTTCAACAGCCGAATTGGTATCAAAATTATCATTTTCAAGTATTAGGCACTCCTTGGGCTGGTTTTGAGTAACAGAGCATAGATCATTGGCCGTTAAGATTTCGACACTAATTTGCTCGTCAGAGCTGGAGCAACTAACGATCAGAGCAATGCTGAAAATAAGCAGGAAATGTTTCAATTTTTGCATATGATTTTACTAACCTTTATTGTTTATAAGATGAAATCTTTATGCATTCGAAGCTAGCATATAACTGGCAG
Source organism: Paraferrimonas sp. SM1919 (assembly GCF_010993985.1). Taxonomy (GTDB): domain Bacteria; phylum Pseudomonadota; class Gammaproteobacteria; order Enterobacterales; family Shewanellaceae; genus SM1919. The sequence continues at coordinate 82,654 of NZ_WINH01000001.1, read as the reverse complement.
GATTTTTTATCTCAATGCTGTTTAATTATTATATGGAACAATTGTTTATGGTGATCTTGGAGTAGGCTGTTGCCAAGCTTTTTGAGCGAATTAGGCTTACTTAAACTATTATTTTTAAATAACGAAATAAGGTTGTAATCATGAAAAACGAGATTGATACCAGTATGGCATTACAAGCCTTTGAAAAGGTGATGTTGTTAGGTGACAAAACAGAGCAGGGAAAAATATTTGAGGGCCTTGAAGCCTATACTGACTTTGACGGTTATAACGTTTATTTGTCCGGTAATGGTGTCACCTTGCATATCGGTTTCCATAACACCTATCACCTGGATTACGCCCAAGAGCATCAAAAACAAAGCTTTTTAAAAAAACTTCAGTATGTGGCTAAATTGGCAACAGCAAATTAGACAGACATAACGTTCATCCTAGCTTTAGCTGTAGACGTAACAAATGTAAAGCAATGCTGATAGGAGTAACCAATGTTTGATGAACAATTCACGGCGGCAGTGACCAAAGATAAAAATTTATTCAGCATGCCTGAATACTCGCTGATCACCGTATACGATGACAATTTTTTCGTGCGTAATGATTATGACATCTTGTCACAAGGGCAACGACAATATTTGATTCACTTCTTCACAAAACATGGCTTTACCCAAAAGACTGGTAAGACACTCGCAAACCAAGCCTATACGGTTCACTTTCCAACACCTTCAGCCAACTTGGCGGTGTCTGCTTTTGATAACAAGTACCTCCATTATGACAGTCATCATCAATATTGCATTACTCCTACTCAATTTGCTGAAGTTCTGTTTTATGATCATAAAAAAGTGGGCTACTACCCTACCATTGCAAGAATCAAAGCATTGATTGAAACCTGCCCTTTCAATATTGAATGGTTAAGAGACATCAGCTACCACTCTGAAATTGAACAGATCACAAAAAATACCTTCCCAGAGCTGATGGATTACCAAAAGCAAGTAATAGCGGCAAAGTTTAAGCGCAAGCGGGCATTATGATTCCTTTGTAAATGCTTTTTTAATAAGCTAACCTGAAACTATGAGTAAACATAAACTATTAATAGCATTGCTGTTTATTAACAGTATTATTCACAATGCTATAGCTAATGAAGATAGCTGGGTCATTGGTTTAGATGCTGATATGTCTAGCCTTGCAGTAGAAGGTGGGGTGGCAATTCAAAATGGCATTGAGCTAGCAATCGAAGAAATCAATGTTGCAGGTGGCATTTTAGGTAAGCCTGTACGGCTGATCATAAAAGACCACCGTGGCAATCCAGCCAGAGGAATTGCCAACCTCAAAGCATTCAGTAAACTGGACAATCTATTAGCCGTGGTTGGTGGCGTGCATACGCCAGTTGCCATCGCCCAGTTGCCTTATATCCACCAAGCTCCAGTGGTCTATTTAGACCCCTGGGCTGCAGGGACGCCCATTATCAAACATGACTATCAGCCCAGTTACACCTTTCGTCTATCAATAAGAGATGAGTGGGCGGGTAAAGTCATTTTGTCTGAAGCCAAAAAAGACCTGTGTCCATCCCTACATCTGTTGCTCGAACGCACCGGTTGGGGGCGTTCCAATGAGCGTTCAATGACCGAGGCGGCGGCAGAATTAGATCTCAAACTGAGCGGCATAGAATGGTTCAACTGGAACTCAGGCATTTTTGCGGCAATGGTAGAAAAACTCAATAAAGAAAACGTTGCCTGTGTGGCACTGGTGGCTAATAGTCCAGAAGGGGTGGACATCATCAGAAATATTGCCAAATTAGCGCCATCGAACAGGCCCAAAATCTACTCTCATTGGGGAATTATCGGAGGCAATTTTATTGAATCAGTGCAATTGCCAACATTGAAAAAGGTTTCATTAAAATACTTACAAACAATCGCTTTTAATTCCCCCAAAACCCCCCGAGGGAAACGATTGGTTGAACGTTATCTACAGAAATACGGTCCGACAGAGGGCCATAATGCATTTAGTGGGGTTGTTCATGCCTATGACTTGGTGCATTTACTCGCATTAGCCGTTAAACAGTCAGGCAGTAACCATCCTGATAAGATTAGAAAAGCCCTTGAAAACATCCCCCAACATTCTGGCGCACTAAAAGAGTACCAATATCCCTTCACTGCAGACAACCATGAGGCGCTGTCTCAAAATGATTACTTAATGCTCAAGTTTGATGCCTTAGGATACGGTCAAGAGCAATGAAAACCGCCCCAAGCCTCAGCAAATACTTAATCTCAAGACTGGGTTTGTTGGCAGGGCTTTTAGTCGTAGTGGTGTTTTTCTTACAGTGGTCTTTGGCTAATTATCTAGAAAAACAAAATCAAAATCAGCAGCTTGAACAGGCACTGCAAGACCAAACTAATAATCTTAAGCAAATACTGGCCAATTTTGAACAACAAGTGCAGTCAATAGCAAATAACTCGATAGTCATCAATGGCTTGGTTGACTTTAATGGCCGCCAACAATATCTGCCGCTGTATTTGGATACCGTCAGTATTCTGGGGAAAACCAATATTGCGGTACGTTTAGTTGATTTTGAAAATAACTTAATTGAATCCAATTTCATGGGGGCAACCCTAAAATTTCCGGATCAGAGTTTATGGTTGTCTACCGTTCTTGAAAATGGGGAAACTTGGCAGCAATGGCATAAAACAGGGATTTATATTGCCACACCAGTAAGGATCCGTAATTTACCAGAAGGGGCAATACTCATTTTTATAGAGTCGAATATTTTAAATGAGCATTTATTTAATGTCGGTTCTAATTATGGGCAGCAGTTAGCAACTGCAGCCGGTGAGGTGATTTATTCTCGTTCCCCTACCGGCCAAATCAACCTGGCAGAACAGTTACCCTCAGATAAGTATATATTGAGTAATCAACAACCATTGTTAGATGGGGCGCTACAAATCAGACTGTATGCGTTGCAACCTGACCTAATCGCAAGTGTCGGTCGTTATGGTGTATTGATCTTAGCAACCATGTTGTTTGTGTTATTTGGTCTTTGGCTTATTTTACTAGAAACGGGCAATCAGATTAAAAAAATCTTATCTAACTTGACGAAAGCTATTTTAAAAGTAGCGAATTCTCAAGATCTTGATGCTCGAGTAGACTTCACTCATACCCCAAAAGAATTGACCTTTATTGGGCAACAATTTAATAACATGTTGGTGAAGTTACAGCAAACCACCACATCTAGGGATGAAATTCATTCTATTATTCATTCTATGACCGAATCGGTTTATGTGTGTGACCAAAACTTTATTGTAAAGATGAGTAATCGAATCAATGAGATTGATTCTGACTCGACCAAAACTATAGATCAAATCATTAAAGCGCCAACAAACCATCCACTGTTTGATCCTCAATCAGCCGTTAATGAGTTTGAGGCGCACAGCACAGATGAGTCCATCTTGTGGCACCGCTCAGTATTACAACACGGCGACAGCAGTGTGGGTTGGGTGTTTACCGGCTCAGATTTTTCTGAAATCAAAAAGGCACAGCGACAATTACAGATACTGCAACTGGCAATTAACAGCTCAAGTAACGGCATTATTGTTGTCGATGCGCAAGATCCCTCTGAGCCAATAATTTTTGCTAACGAAGGTTTTACTAACATAACTGGTTTTAAAGTTGATGAAATTCTTGGTCGACGTTGTGATTTCTTACAAGGTAAAAAAACCAGCTTAGAAACAAGAAAGCAGATAGCAATTGCGATACAAAATAAAAAGTCTGTGCTAGTCGAGATCCTTAATTACCATAAAAATGGCACCCCTTTTTGGAACCGATTATCTATCGATCCTGTCATTGGCGATGACGGTAAAGTGGAATACTTCTTAGGGGTACTCAGTGATATCACATCCCTGGTCTCAGCCCGAGAAGAGCTGCGTATTGCCAAAGACAAAGCGGAAGCGGCCACACTATCAAAAAGTAATTTTTTAGCCATGATGAGTCATGAGATCAGGACGCCGATGAATGGCGTAATTGGCATGCTGCGGCTGCTACTCGATACAACACTGACGAGTCAACAACTTCAACAAGCTAAAATCGCCCACAACAGTGCCAAATCACTACTCACGCTTATTAACGATATTTTAGACTTTTCTAAAATTGAAGCAGGCAAATTAGAATTAGAGCAGATTGAATTTGATATCAGAGAGCTGTTAGCACAATTTGTGGAGTCGATAGCACCAACAGCACATGCTAAAGGTTTAGATATCATGTTAGACGATTGTGATATCACCCATACCCAAGTCTCAGGTGATCCTAATAGGCTAAGTCAAATATTGACCAACCTAGTGGCTAATGCGATTAAATTTACTGAGAAAGGGGAAATCCTATTACAAGCAGGATTACAAAAGCAAAGCGGTAATTGGTGGTTGAAGGTGAAAGTTAAAGATACAGGTATTGGTATTGCTAATGACAAGCTGAACAGTTTATTCCAACCCTTTAATCAATTAGATAAATCAACCACTCGCAAATATGGTGGTACCGGCTTAGGGTTAATTATTGTAAAGCGTCTATGTCAGCAGATGGGAGGGGACATCTGTGTTACCAGTGCTGAGGGTGTCGGCAGTGAATTCGAGTTTAGGGTTTTAGTTCAGGTGCAACAAAATGAACAACAACCAATACCACAAGAAATAAAAGGCAAACAATTTGCAGTAATATCAAGCTCGAAAACATTTTCAGAGTTATTAAAAAAACGCCTCAATCTCTGGCAAGCCAAGTTACAGGTTTTTGCTGATGAGGAAGAAGCCCTAATCGCGCTTGAAGGCACGACAAAGCTGGATTACATTTTGTATGACATAAATGCGTTTGCCGGCAAGCAAACGTTTTTAAATACCGTGAGTGATAAAAGACAAACTGATGACATTAAATTCATAGGTATGGCAACCATTGACCAACTGCACAGTTTAACCAGAGAAGTAAAATCAAGATTCGATTTTATCCTGTTAAAACCACTGAGTTGTCATAGCTTTTTATTAGCACTTAAAGGTAAGTCAATGACAGCTGTTGGCTTTAAAGGCAGCGAAATTAAACCTGAAGCACCATTAACGAAGTTTGCTAACACTACACGAGTTCTTGTAGTCGATGATAATCGGATCAACCAAACCGTAGCCATTAGTATGCTAAGAACCCTAGGTATTCAGCCCGACTATGCAGAAAATGGTGAGCAAGCCATTGAAAGTCTGAAAGCGACCATCAACCATGAACCCTACAATTTAGTGCTGATGGATTGTCACATGCCGGTAATGGATGGTTACACAGCGACTCAAGCGATTAGAAACGGTGCCGCTGGCGCAGCAAACAGCAACATTATCATTGTCGCGATGACGGCTAATGTGATGAATGATGATAGACAAAAATGCATAGATTCAGGCATGAATGATTTTATTCCCAAGCCAGTTGAACTCGCGACATTATCAGATGTACTGAGTCGTTATTTAGCCACTAACGAAACCAATGGGCAGCCGCGATTGTTAAAAAACAACCCTCAAACGGAGGCTAAAAAGGCAATATGGGAACGCGCTGAATTGCTGGATAAACTCGAACAAAATGAAGCCCTAGTAATCACAATATTGGAAATGTATTTAGACGAAAATGACAGTCGTACTAAACAATTAAATCAAGCTTATCAAGCCAATGAAATAGAGCAATTAGCAACCATCGCCCATGGTCTAAAAGGGGTGACCGCAAACCTATCCGCAAAGGCATGTAATAAGGCTGCTTTAGCCTTGGAACAAGCCTGTAAAAACAAAGATATGGACAACATTGAAAGCCTGTTATTGGCATTCCATAGTGAAAATCAACAATTAATTGACGAGTTCTCAGCATATATAAAACTTAAGGAGCAAGCATCGGCTGCACAGTCTTTGACAGCTAAACAATTAATTGAAAAGTTGACCCAATTAAAAAGCCAATTAAAGCAACACATGTTTATTGATGTCAGTCAGTATCGTGCTTTATTGACCGAGTCAAATGTTGAAAATAGACAAATAGCAACCAAGCTGGTACGGTTATATCGATCCTTGGAGCATTTTGAAGAGGAAGAGGCGCTCACCCTATTGAACTCTATTTTGGAGGCATTACTTGCGACAGGGTAGCTGCTATTACTTTGCAAGTTAGGACCCCTTATGGCGAAAATCTTAATTGTCGATGATGCTCCAGAAAATATTCAATTAATCGCGCAGCTATTAAAGTCCGATTACCAATTAATGGTGGCCAAAAATGGCCTGCAAGCCCTTGATATCATAAACTCTGGTACCCTACCCGATCTCGTTTTACTCGATATTGAAATGCCTGAACTTGATGGCTATCAGGTATGCAAACAACTAAAGTCGAATGCTCAAACTCAATCTATCCCGATTATATTTTTAACCAGTAAAACCCAAGAGCAAGAGGAAGAATACGGCCTGTCTTTGGGCGCAGTAGATTATATTGGTAAACCGGTTCAACCCGCGATCCTTAAAGCGAGAGTAAAAAATCAAATAACCATTAAATTACAGCGAGATGAGCTAAAAAGAATGGCCATCTTCGATCACTTAACAGGTTTATATAATCGCCATTATTTGTTTGATGTGGGGGAACGCCGAGTGGCCAAAGCCATTCGTCATCAACAGCCTTTTTCCATATTGCTGATTGATATCGATTACTTTAAAGCGGTTAATGATAATTATGGCCATTTAGTGGGTGATAGGGTCTTAGAAGAATTAGCAAAGCTATTAAAAACCAGCTTTAGAAAAGAAGATATTATTGCTCGACTCGGGGGCGAGGAGTTCTTAATCCTGATGGATTGCTGTAGCTTAGATAAGGCTCAACAAGTGGCCAAAAGCCTGTGCTTTGATGTGCAAAACCAAAAGTTTGACGGTTTAAATATTACTGTAAGTGTGGGGGCAGCAAGTTTGCAAAGCCTAGATAAAAACTTTCAAAGTCTATTGTTAAGAGCGGATAATGCTTTATATAAAGCCAAAGAAAATGGCCGTAATCAAGTACAAATATGATATAACATGACTCCATAAGCCCATATTTCTAAATTGATATCATATGAAAACAGTATGCGTTGGTTATTGTAAACTCAATAACCAAAATGTCTGTCAAGGCTGTTATCGAACAATCACAGAGATCAGTCTCTGGCCTTCGGCCACTGCGCAACAAAAACAAACAATAATCAGACAATCAGAACTCAGAAAAAAACAATCATTAGCAAATAATAACTAAAAACTCTTTCAAGGATAGACAATGAAGTTTTCATTTAAAGCCATAGCTTTGGGTGCCATAGGCATCAGTTGTAATGCTTCGCTCGCGGCTGTGCAGCAAGATAATACCATCAGTTACCAAGACCTTTTCAATATTGAGTATGCAGCCAACCCGGTAGTCACGCCTGATGGCAACAATGTGGTTTATGAGCGGCGCTCGATGGATATAATGACTGACAGCATGCGCCGAAATTTATGGACTGTCGGCTTAGATGGCAATAATCACTTGCCTCTATTGTCAGACAGTAATAATCATTTCAACCCGCTATTTTCTCCAGATGGCAAGAAAATGGCTTATCTCTCCAGCAAAGAAGGTAAAGTGCAGATTTACCTGCGTGATTTAGCCACAGGCTTAACCGCGCGCATTACCGACGTGGCTATTACCCCAACCAACATGAGTTTCTCGCCAGATGGAAAACAATTGGCGTTTAGCATGTTCACTCATACGAAAAACAAACCCCTTTTTAGCCTGAACTTTAAACCTAAAGGGGCAAAATGGGCCGATGATGCCCAGTACATTGACAGTACCCTGTACCGCAATGATGGCGCCGGTATGAAAAAGCCGGGTAATATGCATGTGTATGTAGTACCTGCGATTGGCGGTACCCCAAGGCAGATAACCTTTGGTAACCATGATTTTTCGGGTTCATTGGCTTGGACAAAAGACGCCAAAAAAATTATGGTCTCGGCGAACACCCGTAAAAATAAAGAGTTTGATGTTTTTAACTCTGATCTGCATACCATTGACGTTGCAACCACCAAGCTGACACAGCTCACTGATATAAGCGGGCCAGAAGCTAACCCGATAATCAGCCCTAAGGGCGATAAAGTGGCGTTTGTTGGCTTCGAAGACAATGGCAAGTCTAACCAAATTAACCAACTGTATGTGATGGACCTAGATGGCACTAATATTAAAGCACTGACGCCACAGCTCGACCGCAGTGTGGCGAATATTATTTGGTCAAAAGATGCAAAAGGTGTGTACTTTAGTTATGACAATAATGGCCAAAAGAACGCGGCTTACGTCAGTTTAAAAGGTAAGATAACGAACAAGACCGATAACCTTGGGGGCATGAGTTTAGGCCGCCCTTATACCTCTGGTCAGTTTGATGTTACCAGCAAAGGGCAGGTGGTTTATACCCTCAATTCGGGCAATCAACCAAGCGATTTAGCGGTCGTCAATACCCGCGGCAAGGTCACTCAACTGACCGATTTAAACGCGGATATTTTTGGCCATAAAGTCCTAAATAAGCCTGAACTTTTAGAAGTGAAATCATCGGTAGATGGGCGTAAATTGCAGTCTTGGGTTGTGACCCCGCCGGATTTTGACCCAAGCAAAAAGTACCCACTTATCCTAGAAATTCATGGTGGTCCACATACTGCCTATGGCCCGAACTTCTCGGCTGAAGTACAAATGTTTGCCGCGGCCGGGTATGTGGTGATTTACGGTAATCCTCGTGGTTCAACCTCACAGGGCGCAGAGTTCGCTAACTTAATCGACAAAAACTACCCCTCAGAGGACTATAACGATTTGATGGATATGGTCGATGGCGTGATTGCCAAAGGCTACATCGATGAACAAAACCTATTTGTTACCGGCGGTTCAGGTGGTGGTGTGTTAACGGCGTGGATCATTGGTAATACTGACCGATTTAAAGCATCCGTAGTGGCCAAACCGGTCATTAACTGGACTTCAATGGTAGGGACATCAGACATTTATACTTTTATGACTAAGTACTGGTTTACCGATTTGCCTTGGAACGACTATGAGCAGTACTGGAAGCGTTCGCCACTATCACTGGTTGGTAACGTAAAAACCCCAACCATGGTGCTCACCGGAGAGCTAGATGTGCGAACCCCGATGGCAGAAAGTGAACAGTATTATGGAGCATTACGTCTAGAAGGCGTGGAAAGCTCGTTTGTAAGAATACAAGGGGCCTATCATGGTATCGCCGCAAAACCTTCCAACCTAGCGAGGAAAGTGGGTTATATTTTAGCTTGGTTTGATAAATATCGTCAGTCCGAGCAGCAATAACTCAGCGTAAAAAAAGGGGTTGCTTAGTGCAACCCCAATGATTTATTTGGTGCCTTTATCTTGCCCCTTGCCGTAACCGCCACCGGTTTTCTGACGGTTATTGGGAAGCTTTTCCAGTTCAAACTCTACGGCTTCTATCGATTGCAAATGTTGCGCCCTTAGCGCACTAAGTTGCTTAACTATTTCAGGGTGCTTGTGGGCAATATTGAAACGCTCACTAGGATCCTCATTGACGTTAAATAATAATGGTTGCTCTAAAACCGTTGGACTGGCAGGAGCATTATGTAAATGCAGGTCATGGGTAACAAAGTGCGCTTTAAAAGCCCCTTTACGAACCGCATAAACCTGATCCGTTAACCCCCAAAAGAACATTTCATCACTGGCTGAAGGCGCCAGACCTGTTAACGTTTTAAGCTGATTTTTACCATCAATAATAGTATTTGGCAGGGGGGCTCCAGTTAATGCCGCAATAGTGGGTAATAAGTCTAAGGTTGAGCCTACGCCCCTTTCAGTAGTGCCAGCTTTTACCGTTCCAGGCATCCAATAGATGGCCGGTTCCCTTTGGCCCCCTTCCCAAGTGGTGGCTTTAGCACCTCTGAGGCCGCCGGTTGTGCCACCATGTTTATCCATCACTAACCACGGGCCGTTATCCGAGGTGAATATCACTAGGGTATTATCAGCAATGTCTAACGCTTTTAATTTGTTAAGAATTTGACCAACACTCCAGTCAATCTCAGCGACGCTATCTCCATACACACCGCGGGCGCTGGTGCCTGCAAACTTTGGTGAGGCGTACTCAGGAACATGGGGTTGGGTATAGGCTAACACACTAAAAAAAGGAGTCTTAGCCTGATGTTGGCGTTCGATAAAATCGATTGTCCACTCGGTTAAGCGCTCGGTGATATTGTACTGATTATGGGGGCGCTCAATGACATCAAAACCTTTAATTAAAGGGACATTAAAAAACTGCTTACTCGGTGCTGGCCAGTGATCAATATCTGGGTTATTACTGAGATAGACTCGGCTGGGTTGACTGCTGTCCATATCATTGGAATAGGGGATCCCAATAAACTCATCAAAGCCATGATTTAAAGGTAAGTGTTGACTCTGGCTGCCTAAATGCCATTTACCAAACAGGGCACTTTGGTAGCCCAGCGGCTTGAGCATTTCGGCGATAGTTTGCTCCCGATGAGGTAAACCAGAAAGTGAAAATGGCAATAACACAGGCGCCCTTAAACTTTTAGGTTGCATGCCTGAGCGAATAGCATAACGTCCGGTAAGTAAGGCCGCACGCGAAGGGGTGCAGCTTGAGGATGCCGAATAGAAATTGGTCCATTTTTGTCCCTGCTGAGCCATAGCATCGATATTAGGAGTCGCAATCGTCGGATGACCTGTATAACCAAGATCGCCATAACCCAAATCATCGGCAAAAATAATAATAATATTGGGCTGCTGTGATTTTGCTTTTAGCTCCGAGCAGCCGCTAATGATTAAGCAGCTAAAAAAAGCCAAGCAAGTATTTGTTATTATTTTTTTGTACATAATAGCGTTGCCGTTAATTGAACATGATTGCTGTTAATATCCTATGTCCACCCGCCTAAAGCACCTTTCTTTACGGTTTTTTACATTTGCCTAAGCTGTTGATTGAAAAGAACTTGCTAATAACGAAAGCCCAGTATTATCAAAAAAAACCATTATTTTAAAAAATCCATTTTTTCTCCATACTTTCTGGACATTGTTTGGGTAATCTTAAAAGGTCAGCAACATCCAGTAATCAATTAGCCATTAAGGAGTGTTATTTATGAAAAAGAGAATTCTATTACCACTAATTATGATGGGCATTGTGGCCAGTAGTGCGGTTTTCGCTGAGTCTAAGATAGACCGAATTAGCAAGAAACTTGAGCTTACACAGGAGCAAGCCGAGCAGTTCAAAGTATTGCACCAACAAGCACAGGCTAATCGTCAAGCGGCACAAGCCACGAAAGCAAAAATTAAAGGGCTTATGGCCGAGGGAAATATAGATGAAGCCGCACAATTAGCATCGGAACAAGCCGCCGCTAAAGTGCGAGAAATGGCGGCGCGTCAGGCAGAATTAGCAAGCTTCCTTAATGAGCAGCAAATTGCTAAGCTGGAAACTATGAAGCAACGCATAAAAAAGCATCATAAGCGTAAAAATAATAAGTCCGAGCAACAGGATTAAGGTTTAGCAGTTAACCCTTTGGCCTCGGATTTATTCCGAGGTCCTTTTTATAATGAAAATAAGAAATACTGTCTTTATTGCCATCTTTACCACCGCCCTTATCAGTGTGATTGGGTTATTGGTGTTCCAACAATACAAATTTAATCGTGGCTTCGATAACTATCTAAACAATGCCCGGATGGAACGCATTGAAGCACTTAAAGAGCGTTTAGCTTCCTGGTACAGCCGCAACAATAGTTGGCAATTTATTGGGGAGGCTAATGCCAAAACTAAGGTGTTACATAGAAGGGCAAAAAGCATAGGCTTACCTAGGGGCACGGCCTTGTTTGATAGCCAAAATCAACTTATTGCAGGGCGCATGCATAAACCCATGTCCATGCTGCCGATAATGGCAAACGGTCAACAGGTTGGCGCGATAGGTGTGGTGATGGCTGATAACGGCAAAGCCGAACTGGATAAACGTTTTATTAAACAGCAGTTTAATACTGTCGTTATTGCCAGTTTACTGGCCTTGTTTGTGGCCCTGATAGCGGCACTCATTTTATCCAATTATTTAACCAAGCCCATTGCCCATGTCACTGCAGTGGTGAATAAACTTAAGCACGGCAGACTCAACGCTAGAAGTGATTATCGTAATCAAAATGAGATAGGTAAATTATCCCAAGACGTTAACCAATTGGCGAAAACGCTGGAGCAAAACCGCGACTCTAGGCAGCGCTGGGTGGCGGATATTTCCCATGAATTACGCACACCAATCACCATTATTTTGGGGGAGCTGGAATGTTTACAAGATGGCTTAACCGAATTTGATGATGCGGCAGTGACGTCATTAAAAGAAGAGGTGGAAGGCTTAAATAAGTTGGTGAACGATCTGCATCAACTGACTCAGGCAGACATTGGTCAGTTGGATTTACAGTTAGCCCCACACACTGTTCAGCAGCTTGTTAGCACCGCAGCCGCTAAATTTGAGCCCAAGTTTAAGCAAAAAAATATTAACATTAATTACCAGTTAAGTTGTCAGCAGCGCTCGTTAGTGGATGAAGACCGCATCAACCAAGTATTAATCAATCTCTTGGAAAACTGTTACCGATATACCCCAACGGATGGCGTGGTAAAAATTAGCTGTCATCAAGCCCAGCACAGCCAAGAGCTTGAGCTAGTAATTGAAAACAGCGGCGCCCCCTTGGCGGATGACGAGTTAAACAAACTGTTTGAAAGGCTTTACCGTACCGATGCGTCACGCAATAAAAGCAGTGGCGGCTCTGGTTTGGGCTTAGCCATTTCAAAAGCCATTATCGAGGCCCACCATGGCAGTATGAGTGCCCATCATTCAACGCTTCCTGGACTTGCTATCAGCATAAAATTACCGATACATCATGGAAAATAATAAGACTCTAGTTATCGTTGAAGACGATGTAAAGATTGCCAATATCCTGATTAAATACGCCGAGGCGTCTGGATTTAATTGCCATCATATTAATGACGGTGCATTAGCCGTGGACTGGGTTAAACAGCATCGTCCCGAAGCCATGCTGCTGGATATAATGTTGCCTAATCTTGATGGCATCGAAATATGTCAGCAGGTTAGGCAGTTTAGCAATTTACCCATTTTGATGATCACCGCCAAAGTTGAAGAAGTTGACCGTTTATTGGGGTTAGATATTGGTGCCGATGATTATATTTGTAAGCCCTTTAGCCCCAAAGAGGTGATGGCCAGAATAAAAGTGATTTTACGAAGGCTCACGCCACCAGTTCCAACAAAGTTAATTGCGATTGATGCCGAAGCTCAAACAGCGGCACTCAATGGTCACAGATTGAGTTTAACGCCAGTGGAGTTTCGGATCTTAGCGGCCTTTTGTGGTCACGCAAATAAAGCCTGGAATCGCGAACAATTGATAAACAAAATGTACGATGACTATCGCGAAGTCAGTGATCGCACCGTCGATTCTCATGTCGCCAACCTTCGCAAAAAATTACTAGAATTGTTACCTCAGCATGATTTTATTCAATCGGTTTATGGGGTCGGGTACCGTTGGCAATGGCCTCAGTAGCAACAACATTCGCACAAGGAAATTAAAATGCTTGCAAGGGTGCTTTTATTTAGCAGCTTGTGGTTGGCCACTTGTGGGCAATCATTGGCGGTGATCAATTGGTCAATAAATAACTTAACCAGTATCGATGGCCACCAATTACAGATCGTTGGCCAGCCTAAAGTCATCGATACCCCCTATGGTAAGGCCGTTGAATTTGACGGCATCGATGACGGCATCATCATTGATACGTTACCGATCCAAGGCTGGCAGCAATTTACTGCAGAAATTATTTTTAAACCCTACGCTGGTGGCCAGCACGAGCAGCGCTTTTTTCATATGCAGGTAAAGGGAGAGAAACATAGGTTATTATTTGAAACGCGTCTGACTGATGATAACCAATGGTATTTAGATACCTTTTTACGCTTTGATGACGCTAACCACCCGCTATTAGCAAGTGAATATCAGCGCCCAACTGAACAATGGTATCATGGCGCAATCAGTGTCGATGGCAGCAATTACCGACATTATGTTAATGGTCATTTACAGCTATCGAAACCGGTCAGTTTTACCCCATTGGCTGCGGGCAAAACCGCATTAGGAATGCGCTTAAACAAGGTGTGGTGGTATAAAGGCGCAATATTAAAAATTCGGCTCACCCCGCAAGTGTTAAACCCGGATCAGTTTTTAGCGCTACCAACGCTATTGTCGCCATCAAGTTGATAACCAAGCTGATATTGTTGTTGGTTGATGGTTAACGTAAACGTTACTCTATCGTCAACAAATTGCGCGTTAATTAATTGCACATCAAGGTCTTCACTGGGGCCATCAAAAGGCATAAGCACACTGATCAGCCGAGCGCTATAGTCATTAGTTTTGTTGACCGTCAAGCTGATACCACTGCGTTGTTTGGCTTTTCCATAATGGTAAGAAACCCGAGAAAGTTCATGCTCGGAAGACATCTCAGAAACAGCGACTGCCGCAATACTCAGGTTTGAACCGGCAAAATCAGTGCGTAAAAGGTGTCGTTCAGGATTAACGCTAACCTGGCCTTCCTTAACAAAGTGCCGCACTTTCACTGCGCCCGTTGCCGCACCAATCGCTTCATCTAGGATCACAAAAAAACGCTTCTCAATGAAGAAAATACTGCGCCTATGCTTTAAATCGGGGTAGCTTTGGTTCTCAACAACTAAACTTTCCAATTTATCGGTGACTCTCCAAAACAAGGGCTTAGCGTCAATGTTAATACGCTTATCATCTAAGGTTAATGTGTTATGGATCTTGGATTGCCTAAACCAACGGCGCTGTTTCATAATGACTTCTTCACCGGAATACATGAATGCGCCGGGATCGGGCATTAAATTGCTACCATTGTGCCACAATTCAAAAGTCCCATTATCTGGCTGGCTATGGTAAGCACCACCAGGAATGCCATTACGCATGAGCAATACCGTTGAATTAGGCTGCCAGCCATTACGAAAACTGTAAAGGCCAGTGGTGGTTAATGCTTCAGATAAAAATTCTGGAGGCTGTCCTGATTTAAAGCCGCTGGCAAAATACTCAAGCACTTTATCTTGTGGAAAAAGCGCTGCCCAAGTCCGGTATCTCGACAGCATATAATCAAAGCTGCGCCATTTAGCGTCACCAAACATAGGGACACTTAAATCAGGGAAGGACATCACGATATTAGCGCGGATCATGCGATTAACTTTATGCAAATAATGATTGTTAAATAAATCAGCTAAGCCGTTCACTTTTGCGAAGTTATACGCCTTTAAAAATATTTCAATACTGGCGACATGGTAATTAGGACTAATTTCATAATGATAACCATCATTATTGATTTGCTTATCGATTTCCCGATGTAAAATGGCAATGGCCCGTTGCTGCCATTGTTTGCTGTGTTTAAATTCAGGAAACATAATCGATGCAATAAACATCCGCATCGCTTGAAATAATAAATGATTTTTACCTGGAGAATAATGCTCATGAAGCCGAGCAGCATGGCGGTGGTAATTAATTAAAAAATCCGCTAAAAAACCTTCATCAAAATGCGCTGAAGATAAAAAGAAATTAAACAGTTTCGCTTGATCTTGCAGTCTTCTAGAAACCTCTAAAGAACGCCATGGATACCTGTGATTATAATCCTCATCTAGGGTGACCTTTTGCGGATCATCATCGACCTCAGTGTCGACTAAAGGATTGTCAGCAATCCAATCGCGGAACTGAAACTTCCATTCTTTGACATAAGCCTCATCCCCCGTGTTCCAGTAAGCCTTAGCCATAGGTATCCACCAATACATTCGGTGCAACTGAAAACGTACTTCATTGTCTTTTACAGGCCAAAGTGACCAATTGATATCAGCGCCATAATCAAAGTAGCCATAGCCTTTATGAACAAACAATAATCGCTTCAGACCATTAGCCGCCATACTTTGGTCAAGGGGGGTGACGACCACCGGTCCCCTTTGCCAGTGGTTGATGGTAGGATGAATAATATCCTGACGTTCACGAAAATGCCTTAATAACAATGATAGCGCTTTATTCGGATCATTATCAGCATACGCATTTTTGACTTTTTCAAGTTTGGGATTGGAAAAATCTAATAAGTGTTCAAGTGAATTATCTCTGCTTGTAGCTTGCACATTAAGGCTTATTATTAAGCTAATAAAAAAAGACAATGTTATTTTTGTTCTATTATTCATAATGAATCCAAGCAAAACGATAACAAATTAACTTAGCAAGCCCCTTCCGTTAGTCAATAGGCTTTACAATTAACTTACAGTTGTCTGAAATTTGCACAATTATGTCGCTTTATGGTTTTGTTGTCAGAGATATTTGCTATACTTTTCAAATAATTAAATAAAGAGGGTGAAATTTGAAACGCACTTATTATTCTTTCTTGTTGCTCTTGTTGTTGAGTTCTTTTAGCCCTATTAGTGTTTCTGAAACATCCCAATCAGAACACTATTATCCCAATAAATGGGGGGTTGGCATTGGCGTTAGGGTCGCAGATATCCCATTTAATACCACCAAAGAAACCGTGACTGACGTCATGCCTTTTTTAGAGTTCAGCAATGAATACTTTTTTATAGAAGGTTTAGAGGGTGGGGTGCATTTATATAAAAACGATAACCATCAAATTAATTTATACAGTCGCTTTCGGTTCGCCGATATGCCTTTTGAATACCAAAATAAAGCACAGGCACAGGCATTTGATTTCGGTTTTCAATATCAATATCAAGGTCAGGACTGGAAAGCGGATGTCGCTTTTATGTCTGACTCCCATAAAAGAAGTTATGGTTACAGCCGTTACCGTACATTTTGGGAAAATGAAGACTGGGAAATCGAACCCTACGCCGAGTTAAACTGGAAAAGCAGCGACTTTAACAGCTACTACTATGGTGTCGACAACTTTAATATCGGTGGCGGTGTGGCCGCCAGTGTCGGCGCGATTGCCAGATACCATGTAACCAGTAATTTATATTTGATTGGCCAAGCTGGGATCAGTCGCCTGGACGACGCAGTCTATGACTTACCCATCATTGATAGCCGCTATCAAGCAGAAACCTTTTTGGGTTTTGGTTTCTTTGCCGATAAAAAACAGCGACAGCAAAAACGCCCTGTTTCAGAACAAAGTGGCAATTTCTGGCGCATTGCCCATGGCTTTGCGACGCCATCTAGCTTGGCGGATATTTTGTTATTCCAAGCAAAAACCGACCCTTATAACAATCAAATGACTTCGGCTTTTTATGGTATTCCATTAGCAGACAGAGTATTTGATGCGCCAATCGATATTTACTTTACCCCAGGTGCGGTATTCCATTATGGGTCGAAAGTGCAAAATGAATCGGTGGAAGGAATATTGGCGGTTAAGGCATTTTATACCTTTGAACTCGGGCCCCAATGGCGTTTTGGTGCGGCAGAAGGGTTATCTTATATCAGCCAATTAACCTATGTTGAAGGATCAGAAGTTGAACGAAAAGGCTACCAGCCATCGAAATTATTAAATTATTTGGACTTCTCATTGGATGTAAATTTAGGGGATATTTTCCAAAGCAGTAAACTTAAGCATGCGTGGTTTGGCTACAGTATTCACCATAGATCGGGAATTTTTGAAACCAGCTCGGCGTTTGGGCGAATTAAAGGTGGCAGTAATTACCAAAGCTTCTATCTACAATGGCACTTTTAACAACGATAATCCCGCACGTTTTTTATTCAAAATAGTATAACTTAGTAATGATATGTTGATAAACGTGCTGGGAAATGTATATTACCCGCGTTAAAAGATACAACGGAAGAAATATGGACAAGCAAGTAAGTTCTCGTACTACCAAAGAAAAAGCCCTACGCCTAAACCTTGATGAAAAGAAATACGGCACTATCGTAGAAATTGGTGCTGGCCAAGAAGTAGCTCGTAATTTTTTCGTTGCAGGCGCAGCCGCTGGAACCATTGCTAAAACCATGTCAGCCTATGACATGAAGTTCTCTGACGATATTTACGGCGTTCAAGAAAATGGCCGTTATGTAAGTAAAAGCCGAGTAAAGGCAATGATGGAGCAAGAGTTTAACTTAGTGGTTGAACGCTTAGGTGACGTACGCCCTAAAAGCTCCCGTTATTTTAGTTATGCCACAACAGTCGCAGCAAAAAGCTTCAACCGTAACAATGAGTGTCATGCATGGTGTGGCGTTCGTGTGCAGATGTACCCAGGGGCAGAGCCATCGGATATTGTGGTGCATGTGCGCATGCTCGACGATACCGCAGAAGCCCAGCAAGACGCTTTAGGTGTGTTAGGGGTTAACCTAATTTATGGTGCCTATTACTACTATGAAAATCCTAAAACACTGATTGATTCATTAACCGATAATCTAAAATCAGACCGCATTGAAATCGATTCAATAGAATTCACGGGCCCCTGTTTTGAAGATGTCGATAACCGAGCTAAGAATATTCACTTGATCCGCAGTTGGAAAACTCGTGCCGTGATGTTCAAACCAGACGGTAGCGTGGCAGTGCCGGCTGAAATGCTCTACAAAAAGAATGTGTTGACCATTCGTGGTACATTCAGGCCGGTCACGATTTTAAGCCAAGACATGATAGAGCAAGGCCAAAAAGCGTTTTATGAGCTCGAAGGCGTGGATGCCAGTAACACCACTGTGATTGCTGAAATCTCTCTTAATGACGCCCGAGGCAGTGACTTAAACGTTTCAGAAGAAGATTTAATTGAACGTGTGCAGCTACTCAATAAATTAGGCTACAACGTCATGATTTCGGACTACACCAGGTACTTCTCACTAAGGGCGTATTTCCGTCAGTTTACTAGCCTACAGCTGGCTATTGTGGTTGGCATGATTAATATTCGTCAAATTTTCGATGAAGAAAACTATCTCGGTTTAGAAGGGGGCATTCTAGAAGCCTTTGGCAAGCTGTTCCCAGATCATACTCGCCTGTTTGTTTACCCAGAAAACAATGAAGCAGGTGAAGTGAAGCACTTCGAGTCAATCGAAGTGCCAACGCATTTAAATTACTTGTACCGTCATTTACTTGAAAATGGGTTTATTCGTGGCATCGAAGCCACAGACCCTTCATACTTGGGGATATACTCAAGGGAAGTGTATCGACACTTACACAGTAAAGACGCTGATCAACGTTGGCAATCAATGGTGCCAGACGTCGTCGCCAAAGAGATCATTAATAGCAAGTTATTTGGCTATAAAGGCTAATTAAATCCGCAGTAAATAAAAAAGGAAGCGTAAGCTTCCTTTTTTATTTGAGCGTTATTGCCACAAGGTGGTGATCCACTTCTTGGTGGAAATAAACTGCCAACTGTACTTATCAAATTGAGCGGGTAAGCCTTCATTAATGGCTTGTTCTAAGGTTTTGCCACTTTGTTTTTGGGCGGCAACATAGTCTCTGGTGGCTTTAATCATATTAAGAAATTGCTGTAATTCTGACTTATTGGCGAGATCCCCATGGCCAGGCACAATAAAGCTGTCATCATTAAGCATGGTTAACATATGTTCAATATTACCAATGTAACCGGCGACCGTGCCGCCCGCCTTAAGATCAATATAAGGGAATCGACCATTAAAGAATAAGTCACCAGTGTGTAATACATTCTGGTGTGGCCACCATAAAATACTGTCGCCATCGGTATGGCCATTAGCTAAGTGGATAACCTGAATTTCATCATTATTGATAAAAACTTTAATGCCATCTTGATAGGTAATCTTAGGTAACGCCGTTGCTGGCAGATCGGATTGGCTTTGCAGTCGGATGCGTACATTGTGCTGGGCATAAATAGTGGCACTGTCACCAAAGTGGGCGTTAGACCCAGTATGATCACCATGGTAGTGAGTGTTAACGATATAGTTAACCTTTTTTTTGGTTATTGTGGCAAGGGCTTGCTCAATAAAAGGCGCGCTTTTGGCATATTGGTCATCAACGATCAATACCCCGTCATCGCCGATGAAGGCAGCGATATTGCCACCAGAGCCCTGCAGCATAAACAAGCTGTCTGACAGGGGGGTAATGTTAAGTGGTTTAGCCTGTGCAAAAAAACCAACAAAAAACATTAATAGTGTTACTATTTTCTTCATCGCCAATTCCTTAGGTTATGAATGCTTTGTTCAATATTGAACCACTGATAAGTTAATACAATGTTAATGGCTCTTGCAAGCGGGCTTTAAAATTAATAGCTTAAAAGAATGTCTTTAGCCATGGACACAATAAGTCGACTTAACTAAATACACCTAAAAACATTAAAAACAATAATAACAATGCAATATCGAATTCTTATTTTACTTTCTATATTTTGTACGCCATTGGCAGCCACAGAGTTTCAACACTTGATCGGCGCGTCTTATTTAAATGACCAACCTTCAGCCTCTGAAATTCAGCCCACGGGTTATGGGTTACGTTACCAACTTAGTATTAATGATAAATGGATTATCGACGCGGCCTACAGTAAAAGCAGTGACTTTAAAGAGCAAACCAGCAAACCACGATCAAAGTATGATTATAACTCTGAGTTTATTAACTTAGGCTTAACCTATCAGTTGGATGACTATTACATGGATATGCAGTTGTTCCAATTTGATGATTACTCATTTGCTGCAAGCGGTGAAGATAAAGCCATGAACGAATCCACTTCAGATGGGTTTGGCATTGCCATCGGTATCGGCAGTTTTTATGAGTGGCAAGACTTCAGTGTAAACTATGGCGTCACCATTGCCGGTAACCAAATGGATGTCGATCAAAAGCAAAGAGAACTGGTTGATGGCAAGCTTAATACCTTAGATGCGATTTCCCAATCGCAGCAGGCCGCGGCAACGCTAGGGGGCAGTTTGAGTTATTTCTATGCTTTCGAAGACTGGGCCCTGATGCCAAGGCTAGGAATCAACTGGACCCAAATCTTAGGTGAAAACGAAGAACACAGTAAACTAAGAGTGAAGCAAGATGGCAAAAACTATAACTTGCTGCGCCGTGGCGGTAAGTTTACAGGGTTATTAGCAGGGGAAAACAGCGGAGTGATCGATCTTGGGCTCGATTTAATGCATTACCGAGGTTTCAGCCTAGGCTTATTTTATTCGGTGGGGTTTGCCAGCAGTTATGACACCCAAGCATGGGTGATAGAAACCAGCTATAGTTTTTAGGGGATTTACTCAACCATAACAGCAATAGCCAAGGAGCGACCATGCACATACTTCACCATGGAGCGGTACAAGGCGTCACAGGTTCTTGTCATCAACTTTGCATCGACGAGCACTCAAGTATTATGGTGGATTGCGGCCTTTTCCAAGGGGAAGAGGTCGCCGCTCAATCACCCCAGCAACTATTGCCGATCACCTTTGATATCAGCCACCTGCAAGCGTTATTGGTGACCCATTGCCACATTGATCATGTTGGCCGCATACCCTATTTACTTGCTGCAGGCTTTAACGGCCCGATATTTGCCACAGAAGCAACCGCAGCCATGCTGCCACTGGTGATTGAAGATGCACTCAAATTAGGCGTCACCAGAAACAAACGCCTGATTGAAAAGTGCCTAAAGCAACTGCACAAACAATTGGTTGCGGTGGCTTATGACAGCTGGGTGCAGGTGGCCTTAGCGCAACATTCAACGGCCACTTTCAAAGTGAAATTTAGGCAAGCAGGCCATATTCTTGGTTCCGCCTACCTCGAAACCGAAATTAAACACCAGCAAACCAGTAAACGCATCGTTTTTTCTGGGGATTTAGGGGCGCCCTATACACCGTTATTAGCGGCACCTAAAAGCCCTTATCAAGCAGACATAGTGGTCATCGAAAGTACCTACGGTGACAGCCTTCACCACAATCGTAAGCAACGTAAACAGCAGCTTAGCCAAGTGCTGCACAAGGCAGTGGCAGATAATGGGCTAGTGCTTATTCCCGCCTTTAGCATTGGCCGCACCCAAGAACTGCTGTATGAATTGGAACAAATTATTGCCAAAGCCCCCAAAAGCAGCAAGCTGCACCATATTGAGGTGATAGTCGACTCCCCCATGGCCGCGCAATTCACAGAGTACTATTTACATTTTCAGCAACTGTGGGACAAAGAAGCCAAACAAGCCATCAAACAGGGCAGACATCCGCTCGATTTTGACAGCCTGTACACGGTCAACTCACACCAAGATCACTTAAGCGCCATCGAGTACCTATCGAAACGCAATAAGCCGGCCATTATCATTGCCGCCAGTGGCATGTGCAACGGCGGTCGGATCAGCCACTATTTAACTACCTTTCTAGACAACCCCAAAACCGATGTGCTATTTGTCGGCTATCAAGCCAAGGGCAGCGTTGGCCGCCAAATTCAACAATACGCCAGCAAACCAAATGGCTATGCCGTGATTGAAGGCCAAAACGTCGCAATCAAAGCAGGGGTGCACACCATTAGCGGTTATTCCGCCCACGCCGATCAAGCCAACCTGATTAACTTTATTAAACGCATTTATAAGCGCCCAGCAAAAGTCGTTATCGTCCATGGCGACGAACCAGCAAAACAGGCCTTAAAGCAAAAATTAGCGACCATCATTGAGCAGGTGGTAATCGCCACCAACAAAAGTGAACTTTAAACCACAAATACTGACCCCAAAATGGTGCTGATTACACAGCCCAAAAAATGAATAAAACAGCCGATATATAAGGCTTAGATGAAACATATTATGATGAATGAGCTTTAAAAGTCCGCCCCAATAGATTAGAATTTCGCATAATTTTTATAATATTAAATTTATATCTTTAGATATTAATATTCACACCTCCCCAAAAAGGGCAGAAAATTTCCGGTGTGCATTTGTAAGCGAAAAGGATTTGTATGCGCTATTTAATCATGATGCTTGTATGGCTTAACTTGGCCACACATGCCAAGGCTGATACCTATGCGGGCATCGCATTGGGTTATACAGCGGTAGAATTGGCGTTAGAAAACCCAACCTCAACTCAAGACGCAAATATTTCAACAACCACATTGCAACTTGGCCATTATTTCAATGATTACTTTGCGGTTGAATCAAGATTTAACAATGGCTTAAATCGCAGTGGTGGCATCCATCTGAGTTCAGTTATCAGCGTATACGCGAAAGCGAACCTGCCAATGACCAAACAATTTGCGCTCTATGCCCTGGCAGGGATAAGCCATTCAAAATTAGACTACAACGCCCAAGAAACCGCGGCCAGCAGTGCCAGTTTTGGTTTAGGTGGTCACTATGCGTTTGATAAACGCCATGCGATGACTCTAGAGTATGTCAATTTAGCTGACAAAACACCGTTAAGAACAAACCAGCTGAATCTAGGTTATCAATACCGATTTTAATAATAAGGGAATAAAATGAAGTTAAAACTCTCTTCTTTAACTGCGGCACTGTGGTTTACAGTGACAATGCCGGCAGAGGCAGTCAGTCCTGCACAAATGGAAATGTTCAAACAACTGCCTGCTTCACAGCAACAAGCGCTTGCCGCTCAGTATGGTGTGAGTATTGATGATCTGATGGGGGCAACCCCAGCCTCTGGGCAAGTGGTAAAACAACAATTACCGCAAAAGCGTGAACTTAAAAAAGACAAACAAGCCCCCTTGCTTGCATTTGAAAATGAACCACAAATCACTCGCTTTGGGGTGGATGTGTTCGCCACCCTTCCCAATGGTTTTGAACCGCAAAATAATACCCCGGTGCCGAGCAGTTATTTACTGGGTTCGGGTGACAGCCTAAATATTCAGCTTTATGGTGCAGAAAATTCAAATTTTGAGTTATTCATTGATAACCAAGGGGACGCCAGCTTTCCTAAAATTGGCCCTGTACAATTAGCCGGCTTAACCTTTAAGCAAGCCAAAGACAAAATTCAAACCATCGTTGCCAGCCAAAAAATTGGTGTGAAAAGCAATGTCAGCATGGGTAAGCTAAGAAAAATTGAAATATTCGTCGTAGGAGACAGCTATCAGCCTGGCAAATATTTAGTGTCTGCCCATTCCACCATGACCCATGCGATTTATTCTAGTGGTGGTGTGACCGAAGTAGGTAGCTTGCGGGACATTCGCTTACTTAGAAATGGCAAAATGGTTTCTAAGCTGGATTTATACGATTTATTGATCAACGGCAGCACCAGTGCCGATGCACAATTACAAAATGGTGATGTGGTATTCATTGCCCCAGTCAATAAAACCGCAACGGTCACAGGTGAAGTTAAGCGACCAGCAATTTATGAGTTAGCGGGTAATGAAACACTGGATGACTTAGTGGCATTAGCAGGTGGCTTTACCAACAACGCCTTTGTTAGCTCAGTGAAGATGCTGCGCAACAATCAGCAAGGTTTTATTGAGACGCTGACTTTAAATTACCATAAACAAAAAGACAGCGTTAAAACCCAAGACGGTGATGTGTTGGAAGTCGGCAAAATTGATAAACACATCAACAATGTGGTCAGCTTGAAAGGGGATGTTGCCCGCCCAGGGGATTATCAATACAAGCCCGGCATGACCGTGGCGGACTTATTTGAAGATGGCATTCATAGCATTAACAAAAGTAGCGACCTGAACTATGCCCTGCTAGTACGCAAGGTTGGCCACGACAAGGTTGAAACCTTGAGTATTGATCTTGATGCCGTCATTGCAGGTAAAACCCAAGCAAACATCGCCCTGCAGCAACAGGACGAATTACTGGTCTTTAGCCGCTATGATTTTACGCCATTTCTCAACGAAGAACAGCAAAGCACTGAAATCCTGAGTGTTGAACAAGCGCAGCAACAAGCCGAAACAGAGCAGCAACAACAGCAAGATCTGGAAAACAACCAGCAGTTTGAGCTTGCCGAAAAGGCACCGACAGAGGGGCAACAACCCCTCAGCAAACAACAGCAACAGCTTGAAAAGCTAAAGCAAAAGTTGAATGTTGAACAAGCCATGGAGGCCCTAGGCTTAGACGAGTCAGCCTTGCTGCGGGCATGGCAGGCAACCCGCAGTAACCTATTAAAAGTGGTAACTTTGCAACTTGAAGAACAAGCATCAATCGATCAACGTCCACAATTTGCATCGGTAATTGGTGAAGTACGCTTCCCAGGTAAATACCCACTGACTAAAGGCGCGGATTTATTAACACTAATAAAAAGTGCAGGTGGCTTAACCGGCGCCGCATACCAAATTCGCAGTGAACTGACGCGTAAGACCATTAAACCGGGCCGAGCGTTAACCCAAGTCGTCGATATTAACTTGGCAGACATACTGTCGGGTAAGCAAAGCTACACGCTGCAACCAGAAGATAAACTGCACATTGTTAAAGTGCCAGATATCGAGTCAGAACGAACCGTAAGTTTGCAAGGGGAAGTGAAATTCCCTGGGATTTATACCCTACAGCGTGGTGAAACCTTAGGTCAACTGCTTGCAAGAGCAGGGGGGCTTACAGAAATCGCCCATGTTGATGGTGCCGTCTTTACCCGTGAATCGTTACGCATTAAAGAGCAAGAACAATTGAATGCTTATGCTGAAAGCATCCGCCAACAGGTGGCGCAAAAGTCATTACGTCAGGCTGGCCCCGGCAGCATGACAGACCGTTCATCCCCCCGTGAACAGTTAGAAATGGTTGAAAGCATGAGCAATTCAGAAGCCCTAGGGCGAATGGTAGTGGATTTACCGGCCATTACCCAAGGGCAAGTGTCTCGTGATTTCTTGCTTGAAAACGGCGACTTGCTTTATGTACCACAGTTCAGAAACACCATTACTATTTTAGGGGAAGTACAAGTCACCACTTCGTACCTGTTAGACCCAGAGCTGAATTATGAAGATTACATTGATTTAGCCGGCGGCATGAAAAAACAAGCAGATGAAGATCGTGTGTTTATTGTGCGTGCTAATGGCGCCGTGGTTAAGCCTGAATCCGGCTTTTGGTTTGGCAATGATGACTCACCATTAATGCCAGGTGACACCATTGTGGTGCCTGTTGATTCTGATTACCGTGATTCACTAACGGCAACCACTATGATGACGCAGATCCTTTATCAAATTGGTGTAGCAGTAAACGCCATTAAATAACCCAAACCTAGGCCCTAGGGTTAGCGAACTTGACCCTAGGCCGATTCACGGGGTTATCGAGTATAAATGCGGCTAAAGCGCGCCCAACAACTTGGCAAGCATGTTGTTAGTTGATGACTCGCCATGGCTTATGTCAGTGACGGCCACAGGCCCTTGAACTTATTAATTAGAACTTAAAATATGACAAATACTGAACAACCAACCTATAAACCAGAAGATGATGAAATCGATCTTGGTGAACTTTTTGCCGCTATTTGGCAGGGCAAGCTGTTAATTTTGGCGATAACCGCGGTTTTTGCCGTGGCTGGGGTGTTGTTTGCACTTAGCAAGCCCAATATTTACAAAAGTGAAGCACTATTGGCGCCTTCACAAGCAGAATCAAGTATGTCAGGCATGGCCGCCAAATTTGGTGGCTTGGCATCGTTAGCCGGCATTAATTTAGGTGGCGGCGGTGCCACCGACAACACTCAGCTTGCGCTGCAGGTGATTAAATCACGCAAGTTTTTTGAATACTTTTTAACAAAGCATGAAATCAAGCCAGAGCTAATGGCATGGGACAAATGGGATCCATACAGCCAAGTGCTAAGCTTTGATCCCGATGTGTATAACCCAACCACCAAACAGTGGCTAAGGGAGGCCAACTTTCCAAGGCAAAGTGAACCGTCGCTACAAGAAAGTCATGAAGTATTTATCAAAAACCATTTTAATGTATCCCAAGATAAAGAAACCGGCTTGGTGACGATAAGCATTGAGCATATCTCGCCAGTGGTAGCGCGAACCTGGGCGCAACGGTTGGTGCAAGACATCAACTGGGTAATGAAAGAGCGCACTAAAGCCGAAACCAGTAAAAACATAAGCTACCTTGAGCAACAATTAGCAAAAACCACTATTGCCGAAATGCAAACGGTGTTTTATCAACTGATTGAAGAACAAACTAAGCAGTTAATGTTGGCGGAAACCAACGACGATTTTGTGTTTAAAACCATCGATCCGGCGGTGGTGCCAGAACTGAAATCAGGCCCGAAAAGAGCGCTTATTTGTGTGCTAGCAGTATTGCTAGGGGGCATGTTGTCGGTGGCGATTGTGTTGGTGCGCTATTTCGCTAATAAATAACGATTTTTGTCAACTAAAACAACAAATTGTCGTTATAGCTATATAGGGTGATGTTAAATGCTAAGGGCTAACATAAATAGCCGGCAAGCTTAGTTGGTCTTTTGTTGGGGCACACTGGTTCCGGTTGCTTGGCGTTATGTATTTGAAATGATGTAGTTATTGGCTTGTTGTGTGAAAAGTGTGCTTGACGGTAGAGGCTTATGCTTAAAAAAATTCAAATAACAGCAGGCTGTTTGGTGCTTTTTACTACAGCATCAGCTTCATAAATATAATATACTGCCAGCATTGGTTCATAGAACAACTTAACGCTTAGGTCAATTACCACCATTGGGGGCCTGCAGAGTATTTATGAATCACCAAGGATGGCCGTTGAATTTTTTGCAGTACGACCCTGCCCATAAGTGGGGATGCCTTACACCATGGTAACTGTTTAAGATAAGCACTAACTGGCTAACCAATGCCATGACTTATTTTACAACACGGATTCATGAGGATGTAGGGCCTGTAACCTAAGGGCGGTAGCGTATGTAAAGTCAGCGTACGCTAATTTGCAGTTCAATTGTTACCCAATGGATGCGGTAACAGCAAGAAAATAATAAAAAGGCAGGAAGCATGGAATCATCAATGGAACAAATCATTTCAGCAGTGATTGGCACGCTAATAGCGATATTGGTGTTAAAGCCAGTCGCCATCAATATTGGCCTAGTAGACAAGCCCAATGCCAGAAAACTTCACACTGGTAGCATCCCTTTAATTGGGGGCATAGCCATATATTTAGGGCTTTGCCTGTCGTTATTTATCGGCAGTGCGCCATTCGACCATGAATCTTACTTGTTTATTGTTGCATCAGGATTAATGGTGCTCATTGGCGTGGTAGATGACAAACGCGACCTGAGCGTCAGAACCCGTATTGTGGGGCAGATGTTGGCCGCATCTATCATGATATTTGGCGCCGACCAACAAATTGAAAACCTGGGTGATTTAATTGCAGTGGGTGACCTTAACTTAGGTTGGCTGGCGGTGCCCTTTACCTATGTGGCGGTATTAGGGGCGATTAATGCCTACAACATGGTTGATGGCATTGACGGTTTAATAGGTGGTGTGACCTTAACCACCATGTTAGGCCTAGCGGTGTTGTTTTATTTAAGTGGCCAAAACCAAGCCGCCATGTTTGCCATGACCTTTGCATTGGTATTGCTGCCATACCTTGCTTACAACCTTAGAGCTCATTGCGACCGTAATAAAAAAATATTTATGGGCGATGCGGGTTCGATGTTTATTGGTTTAAGCGTAATTTGGTTATTAGCCATGGGCAGCCAAGGTAAGCATTCCCCGCAAGCATTCAAAGCGGTAACCGCATTGTGGTTAGTGGCCATTCCATTAATCGACATGGCTGGGGTCATGGTGCGCCGCATTAAAAAAGGCCAATCCCCATTCAAACCAGACCGTGATCACCTGCATCACATATTTATGCGTGCCGGTTTCAGTTCTCGCGAAGCGTTAGTGATCATTACCTTACTCAGTTTATTCATTGCCTTTATTGGCATTACGCTTGATTATAACCAAGCCCCTGAATGGTTATCGTTAACGGCATTTTTAGCACTATTTTTAGCCTATCTAAAATTACAAAATAACATTTGGCGCGCAGTAAAGGCGGTCAGAAAAGCCGAAGCACTGCAAAGGTGCTTAAAATTAAGGCGCATTCGCCATCGTCGAGCATTACGTTAACAATAATGCTGACTATTCTTTAAATTTTTAATCGCTTTGATTATCACTTCAAATAAAAGGATGTAAGTTTGAAAATCCTAGTTACTGGTGGCGCAGGCTTTATTGGTTCTGCCGTCGTTCGTCATATCATTGAAAACACCACTGATTCGGTAGTTAACGTAGATAAACTTACCTACGCAGGTAACTTAGAGTCGTTAGCCAGTATCGAGGGCTCTGAGCGCTACGCATTCGAACAAGTGGATATATGCAATCGTGCTGAACTTGACCGAGTATTTGCCCAGCATAAGCCTGATGCGGTTATGCACCTAGCGGCAGAAAGCCATGTTGACCGTTCCATTACTGGCCCTGCAGCCTTTATCGAAACCAATATTGTGGGTACTTATACGCTATTAGAAGCCACCCGTGCCTATTGGAATGAGTTATCAAGCGATGCTAAGCAAGCTTTTCGTTTCCACCATATTTCAACGGATGAAGTCTACGGCGATTTACCACATCCAGATGAATGGCAGACTTCTAGAGAGCCTTCAGCTCGCGAAGAGTTGCCAATGTTCTTAGAAACGACGTCTTATGCACCATCAAGCCCATATTCGGCATCTAAAGCTTCAAGCGATCATTTAGTTCGTGCTTGGTTACGTACCTATGGCCTACCGACAATGGTGACCAATTGTTCAAACAATTATGGCCCATACCACTTCCCAGAAAAGCTAATACCTTTAGTCATTTTAAATGCTTTAGAAGGTAAAGATTTACCCATCTATGGCAAAGGTGACCAAATACGTGATTGGCTGTTTGTAGAAGATCACGCCCGTGCACTATACAAAGTGGTAACCGAAGGCAAAGTGGGTGAAACCTACAATATTGGTGGCCACAATGAAAAGCAAAACATTGAAGTGGTTAAAACCATTTGTGCAACCCTAGATAAATTAGTGCCTAAAGCCACTAAATATGAACAGCAAATTACCTTTGTAACCGATCGCCCAGGGCACGACCGCCGTTACGCGATTGATTCAAGCAAAATGCAAAAAGAACTGGGCTGGACACCACAAGAAACCTTTGAAACCGGGCTAGAAAAGACGGTTCAATGGTACCTAGATAACAGCCAATGGTGCCAAAATGTTCAAGATGGCAGCTATCAACGTGAGCGTTTAGGTATCGAAGAGGGCGTAAATTAATGAAGGGCATTGTATTAGCTGGCGGCAGCGGCACGCGTTTGTACCCGCTAACCCGTGGCACATCAAAACAGATGTTACCAATCTACGACAAACCCATGATTTACTATCCAATTTCTACGCTTATGTTAGCGGGGATCCGCGATATATTAATCATTACCACACCAGAGGATCAGGCCGGTTTTCAGCGTCTGCTGGGCAATGGTAGTGATTATGGTATTAATCTAGAATACGCCGTGCAGCCAAGCCCAGATGGTCTGGCGCAAGCCTTTATTATTGGTGAAGAGTTCATTGGTGATGATTCGGTGTGTTTAGTGTTGGGTGACAATATTTATTATGGCCAGTCGTTTTCACAGCAGCTGAAAAGGGCGAACGAATTAACGGCCAAAGGGCTGGCAACTGTATTCGGTTATCAAGTACACGATCCAGAGCGTTTCGGTGTGGTGGAGTTTGATGAAAACATGAAAGCCATCTCAATTGAAGAAAAGCCGCAACAGCCAAAATCAAACTATGCCGTCACTGGGCTTTATTTTTATGACAACAAAGTTGTCGAAATGGCCAAACAGGTGAAACCATCACACCGTGGCGAGCTGGAAATTACCACGCTAAACGAAATGTACCTAAATCAAGGTAACCTTAATGTCGAGTTACTTGGCCGAGGCTTTGCTTGGCTAGATACCGGCACCCATGAAAGCTTGCACGAAGCATCTAACTTTGTGCAAACCATTCAAAATGTCCAAGGTTTAAAAGTCGCCTGTTTAGAAGAGATAGCTTGGCGTAATGGTTGGTTAACTCACGAGCAAGTATTAGACATTGCCAAACCCATGATGAAAAACGAATATGGAAAATACCTAGTTCGCTTAGTTGAAGAGTCTAAAAAGTAGCGTTCAATATGAAAATTCTGGTAACCGGTGCCAACGGCCAAGTGGGCTATAGCCTGCTTAAACAGTTAAAGTTAGAAACGAATATTGAATTGCTGAGTGCAGACCGCAACACACTTGATATTACTAATAAACAAGCCGTCGATAAAATCGTTAATGAATTTAAGCCAGATTTTATTATTAATGCCGCAGCTCATACCGGGGTAGACAAAGCAGAATCAGAGCCAGAGCTTGCCCATGCTATTAACGCACTTGGGCCACAATATCTAGCCGAAGCTGCAGAGGCGATAAACGCCACCATGCTGCACATTTCAACTGACTATGTGTTCGATGGTGGCAGTAATAAACCATATATTGAAACCGACACCCCAAACCCACAAGGTGTTTACGGGAAAAGTAAGCTGGCAGGCGAGCAAGCCGTCATTAATGCTTGCAGCAAACACATCATTCTACGCACCGCTTGGGTATTCTGCGAGCACGGTAATAACTTTGTCAAAACCATGCTGAAACTCGGCGCAATAAAAGATGAGCTTGGCATTATTGGCGATCAATTTGGTGGGCCAACGTATGCGGGCGATATTGCTGCTGCACTCATTCGCATTGCGAAGCAAGTTGATTCAAGCGGTATTTGTCCATCTGGTATCTACCATTTTAGTGGCGCCCCGCATGTAAGCTGGTATCAGTTTGCTGTGGCTATTTTTGTTGCAGCAGATAATCATGCAGTACTGGATACCGTGCCTAAGGTCAACGAGATACCAGCAACTGCCTATCCCCTCCCTGCACCAAGGCCGGCAAACTCACGCCTAAATTGCGATAAAATTAACACTGAATTTAATATTGCACCTAGTAACTGGCAGGCAGCACTGCAAAACATAAAGGCGTACGCAGCGAACTAATAAGCGAAAGAACAACATAATGAAAGTAATCGATACAGCCATCCCTGATGTAAAAATCATCGAGCCTACCGTGTTTGGTGATGAGCGCGGTTTCTTTATGGAAACCTGGAACCAAAAACAGTTTGAAGAGCAAGTAACGGGCAAACCAACCCAATTTGTGCAAGATAACCACTCAAAATCCAAAAAAGGCATATTACGCGGCCTGCATTATCAAACAGAAAATACCCAAGGCAAATTAGTCCGTGTGGTATCGGGTGAAGTGTACGATGTTGCCGTTGATATTCGTAAAGATTCACCAACATTTGGGCAGTGGGTTGGGGTGTATCTATCATCTGATAACAAACGCCAATTATGGGTGCCAGAAGGCTTTGCCCATGGGTTTTATGTGACCAGTGATGAAGCGGAATTCGTGTATAAGTGCACCAATTATTATCACCCACAGTCAGAAGTATCGCTTAAGTGGGATGATAAAGAATTAGCTATCGAATGGCCGCTCATTGTAGAACCAAAGTTATCGGCTAAAGATGAAAATGGAATTAAATTTTCACAAATAAAGGCAATCTAATGGACATAAAGATTATTCAATTTCAAAGCCATGGCGATGACAGAGGCTCATTAGTCAGTCTCGAGCAAAATAAAAATATCCCGTTTGATATTAAGCGTGTCTATTACATTTTTGATACAAAAGATGGTGTTCGTAGGGGCTTTCATGCACATAAACAGCTAAAACAGTTGGCCATAGTACTGAAAGGCTCTTGTCGTTTTATGCTCGATGATGGTAATGAAAAAATCGAACTACTGTTGGATAACCCAGCACAAGGTTTATTTATAGAATCGTTTGTGTGGCGTGAAATGTATGACTTCAGTGAAGATTGTGTGTTGATGGTACTTGCTGATAGTGAATATGATGAAAAAGATTATATTCGCGATTATGAAAAATTTATCGAGACAGTAGAAAATGATTCATAGCTTATCTGATGTACAGTCTAAAACCATAGGTTCTGGTACCAACGTATGGCAATTTTGTGTGGTCCTGCCTAGAGCAATAATTGGTGAAGATTGCAATATATGCTCACACTGTTTAATAGAGAATGATGTAGTAATTGGTAACAGGGTTACTATCAAGAGTGGTGTACAGGTTTGGGATGGTATTACTATTGAAGATGATGTATTTATAGGACCCAATGCAACTTTTACTAACGACAAAAAACCACGTTCTAAACAATACCCTGAAGCTTTCTCTAAAACATTATTAAAAAGTGGTGCTTCAATAGGTGGCAATGCCACCATTCTCCCCGGAATCACAATAGGTGAAAATGCTATGGTTGGCGCTGGTGCAGTTGTAACGAAAGACGTACCGGATAATGCGCTAGTAGTAGGCAATCCAGCAAAAATAGTTAAGTATTTAAAAGGTTAATAAAGGTTAATAATGATCCCTTTCTTAGATTTAAAAGCAATTAACAATCAATACCAACAAGAGCTTAAAGATGCCTGCGCACGAGTAATTGACTCGGGTTGGTACATTATGGGCAACGAACTTAAAACATTTGAGCAAGATTTTGCGGCGTATTGTGGTAGTAAACATGCAATCGGTGTTGCCAATGGGTTAGATGCACTTATTCTAACTCTACGGGCATGGAAAGAGATGGGTAAGTTACAAGATGGTGATGAAGTCATCGTGCCTGCTAATACTTATATAGCATCAGTACTTGCGATTTCTGAAAATAATTTAACACCAGTATTAGTCGAGCCTGACCCAAATACTTTCAATCTTACGGCAGAAACCATTAAAAACAGTATTACTGATAAAACCAAAGTGATTTTACCCGTGCATTTATACGGCCAAATCTCACCAATGCAGGAGATTATGGAGCTGGCAGGGCAGTATAATTTATTGGTTTTAGAAGATTGCGCCCAAGCCCATGGTGCATCGATTGATGGTAAAAAAGCTGGTACATGGGGCCACGCTGGCGCATTTAGTTTTTATCCGGGTAAAAACTTAGGTGCATTGGGTGATGCAGGTGCAGTAACAACAGATTGTGCAGAGTTAAAAGAAACTTTGGATGCATTAAGAAATTACGGCTCACATGAAAAATATAAGAATAAGTATAAAGGTGTAAACAGCCGTCTCGATGAAATTCAGGCAGCTATGTTAAGTGTTAAGCTAAAACATTTAGATGAAGAAATTGTTGCACGCCAGAATATAGCACAAGCATATCTTAAAGGAATTAAAAACCCATTAGTAACACTGCCAACAGTTATTAATAATGAAGGTCATGTTTGGCACCTATTTGTTATTAAGACAAATTATCGTGAAGATTTAGTAAAGTACCTATCTGATAATGGTATCCAAACGCTTATTCATTATCCGACACCGCCGCATAAGCAAGATGCCTACGCTGAGTATGTCGAACAACAGTACCCACTAACAGAAACCATTCATGAGCAGGTAATGAGCTTACCAATGGGCCCTGTATTAGATCTTGCGTCAGTTGATAAGATCATCGAAGCAGTTAATGCGTTCGATATTAAGTAGTCACGATGCCTGAAGAAAATAAATCTTATGCACGTATCCTAAAATCATCCTCGATAATTGCTGGGGCACAAGGTATAAACATGCTGATAGGCATGATACGTGTAAAATTTGTTGCCATTTTAATCGGGCCTATTGGTGTAGGGCTTTTAGCTACATACCAATCCCTGACAACAATGTTTGGCACTGTAGCTGGCTTAGGCCTTCAGCAAAGTGCCGTTCGTGATGTCGCACAAGCAGTAGCGAATGACGATGCTATTAAAATTGCACGAACTGTAAAATCCCTGCGTAGGCTATGTTGGTTAACAGGAGGAGTTGGTGCTTTAAGTGTAATATTTCTCTCACCATGGTTAAGCCAAATAACTTTTAATAATTCTGAACAAACAATAAATATTGCCGTTTTAGGAATAACCCTTGTATTTGCTAACCTTAAGGGGGGGCAAGTTGCAATTATTCAAGGAATGAGGCGAATAGGTGACTTGGCTAAACTCAATATTATTGGTGCGGTATCTGGCACAGTAATTAGCGTAATAATGTATTGGCTGTATGGTATAAATGGAATTATACCAGCATTGTTACTATTAAGTTTAATTGAGCTAATTGCGTCGTGGTTGTTTGCGCGTAAGATTGAAATAGAAGCTATAGAGATATCTTGGAAGGAAACGTTTACTGAGGCCAATAGTATGGTTCGTATGGGGCTGGCATTCATGTGGAATGGCCTTTTAGTAGCCATTATTGCTTACCTAACCAGAATCATAATTGCCGAAGAAATTGATATGATTGCAGTGGGTATATATACCGCTGCATTTGCACTTTCAGGTATCATTGTCAACTTTATACTTGGTGCAATGGGGGCGGATTATTACCCAAGTCTTACTGCAATCAATAATGACCATAAAGCAATGTGCAAATTGGTTAATCAACAAACAGAAATTGGTTTTTTACTTGCTTTACCAGGACTTCTCGCAACTATCGCATTTGCACCTTTATTAATTGAAATATTTTATTCAAGTGAATTTGGAGATGCAGCCAATTTACTCCGTTACTTTGCTTTAGGATGTATTGGTAGGGTTCTATCATGGCCTCTAGGTTATATACTGTTAGCGAAAGGTTATTCAAGATTGTTCGCAGGAATAGAAACTATAATTAATCTTATACATATAATTTTAATAGTGCTTTTACTTAAATTTATAGGCCTGAAAGGGGTTTCAATTGCATTTACAATTTTATATTTTATCTACATTATGATCATGCTATGTGTTTCAAGATATATAATTGGACATAGATGGAGTGTAGGTGTTAAAAGAATTATTTGGGTGAATTTTCCTATAGTTTTATTAGCCATGTTTGTTTCTACCCAATTGTCGACAGGATATGCAATATTTTTTGGGGTAGTGACTAGTCTGGTTGTGAGTATTGGATGCTTTCGTGCATTATTGAATAGGTTGCCCGATACGCATAAAGTTTATAAATATATTGAGAAATTTCCAAATCTTAATTGGTTGATGAATAAATAACTATGCATGCCATGAGGGGGAGTTGTGTTCTTAAAGGTGAGTAAGTGTGCCTAATATAATAAATAAAGTTTCTATAATAACTTTGACCTATAATAATCATAATGATTTGATTAAGACAATAGAGAGTGTAGCAAATCAAAAATTACCAAAAGATGTTAGTATTGAATACATAATAGCAGATGATGGTAGTTTAGACTTTGATCTTGAGTATTATGTGGCTAAGTTGAAATCTTTTCCAGAATTGTTGGGTAGTAAAGTATATAAAAATGAAGAAAACCTAGGAACAGTCAAATCCTTTAATAAGGCCATTAAGATTTCATCAGGTGAGTTAATCGTGCCTTTGTCATGCTCTGATGTATTTGCAAGTGATGATGTATTGTTGCAAATTGTCAATTACTTTCAACAGAATGATGAACTCTTGGCTTTGGGTAAGAGTTTGACAGTAAATAATGAAGAAATACTGTCAGAGTATCAAGAGAAGTTGATATTGGGCGATACAGATTCCATATTAAAAGAGATTGTTTTACGAAAGAATTTTCTAAGTGGCGCTTGTACTTATTATACACGAAGGCTTTTAGATGATTATGGGCTTTTTGATGAAGGGTACAGCTTGTTAGAAGACTTTCCCTTTTATGTTAATATACTAAATGATGGCGTAAAGATAGGGTATATTAGTCAACCTTGTATTAAGTATGATGATAATGGAGTATCTAAAAGTGGGTCACTTCATCCTAAACTTGTCTCAGACTTAAAAAGGCTTCGAAGTCATATACTTGAAATGAATATATTGACGAAAGAGGAAAGGGAATATTTTTTATTTTGGAAGCTCTGGTCCGTTAGGGAAAAAATTAGACATCCAATCATAGCAATAAAGCAGTTGGTAAAAAAGTATGTTAAATGAAGAAGTCAAACTATCTATACTTGTTGTCTTATATAACTGTGAAATAAGTGATTCAAGCACTATTTCTAGCTTAATTAACTCTTTCGAAACGTTAGAAAGTTTGAAAGGAATTGTCCAATGCACCATTTGGAATAATGGGCCTGTAAAGATAAGCACAGAAAAACTAAAGATCGAAGGTGTGGACTTTACCTGTGTTCAAACTTTAAATAATAACTCTTTGGCTAAAATATATAATAAATTTATTTTGGATAATGTAAGTCAAAATTACTTGATTTTAGATCATGATACAACTTTCGAAGCCGATTTTTTGTTGAATGCAGTTAATCTAAAGGGTCGTGAAGTGATGACACCTATAGTTAAGTTTAATGATAGAGTTGTGTATCCTCTGTGGAATAAATCTGTTGTAGAAGAAGAGGGAAGTTATTTAAGTAATTTAGGGTTTTTTAAATCTATTGGTAGTGGGTTGTGTTTCTCTAAAGATATAGTTAATGAATATATCAGTAAGTTTGGCGAAGTTTTTGATAGTCGTTTCTATTTGTATGGCGTAGATACAACTTTTTTTATGAGATTAAAAACTATTGATAAGGTGAAAATTGTCGTAAAGGGTGAGATTTGTCACTCTTTGTCTAAATATGAAAATGAAACTACTTCGTTAACAAATTTTAGAATTAAAGAGCGTAGTTACAATTATGGTTTGACTTCTAGATATTATGGCAGTTTGCTTTTTAATTCTGTTAAAATATTTCTTATTCCATTTCAGAAGTTGTTTTTTAAAAGATATAAAGAAGTTAATTTTGTAATGGTTTTGAAGGCTTTTTTAAGGGGGGAACATTATCGTGAGTGATAAAGATGTCTCTATATCAATCATAATTCCAACCTACAAGAACAATGCTAAGTTAAAGAGATTGCTTAACTCTATTGGGAATTGCCAATATGTAGAGGTGATAGTTGTTGATGACAGTATTGATTGTGAAAGCTTTGAATTGAAGAATGAATTTTCTAATGTTAAATTTATCAGAAATAAAAATGAAAGAGGAGCTGGAGGGAGTCGAAATACCGGTCTTACGCATGTTAACACGGATTACTTGATGTTTGCAGATAGTGATGATGTATTATCTGAGGACTGGCACTCAGTAATTGTTAATAGTTTGAAAAAGGAAAGTGCTGAAGTATATTATTTTAAGCCCCAAAGCTTTATGCTTAATGGCAGTATAGGGAATAGGCACTTAAGGTACTCGTCGCTAGTTGATGACTATTACTGTAAGAATGATATTAACTCTATACGCTATAGATATTATGTACCATGGAGTAAGGTTTTTAGAGCAGATTTCATAAAGAATATTAAAGTGAGTTTTGAAGAAATAATGTATTCTAATGACCTTTTGTTTTCACTTAAAACAGGTATGAAAGCGAAGAAAGTGTCAGTAATTAAAGATACCTATTACATGGTAGAGCAAGGGGATACTTCACTCACTAAGACTGTAACACAGGAATCATTGCTTTGTCGTCTAGCTGCACTAGAACGTTACAATGATGTACTAAGGAGTGAGGGATTGTATGAGCAGCAGTTAATGAATCTTCCATATATTATCAAGCTTTTAAAAATAAATCCTTTTCTTTCATTTAAATTAATAATAAAAACATTGAAAAGTAAGGCACCCTTGTTACTTGATTATCGCTTTAGGGGAATATTTTGAATTATACCCTAGTTTTATTTTGTGCTTTATTTACATTTTTTTTATTGAATGCAATTTATGCTTTGATTACTAGGCGTAATTTTTTAGGATATAAGTCAAGTCCTATTTCTTTTCCTTTTTTATTTAGTTCTTTTTTAATGTTGCCTGGGGTGTATCTCATTTCCTTTGCTGATTACCCTTCGTGGCGTATTGATTCTATTGGCCATAACCTTAAGCTCGTTGTAGGTATTTGGTATGTGATTTCATTATTTTTATTCTTCTTTGTAATATCTTTTTTACAACTACTATTGAATAATCGAGAAGTATATAAGTCTTATGAAGTTAAAGTTGATGTTTCTGATAGTATGTTGAGGTTTTTTTACCTTGTATTCACTATATCTGTAATCGGTGTTATTTTAAAGTACTATCTAATGGGGAACGTACCTTTGCTAATGCTGTTAGCTGGTGATTTGAAAGGTGCCGCATTAGCTCGTGCTGAGTATCAATTAAATCCTTCTTCTTATAAACTTCCTTTCTTGTCAGATATTTTTACATTCCTATCCGGATATCAGTTTCTTTATTTGTGGTTGTTACGTATTAGGTCAAATTATAAAATACCAAATGTTCTTTTGGCTTTATCTTTCTTTATAGTTATTCTTAGCTTTACAGCCGATATTCAAAAAGGGCCTATAGTCGTTTTTAGCTTATTTTGTGCTTACTTATCGTATAGCTATACTGGAAGAAAATCGCTATTTATTAAGTTGTCATTGTCTTCATTAATGCTTATCTTTTTAATGTATTACTTGGTTTATGGTAAACTTGACCTAATTGTAATCGCTAATCAGATAATCGATAGGGCCTTCCTAGGTCAGCCACAAGGTCTTTACCATATAATAAACTCTATTACACCTGACTCTAAATATATTTTTTCTGGTATGCCTTTTTCTAGCAGATTTGGATTGGATGTTTTCTACGCAGATCAAGAAATTGTTTCTAAAATTTACCCAAAGTACTTACAGTCTCATATCGTCAATTCAAATAGCTACTTTTTAGCTGAGGCATGGTCGATGTTTGGTGGTTGGGGGTTATTACTTTCACCAATCATTGTAGCCATTGTAGTGTCAATGTATATGTATGTATTGGATAAAGCTGTTAAATTCAATGCTATTGTTTTCTTACCTTATCTTTTTTATATGCTTTATAATCTACCTTTTCATACTTCGTTCTCTTACTTTTTATATAGTAGGCATTTTATTCAATCAGCGATACTGTCTTTTATAACTTTAGTTTTCATTATCAAGCTTTCAAAAATAAAATTTTAGGACTTATTTTCGATGTTCAGGTATGATTTAAATTCGCTTCGCGCAGTTGCTGTTATTTCAGTTGTGCTTTTTCATTTTTTTCCAGATAAAATATCAGGTGGTTTCGCTGGGGTAGATATTTTTTTTGTTATTTCTGGCTATTTAATGACGTCTATTATAAGTAAAAGGCTAGCCATGTCGGAGTTTAGTTTTTTTGGTTTTTACTTATCAAGGGTTAATAGGATTCTGCCTCCTCTTCTTGTACTATGTTTTGTGCTTTTGATATTTGGTTGGTTTTATCTAATACCAGTTGAATATAAGAGTTTAGGTAAGCACCTTTCTAGTAGTTCTATTTTTTTATCTAATTATATTTATCTGATGGAGTCTGGTTATTTCGAGCAGAGTGCATTTCAAAAGTGGCTACTCCATACTTGGTCGTTATCTCTTGAATGGCAGTTTTATCTTATATACCCCATCTTGTTAATTGCGCTTTATAATTTTAATGATGAGAATCGGGTTAAATATTACCTTCTCTTTTTTACGCTATTCCTTTTTGTTGCTAATATCTATGTGTCTTTTCATAGCCCTACTTATAGTTATTTTACTTTTCTTGGTCGTATGTGGGAGATGCTGCTAGGTTCAGTGATATTCTTTTTCCCCATAAGGTTGAAACACTTTAGTCAAAGATTTTATCAGTACTTGGGTTTGTTTATTGTAATTAGCTCATTTTTTATTTTTTCAAAAGAGGATTATTGGCCTAGTTATAATGCAGCATATCCTTTATTAGGCGTTTATATACTGCTTTCATCGAATGCAAATAATACTTTTTTCTCAAAAAGTAAAACTCTTCAGTTCTTTGGTAATATTTCCTATTCACTTTACTTGTGGCACTGGCCAGTTCTTGTTTTTGTTTATTTTTATGATATAGATCTATTGTTTCCTGCGCTATTAGTGTCTTTTATGATATCTATATGTAGTTACTATCTTGTTGAACAGCAGAAAATAATAAAAGGCTATAGCCTATTTTTAGCTTCCTTGGTTTTTACTGGATTTGTTTTTACTATGTCCTCACTAGTTTGGCTAAATTCAGGATTCAACTCAGATGTTAGGCCCGTCAGCGCCTCAGTACAGAGTAAATTTTTAAATGAGCAACAAGCCATTAAAGATGGTCTAGGGCCATTCTATTGGCTTAAGTGTAATAGTTACTCTGCGCTTGAAAATAATGATGAAACTTATGTAGATGAAAGTTGCTTTGGCGATGTTGGTGGAATTTTTCTCTGGGGTGATTCCCATGCCGAAGCTTTATCTTATGGCCTAAGGCTTATGTCCGAGGAACATGGTTTGCAATTTCACCAAAAAACCTCGGCAGGTTGTATTGCTTCATTCGATGAGACTGTTTTACAACGGGGTAATTTTAAAAAGGCTTGCGATGCTTCAAATAAAATTGCAATCAGTAGGATAGAAAAACTCAAGCCTGACTTAGTTATCATAACGCAATCAGCGGACCACGATAAAATTGATTATTCAGTTTTACATAATAAAATAATTGAGCTTGGTGCTAAACGTGTGCTATTTATCGGTCCAGTACCCCACTGGACACCTTCACTACCACGTGTTTTAGTAAAGCCAAAGCATTGGGAATCTTCAGAATCATATTTAACAGATCCAGGTTTACTTAAAAGTATATTTGAACAAGATGCTATTGCTAAAAATAAAGCTGCCTCTTCAGATGTCAATTATATATCCCTTCTAGATAGCCTATGTTATGCGAAAAAGGGCAAAAATTTTTGCCTAGCAAGGTTAGATGGTGGCATTTTGCAGATTGATTATGGCCATTTATCACCACTAGGTTCTGTTTATATAGTGGAAAATATTTTGAAAAAGGAGTTGTTGATTAGTCAACTTATAAATAAATGAGTGAATGTTGTACAGTAATAATGCCATGCTACAATTCTGAATCCTTTATCAGAATTTCAATTCTCTCTGTCATTAATCAGACTTTTGAGAAATGGGAGTTGTTAATCATTGATGACAACTCTACCGATAATACGGTTTCTCTTGTTGAAGAATTAGCTAAAAATGATCCACGTATTAAGCTTTTCAAAAATAGTGAAAATTTAGGTGCAGGTGCATCTCGTAACAAAGCAATCGAACATGCTCAAGGACGCTATATTGCTTTTTTAGATGCAGATGACTTGTGGCACCCGCAAAAGCTCGAAAAGCAAATTGCATTTATGCAAGAAAATGACATCGCGCTTAGCTATACCCAATACCAAAAATTTGATGAATCTGGTGATTTAGGTATCGTTGTACCACCAGATACAGTGACTTATGATGAATTGTTGTATAGCAATGTAATTGGCTGTTTGACAGCTGTGTATGATTCTGAAAAATTGGGTAAGCGCTACATGCCCTTGATTAGAAAGCGCCAAGATATGGGGCTGTGGTTAACTATTTTAAAAGACATACCTAAAGCCTTTTGTCTTCAGGAAAATTTAGCAAAATATCGAATTGATTCTGGAATGACAAAGAACAAACTCACCGTTCTTGGTTACCAATGGCGCTTTTACCGTGAGGTAGTAGGGCTGAACATTTTTAAGAGTGCTTATACCTTTATGGTGTATGCATATAAAGGTTTTATTAAAAGTAGAATATGATGAATATTGTAGTAATTGGCGGGTCTGGTTTTATTGGTACTAGATTGATTGATCGCCTTATCAATAACCAAGATTTAAGTATCCAGATTTTAGATAAAGTTACTTCAGGTAAATACCCGCAGCTTTCAAAAGTTTGTGATATGACATCTGTTGAATCTTTACGTGAAGGTTTGAATGAAAATGTTGATGTCGTCATCAACTTGGCAGCAGAACATAAAGACAATGTATCGCCAGTATCACTTTATTATGATGTGAACGTTGAAGGGCAGAAAAACCTTT
The DNA here is from genome assembly GCF_010993985.1 of Paraferrimonas sp. SM1919. Lineage (GTDB taxonomy): Bacteria > Pseudomonadota > Gammaproteobacteria > Enterobacterales > Shewanellaceae > SM1919. The sequence continues at coordinate 39,926 of NZ_WINH01000001.1, read as the reverse complement.
GCAAAGTCATGGATGAATACGGTATCAAAAAAATGGTATTTACTTCATCAGTTGCGGTTTACGGCTTTGTAACCGAAGATACAGGTGAAAGCGGTGCGATTAACCCATTTAATGATTATGGCAAATCTAAATATCAAGCTGAACTAGCTACCCATGATTGGTTAGATGATTCAAAGCAGTTTTCAGTGATTCGCCCAACGGTAGTGTTTGGTGAAGGTAACCGTGGCAACGTATACAACCTGTTGCGTCAAATTGCTTCAGGTAAATTCTTAATGATTGGTAAAGGTGAAAACCAAAAGTCGATGGCTTATGTTGAAAACGTTGCAGCTTTCATAGAGCACTTGGTTTTTAATGGCAAAGGCCATCAGGTGTTTAACTATATTGACAAGCCTGACTTTAATATGAACAAGCTTGTCTCTGTTGTTAATAGTGCACTCGGTAAAACAGGTTCAGTACTTCGCTTACCGTACTGGCTTGGTTTATTAGCAGGTTATGGTTTTGATTTGTTAGCTAAGCTAACAGGTAAAGAATTACCGGTAAGTAGCATTCGAGTAAAGAAATTCTGCGCTCGCACTCAATTTAAGTCAAATACAGATTACTTAGGATTTATTGCACCTGTATCTCTAGAACAGGGGTTAAGCAATACAGTGAAAAACGAATTTACAAAGAAGTAATATTATGAAGATTACAATTGCAGGGACTGGCTATGTTGGCTTGTCCAATGCTGTGCTATTGGCACAGCACAACGAAGTGGTCGCACTTGATTTAATTCAACAAAAGGTTGACTTAATTAATGACAAACAGTCACCTATCGTTGATAAAGAAATCAGTGACTTTTTGGCAAACAAAAAACTTAATCTAACGGCCACCATTGATGCTGCAGTGGCGTACCGTGGTGCAGATTATGTCATTATTGCCACGCCGACAGATTACGATCCAGAAACGAATTATTTTAATACTCGCAGCGTTGAAGCGGTTATTGCAAGCGTGTTGGAAATCAACCCGAATGCTACCATGGTGATTAAATCTACCGTACCAGTGGGCTTCACCAAGTCGGTGCGTGAAAAGTTTAACACCCAAAATATTATTTTCAGCCCAGAGTTCCTGCGAGAAGGCACGGCACTTTATGATAATTTGAATCCAAGCCGCATTATTGTGGGTGAACAGTCAGAGCGCGCTCAAGTGTTTGCCGATTTGTTAGTGCAGGGTGCTCAGAAAGAAAATATTGATGTACTGTTCACCGATAGCACCGAAGCCGAAGCCATTAAGTTGTTTTCTAATACCTATTTGGCTATGCGTGTTTCATATTTTAATGAGCTTGACACTTATGCCGAAACCCATGGTTTAGACAGTCGCCAGATTATTGAAGGTGTTGGCCTTGACCCACGTATTGGCAGTCATTACAACAACCCAAGCTTTGGTTATGGTGGTTACTGTTTACCAAAGGATACCAAGCAGTTATTGGCTAATTACCAAGATGTGCCTAATGCCATTATTGGTGCCATTGTTGAGGCAAACCGCACTCGTAAAGACTTTATTGCTGACAGTATTTTAAAGCGCAAGCCTGAAACCGTTGGTATTTATCGCCTCATCATGAAATCAGGCTCTGACAACTTTAGGGCATCAAGCATTCAAGGTATTATGAAGCGTTTGAAAGCCAAAGGCATCAACGTGATTGTGTATGAGCCAGTGCTAACCGAAGCTGAATTTTTCCATTCGGAAGTGGTAACCGATCTTGCTGATTTCAAATCAAGATCTGACGTCATTGTGTCTAACCGCATGGCCGAAGACATTGCCGATGTTGCAGACAAAGTTTACACTCGTGACTTGTTTAATGCGGATAAGTAATCGCTGATCACAACATTTACAACGAAAACTACTCTTTTGATGGGGGCATGCGCCCCCATTATTTTATTATTAAAAGGAACTTTTAATGAAAGCCGTTATTCCAGTTGCAGGTTTAGGCACACGCATGTTGCCTGCCACTAAGGCCATTCCTAAAGAAATGCTACCGTTGGTAGATAAACCATTAATTCAATATGTGGTTAAAGAATGTATCGCCGCTGGCTTTACCGAAATCGTGCTTGTTACTCACGAAAGTAAGGCCGCAATTGAAAACCATTTTGATACCAGTTACGAGCTCGAATCGACGCTTGAAAAACGCGTTAAGCGTCAACTATTGGAAGAAGTGCGCAGCATTTGCCCAGCAGAGGTAACCATTTTGTCGGTGCGCCAGGGCCATGCTAAGGGCTTAGGCCATGCGGTGCTATGCGCCAAACCAGTAGTGGGTGATGCCCCCTTTGCCGTGGTTCTGCCTGATGTCATTTTAGATGAATACACCGCCAACCAATCACTTGAAAACCTTGCAGCAATGAAGCACCGCTTTGAGCTATCTGGTGCCTCGCAAATCATGGTCGAAGCCGTAGCCGCGAAAGACGTATCAAAATACGGCATTGTTGATTGTGGCAAAGTATCGTCATTGAAAGGTGGCCAAGCTGCCAACATGAGCCGCATTGTCGAAAAGCCAAAAGTGGAAGATGCACCATCTAATTTAGCGGTTGTTGGCCGTTATGTGTTAGACAAATCCATTTGGCCATTACTAGAAAAAACCCCATTAGGCGTAGGTGATGAAATTCAACTAACCGATGCCATTGCCATGCTAATGGAACAAAGCGAAGTTGAAGCCTTCTGTATGACAGGTAAAAGCCATGACTGTGGTGACAAGCTGGGTTATATGAAAGCCAATGTGGAATACGCGCTGCGTAACCAAGCATTTGGTGCAGAGTTAAAAGCGCACTTAGCCCAATTACTTGATACAGAAACCGCCTAGCCGCGATTACTGCTGCCCTATTTAAGCCCCATATTGAATATTCAATATGGGGCTTTTTTGTTTAGGGGCAGTGGACTAAAACTATTTAATAGCAATGTTTAGTCTTATTAACTGCTCTTTAGCCCAGCTTACTTCTTGGGCTGCCTGGCGATAAAGCTTGATCGCTTGTTTTCTATCTTTCGCGACATGAAAACCATTTTCATACATGAATGCAAGGTTAGCGGTTGCCGTTAAATTGCCAGCATCACTTGCGGGTTTTAAATACGAGTAAGCCTTTAAATAATTTTGTTCACCAATATACTGATAACCCAGATAAGCCCCTGCATTGTGTGAGCCACCTTTGGCAGCTTTTGTGAGCAACTGCATTCCTTTTTCTTCAGAATAGGCTGGGTTTTCTTGGCTCAGTAGCATCAACCCTTTTAGGTAATGGGTTTCAGCTTGGTCGTACGACAACAAAATGTTATCAAGCAGTAATTCAGCGGTTTCGAAATCTTTTTGTTGCATATAAAGTTCGACAACCAATTGGAAACCATAGTCAATTTCAGGTACTGGGCTATTACTAAGGCCGACAAGTTGATGTTTTATGGTTAAGTAACCCAGCCAGAACGAGACTTTATCTTGTTTGCTTAGGTTCTGAAAATAGCCATTGTCTAATATTGTTTGGTACCAAAGTAAACCATACTGTTTGTCGATAAGGGCTATTTCATTAGAGGTACTAAGCAAGTATTGACTGTCACTGGCAATGAACTCATTGGTGGCGACCCCAAAAATATCTGCCGCACTGTGGTTAACTTGCCACCCTTGTTCGCTACTGCAATATTTAAATGTTCTGACAAACAATCTATCGGCATCGTCCTTTTTCATCATGGCGCGATAGTAATTAAGCAATAACTGGCTTAATTCACCTTCTGGATCGATGCAATCTAAGCCAGATTGGCGTTCAAGGTAAGGGGTGTGGAACATTAGCCTGCCACCCTCTTGTACTTCACGGTATTGACCACCTAAAAATGCAATAGCGCATGATGATGCGCATTCTTGGGAATAGCCAACAACGGTTTTGATGGAATGTTTTCTAAATATCAACCCTAATTGATAGCCTTCAAATAACCGGCCACCTGCCGAATTCATATAAACCGTAGGCACGACCCGGTTGTTGGTGGTTTTATCAATACACGGTTCGGGAATACGCGTTATTAATTGCTCAATAACAAAAGTACTATCATTGCTGATCGGGCCGTTTAGCTCCATAAAGTAAGAAAAGCCACTTTGGCATTGGCTGTTTTTATGTTTGATCAGGCGTACCTGTAAACCATCTACGTTTACATCTTCAATAATGGCAATGTCATCACCATAGTAGTACCAGCCTCTGTTTTCAGTACCCAGAATGCGATGAAACTTACGTGTTTGCGGCGTTTCAGCCTGACCGTTGGCAAGGGGCGTAGAATTCAACGTTTTATTGGTAACGGTGTTAGTGCTTGCGCACCCAAGCAATAACAGTGGTAATAGTAAAAAAGTGATGACCCGTAACCGCATCAGGCGTTACCTTTATAGTAAGTACTTATAAAGCCCATATTATAACAGATGGCAAAATGATTAACGGTGATTGGTAAATATTGTTCATTATTAATGGCGGCACAGTTAAAACCAACTCACCATTAACATGGGGATTTTTAATAATTCACCATTGTTCCTTGCAGGCATTAGCCGTTAAGTGTTTAATAAGCCATCCTGCCGATATTACCTACCTTAATTAAGTGAATGACTTGGTTTTTTATGCTGTTAATATCGGCCAATATGAGTGCATTGAAGGATGAGTATGTCTCGTAAATATTTTGGTACCGATGGTGTCCGCGGTAAAGTTGGCACATTTCCCATTACCCCTGATTTTGCCATGAAACTGGCCTGGGCCGCCGGTAAAGTCATGTCAAAAGAAGGCCGCAAGTCGGTGTTAATTGGTAAAGATACTCGCATTTCTGGCTATATGCTGGAATCTGCAATGGAAGCCGGCTTTGCCGCCGCAGGCGTCAACGTATTATTGGTTGGGCCTATGCCAACCCCGGCAGTGGCTTACCTCACCAGTACCTTCCGTGCCGATGCTGGGGTGGTGATTTCAGCGTCACACAACCCTTATTACGATAACGGCATTAAGTTTTTCAGTGGTGACGGCACCAAACTAACCGATGAACAAGAGCTAGAGCTTGAAGCACTGTTAGTGCGTGCGGTTGACCATGGTGAAATGACTTGCGAGCCTTCTGAAAAGCTGGGTAAGGCCAAACGTTTTGACGATGCGCCAGGGCGTTATATTGAGTTCTGTAAAGGCACCTTTAACCAGCAATTAAGCCTTAAGGGCTTGCGCATCGTGGTCGACAGTGCCAATGGTGCCGCCTACCACATTGCCAAGCGGGTGTATAAAGAACTTGGGGCTGAGGTTATTAGCATTCACGACCAACCCGATGGCCGTAACATTAATACCAACTGTGGTGCCACCTCAATGGCTAGCCTGCAAAAAGAAGTGTTGGCCAAACGTGCCGACTTGGGTATAGCCCTAGACGGCGATGCCGACCGTGTCATGATGGTGGATCATCAAGGTAACGTGGTTGATGGCGATCAAATTCTGTATATTTTGGCGAAAGCCCTACAAGGCCGTGGTCAATTAAATGGTGGCGTAGCGGGCACATTAATGGCTAATCTTGGGTTAGAGCTTGCCCTTAAAGAATTAAACATTCCCTTTGAACGCACCAAAGTGGGTGACCGTTATGTGGTTGAAGCCTTAAAAAACAATAACTGGTGCTTAGGTGGTGAAGGCTCGGGGCATATTCTTGCGCTGAATTATGCCAGCACCGGTGATGGCATTGTGGCGTCATTGCAAGTATTAAAAGCCATGGTGCGTGCAGGTAAAACCTTGCAGCAAATGGCATCAGACATGAAAAAGTACCCGCAAACGCTGATTAACGTCAGGTTTGACAAAAATGACCCTCGTGGCAATGCCGATGACATTGTGGCCTCAAACGGCGTACAAGATGCCGTAAAATTGGCCGAAAGTATTATGGGCAGCACTGGCCGGGTGTTACTGCGTAAATCGGGCACCGAGCCATTAATTCGCGTGATGGTAGAAGCCCAAGACGAAGCCACCGCACAAACCCAAGCACGCATGATTGCCGATGCGGTCGAGGGCATAAATGCGGCCCAAACTAAGCCAGCAACCCCATAAGCAAGTGCCATAAATTATCAAGCCCTAGCCGCTTAACGGTTGCTGGGGCTTTTTTTATGATGTTTTTTTTATCGTGGGTAATGTTGCTTGCATTCAAGGCGGTAAGGTTAAATAATCAGACCTTAGTGATTTTTAGCCGCACAAATTATCATGGCGCTATTGTCATCAAGTTTATAAGTAATATTGAAAGGATTTTATATGTCTATTTTAGTGACTGGTGGTGCCGGTTATATCGGCAGTCACACGGTAGTCGAGCTACTGGAAAGCGGCCAACAAGTTATTGTGATTGATAACTTAAGTAACAGTTCTGAAATCGCCCTAGAACGCGTGTCTGAAATTACCGCTAAAGAAGTGACCTTTTACCAAGGCGACATTCTGGATGCCGAATTACTAGACAACATTTTTAATACTCATCAAATTGACGCGGTGATCCACTTTGCAGGGCTAAAAGCGGTGGGCGAGTCAGTGGCACAACCCCTTCGCTATTACCATAACAATGTCACCGGTTCAGTGGTGTTGTGTGAAGTGATGGCCAAGCACGGCTGTAAAAACCTAGTGTTTAGTTCATCGGCTACAGTGTATGGCGATCCTGGTGTATTGCCCTATGTTGAAAGCTTACCCATTGCCAGCGCAACCAGCCCATATGGCCAATCTAAAATCATGGTTGAACGGGTTTTACAAGACCTATACCAGTCAGACAACAGCTGGAACATTGCCTGCTTGCGTTACTTTAACCCAGTGGGTGCCCATGAATCAGGTAAAATTGGTGAAAACCCCAATGGGATCCCTAACAACCTAATGCCATTTGTTACCCAAGTGGCAGTGGGTAAGCGCGATAAGTTAGCCATTTTTGGCGGTGACTACCCAACTATCGATGGTACCGGTGTGCGTGATTACATTCATGTGGTTGACTTAGCCCAAGGTCATTTAGCCGCCCTTAAGCACCTAGACAGTGCCCCTGGTTTATTACAGGTTAACCTTGGGGCTGGTAAGGGCATCAGTGTGCTTGAATTGGTGCATGCCTTTGAAAAAGCGTCAGGTAAAACCATACCATACGAAATTGCGCCACGCCGCGATGGTGATTTAGCGGAATTTTATGCCTGCCCAGAAAAGGCCAAACAAGTGTTAGGTTGGCAAACTAAACTAGGGCTAGCCGACATGGTATCCAGTTCGTGGAAGTGGCAAAGTCAAAACCCTAACGGCTTTTCTGAGCTGTAAACGCTAAGCACCAATGACAAAGTGCTCAGTAAATCAAGCACTAAAACTAAGCGCTAACATTGTACGGCCACAGGGTGGCCGTACAATGTTTTAACCAACGTAGCATTTATTCCTTAGAACTTAAAACTGATAGGTCATTTTCAATGTGGCCGAGTTATAACTGCGAATGTTGGACTCACCATAGGGTTTGGGCGAATTGTCGTCGGCGTCTAGCGAATGGTCAGGTCGAATATCAAGGTTCAACCCCCAGTGGTGGTTAATCTGGTAACCCACATTTACCCCAGTTAAAAACCCAAAAGCAGGGGCATAGTGGTTACCCATGGCGGCGCCAGTGTACAGGCCAACATACCAGTTTGGGTTGATTTGATATTTAAAATCCACCGCCTTAACCAAAAAATAGCTGTTATTACTTTTAAAATGGCTAATGTCACCTAAAAACCCCACCGCAAAGCCAAGTTGCATGGTGTTTGACACATCGGCCCTTACGGCATACTCAACGGTGCTGGTCAGCATGTTGTCGTCGGGGCGGGCTTTTAGTAGGGCTAATTCTTCAGGGCTGTAGCGGCCCTTTTCCAGCAAGCCACGCCTTGCCCTTTGGTAACCCATACCAAAACTTACCTCTGACTTAAAATTAATGTCTTTAAATGCTAAGGGTTCGGCATAGCTGGGGGTGAACATGCCACCATTGGCCCATAACCCCAGGCCAATTAATTTAATAAATATACTGCGCATAAAGCCTTCCATAACCTTCGTTAAATACATTTTTGCCAGCATGTATGCCTAAGTAAAAGTGGTTCCAGTCACCGCCAAAGCCGTATTTGCTGTCCAGTTCAAATCCTGTGTGGTATTGATTAAACTGTTGTTGGTTTTGCAACATCCGCACAGTATTAAACCATTGGCTGTGGTTACTAAAGCGTTGCTTAAACATAACGGACAAACTGCTACCACCGGTCCATTCACCAATGCTGTAGCGTTCATCCCCCCCCCAGTGGCCCATCACATTGCCAAAGTTGGTAAAGCCATTTCGATACATCCAATGCCTATACCAGCCAGTTTGCCAGCTGGACCATTCCACTTTTAAACTGCTTGAATCTGTGAACACAGGTAAAAACACACTGGCACGCATGGTAATGTTGCCAAAATCAAAATTTGAATCACCGGCGGTGTCTTCACCGCCATATTCAAAAGCCACACTCATGGGTTGCCCCACATTGACATTAAACTGGCTGCTGATCACCATCAGCTGGTTACCCCAGGGGTTTTCGTTATTGTTTAACTGCACGCAAACGGGACACACCAGTGCCAATAAAACCTCGCTCCAGCTGCGATCAACCCCATCACCACCAAACTGTAAATGGCGGGCAAAGCCAATTTGCCACCAATCAACGGGCATCGCATTCAAGGTGAAATTTAACAGCTCTGGCCGACCTTGCATGCAGGCTTTGCCCTTTGGTTTAATACAATCGACCTGTTCTAACTCGCTGTAGCTGATTTCGTATTGCCAGCGCCAATCCCCCAATGGCACAGGGTTACTAAAAGTCATCGAAGGCGACACCTGGGCATGGGTGCTCATGGTCATGGCAGAATCAGTAAAACTAGAAAACCAACGTTCCCGCAGGCCAATATCCACTTGCAACCAATCACCCCCAACGGATAAATAGCTATTGGTGGGGTTAACACCGTTTTTAGTGGTGTAGTTAGCGCCCACGGCTGCAATTAAATAATCATTAATAACCGCATGGCCGCTAACTTGGCCAGCAAAGGTATCAGCCACCCGCTGGCCACGGGCATTAAACACATTTTGTTGGCCCCAACCTTTTGACAATTGCAAATTGGCATTAGTAAGCGCCAATTCATGGCTAAACTTTTGCAATTGTTGACGGATGCGGCGATGCAGTTGTGGATGGCTAGTTTTAATATGCGGCAAATAGCGCTTAACCAAATCAAGGGTATAGGGTTTTTTAAAACTAGGGGCAGACGTAATCGATAGCAAACGATCAATGTCATGTTCTAAACTGGGGTGGTTATTTAGGGGTAAATACAAGGACGCACTGTGGCTGGCCCCCGTTCCCAACAACATAATTAACAATGACCAAAAAACAATACGCATATTAAACAATAGTCCATTAATAGAGTGTGAATTATAGACCAAGGCAAGCGGCCTTTTTAAACCTAAGCCCAAACCAGGTTTGGGCGATATGATTATTGGCCAAATTTAATATGGCGCTTAGCCTTCGATATTGCCGTGATTTTTTGTATTTTACCTTTAACAAAGGCCACTAACTGGTGACTTGTGCTGGCTAATTTGGCCTGGCTAAATACTCTAAACTTATTAATAAAGCGGCTGCGTTTAATATTGAACTGGGGGTACAGTGCCTGCAGCGTGTATTTGTCCTGCTGGGGCGAAAGTTCTGGGTTGTTTTTATAAAGTTCGCCGCCAACGGGGCGAGTATGCACCACCGCGGTGGCATCTAAAATACCAATACCCTGGTTATTTAATAAATGCGGCCATAGGTTGTCTAAGCCCCAGCCGGACTTGCTTTGGCTGAACGTGTGTTTAAGCTGGGCCAACGCCGAAGCAGAAAACACCGGCGCCATCACTTCAACAAAGTTAGTCATGCGGACCAATGACTGTGGTCGTTGCAGCAGGCTAGGGTGGGAATAATAGGAATTCATGGTTAATGCCGGTTGCCCCAATTGCAGCCCTAACCCATAAAACAAACTAAACATGCGGTTAATGGTCGCGGCATCAGCCATTAAGTCATCATCGGGTAACCACACGGCATCGTATTGGCTGATCACGTCCCAATCGCGCTCAATAATCTCAGCCAATATTGGCCATTTGCCCCCTTTTTGTTGTTCGTAAAATTGGCAATCTTGCTGGTAGCGTTGCTGGGTGTCACCGTAATAACTTAAATACAAATCAAACAGCGGATTCGCCCCCTGTAACCACTGACCATGTAAAGAGCTGTCCCCCACACGGGCAATAATTAAAAAAGCTTTATTCGGTTTCATTATTGTTCAATTCCATTTTCTAATAACTTTGACACTGTGTTTAATGCCGAGCGGATCACTTGGTGCATGTCGTAATATTTATACTCCGCCAAGCGTCCACCAAAGGTCACCTGTGGCTGGTTTTTAGCCAAGCTGCGGTAACGCTTAAACAAGGCTTGATTGCTGTCATTGTTGACCGGGTAATAGGGTTCATCGCCTAATTGCCAATTGGCTGGGTATTCGTAAGTCACCACCGTGTGTGGGGTATCAACCGGGTCAAAGTGCTTATGTTCGATGGTGCGAGTGTAGGGCACACTGGCTTCGGTGTGGTTGATCACTGCGTTACCTTGGGCATTGGCCATGGCTAAGATTTGATGATCAAATTTTAATGAACGGTAATCTAAAGTGCCCAGTTCATAATTAAAGTAAGCATCAATAGGGCCGGTGTAAATCACATGCTCAGCCATGTTGTCATAGTCCGCCTTGTGCTGCAGATAATCAACCTGTAACTGAACCTCGATGTCCTCAAGTAAATTGGCAAACAACTGGGTGTAGCCACCAATGGGAATGCCCTGATAAGTATCAGAAAAATAGTTGTTGTCATAGGTAAAACGCACCGGCAAGCGGCGAATAATAAACGCTGGCAGGTCGGTGGCTTTGCAACCCCATTGTTTTTCGGTATAGCCTTTGATTAACAATTGGTAAATGTCGCGGCCAACCAGTGATATGGCTTGTTGTTCTAGGTTTTCGGGCTGTTTACCACTGAGTTCTTGCTGTTGCTCGGCAATTTTTGCTTTGGCCTGTTGTGGGGTGGTCACCCCCCATAACTGGTAAAAAGTGTTCATGTTAAACGGCAAGTTATAAAGTTTGTCTTGATACTTAGCCAAGGGGGAATTGGTAAAACGGTTGAACTGGGCAAACCGATTCACATATTGCCAAACACTTTGATCGTTGGTGTGAAAAATATGGGCACCGTATTGGTGAACATGAATGCCATCAATGTTTTTGGTGTAGGCATTGCCACCAATGTGGTCGCGTTTTTCGATGACCAACACCCGCTTACCGGCATCGGTTAATTGGCGGGCACACACGGCACCAAAAAAGCCACTACCTACGATTAAATAATCAAACTTCCTTGCCATTATGATGAATATTTTCCAACTGTGACTGTAAACGAGTGCAGTTTACCTGAACTCAAGCCATAGCTTAAGCAAACAATCAAAGTTAGTGAATAATTGGCTGATTCAGCCTCAAAAAGGGTAAAAAATAAACACCCAAGTGCCATGCTGGATTTATTTGTTAAAAACTTGAAAAATCAACCCGCGGCCAAAGTAAATTGTTGGTGCTTACTTTCCAATTATCCCTTAAATCCTGTAAGACATGTCTTACATGGTGATCGCTTGAATAAAAATCAACCAACGGTGGCTATTTTTACTATACTTGTAACTTATTGATAAATGGTAAAAAATTTGACAGCGTCAAACTTTTGACTGATACAGGTATTAATTTATGTTAAAAACAGCTCAAATATTAATCAATTGTTTATTTTGTGTTAAATAATGGCTTCTTTTATCTCATGCTATGTGCAAATATTGCACTATATTAAGTGTGTAAACCTTAATAATTAAGCTGACGTTCTCAAGGACTGAGACATTTTCTCTCCTCCTATTGATAGCTTAAGTAACTAACTTAGCATTACTTGGAGTATCCCAGGTTACCGTTTCTTTTGAGGTTTTGAGGCCTATAACTCAAGGGCGGTAGCGTACTCGGATAGAGAATTATGGAAACAGTTTCAATTTCAACCCCCTTAGTTGAAAAGCTTTGGCGTTGTCCGCGAATCATCAAACGCATGATAGGTGTCGTATTAGAAGTGACTGCCGTTGCGGTGGCATTTTTTGGTGCGTTACACATTGCCAACGTTGAAACCCCCACCTTATTTTCCTCCTCTTTTATTATTACCTTAGTGTTATTAGCGCTGATCACCGTGATGTGTTATCGGGCCTTGGGGCTGTATCGCGCGGTGTTAAGGTATTTAACCCTTGAATATATTTACACCCAAACCATCGCCACTGCGGTGTCAACCCTGGTGTTTGGTTTTGGCGTTTATATGCTGGCGGGCAGTGTAACGCCCATTATGCTGTTTGATTATGGCATGTTTTTATTGCTAATCAGCACCACCCCAAGGCTGCTGGTGCGCGGGCTGGCTGAAAAATATAAAAAATACAAACCACAAAAAGTGGCCATTTATGGCGCTGGTGCGGCCGCCAGACAACTGGTGCAGTTGTTAAGGCTGAACCCGAAATATCAAGTTGAATTTTTATTAGACATTGATCCGCAACTGGTGGGCAGCCGGGTGTCAAACACCATGGTGGCGCACCCGGCAAACCTGGCCAAATTAATTAAACGCCATGGGGTAGTGCGCATTATATTTGCCATACCCAGTTTAACGGAAGAAGCCAGAGCCGAAATATTAAACGACCTAAGCCAACACAATATAGAAGTGTCGACCATTCCCCATGTGGAAGAACTCATAAAAGGTCAGCTGGACGTAGACGACATTCGCCCAGTGTCGATTGACGATTTATTAGGGCGCGACAAAGTGGAACCCAATTTGGCATTAATGGCCAAAAATATTATGAACAAAAACGTAATGGTGACCGGTGCGGGGGGCTCCATTGGTAGTGAGCTATGTCGCCAAATAGTAAAACAAAGGCCAACCACCTTGGTGTTGTTTGAAATATCTGAACCCAGTTTATATGTAATATTAAGCGAGTTAGCAGCGGCCAATATTAACCTGGAAACCCCCATTAACATTGTGCCGATATTGGGCAACGTACAAGACCAAGAAAGGGTGCAACAGGTGTTAAACCACTTTAGCATTAATACGGTTTACCACGCGGCGGCCTATAAACATGTGCCGCTGGTTGAACAAAACATTATTGCCGGGGTAAAAAACAACGTGTTTGGCACCCAAAGCTGTGTGAACGCCGCCATTAATGCCAACGTAGAAAAATTTGTATTAATTTCGACCGACAAAGCAGTGCGCCCGACCAATGTGATGGGGGCATCGAAACGTATGGCCGAACTGGTGTTGCAGGCCAATGCCAAAGACTTAAGCCACAACACCGAATTATGCATGGTGCGATTTGGCAATGTGTTGGGGTCTAGCGGGTCAGTGGTGCCACTATTTAAAAAACAAATTAAAAATGGTGGCCCAATTACCATTACCCACCCTGAAATTATTCGCTATTTTATGACCATACCGGAAGCCGCCGAGTTAGTGATCCAAGCGGGGGCCATGGGCGGCCACGGCCAGGTGTTTGTGCTGGACATGGGCAAGCCAGTCAAAATTAAAGACTTAGCCATAAAAATGATCACCCTATCGGGCCATAAATACATTGAGCCAAGCGCCAATAACACCAGCAATGACAACCCCAGCCACCAAGACGGCATCAGCATTAATTATGTGGGGCTGCGCCCGGGTGAAAAACTGTATGAAGAACTATTAATTGGTGACAACGCCCAAGGCACGCTGCACCCAAAAATTTCGACCGCGGCGGAAATCAGCATCACCCAAGCCGAGCTGGATGCCATATTGCAACAGTTAACCACGGCATTAACCAGTAACCAGTTTGAACAAGTGCGCCAGGTGTTAGAACAAGCCCCTACCGGGTTTACCCCAGTCAGCTGTGTCGACGACTGCTTTAAAACAAGCCAGCAAATAACCACCAATATTAATAAACAGAATTTGCATTAAAGGGCCAAAGCAATGATAAAAATATTAACGGTATTTGGAACGCGACCCGAAGCCATAAAAATGGCGCCACTGGTCCATGCATTAGCGGCGGATAACAGGTTTGATGCAAAAGTGTGTGTGACCGCCCAGCATCGTGAAATGTTGGATCAGGTATTGGATCTTTTTGAAATCACCCCTGATTACGATCTGAATTTAATGAAAGCAGGGCAAACCCTAAATGAAATCACCGCTCGAATTTTGTTAGAGCTTAAACCTGTACTGCAAGCGTTTAAACCAGCCGTTGTGTTGGTTCATGGCGACACCGCAACCACTTTTGCTGCAAGCTTAGCCGCCTATTATGAGCAAATTGCAGTAGGGCATGTAGAGGCAGGTCTAAGAACAGGCAATATTTATTCACCATGGCCGGAAGAAGCCAACCGGAAATTAACCGGCAGTTTGACAAAATATCATTTTGCCCCCACAGAAACGTCTAAAAATAATTTAATAACCGAAAATATCAACCCTGAAAATATAGTCGTAACCGGTAATACGGTGATTGATGCCTTATTAATGATTAAAAATAAAATCAATAATAATGCTGATCTTTTAGCAACATTAGATGCACAGTTTCCCTATTTAGACAAAAACAAACAACTTATTTTAGTGACAGGTCACAGGCGCGAAAGTTTTGGTGGAGGGTTTGAGCGTATTTGTGAAGCATTAGCCATTACCGCAAAAGCGCACCCAGATTGCCAAATTTTATACCCTATGCATTTAAACCCTAATGTGCGTGAACCGGTGAATCGCATATTAGGCCAAGTGGACAATGTAATATTAATTGAGCCCCAGCAGTATTTGCCATTTATCTATTTAATGGACAGAGCACACATTATTTTGACTGATTCTGGTGGTATTCAAGAGGAAGCCCCGAGTTTAGGGAAACCAGTATTAGTTATGCGCGACACCACAGAACGCCCAGAAGCGGTTGATGCCGGCACAGTTAAATTAGTGGGCACTGATGTCGCGGCGATCACTACAAACCTTAACGAACTGTTAACCAATCAACAAGCTTACGATGCCATGAGCTTTGCCCATAACCCCTATGGTGATGGCCTAGCATGCCAGCGCATTTGTGGTGAACTTGCGAAAAGCTACTAAGGAAAATGCACAAGGTATTAAATTTAGTGTTGCTGAAAAACTACCCGTGTGTATAAGAGAATTGCTACTAATAAATTTAGAATACAAGGGCTTGAGAAAATATAATCAAAAATTTAGAGAAAATCTAATATGCAAATGAGTTCAATTATAAAAAAAATAAATAAATCTTTTTTTTTATCAATTTATAATAAAAAAACACCATTTAAATTAAACATAAAAGATGCTGTTAATGAAATTAAAGATTCTGAAGTTGGCTCAGGACTTGCTTTAAGTATATTTTGGTCTATGGCCGGGGCAATTATATCTAGAGGATTGATGTTGTGTTCCATGATTATAGTGGCGCGGTTGTTAGGTAGTGCTAGCTATGGCGAACTGGGTATGATTCAGTCTACAGTAAGTATGATAGGTGTCATCGCTGGTTTTGGTTTAGGACTTATGGCAACTAAGTATATCGCACAGTTTCGGCAAAAAGATTTGCAGAAAACTGGAAGGGTGATCGCAATTGCGCGCTTAATTTCGTTAGCTTCTGGTACTTTAATGGCATTAAGCTTGTTTGTATTATCGCCATGGCTAGCTAGTAATTCATTAAACGCACCTCACTTAGAGCTTTGTTTAAAAATTGGGAGTTTAATCGTTTTTTTTAATGCTTTAAATAGCGTGCAAACGGGAACCTTAGCAGGGCTTGAATCATTCAAAGCTATTGCTATAGTTAATTTTGTTGTTGGTGTTTTATCATTCCCAATTCTTACTTTAGGTGTTTACTACAATGGATTAACTGGGGTAGTTTGGGGTTTAGCTATAAATTTAATTATTAATTGGATTCTAAACTTTATAGTTTTAAGGGGTGAGCTAATTAGGAATGGTGTGATTGTTGTCTATGAGGGATTAAAAAAAGAATTAACCACAATTACTAATTTTGCTTTTCCAGCATTACTCGGTACTTTAATGATAGGGCCTGCAAATTGGTTAAGCCGTGCTATATTAGCCAATCAGGTTGATGGTTATTCTGAACTTGGTTTGTTAACTGCTGCTTTAGTTTTTCAAGCTTTAATACTTTTTGTAGGGAGTACGCTGAGCGCACCACTATTATCAATCCTGTCTAAGGAAGCTGAGAATGCAACAAAGAAATTAAAAGTTATGAATATGGTTATTTCTTGGAGTATAGGAGTGTTTGTTGCAATACCACTTTTATGCTTTCCAGAGGTAATATATTTTATTTTTGGTAATGAGTATGCAACAAATAATTTTAAAGTTACATTTTCACTTGTTGTTTATAGCACAATAATCATAATGTACAAGGAAGGGTTGTCAAGGGCTTTGGTTACTAATAATCTTTTGTGGTGGGGTTTTTTAGATAACCTGTTGTGGGCAATATCAGTCGTTAGTTTTAGCTATCTTTTAGTTGATTTTGGTGCACCTGGACTAAGCGCATCACTTTTAATTTCATACATAATAATTACTTTATTACTGTTGCCAGTTTACAAGGCAAAAAATGTTGTTCCCAATAAAACAATGCTATCTATCGAAGCTATATGTATATGGTGTGTTTTAACTTTTTTGCTATTGTTGAATGTGTGTAATGTAGGTTTTTTATTGCGGAGTATAGTGTTTTTACCAAGTGCTGTATTTTTACTATACCTATTTATGCGCTTATATGGTAATAAATGATTTTACCATGTTGGTTTTTTAATCTATTACTTTTTTGTTTTGTCTTTTGTTGGAATGAAAAGCATTTAAATGAGAAGGTGAAAGATTCTTATTGATTGCGGTTGAAGTAACTTTTGCACGATATTTAGATTTGATTGGGTGTAATTTTTGTGTGCATGAAATTGACAAAGTTGATTACAGTTTTATTTTTTAATGGGGTGGTTCCTGTATAAAATAAGAATGTTGTAATTTATAACTTAGGTCTTAAAAGTGTATATGTTAATTGACGTCATAGATATTGAGTGAAGGTTGAAATGCTATAGACTAATGATATAGGGTGTCGAGGGAAGGGGTAAGCTTGTTAAAATAAGGCGGTATTTTTAAGTTGTTAATAATGAAGTGCAGGGTGCGCACTTTCTAAAAAGATTTTTACTAACGAGACAAATTATGAAAATATTTTATTTCTCACTTCTTGATTGGTATGTAACCAAGCAACGACCACAACACATAGCTGAGGGTTTAAGTAAGTATTACGATGTGACATATTTCAATATACTTCCATTTAGCAATAAAGAAATGAGGCCACATAAATTAGGTGATGATATTGGTTTGAAATCATTTAATTCAAATGAAGGGTTGATTGTAAAAAGAATTAGACTTTTACCAAGAGGAAGTTTTTTTATAGTAAAGTTTATTAATGAGTTTTTCTTGAGTTTTTACTTCAAATACATAATGAAAATTGATAACAATGATGTGCTTTGGTTTACTCATCCAAGTCAGGTAAAGTACATTCCTAAAAGCTTCAACGGCATAACAGTATATGATTGTATGGATAAGTATGACCAATTTACAAGTGATGAAAGTATTATCAAGAAAAACAATTATGATGAAATCAACCTTGTAAAAGTAGCGGATGTAGTTTTTTCAAGCTCAAAATCATTAGCAAAACACCTGAAAGGTATAGGGGCTAAACAGGTCACCGTGATTAATAATGCGGCAACATTTGATAGGTTTAATATTGATAAGGCTGAAGTGATGGCTCCTTCTGATATCAATGTGAATAGGAAAATAGTGGGCTATTTCGGTGGTGTTGGGTCATGGTTTGATGTTAATTTATTGATTAACTTAGCGTCAAGGTTGCCAGATGTGGATTTTTTAATAATAGGACCAGTTTCATGTGTTTCAATAAAAGAAAAGTGCCAATCACACACTAATATTTACTTTCTAGGACCAAAGAATTTTGAAGAGTTACCAAGTTATTTAGCGAATTTTGATGTTTGTATCTTACCTTTTATTACGAATGAGTTAATAAAATACGTTGACCCGGTTAAAGTTTATGAATACTTGAGTTCTGGTAAGCCCGTAGTGGTACCAAAATACGATGAAATAATGAAATTTGCTGATTATTTATATGTAAGTGAGAATGATGATGACTTTTACGAAAAGGTTAAACTATCTTTAGATGAGGAAGGTGAGCGATTACCTAAAAAGCGCAAGGAGTTTTCCTTTAATAACACTTGGGTTAATAGGGTTGAAGATATAAGATTGGTAATTGAAAAGGCTGTCAGGGTATGACATATGAAAATGATTTTTTTAAAAGTAATAGAGAATTTAAAGCGTAAAGGGGTGGTTAACACCTTTATTTTAGTAATTAAAAAAGTTTTTTTTGTTTTTTATAGCAAAAAATTTAAAAAATCTAATAAAGTTTTTTTAAAAAGTGGTTTTCATGTCAGTGGGCATAAAAATATAACAATAGGTGATAACTTTTATGCAGGATTGAACTTACGTTTAGAAGCTATTACAAGTTATGGTGATCAATGTTTTTCACCAGTTTTAATGATTGGGGATAACGTTTTTTTGAATGATAATGTTCATATCGGATGTACAAATAAGGTGGTAATCGGTGATAATGTTCTAATGGCAAGTAAAATTTTTATTACTGATCATAACCATGGTTATTATTCAGAAGAAATGAGTTTTAAGCATCAAAGCCCGGATTTACCACCTTCTCAACGTCTTATTACGAACGATGATTCGGTAGTTATAGGTGATAATGTATGGATTGGTGAGTCAGTATCCATTTTGGCGGGTGCTTCAATTGGAAATGGTACAGTTATTGGTGCTAATTCCGTTGTTGTGGGTAGAGTTCCAGAATTTTCAATAGCCGTTGGTAATCCAGCTAAAGTAGTTAAAAGATATTGTGTAAAACAACGTGCTTGGATATCGATTGAATAAATCATATAACTTTTAAAAATCCTTAAATATGTTATCTATTATCACCTTAATAATAATTTTTTATGTTGCATCTCATGAGAATTTATTTTTTTCTTTCGTAGGTTTTTTGCTGATAGTTAGTGTTGGACCTTTAATAAAAAGTTTGACCGGTGTTGAATCAACTTCATTGGTTTATTTTTTTTATTGGTTTATTTATTTCTCGTTTATTATTGTCAGGCAAAGGTACTTGGCTAATTTGTTTTCGTTATTGTTGATTGTGGTGGTTTTAATTTTACTTTTTTTTCAAATGTTGATTGTAGATGTAAGTCTGGTATCTGCTTTTATGGGGGGGGCTAGGTTTGTTATTATCCCTATAATGGCTTGCTATGCAGCAAGGGAAATAGTTAATAAAAACTTGGATTTAGTCAACGTTCTTTTAGTATACTTTGTTATAAATATATTGATTTTTTATATTCGTGCATTTTATAGTTACGACTTTTTTGGTGTTATGGATATTGAAGTGAAAGAGTGGACCTATCGCCCATCTAATTTGAGTAATCCTATAATTTTTTCAATTGAAGTTGCAATTTTTTTAGCAATGGTAATGTGTAGTCAGTTGCACGTAAAAAATAAGACTTTTATCTATGCAATAATGGTGGTTCCGCTCTTTTTGATGTTTAGCAGGTCCTCATATATTATAATTTTTTTGTTTTCGTTGTTTTATTTGGTTTATAATAAAAGGTATATATCATTACTTTTGTTTTCTGTCGCATCTTTTTTGATTATGTATATTTATTATGAAAGCATGGGGAAGCTTCCATATGTTTTATCTGTATTTGATTACGAAGCAGGCGCTTATGATACTAGGTTTACTTCTATGATTAATGCATTAAGCCACATAAGTGAACTCAATGTGTCAGAATTGTTATTTGGTACAGGCAGTGGTACTGCATCTCAACATGGTAATTCAAATGGTTTAGAGGCTTTCTATGTAGAAAACTCATTTGTATCCTTAGTAATTGAAAATGGCGTTGTGTTTTTTTTGTTGTACTTTTTTAGTTTATTATATTTGATTTTTAACACGACTGCTTGTGGTGTTGGCATATACTATACAGTAATTGTTCTATCTGTTTCGCTTACAAATTTTTTCTCAGCAAATTTAACTGTTGTTTCAGTCCAGCTTTTATATTGGTTGGTTTTTTTCTATGGCTTATTTATTTCACAAGAAAGATTTTTAAGAGAAAGTTAGTTTCTATATTTTAAAGGGGGTTTTCAATTGAATGGTATATCTTTTCTTATAGTATGTTATAAGTCTGAAATGGAATTAGGTAGCTTAGTAGAGTCCATTCTTTATTATCTTGATGTGCCTAAAGATTATATTGAGATTATTGTTATAGATAATTATGGTAAGGGACGAGAAAGGGAAATTGTTAACAGGTTGAGAGTTGATTATG
Organism: Paraferrimonas sp. SM1919; assembly: GCF_010993985.1. Classification (GTDB taxonomy): domain Bacteria; phylum Pseudomonadota; class Gammaproteobacteria; order Enterobacterales; family Shewanellaceae; genus SM1919. The sequence goes on along the minus strand of NZ_WINH01000001.1, from coordinate 19,464 downwards.
ATATTGATATTAGCTATGTTTTATCAAGTACTAATACTGGTTATGGTGTAGGTAATAACCTTGCTATTTCCTATGCTAAATATAAGTATGCTTGTGTTGTAAATCCTGATGTTCGATTTGTGAAGCCCTTTATCTCTAGTGTTGTCACTAATTTTGAAGATAATAGTAATGTTTTAGCTATTTCAGGTAAGCAATTAAGTAAGTTGTCTCAAAGTTATTTTGTTAGGCCAGAGTATCAATTCCCAATAATTAAAGCTATTTTTAATAAGCTGATTAACAGGGTTCCATTTGTTCATAAATATATGGCGTTGTCCGGAGCGCTTACTTTTTATGATATTGAAAAATTCAAAGAAATAGGGTTATTTACTGATGATATTTTTTTATATTGTGAAGAGTCTGATGTCGCACTGCGCGCCTTAAAAAAAGGTTATGAAATTGTTTATGATAAGGACTTGCTTTACCTGCATTTAGATTGGCATAGGGAACGTGTGGAACTATTGTCGGTTGAAATCTTACTTGAATCAGTGATTACTTATTCAAAATTAAATGGTGTTTCAGTTTTGTCATATTTGTTATCTGGTGTAGTGCACTCATATATCAAGTTACTCAAATCCTATTTATTTAGGTATAAAGTCGATGTTGAATATTACAGGAAGTTAAATTCACTTTATAGAAGGTACTTAAGGGGGTGATTTTAAATTATGATAGTTGGATTCTCAGGTATTGATGGTTGTGGTAAGTCAACTTATATCAAAATGATAAAAAAAGAATATGAAGTAAATATTTTATGGACAAGAATTGGCTACACACCTGGCATGGATAAACTGAAAGCTCTTGCGAGGGCGATACTCGGTAAAAAGTTACCTAAACCTGGTCGATCAGATGTAAGGACAAAAGGTTTAAAAAATCCATTTGTACAGAGGGTTTGGATTACATTGGCGTTAATAGAGCTTTTTTGGATTTTTATTATCAAAGCAAGAATAAAGTCGTTTAATAAAATATTGCTGTTAGACAGGCAGCTATGTGATTCGATAATTGATTTAAAAGTATTGTTCGGCAGTGAAATATTACAAGATCCTATGTATAAAGCATTTATTTTTATAATAGGTAAGTTATCCCCTAAGATATTCAAAGTCGGTATTTTTATAGATTATGAAACTTCTATATATAGATGTAAAAATAAATTTGAACCATTTCCTGATACTGATGAAGAAAAGCAAATAAGAGTTAATTTTTATAATGAGAAACAGGTGATTAATGACTTTGAACTTCTACTAGATGGAAATAAATCCATCGAAGAAAACTTTAAACTGATTAAAGAAAAATCAAATTTATGAGTAATGATGTTGTCAATGTATATCATATAGCTCCTGCATTATCTGAAGATGGTGGTGGTATATCTTCTGTGGTACAAGATCTAATGAAGCTTAATCTTAATGGGGTGAGGCAGTTTTTTTATGGTAATATTGGTTATAGTGAGTATCATCCAGGCAGTAAAGCCTATTTTAGAAGTTTATCCATTGTTAACATATTTAAACTTTACTACAAGTTAATTAGAAATGAAAATAGCTATATTTATATACATGGGGCATGGTCTAAAGAGTTTTTTATTATTTCAATTATCATGAGATTATTGCCAAGTAGAGTGAAGTGCATTTACCAACCCCATGGGCTTCTTGCTGCTTCTTCATTTATGAGTAGTGGGAAATACAAAAAAATACTTGCTATTAAATTGTATCAAGGATTCATAGTTAAATCTTCTTATAAGATAATTGCAAATTCGCAAAAAGAAAGGGTTGAGTTTCTTTCATTGTTACTAAATCCCGCTGATTCACGAATTGAAATAATACCCAATGGTGTTGATAATTCTCTGTTAAATAGTTTTAAAGCTGAGGAGTGTACTAACCCTACTCTATTGTTTATGTCTCAAATTATTCCAGTGAAAGGGTTGGAGTCTATTATTGAAGATATACATAAATCGAAAGTTAAATCTGGAAAGGAACTTACCTTGGATATTTATGGATATGGAAGTACAACTTACGTTAACTCCCTTAAAATGAAAGTTAATGAGTTAGGTTTGTCTGGACAAATTAAGTTTAAAGGAAGGGTTGAAAAAGAAGAACGGTCTAATATTTATAGTAAGTATAATATGCTTGTTTTACCTTCTAAAAGTGAGAGTTTTGGACTTGTTATTATAGAAGCATTAGCTTTAGGTTGTTCAGTATTAACGACTAGTGCTACTCCATGGGATTCTCCGTTGTACACAGAACACATTCAGATTTATGATCCATCTGGCTCTGAATCATATTTATCTCTAATTCAATTTTATGATAATAATAATAATCTAAGTAGTAAAGATAGATTGAATAATCACCTTTTTGTTTGTGAAAATTTTTCCTGGAATTCTATAGTAACTAAAATTGAGAAATTATATACACAATGATTAATGATAAAGATGCTGCACTTGAAGTATGGTTTAATGAATTGCAGTCAGAAATTTCAAGTTTAGGGTTTGGTTTTAAAAATGTATATTTTTATTATATGCCAATCTTTAAAAGATACGTCTCAACCTCTATTTCACTAAGGCAATACTTCAAATTGACAAAGGAGAAGCGTACAGGAAGCTATAATTTTTTAAGAAGTCTTTTGGTTTTGTCTGAATTTTTTTTATTCAAAATGAAGAGTAAACTAGGAATACGAAATGGCTGTATTAGTTTACGCTGTCCTGCTGATCTTATTTGTATATTTTTCGGCAATCATAGAGTGAGGCTTTCCAACAAGAACCTTGATAGTGACCTTATTGTTGATTTAACCCCTGGTACGCCTATATATAATAATTCAACATTATGTTCATGTAATAGTGACATATTTATCAGTCCAAAAGTTGTATCTTTAAAAGAAAATAATAGGGTGATTAAAGAGGAAAGATTGTCAGGAATTGCTCTTAATAGGTTTGATATTAGTGTGAACTTCAAAGTGGAGGCTGATTTTGTTAGCTCCCTGCTTAAAAATATTCGTTCTTCTTCAGATAAAAAACTTTATTCCAGCTATAGAGACCTTTATGTTGATAAGTGTTCTGAATTTATCAATATGCTTAGCTTTAATCATAATTATAATGAAGATATTGTAAATGATTTTAGATTTTATAGTGATAAATTATTGTCAGTGCTTGATAAACAAAAAATAAAATATGTGAATGTTCTAGACTCTCATCGTGATCTAAATCGTGGCAATGTATTGATAATGGATGATGGTGAATTAGCAATTATCGATACTGAGTTTTATGGACCTGCTTATGCATTCTATGATATTTTTATTCTATTAAGTGATTATAGGCATAATCAGAATATTAACGAGTCAATTAAAAATGTGAAGTGTAGGCTTGATTTTTATGACGAAAATTTAAGATTTGAATCTATTCTCCTTATACTATTAGAAGAGGTTTTTTTTCTAATTGATAACTTTTCAATACGTGATGATAAAAATTTACGGGATATATCCATTCTTTGTAAAACAATAAGTGAGGTTCTGAAATAGTGCTTTCTTTGAAAAATGTCGTTATTTCATTGTTTAAAAAAATTGATTCCTATGGTATTGATTGTTGTGTGTTGAGAGGCTATGAGCTTTTACCGAATACTGTAATCAATGATTTAGATTTTTTCGTTAAAGAATCTGATGTATCAAAGTTTTATTCAATATTGGTAGAGCTTTCTTCTTTTTTTGATGCTTCTCTAAAAATAACTACTGTCAGACAGGGTGTCTTTAAAACAGAGATATGTTTCACTGACTTTACACTGAAAGTTGATTTTTGGTATCAGTTAACTTTTGTTGGACTTCATTATGTCAAATCAAGTGAAATTTTATCTTCTAAAACTCTTAATCCAAATGGGCTTTTTTTTATACCAACACCAGAAATGGAGTTGAATGTTAGTTTTACTAAAGAAGTTTTACATAATCAGTGGGTTAGGGATGATAAAAGCTCACATCTAAGGTCTTTACTTAATAAGTCTTCTTCAATACCGTTTGGATTTAATCGTACTAAGTTCGAATCTGTGCTATCTAAGTCCGGTGTGAAACAGTTTAAATTGTTTTTAGAAGTTTTATTCTTTATCTTAAAGTTGAATATAAAACACTTTGGTGTTGTTAACGTGTTCATTAATGTTTTAGCATTCTATGCTGTTAAGTATAGTAATAAATATAAAAAAAAATCCCTAGATAAACTCCTTATTAGTGGTGCTAGGTTATGAAAGTACTTATTGTGGCTCCTTTTTATGAAGAATCCGATCCGCTATCTAGACCGAGGTATATTAACCAAGTTCTAAACTCAGAAGGTTTTGAAACCAAGGTTTTAACATCAAATTTTTCTCACTCTAAAGGAGTTTTTCGAAATATACAAGGAGCGTTTTGTTTGAAAACTATACCGTATAAAAAAAATGTTTCGATAGAAAGGTTTTTATCTCATACAGTATTGTCATTTAAACTTGCTTTTAATGTATGGAAGAACCGTAATGATTTTGATTGCTTTTATGTTACTTATCCTTTAACTCTACCAGGTCTCCTTACCAGTTTTATTGCTCGGGATAAGTTGATTTCAGATATAGTTGATCTCTGGCCTTATTCCTTACCATTTAACTCTAAGTTGGTTAAAGTTTTTTATCCTATTTTTTTTATATGGGATGTTGTTAATAGGTTTTCTATTTCACGTTCATATAAAGTGATTTCACTTTCAAGTCGTTTCTTAATCAACTCAGGTGCTAATAGTAATATTTGTAAACAGATACTACTTGGTTCAGATCATAATTTTATAAAAGATAAGAAGTTTGAAAAAGGTAGGATTAACATTGTATATATTGGTAATATTGGTCAGCTTTATGATTTTGATACTTTATGTAAAGCGATTGTGGCTAGCGGCCTTAACATACACTTTGATATTATAGGTAAGGGTGATAGGGAAGACTGGTTGAAAGCTATGTTGAATAATTTGGGGATATCCAGTAGTTTTCATGGAGTTATTTACTCTAAGGATAAGCTATCTAATATTTTATCGAGAGCACATTTGGGTTTTAATGGTTTTAAATCTACAACTGCTTCTTTGTCATATAAGTCAGTGACTTATTTTAGTTATTCTACACCTATTTTAAACTCTATGACTAGCGATTTATGGGATTATGTTGAGTGCCATTCACTTGGTTTTAATTATGTTCAAGGTAACGTTGATTCTTTAAATAACTGTTTATTGCTCTTCAATAAAGTAAATTATCAGTCTCTTAAGTCTAATGTAGAAAGTTTCTTTACCGATAATTTGAGTGACAATGCTGTTAGAGATTCCATTTTAGAGGTTTTTAATTATGAAAAGACTGATTGATGTATCCGTTTCACTGTTATTGTTATTGTTGTTTTCTCCAATTATGCTAATAACTGCATGGCAAATCAAAAAGAAGCTTGGCAGCCCAGTGCTGTTTACGCAACAACGTCCAGGGCTATATGGTAAGCCGTTTAATATGCTCAAATTCCGCAGCATGAAAGATGCGGTCGATGAAAATGGTAATCCACTGCCTGATGAAGAGCGCCTAACACCATTTGGCCAAAAACTCCGTGCTACCAGTTTAGATGAGTTGCCTGGTTTACTGTCGGTGTTAAAAGGGGACATGAGTTTAGTTGGCCCGCGCCCGTTACTTATGCAGTACTTACCGTTATACAACAAGCGCCAATCCACCCGTCATAACGTGCGCCCAGGCATTACCGGTTGGGCACAAGTCAATGGCCGTAACGCTATTAGCTGGGAGCAGAAGTTTGAATATGATGCTTGGTATGTGGAAAACCAGTCCCTTTGGCTGGATATCAAAATTCTTTTTTTAACGGTTAAAAAAGTGTTCTTTAAAGAAGACATTTCTGCGGATGATCATGTAACTATGCCATTATTTACAGGGAGTAAAAATGAAGACTAATATTCTGCTTCTTTCAGCTGGTCGCCGTGTTGAACTATTAAAGGCATTTCAGCGAGATCTGAAAGTTCTCGGATTATCTGATGCTAGGGTTTTTGCAACAGATATGCACCCAGCGCTATCCCCTGCTTGCCTTGTAGCGGATCAAGCATTTACTGTGCCTCGTGTCACTGCATCAGGCTATATCGATATTATTTTCAATTTGTGTATTGAACAACAAGTTCGTATTGTCGTGCCAACCATTGATACTGAGCTACTGCTGTTATCAGCTCACAAACTGCGCTTTGCTGAACAGGGGATTACTATTTTGATATCTGATCAGCAATTAATAGAACAGTGCCGTGATAAACGTGAAACTGGCAAATTGTTTGATAGTTTAAACATTGATAATCCGAAAATTTTAGATAAAAATAATCTAGTTTTTCCTTGTTTCTGTAAACCTTACGATGGTAGCTGCAGCATTGGTGCGGTAGCTTTAAATAGTCCAGAAGATCTAACACTAGAACAATTAAACGCCCCCAAAAATATGTTTATGGAATTGGTGCCAAAATCATTTTATGAATACACCATTGATGCTTATTATTCCAATCATGGTGTGCTTAAATGCCTAGTACCTAGAAAACGAATCGAGGTGCGTGCGGGGGAGGTGAGCAAAGGGGTAACGCGTAAAAACTTTGTTTATGATTACTTAAAAGAAAGAGTTATAAAGCTAGATGGTGCTAGGGGTTGTATTACTTTTCAACTTTTTGTAGAAGAACAAACCCAATCTATTAAAGGCTTGGAAGTGAATCCAAGATTTGGGGGCGGCTTTCCACTAGCAGATGCCGCTGGCGCACACTTTACCAAGTGGGTAATTCAGGAATATATCTTGAATCAAGAATTAAGTTTTACTGAGTCATGGGAAACAGATTTATTAATGCTACGTTACGATGCAAAGGTACTAAGCCGTAATTATGTTGAGTAATACTGTTGTAGTATTCGATCTTGACGATACTCTCTACCATGAAGTCGATTATCAGCACTCAGGCTATCAATACTTAATAAATTTATGTGCGCGTTTATTTCAGAAAGATATTTCTGAGATTATCACTCTAGCTAAAAATAACAAATCAGATGTACTTGATGCTATTTGCGATCATTTACAGTTACCACACGATGTAAAGCTAAGTTTACTTTGGCAATATAGGCTTCATGTACCTTCTATTACCTTAAGTAATGATGTCTCTAGAACTTTGGGGGCCATAAAAAAACATGCGCAAGCAGTTGCAATAATTACCGATGGCCGAGAAATAAGCCAACGTTTAAAAATAGAGGCTTTGGGTTTATCTGATATTGAGACGCTCGTTTCAGAAGGGTGGGGTGAAACGAAACCCGGAATTAAACGCTTTAAGTACCTTATGGCTAAGTACCCTAACAAGCATTACGTTTACATTGGCGATAACATAAAAAAAGATTTTGTTACACCCAATAAACTTGGGTGGCAGACTGTTGGTATTTTAGATTCTGGAAAGAATGTACATAGCCAAAACATTGAAGTCGAAACAGGATTTTTACCAAATACTTGGATTAAGTCATTTAAACAACTACACAATTATTTCGAACTTAAAACTTAGGTTTTCTTGGAATCAAAATGTTGAACACACTTTTTTCCCCATGGCCTAGCTTCACACAAGAAGAAGCTGATGCAGTGCAACGCGTGCTGCTTTCTAACAAAGTTAATTATTGGACAGGTCAAGAGGGCCGCGAGTTTGAAAAAGAGTTCGCAGCCTTTATTGGTACTGACTATGCCATTGCTGTTGGCAATGGCACACTAGCATTAGATTTAGCTCTTAAAGCGTTAAAGATTGGTGCTGGCAGTGGTGGCAGTGAATTTGATGAGGTGATTACCACATCCCGTACTTTTTTGGCCACTGCCAGCGCCATTGTTACCGCTGGTGCCAACCCAGTATTCGCCGATGTAGATTTAAACAGCCAAAACATTACTGCCGAAACTATTGAAGCAGTATTAACTGAAAACACCAAAGCGGTAATTGTGGTGCACCTTGCCGGTATGCCGGCCGAGATGGGTGCCATTATGGCATTATCGGATAAGCATGGCTTTAAAGTCATAGAAGACTGTGCCCAAGCACACGGCGCAAAATACAAAGGCCGCAGTGTGGGCGCGATTGGCCATATTGGTGCTTGGTCGTTCTGCCAAGACAAAATTATGACCACCGGCGGTGAAGGCGGCATGGTCACCACTAACGACACAGCGTTGTGGAATTTTATGTGGAGCTATAAAGATCACGGTAAAAGCTTTGATGCGATTTACAACCGTGAACACTCACCAGGGTTCAGGTGGTTGCACGAAAGCTTTGGCACCAATTGGCGCTTAACCGAAATGCAATCGGCCATTGGTCGTATTCAGCTTAAGCGGATGCCACAGTGGTCAGCCAAGCGCCAAGCCTACGGAAAAGCCATAGATAATGCTGTTTCAGGCTTAGCAGTCGTTCGCACTGTTAACGTGCCAGATTACATCGAACACGCTGAATACAAACACTATCTGTTTATAAACCCTGAAAACTTAGCCCATGGTTGGACGCGCGACCGCATAATAGATGAAATAAGTGCACATGGTGTGCCGGTTTTCCAGGGGTCATGTTCTGAAGTGTACAACGAAAAGGCCTTTGACGGCACCCATTGGCGACCAGAAAAACCACTGCCAAACGCAGTAACCCTTGGTGAAACCAGTCTGATGTTTTTAGTGCATCCCACCTTGACTGAGCTCGAAATAGAAAAAACCTGCAGTGTAATAAGAGAAGTTTTGCTTTTAGCCAGTTGTTAATGATAGCTTAATAAAGCAGCGATCATTGCGGTTGATGGAACGAATAAAATAATACGGTAATTGTATGTTAATTAAAAAGTTATTGGGTGTGGCCTTAGGGGTGAGTGTGATCAGTGGCTGTGCTATTCCAGGCAGCACGGTTGATATTGATAACCGTCAGCCCCAGTTTAGTTATGAAACACCAACAGGGGCAAAAACCACCAAGTTAAATCAGTTTTTAATTACCCCAGAACTGGTGGCCAACCTCACCCAGATCAGCCCGTCATCGGTTATTAACCCCCAGCTGGATCAGGCAATAAAAAATTATAGCTATAAAGTGGGGGTGGGCGATGTGCTTAACGTTACCGTGTGGAACCACCCTGAATTGACTATTCCCGCTGGTAGTTTTCGCAGCAGTGCCGAGGCCGGCAACTGGGTGCATAATGATGGCACCATTTTTTACCCCTATGTGGGCAATGTTAAGGTGGCCGGGCTAACGGTGATTGAAATACGAGATTTGCTGACCAAAAAACTCACCCAATACATTGAAAAACCCCAGGTCGATGTCAATATTTCGGCGTTTCGCAGTCAGCGGGCATACATCACCGGCGAAGTGGAAAACCCTGGCCCAGTTGAAATTAATAACGTGCCGTTAACCCTGATCCAGGCCATTAACGCCGCCACCGGGTTAACCACCGATGCCAATTGGCACAGTGTGCAGTTAACCCGTGGTCAGCACACGGTTAACATTAGCCTGCGCGAGCTGTTTGAGCGGGGCAATTTAAATCATAATTATGTGCTGCAACATAACGACATTGTGCATGTGCCCAACAACGACAGCCAAAAAGTATTTGTGTTGGGGGATGTGAATTCGTCGGTAACCATGAGTACCAACACCGCTAGCGGTCGCACCGTCACCATTGGCCGCAGTGGCCTTACCCTGACCGAAGCCTTGGCCAAACAAGGGGGCATAAAAGAGGCCACCGCCAATGCCGGCGGCATTTTCGTGTTTAGGGCCAATAATAACCCCGACATTATGGCCGATGTGTATCAGCTTGATGCCAATAACGCCATTGCCTATGTGTTGGCGGATCAATTTCAGTTGCAACCCAGAGACGTGGTTTACGTTACCACCGCGCCAATTGCCCTATGGAACCGTGTGTTAAGCCAAATTACCCCAACGGTTAGTGCCGTGTATCAGATAGATAGAATGAGAGCGGGCTGGCAATAAGGCGAAGCCTTATTCAGAAGCGAGAGGCGGGAGGCGAGAGTCGAGAGTCGAGAGGCGGGAAGCGAGAGGCGAGAAACGAGACTCCTTCGGCTTCGAGAGTCGGGAAGTGAGATGCCTTCGGCTACTAGAACATCGTTAAACCAGCGCGCTATATTTATAGTGCGTATTCATTGTTCTGGTGTCTGTTATGCATTATGAAAACTTGTTGGTTTGGCAGAAGAGTATTGATGTTTGTCAGCGTATTTATGAGTTGATGAAGCAGAATAAAGATTTTGGTTTTAAAGACCAAATTTGTAGGAGTGCTGTTTCAGTACCTAGTAATATTGCTGAGGGTAGTGAGCGCATCCATAACAAAGAAAAATCTAATTTCTTTTCGATTGCCAAGGGGTCTGTTGGTGAATTGAAAACTCAAGTGATTATTGGGCTTAGGGTTGGTTATATTGATGAATCTGAAGCCGACATTTTAAAAGCGCAGTGTGAACTAGTTGCAAGGATGCTTGGAGCTTTGATTAATAAATATCAAAATTCTTGAAAACGAAGGCTTCGGATACGAGAGTCGGGAAGCGAGAGGCGAGAGGCGAGAGGCGAGAGGCGAGAAGCGGGAAGCGAGAGTCGAGAGGCGAGAGTCGAGAGGCGAGAAGCGAGAGGCGAGAAGCGGGAAGCGAGAGACGAGAAGCGAGAGGCGAGAGGCGAGAAGCGAGAGTCGGGAAGCGAGAGGCGAGAAGCGAGAAGCGAGAGGCGAGAAGCGGGAAGCGAGAGACGAGAAGCGAGAGGCGAGAGGCGAGAAGCGAGAAGCGAGAGTCGGGAAGCGAGAGGCGAGAAGCGAGAAGCGAGAGGCGAGAGGTTCTGGGTTCTAGGTCTTAGGTATTGGCGGTGGGGTTCGAAGGGCTAAGTTGTATCAGGCCCTAGGAGTTTTTTTGAAAATAAATAATATTTTAGTCGTATGTGTGGGTAATATTTGTCGGTCACCCACGGCAGAGTTGTTGCTGAAGCAGGCATTTCCTAACAAACAGATTGGTTCTGCTGGGGTGGGGGCTTTGGTTGGCAAACCCATGGATGCCAGCGCATTGCAGTTGGCCATAGATGCGGGGTTAGATGGCCGTGGCCATGTGGCCCAGCAGCTCACCGCCGACATGGCCAAGGCGGCGGATTTAATTTTAGTCATGGAAAAGGGCCACATAGAGGCAGTCACCAGTATTGCCCCTTTTGCCATGGGCAAAACGTTTCTTTACGGTAAACCCATTGGGGATCAAGCCATCCCTGATCCTTACCGCCAAAGTGTTGAAGCGTTTCAACATGTTTTTCAATTATTGTGTCAAGCCACTGAAGGCTGGCGAAAATTTTTATAGCCATGATTGGCTTAGTTACAGGGATGCAGTATGACTGTTGTCAACAAAACAGTAAATAATGATCAAGATGTGATTGATTTGGGTAAGTTACTTGGCCTACTGCGTGATGGCCGCTTACTGATTGGCGTAACCACCGCATTGGCGTTCATCATTGGGGTCGCCATTGCGTTGTTGTCTACCCCGGTGTATAAGGCCGATGCCTTAATTCAGGTGGAAAGTAAAGCCGCCGGCATTCCCGGGTTAAGCGAAGTCACCGACATGTTTGCCCAGGAATCATCAGAAGTGACTACCGAGCTTGAACTTATTAAATCCCGCATGATTTTGGGGCAAGTGGTGGCCGACCTTAATTTAGACATTGTTGCCCAGCCAAGGCGTTTGCCCATTATTGGTGACTTTTTGGCCCGCCGCCATGTGGGCCAGCCCAGTCAATGGCAGGGCTATGGCCTGGGCGGGGAAAGCATCAGCGTTAGCCAGTTGCAATTAACTGATATGGCGAGCACTGGCCCCCTTAGTTTAATTGCCCAAGCCAATAATCAGTTTATGGTGGTCAATGACGATGGCTTAACCCTGTTTAAAGGCCAAGTGGGGCAATTACTCAGCAGCCCATTTGGCAGTATTAAGGTGGGCCGTTTGCAAGCGGCCGAGGGCACAGAATTTGTGTTAGCCAAAAAATCCCCCCGCAATGCCATTGCCGATTTATTGGCGGGCTTAAGTGTGTCCGAAAAGGGCAAAAAATCGGGCATTCTGAGTTTAAGCTACAGCGGCGCTGACCCGGAATTAATTCAAGCCGTTTTAGACAAAATTAGCCAATACTATTTATTGCAAAATGTGCAGCGTACCTCTGCCCAGGCGGAAAATTCGCTGTTGTTTTTGCAAGACAAGTTACCCGCGGTTAAGGCCGAGCTAGAAAAGGCCGAAGCCGCCCTAAACCGTTTTCAGTCCCAGTCACAGTCGGTGGACATGTCATTAGAAACCGAAGCCATTTTAAAACAATTGGTCGAACTGGAAAAACGCTTAAATGAACTGTCCATAAAAGAAACCGAAGTTCAACAGCTTTATACGCCATCGCACCCTACCTATGCCTCGTTAATTCAGCAGCGCCGACGCATTGATAACCAAAGGGCAGAGCTCACCACTCGGATTGAAAACCTGCCCGAAACCCAGCAGCAAATTTTCCGTTTAAAACGCGACGTAGAAGTGGCCCAAACCATTTATTTACAGCTGTTAAACCGCAGCCAAGAACTGGCCATTGTTAAGGCCAGTACCGTGGGTAATGTGCGTATTATTGATACCGCTTCGGTCATGGCCAAGCCCGTGAAACCCAAAAAACCATTAATCGTGGTGTTGGCCACATTATTGGGGGGCATGCTGGGGGTGGCCACTATTTTAGTGCGAGCGGCCTTTAATAAAGGTATTGAATCAAGCGAAGTCATCGAGTCAGCAGGCCACAGTGTGTACGGCAGCATTCCGTTAGATGCCGGCATGCAATCGTTGCTTAGCGAACAAAAAAAACTCCCCCTTGAACAGCGCCTAGATGGTGCCCATACCTTGCTGGCGGTTCATAACCCGGCGTCACTGGCGATTGAATCCATTCGTTCATTACGCACCAGTTTGCATTTTGCTGCCATGAATGCCAATAACATTATTATGATCAGTGGCCCAGCCCCCAGTATTGGTAAAAGTTTTGTAAGCAGTAATTTGGCCGCGGTTATGGCCCAAGGTGGCAACAAGGTATTGCTGATTGATGCCGATATGCGTAAGGGCTATATGCAGCGGGTGTTTGGTTGTAAATGGGATAATGGCCTGTCAGAAATTTTAGCCGCAAAACTTGAAATAAAAGACGCCATTAAAACCACCGTAGTGGATGGCCTTGATTTTATTTCCCGCGGGCAGGTGCCGCCCAACCCGTCAGAATTGCTGATGCAGCCTAATTTTGAAGCTTTGCTTAAATGGGCATCCGCCAATTATGACACCGTAATTGTTGATACCCCGCCTATTTTGGCCGTAACCGATGCCGCCATTATTGGCAAATACTGCGGAACTTCATTACTGTTGGTTAAACACCAAGAAACCCCATTAAAAGAATTAGAATACTCCATCGAGCGTTTTAAAGTGGCGGGCGTTAACATTAACGGTGTGGTACTTAACCAAATGGTGCAATCCGCCGCCAACAAATACGGCTATTATCAATACAGTTATCACTAGCCCGGATTGTTCAAGGGCAAAGATAAAGGGCACTCGTGTTTTTACTGGTGCCCTTTTTTGTGGGCGACCATTATTGTTAATGCTTAAGTTCACAAATGAACTTCGCTGAAAAAATATTCAATCGTTACTTGAGTAATTGTGAATCACCTGCCATGTTTAGGGTATATCAATATGAACTATGGGGGTGGTGATATGGCTGTTTTCAAACGTTTCAGTGATTGGTGGTTACAAATCGAATTGTACGATAAAGAGCGTAAAGCAATTAGGCAAGAAGACAGAGATCGTTACTGTTAAGCCTATTCGGTTGCTGATTGCTGGCTTTGTAGTGTGCTTGTTTAGCCAGCGTTAACTTTTATTGTTTATTATTGATAAACCCCGGCACTTTCTATTTTGTAGTGGTGCGGGTTCATTTACGGTATTTCTGTTAAGCCCTTCCTTTGCTTCCTTTGCTTTCTTTGCTTTCTTTGCTTCCTTTGTTGTTATTGCTTGCTTGTCGTTTAAACCCTGTCTGTGGTTTATCTTTGGGTATGGCTGTCACTGACTGCGGTTAATCGCGGTGCCGGCTGATTTTTGCGGTTTGGTCATTTTTTCCCTTTAGTATCAATAACTCACCGTAGTAAGTGGTCACTACTGCGCTATGATCGGTTATTACTGGTTTTATTGTTGTTTTTTTTTGCAAACGGCCATTTTGTTGTCTACTTTTTAAACTGTTTATGTTTTTTCACAGTTTAAAGGGAATTAGGCTATGCACCTCGCCAACATTCGTCTTATTATTATCACGTCATTGATTGCTTTGCTTGTGGGCTGCTCTGATGCCCCTGACGTGTTTCCAAAATCAAACCAGCCACCGGCTGCTGAACCTGAACCCACGCCTCCTCCTGTTACCGTTGATCTTGGCGGTGGTGGGGTAAAGGGGCCCATGGCCCAAGCCGATGCTAATCTTTATCAAATTGATGTCACCGCGGCCAATTTACAAGGTGAGCTGGTGGCATCTGGCAGCACCGATAACAGCGCCAAATTTCAAAATTTAACGGTCACCGAACCACAGGGGCCTTATTTGCTGGTGATCAGTGCCAATCAAAATACTTTTGATATCACCACCAATAACGCACCGGTGATTAATACCTTGATGACACTGGTTGATGATGATCAGTTAACGGGCGCAAGCGACATTTATGCTACCCCGCTGTCTACCATGGCGTTGATCCTTGCTCAGCAAGTGGGCGACACCCTGGCCACTGGTAACCAAGACGGTGCATTGTCGACCCAAGAATTTTTAGATGCCGCCAACCCCGCGGCGCTTTCGATTACCTCTACCCTAGGTTTTGGTATTGATGAAAATACCAATATTTTTACCACTCCCCCTTTATTAAGCAGCAATAGTAATGATCTTGATGGCCAATTAAATTCAGTTGCCTATCGTCAGGCCATCGAGGCAACTGCCGCCATTATTTATCAAATGGTCGAACTGCAGGGCGACAGTGGTGTTACCACTGATCAGGTCATGCAAGACTTAGCATTGGATTTGGCCGATGGTGCCATTGATGGGGTCATTAACGGCGAGCAGGCCGATTCTTACCCGCAGGCATCACTGGAATTATTTGAGCAAGACCCTTCAACCCTTCCTATTCCGGGTGACGACTCAGGCAAAACCGTGGCCGATGTTAAAAAAGTGGTGCTAGACGAAACAGCCGTTACCGGCGCGATTGTTGAAACCCAAGAGTTAGCATCAGATGACACTGTGGTGAGCATTCAAGTCGCCCAAACTTCACCTGATATTGATGGTGATGGGGTGCTCAATAGCCAGGATGACTTTCCCAATGATGCCACTGCCGATACTGATAGCGATGGTGATGGCCTGCCCGATGTGGCTTACTTTTTAGATGATGCAGGTTTAAGAACCGCTCAAGTTAATGTGGGTATGTCTGATCCTGATGATGATAACGACGGCGTAGAAGACAGCGCCGATGCTTTCCCGCTTGATCCTAATGAATCAGTAGACACCGACAACGATGGCGTAGGCAACAATGCCGATACCGATGATGACGGTGATGGTGTTGCTGATAGCGAAGACGACTTCCCATTAGATCCCAACGCTTCTGATGCCACCGATGTTGACGGCGATGGTTGGCCAGCTGGTCAAGATCCCGATGACAATGATGCCAACAACCCAGGTTCGCAAACGCCTTTTGTTGATACCGATGGTGACGGCATTGGTAATAACACCGATACCGATGACGATGGCGATGGTGTCAGCGATGAAAAAGATGCTTTCCCACTGGATGCCACCGAGCAAACCGACACTGACAAAGATGGTATAGGCGATAAAACCGACACCGATATTGATGGTGATGGGGTTGCAAATGGTTTAGATGCTTTCCCATATAACGCCAATGAAAGCCTTGATACCGATGGTGATGGCGTGGGTAATAACCGTGATGAAGATGATGATAATGACTCTTTATCGGATGCATTTGAGCTTTCAATAGGCACAGATCCACTCGATATTGATAGTGATGATGATGGTGCCCTGGATGGTGCCGATGCTTTACCACTTGACCCAAATTCACGTTTTGATTCTGATAAAGATGGCATTGGTAATAATGTCGATAATTGCCCATTAGTGGCTAACCCTTCACAAGCTGATACCGATAATGATGGTTTTGGTGATGTATGTGACAGCGATGATGATGCTGATGGTGTTGCCGATGCCGAAGATGCCTTCCCACTGAATGCTGCAGAAAGTGCCGATTTTGACGGGGATGGCATTGGTAACAATGCTGACACAGATGACGATAACGATGGTGTTCAAGACAGCGATGACGCCTTCCCGTTTGACGCCAGTGAATTTTTAGATACTGACAACGATGGCGTGGGTAACAATGCCGATAGCGATGACGATGGTGATGGCGTTGCCGATAGCGACGACGACTTCCCATTAGATGCCAATGCGTCTGATGCCACCGACGTCGACAGCGATGGCTGGCCAGCAGGACAAGATCCCGATGACAATGATGCCAGCAACCCAGGTTCGCAAACGCCTTTTGTTGATACCGATGGCGACGGCATTGGTAATACCACCGATAGCGATGATGACGGCGATGGTGTTCTTGATGTTAATGACGCTTTCCCGTTGGATGCCGCTGAAGCCATTGATACTGACAATGACGGTATTGGTGACAATGCTGACTCTGACTTAGATGGCGATGGTGTCAACAATTCGGAAGATAAGTTCCCGTTTGATTCAGCTGAAAGCAGTGACCAAGATGCTGATGGCATTGGTGATAACAGTGATGCCGATAGAGATGGTGATGGCGTTAATAATGAACAGGATGCCTTCCCTGATAATGCCACTGAAACCCTAGATTCGGACAACGATGGCATTGGTAATAACAGCGACCCTGACATTGATGGTGATGGTGTCAATAACGATGCTGATGCACTGCCATTTAACCCATTAGAAACCATTGATAGCGATAAAGATGGTGTGGGCAATAATGCCGATTCCGATGACGACAATGATGGTTTGGCTGACTCATTAGAAGCCACCATCGGCAGTAACCCATTGAACCCAGATACTGATGGTGATGGTGTGTTCGATGGCGGTGACAATTGTGTGCTGCAAGCTAACTCAGATCAAGCTGATGACGATGCTAATGGTGTGGGTAATGTCTGTGAAACAGATAGCGATAGCGACGGTGTGGCCGATTCCGTGGATAACTGTCCATTAGTGGCTAATGCTGACCAAGCAGACTTTGATAACGACTTTGTGGGTAATGTTTGTGACAGCGATGACGACAATGATGGCGTTGCCGATGACCAAGATGCGTTGCCACTTGATGGCTCAGAAACCCTAGATACCGACAACGATGGCATCGGTAATAATAGTGATACTGACGATGACGGTGATGGTGTTAACGACAGCGATGATGCCTTCCCACTTGATGGTTCAGAAACCCTAGATACCGACAACGATGGTATTGGTAATAACAGCGATACTGACGATGACGGTGATGGTGTTAACGACAGCGATGACGCTTTCCCACTTGATGGCTCAGAAACCTTAGATACCGACAACGATGGCATCGGTAATAACAGTGATACTGACGATGACGGTGATGGTGTTAACGACAGCGATGACGCTTTCCCACTTGATGGTTCAGAAACCCTAGATACCGACAACGATGGCATCGGTAATAACAGTGATACTGACGATGACGGTGATGGTGTTAACGACAGCGATGACGCTTTCCCACTCGATGGCTCAGAAACCCTAGATACCGACAACGATGGGGTAGGTGATAATGCCGATACGGTTTATAACCCAACCTTATTGCCGGCTAAGGTGGTGCATTTACCCGCATTAACTCATGTTGATACTGTCAATGTAGTGGCTACTGATGTTTACGTTAACCTGTTCAACAGTGATGGTAGTGGCAGCGAAACTTCAAGCTGGGGCACTTCAAATTATCAATGGCAATTTACCCCTGAAGGTTATGTTGAGTTCAGTAAAGTCGATGATTCTACTTATGAACGCAGCATGGATGCACAAGAGCTGGTTGATACCTTATTGCAACAGCAACTCATATCAGAGGAACAAGCTCAGCAATATTTAGCGCTGGCGGTTGATGGTTTTGTCACCATTGAAGTGACGTCATTCGCTAAGCATATTGTGGCTTATGGCACCCCAGTTGACGGTATTGGTAAAGCGCAAATGCTGCAGATATTCGACTTCTGGTATATGCCTGAAGCATTTGGCGATGCGGTTTACCAGGTGCAGACTGACAATTTCATTGGTGAGTTTGTGTGGTTTGATGCTGCTAGCTTTACTGGCTTAGCGCTAACCGAAGAGTCGATTGCACAAGGTTCATGGGCCATTACTGCCTTTGTTGATGATGGCGACCCAAGTATGCCTTGGACTATGTATGGTTCAGCACTACTTGATTTCTTAGCCGATGGCAGCATATCGGTTCTGAGTGAAGAGGCGGATGCGACTGGCGTGACATGGTCATTGCAAAATAACCAATTGACCATAGCGGCAGATTTCTTCACCCAAACCACAATGTTGGTTGAGCAAGATGGTGCGATTTATGGCGCCTATACTGAAACGGTTTCACAAGGGCAGACCTATTACAGTTACCATTATATGGCGATGCAAGATGCGACAGTTGATTTAAGTGTGATTGATGATCGCTTCCTACAAAATAGCTGGTCTATAATCGATCGTTCCCTTTACAACGAACAAGATTATAACTTATCGGCGATATGGGGCTTTATTAAGCCTAGCCAAGGTCCAGCGCAACGAGTGATGGGAGGTTGTGAACAATGGGGACAGTGGCCAAGTTGCGATGAGGGCGCACACATCTTCTCTGATCCCATTGATTTCTCAATCGTCGATGGCCGTATCTACTGGTACCAAAAAGTTGAGCTAAATAATGATGGCTCAATCAATTGGGATAGCATAGGTTCAGACTGTGATTTGGCTGATAATGACTGCTCAATATGGCAGCGCCGAGAGTGGATCCCACTTGTTTGGCAAGATGACCGTTTGTTTGTGATTGAATCCTTGCAGACGGATTACCATGATGGTCAGGGCTTTATTAACACTATTTTACATCGAACTGTGTTCTATCAGGCATTTGCAGCAGGCATCGACCTTGATAAAGATGGCTTCTTAGAAGATGACCAGTTCCCATTTGATACTAAAGAGTGGTTAGATACCGATGGTGATGGCATTGGCAACAATGCCGACATGGACGACGATAACGACGGGGTGAATGATGACGAAGATGCCTTGCCACTTGATCCTGAAGAAACGCTAGATACCGATAACGACGGCATTGGTAATAACAGTGATGACGATGACGATAACGATGGTGTGCTTGATGAACAAGACATGGCACCACTGGATGACCGTTTCGCCTTAGCCAT